>JAJDXG010000005.1 GCA_022823365.1 Gemmatimonadota bacterium
GGCCTGAAGGCGGATTACAAGGGCGCTACGCCCGAAGAGGTCGCCAGGGCGGTGCTACGCTACCGGCCGGGAAAGGTCGTCTCCCGCGACCCGAAATCCGCAAAAAAAGACGAGTAACGTCAACCCGGGTATATAATCCCCAAATATAACGGCCCCGGAATCGGCTTCTCAGGATGCCCTGTGGTGGCCGGGACGGGGTTGGGAGACCTCCCGGGGAGGAACGGGGCTGCGAAGGCCGTCAGCGCGTCCGTGAGAGCCCTTGGCAGGCTGGAGCATCCGCGATATCGGACTCTGCAGAATCGCGAGCTCCAAAGTTGTCAATGGCAGATGGGGACTTCGCCATGTGAATTCGGGACGGCCGCGCGCCGGGTCCCGCAGCGGTGGGGGCGCCCAACCTGTCAATGGCAGATTGGGCCTTCCGAGTGTGAATTCGGGACGTGCTGGTCCGCCAGCGTCACGGACGCCCAACCAGGCCAATAGCAGATTGGCACGCGGGAATGCGAGTTCGGGACGGTCGAGTCCCGGTTGAACGCCCTGCGGGCGCGCCAATGGCTCGTCGGGACAGCGCGGGGACGCCGCTACGGCTTCGTCGGGTTGCGGAACGCTCTCACGACTCGTCCGACGCCAGTCTCGTCCGCTCCCGCAGCAGACGCTGGTAGTCTTCCTCGGTCAGGTACGTGACCCCCACCCAGGCGTGCGACATCTCGTCCACCCCGCGCGCGCCGAACAGCACCCACTGGTCCGGATCCGGGTTGATCGGGTTGTTGGCGGAGTTGTCGAACTGCGAGTGAAAGAGGAGCACGGTGCCCTTCGGCAGCAGCGGCTGTACATCGTCTTCGTAGATGTAGGCGATCTGCCAGTTGTGGTTGTACTGGTTCACGCGGCTGAGCATCTCACGGCGCCCATCGGGATAGATGGCTTCCATGGACATTGCCGTGCCCCGCATGTGCATGTGGGGCCGGAAGCTCTGCAGGAGCGCCGGCTGCTCGAGCACATAGGCGTGCTCCAGGGTGAGGAAGCCGTGCGGCGGAATGATCAGGTCGCGGGCGCGCGGGCCCGTCCTGAAGGTGCCGTCGATAAGGTGCCGCTGTTCGCCCGAAGACGACAGCTCGGGCTCGTAGCCCGGCGGATAGAGCCAGACGCCGGCTTCCACCACGTCGTCCGGCACCGGGGTGCCTATCGGGAAATAGTGGAGTCCCCAGGAGATCTGCGCCGGCCCGGGAAGCAGGAGCTTGCCCATTCCGTCGGGCAGCTTGTCCCAGCGCTTGCCGACGCCCATGCCGACCAGCTCCATCCGGTAGCCGTCCTGCACGAAGCGCACGTGGCCGTGGTGCACGACCTTCACGCCGAGCGGATACGAGGGCTTGAACTCCGCCGCCCGGATCCAGCGGCGCTCCGCGAGCCCCTCGAACTCCACGGTGTGGTCCCACCACTGGTCCTGGCCGTTGGCGACGACCGTGAACGGCTCTGAACGCACCACGAAGTCGGGCGGGCCCAACTCCGCTTCGAGCTCCCATTCATACGCGGGCGGATACTCGACGGGCGGCGGCATGTCGGCAGGGTCACCCTCGGGCGCGCCGGCATCGGCCCATTGGACGATGGTGGCGATCTCGTCGTCGCTGAGCGAGATGTCGTTCTCGTACTCCTGGATCCCGACCGTCTTGTCGAGGTGCCAGGGCGGCATGATGCGCTGTTGTACGCGGTAGCGGATGAGCGGCGCGAACGGAACCGTCTGCTCGTAGCTGAGGAGCGGCATGGGGCCGATGCCGTCGGGCCGGTGGCACTGCTGGCACGAGCGCTGGATGATGGGTGCGACGTCGCGCGACCAGGTGGGGGCGTCGTTGTCGGTCGCCATGGCGACCACAGCGCCTGCCGGGCCCGTGTCCGCATTCTGCGCGGCGGTTGGTGTGCCCCGGGCAAGCCCGAAGACCAGCGGAAGGGCCACGAGGGCCGTATGGATCCGGAAGCCGCGAGTCATCGACCCACCTCCACATGCAGATATCCGTTGGTCCAGCAACACTGGAATTCGAACTCGGGCACCCGGTTGTACGCAAGTACGCGCACCACGTAGCTGCCCGGCTCGCTGAAGGTCGCGACCGTGGTCAGCGCCGCTCCGCCCTCCGCGCTCCACGCCTCATGAGGGACCTCGGACTCGGGCTCGCGGAAGGCGACCCGGCCGGGCCCACGGTGCTTGAACCACTTGATACGGATGGGCCTCTCGTCCCCGGGAAAGCGCCCGTCCCGGTGCGTCCACGCGATCAGGCGCACGGGTTCGCCCGCTATGACATTCGCGGGCCCCGCCGCCGTCACCCCGGCCGGGCCTTGGCCAGCGGGACCATCGGCCTCCAGCAGCAGCACCGGCGAGGAGCTCTCCCTGCCCGGGAAGACCCAGCCGTTGATCTGATAGGACGTATTCCTGATGCGTCCCGGAACCGAATACGTGCGCCCATCGTGACGCAGGCTCCAGACCACGTCGCCGTCGCCGAAGTCGGACGGGACCCTCACCGTGAAGACGCCCCAGTGTCGGCGGTCGCCGTCGGGGACGGGGAGAAAGTGGGTGGGCTGGACGCCGTCGTAGATGGCGGGCTCGATGAAGTTGTCCGCGCCCTGGGGAATCTCCAGGACTTCCTCGGTGTTCACGTTGAAGTAGCCGAAGGAGAGGGCGTAGGAGCCGTCCGGCATCGGGTACCAGCCCTCGAAGATGGGGATGACCGGCCCGCCCGAGGGACGCAGGAAGTCGAGGTTGAACTGGGTCTCGCCCGGCTCTGCGACTCGCTGCTGGGAGGCGCGCGGAAGTTGGGCTTCGAGGGGCGGCGACAGGAAGACGGACGCCGCCAGCACGGCGCCCACAGAAAGGGCGTGTGCTCCAGCCCGCGTCCATCGCCCCGAACAGGGCGCATGAGGAGCCATGACGACCATCCTCAGGGCTCGCTCAGCTTGAAGACGTAGAGGGCGTTGTGGCCCTCCGGGCTCACCAGCTCCGGGGTCAGGAAGGTGGGGATGCGCCAGGGGCTGCCACCGCCGCGCGCGGTCGCCACCGCCACGTACTGCACGCCGTCGACCTCGTAGGAAATCGGATATCCCATCACCGAGGTGCCCAGCCGGCTCCGCCACAACACCTCGCCGGTGCGCACGTCGTAGGCGCGGATCCAGCGGTCGAAGTCGCCCACGAAGACCAGGCCGCCCGCGGTAGTGAGCGCCGCGGTCAGGAAGGGTGAGCGCTGCTCGATGCTCCACACCTCGTCGAGGGTGGCCACGTCGTAGGCGGCCAGCTTGCCGAAGTTGCCGTCGGTGCCGGGCATCTCCATCCAGGCGCGGTCGCCCTGGTTGCCGCCGGAACCGGGCTCCAGCACCGTCTCCCGTCCCGCGATCTCCATGCAGCTCTGGCTCAGCGGCGTGACCAGGAGGCCGGACTCCGGATCGTATCCGCTCGCGGGCCAGTTGTGGCCGCCGGCGGTCGAGGGACAGACCGAGAGCCATTCGTCGACTTTGGCGTTGGCAATATCATTTCTATATTGGACGGCACCCGTCTCATAGTCGACATCCAATATATTCTGATAGACGGTCTCGGTGAGGCCGAGGAACGCGCCGTCGCGGCGGTCCAGTTTCCAGAGGATGCCATGCTTGCCGATTGAGATCACTGTGGGTTCACCATTCACGTCCAGCAGCACGCGCTCGAGCGCCTCGTCCATGTCCAGCGACTCGCCGGGGACGTGGATGTAGTACCAGGCGATGCTGCCGTCCTCGACGCGCAGGGCCAGGGTGGAGTTGGCGTAGGCGGTGGAGTCGGCGGTAGTGAGGCCCCGGCTCGCGGCCACCCAGGGTTTGGCCTGGGCGGTGCCGAAGTAGACCAGCCCGAGCCCCGGATCCCAACTGCCCGTCATCCAGACGTCGGCTCCCCCGCGCAGCTCGAAGGGCAGGTCGCCCCAGGTGTCGCCGCCGGGCTCGCCGGGACGGGCCACGGTGTGGGTGCGCCACAGTTCGCGGCCCGTGCGGGCGTCGTGCGCGGTAATGAAGCAGCTCTCCTCGTAGAAGCGCCCGCAGCCGTTGATGCCGTTGACGACCCTCCCGTCGGCGACGATGGGACCCGTGCTGTTCGAGTAACCCTTCTCCGGGTCGGCGATGCGGGTCTCCCAGCGGACGGTTCCGGTGGCGGCGTCGAGCGCGACAATGTGCGCGTCGGCGGTGGCCACGAAGACCATGTCCTCCCATATGGCCAGGGTGCGCAGCTGTCCGCGCGGGCCGCCCTCGAAGCGCCGGCGGTATTCCCACAGCGGGGTGCCGTCGGCCGCGTCCAGCGCCTGCACCACGTTGCCGGGATTGCTGAGGAAGAGGACGCCGTCGCGCACCAGGGGCGCCTGCTGGCTGCGCCCGTTCTCCATCCCCCACGACCAGGCGAGCTGCAGGCGGTGGACGTTCGAGGCGTCGACCTGGTCGAGCGGGCTGTACCCCCACGAGCCCGGGTTGCCACGCCAGTGCAGCCAGTCGGCCGCGGGGGGGTCGGCCAGGTCGGCGTCGGAGGCGGGGGCCGCGGCGGCAGGGCGCCAGGTGCGGGTCAAGCCGGTCGGGGTTTCGGTGACGTCGCCGATCCCGCCCGGTGGCGGCCCGGTCAGCGCGTGCGGCGAGTGGCCGGTGCCGGGGCGGCCGGGGGTGGGAGGGACGACGGCGGGCGGGGAGCCCTCTTGCGGGGACGAGGCGTCCTCTGGCCGGGACGCCCCGGGAACGGCGACCGGGGCCCCCGTGAGCGAGACTCCTCCGAGCACTCCTCCGTTTTCCCTGATGATGTACGCCACGACGGCTTCGTACTCTTCGTCGCTCAGGGACTCGGGATCTCCCTCCGGCATGGTGGTGCGGATGTTCTCGAGCAGCTCGCGGATCGGTACATCATCCCAGGCCCTGCGGAAGCTCCGGCCCGCCAGCTCCGGGGCTTCGAAGTCACCGCGGAGGTTGGCCAGGTGACAGTCGGCGCAAGCGTTCCGGTACACGGCTGCGCCCAGCTCCGCCTGCTCGTGGGTGTATGGGGGCACAGCGTTTGCATCCGTGTCCTGGCCAGCGACCGGGCCGGGGCGCGCCGCCGCCGTGACGGCCAGCGCTGACACGATTGGAAGAAGAGGCTTCATGTATCGCGCCACGCGCGTATCTCGCCTGCGACAAGGGATTGTGGGTTCCATTCTGAGGATGCCGCAGCTCGGCGAGGGATGCAAGGCGCCTCAAGTGGGTCCCATTCATCCATCCCCATACAGGAGATCAACAGCATGATCAGACGAGGAATCCTGGCACTGGCGCTGACGGCACTGCCATCCGCGGCGTTCGCACAGGGAACCATCGAAGGAACAGTACGCAGCAACGACAGCGGGGCGGGACTCGGCGGGGCACGCGTCGAAGTCCCTGCGCTTGACATCATCGCATTCACCGGGCCCGACGGCAGCTTCACGATGGCCGATGTGGCCGCCGGGAGCCACACCATCGAAGTCAGGCTGATCGGCTACGGACTTCTCTCGGAGGACGTTTCGGTCACCAGTGGTCAGACCACCACGGTCGAGCTGGGTCTCGACATCGTGACCTTCACACTCGACGAACTGGTGGTGGTCGGCAGCCGCACGCGCCCCCGGACGGTCACGGAATCGATGGTGCCGGTCGACGTGATCCCGGTCAACGAGATCGCCAACCAGGCCGAGACCAACATCGACTTCCTGCTCCGAACCGTGGTCCCGTCCTACAACGTCAACATGCAGCCGATCAGCGACGCCGCGACGATCACCCGTCCGGCCAACCTGCGCGGCCTCGCCTCCGACCACACCCTGGTGCTGCTGAACGGCAAGCGGCGTCACCGGGGCGCGGTCATCACGTGGCTGGGCGGCGGGCTCTCGGACGGGGCCCAGGGACCGGACATCGGTGCCATCCCGGGCCTCGCCCTGCGTCAGGTCGAGGTGCTGCGCGACGGCGCCGCGGCGCAGTACGGTTCGGACGCCATCGCCGGCGTGCTCAACTTCATTCTCAAGAACGACCGCTCCGGCGGGAGCGTCGAGGTCAAGCAGGGCAGCTTCTACGAGGGCGACGGAGATGCTCTCTCGGTGGCCGGCAACGTCGGCCTCCCCCTGGGCGAGTCCGGCTTCGCCAACATCACCGTCGAGTACGGCAACCAGGACCCCACCGACCGCGCCATCCAGCGGGGCGACGCCGCCGGGCTGATCGCAGCCGGGAACACGGCGGTGCGCACGCCCACCGCGCAGATCTGGGGTTCACCCAGGGTCACGGACGACCTGAAGGTCTGGGTCAACACGGGCTACACCTTCGACGACGACGAGCAGGCCTACGCCTTCGGCAACGTCGGGACCAAGGAGGTGGACGGCGGCTTCTTCTTCCGCAACCCCAACACCCGAGGCGGCGTGTTCAGCGGCGACGGCGGCAGCACGCTCCTGATCGGCGACGTGCTGGACGCCAGGGACGGCATCCTCGACGGCTCCGCCAACTGCCCGGTGGTGAACGTCACCAACAACATCCCCGATCCCGTGGCGCTGCGTCAGGTCTTCGACGACCCGAACTGCTTCTCCTTCCAGGAGATGTTCCCCGGCGGCTTCACGCCCCAGTTCGGCGGCAACGTCTTCGACGCTTCCGTCGTGGGCGGCCTGAGGGGCCGCACGGACAGCGGCATCTCGTGGGACGCGAGCACGAGCTTCGGCAAGAACCAGGTGGACTTCTTCATCTACAACACGGTCAACGCCGCGCTCGGGCCGCAGACGCCCACGAACTTCGACCCCGGCCTCTACAACCAGGAAGAGCTCAACTTCAACCTGGACCTGGCCTACGAGGTGAACGACCGCACGCACCTCGCCGGCGGCTTCGAGCGCCGCGAGGAACGCTTCGAGGTCGGGCAGGGACAGGACGAGTCCTGGAAGATCGGACCGTACGCCGCCCAGGGCTTCAGCTCCTCCTCCAACGGCTTCCCCGGGTTCAGCCCGCTGGCGGCCGGCAACTGGAGCCGCCGGAACACCGCCGTCTACGCCGATCTCGATCTCGGCAACGGCGTGACCGACAACTGGAACATCGGCCTCGCCGGCCGCTACGAGAACTTCTCCGACTTCGGAGGCCAGGCCACCGGGAAGCTGTCCGCCCGCGTCGCGGCCACGGAGCAGGTTTCCCTGCGCGCGAGCGCGAGCACCGGCTACCGCGCGCCGACGCCGGGACAGCAGAACACCTTCAACGTGTCGACCGTCTTCGACTCCGAGATCGGCGACCTGGTCAACCGGGGCACCATCCCGTCGACTTCGCGCGTGGCGCAACTGAAGGGCGGACGTCAGCTCGAGCCGGAGACTTCGTTCAGCATCGCGTCCGGGCTCGTGTACGAAGCGGGTCCGCTGCGGCTGACGGGAGACTACTTCCGCATCGCGATCGACGATCGCTTCGCTCAGACCAGGACCTTCAAGCTCACCGACGCCGAGGTCTCCCAACTGGTGTCCGAAGGCATCACCAGCGCGAGCAACCTGGCCGAGTTCCGCTTCTTCACCAACGACTTCTCGACTCTGACCCAGGGCTGGGACTTCGTCCTGAACTACTCGCCGGAGGCCATGGGCGGGAACACCAGCGTCAACTTCCTCTTCAACTTCACCGACACCGAGGTCACGGAGCGTGATCCCGAGGTCGTGGACGACGACCGCGTCTTCCAGCTCGAGCAGTCGCTGCCGAGCTTCCGCGCCTCGCTGAGCGGCGTGCATTCGTTCGGCCGGGTGCGCGGCCTCCTGCGGGGCACCTACTACGACGGCTGGTACGACATCGGCGACGAGCACACCTACCCGGGACGCTTCATCGTCGACGCCGAGATGGCGCTGGATCTGTCGGAGAGCGCGGCGGTCACGTTCGGGGTGCAGAACCTGCTCAACACCTATCCGGACGAGAGTCCGAACGCGCTGGGTGTCGGGGCGCAATACCCGGAGAGCACGCCGTTCGGCTTCAACGGCGGCTACTACTACGTGCGGCTCAACTACAACTGGCTGTGGGAGACGCGGTAGTGGTCTGACACATCGGCGCTGCTGAGCGCGGTGAGCTGATCCGCTTCCGGATCGGCTGGTCGGCTCAATCCGGCGGGAACGAACCCCCGGTGGGCATGCAATGGGCCCGCCGGGGTTTCGGCCGTCTCAGCCTCCGTCCCGAATCAGCCGCAGCACCTGCGGATGCTCCACGTCCAGCTCGTCGCGCCAGACGCCGAGTACGGCGTCCATGGTGATGTCCCACACCGTAAAGCGCTTCGGGACTTCGACGGTTCCGAGCCAGATTCCGTCTTCATCCAGAATGAGCCATTCCCGGGGCCGGTCCTGTTCGCTCAAGCCCCTGTACAACTCCAGCCAGACCGCCCCCGACGCGTCGACCAGCATGTTGTCGAATGCGGGCCGGGTCGCGGGAGCCGACTGCGCCTCCATGAAACGACGAAAGCGGGCAGGCACCGGCGTTCCCCGGGGGAAGGTCGCATCGTACATGGCTTGCCGTTCCGCATCGAATTGCTCGCCGGTCAGGCCCAGGGGATAGTCGGGGACGCGCAGGATGCGCGCGAGATTCCCCGCAGGGTGCAATTCCTCCACTTGCATGAGGTCCGAGGACCCGTAGAAGATCCGTGGTCCGAGCGTAGCCACCTGCGAGTCCTTGCCGAACAGGGCGGGACCGCTGATGTAGTCGTCCTCGGAGGCCAACTCGAATGACTCGTCGCCCGGCCTGATGCCCAGGCTGTCGATCCAGGCGCCCTCCAGGTCGAATCGGACGAGTGCCATGCGCGAGCGCATCAGTTGTACGCCGGCCTCCTCCAGCTCGGCGCCCACGTTGGACTCGGCGAGCAGCGTCCGGTCACCCAGGTAGTGGAGTTCGAAAAGCTGGTAGGGCAGCTCGAACGTGCGGACCAACTCCGCATCGGGGCCCACGACGGTGACCCGTCCGCCGACATCGAGCGCGAGCACCGTGTCGGCCACGAGCTCCATCCGCCAGAGGTTGCTGAACTCTCCAGGGCCCTCCCCCTGCCCTCCCGATTCACCGAGAAACTCCCCTTCGGGCGAGTAGAGGCGAATCCGCTGGGACCCTCGATTGACAACCACAAGCGAGCCGGCCGGCCGCTGCTTCAGGCCACGGACGCGGAAGAACTCGTGAGCCGGGCCGCTGCCGGAGAGCGCGAGGTCGACGAGCGGCTCCGGGTCGATGCGCCAGAGGCTGGAATCGCCCCACAGCGGACGCAACGCCTCGATGATTTCGATTCCGGCGCTGTCGCGCTGCACCACGAGCGGGGGGCCGGAGTCCTGGCTGGTGCAGGAAGCGATGCTGGACAGGAGCAGTACTGTCGTACACGCCGGGACCATGGCCGAGCGGATGAAGGATGTGTCGCGATCCGCCCGATGGCTTCGCCCGTCTCCGCCGAAAGGGCCAGCGTGGCGGGGGCTCACATTTCGCCCCGGGTCAGGCGCAACACCTGGGGATGCTCGACGTCCACCTCGTCGCGCCAGACGCCGAGCACGGTTTCCATGGTGACGTCCGTGACCCGGAAACCGTCCGGGACCTCAACGGTGCCCAGCCAGGTGCCGTCGGCGTCCAGAACCAGCCATTCCTGTGGCCGGTCCTGTTCGCTTCCTCCCCGATACAACTCCAGCCAGACCGCTCCCGATGGATCCACGAGCATTTCCGCGTACGCAGGCCGGGTCACGGGGGCCGGCAGCGCCTCGACGATCCGCCGGATGAACGGAGGAAGGGTCATGCCGGGAGGAAGATCCATATCGAGACGGGAATTCCGTTCGGCCGCGATCTGCGCGTCGGTCAGGTCCAGAGGATAGCCGGGAATGCGCAGGAGGCGCACCACCCGCCCTGACGGGTCCATTTCCTCCACCTGCATGAGATCCGACGACCCGTAGAAGATGCGTGCTCCCAGCGTGGCCACCTGCCCGGCCCTGGGAAAGAGCGCCGGTGCGTCTCCGTAGTCTTCCACCAGGTTGTACGAGTACGACTCGCTTCCCGGTCTGACGCCGAGGCTGTCGATCGGGACGCCTTCCAGGTCGAACAGGAGGAGCGCGACCGATGGGCGGATCAATTGGTTGGCGACCTCCTCCAGTCCCTCCCACATGAACGCCTCGGCCAGCAGCGTGCCCTCGCCGAGGAAGTGAATGTCCGAAACCTGCGAAGGCAGATCGAAGACCCGCGCGAACTCCATGTCGGGGCCGATTACGGTGACCCGTCCGTCGAAGTCGAGCGCGAACGCCGAGTCGGCAACGATCTCCACCCGCTGGAGGTTGCGGAACTCTCCCGGACCCCGCCCGCGCCCGCCGAGCGCGCCCAGAAACGCACCCGCGCTCGAGTAGCGCCGAATCTCCCGGGCTTGCCGGTCGGCGAGCACGATCGAGCCATCGGCATGCTGCTGGACACCGCGCACCCGGAAGAACTCGTGTTGGGGGGCGTCACCTGACGTCGTCAGGTCGAGGAGCGGCTCGGGATCGATGTGCCACAGGCTGGAATCACCCCAGAGCGGACGCAACGCCTCGACGATCTCGATGCCGGCGCTGTCCCGCTGGACGACCAGGGGCGGGCCGGAGTCCGCGTCGCTGCAGCCGGCCATGCCGCACAGGAGGAGAATGACGACACAACGGGGATCGGCAGTCGAGCGTGTCGCCATTGTCGTTCCCCGTCTGTGGATATCCGGCATTTTCAATTGCGCGTGAGTCGCAGCACCTGCGGATGCTCGACATCCAGTTCGTCGCGCCACACGCCGAGCATCATGTCCATCCCGACCTCCATCACCACGAAACGGTCCGGGACGACGACGGTGCCGAGCCAAGTGCCGTCTGCATCCAGAATGAGCCATTCCTGCGGGCGGTCCCGTTCGCTAACGCCTCTGTACAGCTCCAGCCAGATTGTCCCTGAAGGGTCGATGAGCATATCTGCGTATGCGGGTCGGGTCGCCGGAGCGGGCAAGTCTTCGACCAACTGCCGGATGAACGGGGGCGCGGCGGAAGGAAGTTCTTCGAGACGGGCCTCCCGTTCGGCCGCGATCCGGGCATCGCTCAGGTCCAGGGGATAGCCGGGAATGCGCAGGATGCGGACCGGACTCCCGGTCATGTCCAGTTCTTCCACCTGCATCGCGTCGGACGAGCCTCGGAAGATCCGCTGTCCCAGCACGGCGACATGAGACGTCTTTCCGAAGAGAGGCGCGCCGGATGCGTAGTTCTCGCCGACGGATACGTAGCTTTCCGATCCCGGCGTCTCCCCGATGTCGTCGCTCTCCACGCCCTCGAGGTCTGCGAGCGTGAGGAC
>JAJDXG010000032.1 GCA_022823365.1 Gemmatimonadota bacterium
TTCCTACCTCCTTCCCTGATGATGAATCCCGGGAACCGTCCGATTCGCGACTCCGGCCGTAAGCCTCCATGAACGCCAGAACCCGGTCCGCAGTCGCCAGCCTCGGCGAACGGCCCCGGCGCATCTCGCCCAGGAAGCTCCGGTCTCCGACCGCGCGCTCTCCGAACTCCGACGGCGACATCCGCACGCGCCGAAGGAAGGCGGCCACGCGGCGCTCGAAGTGCATCGTCAGGCTCTCCATTGCCCGTCCACCAAAACACGGTGGCGGCAAGCGCCGCAAGATGGTAGGAGATAGGCTATTTCCCACGTCGTTGAAAGACAATGAGATACGGAACCGGACTTCTGGAGATCATCGCCAGTCGGGCTGAAACACACCTACGCCCGTATCGGTAGCCCAGTTGCTCCGGCGGCATGAAGTAGGTAATTTCCCACTCATGGGACGACGAAGGAAAGACACCGATCAACTGGACCCGGTGCGCCGGAGGCTGCTCAGGCTGTTGGCCGACAGCCGCACGAACCTGCGCACGGCCTCGCGCGCCATGGAGCGCAACCCTGCCTACTTGCACCAGTTCGTCCACCGGGGCACGCCCCGCGTGCTGGGCGAGGATGACCGCGAGACGCTGGCGGAGCATCTGGGGTGCAGCCCCGACCTGCTCAAGCACGATCGGGGCGTCAGCCGCAAAGCGCGTCGGAAACCGCCCGTGGTCGCACCGCACGCCGCCCCGAGGGGCTACAGCGCAGTGCCCGAGATCGATGTCCGTGCCTCAGCGGGTCCGGGAGCGTGGAACGACGAGTTCGAGCGGACCAGAGATATGTGGCTTTTCGCCGATCCCCTGATCCGCCACGAGTTCCGGGCCAAACCCGAGGACTTGCAAATGATCGCGGTCGACGGCGACTCGATGGAGCCGCTGCTATCGAGCGGAGACCGCATCCTGATCGACGTGAGCCGCCAGGTCCCGGTGCCGCCCGGCATCTTCGTGATCTGGGACGGCATGGGGCTCGTCGCCAAGCGGATCGAGCACGTACCCCACTCCGACCCGCCCAAGGTGGTGCTCAAGTCCCTCAACCCCGAGTACGACAGCTACGAGCGACTCGCCGAGGAGGTCCATGTCGTCGGACGCGCCGTCTGGGTCTCAAGACGACTGTAAGGTACGCAGGGTGATGGCGTGAACGGCCTAAGCAGAGGGAGCGTCCGGGACGCCCTGCACCTTGAGTTGTAGACGTTGAGCACGGCGCTCGCGAGCCGCGGTCGAATGGTCTTACGCTCACCCGCCGACGCACGCGGGCAAGTCGTTCGTGAACCATCGGCGCCGCGGATCGCGCGTCCCGCGGCGATCACGGAGCCAACGGTGTTAGGTTCACGACCTCCGCCGTGATGATCGAAACCCACCGGTGCCACGGAGACCCCTGTGTCTCAAGAACAGCGCGAACGCGCAGCCAACGACGCGGACCGCTTCGTCGACTCGGTGAAGAACGCCGGGTATTGGAGGTCGATCGATCTACGCATCTGTGCCATCCGTTGCGGTCGCAGTTGGGTGAACCTCGTCACCCGCGGTTTCCTGGACCACCGCGCCGTTGGGTCGGTTCCCGCATTTTCTCCGGTCGAGCGGTCGGACTTCCGCGCTTGGCAGGCGGTTTTACCGATCACGGACTTGCCCGTCTTGGTGCATGGGATCGTCAGCGGTAAGGCGAAACCGGGTCAGTCGTCCGTCCAATACGTCGACGAGTCGGCCCAGCCCGTCTCGGATACGAGATACGTCTTCAGCAACCTGGCCGAATCGTTCCGGAGTGCCAAGTACGATCCCTGGAGTTGTCACGCCCTCTTGAGCCATGGTTCTTCGATGTGGAAAGTCGTGAGGCAGGCGATTCCAAACCCCTTGGATTTGGACAACCTGATTCGCAGTGGAGCGAACGCCTACGATGGCCTCTCGGATTTGGTGCGGAGCTTCTGCGCACGGCCGGGGGCGCTGGAGATCCAACGCACCGCTACCATCTGCGATTTGATCGCGCCGCTGGCCGTGCGTTTCGATCGCGGGGAAGTCGCCTCTTCGCCGGAACGCGTGAGTGTCGCTCTTCGGGCGGCGGCGAAGGTCTTTGTCGCAAAGGCCGAACTGGTCTGGACCGTGGGCTCTGCCGGTGAGCCTCCCCGTCACCGGTCGGCCAAGCTCGACCAGCGCGAATGGGCACCGGAGGGGAGTGCTCTCCGCTCGCGGATGGAGATACCGATTCGGAAGGGTGACGCGACCGCCACCCTCTTCCTTCTCATTGGAGGCAGGTGCGTGGACTGTGTTTCCCGGCCCTTGGCCGAAGCGGGCTCCAACATCCGGGTGAGAACGCACAACGTCGTGGACCCGGACCTTCGCCGGTTCCTCGAGCGCCTGCGGCCCGAGAGTTGGAACAAGGGGAGGGAGTTCGAGGAGGCCGTGGGCCTGCTGTTCCTCTTCCTCGGATTTCAAGTTGACCCGCTCTACGCGCAGGGCGGGCTTGGGGACGCCGTCGACAGTCTGGCCCACGATCCGGCCTCGTCCGTTATCTTGGCCATCGAATGCACGGTCGGGCCGCCGGACGCGAAGGCAAAGCTGAGCAAGCTCATCGCAAGGTCGGCGGACATGCGCAAGCAACTCCCTGACAGCGAAGTGATCCCGGTTCTCGCGACGGCCACACCGCGTGCGGCTCTGTCGAAAGCCGAGGTGGACAAGGCCGAGGGTGACGACATTGCGCTTCTGGCCCGGGAGGACCTCGATGGGCTCTGGGCCGTGGCACAGTCTGGTGGAACGACCGCCCACGCGGTCAGCCGGCTACGGACCCAGGTCACGGATGCAAGACTCCGACGAGCCAGGGACGGAACGGGTCGTGCGTCGAAAACCATGCTCCCGGGGTCGGCGGCGGGGTAGCACCGTCCAACGGCTACGCGACGTAGTTGTTCCACGCTTGGAGGACCTCGGCGCGCCTCTCCAGCAGGTCGGAGCGCTGATACGCTTGAACGACCTTGCTCTTCGGAACGTGGGCGAGGCAGGCCTCCGCGACCTCGGCAGGGACGCCGGACTCGGCCATCCACGACCGCGCGCTCGACCGGAACCCGTGCAGCGTCGAGTTCACACCGGCGAGCCGGAGCACGCTCGACACAGTCTTCGGCGCAAGGATCCTCCCGGTCCTCGACGGAAACACCAGCGGCGACCCATCCGACAGCTTGCGCGCCCCTTCCAGCACGGCCAGCGCGCCCGTGCCGAGCGGGACGGTGAACTCGCGGCCCGCCTTCATCCTCGACGCCGGAATCGTCCACGTGGCCGCGTCCATGTCGATCTCGTCCCAGCGCGCGCCGCGCGCCTCGCCGGGACGAACCGCCGTCAGCGCGATCAGTTCGACGCACAACGCCGCCGGACTCCCGTTCCCGGCCCGGCGGATCGCCCGGAGCGCCGCCGCGATCTCGCCGTGCGGCAGCGCGCGGTGGTGCCCCCCGGCGTTGCCGTTCTGCCTCGGCAGCGCGGCGACCGCCCGGTCGACCGGATTGTCACGACGGTAGTTCCGACCGATGGACCAGCGGAAGACGGCGGCGATCCGGTGCTTGGCCTTCCGCGCGGCCGTGGGCATGGTGCTCCAGATGGGTGAGAGGCACCCGAGTACGTCCGCGCTCGTGATGCGGTCCACCGGCTTGTCCATCAGCGGCGCAGCGTGGAGCCGGAACGTCGATTCCCACTGCTGGGGGAGAGGGCTGCCTTCCTTCCAAGAGTCGCGGTGAAGCTCGATGGTCCGTTCGGCGGCCTTGGCGAACGTCGGGACGCGGCGCCCGCGCGGGTCCCGGCCTTGGCGGACCATGCGGCTGTTGTCCAGCGCTTTCCGGCGAGCCTCGGCCAGCGTGACCTCGGGATAGGGGCCGAGCCCGATCGAGGTCAGCCGACCGTCGATCCTGACGCGCTGCCGCCATGTCTTCGTGATCCGGCCATCAACCGTCCGGTACACCCGGAGGCTCAACCCCCGTCCGCCCCGTCCGTCGCCGTACACGCCGGTTCGGCCCACTGTCCGCACGAACGCGGCGGATAGTGTCCTGGGTCGCTTCGTCATGGGTGTTCCTTCCCGTTGTGTATCACATACCAAATCACTACACAGGGAAGAATACACCGGAATACACTGGACTGCAAGGGACACCGCACGCTCGACGTATCCATGTAAACGGCTGTCCAATAGCGTCTTGCAAGACTATTGGTGGATGTCTGTGGAACGCACTGGACGTATGGTAGCTAGTTCCGCCCGAACTGGGAAGACTGGCCAACCTGACTACCCTGCACCTCATCGGCTACGGCATAAACGGCTCAATCCCGACAGAACTCTGGAAGCTCGGGAGGCTGGAGTGGCTGACCCTCGGTTACACCGGCATTACGGGTGCGATTCCACCCGGGATCGGGAGCCTTGCCAGCCTGCAGGTCTTGCAACTGGTCCAGAGTCCGGGTGATTTCGAGAGTAGAGGAGCCGCCCTTACGGGATCGCTTCCCTCTGAACTGGGCAGGCTGTCCGACCTCAGGACGATACGGATCGGCCACCACGCCTTGACGGGCGCCATACCGCCCGAGCTTGGGAAGCTCGCCAAACTGACAGAGTTGACGATTAACCAGTGGCAGGGAGGACGGTCACAGGATGGAATCGGGCTGACGGGACCAATCCCACCGGAGTTGGGGAATCTGACCCGCTTGCGGGTGTTGAGCCTGCAAGGCAACCGTCTATCCACCACTGTCCCACCGGAGCTGGGCGACCTCGCCGAGCTGGACGAGTTGATCATCAGCAAGAACGATCTGGAAGGGCGTGTTCCCGACTCCTTCCTCGACCTCGATCTCTCCCGGTTCTGGTGGCACGAAAACCCACTCTGTCTCCCGCCCACGCCCGCCTTCGAGGCGTGGCGAGGACGAATCAGGGATGCCCGCGGTCCTTATTGTGCCGCTGATGCCACCGCCGCAGCCGTCGGCGCATCCGCCATGGTAGTGGAGCCGATGCCGGTGGAGCCGCTGATTCGCTGCGAAGAGCCCTCAGGTCCCGGTGACGACACCGGAGGGATTCGCCACCCCGACCTCAGGATCCGGATGGGACCTGACGGAGAAGTGAGTTGGCAAGGCATGACCTGCAGGTGAACCAGGGAGCCACGGCTCCCGGTGCGGTCCCCGACCTGTCGCCCAACCCACCCCTCCGGTGCTACGTTGAGGAAGCTTCCCTCGCCCATGGAGGACCTCATGCGGTACCTCGTCCTCTCCCTCCTCCTCGCATTCTCCCTCCAGGGATGCGCGTCCACGGGCAGCGGTCCGGGCGGCGCCCGCAACCTCATCACCCGCGCGCAGATCGAGGAATCGCAGGCGATCACGGCGTTCGATGTCATCCGCGCGCTCAATCCCCAGTGGCTTCGGGCCCGGGGCCAGACCGTGGGCCTCGCGAATGCGACGCCTGTGACTCCGACGGTCTTCATGGACGGGACGCGAATCGGTGACATCAACGTCCTGAACGCATATCAGGTGCGGGACATCCAGGAGATTCACTACCTGGATCCCGGCAGGGCGGCGAGCCGCTACGGGATGGGGTATCCCCGGGGCATCATCGAGATCATCTCGCTGAGGCGATGAGCGGCTTCTCGCCGGGAAGGTTGCGACGGGCCGCCATCTGTGCGGTGGCGGGCGCCCTGACCGCGTGCAGCGCCTTCGAGGCGACTTCGCCATTCGAGGGCGAGGGTAACGCGGCACCGTCCTTGCCGGACGACTCCTTCTGCAGCATTCCCCAGGAGTTCATCGTCTCCGGGGGCGTGGGCCGGGACGGCATTCCGGCACTCGTGAACCCGTCGCTCGTCTCCAGCGAGCACGCCGAAGCCACCTATGTCCGCGAAGTCGACCGGGTGATCGGGATCGAGGCTGACGGACGGTTCATCGCGGTCCCCCACAACATCCTCTGGTGGCACGAGATCGTGAACTTCGACGACTTCGGGCGCCCGTTTGCGGTCACCTACTGTCCCCTCACCGGGTCGAGCATGGTGTTCGATCGGTCTTCCGTCGAGGGTGTCGATTTCGGCGTCTCGGGCCTCCTCTTTCACAACAACCTGATGATGTTCAACCGGCGGCTCGACGGAGCCGAGGAATCGCTCTTCCCGCAGATGATGCAGGGTGCCCGGTGCGGCCCGCTGGACGGACAGCGGCTCGAGCCGCTGCCCGCGATCGAAATGAGCTGGGGGACCTGGAAGGACCTGCATCCCGAGACCCTGGTGGTCTCGGGCCTCCAGCCGCGGGGCCGGGACTATGAGAGCTATCCCTATGGCGACTACGAGGTCGTCGACAACCCCCAGACGCTGTTTCCGCACCCCGAGTTCGACACGCGCCGTCCCCCCAAGGAGCGGGTCCTGGGCATCCCGCGCGAAAACGGCTTCGGGATGGCGTTCCCGTTCATCGTGCTCGAGAGCCGGGGCGACGTGGTGGTGGTGCACGACGACGTGCAGGGCACGCGGCCGGTAGTGGTGTTCTGGTCCACCCGGGCCCAATCGGCCGTGGCCTACCACCCGAGGTCCGGCGGCCGGGATCTTACCTTCGAGGTGCGGGACGGCGGGTTCTTCGACGTGCAGACGGGCAGCAGGTGGAACCTCGAAGGCCGTGCGGTAGCGGGGCCTCTCGAGGGCTCGGCGCTCCCGCAGGTGGCGGACGCCTACATCGCCTTCTGGTTCGCCTGGGCGACCTTCCACCCGAACACGGAGGTCCTTTCGGGCCCGCTCAGGATCTCCTGAACGCGACGCTAGCGGGGTTGGCGGCGGCTCAACACGTCGGGGATCCCGCGGCTGACCTCAACGTCGAAGCCCGACATGCGGCCGGACAGGCCAAACGCGACATCGCCGAGATCCGCCGCCCCGCACGTGGTTCGTGACCGGATCGCGCAGCAGCACCGCCGCAGAACCACCTTCGGCGTCGATTGTGGCCGCGCCCTCCGGCCCGGTCAGCGTCATCCGAGATCCTTCCCCCAAGGGCGTCCATCACCCCGAGGGAGTGTCCGTTGCTTCCCTTTGCCACCCGGATGGCTTCGACTTCGGAAAAGCAGGTTGAACGCGTAGCCACGCGTCTCCTCTGGGTGTTTCGCGTCGTTTCGTCGTGGCGTCGTTCGCGCTTCAGTCACCCGAAGGTGTCGCGGCGTGCCACGAGCGGCGATCACATCCTCGGTGTTCACCGGTAGATGCGCTCCGATCCTGGCTTTCCTGGCGGAAACCCCGGTGATCGCGGAAACATACCGGAACGACACGAGATTATCGCGCAGCACAAGCCTCTGGCTTGCCATTCGCGACAGTCTGTCACCACGTTGATCGGTTAAGTAGTCCGGCGATGATGCGGGTGGGCCTCTTTTCGAATCGGAGGGCGGTGCAATGTTGGACGGCAAGAAGAACTACGCCCCAGTCATGCTGCTTGTTATGGCAGGCCTGGCAGGTGTCGTGTGGGTCTCTGCCTGCGGTGACGGGGGCACAACCCCGGCTGTCCCCGATCCGCCCAGCCCCACGACGGTCACCATAACCCCGGCGACCGCCCAACTCACCGCGCTCGGCGAGACGGCGCGGTTCACCGCCGAGGTACGTGACCAGAACGGGCAGGTGATGGCGGGCGTCCCGTTGGCGTGGACGAGCAGCGATGCTTCGGTGGCGGCGGTGGACGCCTCCGGGCAGGTCACGGCGGCGGCGAACGGCGCGGCCACGATCACGGCGGCGGCGGGCTCGGCATCCGGGAGTGCGGCCGTGACGGTGGCCCAGGAGGCCAGCGTGGTGACGGTGTCGCCCGACGGAGGCACGCTGAGCGCGCTGGGGGACACGGTGCGCCTGTCGGCCGAGGCGATGGACGTCAACGGGAGCGCCATCGCCAACGCCGCCTTCGCATGGACATCGAGCGACACCGCGGTGGCAACGGTCGACGAGGACGGCGTGGTGACGGCGGTGGGCAACGGCGCGGCCATGATCGCGGCGGCGGCGGGCTCGGCATCCGGGAGTGCGGCCGTGACGGTGGCCCAGGAGGCCAGCGTGGTGAGGGTGTCGCCCGACCGGGGCAGGTTGAGCGCGCTGGGGGACACGGTGCGCCTGTCGGCCGAGGCGATGGACGCGAACGGGAACGCCGTCGCCAACGCCGCCTTCGCATGGACGTCGAGCGACACCGCGGTGGCAACGGTCGACGAGAACGGCGTGGTGACGGCAGTGCGCAACGGCGCGGCGACGATCACCGCGACGACGGGCTCGGCATCCGGAGGTGCGGCCCTGACGGTGGCCCAGAAGGTGGCGGCAGTGGCCGTGACGCCCACAACCGACACGCTGGTCACCGGCGAAAAGTTGCATTTGTCAGCCGAGGCCGCCGACGGGAACGGCCACGCAGTTGCGGGCGCCGGCTTTTGGTGGGCGTCCAGCAACACCTCGGTCGCGGTGGTGGATAGGTCCGGGCTGGTGACGGGGACCGGGGCCGGGGTGGCGGACATAACGGCCACGTCGTCCTTCGTGAGCGGGCGGGCGCGGATGGTCGTACTGAATCCACCGGCGATGACCCTTACGGTCCATTCGGTACCGGCAGAGGAGAACAGCTCCAGGCGAGCAGTGAATCCCGAAGAGTTGGTGCTGTGGCCCGGAGAGTGGCTCAGAGCAGACACGCGTATCGAGGGCGCGAAGCGAGTTGCGACTTGGAAGGCGTCCGATCCGGGGATCGTGGCGGTGCATGTTGGCAGGGATCCCAATAACCGTCCACTCAGGAGCGGTGATGACGTGGCCATTGAGGTCATCGGTTTCGGCGAGACTGTACTTACCGCGACCTATGGGAGATCAGAGGTGTCTGTGAAGGTTGGCGCACCGACTCCCAGGATGATGGAGCGGTCGTTGGTGGACCGGAAGGACGACGTATCCGGCCCGCAGATTCATGCCGTGTACGCGGTGGCGAGTGACGACGAGGACCGGGAGCTGGACCGCCACGGCAGGGTTGGATGGTCGCTGATGGCAACCGTGGACTGGCTTTACGACAAGCTGGGCAGACGGCTGAGGGTGGACACATATGAGGGGGTCGTCGACGTGACGTTCCTGCGACTACGGGAGACAGCCGCTCAGATGGAGGATCGCAACGTTCGGGCGTTGAGAGACGCGGTCCGGGCGAAGGCCTGGTATTCGGACGAGAAGACCTACGCGGTGTACTATCTCGGCCCTACCGGGAACGCGGGCGGCGTAAAGATCGGTAACTTCGCAACGGTCTTCTCCGACAGCCGTGGGCTGGATCGTCCTCATTACGTTGTGGCCAGACAGCCGGACTTCCTTGGTGCGCTGGAGAACACGATGGCCCATGAGCTGTTCCACACCATGGGGGTCGTCCACGAGCAGTGCGCGACAAATCCGGCGGCGAACGGAAGCTCTCATGTCGGAGACTACGACCACGATCTCATGGCCGTGCGTCGGCGCCGAGGCCGGATGCTCACGGAGATCGATGTTGGTAATGACGACTACTACGACCACGATATCCCGAACTGCCGAGACGCTGCGGACAGCCCGCTCTGGATGGATCCGCCACCGTCATGAACCGGCTGTGCGTAAGGATAAGACCCGGTCCCGCTAGCCGGGCCCGGCGGGTCGGTCACCCCGGGGCAGGCCTCACATCAGCTCGGATCCCAGAACAGCCGGTTGTTCCAGGGCTCCGATCCCAGCCCCTGGGCCGACTGCGCGGCCGACAGATTCGCGTTGTTAACCGATTCCTCGCTCTGCGGATACGGCAGGCGGACCGGGATGAGGCCGTTGTTCAGGTTGTCGGGACCCGCCACCAGCCCGGGATGGTCGGCGCGCCGGAAGTACGCCCATGCCTCCGGGCCCTGATCGTAGAGCGCGAACCACATCTGCTGGGCGATCTGCGCCAGCTGGGTGTCCATGTCCGAGGCGAACGCCACCATCGGCTGCGCCAGGTAGGCGTCGATGTCGTCCGAGGAGATATCGTACGTCTCCATCGATGCCCGGATGCCCGCCTCGTAGAGGGAACGCGCGTCGCCGCCGGCATATCCCCGGACCGCGGCCTCAGCCTGGAGCAGCGCCACTTCCGCGTACGACTGGATCCAGGACGGGGTCGTCGGCCGCAGGAACCACTTGCCGACCCGGGACACCTGCTCGAATTCGATGCCGTGGCTGTCGCTCATCCCGTTGGGCATCCCACGGAACTCGCCCGTCTCCCTCGCCGGATCGGCGTAGATGGAGAGCCTGGGATCGTTGTGCGCGATCAGTCCGTCGACCATCGCGGCGCTGATGCGGAAGTCGCCCGGGCGCGCGATGAACGCGGGCGCCATCGGGTTCTCGTTGGGCGGAGAGCCCAGCCACTGCAGCTTGGCCTCATCGTCGCGGCTCTGGAAGACGCCTGCGGAAATGGCGCTCGAGGCCTCGGACGCGCTCATGAGGCGCATCGCCATGCGCAGCCGCAGCGAGTTGGCGAAGCGCTGCCACTTGTACATGTCGCCTTCGTAGATCAGGTCCGGATTGCCGACCGTCCCGCGGAATACGTCGGGGAAGAGCCCGTCCATGGGGGCGATCTGCGAGCTGGCCGCGGAAAGCTCCGCCAGCAACGCGCTGTAGATGGACTGCGCGTCATCGTACGTCGGCGTGATGTTGCCGGCCGCCAGCCCTCCCAGCGCTTCCGTATAGGGGATATCGCCCCAGAGGTCCACCATGTTGTGGAACATCCAGGCGCGCAGGATGCGCCCCACCGCTTCCTGGTTCGCCTGGCCTCTCTCGGCGGCCTTCTGAACCACCGCGTCGAAGTCCACCAGCGCCCCCGTGTACAGGGTCGCCCACAGCCCGTCCGAGAAGCTGCCGTCAATCTCGTAGCGATCGATCGAGCCGTACTGCAGGCGGGCGTAGTGCTGCACCCAGACCGAGGCCGTGCCCCGGTCGAAGCCCGTTCCCAGCAGGCTGGTCACGCCGCCCACGATGCCCGCGGGCAGCAGGTATTGAACGCCCACGTCGGTGGGCGCGTTGGGGTTGGTGTTGATCCCGGTGAAGTCTTCCGTGCATGCGGAGGCTCCCAGGCCGACCGCCACGACCAGAACGGCCGCGAGGCTGCGATGCGTCGTTCTCTTCGTATTCATTCTCGATCTCCCGCTCGGTTCAGCTCTCTTCGGCATCATCGGTTTCTCCTGTCGAGACACGTGCGTCGCATCAATGCACGACGGAGATGTTGATCCCGAAGGTGCGCGGCGTCGGGAACTGCTTGTCTTCGATTCCGGCGAGGTTCGCTTCGGTGACGCTGCCCTCGATGGCCGCGGTTTCCGGATCGATGTGCGGAATCGCGGTCCACAGCCAGAGGTTGCGGCCCACGAAGGTGATGCGCGCCTGCGACACGGGGAGCGCGTCCAGATACGCGGGCGGCAGATCGAAGGCGATCGCCACTTCGCGCAGCTTGGTGTAGTTGTTGTCGAACAGCCACTCGGTGTCCACGTCGTCGAGGCGCGTTCCCAGCGTCCGCGGCGACACCGCCACGGTGTTCGCCGACCCGTTCTCGGTCACCCCGGGGAAGACGACGGGGCCGCGGCCGGTATTGCGGTCCGGATCCCAGTCCCTGGGGGTCGGGTTGGCGCTCTCGTACAGCACGCCGGTGCGGTAGCCCAGGCGGCACGAGCCGCAGAAGATCTGCCCGCCGCGGCGCGTGTCGACCTGGGCGCTGACGGTGAACGAACCGTACGAGAGCGTGCTGCGCACGCCGCCGATCCAGTCCGGCTGATAGGAGCCGATGATCTCGGACGATCCCCGGATGGGAAGCCCGTTCGCGCCGACGATGATGTTGCCGGCGCCGTCGCGCCTCCACACCGGGCCGAAGAACACCCCGTAGGGATGGCCGGGCCGGGCTTCCACCGCGCCCCGGATGCCGCCGGCGCGCCCGATCACGATGGACTCGAGGCCGGAGGCGAGTTCCAGCACCTCGGAATCGTTCCTGCCGAAGTTGAACGACATGTCCCAGGCCAGCCCGCCGGGCCGGTTGAGCATGTCGACCGTCAGCAGCGCCTCGATGCCCTTGTTGCGCACCGAGCCCGCGTTCAGCACCTGGCGGTTGTAGCCGCTGGATTCCGACACGTCCACGGCGAGAATCTGGTCGCGGGTGGTCGAGTTGTAGTAAGTGAGGTCGAGCGCGGCGCGGTCGAACCAGAAGCGCAGGTCGGCGCCGATCTCCCAGGAACGGGTTTCCTCGGGCCTCAGATGGGCATTGGGGATGGTGTTGCTGGTGGTGTATCCGGGGATGTTGCCGAACTTGTCGACCTCGGAGTAGACCGACGTGAGCTGGTACGGATCCGCGTCGTTTCCGACCTTGGCCCAGCTTGCCCGCAGCTTCCCGTAGGAGAGGAAGTCGGAGTCGATCTGCAGGGCGTCGGTGAAGACCAGGCTCCCCGAGTACGACGGATAGAAGTACGAGAGATTGTCCTCCGGAAGCGTCGAGGACCAGTCGTTGCGGGCGGTTACGTCGACGAAGGCGAAGTCCCGGTAGCCGAGCGTGAACAGGCCGTAGAGGCTGTTGACGTGCTTCTTCTGGATCACGTAGTTCAGCAGCGGTGGAGCCGCCGAGTTGCTCACGTTGTAGATGTCCGGAACGTTGAGCTTGCGGCTTCCCGCCTCCTGCAGGTCGAAGTCGTTGCGCCGCATGTTGGCCCCGCCGCTGACGTTGAGCGAGAAGTCGCTCGTCAGCTGCCGGTTCGCGGTGACCAGCGCCTCCAGGTTGGTCTCCTGGTGGAACGAAGCGGCCTCCACGAAGCCGCCCTCGGGGGTGTCCTGCGAATAGAAGGGGTAGACCTCCTTGTTGGACTGTTCGAACCAGTCCGTTCCCAGGCGCACGCGCGCGTTCAGCCACTCGCCCGCCAGCTTGTAGTTGCCGGTGACCTGGCCGATGACGCGGTTGCGCCGGTCGTCGTTGTTCCGGTAGTGCTGGACCCAGTAGACGTTGTCGTGGTAGTTGTGATTCCAATTGGGGGTGAGGACGCCGGAAGCCGGATCCCACTCGGCGTTGGCACGCTGCATGCGCTTGGCGTCGACCTGGCGCTGGAACCAGTTGAAGATGTGGATGGCGTAGTAGGAACCGTTCCCGGGCGCGGGGCGGTTGTGTCCCTGCGTCTGCGTGTACTGGAACGAGCCGTCGAGGTCGAAGCGCTCGGTCACGTCCACCCCGGCGTTCAACGCCAGCTGGGTGCGCTCCAGGTCGTTGCGCGGGGCCATGCCGGTCGCGTCCATGCGCAGCGCGGAGAAGCGCACGTTGGAGCGCTCGGTGGCGTGGGAGATGGCGAAGTTGGTGGTGAGGTTGTTCCCGGTCTGGAAATACTCCCTCACGTTCATGGGGGAGGGCAGCCAGGGCTGCGGGACCCCGTTCGACCACCACTGGGGATAGAGCCGCCCGTCGAGGGGCGGACCCCAGCTCTCGTCCACGCCGTCGTTCTCGCCGCCGCCCCGCCCGTCGACCCAGTTGTAGCCGTCGTCGGTGGCGCCGCCGCCGTAGATGTTCTGGTACTTGACCATGCGCAGCGGCGATTCGACCACGAAGTTGCTGCTCGCCGTGATGGTGGTGGTGCCGATCGAGCCCCGCCCCGACTTGGTCACGATCTCGACGACCCCGTTGGAGGCGCGCGACCCGTACAGCGCGGCCGCGTTGGCGCCCCGGAGCACCGTGATCGACTCGATGTTCGAGGGATCGATGTCCTGCGCCATGTTGCCGTAGTCGATGCCGCTCCGGTTGCGGACCACCGCGCCCCGGGTGCCGCCGTTGGCGGCGGTCTCGCGCCGGCTGTTGTCGATGGGCACGCCGTCCACCACGATCAGCGGCTCGTTGTTGCCGGAGATGGAGGCGACCCCCCGCAGGATCATCTTCGAGGTCCCGCCCAGGACGGCGGGAGGCGTCACCACCAGCCCGGCCACCTTGCCGGCCAGGTTGCTGATGATGTTGTTGTCACGCACCTCGACGAGTTCATCCCCGTCGATGCCCTGCACGGAATAGCCGAGGCTCCGCTCCTCGCGGGTGATGCCCAGGGCCGTGACCACCACTTCCTCGAGCAGCAGGGCCTCGCTGTCGAGCGCGAAGTCGGCCACGGCGGCCGCATCGGCGGTTACGGTAACGACCATGGTCTGGGTCACGTAGCCCAGCCGCTCGGCCTGAATCGTCACCTCCCCCACCGGTACGCCGGGGATGAGGTAGCGGCCATCCGCGTTGGTCGTGCCGCCGATCCCCTGTCCCGCGATCGACACCTGGACGGCTTCGAGCGGCGCAAGCGTGCCCGCATCGGTGATCACGCCGGTGACGCTCCCGGTCTGCGCCCGGAGGAGCGAGGGAGCCGTGAGGAGCGCCAGCGCCAGGAGCGCGAGCGGCACTGTCCACACCTTGTTCTGCTTCATGGTTGACCTCCTTACAGATTACAGCCGCTTGCTCCCGGCTACCCGCCCCAGCGGTAGCCGAATCCCACGCTGAACGAGGTGTCCATGTTGGACTCGTCCACGATGTGGTTCTGGTAGGTCCAGGTTGTTACGTCCGCGAACACGAACGCGTTGGACTCGAGCAGGAGCCTCACGCCCCCGCCGACGACGCCCGTAAACTCCGTCACGTCGTACGCGTAGCTGTTGAGTTCCTGGCCCTGCCGGTCCACCACAACCAGCCCGCCGCCCGCATGGACGTACGGCTCCATGCTGCCGCCGGTCATGAGCAGAACTTCGACGCCGGCGCCGTAGAACTGGCGGCCGAGATCGACCGACTCGTTGATGCCCCCGCTCGTGTCCGTTCCGGACTTCGACGTGAGGCTCACGTCTCCGCGGACCGAGATGCGCTCGTAGAGCTGAAGGTTGGCGGTTGCGCCGAAGCGGACGCCCATCCCGTAGGACACGATGCGGTCGGCATCGTAGCCCGCGGGATCGTTGATGAGTCCGCCATGGGCACCGAGGGAGAAGCTGCTGACGGGTTCCTGCGCGTCGGCGGGCAGTGCGGCGAACGCAGCCGTCAGCCCCGCGAGGACAAGCCTCCGTACACCTGACATGGTGTCCTCCTTACTGCTGTCGAGACCCACCTGAAGCGGCTGGGGGGGCCAGCCGGGTCGAGCCCCGGAAAACCTCGGAAAACCCACATTATGCGCTTAACGAGGTCCCCGCGTCAAGCGCGAAGCGCATGTCGTGCTCCCCCGCGGTGCGCGCTATACTTGTCGTAGAGCGCGTCGGGATGCGCTCTTCACCCCAGCCGGGAACGCGATGCTGCCCATTCTCCTGAGCGTCCTCGGAGCGGCGCCGGCGATGCAGGAAACGCAGGCGGCGTATGCCGGGATGGCAGGCGAGACCGAGGTCTCGGTTCCGCGTCTGGAACAGGCCGCGGACATCGACGGGTTTCTGGACGAGCCCGCGTGGCGCGAAGCCTCCGTGCTCACCGGCTTCTCGCAGTACGAGCCCGTGGACCAGAGGCCGGCCGCCGACACCACCCGGGTCCTGGTCTGGTATTCCCCGACCGGCATCTACTTCGGCATCAAGGCCTTCGACGCCTCGGGATCGGTCAACGCCACGCTCGCCGACCGGGACCGGATCGAGGGCGACGACTACGTCCAGCTCCTCCTCGACACCTTCGACGACCGGCGCCAGGCCTTCCTCTTCGGCGTCAACCCGTTCGGCATCCAGCAGGACGGCAACCGCACCGAGGGGGAACAGGGGCGGGCCAGCCGGGGCGTCGAGGTGAGCGAGACCAACCTGAC
>JAJDXG010000058.1 GCA_022823365.1 Gemmatimonadota bacterium
GAACAGGTTGTGTCAAAACCCCACCCGAGAGAGGCAACATCTCCCGAAATCGTCATTCCCGCGAAAGCGGGAATCCAGGAGGGGTGGAGTGGGGAAACGCCGCGTAGGGACCCCTCCAGGACCCCTGGATTCCCGCTTCCGCAGGAATGACGGTTCGAGGGGTCTCTGCCCGCCCCTGATCGGAGTCGAGGGCAAGCTTTCGCGGGAATATGGAAACGCGCCCTTCATCGCCCCGGCGCCTCGCGTAGCTGCCTATCGGCTCTTTCCCGCGCCTGGGTCAGGGCGCGGGCCACCACGACCGGGGTCATCTCCTTGCGGTATTCCGCCGACGCGTGGACGTCGCTCACCGGGTCGGCGGCCTGGCCGGCCAGGGCGGCGGCTTCGGCGAGATCGGCGTCGGTCAGGCTCGTGCCCTGCAGCGATCGGCCTGCGTCCTCACAGACGAATGCGGTTGGGCCGGCGGCACACAGGGCGATGCGGGCATCCCGGCATGTCCCGTCCGGCGCCAGACTCACGAGTGCCGCCGCTCCCACGACCGCGTAGTCGCCGGCGCGGCGCGCCATCTTGACGTAGGCGTGGCCTTGGATTCCGTCGGACAGCGGGATGTCCACGGACGTTACGATTTCGTCCTCGGTGAGACAGGTCTCGTACGGTCCGGTGAAGAAATCACCGGCGGCGACGGCGCGGCTTCCGCCGGTCGATTGCGCCGTCAGGGTCGCCCCGAGCGCCAGCGCCGCCGGGGCAAGGTCGCCCGAGGGGTCGGCCTGGCTCAGGGCGCCGCCCAGGGTGCCGAGGTTGCGGATGTGGATGTCTCCGATGCTGGCGGCGGCCTCGGCGAGGAGCGGCAGGCGTTGCGGGAGCGTGCGTTCGAGGGTCCGCTCCGTGACCAGGGCGCCGATGCGCACGGTGTCCGCGTCTTCGGTCATGCCGGCCAATTCCCGAAGGCCGCCGATGTCGATGATGGCCGCCGGACGCACCAGCCGCAGCTTGAGCATCGGCAGGAGCGACTGCCCCCCGGCCATGAGCCGGGCGTCGCCCCCGTGCTCGCGCAGCAGCGCGAGCGCTTCGGAAAGCGAGTCGGGCGCCCGGTACTCGAAGGGCGGGGGAATCATCGGAAAGGCGGCGCTATCCGCGGGAGCGCGCCAGCTTCCACTCCTCCCCGCGGACCGACTCGTGGAACAGTTCGTCCATGTCGGGCTCGTTCCGGATCATGCCCTGCTCACGGGAGTAGCGCGCCAGCGTGCCGAAGTTGTGGCGGTTGGTGTCGTTGAGCCCGTAGACCCACGGATCCTCGCCCAACTGCTCGAGCTGCTCCTCCCAGGAGTCCCGGAAGAACGCCAGCGGCACGATCCGCGGGTTGTTCATGCGGTTGTAGGTCCACTGCTTGGCCTTCTCGAAGGCCACCATCATGTTCATGGGCACCCAGGGGTGCTTCTCCACGATCTCCCGCTTGATGACGGTCGTGTGCATGATGGGGAAGATCCCGGTGCGCTTGAAATAGTCCATCTCCACCTGCTTGGGATCGTCGAAGAGGCGCTTGACCCGTGTGTCGCCTTCCAGGATGGGCGCGAGGATGTCGGGGTGGATGACCGCGTCCAGCTCGCCCTCGGCGAGCATCTCCTCGACCCGCTTGCCCTCGGGCAGGCGCTCCATCCGGAGCCCGTCCGGCGGATCGAACGGTACGTCCTCCTCCCTCTCTGCGCGCCATTCGAGGTCGGTGAATGAGACGCCGTACTCGTCCTGCAGGGTGCCGCGGATCCACAGGAGCGCCGTGGCCTGCCAGTTCTTGAGCCCGACGGTCTTGCCGATGAGGTCCTTGGGCTCCCGGATGCCCTTGTCCGCGTTGACGAAGATGAAGCCGTGGCGGAACCGGCGGTGCAGGAACACCGGGATGGCGGTGAGGTCGTCCGCCTCGCCCCGGTCCTTGGCCAGCAGGTAGGACGAGCCCGAATGCTCGCCCACGTCGAACTCGCGGAACCGGGCGATGCGCCAGTGCCGGGTGGACGAGTCCATGTCCGTGAGCACGGTCAGCTCGATGCCGTCCGGCTGGATCACCCCCTCCTTGAGGGCGCGGATGCTCTCGTAGTCGCCGCACGCCAGCGTGAGATGAAGTTTCTCGGCCATTGCGTTACCTCCAGGTACTTGGTCATGCGAGCTTAGGCGCTTCGACTGCACTTCGAAGGGTCAGTCGATGGCGAGCCGCTTCGCCCGCCGCACGAAATAGTCCCACATGCTGCCGAGGCGGTGCGGCGTGTAGATCTGGTCGTACTTCTCGCGCGCCTCGTCGTCGCTGCTCCAGGTAGGGTCGCCGGCGGCCGCGGCCAGGAGCTGGATGCGGCACGCCTTCTCCAGGAAGATGGCGTAGAGCGTGGCGGTTTCCACCGATTCGGCCACCACGGTGGTGCCGTGGTTCTTCATCAGCACGGCGCGGGCTCCCTCCAGCTTCTCGGCGACCTTCACGCCCAGCTCCGGCGTGCGGATCAGGATCGTGGTGTAGTCGAACAGCGGCAGCCCGTCGTGGAAGATGGAGCCCTCGTGGCTCACCGGGCGCAACGGCTGTCTCAGCGAGCCGAAGGCGGTGGCGTAGGGCGGATGGCTGTGGATGACGCAGTTCACGTCCGGCCGCGCCCGGTAGATCTCGGTGTGGATGAACACCTCGGAGTGGCGCTCGTAGTCGCCCTCGATCTTGTTGCCGTCGAAGTCCACCTTGATGATGTGGTACGGGCGGATCTCCTCGAACCCGTAGCTGTGGGGCTTCATCAGCATGGCGTTCTCGCCCGGCACTCGCGCCGACACGTGCCCCAGGATGTTGTCCCAATGCCCCTCGATGGCCAGGATGTTGCACGAGATGGCCACCTTGTCCCGCAACGCTACCAAGTCGTCCATGAAACCCCCGTTCGCTGTCCGTGGCCCGTATTCCAGGCCCCGCCAGGACCTTGTCGGATTGGTTGTAGTTCGACCTGGACCACGGGGATGA
>JAJDXG010000061.1 GCA_022823365.1 Gemmatimonadota bacterium
ACCGATCGCCACCGAAAGGGGAGCGGGGAAGTGTTCACCAGACCCGAGCGAGAGGTCGACCGCGTCTTTCTTCATTGCAGCGCGAGCGACAGCCCGGAGCACGACGGTATCGGTCTTCACCTCCGCCGGCACGGATTGCGGTCGGACGGGATCGTCGGTCCCCGTACGTGGTCCGCGCTCACGAACGGGACCCCCGAGCGTTCTCGCGGAGAAACTTCACCCGATCGCGAGGAAACGGAGGAAACGCAAGAGCGAGCGGATTGAAGCGCACCCGCCGGCATGCGACGCGCCTGCCGCCACGCTCAATCCGGTATTGCTTGCTTTTCCGAACGGGCGGGCGGGGAGAGTCACCTGGGCAATGTACAATGCGCTGCAGTCCTACAAACGAGGCGGCCATCGGCGCTGTTCGCGGCCTTGCGTTCCGCGCTTCAATCCGGGTGCGGGTCCGGGACCTGTGCCGGCGGCTTCCTCGGGAGCGCCACGTTCGGTCCGCGGGACAGACCTTCGACACCCATCGATGGAGAGACGAGATGAGCGCCGCTTCGCTTGACGAGGTCCGTACGGACCGCGAACCCGGGTCCACGCGGTACCGGGACGAGGACTTCCCCGGCTGCGAGTCGTTCCACCTGCCGGCGGGCAAGCTCGAGAGCTACGAATACCGCCTGGAGTTCTGGGACGGAGATACCGAGACGGCGTGGAAGGTGTGCGAGCCTACCTCCATCTACCACGAGCAGCCGTCGCGGCGGCTGGGGCGGATGGCCGAGCGAGTCGCGTCGCTGCGGGGCTCGGCGATCGAGACCTTCGGTTCGGCGGATCTGGTGCGGGTGGACGCCTCGGGGCGCAAGTGCTGGCTGATGCAGGCCGACGAGGTGCTGTATCTGCATCCTGACCGGGTGCGGCTTCGGGGGCCGGCCATCGACGTGGACGCGGACCCGCTGCCGGATGTAGTGCTGGAGGTGGACCACACGACGGACGTGCGTCGGCGCAAGCTCGGCATCTACATGGAGAGCGGCTTTCCGGAGATCTGGGTGCTGGTGCCGTGGGGGTCGTCGGTGCGCAGGCCGGGGCTCGCCGTTCACGTGCGCCGGGGCGACGGGTATCGCGAGGAGCGGTCGAGCCGTGCGTTTCCGGGGTGGCGTGCGGAGGAGATCTTTCGGGCGCTGACCGAGGCGCCGATGTCGGAGGTTGCGTGGCGAGCACTGGAGCGCACGGCGCGGGCGATGGGTGCGCGCGAGGGCACGAAGCCGGAGGACGATCCGCTCACGCGCTCGATCAGCCTCGAGGCGGGGATGGAGATGCTCGCGGGGAATGTGCTCACGGTGCTGAAGGCCCGGGGCATCACGGTGGCCCGGGACCCGGCGGAGCTTCGCGAGCTTCTCGGCGCACTGTCGGGCGACGCGGCGATGGAAGCGGCGCTGGCGTGCACGGACGCGGCGGACTTCCGGCGCCGGATCGGGGAGCAGGGCGCCGGATCGCTCTCCGCCGGCGATCCACCGTCCGGGCCGGGGTAGCCGAACCGCGGAAGGCTGCGCGGAACGCGCGCCGCTCATGCACGGTCTCGGCCCTCGCGTTGATGAGCCGGGAGCCAATCCCGGGGTCCGGTGCCCAACACGGAACCAGTCCCCATCGGAGCTTCATGGCGGTCCGTTCGGACCCGTCCAGTCGCACGGACGTGAAGTCCTGCGTGGGGCACCCGTTGTACCGGGGCTGGAGGTTCAGCGGTGTCGCCTGCGCCGGCATCCGGTATAGCGTGTGTACCTCGCGCCAGGACATCTTCTGCGTGAATCGACCACACATCCCACGTCTCTCGACCCGGCAAGGGTTTGGCCACCCGCGGTGAGGCTACCATCGGTCTCGGTGAGCGGCCATCCAGCATCGGCATCCGGCCGTTCGTCGCCCGACCTGCGCGCCAGGGTGCGCTCCCCGCCGATATCTTCCCGCCGCCTGCCGACGGGTGGCCGATGTCCCCGGCTCCGGGACGATCGCGGCACGGCGGCAGGTCCTGGGCTGGAACGATGCGAGGAGGAGCCATGCGTCGAGCGCGGTGGCGGAGAAAGCGCATGGTGAAGCACACGATACGGGCGATCGTGCTGATCGCAATTGGGCTCGGGGCGTTCGTGATGCTTCCCCCGTCGGCGTCGCGCCTGCCGCGACGCTCAGTCCAGCATGACCTGCCTTTCCGAACGGGCGGGGCGGGGAGAATGGAGAGCGGGTTCCCGGAGATCTGGGTGCTGGTGCCGTGGGAGTCGTCGGTGCGCAGGCCGGGGCTCGCGATTTACGTGCGCCGGGACGACGGCTATCGCGAGGAGCCGTCGAGCCGTGCGTTTCCGGGGTGGCGTGCGGAGGAGATCTTTCGGGCGCTGACCGAGGCGCCGATGTCGGAGGGTGCGTGGCGAGCGCTGGAGCGCACGGCGCTGGCGATGGGGGCGCGCGAGGGCACGAAGCCGGAGGACGATCCGCTCATGCGCTCGCACAGCGCGCAGGTGCGGGCCGAGGGCCGCCGGGAGGGCCGTGCCGAAGGCCACCGGGAAGGGGTTGCCCAGGGTCACATGAATGCCGTGGTCCAGGTCCTGGAGGAATAGAGCCCGCCCGCCTGACCGACATAGCTCGCCTGTCCCTGCAGCGGCAACCGGGGAGGGGTCGACGGGTCGATCTCCGGCCCGTCCACGATGGAGTACTGAAGTGCGAAGAACCGGAAGGGACTCGAAGGAGGCCGCATGAGACTCTACACCGGTGTACGACGACGGCGCTCCGGCATGCCGCCGCGGCTCTGCGAGCGGGCGTTCGTGCCGGAGGGACGAGCCCGGCGCTGCGGTGCGCCTGGGTCACGGGTCCGGCGTTGTTCAGTGCCTGCTCGGGCCGGATTCGGTCCTCGCCGTATCGGCGCGGGCGAGAAGCTCGTCCCCGGTCTCGCAGCGCACCAGCCACTCGCCTATCTCGGCCAGACGCTCGGGGTCCACAACGCCGGCCAGCACCTCCTCCAGCCGCTCGGCGGTGTTCGCCCCGAAACGCAATGCCGCCATGCGCCGCAGCAGCACCCGCTCGTGCGCGAGTCCCTGTTTGCGGCCTTGCTCGCGACCCTGCTCGATGCCTTGCTCGAGTCCCTGCTCGCGGCCTTCGCGAATCAACTGCCTCGACCACTCCTTCGCACGCTCGACCACGGTCATCTCCACCTCCTCCAGTGTCAGCTCCGCCCCAAGCGCCTCGCCCGGCGGAGCGAACGACTCCGCCACCTCGCGCACCCATGACTCCAGCACCCGCCGCAGCCCGTCGTCGTCGGGCCGGCGCAGCCACCGACGCAGCCGCCGCGCCACCTCGACCAGGTCCCACGGCGTGCGGGTGCGCTCCAGCCGAACCACCGCCGTCACTAGGTTCGGCTCCGGCAAATCCTCGACCCCGACGTGGCGCGCGTCAAGCACGAAGTGGCGCTGCGCGGGCCGCCCGGCGCTCGTCGAGGCCCACCTCCCACACGGTGTCGGCGCGGCGCACGAGCCGCTCGTCGCTCACGTACTCCGCGGGCATCTTGCGCAGGGTCGAGAAGTCGAGGGTGCCGGCCCATTGGCGGGCGGCGAAGCCGCGCAGCAGGTCCTCGACCATGCGGGGGAAGGCGAACACGGTGCGGTAGCGCTCATCTTGCATGGGCCGAGGATGGCCCGAAGGCGACGGGGCGGGAAGCGAC
>JAJDXG010000013.1 GCA_022823365.1 Gemmatimonadota bacterium
CAACCGGGCCGACGAGCGACAAGCCGACCTCTGGTCAGACACCGACCCGCCGTTCTGAATCGTCACCGGGAACGTGGAGCGCCGGTACCGGGCTCCGCTGTTCGCCAAATATGCGCGGTTCTACGCAGCCGCTAACAGGCGACGACGGCCCGGCGTGCGAGCAGGGGTAGCCGGCCCGCGGCGGGACGGCGTATCGGGGACTCGTCGCCGACCGCCACGCCCCTGGCCGTCGTGGGATGGCAGGCAAGAAGTTGACCTGCGAGCAACTGATCGCGGCCAACGGGCTGAATTCGGAGGCGCGGTCGGCGCGTACGTCGAAGTCGTGACGGGACGCGTGCTCGATGCCGACTTCACGGACGCCACACCGTTGCAGAAGCGGCGTGTCGAGCGTGCGGTGGACTTGCTGAACGACCGGCTTCCCGTCAAGAACCGGATGCTCGTGGGGAAGCCGACGACAAGGCGACCACAGGGATCCACGGAGCGTGGCCGCGCGCCAGCCGCCCGCGAGGTTCCGGACGGCGACATTCACGTGTCATTCCGCGGGCTCCGCGGGCTCCGCGGCGTTGCGCACCCGTACGAGGAGATCACACGCGATCCCGAGTCCGGCAGGGATGTGTACAACTCACAGTGGACCAGGGCATGGGACGACGGGCCAATGCCGCGTTCGCCTCTGGCGAGCTCGGCGCTCACGGGCACGGTCGACCTCTCGCTCGGGTCCGGTGAACACTTCCCCGCTCCCCTTTCGGTGGCGATGCGATGGCTCATGGTGTCCGGTCGCGCACGGCCCCGAACGCACCGGTGATTCCGTCCCGCCTGAACACGCCGCCGACCTCCTCATGGCCCGGGCCATGGAACCGGCCGTAGATCCCCGTGCCGATCGACTTCCCGCGGATGTCGATGTCGGACGCGAGGATCGGGGCGATCACCTCGGGAGAACCGAATGCGCCGTCCGTCAGGCGCACCCCGTCCCAGGCCATGTCCGCCCGTCTCGTCCCGATCCCCCTGTCCACGATGTTGCTGAACAGCACGTCGACCGTGGCGGGGGCGCCCGCGTCGAGGCCGGGAAGCGTGAGGCGGGCATCACCATCCACGAACGAGCCACCGACGCCGGAAGCCGCGGGGTCACCGGAAGCCGCGGACTCGATGAATCCGGCCATGGTCCCGGACCAGGTGGCGGAGCCGATGACCGGTGCGGTGGGATTCGTGCCGGACGAGTCGCCGATCGAAAGCACTTCGTAATCCACCATCGTGCTCCCGTGAACCGATGTCTCTCTGGTCGTGACGAGGAACAGGCCGTGCTCCATCCAGCCGGCGAGACTCCGATAGAGGGTCGACCCGATGCCGTGCCGCAACCGAGCTTCCTTCTTCGCCAGGGACACCCCGCGGCGCGTTTCGGTGAACTCGAACCCGGAGGTGTCCGCAACCGTGGCCGTTCGCCCCCGTGCGACGTAGATCCTCTCGGCCTGAGGGCAGGACAATGCCTGACAGGTGGCGACGGCCCCCCCGAAGCTGAAGACTTCCGCATCGGCCGTATCGATCACGTTGTCCAGGGCGGCCTGAATTGCTTCCGGCGTGGGCGTGCGGGGGTCGTTGGGGCCGTTGGGCTCGGCGGGGTCCCCCAATTCTTCCGCCGGCACATCGGCTGTCGTTTCAGGACCGCTTCCGGGAGCCGGCCTCGACGCCCCGCCGGAACCGCAGCCCGAGAGCACCAGCGAAGCGATGCACAGCCCGGTGAAGAGTCTCATGCGGCCTCCTCCGAGTCCCTTCCGGTTCTTCGGACTCGAGCTTCCAGGCAATTGTCCTCTTTCGGGCTGGAAATGCCGGAATCGAACCACGGTCCGGGCTGCCCGACCCCCGGAAATCGAGTCGGGCCGCTACGGTCCCGGCAGCACCCGTACAGCCTGCGAACAGCCGGAGTCCTGCGCCGCGCGGCCGGCGACGTCACGGATCGTCCCCTCCATGCGCCGCACCCGGACCCTGCCGCCCGCGCTGCGCGAGGACCCGCCGGCGGAAGTCGGCCGCGTCCGTGCACGCCAGCGCCGCCGCCATCAGGGCATCGCCGGGGACTCCGGCGACGAGCTCCCGGTCCTCCGCCGCATCCAGCGTCACCGCGATCCCCCGTGCCTCCAGGACCTGGACCACGGCATTCATGTGACCCTGGGCAACGCCTTCCCGGTGGCCTTCGGCACGGCCCTCCCGGCGGCCCTCGGCACGGCCCTCCCGGTGGCCCTCGGCACGGCCCTCCCGGTGACCTTCGGCATGGCCCTCCCGGTGGCCCTCCGCTAGCACCTGCGCGCTGTGCGAGCGCATGAGCGGATCGTCCTCCGGTTTCGTGCCCTCGCGCGCCCCCATCGCCCGCGCCGTGCGCTCCAGCGCTCGCCACGCAACCTCCGACATCGGAGCTTCGGTCAGCGCGCGGTGGATCTCCTCTGCCTTCCAACCCGGAAACGCCCGGCTCGACCGTTCCTCTCGATACCCATCGCCCCGGCGCACGTGAATGGCGAGCCCCGGCCTGCGCACCGACGACTCCCACGGCACCAGCACCCAGATCTCCGGAAACCCGCTCTCCATGTAGATCCCGAGCTTGCGACGGCGCACGTCCGTCGTGTGGTCCACCTCCAGCACCACGTCCGGCAGCGGGTCCGCGTCCACGTAGATGGCGGGACCCTGCAGCCGCACGCGATCGGGGTGCAGGTACAGCGCCACGTCGGCCTGCATCAACCAGCGCTTGCGCCCCGTAGCGTCCCGGCGCAGCAGGTCCGCCGAGCCGTAGCAGGCGATTCGCGAACCGCGCAGCATCGCGAACTGCCCGGCCATCTGAACGAGCATCTGGGACGGCCCCTCGTGGTAGATGGAGGTGGGCTCGCAGACCTTCCATGCCGTCTCGGTGCCTCCGTCCCAGAACTCCAGCCGGCCTTCGTAGTGCTCGAGCCTGCCGGCCGGCAGGGGGAACGACACGCAGCCGGGGAAGTCCTCGTCCCGGTACCGCGTGGAACCGGGTTCGCGGTCCGCACGGACCTCGTCAAGCGAAGCGGCGCTCATCTCGCCTCTCCATCGATGGATGTCGAAGGCCTGTCCCGCGGATCGAACATGGCGCTCCCGAGGAAGCCGCCGGCACAGGCCCTGCGCCCGGATTGAAGCGCGGAACGCAAGCCCCGAACAGTGCCGATGGTAGCGGCGTTTGTAGGATTGCAGCGCATTGTACATTGGCCGGGCGACTCTCCCCGCCCACCCGGGCGACTCTCCCCGCCCCGCCCGTTCGGAAAGGCAGGCCATGCCGGATTGAGCGTCGCGGCAGGCGCTTCGCCTGCCGGCAGGTGCGCTTCAATCCGCTCGCTCTTGCGTTTCCTCCGTTTCCTCGCGATCGGGTGAAGTTTCTCCGCGAGAACGCTCGGGGGTCCCGTTCGTGAGCGCGGACCACGTGCGGGGACCGACGATCCCGTCCGGCCGCAATCCGTGCCGGCGGAGGTGAAGACCGATACCGTCGTGCTCCGGGCTGTCGCTCGCGCTGCAATGAAGAAAGACGCGGTCGACCTCTCGCTCGGGTCTGGTGAACACTTCCCCGCTCCCCTTTCGGTGGCGATCGGT
>JAJDXG010000021.1 GCA_022823365.1 Gemmatimonadota bacterium
GTAGCGACGTCGGGAAGGGATAACCGCTGAAAGCATCTAAGTGGGAAGCCCACCTCAAGATGAGCACTCCCAGGGCGTGAAGCCCTCGGAAGGGCCGTGCGAGACGAGCACGTTGATAGGCGGCAGGTGGAAGCATGGCGACATGTGCAGCCGAGCCGTACTAAGTGCCCGAGAGGCTTGACCAGCATGACTCGCATCGAGCTGAACTCCTGTGATCGGGAGTTCACAGGAAGGATGATCCGGCACCCGCCTGGCGGGATGTGCCGGAAACGCGTCGAACCATCGAATATTGCGCCTCCCGGTCAATGGGAGGCCAACCCCGGACGCCCGGGATCTTTTCTCATGAACCCATGGACTCTTGTTGCTGGTGACCAGAGCGCGGGGGAAACACCCGTTCCCATCCCGAACACGGCCGTTAAGCCCCGCTGCGCGGATGGTACTGCCGGGGCGACCTGGTGGGAGAGTACGTCGTCGCCAGCTTCTTCCAGCAGCCCCCCGGAGCGCGCCTCCGGGGGGTTCTTTTTCACTCCTGGACACTCCCCTGATGAACGACACCCGGGCCGGCACCGTGACGCTTGCGGGTGCCCCCAACGTCGGCAAGTCGACGCTGCTCAACGCCCTGGTGGGCGAACAGCTGAGCATCGTCACGCCCAGGCCGCAGACCACCTGGCAGCGGGTGTCCGGCATCTACTCGGGCGCGGCGCACCAGATCATCTTCATCGACACACCGGGCCTGTTTACCGCACGTGACCTGTTTCACAGGGGGATGGTGGAGACGGCATACCGGGCGATCGAGGACGCGGATGTCGTTCTGGCGGTGCTGGATGCGGTCGCGTTCTTGCGCAGGCGCGGCCGGTGGGGGGCGCTGCGCGCGCTGCTGGAGCAGGCGCCGGCCCGGCGAATGGCGGCGCTGAACAAGATCGACGCGGTTCCGGGAAGGGCGGTCGAAGCGCTGGTGGCGGAAGCGGAGCGAGAGCTCGGTGCCCGGGTCTTTCCGGTCTCGGCGCTCGACGGCACCGGCGTGGAGGAGCTGCGCGAGGCCCTTCAGGCCGAACTGCCGCGATCGGCCTTCCTGTTCCCGCCTGACCTCATCGCTTCCGAGCCGTTGCGCTTCTTCGTGGCGGAACTGGTTCGCGAGAGCGTGTTCGAGTTGTACCGCCAGGAGATACCGTATTCCGTCATCTGCCGGCTCGAACAGTTCCGCGAAGACGATGATCCCGTCTACATTGAGGCCATCCTGTACGTCGAGAGGTCGTCTCAGAAGGGGATTCTGATCGGAGACGGCGGGCGCGCGATCCGTGAACTCGGTTCGCGGGCCCGGACCAAAATCGAACGTTTCGTCGACCGGCGGGTGTACCTTGACCTGCGGGTGAAGGTTCTCGCCGGATGGCGGCGCAAGCGTGGACACCTTCGGAGATTGGGCTTTGCCGTTCCCCGCGATCACGAGACGCAGCGGCCTCGCTAGCGCTCGTTCGTTCCTTCTGTGGCCGTTGCTCGCGGGGTTCTGGCCTGCGCCGGCGACCACACAGGACGGGGAGTTGGCGGCGGCGGCCGACGCCTCCGCCATCGTCGCGCGCAGAATGCCATCCACCGAGGGGGCCCTCTTTCTGATCCTTCCGGTGGGCGCCCAGGGCATCGCGATGGGGCGGGCGATGACCGCGCTGCCGTCCCAGGAGAGCGCGTTCTGGAATCCGGCCGGGCTCGCCCACGTCCGCGATCGCCGGTTCTTCCTGTATCGCGGCGATCAACTCGCGGGCAGGGCGACCGCCTTCTCCTTTCTCATGGGCCGGGAATCGGTGGGCACGCTGGGAATCTCCTACCAGGAGTTGGACGTCGGGGATCAGCAGATGACCGGCATCGGGGGCGAGGTGCTCGGTTCACTGAGCGTACGCGGCTACCAGGCGGTCGTGTCGTTCGCGACCGAGTTGGTCGACCGGGTGAGCGTGGGGACCAATTTCAAGATGGTGCAGTTCCGCATCGGTTGCCGCGGGCAGTGCCTGGACCAGGGGGTGACCGCGACCACATACGCGGTGGACGGCGGCGTCCAGGCGACCTTTTCGGACGCTGTGCCGCTCCGGCTGGGGCTGATGATCGCGCACCTCGGCCCGGACCTTCAGGTCGTCAACGCCGAACAGGCCGATCCGCTGCCGGCGCGGGCGCGCCTGGCGGCCGCCTACGACATTCTCGACCACTTCGACGAGCAGCCGGCGTTCGATCTCCGGTTCACGGCGGAACTCGAGGAGCGGTGGCGCGATCCCGGGTCGCCGTCGGTTCATGTAGGCACCGAGGTCGCCACTACCGGAAGCGAGATCCTCTCCGTCCGCCTGGGCTACGCCTGGCGCGACGGAGAGGGGGAAGCGGCGCTCGGGCTCGGTCTTCGCGTTGGCCGTTTCGATCTGGGCGTTGCCCGGTCCCTCACCCGGACGTCGCTCGCGACCGGTTCCGAGCCCGTGCACGTGAGCCTGGGCGTGGTTTTCTGATGGATTTCGACGCACATCGGCCCTCGACAACGCCGATGCCCCGTTGCTCGTCCTTTCCGGCGTCCCCCACCGGGCTGGCGGAACTCATCCGGTCCGTGGGCCGCGGACTCGCGTGGACGGCACTCGTGTTTCCGGTGGTCGGTCCCGCGGATCTTGCGAGTCAGAGTCCCATCGAGGTGCGGCGTTTGCCCTCGCCCGTCTGGGAGGCGGTGCTGACAGGCTCAGTCCCCGACTGGCCGCCCGGCGGAGAAAAGGGCGCGGCATTACCCGCCCTTCCCCGGGCGCGGGGCGGGCTCGCCGGCGCGGTCGCTCCCGGAGCAGGCCCTCTGCGCGGGCAGCCCGCGATCCTGACCGGGCAGGCTGTCCCGGAGACGATCTCCCCGACCCGAGCCCTCCTCTATTCGGGTGTGCTTCCGGGATGGGGGCAGCGACGCCTGGACAGGGGTCGCTGGTGGGGTTTTCTGGCCGTGGAAGTCGTCGGATGGGGCCTGCTGTTCGACAGGCAGCGAACGGGGCACGACTTCCGCACCCGCTACCGCGACCTCGCGTGGTTCGTCGCGCGGCGCGGAACGCTGGGGGAACGCATGGACGGAGATTTCGAGTACTACGAGGCGCTGGGGAAATACCGCGCTTCGGGGGCCTTCGACGCGGACCCCTACATGGGCGGCGTTCAACCCGAAACCGACACCACCACCTTCAACGGCGCCATCTGGTCGCTGGCCAACGAGATCTTTCTGGTGCCGGGAGAGCAGGGACCGCTCGGGCCGGGTTCGTCGGAGTACGAACACGCCATGGAATACTACGCCGGCCGGAGCATCGGCCCGGAGTTCCAGTGGGACTGGAACGGTGACGAGGTCAGTCGCGCGGAATACGACAGATTGATCCAGAGAAGCGACGCTGCGCTGCGCCAGGTCACGACCGTCGTCGGCGTCATCCTGGCGAATCATCTGGCCGCCGCATTCGACGCCTTCATCACGGCTCGGCTGCGCACCGTGGACTCCACGGTCGAGTTCCGCCTGGTCGCGGTACCGGAGGCGCACGGTCGGTGGTGGGTGGGCGGACAACTGCTTCCCTGATGCATCCGAAGCGCGCGGTGCTGCCTGTTCGGCGGATGCATGGCGCGCCTGCCGGGCTGAGCCTAGTCTGTTGCGAGATGTCGCCGCTTGAGCCCGGAGGTGGTCTCCCTTGACATCCCATGCCGTATTCACCGTCCAATGCCCTGCCTGTTCGGCACGATATCCGGTCGATTCGGGCAAGGTGCCGGCGGCAGGCGTCCGGGCCCGCTGTGGCAAGTGCGCCAACATCTTCCTGGTGGAACTACCCGGTGCGCGCACGCGCGGGAGGACGGTGCCCCCCGTGCTTTCGGGCAAGTCGGGGGACAACGAGGCGCCGAGACCCTTCGCCGCAGCCGATGCCGCCGACCGGGCCGCGCGCCTTGCACGCGTGCTCGTCTCCGACATGATCCGGTACCATCGGGACCGGTACGATCGTGCGCTCGAGCGAGGGACGCTCCGGGAGGACTTCGCCGAAGAGGTTCGACGGTCGTGGTCGGAATACATCCGGCGGGTGGGAGAGGACCTCGCCCACGACAGTCGTTATTTTCAGGACGAACTCAACGCGACCCTGGCCCGCGGAGAGGAGCTCTTCTGAGAGCGGGGACGCTCTCCGAGCCGGGCAGTTCAACGATCGGATCCATGCACAACGAAGCCATCGAACGCTTGCGTGACCTCGAAGCCAGAATCTCCGAACTTCGGAGGTATCTTTGACATCGACGCCCGCGAACGGAAACTGGATGAACTGGAGCAGGCGCGGTCCAGCGAGAGGTTCTGGGCCAATCCGGAGGAGGCGCGGAGGCTCATCGCCGATGCCAATCGGCTGAAGAACTGGGTGGCGCCGTGGCGTGAGCTTGCAGCCACTGCGGAAGAGCTGAGCGAGTGGGTGGAAGTCCTGGCCGTGGAGGAAGACGAGGAAATCGAGGCGCAATGGGCATCCGATGTCGAGTTGCTGGCCGGGGACGTCAGCGGCCTCGAACTCCGCACCATGCTTCAGGGGGAGGACGATCACCGCGGGGCGCTTCTCACAGTCCATCCCGGTGCGGGCGGCCTTGAGTCCCAGGACTGGGCCGAGATGCTCCTGCGCATGTACACCCGCTGGGCGGAGCGGCGTGGATGCACCCTCAAGGTGCTCGACCTCCAGCCTGCCGAAGAGGCTGGCATCAAGAGCGCCGCGCTCGAAATCGAAGGCGACCATGCCTACGGGTATCTGAAGGCGGAGAACGGGGTACACCGGCTGGTGCGCATCTCACCCTTCGATTCCCAGTCGCGGCGGCACACCTCGTTCGCCAGCGTCTTCGTGTATCCGGTGGTCGACGATGAGATCGAGGTCGACATCGACGAAGCCGACCTGCGCGTGGACACCTTCCGTGCATCCGGGGCAGGGGGCCAGCACGTGAACAAGACGGATTCGGCCATCCGCATCACGCACCTGCCTACCGGCATCGTGGTGTCGTGCCAGCAGGAGCGCTCGCAGCACAAGAACCGGGCGACGGCCATGAAGATGTTGCGGGCCGCGCTCCACCGGAGAGCGGTGGAGGAGCGCGAGCGCGAGCGCGAGGCGCTGGAAGCCACGAAGTCCGACAACGCCTGGGCCAACCAGATCCGCTCGTATGTGTTCCAACCCTATACGATGGTCAACGACCACCGCACGAGCGTAAAGGTCGGGGATGTCCACAAGGTGATGGACGGAAGGATCGATCCCTTCATCGAAGCCTACCTGAAACAGTTCGGAGCGGCCGGGGTCGGATAACCGGTCTTTCCACCCGGACCCGCAATGACGCAATCCACCAGAGCCAGGCCCGACCGCGGCGCGCCCTCCTCGGTCAGCGACCTCGAGCGGAGCATGCGCTCCCGCAGGGAAAAGCTGGAGCGCCTGCGAGAACGCGGGATCCAGGCGTTCGACTACGGCTACGCACGTACCCACAGGGCCCGGGACGCTGCAGCGGCCTTCGAGGCCGCGGAAGCGGCGGAAACGCTGTCGGAGCGGGGGCAGGGGGCGGAAGTGCGCGTCGGCGGCCGCATTATCGCCTTTCGGAGTCACGGGAAGAGCGCGTTCGCCGATCTGGAGGACGGATCGGGACGCATTCAGGTGTACTTCCGCAAGAACGAGGTGGGAGAGCAGGCGTTCGAGGATCTCGATCTCCTCGATCTCGGGGACTGGATCGGCGCGCGCGGCCGGCTCTTCCGGACGCGCATGGGCGAAGTGACGGTGCAGGTTGCCGACTGGACGCTGCTGACGAAGGCCCTGAGGCCGTTGCCGCTGGGGAAGACCGAGGTGGACGCGGCAACCGGACGGCGGGTTACCCACAGCGGCTTCGCCGATACGGAAGCCCGCTACCGCCAGCGCTACGCCGACCTGGCGGTCAACCCCGAGGTGCGGGAGGTATTCCGCGCCCGGTCGCGGGTTGTGGCCACGGCGCGCCGTGTCCTGGACGCCCACGGCTTCCTGGAGGTGGAGACGCCGGTGCTCCAGCCCCTCTACGGGGGGGCCACGGCCCGTCCTTTCGTGACCCATCACCACTCGCTCGACCGCCGACTCTACCTGCGCATCGCCGACGAGCTCTACCTGAAGCGGCTGATCGTGGGGGGCTTCGAGCGTGTGTACGAAGTCTCCAAGGACTTTCGCAACGAGGGCCTGAGCCGGTTTCACAATCCCGAGTTCACCATGCTCGAGTTCTACCAGGCCTTCGCGGACTATCACGACATGATGGATCTGGTGGAAGAGCTCGTTTCGGAAATCGCGGCGTCGGTCGCGGGGGCGAGCACCGTCACCTACCAGGGGGAACGCATCTCGCTGGCCCCGCCGTTCAAGCGCCTTCGGCTGGTCGAGGCCCTGGGCGAGGCATTGGGCGACGACCCCCTGGAGTTGGAGGACGACGAACTGCGGGCCCGCGCGAAGGCGCTTCGCCTGCCGGACCTCGAGAGGGCGGGGCGGGGCAAGCTGATCGACAAGCTCTTCGACGTGCTGGTGCAGAAGGACCTGCGTTCGCCGACCTTCGTCCTGGATCATCCACGGGAACTCTCCCCGCTGGCGAAGGCCAAGCGCGGTGACGCGCGTCTCACGGAGCGCTTCGAGCTGTTCGTTCTGGGCACCGAGATCGCCAACGCGTTCTCGGAACTCAACGATCCCCTCGACCAGCGGGCGCGCTTCGAGGACCAGGCCCGGCTGGCGGCTGGTGGAGACGAAGAAGCCCACCGGGTCGACGAGGACTACATCCGCGCGCTCGAATACGGGATGCCGCCCACCGGCGGCGTCGGCGTCGGCATCGACCGCCTCACGATGCTGCTGACCGACCAGCCGTCCATTCGGGACGTGATTCTTTTCCCCATCCTGCGGCGCGAATGAGCGGAGGAGAAGAGGGTTGAGGCGTCTGGACTGGTACATCGCGCGGCGATACCTGGCGGCGCGCAAGCGGGGACGCTTCCTGTCTCTCATCACCTGGATCGCGCTCGGCGGCGTGACCCTCGGCGTCATGGCGCTGGTGATCGTCATCTCGGTCATGAACGGGATGCAGGAGGAGTTGCGGGCGAAGATCCTCGGGTCCAACCCCCATGTGCTCGTGCTGCAGACGGGCACCTCGCTGCGCATGGACGGCTGGGAGCAGGTGCTCGAGCGTGTCCGCACCGTCGATGCCGTCGTGGGAGCCGCTCCCTTTGTGGTCACCAGCGTCGGCATACAGCGCGCCGGGTACGCGCAGACGGCCGACCTCTACGGGGTCCTGCCGCAACCGGAAGGCGTGCCCGTAACCGATTTCGAGCGCGATCTGCAGGACGGCGTCTATTCTCTCGGTCCCACCGAGTCGGGCTATCCTCCGGTGCTGGTGGGGAGCCTGCTGGCGCAGCGCATGCAGCTCTTCAAAGGCGACACGCTGGTGCTGGTGTCGCTTGAGAACGTCAACGAGAGTCCCATGGGGGGTCTGTACCCCACGGTTCGCCAGTTCGAGATGGCGGGGTCGTTCACGACCGGCATGTACGAGTACGACCTGCGCAACATCTACACGACGCTCGCGGCAGCCCAGGACCTGCTCGGCATCGCGGGGGAAAACCAGGTCGGCGGCATCGCCGTGCGGGTGGAGGATCTGTGGGAAGCCGACGGGGTGGGCCGGGAAATCCGCGCCGCCGTCGGGCCGGGCCATTTCATCGAGAGCTGGATGACGACCAACCGGTCGTTCTTCTCCGCTCTCAAGCTCGAGGAACTGGCGATGGGAGTCATCCTCGGTCTGATCATCGTGGTGGCTGCCTTCAACGTCGTGAGCACGCTGGTCATGGTTGTCGTGGACCGGACCCGGGAGATCGGGATCCTCAAGTCCATGGGCATGACCGACCGCGCGATTCTCCGCGTCTTCCGCCTGCAGGGGCTCTGGATCGGCATGATCGGGACTTCGCTGGGAGTGGCACTGGGCCTGGTGATGGCCTGGGCGCTCGACCGCTACCAGTTCATCTCGATTCCGGCCGATCTCTACTATCTGGATCATCTGCCCGTGGCAGTGGACCTGCTGGACGTCGCGACCATCATCGTGGTGAGCATGGGCATCACCTTCCTGGCCACCCTCTATCCGGCGTCCCGCGCGGCCGGCCTCCGGCCCGTGGAGGCGATTCGCCATGAATGAGGAGGGCCGGTCCACAGGCCCGGCGCCCGGCAATGGCGCGACCCCGGATCCTCACGGGGTCCACGACCCCGTCCCGCTTCCCCTCCAGGCCCGTTCGCTGGTGCGCACGTTCGTTGGGGGCAACGGAAGTGAACTCCGTGTTCTGCGAGGGGTAGACCTGCGAGTTCACGTGGGCGAGGCGGTCTCGGTCACCGGCGCGAGCGGCGCGGGCAAGAGCACGCTGCTGCACCTGCTGGGGGCGCTCGACCGGCCGACATCGGGGGAAGTGCTCGTCGACGGGACGCCGTTGTCCGCGCTGGACGACGAGACCGTCTGCAGGATCCGAAACCATCACGTGGGTTTCGTGTTTCAGTTCCACCACCTGCTGCGCGACTTCACCGCACTCGAGAACGTGATGATGCCCCGACTCATTGCCGGCCGAACCCGACCGGACGCCGAGGATCGCGCGCGCCACCTCCTCGATTCGGTCGGCCTCGGTGAACGCCTCGAGCACAGGCCCCGGCAGCTCTCGGGGGGAGAGCAGCAGCGGGTCGCCGTGGCCCGGGCGCTCGCCAACGACCCGGTGGTGCTTCTGGCGGACGAACCCAGCGGCAATCTCGATCGCCGGACCAGCGAGCAGCTGCACGACCTCCTCTTCCAGCTGAAGGACGACCACGACCTTGCCATGGTGCTGGTAACCCACAACCCCGCGTTGGCCGCGCGCGCGGACCGTGTCCTGCAACTGGACAACGGCATACTGGGAGAGGGAGACGAAAACCCGTGAGCGAAGATCCGCGGGTATGCAGCGAGTGCGGCGCGGCGGAGGCCGTCGTCCATCTGACACAGATCGTGGACGACGTGGCAAGCGTGCTGCACCTGTGCGAGAAGTGCGCCGCTTCCCGCGGGGTCAACCAGCCCTCGCCGCCCGCACACTCTCCGCTCACCGACTTTCTGTCGCAGATGACCGGCCCGGAGGAGGGCGCGGAGGCCGGAGAGGAAGACAGGACCTGTACCTTCTGCAGCCTTTCGTTCGCGGGGTTCCGCGAGAACGGACGCCTGGGGTGTCCACACTGCTATACCACGTTCGACTTCTACCTGAAGAATCTGCTGAGGCGCATTCACGGGGGCGTGCAGCACGTGGGCAAAGTGTACCTGCCTCCGGATCCCACCGTCTCCGAGCGCGAGCAGCGCCTCGAGGGCCTGCGCCGCAAACTCCGCTACGCCATCAGCACGGAAGATTTCGAGCGGGCGGCGCAGTTGAGGGACCAGATTCGTTCCCTCGAGCCCGTGACCCGGTAGGGAGCCGATGGATCACCTGTCCACGATCTTCGATCGGGGCCTGGGGTGGCTCGATGCGAGCGGTCCGGACTCCGATATCGTCCTCTCCACCCGCGTCCGCCTCGCGCGCAACCTGCAGGGGTACGCGTTCGGCCCGCAGTCACGGGTCAACGATCGCCGGGCCGTGCTGGCGCGCGTGCGCCGAACGGCGGAAAAGGTCGACCTGCTCGCCGAGGCGAGCGTCCATCCGCTTGCCGAACTGGACGGCGGTACCCGGCGCATTCTTCTGGAACGGCGGCTCATCTCCCAGGACCTGCTTGGCGAGAAGTCGGACTCCGACCTTCCGCGGCGTGCGGCCGCAGTGGTGCTCTCAGCCAGCGATCCGGTGAGCGTGATGGTGAACGAGGAGGACCACCTGCGCCTGCAGGTGCTGGTCTCCGGCCTCGCGCTGGAAGGGGCGTGGGGCATGGTGGACGGGCTGGACGAGGATCTGGGCCGGGAGCTCCCCTACGCCTATGACCACGAGCTCGGGTATCTCACCAGTTGCCCGACGAATGTCGGCACCGGGCTGCGGGCCTCGGTTCTCATCCATCTGCCGGGACTCGTGCTCACCAAGGAGATCGGGCGCGTACTTCAAGGGTTGAGCCAGGTCGGGCTGACGTTTCGCGGACTCTACGGAGAGGGTTCCGAGGTGGTCGGCAACTTCTTCCAGGTTTCGAACCAGACCACGCTGGGCAAGACCGAGGAGGACCTGGTCGACCATCTCGACCGCATCGTGCGCCAAGTCATCGAATACGAGAGGCGGGCACGCCGGGTACTGATTCGTGACGCATATCAAGTCACAGAAGATAAGATATGGCGCGCCTACGGGTTACTGCGCTATGCCCGATCCCTTACTTTCGAGGAAATGATGAACCTCCTGTCGGGGGTTCGGCTCGGCGCGGCGCTGAAACTTCTCCCTGGCCTCCGTGTATACTCGCTCAACAAGATCATGATCTTCACGCAGTCCGCCCACCTGGAGGATGCAGCAGGGCGGAAGCTTCCTCCAGGCGAGCGCGACGCGCACCGAGCCACCTATGTGCGCCGCATCCTGGCTACCGAGGGTGTGGTGATTCCGGACACGGAACCTCCGGAGAGCAGTTCGGGCTCCGGCCGCGACTCCTGACGACCCGCGGGCACAAAAAGGCAGATGAACTACAATTTCACGGATCGGGTTCGCAAGGTGCTCGCGATGGCCAGGGACGAGGCCATCAGGCTGCAACACGACTATGTGGGCACCGAGCATGTGCTGCTCGGCCTGATCCGTGAGCGGGAGGGGGTGGCCGCCACTGTGCTGATGAACCTGGGCGCGGATCTGAGCCAGGTTCACCAAAGGGTGGAAGAGGCCGTTCGCAAGGGCAAGGCGACCATCGCCCTGGGTGAATTGCCCTATACCTCGCGCGCGAAGAAGGTACTGGAGTTCGCGCTGGCCGAAGCCCGCGAACTCAACCACTCCTACGTGGGCACGGAACATCTGCTGCTCGGACTCCTGCGGGAGGAGAAGGGCATCGCCGCGCAGGTGCTGAACTCGATGAACGTGCGGCTGGACAGGGCGCGCGCGGAGTGCCTGAGGGTGCTGGGCTCCGAGATGAGTTCGGATGTCGGCGGGGGACAGGCGGTGCCGGCGGGAGGCAAGCCGGACAAGAAGTCCAAGACTCCCGCGCTCGACCATTTCTGCCGCGACCTCACAAACCTGGCCCGTGGCGGCAAGCTCGACCCGACCATCGGCCGCCGCGTCGAGATCGAGCGGATCGTGGAGATTCTCTGCCGGCGCAAGAAGAACAACCCGGTGCTGATCGGCGAACCGGGTGTCGGGAAGACGGCCATCGTCGAGGGACTGGCTCAGATCATCGCGGCGGGGGAGATCACCGAGGCGCTCAAGGATCACCGGCTGCTGGCGCTGGACATGGCCGCGGTCATCGCCGGAACCAAGTATCGAGGCCAGTTCGAGGAGCGCCTGAAAGCGGTCATGAACGAGATCTCCCAGGGCGGCAACGTCATCCTGTTCATCGACGAGCTGCATACCCTGGTGGGCGCCGGGGCCGCCGAGGGCGCCATCGACGCGTCCAACATGTTCAAGCCGGCGCTCGCTCGCGGAGAACTCCAGTGCATCGGCGCCTCGACGCTGAACGAGTATCGCAAGTACATCGAGAAGGACGGTGCCCTGGAGCGCCGTTTCCAGCCCGTGATCGTGGACCAGCCGACTCTTCCCGAAACCGTGGACATCCTCAAGGGCCTGCGCGGCCACTACGAGGACCACCACAGAGTGAACCTGCCGGACGACTCGCTGGCGGCGGCGGCGAAGCTTTCCGACCGCTACATCACCGACCGTTTCCTGCCCGACAAGGCCATCGACGTCATCGACGAAGCCGGGTCGCGAGCGCGCATCGCCAGCCAGGTGCCGTCGCCGGAAGTCGAGGAACTGAAGGAGGAGCTCGCAGGGCTGGCGGGGCAGAAGGAACTCGCGATCCGCAATCAGGATTTCGAGCGCGCGGCGGAGCTGAGGGACGAAGAGCGCGAGCTGCAGCGGCGCATTCGCGAGCGCCAGAAGGAGTGGCAGGAAACGCGCAGGCATCATCGCCCGGAGGTAACCGTCGACGACGTCGCCTTCATCGTCAGCCGCTGGACGGGGATCCCCGTCACCCGGATGAAGCAGGCCGAGACCCGGCGGCTCATCAACATGGAAGATGAACTGCACAAGCGGGTGGTCGGTCAGGACCCCGCCATTCAGGCGATATCGCGCGCCATCCGGCGCAGCCGCGCCGGGCTCAAGGATCCGCGGCGGCCGATCGGGTCCTTCATCTTCTCGGGCCCGACCGGGGTGGGGAAGACCGAGCT
>JAJDXG010000055.1 GCA_022823365.1 Gemmatimonadota bacterium
GAGGAATGATGATCGCATCTCCGAACTCTCTCTACGACACGCGCCGGAGGTTCGCCTCGTGGCCTGCGATGGTGCGGGAACCCACGGGCGCCAGCACCGTGTCCACCGATGCCATCCCGGCTCTCTCCGGTTCCGGGCCCACCGATGCCATCCCGGCTCCCTCCGACTCCGGGCCCAACGATGACGACGCCGAACTCCGCAAGCTGGGCGAGCGCATCGCGGAGTTGGCGGCCCGCATCAACTCCGCCGAGGCGCGCATGATGACTCTCATCGCCGAGTTCGACCGGCGGGGCGGGTGGAAGGACGGCGGCTACTCCTCCTGCGCCGAATGGCTGGCCTGGAGGATCGGCACGAAGATCGGCACGGCCCGCGAGCGGGTCCGGACCGCCCGCGCGCTGGAGCGACTGCCCCGGACCGCCGATGCTCTGAAGCATGGGACCATCTCCTACGCCAAGGTGCGGGCGCTCACACGAGTTGCGACTCCCGAGCGCGAGGCGGAGCTGCTCGAGTTCGCGCGCGCGGGCTCGGCGGCTAAGCTGGAGCGGACGGTGCGCATGTTGAAGAAGCTGTCGCGCGACGCGGAGCTGACCGCCGAGCAGGCCCGGCATCGCAGCCGCACCTTCTCGGTCTTCGTGGACGGCGACGGGATGTACGTGGTGAAGGGCCGGCTCGAGCCGGAGGCCGGGGCGGTGCTGATGCGAGCGGTGGAGGCGGCGTCGGATGCGCTGTTCCGGTCCGAGGATGATGCCCGGGACACGGCGGGAAGTGGAAGGGGTGTCAGTTGCGAGGCCGGCGATGCAGGCGATACGCGCCCCGAGCCGAAGCAGCGCCGGGCCGATGCGGTGGGACTGCTGGCCGAGCGGGCGCTGGCGGCGGGGTTCGGTGGTGGCGAGCACCGCGAATCGGAAGTCGATGTGGATGAGATGGGTGGCGACCTCGATGACCTGGATGGCGCTCCAACCACCGAATTCAATGCGGCCCCGCGGGGAGTGCGCGTGGGAACGCCGGGAGCCAAAGCGGAGAATGCGGCGAACACGTCGGCCCGCGTCGGGTCCGGCACGCGCGCCGAGCGCTTCCAGGTCACGGTCCATTGCGACGCCGCGACGCTCGCGGCCGAGGGCGAGCCCGGACGCTCCGACCTGGACTGGATTCGCGTTTCCGCGGAAACGTCTCGGCGCTTGGCGTGCGACGCCGCAGTGGTCGCGATGGTCCACGCGAAGGACGGCTCGATGCTGAACGTGGGGCGCCGGACGCGCACCATTCCCCCGCATATCCGGCGGGCACTGGAGGAGCGCGACCGGGGATGCCGCTTCCCCGGGTGCGGCTGCCGGTTCACCGAGGCGCATCACGTCAAGCACTGGGCCGACGGGGGCGAGACGAGCCTCCGGAACACCCTGCTCCTCTGCCGCCGGCATCATCGGGCCGTTCACGAGGGGCGGGTCAAGGTATCCGTGAACGGTGACGGGACGGTGCTCTTCTTCACGCCCAAGGGGAGGATGCTGGTCGACGCGCCGAGAGCCCCCAAAGCGGCTCGGAGTGGCGAGAGACCGGGCTTGCCGCCGGTCCCATCGGTGCATCGCGGCGCCCCCCGAGTTGGCGGACATCCTACCCTTTCTAACGGAGCGGCGCTCTATCGCGACTCCGCCATCCCCTGGAGAATCGAGGCCGCGGCCCGCGAAGCGATGGAAGAGTCTTTGGAGTGAGCCTTGGTGCCGGTCCCCCTGCGGGTGAGAGAGTTGGAAGCGCGGCGGGACACCCCGCGGCCTCAGCCTACCAGCTAAAGCCGAGTCGCGTGTAGTAGAAGCCGCCGTTGAAGCCAAAGGGGGTGAACTGGCCGAAGCGGTTGCCGACGCCGGCCGCGGCGCCCGGATACTCCTCGGGATAGGTGTTGAGCAGGTTCTGGGCGCCGAAGGTGAGCGTCCAGCGCTCGGCCAGCTTTCGGGACGCCTCCACATCGAAGAGGACGCGGGCCGGGTAGTCGATGGTGTCTTCCGGATCCGATTCGTAGTAGGGCTGCTCGCCGTCGAAGTAGCCGCCCCAGTAGCTGGCGCGCACCAGGAAGCGGGATCCGCCGGCGAAGGCGTGATTCATGGCGAGGTTGCCGCGCACGCCGGGGAGTCCTTGCTCGAGTATGCGGATCCGGTGCGAGGTGAGGGTCCTGGGGTTGAAATCCGTCACCGTGGTCCGGGTCCAGTTCCACGCGCTGCTGAAGGTTGTGGTGGAGCCGCGCGCTCCCCGGACATCGTACGCGCCCACCAGGTCGATGCCGTCCGTCCGGGTCGCGAAGTCGTTGATGAAGAAGCGGAAGCGGGCGAGCACGCCGCCCGGCCGGATGATGTCCTGGGCGATGAGCTGCTCGATCTCCGCCGGGGTGAGCTCCCGGTCGGCGCTGGTCGTCAGGCGGTCCGAAACCCTGATCTGGAAGAAGTCCAGCGAAAGACTGAACGGGCCATCGTCGTACACCGTCCCCAGGGCCAGATTGACGGACGTTTCCGGCTTGAGCGGCTCGCCGCCGAATTCCCTCGCCAGGGGTGACGTCGACGGGATCGTGCCGTTGTTGGTCAGGTCCATGATGGCGGGATCGTAGATCGTGGAGATGTTGAACGCGTTCTGCTGTCCCGGCGAAGGGGCGCGGAAGCCGGTGCTGACGCTGGCGCGCAGCCCCAGGCTCTCCGACGCACTCACGCGTCCCGCGAGCTTCCCGTTGACCGTCGTCCCGAAGTCCGAAAAGCGCTCGACGCGGCCCGCCGCACCGAACGTCCAGGCACCCTCGGGTTCACGGACCTCCAGGTCGCCGTAGGCGGCGAAGTTGTTCCGGTTCCACGCTCCCTCGGTAAGGGGTCCGAAGCCCGTGAATCCGTTCGAGCCCGGGGTGAATCCCTGCGTTGCGAGCGGGCCCTCCGTCCACGACTCCGTGCTGCCCCGGATGATCTCGAAGCGCTCGTTGCGCCACTCCGCCCCACCGGCGAGGTTGGTCCGCTCATTGAGCGCGTAGGACAGGTCCGCGTTGAAGTTGATCTCCTGCTGGTCGTAGATCCCCGGGTTGAACCAGGGGGTGCAGGGTTGATCCGGCACGACGAAGGAGATCTCCCGGCTCGCGCCGGCACAGGGCTGATCCGGCCCCAGCGAAGCGTTCACCGTGTTGTACATGTAGAAGTCCAGGTTGGATCTTCCCCAGGACGCGCTCGCGTCCCAGTTCAAGTCGCCGCTGGCGCCCCTCAGCCCCGTCACCGCGGATGCGTCGAGGAGGAATGAGCCGAATTGCGGGGTGAATCCCCCGGGGAAGAGCTTCTGGAAGGTGAAGCAATCGGGATCGGCGAGGACCTGGTCGAGCGCCGACTGGTCGAGCACGACCCCGTCATCGTCGACCCGCACTTCGGGGCAGCCCGCCGATCCGTCCAGCACGCCGTCGCGTGCGTCGAGCATGTCGCCGACGAGGAGGATCCGCTGGCCATCGGCGTTCCTCGTCCCGAACACCCCGCTGCGCGTGCCCGGATTGCGGAAGTAGAAGCCGCCCTCGACCTGCTTGCTCACGTAGTTGCCGTGGGAATAGAACTGCATGTCGTCGTCGAACAGGTACCCCATGTTCGCCCACAGCTTGAGCTCGTTGGACACCTGGGGGGCGCCCCAGACCTGCGCCGGAGCGCGGACGCTCGAGTTGCCCGACGCCAGCAGCGCCAGGGCGTCGTTGCGCTGCGTGCTGCGGTCGGTGGGATTGGCGTTGCCGTACTCGCCGGTCAGGTTCAGGAAGCCGGTTTCCCCCAGCGGCACTCCCACGTTGCCGGACAGCGTGTACACCTCGCCATCCCCGGGGAACGTGCCTTCCTCGAACGGCTCGCTGGTCTTCCCCAAGGCGTACCCGCCGGTCTTGAAGTCGATGGAGCCGCCGGAGCGGTCGTTCCTGAGGACGAAGTTCACGACGCCCGCGATCGCGTCGGAGCCGTACTGGGCGGAGGCGCCGTCGCGGAGGACCTCGGCCTGCCGCAGCACCAGCCCCGGGATGAGAGCGATGTCCGGGCCCTGCGAGCCATCGGAGAGACCGTTGCCGTACCAGGTGATGACCGCCCCGCGATGGCGCCGCTTCCCGTTGACGAGGACAAGGGTGTGGTCCGGGGCGAGGCCGCGGAGGTTCGCGGGCCGCACGAAGGTGGCCGCATCGCTGATGGGCTGAATGTTCACGTTGAACGACGGCACCACGTTGCGAAGCAGATTGGCGAAGTCGGTGTCGCCCTGCTGCAGAATCTCGGGGACCGGAATCACGTCGACGGGAACGGGCGACTCCGTGACGGTGCGGGGCCGCGCGCGGCTTCCGACCGCGACCACGCCCTCGAGTTCGAGCACCGTCTCGGTGAGCACGAAGTTCAGCGTGGTGGGCTGGCCATCCGCGATGGTCACCTGCCGCCGTTCGGTCTCGTAGCCGATCAGCACCACCACCACTTCGTGGATTCCCGCCGGGACCGGCTCGACCTGGTAGGCACCGTCAGGACCGGTTATCGCCCCGATGTTCAGGCCTGCCAGGCTGACCTGGGCTCCCGCGATGGCACTGCCCGCGCCGGCTATGGTGACCGTTCCCCGCAGAGTTCCCTGCGCGGCGGCCGGCCCCGCGTGCGCGAGGGCGAAGAACATGGCGATGGCTGCTGCTGTTCTCATCATTCGGGGGATTCCTCCTTCACGACGCGCCGAATTTGGCTTCCCAGTTGTCGAGAAGCGCGAAGTGGTCACCGTCGGCAACGGTATAGTAGACTCTCTGCATCCCCTGCCGGCGGTCGGGTCCGAACGACACCGACTCGCCGATTCCCAGGGGGAAGTTGCGCACGGTGAAGACCGCCTGCTCCAGTCCGGACCTGTCCGGCCGCCCGCCCAGGCGCCGCAGGATTTCCGTCATCAGTTTCGCATTAAGAAACCCCTCCAGGCTGACGAAGCCGCGGGCAAGGGGTTGATACGATTCACCCTCGGTGAGTTTCTCGAGATCCTCGGGGAGTTGAGGGTCGTACTGAAACATCAGCCGATGGTACTCGTTCACGGACGGGAACGTCGCGTCGTCGAAGGCGGGCACGACCTGTGAATTGACCAGGAAGCGGGTGTAGGAATCCGGGTCGGAGCGTCTCTCGCGCAGGACCCGTTGCAGGTTTTCGCTCCCCACGAACGACAGGTTGGCCACCGGAACGTGCAGCCCCTGATCGACGGCGTCGCGCGCGAAGGCGGCGCACGCGGCGTAGGCGCCGATACAGATCACGGCGTCCGGCGACCCGGCCCTCAGGATCTCCACCTGGCGCCTCATGCTTGCACCGAACGGGGTGCCGCGGGTGTAGGTCGCCTCGCCCGCGATCGTCTCTCCGTGCCGTGCCAGCGCCTCGCGCACACCTGCCCAGCCGCTTCGCCCGTACGCGTCGATTTGATAGAAGACCGCCACGCGCCGGCGTCCGATGCGGACAAAATTGTCGACCAGCCCGGCCGTCTCCTGCCTGTAGGAGGCACGCAGGTTGAAGGCGAACTCGCCGTAGGGAGGTTCACGCTGCGGCTCCGCGCCCGTGAAGGGAAAGAAGAGGTAGACCTGCCGGTCGCTGAATCTCTTCAGCAGCGGCAGCACCCGGGTGACGGTCGGAGTGCCGACGTAGCCGAAGAGCAGGAAGACATCGTCGTCCTGCATGAGCCGGAGGGTGTTCGCGACGCACGTATCCGGCTGGTATCCGTCGTCGTAGAGCTTGAGGACGATCCGGCGGCCGTTCACTCCTCCATTGTCATTGACGTAGCTGAACCAGGCCATCGCGCCGCGATACAGCTCCGTGCCCAGACCGCGAGACGGGCCCGAGAACGCGGCCGACACGCCGAGTACGATGTCATCGGCCTGTTTGACGACGTTGCGGCGGCTTCGGCGAATGGATGGAGAGGAAGCCGCCAGCGGCCTCGCGAAAGGAGCGGCGGCCAGCGCGGCGAACCCGGATCGGAGGAGCGATCGGCGGGTGACAGCATGGGAACTTCGCGGGGTTCCGCTGGAGACGGGGGCATCGGTGTCCTCGCCCGATCGGGCCACAGTCACACTCTTGTCCCGCCGCCGAATCATGCGAGATGCCGCTCTTTGGTCTGTCCGGTACGGGCTCATGTGTGTCGCCCTGGGACCCATCCCCCACTGCCCTGCCTCCAGCGTACTCGCTGTTTTTGGGTTCCGCAACCGACAGCGCGGGCACCCGTTTCAGCGGGTTCGCGCGACCGACAAAAACGCGCAATCGGGACTGCGTTATTGTCACTATCAATGAGACGCCCGCAGCACAGGCGGGGTCACGCGCAGCCTCATGGCGCGGCGCTCTCTACGCTCTCGTCCTCCGACAGCGAGACGAAGCATACCGGGACTATGGCCGCATAGTTACTGGAACTATGGCCGCATAGTCCTGAGCGAGGGCGTTGAAGAACGCGAACGAGCCCTGCCTCGCTCTGCCCATTAGTCGCCCTCCTCCGCGTAGCGCCGCGCGATCCGGTCCAGCTTCGGCCCGATGGACGACATCACCGCGGCGAACAGCACGAGTGCCCAGCCCGCAGAGAGGATCAGGTGGGCGCCCACGAGCACCCTGGCGCTGACCGAGACCGGCGCGACGGTCGTGAAGTCCTGGCCGAGCGCGGTGAAGAAAGCAAAGGAGAACCAGTCGGCGATCCCGACGCCGGCGCCGGCAAATGCGTCCGGGCGAAAGTGCCCGAGCATCCCGTAGAAGCCGGAGAACAGGACGATGATCGTCAGGTAGCCGACCGCGAACCCGCCGATCGGGACCCACATGACGCGCAGGTAGCCGGCCAGATGGCCGTACACCCTGAGCCGCGGCTGGAGCCAGATGATGGCGGCGCGCCCCAGAAGAAACGCGGCCGCCGGAGCGACCAACAGCCAGAGGATCAAGACCTGAGCGATTGGCCAGACCAGGTCGATGCCGGGCATCCCGGGGTTTTGCCGGATTATCTCGGACGCCAGCATGTAGGCCATCAAGGCGTGCAATCCAACCGCACCCACGAACAGCAGCCACGGAGGCCGGGCGTCGCGCCATCCCTCGCGGCGGTAGCTGAGGAGACCAGCCATCAGCACCGTCCAGGGCACAAACAGGAAGGGAGCCAGCAGGGCGCCCAACATGCCCCACTGCAGGGTGGGAAAGAGCCCCAAGGCAAGCAGGGCAGCAACGATGCACGTCTCTCTCCCCACATCTCGATATCCGGAGAAGGATGACCTGCTGAGGCCGTCGATCAGACCAACCGACACGGCGAGAATGGGCGGGACGAGGACTCCAAACCCGTCCAAGGGCAGCGTGCCGGCCATGAGCACCGTTATGACCCCGACGATCGAGCCAATCAGCACGCCGGTCCACACGCCGCTCCTCGATCCCCCGCGAAGGCCGACGCCGACACCGACGGCAAGCCCGCAGCCAGCTCCCATCAACACGTCGGTCTGCACCCCTGTGACGGCATAGCCGAAGGGGACGACGACGACGGCGATGGCGGCCGCGATCCGGACCGTCAGCCAGATCAGTCGTTTCGGCATTCCCCTCCCGGGTTGAAGGTCAGGCAATGGCGTCGAGCCTTCGCGGATTCAGCGAGTGGAAGCCTCTGCCTACCGTTGCGGGTCCGACACCACCACCGGCCCGTCCTCCCCCTCCAGCGTCTCCAGCACCTGCCGCCACTCGAACTTCTCGCCGATGCCGCGCACGTAGTAGTCCATCCAGGCCATCTCGCTGACGGCCTTGACGAGGCGGTTGCGAGGGTCCGGGATGCCGTGGCTGCGCCCCGGATACATGAAGAGCTCCGTCGGCACCTCCAGCTTCTTGAGCGCCATGTGCAGCTCGACCGACTGCGGGCTGGGCACGCGCGGGTCGCCCTCCACCACGTGGATCATGGTCGGAGTGACCGCGTTCGTGATGTACTTGAGCGGCGACTGGTCGAAGTAGGTGTCGAAGTCCTCGTACAGGAAGCCGTCGCCGACGTAGAACTGGCGGTTCCGCTGCACGTCGCTCTGCGCGTACATGCTGATCCAGTTCATCGTCCCCGCGCCGGAGCTGATCGCCTTGAAGCGGTCGGTCTGGGTCAGGATCCAGTTGGACCAGTGGCCGCCCGCGCTCCAGCCCAGCGCACCCATGCGGTCGCCGTCCACGATCCCCTCGGCGATCAGGTGGTCCACGCCGGTGATGATGTCCTCGTAGCCCATCGTGAAGTAGTCGCCCACGATGTCGGTGCGGTGCGCGTTCCCGTAGTTGCGCGAGCCGCGGTAGTTGGGTTTGAGCACGGCGTAGCCCGCGCCCGCGTACACCTGCGCGTTGTAGCCGCCGTTGAAGCGGAGGACGTCCGCCGACGCGGGGCCGCCGTGGATCGCGACGATCAGCGGATAGCGCGTCCCTTCCTCGTAGCCCACGGGATAGACGAGCACGCCCCCGACCATCTTGCCGTCGGACGAGCGCCAGTTGACCTCGACTTCCTCGCCGAGCGCGATGCCGCGAATCTGCGGGTTCACGTCCACGAGCTGCGTCCACGCCGAGCGGTCCGGCACGTCGTCGACGCGCGCCACGGTGAACACGGTGGGGGGTGTTTTCGGATCGCTGTAGCCGATGAGGATGGTGCCCGTGTCGTCGTCGCGGGACACCGAGAGTGCCGCCCGCTCCTCGGTGAGCTGCCGCACCGCACCGCTCTCCACGTCGAGCGCGTGCAACTGCGTGGTCACCGTCACGCCGGCGTTGAAGTAGATGGTCTCCGAGTCATCGGACCAGAATCCGACACTCGAGCTCTGGTCGAAATCCGCGCCCAGCTTGCGGAACGCGCCCCCGCGATCGTCCACTTCGCGGATGTAGACCCGATTCTCGGTCATCGAGTAGCGCTCCATGTCGTCCGGCGCCGAGAAGGCGATCCAGCGCCCGTCGGGAGAGAAGCTCATCCCGCCCTCGCCGATCTCGTAGTTGTCGGTGAGCCGCTCGATCTCGCCTGTCGCGATCTCCTTGAGATAGAGGTCCGCGTAGAGCCGCTGCGCGGTGATGTTGCGCTCGTAGCGCTCGGGCGAGCCGCCCGTGATTCCGATCCAGCGCCCATCGTCGGAGAGCGTGAAGCTGTTGACGCTGTAGGATGCGTCGTTGGTCTCGCGCCGCTCGGTCGCCGACGCGACATCCACGCTCCACAGGCTCGAGAGCGGCGTGACCGCGTTGCGCACGTCGACGGTGAAGCCCATCTCGAGCCGCTTCACCTCGTCCTCGTCGAAGGAGTCGGGGCGCGTGAAGTAGATGCGGCTCCCGTCGGGGGAGAAGTCCCACTGGTCGACGCCGGCTTCGCCGTCGGTGAGCTGCTCGGGCTCGCCTCCGACCAGGTCGCCGGCCGGCAGCCGGTACAGTTGCTCCCGGTCGCTCTCGCCGGAGCGATATACCAGCCACTGCCCGTCCGGGCTGAAGGCGAAGCCCGACACTCCTTCCCCGGCGTCGGTGATCCTGCGCGCCTCCCCGCCGTCGTGGCGCATCATGTAGAGCTGGTTCTCGTCCCCGTCGCGGTTCGACGAGAAGACGAAGAACGAACCGTCCGGAGCCCATGCCGGGCTGGTCTCGTTCCTGTCGTCCGTGTAGGTGAGCTGCCGGCTCGAGGGGACGCCTTCGCCGAGCGACACCAGGTGGATGTCGGTCTGGGACTCGGCCGCCTCCCAGTCAGGGGTCGTGACGGTGTACAGCATCCACGCCCCGTCCGGGCTCGGCGTCCACGAGCCGGCGCGCTTCAGCTCCTGAACATCCATGAACGTGAAGGGACGCTGCTGCGCGGCCAGCGGCGAGCCGAATGCCACGACGGCACCAACGGAAACAGTGAGGGCAGCGGTGAGGAAGCGCATCTGAACCTCGTGTGCGAGGGGGAACTGGCGTCGGAGCGATGTCATCCCGGGCCGGGGCCGTGAGGTGTCGGGGTAGGCTCATGCCGGCCGACATCGGGACGACGAATCGCCGGAACCCTTCATGATACGAATACGGCGCGAGGTCGGCGAGAACGGCAGGGCTCTGCTCGCTGCCATCGGGGTATACCCGCTACCTTCCCCTGCAGATCAGGAGGTGTCGATGTCTATCGCGGGTGCAGGGCGAATATGGGCCGCCTTGGTCCTGGCAATCCTTCTCGCCGGCTGCGGAGCCTCCCTCGGAGGCCGCCAGTTGAGGGACGACATCGGCCGCGCGACGCTCCGGGACATCCAGCTCCACGTGCCGGAGGTTCTGGCCGACCACGGCTACACGATCAATCAGCGCAGGGAGACGCGCACCCGCATCTACTACGAGACCTCCTGGCTCTACCGGGCTCCGTTCGAGGACGAGGTGGATAGGGGCGTGCATGAAGTGCGGACGCGCTTCTTCGTGCAGGGGCGTCGAGGAGGCTCGGACTTCTTCGACGTCGAGATCCGGGTCGAGAACGCCGTCCGCGGCATCCTCCCCGGCGGAGACTGGTCACCGCTCGCCACCCCGGATTTCGAGGATCACATGAGGAGCGTCTCCGACGAACTCATGATGAACATCAACGCCGGCGTGCGGATTCGCGGAGGCTTGTAACTACCTCAGGCTCCATCCCGCAGCGGTGCCCGGATTGCCCTCGCCGCCAAACGAGTACACGTCCAGCTTGAGCGCCTCCAGCTCCTCGGCGATTACCGGCATGTGCAGCGGGGTCCCCATGCGCAGTGTTCCGAAGCCGCGCTGATCGAAGAAGTCCAGTCCGCCGGACTCGAAGAGGAGCTCCATGCTCTTCTCGTACCACATTGCGAAGAGCACGCTGCCGCACGCGCCCGTGATGGTCCGGGGCACGCACCGGTCGCCCGACACCCCGTCGACCGTGGCTGGCGGGAGCCCCGCGGCCTCACGGCTCGGGTTGATGTAGGGAAGCGCCGCCCCCGGCTGCCCCATCCTGATGTGAGCCTCGGCCATGAGGAACTCCATCTCCCGCACCGTCAGCTCGGGGATGAACCCGAAGCCCGAGTCGGCCTTGTCGCGCCACTTCCACGTCCGATAGGGCGTGACGAACCAGATGCCGCGCTGCGCGTCGCCGAAGAGCGTGCCCGGAATCTCGACGAGCGTCCCGGAGGCCTGAGGGTCACCGGGCGCGTGGATCCGCCGATCGTCCGTCTCCACGTGGACCGGGAACCTTTCCCTCGGGCCGGCCGCCTCGTAGGCCTGCCACTGGCCGGACTGGTCCGCAGGGCCGACGAACCGGACGGCGAGGTTATGGGGCAGGTTGTAGGCGTCGTCCCAGATGTCTCCCGGCACCGTGTTGATGCCGTAGTCGGACGTCACTCCGTCCTGAGCGAGACGCATCACCTCGCTCCAGTTGACGCTGGCCCGCTCCTCGGGAGTCCGCGCCACGGTCGTCATCAGCCGGGCCTCCCAGGAGTTGATCATCCGGACCAGGTTGTCGCTCGAGACGCTGGTGCCCATCCAGCCCGCGGGAATCGTGAACGAATTGGAGCCCGCGATCTGCCGGGCCGCCTGCAGGTATCCCCTGGCGGCCTGCGCAACCTCGCCGTAGGGACGGAGGTCCGCGCCCTCCACCGCCGCCTCGACGTCCACGGTCTCGTCGATGATGAACCCCTGGTCGAAGAGATTCGCGATGTGTGCGTGGATCAGCCCCTGCATGAGCTTCGCGAATGCGAGGGTCCGTTCCGTGTCCGCACCGCCCGCTCCGATCTGCAGGTTGCTCTCCTCAATGACCAGAACTCCGTCGCGGATCGCGGCGAGCGCCTGATTCAGCTCCATCCAGGGGGCCCGCAGCGAACGCCCCCACTGGTAGCCGATGGCGTTCGTCAGGTTGATCCGGGGCTGCTGGTTGTTGTCGGAGGCGAAATGGTTCGCGGCCGCGGACGCGATCACCTCGGAGGCGCTGCTGAGGGCCCGGACCATGGCCAGCTCGTCGCTGGCACCGTGCACCTGGTCCCACCAGGTCGAGTAGGTGCCCGCAATGAGCGACTCGATGTCGCCCGGCTCGGAGAGCGCCCGGTCGCGGTCGGGCTCGTTGGGGTTGACCACTTCCAGGTCGCAGGCCGAAACCCCGACCAGACTCACGGCCCCGGCAATCGCCAGGGACTGCAGCTTTGACGGTAGGAATCTCACGTCTCACCCTCCTGCCCTACGAGTCCGTGTGTCGCACGCGCTTCCATGGCGGCTCCGTTGCTCGGGTGCCGCATCAGAACACGAGCTCGACGTCGAGGCCGATCTGCCGATAGTTCGGGTAGAAGTACTCGTCGATCCGGCCGATGGCGGCGGAACCTCCGAAGGTCGTCTTGCCCACCTCCGGATCGTGACCTTGGTAGCCGGTGAACGTGACCAGGTTGCGGCCGGCCAGGTTGACCGTAGCGCGATCGAAGCCGACCTGGGACATGAATCCCGGGAGGCTGGTCTGGTCGAACGTGTAGCGCACCGACAGCTCCCGCAGCTTCACGAAGTCGCCGTCCTCCACGTACCAGTCGTTCCGGTTGTTGCGGTCGTACAGGAAGGCGGCCCCGTAGTAGGGGAGCGGCTTCTTGAGTTCTTCCGGCTTGCCCCGCTGATCGATGGCTCCGATGCCGCTCCGGGAGCCCCACTGGCGGGTCTGGTTCATGATCTGCGCCCCGAACTCGCCCTCGAAGAGGAGCGTGACCCCCATGTTGCGGAACTGGAAGTCCTGCAGGAAGGAGACGTTCAGGTCCGGCTGGGAGGAGCCTAGCGGGCGGGGGGTGTTGTCGAACCGGTTGTGCTTGATGGGCATGCCCCAGTCGAGGGTCGTGCCGTCGACATTCCCCGTGGTGCCCCAGAGCGACTTCGCGGCGCCGTCCCGATAGTCGTTGCCCGCGCCCACGTAGACCAGCAGACCGTCGTCGTTGACGTCGAACTGGTTGCAGTCCATTCCGCCGGGAAGCTCGCTGCAGCTCCTCAGCCAGTTGGAGCCGTAGAACGCCCCCAGTTCCTCACCTTCCCGCACCATCATGCGCGCCCGCAGGTCCCGGAACTCGAAGGGCGGCACGTTGAGTTCGGTGATCTCCTGGCGCGTGCGGTCGAGGTTGAGGCGAGCCGTCCAGACGAGGTCCGGGCGCTCCACGAAGGCCGCCTCGAGCGAAGCCTCCCAGGTGGTGGAGGCCACCGTGCCCGCGTTCCGCCACTGGGACTCGAAGCCCAGGGCCGAACTGAGCGGCACCAGCAGGAGCTGGTCCTTCACCTCGAGATCGACGTAGTTGAGCTGGATGCGATACCGGTCGGCCACCATCATGTCGATCCCGTATTCCTGCTCCGTCGCCAACTCGGGCTTCAGTGAGTTATTGCCGAGCAGCTTGGGGATGATGCGCCCGCGGTCGACCGCGTAGGTCTGGTACTGGTAGGAGAATCCCGGGCGGCCCCCGGCCGTGCCCCTCGAGTACCGAGGCCTGAACTCGGTGAAGAAGTCGAGCGGCCACCAGTCCTCCTCCGCCATCCGCCACGCGGCGGACACGCGGTAATAGTGCTGCCAGCGCTCGTCGGGGCCGAACAGCGAGCTGCCGTCGCGACGGGCCAGGAGGTCGAGAATGTACTTGCTCTGCCAGGTGAGGGCGGTGATGGCGAACAACCCCTGCGACCGAACCGTCTCCGCGTGCGACCGGGTGTACAGTCCCGTCGTGAGCAGTCCCATCTGCGGCACTCCCACAACCGAGAAGGTGGAGCCTCCGGCGACGAAGTTGTCGGAAGAGGTCTGCTCCGCCAGCCAGCGGAAGCGGGTCCGGGTCGTGAGGTCCCCGAAGCTGTGCTGGATCGAGGCCGTGAGGTTGCCGTTGATCTCTTCGCGAAGATCCTCGAGCCTGAACATGGCGCCGTCCCGGGGAGGCCGGGGCCAACGCTGTTTCCACGGACTCGGAGTGATGTTGACTTCCTTCAGGTTCGTGCGGTCGTAGGACAGGTTGCCCTGGAAGGACAGCCACGAGAATGGCGAATACTGTGCGTCCAGCGCGCCCATGACGCGCAGCCGGTCCCGGGTCCAGTCCTGGTTCTCCAGTTGATAGAACGGGTTGTTCCTCCGAGTGATCAGATCACCGATGATCTCGAGCTCCCCGTTCTCGTCCCGTGCGAAGAGGTCGGTGCCGGCCCGGTAGTGATCGGTCCCGAGAAAGAGCCCGCGTGCGGCTGCGCCCCCGGAGGCCGTCGGATCGCGCGGCTCCACGCCCACCAGGTCCGTCAGGTCGCTCAGCCCGGCCCTCTCCTGCTGGAAGATCACGTCCTGCTCCCGCAGCGTGACATACGAACTCAACGAGAACTGGAGCTGATCGCCGATCGACTGATCGAGGTTGAGCCGAACGTTGGTCTGCTCCGCGCCGTCGTGGAACTGCATGGCCCCCTCGTCGCGCTGGTACGCGGCCGAGGCGCGGTACTGCGTGCTTCCCTCGTTGCCGGATGCCGACACGTACGTGCTGTAGGAGTTTCCGGAAGACAGCATGTGGTCCCAGACCGAACCCCCGTAGAGGTTGGGCGGGACCGGCTGGTCCTGGAACGTCGTCCACTGGTCGCGGCCGCTTCCGCCGGGCCGGCCGAAGTTGTCGTTGAGCGCGTACGACCCGGTGCTGATCTCCTGCTGCCTGTTGTGAAGGTCGAGCTCGTTGCCGCTGCGGTCGAGGATGGCCGTGCCGGCGGCGTTCATGCGGTACTCGTGGGACTCGGTCAGCCCCATGACGTACTCGATGTCGTTGAACAGGTACTGGCTGCGCACGGTGAACTCGTGCGTGCCTTCCCGGAGCGAGGCGCCCCTGCGAGTGGTCACCTCCATTACTCCCGCCTGCGCGCGCGAGCCGTAAAGCGAAGCCGCCGCCGCGCCCCTGACGATCTCGATGTTCTGGATGTCGTTCGGGTCGATGTCCGCGAGGGATCCGGTGGAGATCACTCCGTCCACGATCAGGAGCGGAGCCTGGCTCTGCATGATGCTCGTCGGACCCCGGAACTGGATGGAGGGCTCGTCCCCCGGCTGCCCCGTGCCCTGAATCACCCGGGTTCCGGCCGTGCGCCCCTGGAGCAGGCTGGCCACGTTGAGCGCCGACGCAACCTGCGCGGTCTCCACCTCCACCTGGTCCACGGTGAACGCCAGCTCGGTCTCGGGGGTCGCGCCCGCCACCCCGGTGACGACCACGGCGTCCATCGCCAGCACCCGCGACTCGAGCATGAAGTTCGCGACCACGGTGGCCCCGGAAGTGACGTCGATGACCTGGGCGTCGGTCTGGCGACCGATGAGCTCCGCCCGGATCTCGTACTGGCCGACGGGCACGTTCGGGAGCGCGTAGGCTCCGTCGGCGTTCGTCAGCATTCCGAGCTGCAGTTCCGGGATGTGTACCTGAACGGTGGCGATGGGCTCGCCGGTGTTCGCATCCGTCACCGTTCCCGTGACGATCCCCACCTGCGCCGCGAGGCTGCCCGTGACCATGGCCAGGGCGGCCACCAGGACTGCGGCCGATGACCAGACCCTTCTAACGCGCGCTCCATCCATGATGAGCCCCCACGTGCAAGCATTCAGACAACCCGCGAGGTCCGGACACGCCCTGCGGCGCTCGGACAAATGAAAAATGCCGCGCAGGCCCCTGCGAGCGGGTCGTCCCACCCCGGGCCAACGCGGCATACGGTACCGCCATGTCCTGCATCCTTCCCTGATGTACTACGTACCGGCAGACTACGCCGCGTTGCGAACCGCTGTCAAGCAACGGACGCCCGCAGGAGGACCATCAACGGCGCAAATCTGCGGGACATTGTGCGATATTCCGGAAGTCGCGAGCGGTCGTCACGCGGATGATGCCCGCCGCCCCCCGGGGACCGGCCACCAGCGTTGCGGCGGGACCCCGGAGGACGCGGATGTCGACGATGTCGCGGGTATCGACGTCGCCCAGATCCCCGTCCGAAATGAAGCCGTCGACGACCAGCAGCGGCTGCGCTTCCACCGGCTCCGGGTCCGGCGGGCGCCGCTTGGTGGTGATCTCGATCACGCCGCCCTGGGCCCGGGAGCCGTAGTGCGCCGCGGCAGCCGCCCCCTTCAGCACTTCGATGCGCTCGACATCCATGGGATCGATGCCGGCCGTGCTGTGGCCCGCGATGATCCCGTCCACGACGACCAGCGGTTGCTGCTCCGCCCCGCCCAGAGTTGCGGGACCGCGCAGGAGAATGTCGGACTCCTGACCGGGAAGGCCGCTTCCCCGCACCACTCTTCCGCCGGCCATCCCCCGGAGAAGATTGGCAACGCTCCCGGCGGCCGTGGCGGTTCGCAACCGGTCGCCGCTCAGCTCCTCCACCGAGAACGGGAGCTCGGCGCGCGATCGTTCGGACGGCGTGCCCGTGACCACCAGTTCATCGAGCGCGAAGGCGCGCGGACCCACCTGCACGGTGACCTCGGTGGCTTCTTCCGGCTCGACCTCGACGGTGCGGGTCGCCAGTTCGCAGCCCAGCGCGTAGACCGTCAGCCGGTGCTCGCCGGGACGCACCGCGGCCAGTTCGAACCGGCCCTCCGAGTCGGTGTCCGCGCGCAGTCCCAGCTCCGGAAAGAGGACCTGGACGCCGGGCACGGCCGGACCACCGCTGTAGACCACTTGCCCGCTGATGCTTCCGGGGACCTGCGCGGAGGTATCGCCCGGAAGCAGCGCAAACAGCGCGATGCCCGCGACGAGCGGGCTCAACCGCTGGAGCGCGCTCATGTCCCGCAGCCCCTCAGAAGTTGATGAGCAGCGCCGCGGTGAGGATCCGATCCTTGTGCGTGAGGTCTTCCCCGAAGCGGGTAAACGATGTCTGGAGCTGCCGGAACTCCCCGCGGAGCCCGAGGCGGCTGTCCGCCCCGAAGCGGGCTTCCACCCCGCCCGCATAGCTCCACGCGCCGTCGAACCCGCGCGCATCGGGTCCGCCTTGAGGGTCGAAGACCCACTTGTAGGACTTCCATCCCGCGCCTGCGGCACCGTAGGGCGAAACCGTCATGGCCCCCGCCGCAAGGGGAAAACGGACCACGAAGTCGCCCTGAATGGTCCAGATGCGCGGATCACGGCCCGATACGATCGACGATCGGCCGTCGGAAGCCCCCAGGGTCCCGTGCTCCGTCGACAGGGCGTTGACCTGCACGCCCATGTGCCGATGGAACCAGAAGTTCAAGGCGCCCCCCAGCAACGTGGTGGCGTCGAACCCGCCGCCGTCCCGGAACCGGGTCGTGGGGTTCATCTGTCCGAAGATCAGGCCCACGGACACGACATCGTCGCCGGGCTCGGCCTGGCCCAGGGACCCGAACAACTGGGCCGAGAGGTCGCTGGCCGGAAGGGCGAGGAAAGAGAGGAAGGTGACCAACACGACGCGCTTCATATCGCCCTCCATGCCAAGAATGTACCGCATTCGCACAGTAGGGCGCGGACGAGCGGTTTGTCAAAACGCGGGCACGCTGCGGGCATCGCGCACGGCGGGGGGCGAAATCCGAATACCGATGGCGCGGCCCCGGGGGAAGGTCACGAGGGACCCTCGTCCCGGGGCCGGAAGGTTCGGCGCCGAGGCCGGAAAGATATCAGCGGCCCGGATCGACAGAATCGGCGAGCCGGGCTGACGGGCTCAGCCGCCCGGGCCCGACCGGCTGCCGTCCGTAGCAACCCCCGGCAGCCGCACGAAGCCGATGCCGCGCGCGTCGTCCCACTCGACCACGGTGCCGTGCGGCTCGGACGCGTCGATCAGGTCCTGGATGATCTTCCTGCCCAGCTCGCGGTCCGCGAACATCGGCCGGCCGCGCACGGTGGCGGGCTGCCCGAATCCCAGCGAGATGGGGTGCAGCTCGAGGCTCACCAGCTCCTCGCCCCGGAAGGTGGGCATCGCAACCACCGACTCCCAGATCTCGGCACGCGCCGGAAAGCCGGTGGTCTCGTTCTGGTAGCGCACCTGGTTGAAGTCCGCCACCCAGGCGTACGGATCGCTCTCCAGCCCCAGGCCGGCGTAGTTGTCGTAGGGGAGCCGCAGAAGCGTCTCGTTCTGGAAGATGAAGTCGCCCAGGGAATACAGGATGGGCTTGCCCTGATAGATGTCGATTCCGGTGAGGTAATGAGGTCCGTGCCCCACGAACACGTCCGCCCCGGCATCGATCATCGCGTGCGCGAATTTCTTGAGGTACGGGCCCTGGTTGTGCGCGTGGATGGTCACCACCACGTACTCGGCCAACCGCGACGCGTTGTTCACGACCGCCGCGATCTCAGCCATGTCCTCGGGATCGGGGTCGCTGTCGATACCGGACTCGTCCGCCGGATGGAGCACCGTGCCGAACAGGTTGAGCGGCTCGCCGGGAGCCCCGAGTTCGCCCCGCTGCCCGAGCGCCTCCAGGTCCATGCCCTGGACCGACTGACGCAGTTCTTCGAGCTGGCCCCGCTCCACGTAGCGCGTCGTGATCACGTGCAGCGGGTTCAGGCCGGGACGTCCGCGCACCCCGCCCTTCGCCGGACCGGCGACCGAGTGGGGCGGGAAGGCCGACGAGACAGAGATCAGCGCGACGCGGCCGTCGTGCGTCTCGAGGAAACGGGCCTCGCGCGCCTCGGCCAGGTTTTCGCCCGTCCCCGCGGTGAGCAGCCCCGCCGCTTCCGAGTGCCTGCGCGTGATGCGGTGCCCGTCCGCGGAGTAGTCGCCGGTGTGATTGTTGGCCATCGACACCATGTCGAACCCGGCCCAGACGAGCTCGCTGGCCAGGTTCGGGTCCGCGCGCATCCAGGTGCCGCCGCTGGAGGCGGCCGGATACGGCTCGTAGTCGTGGAAGAGCACCTCGAGATTGACGAACGAGGCGTCGGCGCTGCGAACGAGCTCGATCATGTCGAGGTACTCGCGCTCCTTGTAGGGGGAGAGCCGGCGCGTGATGATGGCGTCTCCAGTGAGCGCCACCGTGAACATTCCGTCGGCGGACAGGCTTCCGGACGGGTCCTGGGCGGTGGCCTCCGCCGGGCCCGCGAAGGCCAGGAAGGTGATCGCGCCGAAGATCGCGGCGCCGATGAACAGGGATCGTTTGAGCATGCCACTCCTCCTAAAAAACGGGTCGATGCTCGGGTGCCGGTTGGCCCGGCTGCCTCGGATGGGCATAGTAAAGGCGGGATGGGTGTCTTCGCGAGTCGGACGCAAGGCCGCCTGAGCGAGCACATGATCCCTCTCGACCGGACCTCAAAGGCACTTGGGCGGATGCCGATGCTCGGAGTGACGACATTCCTGGGGGCCATCTGGCTCTGGCTGCTGCTGGTCGCACGTCACCGCCTGGAGTCCGGCAGGCCGCCGAGCCACCCCGAAAGCCGCGAGTCCCGGGGATGGGTCCGAGCGGCGCAGGCCGTGGGCGGACTGTTCGGGGGATTCCTGGGTTCGTCGTTCGGAGGTTTTCTGGAGGTGATCGGCCTCGCCGCGGCCCTGGCGATCTTCTCGGTCGCCATCGTCCCGCAACAGAAGCGAATCTGGTCGGGCACGGTCCGGGATCGCCGGATCCCGGCACCCGATGACGAAGCCGAACAGGCGTGGGACGCCGATTCCGTTGATCGGATCGGGCGCGCGTAGCATCGCTGCATGACACGCTGCGCGGCCTGACCTCGCGCGACGGCTGACGGGATCCGGCAGCCTCGCCACCCGCCGGTTCCACCGCAGCTGTTGAGCTGCAGATGTTAACCGGTTGCGTGCATCGGACGTTCTACATGGTGGAGAAAGGGATCCCCGGCGGTGGAGAAACGGAATCCCCCCGCTCCGGCAAGATCCGTTGGAGGATGGCCCTGCAAACACGAGAAGAGAGGTGACAGGTGAACTGGAGCGCGATCGAGGACATAGTAATGACGCTGGGGCTGTTCGCAGCCGTCGTGGCGATCATCTGGCTGAGGGCCAGGGTGAATCAGGTCAGGCTGGCGAGGCAGGCCGAAACCCAGCAGCAGTTGCTGGCCAAGTTCCAGTCGGGCCGCGAACTCGCGGAGTTCATCGAAACGGAGGACGGCAAGCAGTTCCTGGGTCAGTTCGAGTCCGACCCGAATCGCATGATCCTGGTCGTTCTTTCCGCGGGAATCGTCTCGACCGTTCTGGGGTTCGGCCTCCTCCTGCTCATGATATGGGAAAACGGCTTTCTCTTCCCGGGCGTCGGGACGACGGCGCTCGGCGTCGGTCTCATTGCTGCGGCCATCATCTCGAAGAAGCTGTCGGACCAGTGGCGCCAGTAGCGAATGCATGAGGGACGAGGCCGCGTTCCGCCGGGTCTACGAGCGTACGGCGCCGCGGCTTCGAGCGTACCTGCACCTGGCGGTGAATGATTCGGCGCTGGCGGACGACGTCTTGCAGGAAGCCTACTACCGCCTTCTCCGCGCTGACATGAAGGATGCAGCCATCGGTCAGGTGCGGTCCTATCTGTACAAGACGGCCCGGACGCTGGTTGCGGACCATGGGCGGAGGGTGGGTCGCGAACGGAAACGCCGACAGCGATGGAATCCGTCCGCTTCGGAGAGCCCCAGGCATGACCTCACGCTCGACATGCAGCGGCTCTTCGCCCGGCTCTCGGAGAGGGAGCAGACGCTTCTCTGGCTCGCGTATGTGGAGGGTGCCAGCCACCGGGAGATCGCGGCTTCGCTGGGCATGGGGGCGAACAGCGTCCGTGTCGTGCTGTACCGGGCGCGCAAGAGGTTGGCGGGGATTCTGGAGGGCCACGGGTGGGGCCCGGAGGAGGTGGCATGATTGCGGATCCATGTCCCAGGGAGGAATCCGTGCTGCACGCGGCACGGGCGGGAAGATGGAGCGATGGGCTGACGGCTCACCTGGGGCGATGCGACTCGTGCCGGGAAGCCAGCACGGCGATTCGATGGATGGTTGAGCTCGGCCAAACCGTGGGCTCGGGAAGGGCTCTTCTGCCGGACCCCCGCCTGATCTGGCTCAAGGCCCGGATTCGCAAACGTTCGGAGGAGTCGTGGTGCGCACTGCTCCCGATATTGATTGCGAGCGGGGCGTCGGCCATCGGATTGGGGATGATCGTCGCACGCCTTCCGGCAAGCCCCTGGCGGTCGCTTCAGGAGTGGCTGGCGAGCGCAGGCATCCCGGCATGGGAACTCCCTGGCCTCGCGTCCCCCGGGCCACTCGCGATCGCGTGGATGCCCGCCGCAGTCCTGTTGATGCTGCTCTTGTTGTTCACGGCCAGCGAAGCGTAGGCAGGCAGCGCTCCGGTCAGCGCATCAGCGCCTCCAGCTCCTCGGGCGATCGCGGCAGCGTGGCGGTCAGCACCTCGGCGCCGTCCTCGGTCACCAGGATCACGTCCTCCACGAAGACCGCGATGCCGATGTCGTGGTTGTAGTACCACGGCTCGACCGTGAACACCATGCCGGGCGCGAGGGGCTCGTCCATCAGCGCCGGGTCGCCTGCCGAGAGGCCGATGTGGTGGCCGAAGAACGAGCCCGTTTGCATGTGGGGCTCCTCCTCGTCGGGGATTGCCGCGTAGGCGGACGGCTAACGGCCAACATCCCGGCAGGAGATCACGTAAGTCTAACTGGGACTGCACGATCTGCCACTCCTGTCGTTTGTCTGGACCTTGCTGGACCTTGCTGGATCGTGCCGCAAGAGCGGGAAAACC
>JAJDXG010000060.1 GCA_022823365.1 Gemmatimonadota bacterium
GTTCAGGGCCGTTCTTCCCGCTCTCTTGGGTCGTTGCAGCAAGATGCAGTCCAACGGCAGGAAACGCAGATCGTGCAGCCCTGTAAGTAGTTAGACGATTTCCTGCCGTGATTCGGGCCTCTGGCGATTCGCCGGACGGACGAAGCCAGATGCCGGAGCAGCCGTAGCGAGATCTCCGTCTCCGCCGGTTCGGCCCGAGCCTCGTCCCCGAGCCACTCCAGCCGATCCTGCAGGTTCAGTTCCTCCTGTCCCGCCGCGGCCGCCTTGAACTGCAGCACGGCGTGCCCGGCCTCCCAGTACGCGGTGACCAGGAGGGAGCGCTGTCCGTGCGTCGGCTCGTCCCCCTGCGACCCGCCTGCGCCGTGGGGCTCGAGGAGCATCAGCAGCGTCTCTTCGCACGCGGCTTCCATGCGCTCCACCGACGCCTCCAGGCCGGTGCGGCGGGCGAACCTGCGGATGAAATCGCCGATCCCGGGCAGTTCGGCCACGTCGAGCCGCCCGTTGAACCGAGCCACGCGCGGCATCGTCAGGACCGCAAGCAGGATGGCGATCGTGCCGCCCGCCGTCATTCCGTTGTCGAAGAGGCCACCCGCGAAGTCAGTGAAGAAGTCGGGAAAGACCACGTCGAACTCCACCGCGATGCCCACCCATACCGCAAGCCCGGCGATGAGGCCGTTGCGCGGATTGCTGCCGGTGCCGGAGACCACCTCGCGCATGCCGACCACGAAGAACGTGGCCATGATGACGGCCATCGCCGAGGCCACGACGGCGTCCGGCATCGCGACGATGACCGCGACCAGCTTGGGCAGGCAGGCAAGGGCGATCAGCGCGAGCCCGGCGATGACGCCCAGGCTGCGGGCCGCCACTCCGGTGGTCTCGATCGTTGCGATGGGCGTGGGATGCAGGGTGTTGGGAATCCCGCCCGCCAGGCCCGCCAGAATGTTGCCGCCGCCCTCGGCCGCCACCGCACCCTGCACGGAGCGGAAGTCCACGGCGCGCGCGCGGTGCCACGATACGCGCTGGGTGGCGACGGCGACCCCCACCGACTTGGTGGCCCCGACGAGCGCGATGAACAGGAAGGCCGGAAGAAGCGCCCAGAAGGCGGGGCTGAAACTCAAGTCCAACCCCGGCGGACGGCCGGCAGGCAAACCGATCCAGGCCGCGTCGGCCACGAGCCCGACCTCGTAGATCCCGAAGAACCCGCCCACGACGGATCCGGCCGCGAGCCCGGCCGCGGGAGCCCAGAGGCGAAGCCTGCCCGTGCCCTTCAGGTGGATCCCGGCGGTCGTCGCGACCGTCACGCAGGCGCACAGGGGACCGGCCACGGCCGGGGCGCCGGCCGGCAGATCGTTCAGCATGCGGAAAAGGATCGGCATGACGGTGACCGGCAGGAGCATGATCACGGTGCCCGTGACCACCGGGGTGAGGATGCGGTGCAGCAGGGCAAGGCGCTCGGAGAATGCCGCCTGCACCAGTCCCGACACCACCACCAGCGTCGCGAGCAACGATGGCCCACCCTGAACCAGAGCCACGACGCACACGGCGATGAACGCCGAGGAGGCACCGTGGAGCATCTGGTAGCCCGCGCCGAAGCGTCCCGGCCGGACCGTCTGCACCGCGGTGATGACGCCGCACGCCAGCATGCCGGCGAAGACCGCCCACAACAGGAACTCTTCCGCATCGGCGGCCCGGAAGACGATGGTGGGCAGCAGCACCGCCGAGTTCAGGCTGAGAACGGCGAGTTGCAATCCGAGCCCGAGCCCGACCGGCCGCGTGACCGGGTCGGTGGCTTCGTAGCGGAGACCCTGGTCGGGTCTCATGGGAGCGTGGTCCGCTTGATAAGCGCCGGGCTTCCCCCCATTCTCATGCGCGCGCCTCTCCCCGGGGGCGCATGCTTCGCTTCGCCAGCTCTTTCGCCCCCTTTCGCGGCCACAATAGCCAACGGGATTCCACCGTGCGAGCACTCCACATAGAACCCCTTGCGGACTGGATCCAGGGCATCTTCCAGCAGGCGGCGGACGAGGCCGGAGTCGAGGTGACGTGGGGCGGCGGGATGGATGAAAGGGAACTGCGCGCGGCCGCGGCCGGCGCGGATGCCCTCGTGACCGCGAAGCGGCGCATTGGCGCGGACCTGATGGCCGCGACGCCGGGCCTTCGCCTGATTCAGGTGCAGGGGCGGGCACCCTGGGCGGTCGATCGGGACGCCGCGGCTGCGGCCGGAGTGCCGGTGTCGGTGCTCCCGCACCGGGGCGCGATCGCTGTCGCCGAGCAGACGATTGCCCTGATGCTGGGCCTGTACCGCAAGCTGGTGCCCGGGCATAAGGGCACCCGAGATGCGGAATACCTGGAGCTCGGCGTCGAGCCTGTGCGCACCACGGAGCGCAGGATCGCCTTCAATTGGCTGCGCTACCCCGACGTCTGGCAGCTCTACGGCAGGACGCTCGGATTGGTCGGGCTGGGCGACATCGCGCTCGAGGTCGCGCGGCGCGCGCGCGCGTTCGATATGGAAGTCGTCTACCACAAGCGCTCGCCTTTGCCGCGCGAGCACGAGGAGATGGTCGGGGCGCGCTCCCTGCCGCTCCCGGAACTCCTCGCGGCAAGCGACGTGGTCAGCCTCCACGCGCCCCATACCGACCGGACGGAGCGCATGATCGACGCCGGGGCCCTCGCGCTCATGAAGCCCACGGCCATGCTGGTAAACACCGCGCGCGGCGGGCTGGTCGATGAAGATGCGCTCGCCCGCGCGCTGCTGGCCGGCGGGATCGCCGGGGCCGGCCTGGATGCCTTCCTGTACGAGCCACTGCCCGAGGGCAGCGCGCTGGCAGATGCGCCCAACGTGCTCCTGTCACCCCATGTGGGTGGCGGGACCGGTGGCGGGCAGCGCGGGATGATCGACGACGTGGTCGCGAATCTGGTCGCGGTGCGTGAAGGCGGGGAGGTGAGGGGGCTGGTGAACGGTACCCATCCACAAACCTGAGTCCGGAGCCTCCATGCTGAGAGACCCGCTTCTGGTTATCGCCTTCATGCTGGCCGTGGTGGCGTTCGCGCGCTGGCTGGAGGAGCGCTACGACGTCATCAAGAAGATCAGCTCCGCCGTCGTGTGCACCCTGCTCGGCATCACGCTGGCGAACGTAGGCGTGATCGAGCACACCGGCCCGGCGCACGAAGCCGTGTTCACCTTCGCCATCCCCTACGCCATCGTGCTCGTCATCATGGGCACGCACATGAAGGAACTGGCCCAGGCCGGAAGGCCCCTGCTGATCGCGTACCTGGCCGCGTGCGGGGGCAGCTTCATCGGCGGCGCGGTGGCGGGCGCAACCATGGCGGGATGGGTCGGACCGGAGACCTGGAAGCTCTCGGGAGCGTTCTCGGCCGCCTTCGCGGGCGGCGGGATGAACTTCGCCGCCGTCGGGCAGGGGCTCGAAGTCGAGCCGAGCACCTTCGCCGCGGCGGCGCTGGCCGACAACATGTCGACGGTCCCGTACCTGCTGTTTCAGGTGTGGCTGGCGGGGATTCTGGCGGCGATGTTCCTGCGTCGAAGCGGTGCCGGACTCGCCACGGCGCCAGCCACCGACGCCGTGGAAAGGGCTGAGCAGGAGGCGCAGGAAGAGGCGATGCGGCGGCGCTGGACCGACACCGACATCAGCATCACGGACTTCGCCATCCTGGGCGGCCTTCCCCTGGTCGCGCTCTGGCTGGCGCGGATCATCAGCGAAGCCTTCGCCGAGAGGCTTGCCGCCATGTCGGTGGGTTCACCGGGGTACGGACTCGTGCAGTTCTTCAGCGACGTGCCGGAAGTCCTCTGGCTCACGACCATCGCGCTCATCGTGGCGCAGTTGCCCTGGGTGAGGAAGCTGCGCGGCGCCGAGGTGCTCTCCTACTTCGCGCTCCACATCTTCTTTATCGCGTTGGGTGCGGCCTCCGATCTGGCGACCATCGTCGACGCCGGCGTGCCCATCTTCAGCTTCATGATCGTGATCATGGGCATTCACGTGATCGTCGCGTACGGAATCGGCTGGCTCTTCCGCATCGATCTGGCCACGGTCTCGATCGCCAGCCAGGCCGCGATCGGCGGGCCCGGATCGGCGCTCGCCATCGGCATGGCGATGAAGTGGCACAAGCTGGTGGCCCCCGCGGTCATCGTGGGCATCTTCGGATACGCGCTCGGGAACTACCTTGGCTACGCGTGTTCGCAGATGGTGAACTGGCTCCTGGGCTGAGGTCGAAATCGCGTCCGCAGCCATTCCTCCGGTTGCCCGCATCCTTTCGCACCAACGTGTGCCCGGCTCTCGGTAAACCATGGCCTTGTCCAGCGTTACTCGTCCGCTGACCGTCGCGGGCGTCGACGTCCTTGTGACCGGAGCTGGCCGAGGCATGGGTCGCGGAATCGCACAGGCGATGGCTGCGGCGGGTGCGCGGGTATGGCTGGTTGCCGAGGTGCCGGATGAGCTTGAGTGGACCGCAACCGACATCCGCGCGGCCGGAGGGGAAGCACGCATTCTCGTCGCCGATCTGGGGCGCCACGATGCGCGAAAGGGACTGGTGCGCACGCTGCGCGGGCAGGCCCGCGAACTGCGCGTCATCGTCAACAACGCCGGCGTGCTGGAACGTGAGCCTGTCGCCTCGCTGGACGCCGAACATTGGCGGCGCATCATGGGCGTGAACCTGGAGGCCCCCGTCTTCCTGACCCGCGATCTCTTGCCGCTCCTGGAGGACGAGGGCGGATCCGTGATCAACGTCTCGTCGCGCGCGGGGACCGCTGCCTTCGCACGTCAGGCGGCATATTGCGCGTCCAAATTCGGCCTGGAGGCGTTTACGCGATGCCTCGCGAAGGAGTTGGCGGGGTCGCCCATCAGCGCCAACACCGTGACGCCGGGGCTGCCCATCAAGCCTACCTCGCTGACGCAGCGCGATGCGGAACGCGCGGATGCAGCTACGCGCGCCGGATGGCGGGATCCGGTTAGACTGGGGCCCGCGTTCCTCTTCCTCGCCGGGCTGCGCGGCCAGATCAGCGGCTGCCGCTTCGACGCCTGGACATTGACGCGGGCACTGGAGCAGTGGGGCACGCGGGGAGTGATGAACCGCGTTGGCGAAATAGCAGAATACACGCCGGAGGCTGTCGGATGACCGAACTAGGCAACGGAAGTTTGCCCGAGGGAAGCGCAGGAAGCGCCGTGGAGGTGGCCGTCTCGCGACGGGCGAGGGCAGCTATGAAGTCCCTTGCGAGCGCCGGGTCCGGCCGGTCGTCCGGGTCCACCAGGGCAGGTCCGAGCGAGGGCTTGCTCGCCGGCCTGCGCCATCACCTGCTGGCCGGAGAGACCCACTATCCGGACCGCCCCGGGATGGGAGAGTTGCGTCGGCGGGTGGGCGAGGCCCTGCCCGGAGTGGGTTTTCCTGCTCGCGAGCCCGACGGCGTGCTCATCACCCAGGGAGAAGGAGAGTCCCTGTTCGCGACCATCCTGGGCCTCGGTGGCGGAGAGGGCGCTGTGATTGTCGCACGACCCGGAGGTCGGCATCAGCGTCTGCTCGACTGGATGCGAGTGCGCGTGATCGAACCCGGCACCGACGCTGCGTCCGAAGCCGCGGCGGCATTTCGCTTGATCGAGCACGAGGCCGGAGCGGGAACCCCGGGAAACGAGAGCGTGCCGGAGACCCAGGGGCTCGTGCAGGTACACGCGATCGGTGACCGCCTCTTCGGCGGCCCGGGCGAGGCTGCCGCCGCCCCCGCGGACGCCATCGTGATCGGCTCGCTGGACGGCCTCGAAGGGATGCACCCGTTCTCCCTCGGCTTCGTTGCCGCGCCAGTGGCCGTGCGGCCGCGCATCGCCAAGTGGAAGCAGGCGTCGTCGATCTGCTCGCCGGCTCCGTCGCAGCGCGCCGCCTTGTGGGCGCTGGGGGTACGGCCATGAGCGCCCCGATGAAGTCGCGGGAGCGCGCCGGCTCGGCCTCCCTGCGCAAGGGCGAGGCCGCCACCTCCCTTCGCTACAAGATGATGGCGCTCGCGCGCGAACGAGAGAACGTCATCTCGCTGGGGCGCGGCGATCCCGACCTGCACACCCGGCCCGACATCGTCGAGGACGGCGTGGCCCGTTTCGCCGAAGCGGCGGGCGCGGGGATGCCCACAGGGGACAGTGGCCCGGTGCGCGGCCTGCTCCCGCTGCGTGAGGGCATCGCCCGCCGATACGCCCGCGAGAAGGGCGTAGACGTCGATCCCGCCACGGAGATCGCCATCACCAACGGCGCCCAGGAGGGGCTGTTCCTGGCCATGCTGGCGCTCGTCGATCCGGGCGACCGGGTTGCGTGCCAGGACCCGCGCTACAGCTCCTACGACCAGGCGATCGGGACCGCGGGCGGCGACATCGTCCCCGTCCCCACCGGAGGCGACCGGCCTTTCGAACTAGGGGGCGACGAACTCCGGCAGCACGCGCTCGGCTGCAAGCTCCTCGTATTCGTGAACCCTTCGAACCCGACCGGATCCTGCGTAGGACCGCAGGGCGTGCGCGATCTGGCAGGGGCCGCGGCGGACCTCGGCATGGCGTTGGTATCCGACGAGATCTACGAGGACGTGGTCTTCCGCGAGGAGCCCTTCCTCTCGCTGCTTGCGGCGGATGGCGCCCGCGGGGGCACGGTGGTTCTTTCGGGATTTTCGAAAGCTTATGCGATGACCGGCTTCCGGGTCGGCTACCTGGTCGGCCCACCGGCCTTCATCGACGCGGTGGAGGCCATCAAGAGCACGACGTCGGGTCCGTGTCCGGCATTCTCGCAATACACGGCTCTCGCTGCCCTCGCGGCCGATCCGGACCCGCGTCCGGAGTATCTGGCGCGGTATCGGCGCCGGCGCCAGGCGCTGATCGACGGCTTCGCGGACCTGGGGGTCCCACACGGTCCCCACGGGGGAGGCCTGTTCATGTGGGCCGACGTTTCGCGCTTCGGAATGGACGCCGAGAACTTCTGCTACCGCCTCCTGGACGAGGCGGGCGTGCTGATGTTCCCCGGGGCCTCCTTCGGTGCGAGATGGCGCAACTGGGTACGGGTCTCGCTCCTGTGTCCCGAGGCTCGCATCCTCGAGTCGATGGAGCGCATACGGAAGTTCGCCGGCAGCCTGTAGGATGGCTGGATGGAAGCTCGGCTTCCGACCGCGGGATTGAATTCGCGCGGGGAGATCGCGTCGGTCCGCGAGCGGCCGCGCGTCGTGGGGAACCGGCAACCCCGTGTGGCGTAGTCCCGGTTCGGCGGCTACGCTTGCGAGCCCGCCGGCATCCGCACCCGAACCGGAACCAGGAGGATCCCCATGACCCTGCGAATCAACGACGATGCACCCGATTTCACTGCCGAGACCACCGAGGGCACCATCCGATTCCACGACTGGATCGGCGACGGATGGGCGATCCTGTTTTCCCATCCGAAGGACTTCACGCCCGTCTGCACCACCGAACTGGGCACCGTGGCCGCGCTCAAGGACGAGTTCACGCGCCGCAACTGCAAGATCATGGGCATCAGCGTCGACGGCGTCGGCGACCATCACGCCTGGTCGGAGGACATTGCATCGTACGGCGGGCATGCCATCAACTACCCGCTGGTGGGCGACCCGGAGTTGAGCGTGGTCAAGCTCTACGACATGCTGCCGGCCGACGCGGGCGACACCTGCAAGGGCCGGACTCCGGCCGACAATGCCACGGCGCGGTCCGTCTTCATCATCGGACCCGACAAGAAGATCAAGGCCACGCTCACCTATCCCATGAGCACGGGCCGGAACTTCGCCGAGATCCTGAGGCTCCTGGATTCCTGCCAGCTCACCGCCACGAAGCAGGTGGCCACGCCGGCCAACTGGGAGCACGGCGAGGACGTGATCATCCTGCCCGCGGTGTCCAACGAGGACGCGGAGGCGAAGTACCCGGACGGCTGGGAGCAGCCCCTGCCGTACATCCGCATCGTTCCGCAGCCCGAGTAGCGATACCCGGGTCATCGCAAGAGGCATTCACCGGCCCCCGGGCTCGCGCACGCCGGCAAATGCGCGGGTCCGGGGGTCATGAGCACATGGGAGCGCCCGTGAGCGAACTGCTTATCGCCGGCGGCACCGTGGTAACGGCCGACCGGATGGAGCCGGCCGACGTCCTGATCCGCGACGGGTCGATTGCGGACGTCGGGCAGAACCTGACCACCGCGGGCGAGGTCCTGGACGCGCACGGCCACTGGGTCATGCCCGGGGGCATCGACACCCACACCCATCTCGCCCACCCCATCGACCGCCTGGGGATCACCACCGCCGACGACTTCCATACCGGCACCGTTGCGGGGGCGTGCGGGGGCGTCACCACCATCATCGACTTCTCGCTGCAGCGGCGGGGCGAGACGCTGGCACTGGCGCGCGACCGGCGCCTGGGCGAAATCGCGCCCGATGCCGTCATCGACTATGGCTTTCACACCATCGTCACGGATGTCCGCGACGATGTCATCGCCGAAGTGCCGGAACTGATCGCGGGAGGATTCCCGTCGTTCAAGGTCTACATGACCTACGGCGACAAGATCGTCAACGACGACGGGCTGTTGCGCCTGCTGGAGGCGACCGGCGCGAACGGCGGACTCGTGTACGTGCACTGCGAGAACGACTGCGCGGTCACGTACCTGATCAACCAGCACCTCAGCGACGGCAAGACCGGTCCCGCCTACCACGCACCCAGCCGCCCCCCGGTGGTGGAGGCCGAGGCGACCCATCGCGCCATCATGCTGGCCGGCGTGGTGGGCGCGCCGCTCTGCATCGCGCACGTCACCTCGTCAGGTGCGGCGGGTCATGTGGCTGCAGCCCGCGAGCGCGGCGACCCGGTTGTGGCCGAGACCTGCCCGCAATACCTGGTCCTCGACGAGACCGTCTACGACCCCTGCGGCGGGTTCGAGGTCGCCAAGTTCGTGTGCAGCCCCCCTATGCGGGCCGCCGAGCACCGCGACGCCCTCTGGAGCGCCCTGGCCAACGGATCCATCCAGCAGGTGTCCTCCGACCACGCCCCCTTCCGCTACCACGACCAGAAGACCACCGGGCGCGGCAACTTCACCCGCATCCCCAACGGCCTCCCGGGGATCGAAACCCGCCTGCCGCTGGTGTTCGCCGGCGGCGTGTCGACCGGCCTGATCTCGCCCCGGCGGTTCGTGGAGCTCGCCTCCACCAATCCGGCGCGCATCTTCGGCATGTACCCGCGCAAAGGCACGCTGGACGCCGGAGCCGACGCGGACGTCATCGTCGTGGACCCGGAGGCGGAGACGGAAATCGACGCCGCCAGGCTCCACTCCGCCGTCGACTACAGTCCCTTCCAGGGGATGCGGGTGAGCGGCTTCCCGACCTGGACCATTTCGCGCGGCGAGATCATCGTTGACCGCGGGGAGCCGGTCGCGGAGCGGGGCAGGGGACGGCTCGCCGGGCGCGGGCGGATTGATCCGGAGGCGCTCCCGTGAGCGTGCCGAAGTCGTGGGGGTGTTCCGCCCCGTGAAGTCCGAGCCGGGGTCGAAGACTGTTCCGTGAACCTCGACGGCATCCGCGCCCAATTCCCGATCCTCCATCGCCGCAACTACCTGAACTCCTGCTCGCTGGGCGCGCTCTCGACCCGGGCCGAGGAGCGTCTGCAGGCCTTTCTGGACCGATGGCACGACATGGGGGCCTCGGCATGGTACGAGCACTGGTGGGGGCTGCTCGCAGAGCTGCGGCGGCGCGTCGCGGACCTCTTTGCCGCCCCTGCGGGGACCATCGCGCTCATGCCCTCCACCTCCGCGTGCCTCGCGGTCATCTGCGAGAGCCTGGAGTGGTCCGGCCGCAACCGAATCATCACCACCGAGCTCGACTTTCCCACGCTGCTGTACCAGTGGAAGGTGCGCCCCGGGGTGGAAATGGTCGTGCTGGAGAGTCCGGACGGCGTCCGGGTCGACCCGCAGCAGTTCGACGACGCCGTCGACGAGCGCACGCTGGCCATCGCCACCAGCCACGTCTTCTTTACGACCGGCGCAATCCTCGACCTGAAGCCGATCGCGGAGATCGCGCACCGGGCGGGTGCATACTGCCTCATCGATGGCTATCAGGGCGCGGGCCAGATTCCCGTGGATCTCCCGGCGACCGGCGTGGACTTCTATACCGCCGGCCCGCTCAAGTGGCTCTGCGGAGGCCCGGGGCTCGCGTATCTCTACGTGCGCGACGACCTGATCCCGGCCCTGGAGCCGAGGATCACGAGCTGGTTCGCCACAGAGGACCAGTTCCGCTTCAACCCCGGCGAATTCCGCTATCGTGCGGATGCGCGCCGCTTCGAACTCGGCACCCCGGCTCTGGCCACGGTTCACACCGCACTCGGCGGTCAGGACATAATCGATGAACTGGGCGTCGAGGCGATTCGGGCGCGGAACGTCACGCTGACGGAGCGCCTGATCGAGGGTTGTGAGGCCGCCGGCCTCGCCCCCCGCGTCGCGAGCGACCCGGATGAGTGCTCGGCGATCGTCCCGGTTCGTCATCCGGCCCCGACGGACGCCGTCAAACAGCTTGCCGACCGCGGAATCATCGTGGACAGCCGTCCGGGCGTGGTTCGAGCGAGCCCGCACTTCTACAACACGGCAGACGAAGTGGACGAATTCGTGGAGGTGCTCGGGAAGGCGAGGCCCGCCACGAGGGCAGGACGGAGTCCACCTACCCCAGCAGGTCGCTCCGCACCTCGTCGATGATGCCGTAGAAGCAGCACCACTCGCCCTCGATCACCGCGGGACGCGAGCGCAGGCCGAACACCACGCCCTCCTGCGGGGCCAGGACTGCAGCGCACTCATCGCCGTAGAGATCGAAGACCCGTCCCAGCGGCGTTCCCGCCGGGATCGACGTCTCGAAAGGCACGTTCGCCTCGCCGACCCACATCCCGGAGGCCGGAGCCAGGAGCGCCTGCTGGTGCCCCATGCGCCACGCGGTGGCACAACGCGCCTCGCCCTCGAGCATCCCGTAGTGGTACATCACGTTGCGGTAGCTGCCCGCCAGGTCCTCGGCCACGGCATGGAAGTCGGAGGTGAGGGTGCGGCAATTGCCCCCCAGCTCGATCGTGATCCCGGCCTTGCCCAGCTCGGCGATCTTCGAGGAGGGATTGGCGCCGCCCACGCCGCTGCGGAACACCAGGTCCCATTGCGGCCCCATCGCCGCCGCGAGCTCGAAGCTGGGCGGGTTGTCGGAGGCGAAAATCATGTGCGCGAGGTAGGAGTGCTCTCCTCCCGAATGCACGGCGATCTGAAGGTCGCAGGCGTCCTTCATGGCCTGCCAGTGCGCCCACGCCGCCCGCTCGGTCGGGTAGCCCTCGGCTTTTCCCGGATAGATGCGGTTCATGTCGTAGGAGAACGTGTCCAGTGGATCGCCGCGCTTGCCCGCCTCGAACGCGGGCACGTTCATCGCCGGAACTCCGACCACCGTCCCGCGCACCTCGGCTGCGTCGAGCGTCCCGAACAGCTTGAAGATCGAGAGCGCCCCTTCGGGCTCGTCCCCGTGGGTGGCGCCGTTGATCCAGAGGATCGGGCCGTCGGATGCGCCCCGGCATATCAGGATGGGAATCTCGCGCGCGACCGCCGCCACGTCTGATCCGACCGGGATCACGCCCCGGATCATCTTCCCCGGAGGCGCTTCCGCGCTCCCGATCACCAGCGTTTCGTTGCTCATGCCTGCGTCCTCGCCCATTGCATCATCGCGACGCCCTCTCGCGCTTCTCGATTTGCGCTCAACCGGCCTGCGGCGGCGTCGGCTCCGGCGCGGGCTCCAGCGAAAACGGCACCCCCAGATCTTCGGCGAGCGCGCGCAACCGGACCACCGTCTTCGGGTCCATCGGGACCCCGGACTTCAGTCGATGGCGCGCGCGCTCCTGTTCTGCCTGCCCTGGGAGCTGAACCGGCTTGTCCGGATCGATCGGCGGTGCGCCGAGCACATCCGCGATCACCCGCTCGAGCCTCTCCTCGAACTCCACTCGCTCCATGAACGCCTCGATGTCGATGGCGATCATGGTATGGGCCACGTCGTAGTTCTCGTCGTCCTGGAATACCTGCGCCCCGAACAGCGACCCCGTCAGCACGCCCGTGAGGATGTCGGTGATGAGGCTGAGGCCGTAGCCCTTGTAGTCGCCGATGGGAAGCAGGGGGCCCTTCATCGCCGCGTCGGGGTCCGTCGTGCGCGCGCCCGCGGGCGTAAGCGCCCAGTGGTCCGGCATCGGCAGCCCCGCGCGCCTCAGCCAGCGCATCATCCCCTTGCCGGACTGGGTCAGCGCCATGTCCAGCACGATGGGGTCGCGCCCGCCAGCCCTCGGAACCGCCATGCCCCAGGGGTTCGTGCCCAGGATTGGCCGGGTCGCGCCCCATGGCGCCATCTCCGCGCCCGCGTTCGTCATCGAAATCCCGATCAGCCCCGCGTCCGCCGCACGCTTGGCGTGGAAGCCGGCGATCCCGAAGTGGTTGCTGTGCCGCACGCCGACCATCGCCACCCCGACCTTCCGCGCCATCTCCACGGCCCGGTCCATGGCCCGGCGCGCGGCGACATATCCGAGTCCCTTGTTTGCATCGAGAAGCGCCGCAGCGGGCCTCTCGCGTACCCACGTCATCGACGCATCGGGAAGAATCCCCCCGTTGCGCATCCGCCGCGCGTAGCGAAAGAGCTTCTCGAGTCCCTGATGCTGTCCCGGATGCCACCAGAGCGACGCCGTCACGACCCCGTCGGCGTTGATTCGGGCCTCCTCGTCGCTCGCCCCCAGCGCCCGCAACACGTCTTCGGCGAATCCGCGCACCGAGGGCTCGCGAAAGCGCTCGACCGCGACCCGTTCGTCCAGGTGGTAGGTGATGGCAGTGCTCCCCGGTCCGCGGCTCGGCTACTCTCCGAACCCCCAGCTGTGGGCGTGCGGCTGGATCAGTTCGGCCGTCATCCCGGGTAGCTGATCGGGATAGACGAAGGCCTCGCAGCCGTCGTTGGCGTCGAAGATGGTGTCCTGGAAGAAGGGGATCCCGCGCTCGCGCAGCCCGGCGACATCGCCTTCGATGTCCTTCGTCTGCAGCGCGATGTGGTCCAGTCCCTCGCCGCGTGAGTTGAGGAAGCGGTTCACGCGCGACTCCGGATCCCAGTTCTGCACCAGATGCAGCCAGCACTGGTTGGGAAAGAGGATGCGGGCGTCGAGCTGTTTTCCCTTGCCCTGGTCGTTGCGGTAATCCTGGGCGACGAGCCCGAAGTAGCGCTCGAAGCGTTCGCACGCGTCCGCCAGGTCGTGCACGCACAGCCCGATGTGCTGCAGGCGGAAGAGGTCCATCGAGTCGCTCACGGGCTCGCCCACGGCTTCCGGCGGATAGTACCAGCTCCTGTCGTGCGACTGGATGAGCTCGATGGTGAGGCCGGGCAGTTTGTCCGGATAGACGAAGGCCTCGTAGCCGTCGTTGGCGTCGAGAATCCGGTCTTCCCAGACACCGACTCCGATCTCCCGCAGGTGGGCGACATCGGCTTCGATGTCATCCGTCTCCAGGCAGATGTGCTCCAGTCCCTCGCCCTTCTCGTGGAGAAACCGGTTCACGCGCGACTCGGGATTCCAGTTCTGGACGAGGTGCAGCCAGCACTCGTTGCCGAGGAGGATGCGGGCGTCGAGCTGCATGCCCCTGCCCTGGTCGTCGCGGAAATCGCGGGCCTTGAGCCCGAGAACGCGCTCGAAGCGCGCGCAGGCGTCCTCCAGGTCGCGCACCACCATGCCGATGTGCTGGACACGCAGTATCATCGCCCCGCCCCCACGGGATCGTTGCGGTACACCCGGCCGGCGCGCATCACGAAGACCACGCGCCCGAGCGCGCCGATGTCCGCGGACGGATCGCCCGCCACCGCGATCAGGTCGGCCTCATACCCGGGTTCCACCGCGCCCAGCGACCCGCCCAGCCCGAGCGATGCCGCCGCCAGGCTGGTCGCCGAGACGACCGCCGCCATCGGGTCCTGGCCGCCCTCCTCGACGCGGTAGACCAGCTCCCGCCAGTTGTTGCCGTGCGCCCCCGCGACGGCGTCGGTGCCGAACACGATGTCGAGACCCTCGACGGTCAGCGCCTCCTGGAAGGTGGCGAGCGCCACCGGCACGGCCGCGCGCATCTGCTCGAAGCCCTCCTCCGTGTAGTTGCCGATGCCCAGGTATCGCTCCGCGTTGGCGAAATAGTTGTCGAAGATGACGTGGATGTGCGGGTCGTAATAGAGCCCGCGTTCGGCGAGCAGCTCGAGGGTGGCCCGGTCCAGCAGCGCTCCGTGTTCGATCTGCGAGCATCCCGCCCGCGCCGCGCGGCTCGCGCTCTCGGGTCCGTGGGCGTGCACCACCGTGCGCAGGCCGTGCTCGCTCGCCCGGCCGCAGGCGGCGTCGAGCTGCTCCTGGCTGAGCGTCGGCCCGCCCCCCACCCGGATGCTCTCCGAGGCGAAGATCTTGATCACGTCCGCGCCCGCGACGGCCATCTCGTCCACGTGGGCCCGCATCTCGGCCGGCCCGCCGGTTCCCGCGTTGATCGGGCGGATGGATGTAAGGATGCGTGGCCCTGGCAGCATGCCGCCGGCGACCGCATTGCGGACCGGGACGTCCTCCGCTCCGCCGACGCTCTGGACGGTGGTGACCCCGCTATGGAGCATCTTCCACGCGTTCTCGGCCGCATAGAGCGCCTGATCCTCGGGACTGTCGGCCGACGCCGCGGTGTGCAGCCGCCCGGTCTCGCGGTCGAAGTGCCACCCCAGGTGGACATGCGTGTCGATCAGGCCGGGCAGCAGGGTCGCGCCGGACAGGTCGTAGACCGCGGCTCCGGTTGTGCTCCCCGCCTCGGCCACCGCCTCGATGCGGCCGTCCCGCACCACCACCTCGCGCCCGCTCATGGATCCGCCGCGCCCGTCCAGCAGCCGGTCGGCCCGCAGCACGATGACGTCCTCTTCCGCGCCGCTGCCGTCCGGTCCCCCGGCCGCGTTACCCTGGCCTCTCTCCGGCGCGCCGCCGCCGCAGCCCGCCAGCACCCACGCGACCGTCCCGATCCACCATGGCGCCGCCCGCCCGCCGTTGTCTCGCCGAATCGACATCATCGGTCGAAGCATCCGTCGCATCCGGCGGTCCTCGAGTGCCGGACTGGTTTCATCGCTCATCACTCCATCGCAGGCATTCCCGCGCGCCCGCGCAATTCGGTTCCTCACCCGCCGGGATCCAATCCGCCCCCCTCACCCCTTCCAACCACCCCCGCTTGCCGCCATCTTTCGCCCGGCAAGATGCAACGTTACCCGAGGGGACGCGAGTCAGGGGACGGGACCGGTGGCGGACGACAAGGGGAAGAAGCGAATCTCGGGCGCCAGCCTCAGGCACGCGTTCCACGAGATCATTTGGCCACGGCGCAGGCTGGTTCTGTTCGGCCTCGTGCTCATCCTGATGAACCGGCTGGCCGGACTCGTCCTGCCCATCGCCACGCGCCCCCTCATCGACGACGTGATCGCCACCGGCGACCTGCCCGGGCTGTTCCGGCTCCTCGGAGCCGTGGCGCTGGCGGTGGTCGTGCAGGCGGCCACCTCGTACACGCTGACCATGAGGCTGAGCGTGGAGGCGCAGCATCTCATCGCCGATCTGCGCACGCAGGTGCAGCGGCACGTCCTGAGCCTGCCCGTGCGCGTCTTCGACAACACGCGCTCGGGGGACCTGGTATCGCGCATCATGGAGGACGTGAGAGGCGTGCGGAACCTCGTCGGCACCGGGCTGGTGCAGCTCGTGGGCGGGGTGATCACCGCCGTGGCGGGCTTCGCGTACCTGCTGAGCATCTCTCCCATGATGACGCTGCTCACCGTGGGCCCGCTCGCGGCCTTCGCCTTCATCTCAACCAAGGCCTTCCGCACGCTCCGGCCCGCATTTCGCGAACGCGGCAAGATCCGCGCGGAGGTCACGGGCCGCCTCACCGAGTCGCTCGGCGGCATTCGCGTCATCAAGGGCTTCCACGCCGTAGCGGCCGAAGGGACGATCTTCCGCGACGGCGTCCTGCGCATCTTCCGCAACATAAGGAAGACGCTCACCACCTCCAGCCTGGTCACCAGCGCGGGCACGTTCTTCATGGGGATGGCGGGGGTGCTGGTGATGGGGTACGGCGGATGGCTCATCGTGCAGGGCCAGCTCACGGTGGGCGAACTCTTCTCCTTCACCTTCCTGCTGGGCTTTCTGATCGCGCCCGTGATCCAGATGGCCAACATCGGCACGCAGATGACGGAGGCCTTCGCCGGCCTCGACCGCACCGCCGAACTGCTCTCTTGGCCGACGGAGGACGACGATCCGAAGCGCGTCGTGGAGATGCCGCCCATCCGGGGCCGGCTGCGCTTCGAGGACGTCCACTTCCGGTATGAGGAAGACAAGCCCGTGCTGCGGGGCATCAGCTTCGATGTCGAACCCGGCACCGTGGTGGCGCTGGTGGGGAGTTCGGGATCCGGCAAGTCCACCATGGCCAGCCTGGCCGCTTCCTTCCTGACGCCGGATGAGGGCCGCGTACTCGTGGACGATGTCGACCTGAGCGAGGTGCGGCTGGCGAGCTACCGCAACCAGCTGGGGCTGGTGCTCCAGGACGACTTCCTCTTCGATGGCACCATCAGCGAAAACCTGCTCTTCGCGCGCCCGGGCGCGAGCCGGGATGAAGTGCGGCACGCCGCCGGGCAGGCGTTCGTAACCGAGTTCAGCGACCGCTTCCCGGACGGGCTCGACACCGTCATCGGCGAAAGGGGGGTCAAGCTGTCGGGCGGCCAGCGCCAGCGGGTCACCATCGCCCGGGCGATTCTCGCCAACCCGCGTCTCCTTTTTCTCGACGAGGCGACCTCCAGCCTGGACACCGAGAGCGAAGCCCTCATCCAGGCTTCCCTCGCCCAGCTCCTGCGGGGGCGCACAACGCTGGTGATCGCGCACCGGCTGTCGACTATCCGGCGCGCCGATCTCATCCTGGTCCTGGAGGAGGGCCGCATCGTGGAGCGTGGCCGGCACGAGGATCTTATCTCCCGCCGGGGACGCTACCACGAACTCTACACGGTCCAGGCGAGGATTTGAGAGGGCATGAGACTTGCGTTTCCGATGCGCTGCCTGAAAACTGATGTTAGCCCCGACGGGTGTCGGAAACATGTGGCCGGAGGCATTATGTCGCTTCCTGAAGGCGTTTTGTCGTTTCCCCGGGAACCTGTCCCCAACTCCTGGGTGTGCAATCCAACCATCTCAATCCCGAAGCTGTCGCGTTCCGGCAAGTCGGGGTTGCCGAAAACTCACGATTCTGCCCGCTTCCATTCATCAGGAGGGTCTTCCGAATGAGCTTGCCCGCAAGTAACTCGAATCGATTCCTCAAGCTGACCGCGTTCATGCTCCTGTTCGCGGCACTCCCCGCAGCGGCGCACGCCCAGGGCTCCCTCGAAGGCACGGTGCGCGACGCCGCGACCAACCAGGGAGTCGTCGGTGCGCAGGTGTTCATCTCCGCGCTCAACATCGGCAGCCTCACCGGCAACGACGGCTCGTTCAGCATCGGCGGCGTCCCCGCCGGGTCGCACATCGTCGAGATCCAGCTGATCGGTTATGCCGCCGAGCGGCAGGAGGTGACCATCACGGACGGGCAGGCGACGCAGCTGGACGTGATCCTGAGCGAGGAGGCCATCGCGCTCGGAGGCATCGTCGCCATCGGGACGCGGGCGCGGCCGCGCACGGTGACCGAGTCAGCGGTCCCCATCGACGTGATCCCAAACGCGGAGATCGTCAACCAGGGCGACAACGACTTCGCCAACCTGCTCCGCAACGTGGTGCCGTCGTTCAACGTGAACATCCAGCCCATCAGCGACGCGGCCACCTTCGCCCGTCCGGCCAACCTGCGCGGCCTCGCGCCCGACCACACGCTGATTCTGTTGAACGGCAAGCGGCGCCACCGCACGGCGGTCATCACCTGGTACGGCAACGGCCTCGCAGACGGATCGCAGGGCCCGGACCTCGCGATGATTCCGGGGTTGGCGCTGGAGCAGGCCGAGGTGCTGCGCGACGGCGCGGCGGCCCAGTTAGGCTCCGACGCCATCGCGGGGGTGATGAACTTCATCCTCAAGAACGACCGTTCCGGCGGCGCCATCGAGATCAAGACGGGCGGAAACATGATGTCGCGGACCGGGGCGCGCTTCGAGGACGGCACCATCCCCGGCGACGGTGAGATGTACAGCATCGCGGGGAACTTCGGCCTGCCGCTCGGGGAGAACGGCTTCCTCAACCTGACCGGCGAATACGGCAACGCCAACCCCACCGACCGCAGCACGCAGCGCCGGGACGCGGTAGGGTTGGTCGTCCATGAGGGCAACACGAGCGTGCGCACGCCCGCGCAGATCTGGGGCTCCCCCCAGGTCAGCGACGAACTCAAGATCTGGGCGAACACCGGCTATCTGTTCAGCGACCGTCTCTCGTTCTACGGACACGGAAACTACGTGAGCAAGCAGGTGGAGGGCGGGTTCTACTTCCGGAACCCCGGCACCCGCAGCGGCGTGTTCGCCACCTCGGGCTGCCCGCGCTATTTCGGCGACCAGCCGTGCGATCCGGAATGGGAGCGGTCCATCCTTCTGGTCGGAGACCTGCTCGAGGCCCAGGGCGGCATGATGGGCGCGGCCGGGTGTCCCAGAGTGCTGGTCGACCCCGCCAGCGGGACCATCAGGGACCGGGAGGCGTTCAACCAGGTCATGGCCAATCCGAACTGCTTCACCTTCCGCAAGATCTTCCCCGGCGGCTTCACGCCGCAGTTCGGCGCCTACGTGCTGGACGGCTCCGCGGTGGCGGGCCTCAGGGGCACCAGCGGCCGCCTGGACTGGGACGGCAGCGTGGCCTGGGGCAAGTCCAACATGGACTTCTACATGTACAACACGGTCAACGCCTCGCTGGGGCCGGACCAGCCGTGCAGCACCGAGGGCGCCTCGGTCGCGGTGCCGGACCAGCCGTGCACGCCGTACTTCCGCCCCGGCATCTACGACCAGCAGGAAGTCAACCTGAACTTCGACGTCTCCTACGCGGTGAACGAGCGCGTGAACCTCGCGGGCGGCGCGGAATGGAGGAACGAGCGTTTCGAGATCGTCCCGGGCGACCAGGCCTCCTGGACCGAGGGACCGCTCGCCAGCCAGGGCTTCACTCCGGGATCGAACGGGTTCACCGGCTTCGGTCCGCTGACGGAGGGTGTGTGGAACCGGAGCAACGTGGCGACCTACGGCGACCTGGAGATCCGGGAGCCGGAGGGTGCGTGGACCTTCGGCGTGGCGGCCCGCTACGAGAACTTCTCGGACTTCGGCAGCACGCTGAACGGCAAGATCTCCGCCCGCACCAGAGTCTCTGAGGGCTTCGCCCTTCGCGCCAGCGCGAGCACGGGGTTCCGCGCGCCCACGCCCGGACAGTCCAACGCGTTCAACATCTCCACGATCTACGACCCGGTCATCATGGACCTGACCAACAACGGCACCATCCCCTCCACCTCCGATCTGGCCGTGGAGTACGGGGGCGAACCGCTGGTGCCGGAGACCTCGGTCAACCTGGCCGTCGGCGCGGTGGTCGAGAGCGGCAACTTCAACATGTCGTTCGACGCCTATCAGATCAGCATGTCCGACCGGCTGACCTTCACCCAGGACTTCAGCCTCAGTCCCATGGACATCGACCGCCTGCTCGCCGAAGGCATCATCCGGCCCGGCGGCGTGCTCGCCAGATTCCGCTTTTTCATCAACGACTTCTCGACGCGCAGCCAGGGCATCGACTGGGTGGCCGCGTACCGGGTGGCGGGCGGCGATGGTTCCGGCACCACCTTCAGCACCGCCTGGAACGTCAACCGCACCACCGTCACCGAGTTCAACCCGCAGACGCTGAGCAGCGGCCGAATCCGCATTCTGGAGGAAGGACTGCCCAACCTGCGCGCGAACGTCTCGGTGAACCACGACTTCGCCAGCGGCATGCGCCTCCTGGTGCGGGCCAGCCACTGGGGCGGCTACTACGACGGCGAGCAGCCCTACTACGTGTCGGATCCCGGCAACACGATCGATTACCCGTCCCGCGTCCTCTTCGACGTGGAGGGGGCCTACTCCCTCAGCGACAACTGGATGCTGACGGTGGGATCCCAGAACGTCCTCAACACGAAGCCTCAGGAATACCCGGGCGCGGCGGACGGCGTCGGCAACCGGTTCGGCCAGTTCACGCCCTACGGCTTCAACGGGGCCTTCGTCTACACCAAGCTGGGGTACACGTGGTAACGCGCAGCTGATCCGCCATCGGCGGAAGCGGCATCACAAGGCCCCGGAAGGTTGCACGGCGACCTTCCGGGGCCGTTCTTTGCAGGGTGATGTCTCTTTCCGGGCCCATCCCCCGCCTCCTGGCCATCGCGCTGCCGGTTGCCACCGGCTGCGTTTCGTCTTCCACGCTCGAACTGTATCGGACCGGCGAAGCCGCCTGCTACGATCGTTCCCTCGAGCCCCAGACCACCGTCGTCGATTCCCACCTTCACTTCCGTCCCTTCGGGGGTCCGGAGATCCCGTTCGAGGAGCTCGTCGGGTACCTGGAGCAGACGGGCGTGCTGTTCGCCAACGTCTACGGGATCGGCCAGACGCTGCCGGACTTCTCGTCCTGCAACTACTACCTCGACTGCCCCGGCACACCGCTAACGCCATCGTCGAAGAACGATGTCGCCAACGCCGCCGGGTACCTGACAAGTCCATCCTCGCGCGTCCATCTGACGATGTCCATGACCTTCCCGGACCTGGCGCGCCCCGCCACCATCCTCCCTGAAATGCGGCGCCTGGAGGAGGAATACCCGGGCGTCTTCTCGTGGATGGGCGAGGTCAACCTGGTGAAGCAGGCCGTGTTCGCGAACGGCCGCGGGGCGGTTCCGCGAGAGGTGCTGGTCGACTGGGCGCCGTTCATGGCGGCGCTCCGGGACCGGGGCATGCCGCTTGCGATCCACTCCGACCTGGGCAACGACGAAGATCCGACCCTCTATCTGCCGCTGATGGAGGAGGCGCTCGGCATGTATGCGGAAAACGACATCGTGTGGGTGCACATGGGCCTGTCCCGGGAGCTGACGCGGATGTCCCCCGACGACCACATCGCGATCGTGGAGTCGATGCTGGACCGCCATCCCCGCCTGATGCTCGATATCTCCTGGCGGGTCCTGGACGACGCCTACTTCTCGGATCCGGAGGCCAGGGCGCCCTACGTGCGGTTCCTGAACGAGTACTCGGAGCGGATTCTCCCGGGGACGGACTTTCTGGCCTCCAGGGACAAGGACTTCGAGGTCTACCGCAGCGAGCTGGAGGTCACCAGCCGGATTCTGCGCCATCTCGACGACACCGCCTTCCGCAACATCGCGCTCGGCCGGAACTACATCCGCCTGCTCGGGCTGGACTACACGGTGCCGCGGATTTGCGCGGCTTCCTGAGAGCGCCACGGAACATCGGCGGCAGCGCCCGGCGGGTTGGCCGCTACAGCCGGGCGCGTATCTCCCACAGATCCGGAAACACGGGCTTGTTGAGCGTCGTGACCAGATAGCGGGACCCCGCGGATCCGCCTGTCCCGGGTTTATGGCCGATGGTCCGCTGCACCATCTTCATGTGGCGGTAGCGCCATTCCTGCAGCCCCTCGTCCAGGTCCACGAGGCGCTCGCACAACTGGGCATTGCGGGCGTCCCCGCGATAGATGCGCACCAGGACGTCCTGCATGGCCTCGTCGGTCACCACCGGCCGCGTCACGTCCCGCTCCAGGCTTGTGCCCGGAACGTCGTATCCCTCCGTGGCCAGATAGCGGAGGAAGCAGTCCCACAGCGTAGGCGCGCTCCAGCGGCGCTCGAGATCCAGCCGCGCACGGCTCCCCGGTTCGAAGCGCTTCATGGCGGCCGGGTGCTTCCAGCCGAGGCAGAATTCGAGGGCGCGGAACTGGTCGGACTGGAAGCCGCTGGCGGTGTCGAGATGGTCGCGGAAGGTCAGAAACTCGACGGGGCTCATGGTCTCGAGGATGTCGAGCTGCGCGACCAGCACCTTGAGGATGGTGAGGATGCGCTTGAGCGTATGCTGGGCCCGGGGCGCGTCTCCTTCTTCGAGCAGGCGACAGCAGTAGTCCATCTCGTGGAGAAGCACCTTGAACCACAGCTCGTAGACCTGGTGGATGACGATGAACAGCATCTCGTCGTGTTCGACGTCGTCCCTCGGCTTCTGGAGCCGGAGCAGCTCATCCAGCCTGAGATAGCGCTCGTAGTTGACGGCTTCGGGGTTTCGGGTCACTCGCTGAGCCTCGGGGGTTCCTCCAGGTAGCCTTCCTCGATGAGGATGGCCTCGATCTCGTGCCAGACGGCGAGCTGGCTGTCGTGGGCGCCGTCATGCTCCAGCGCCACCTCGGAGATGCGCCCTTCCCATTCGTTGACGAGATAAAGCGCGTCCAGGACCTCGTCGTCCTCTTCCGACTCCGCGGCGCCGTGCGCCTCCAGAACCAGAAGCACGTCCGCGGAGGTGACGTGATAGGCAAAGCTCAGGTCGCACCTCCCGCGGATCGTGCCTCCGGCAGGCCCTCAGTTGGCCGCCGTGATCGTGGCCCTCAGCAGACGCTCCCGGGGAAGGACTCGGTGACGGCCCGGTTAATCTAAAGCGACGGGCCGGCCTCCGCTTCCCCGCGGGAGCGGATCGTCCCGACCCGCTCCGCCAGCCGGGCGTCTCCCAGCGATTCGGCAACGCGCTTGAAGCCGGGGGTCGCGCCGGTCCAGCGGAGTTCATCCAGTTCGCCGAAGAGCGAGGCGTCGTCCCGCAGGGTGGCCAGATCCCGGAACAGCAGGGCGTCCCGCCATCCGGTGCGGAGGTTCTCCTGCAGCCTCCGCGCGCCCCGCACGGCAACGCCCCAGGGCAGGCTGCGCAGCGGGATGGCCTCCAGGTGCCCGTAGTGCGCGAGCACCGTGGAGGTCGACTTGGCGCCCCAGCCCGGAATGCCGGGGAATCCGTCCGCGCTGTCGCCCACGAGCGCCAGGTAGTCGGGGATGGAGGCCGGCCGCACCCCGAACTTGTCCACCACCCCGTCTTCGTCGCGCAGCGCGCGCTGCCGCCGGTCGAACTGGACGATGCGGGTCCCCGAGACGCACTGGCTGAGATCCTTGTCGGGCGTGCAGATGAAGACCCGCTCGACCGTCGGGTCCGCGCCGGCCAACCGGGCCGCCGAGGCCAGCCCGTCGTCGGCTTCCAACTCGACCATCGGCCACACCGCGATCCCCATCGCCGCCAGAGCGCCTTCGAGGGGGTGGAACTGCGCCCAGAGCGCGGGATCGATGCCTGCCGAGTTCTTGTAGCCCGGCCACAGGTCGTTTCGGAACGACTCGATGACGTGATCGGTGGCGACCCCGATGTGCGTGACGCCCGCCTCCAGCATGCCCAGCAGCGAGTGGAGCACGCCAACGAGAGCGCCCACCTCGCGGCCGGCCCGGTCGCTGCGCGACGGGACCGCGTAGAAATGGCGGAACAGTTCGTAGGTGCCGTCGATGAGGTGGACGTTCACGGGCGGTCGGATGTTCGGGGGCCGGGCGATCGTGAAAGGGGAACCATGCGGGCTGGACGGTCCGGTGCGCAATTACGCCGCGGTCGTCGAAGCGGTCATCCTGGATACGCACGCCAGTCCCCGATTGACACGCGATTCCGGGCGCAGCCTTATTGACGAAGGGACTCCGATGCCACAACGCCCTTGCGTGCGCAGCATCCCCCCGACGTGCAGCATCGCTCGATCAGCAGAGGAGGTACCGACATGCATGCTCCCGCCCCCCGAACCATTCTCGCCGCGTCATGGCTGACCATCGCCGGTCTGGCCCTGCCGCAGGACACGCACGCCCAGGTGCCGCCGCAGCGCACCACAGCCTTCGTCAACGCGAACGTCGTGCCCATGGACCGCGAGGGCGTGCTCGCCGATTACACCGTCGTCGTCTCCAGCGGGCGCATCGTGGACATGGGCCCGTCGGCATCGGTCGATCCGCCGGCCGGTGCCATGGTCATCGACGCCGCGGGCAAGTATCTCATGCCCGGCCTCGCGGAGATGCACGGGCACATGCCCGGCGGCAACATCGAGGAGACGGTGATGTTCCTCTACGTGGCCAACGGCGTCACCACGGTGCGCGGCATGCTGGGACAGGACGGGCACCTGGCATTGCGCGAGCGGGCCAACGCCGGGGAGATCGTCGCGCCGACCCTCTACATGGCCGGACCGAGCTTCAACGACGGGAGCGTGAACTCCACCGCGGAGGCGGAGCGGCAGGTGCGTCGGCAGAAGCTCGAGGGTTGGGATCTGCTGAAGATCCACCCCGGACCCACGCTCGACGAATACAACGCCATGGCGGTCACGGCTCAGGAGGTGGGGATCCGCTTCGCCGGACATGTGCCGGCAGACGTGGGGCTCGAGCATGCCATCCTCATGGGGCAGGAGACCTTCGACCACCTCGACGGCTACATCGAGTTCCTGGACGCCTTCGAGGGCGAGGTCGATGAGGACCGGCTCGAATACATCGTGGAGCTGACCCGCGACGCGGGCGCCTGGGTGGTTCCCACGATGGTACTCTGGGAGGTCGGCATCATCGGCCGCGGCGATGCCGCCGAAATGGCGCGCTACCCGGAGATGCGCTACTGGCCCGGATTCCAGGTGGAGGGTTGGGAGGGCCGGCAAAGGGCCGCGGCGTCCCGGACCAGCCCCGAGCGGGCGGCGCAGTGGGCCGCGAACCGCAATCGGGTGCTGAAGGCGCTCTCGGACGGGGGTGCCGGCATCCTTCTGGGCACCGATTCGCCCCAGATCTTCAGCGTGCCGGGCTTCTCGATCCATCGTGAGTTGAAGGCGATGGCCGACGCGGGGATGTCGGCCTGGGAGATCCTGGTCAGCGGGACCCGCAACGTGGGTGAGTACTTCCAGGGGAGGGACTCCTTCGGCACGGTGGCGGTCGGACGGCGCGCGGATCTCCTGCTGCTGAACGCGAATCCGCTGTCCGACGTGGCCAACGTGGCCGACCGCGCGGGCGTCATGTTCCGGGGCCGCTGGCTGGCCGAAGAGGAAATCCAGAGAAGGCTGGAGGAGATCGCGGATGAGATGGGGAGCTGAGCCGAGGGATCGGCGCCGGATGGTGCGCCGAGCCACTGCGTCGTGGGGTGATCTGTCAACAATGACAATGACTTATGCGACTGTCTTGCTGCTCGCACCATTCTTCGTTGCGGGTCCGGCCATCGCCCAGCGCGTCGACGCCGACGCCTGGACCGCCGCCATCGCCCGCTTCGAACAGAAGATGGAGGCGCAGGTGGCGGCCGATGATGTCGGCGGGGTCAGCGCAGCCGTTGCGAGGGGCAGCGACGTCGTGTGGGCCCGGGCCTTCGGATGGGCCGACCGCGACCGCCGCATCCCGGCCGGGGTGGGCTCCATCTACCGGACGGGCTCCATCTCCAAGACCGTCACCGCCGTGGCGATGATGCGGGCGGTGGAGCGGGGCCACATCGACCTCGACCAGCCGCTGAGCGAGGTCTTTCCGGCCACCGCCCGCTTCCCCGGGGCGATGGCGGGCGCTCCGGCGCCCACCGTGCGCCAGTTCGCAAGCCACACTTCCGGGCTGGTGCGCGAGCCCGATTGGGACATCGCCGCCTCCGGGCCCATCGAAATCTGGCAGGAGCGCGTCGTCGCCTCGATTCCCCTGAGCCGCTTTCAGAACGCGCCGGGCGTGGAATACTCCTATTCCAACATCGGCTACGGCACGCTGGGGCTGGCCGTGGCCCGGGCCGCGGGGCGGCCCTTCATGGAGTTCGTCGAAGAGGATGTCTTCAAGCCGCTGGGCATGACGAGCTCGACCTTCGTCATCGGACCCGAACTCGCGCCCCGGCTGACCGTCGGGTACGTGAACCGCGGGGACGGAAACCCGGATCCGGAACAGCCGACCCGCGAGCACGCCGGTCGCGGCTACAAGGTGCCCAACGGAGGCGTCTACTCGACCGTCGGCGATCTGGCCCGCTTCATGGGGGCGCTGCAGGGGAGGGCATCGCCCGCCATCCTGTCCGCCGAGAGCGTCGCGGAGATGAGCCGGGTTCACACGCCCGAGGACCCCGACAACGGCTATGGCCTCGGCGTGATGATCCGCACCACGGACGACGGAGCCCGGCTCATCGGTCACTCGGGTTCGGTGGCCGGCTACAACGCCTACATGCTCTTCGAGCCCGAGTCGGGGCTGGGAGTCGTCCTGCTGCGCAACTACAACCAGGGCGAGGCCAGCCTGGGCGCCGCGGGCCAGGAACTCCTCGAGGAGCTGCTGGGGGCGCTGCGCTGAGTTGGCCCGGTCCGGAAGCGCAAGCCGGCCGGATCCGCTCAGCCTGCGTCGAACAGGCGCATCTGACCGCTCCGCTCGGGCCTGCGGAACCCGTCCGTCGCCAGCTCGTACGATCGCCGCTTCAGCCCGAGCTTGCGGCAGGTGACCCGGCAGAGGTTGCCCAGATGCTCGGCGAAGGGGCCTCTCCCGCGCCCGCGCCGCCCGAAACGGGAGTCGTAGAGCCTCCCGCCGTGCACCTCCCTGAGCCGCCGGAGCACCTTGTTGCGCCGGTCGGGGAAGTGCTGCTCGAGCCACTCGGCGAACAGTTCCTTCACTCCGAGAGGGAGCCGCAGCAGCATCATCCCCGCGTGCGAAGCGCCCGCCTCGCGCGCAGCGCCGAGAATCTCCGGCAGCTCGTGATCGTTCAGCCCCGGAATCAGCGGAGCCACGTTCACGCCCACCGGAATCCCGGCCTCCGCCAGCGCCCGCACCGCCGCCAGCCTGCGCGCGGGAATCGACGTTCTCGGCTCCATCACCCGGCGGAGATCGTTTCGAAGCGTCGTGATCGAAAGCGTCACCATTGCCGTTCCATGCTCAGCCATGCGCGAGAGGATGTCGATGTCCCTCGCCACCAGGTGGTTCTTCGTGACGATCGACACGGGATGGCGGCATTCAAGCAACACCTCCAGGCAAGCGCGCGTGATCCGCAGCCGGCGCTCAACCGGCTGGTAGGGGTCGGTGACGCCGCTGAGCGCGAGCGTCCGAGGCTTCCAGGCGCGCGCGGACAACGCCTTCTTCAGCAACGCCGGGGCATCAGGCTTGACCATGATCCGGCTCTCGAAGTCGAGCCCCGCGGAGAAGCCCAGGTACTCGTGGGTGGGTCTCGCGTAGCAGTAGCTGCACCCGTGCTCACAGCCCCGGTACGGATTCAGGCTGACCGAGAAACCCAGGTCCGGACTCGAATTGTGCGAGATGACGCTGCGGGACCGGTCGATGAAGAATCGGGTCTTGCGAGGCTGCTCGTGCTCATCGCCCGGCTCCGCTGCCGGCTCCAGATGAAGCCGCTCGAAGCGGTTGGGCAGATCGTGCGAGGCTCCGCGGCCTCGGACAGGCAATCGCATTGGGGATGGCGGGTCCATGAGGATCTCGGGAGCCAGGACGTTGCCAGCGGGCGCCCCGATGAGGCTCGGGGTTGAAGATTCGGTGTTTATTCGGTAACATGACCGGCCGTAGTCGCGCAAGGGTGCGGCGGAGGCGCGCGCGGGCGGTGTCGCAAATCCGGCCGCGGCGGTATGCTGGACGCTCGGGCACCGCGCTCGCCCTGAGAGTCGCGCCCGCGTCGAGCAGTACGTAGCGGAGGAGTCGATCCCATGCAGAAACCGCGTCCACCTGGAGCGCTCGCGGCAGTTGCTCTGATCCTTGGCCTCGCGCTTCCGGGCCTCGCTTCGCCCCACCCTGCCGGCGCGCAGGGCGGAACCATGGCCCTGGTGGGCGGGATGCTGCTGGACGGGTACGAGACGCCTCCCATCCACCACGCGGCGGTCGTCATCGAGGGCAATCGCATCGTTGCCGTGGGACCGGCGACCGAGGTCGAGATCCCCGCCGGCGCCGAGATCATCAGCACGGAGGGCATGACCATGCTCCCCGGACTGGTCGACCTGCACGTCCACCTTATGATCCTCGGCCACGGGGAGTATTCCGAGTGGTGGCCCATCCTCGACAAGGCACGCGAGGAGATGATGGCCATCTCCGCGAAGCAGCTCTTGTTGGCCGGCGTTACCACGGCCGTGGATCTGGGCGCCCCGATGGAGATCCTGAACGTGCGGGACGACATCAACGAAGGCCGGCTCCAGGGTCCGCGCATGCTGGTGAGCGGCCCCTGGATCACCCGCGCCGGGCGGCAGTGGCCGGACTGGTTCCAACGCCGCATTGCCTCCCCGGAGGAGGCCGCCGAGCAGACCGACGACCTCATTGGCGCCGGGGTCGACGTCATCAAGATCTGGGCCGGGATGACCGAAGACGACATGCGCGCGGTCGTTGAGGCCGCGCATCGGCGGGGGGTCGAGGTCCACACCCATCTCTATGCGCCGGAGGACATGTGGGCGGCCATCCGGGCCGGCACCGATGTCATCCAGCACGCGGGGTCGGGGGGCAACCCGCCCTATGGCGAAGATCTCATTGCCGAGGTGGCGCACCGCGGTATCCCCGTGGTCCAGACGATCGCCCATCGCATCTGGGTATATCCCGCGACCCTGGAGTTTCCGGAGCGGCTGCAGGATCGCAGGCTGAAGGAGGATCTCCCGCCCGACCTGTACCGGGAGTTTCAGCGTTCCTTCGAGGACTTCCACCGGAATTCGTATTTCCGGACGACGCCCCGCCAGATCCGCAACTCGGAGATTGCGGCGCGGCAGTTCATCGAGGGAGGCGCGGTGATCGCCATGGGCACCGATTCGGGTTCGCCGATGAACTTCCACACGGAGGCAGCGTGGCGGGAGATCTCGGCTCTGGTGGACTCGGGCATGACACCGCTGGCCGCGATCTCCGCCTCGACCAAGACCGGGGCCGAGGTCATCGGGCGGGGCAGGGACCTGGGCACGATCGAGCCGGGGAAGCTCGCCGACATCATCGTCGTCGAGGGGAATCCGCTGTTCGACATCAACGTGCTGGGATATGTCCGGATGGTGGTGAAGGACGGTGTGAGGTACAAATGACTGCAGGCGTTGCGGAGTGTCCCGCAAACGCGGGCCGAACAGACTACCGGGGAGGGAGGGCATGAAACGCGCACGACGGCTTGGCACGGCGACGGCGATCCGGCAGGGGCATCAGCGGGAGCGGCCCGGCGCGAAGCGCGCGCGAGCCCGATTCCTTCTGCTCTCGGCGGTTTCCTGGGCCGTAGTGGCTTCCGGCATCGACGCCCAGCGCGTCACCCTGCCCGACAGCACCGAGGTGACGGCCATCGTGGCCGGGCGCCTCATCGACGGCGTGGACGGCAGCGTGCGTGAGAACGTCACCATCGTCGTGCGCGGCACCCGCCTGGAGGCGGTGGGCGCGGACGTCGCGGTGCCCGCGGGGGCGACCCGCATCGACCTCTCCGACCACACCGTGATGCCCGGCTTCATCGACCTGCACACGCACATCACCAGCGACCCCGGGGCCGGCCGGGAGAGCGGCCTGCGCCGCTGGCCCGGCCACCTGGCCATCGCCGGCGTCATGAACGCCAGAATCACCCTGGAGGCGGGCTTCACCACCATCCGCAACGTCGGCAGCGACGACTTCGCCGACGTGGCGCTGCGCGATGCCATCAACGCGGGCATGGTGCCGGGCCCGCGCATCTACACGGCCGTGCACTCCCTCGGGATCACGGGCGGACACTGCGACAACAACGGCTATCGCCCGGACATCTTCGAGGAGCCGGGAGTGGAGGACGGCATCGCCCAGGGGATCGAGCGCGTGCGCGAGGCGGTGAACTACCAGATCAAGTATGGCGCCGACGTGATCAAGTTCTGCGCCACCGGCGGCGTCCTGTCGTTGGGCACCGCAGTCGGCGTGCAGCAGTACACCGAGGAGGAGATGGTCGTCCTGGTGCAGACTGCCAATATGGCCGAGCGTACGGTAGCTGCCCACGCCCACGGCCTGGACGGGATCAAGGCCGCCGTGCGCGCCGGCGTCACCTCCATCGAGCACGGGTCCATGCTCGACGGCGAGACCGTCCGGCTGATGGCCGAACACGGGACCTACCTGGTGCCCACCATGATGGCCTTCGAGGATGTTCGCGAGCGGGCGCTGGCGGGCACGCTCGGCGGGCTGCCCGGCCTGAAGGCGATCGAGATCTACCCGTATTTCCGCGAGTCCATTCAGCTGGCGATGCGGGAGGGCGTGAAGATCGGCTTCGGCACCGACGCCGGCGTTTTCCCGCACGGTGAGAATGCTGGAGAGTTCCGCCTCCTGGTGGACGTGGGTATGTCACCGACCGATGCGATTCTGGCCGCCACCCGTGAAGCGGCGGAGGTGTTGCATCGAACGGAGGAACTGGGCAGCGTGGAGGCGGGCAAGGTAGCCGACCTGGTGGCCGTGCGCGGAGATCCGCTGGCCGACATCGATCTGCTGCGTAACATCGACTTCGTCATGAAGGACGGCGTGGTCTACAAGCAGGACGGACGCGGCGCGCGACGTCCCGCGACCGATGGAGGGGGTTGCTAGAGAGCGGCCCTGTCTGGCAGCCCGACACAATTCACAATCTGACGGGGAAAGGTGGGACCATGACGACGAATCGACGCGACTTCCTCCGCATGTCGGCGCTCGCAGGCGGCGGGCTGAGCCTCGGCCTGGCGTACCCGGCCTCGCTGAACGGCCATGGGCTCGAAGCGGTCCAGTTGCCGCGCAGACCTTCCCGCATTCTTCTTCTCGGGGGCACCGGGTTCATCGGCCCCTGGCAGGTGAACCGCATCCTGTCGCAGGGCCACGAGCTCACCCTGTTCAACCGCGGCCGCAGCCAGCCGCGCATGTTTCAGGACCAGTTCGCCGGCCTGGAAAACCTCATTGGCGACCGGGACGGCGACCTTTCGTCCCTGGAGGGCAACCGCACCTGGGACGTCGTCATCGACAACTCCGGCTACACGCCCGACCAGGTTCGCGACACCGCCCGCCTGCTGGTGGACCGGACCGATCAGTATCTCTTCATCTCCACGCAGGCCGCCTACATGTCCCGGGTGGAGATCGGCATCGACGAGGATGCCCCGGTGGGACAGGCGGACCTGCCGATGGAGGAATGGGAAGGCTACGGGCCGATGAAGGCGCTGGCGGAACAGGAGCTTCAGGCCGCCTTCGGGGATCGCTGCACCATCGTTCGTCCGGGCCTGGTGGCCGGCCCCGGAGACCGCAGCGACCGCTTCACCTACTGGTGCGCGCGCATGGACCGGGGCGGGGAAGTGCTCGCCCCCAACACCCCCATGGATCCCGTCCAGTACATCGACGTGCGCGACCTGGCCGAGTTCATGGTCCATCTTCTGGAACAGGAGACAAGAGGGGTCTACAACGTGATCGGACCGGAGGGCGACCTGCACATGGAGGAATTCCTGTACGGGATCAAGGCGGTGACGTCGACGCCCTCGAACCTTACGTTCGTGACCCTCGACTTCCTGCGGGATCAGGGCGTCCGCCCCTGGAGCGACCTGCCGGTCTGGCAGCCGCCCGTGGGACCGACCGCGGGCTTCGCGCGCATGAGCCGCGCCCGCGGCATGGCTGCCGGCCTCCGCTATCGACCGCTCGCGGTCACCGCTGCCGAAACGCTCGAGTGGTGGAAGGAGCTTCCCGAGGAGGATCGGATGACGATGGGCGCCGGACTTGCCCCCGAGCGCGAAGCGGAGGTGCTCGCGGCCTGGCACCGGCGGTCCGGCTAGCCGCCGCGCGGCGAACTCCTCCCGGCGCCTCGACGCGCCCCGCCGGCCTGCGCGCTCGCGCGCAGTGAGCACCGGCCGCGAGAGGGTGCAGCCGGCCGGGAATTCCTTGCGTAGCATCGGGCCGCCGGTTACGGTGCCGATGCATCTACCCCGGTCGTTTTCCGACCGCAGTCCCGCACTCCCGGAGGCATCGATGGCCCGGTTCGTGAAGCTGTTCGTTCTCATCCTGCTTTCCGCACCCATTGCGCTCGCGGCCCAGCAGGCGCCTCGACCCGGGAGCGGTGGAAACCCGATCGATCCCGACACGCCGCGTCCCATCGACGCGCTGGAGTCGGTCTGGATCGAGGAACTCACCTTCATGGAGGTCCGTGACGCGATCCGCTCCGGGAAGACCACCGTCATCGTGCCCACGGGAGGGGTTGAGGAAAACGGCCCCTACCTGGCGGGCGGCAAGCACAATTACATCCTGCAGCAGACGGCGGAGGCGGTTGCGCGCAAGCTCGGGAATGCGCTGATCGCCCCGATCATCAAGTACGTGCCCGAAGGAGAGATCGACCTGGAACCCGGCACCATCCGCTATCCGGGCACCATCGGGGTCAGGGTCGAGACCTTCAAGGCGGTGCTCACCGATGTCTCCACGGCCCTGCGGGCCAACGGCTTCGAACACATCGTCCTCATCGGCGACAGCGGAGGCAACCAGCAGCCGCAGGTGGAGGTCGCGGAGGCGCTCTCGGCCAAATGGACCGATGGCAAGACCGGCATCCACCACATCCCCGAGTACTACAACTGGGTGGACCGCCAGCAATGGCTGCGCGAAAGGGGCATCAACGAGGTGATGCAGGACCCCGGCCTGCACGACGAGTTCAGCGCCACCTCCATCATGATGCTCACCGATCCCACCACCGTACGAATGGAGCAGCGCATTCGCGCGGGACATTTCTCCATCAACGGCGTCGACCTGGCGCCCATCCCCCGCACCCTGGCCCTCGGAAGCGAGCTCGTGGACTGGATCGCCGATCTCACCGTGGCCGCCATCCACGAGGCGACCGGGGAAACGGACGGAAGTTGATGTCCGCCGGCTTGGAATGGCCCGGGCCGGCACCCGAAGAAACGCGTTCGTCGATCAGTCGGGCTGGAATACCACACCTCTAAGGAGATCTTCATGGAGTCGCGCACCGTCACCCGAATCTTCGCAGCCGGCATCGCCCTGATGCTCTCCGTGTACGCGCCGCCGCTGGAGGCACAGGAGCTCCACTCGGGGGAATTCCGGGCCGGAGAGTCCGCGATCGTACACCACAATCTCATGGTGCCGATGCGGGACGGGACGCTCCTCTCGACGGACGTGTATCGTCCGGCCGCGCCGGGGCGCCATCCCGCCCTGCTGATCCGCGACCCCTACGACAACGGGTCCGACGCCGCCTCCTGGGAGGAGGGTCTTCGCTGGGCGGAGCGCGGATATGTGTACGTTCACCAGAACGTGCGCGGCCGCTTCGACTCCGAGGGGAGTTGGTATCCCTACCTGGCCGAAGCCAACGACAGCCACGACACGCAGAACTGGATCGGCCGGCAGGAGTGGTCGGACGGGCAGGTCGGCACCCACGGCAATTCCTATCTGGCCACCACGCAGTGGAAGGGCGCGGAGTTCAGGTCGCCCTACCTGAAGGCGATGGCCCCCAGGGTGACCCCGTTCAACTACTACTTCGACACAGCCTATCCGGGCGGGGCGCTCGCGCTGGGCTCCCGCATCGGCTGGGCGTCCGGGATGGGGGGGCGCACCGGCCAGGCGGGCAACCCCGACTGGGACCAGGTGCTCTGGACCATGCCGCTCCTGGAGATGGGCGCGGCCACCGGCCAGGACAATCCCTGGTGGCGCGACTTCGTGATGCACCCGACCTACGACGCCTACTGGGAGGTGCTCGACTCCGAAGCGCGCCTGGACGAATTCGCGGCGGCCTCCCTCAACATCGGCGGGTGGTACGACGTCTTCCTGGACGGCACCCTGGTCAGCTACACCGGCATGGTGGAGAAGGGACACACCGAGTACGCGCGGGAGAACCAGAAGCTGCTCATCGGTCCATGGCCCCACGCCAGCGTGCCGAACTTCGTCTACGACGGCATCGATTTCGGACCTGAAGCCACCGTCGACTTCGACAGCCTGCACGTGAAGTGGTTCGACGCGCTGCTGAAGGGCGAGGACAACGGATATCTGGACGAGCCGCCGGTGCGGATCTTCATCATGGGCGAGAACGTCTGGCGCTCCGAGAACGAGTGGCCCATCGCCCGCACGCAGTACACGAACTACTACTTCCACAGCGGGGGCAACGCGAACGGCTCCGCCGGCGACGGCACGCTCAGCACGGGGATGCCCGGGGCGTCCGACCCGGTCGACGAGTTCGTGTTCGACCCGATGAACCCGGTCCCCACCCGCGGCGGCAACCTCATGTTCGGGCCCACGCCCCCCGGCCCCTTCGACCGCGCGGACATCGCGGAGCGGGACGACATCCTGGTGTTCACCACGCCGCCCCTGGAGGAGGCGGTGGAGGTCACCGGCCCCATCACGGCCACCCTGTACGCATCGAGTTCCGCGACCGACACAGACTTCACGGCGATGCTCGTGGACGTCCACCCGGACGGCAAGGAAATCAACATCGCGGACGGCATCCTGCGCGCCCGGTATCACAGCAACCCGGACTTCACGGATTTCGAGCTGCTGGAACCCGGGACGGTGTACGAGTTCAACATCGACCTGTGGGCGACCAGCAACCTCTTCCGGGAAGGCCACCGGATCCGCGTCGAGATCTCGAGCAGCAACTTCCCGAAGTACGACCGCAATCCGAACACCGGCGGCCCGGTCCACCTCGAAACGGAGGTCCAGACCGCCAATCAGACGGTCTACCACAACGCCCGGTATCCGTCACACATCACGCTGCCGGTGATTCCCCGGTAGGAGTACGGGCGGCAACCACGAGGCGCCCGCGTGATTCACGGACACATGGCTCAAAGGACGGCGTCCCGCGGCGAAAACGAGACTAGCAAGGAGGCAGCCATGTCAGGGTTTCGACTCTCATTGTTCGCGCTCGCGGGCGCGGGACTTCTCACCGGATGCGCCACGGAGTCCGGGCCACTGGCGACCATGGCCGCCGAAGGAGCCAATCCGATCACGGGCGAGGGGCTATCCAATCCGAACCCGACGCGCATCGGTAGCTGGGCGACGCTCCCCGAGGGACGGGAATGGGGATCCACCGCGGGCGTGGATATCGACCCGACGGACGGGCACGTCTGGGGGTACGAGCGCTGTGCGGCGGGCTCCGCGGGAGGACCCGGGATCAACTGCGACAACAACCCGGTGGACCCCATCTTCAAGTTCGACAGGAACACGGGAGAGATCCTCGCCAACTTCGGTGCGGGAATCTTCGTCACGCCGCACGGCATCGACGTTGACGAGGACGGCAACGTCTGGGTGACCGACTTCGCCGGAAACGAGGCGGGCACCAAGGGTCACCAGGTGCACAAGTTCAGCCAGACCGGAGAAGTGCTCATGAGCCTGGGCGTCGCGGGGCAGCCCGGAGACGCTCCAGGCCAACTCAACCAGCCCACGGACGTCATCGTCGGGCCCGACGGCAGCATCTTCGTCGCGGATGGTCACGCTGGTCAGGGACTGACGACCGACGCGCAGATGGAGGTGGCGCGGGACGCCGGGCTGACGGGCCGAATCGTCAAGTTCTCGCCGGAGGGCGACTACCTGATGGAGTGGGGGGAGATCGGCACGGAGCACGGACAGTTCCGTACCCCGCACGCCCTGGCATTCGATGGTCAGGGTCGACTTTGGGTCGCGGACCGGGGCAACCACCGCCTCGAGATCTATGACCAGAACGGGAACTACCTGGAGTCGCGTTATCAATACGGCCGCATCAGCGACGTCTTCATTACCGAGGACCAGATGGTGTACGCCATCGACTCCGAGTCCAACCGTCTCCGGCACATCAACTGGAGGAACGGGGTCCGGATCGGGCCAGTCGACCGGGACGCGCTCGTGGGCTTCATTCCGGGCTGGGACTCCGACAGCCGACCGAATCACGGCGTGGCGGGGGAAGGCGTGGCGGTGGACGCGGACGGCAACGTCTACGTGGCCGAAGGACCGGCCTCGCTCTTCGACGCGGGCTCAGCCTTCACCAGGTACGTGCTGGCGGCCGGCATGTAGGGTCGGCGACGCCGCGGGAGCCCAGCGCGGGAGCGCAGATCCGCCGGAGCGGAACGCTTGCCAGCGGGAAGAGCGGGGGCGTAGGTTGATGCGGTGCTATGTCCGGGCCCCGTGTGTCCCGGCGGCGCCAGTGCGTCCCCGCGCAGCGGCCTGCAGGCGGAGGTGTTTGTGAGAGTTCTCCTTCCGGGAATTTCACTCCTGGGCCTGGTCCTCTTCATGGGCCATGATGGAGCGCGCGCGCCGACGTTCGCCGGAGAGGCCCGTGACCCCGCTCCCGTATTCGCGTCAGGCCATCGTCCGGATGCCTCACGGGGCGCGGGCGCGCGTCCCGGCACGCCCCCGTCCGAAGCGCTCAACGCCGTCGTCCGCCAGTACTGCTTCGTCTGCCACAACGACGCCATGATGACCGGCAACATGACGGTCCAGAGCTTCGACGTGACCGCCGCCTGGGAGGACTGGGAGACGGCCGAGCGCATGATCGCGAAGCTGCGCACGGGGATGATGCCTCCGCCCGGAATACCCCGTCCCGGCGGGGACACGCTGCTCACGCTCGTCGAGACGCTCGAGCAGACGATCGACGACTACGCGGCCGCCAATCCCAACCCGGGCAACCGCAGCTTCCAGCGGCTCAACCGCGCGGAGTACGAGCAGGCCATCCAGGATCTCTTCGGCATCACCGTCGACGCCAGCCAGTGGCTTCCCCCGGACCTCTATCTGGGGAATTTCGACCACATGGCCGTATCGCAGCCGCTGTCGCCCACGCTCCTCAACTCGTACCTGAACGCCGCCAACGACGTCAGCCGCCTGGTGCTGGGTTATCCGGGCGCGACCTCGGACTCCAAGACCTACCTCGTCTCCACCTACCAGTCCCAGCACGAGTGGGACCATGTGGAAGGCGCGCCGTATGGCACTCGTGGCGGCATCGCCGTCGACCACCATTTCCCCGCCGACGGCGAGTACGTGTTCGAGATGTCGTTCTGGGCGGGCGATCATGAGCGCTTCGCCGAAATGGACATCTCCGTCGACGGGGAGCGGGTCGCCCTGGTTCCGGTGGAGGAGCTGCGCCGCGACGCGGACTTCGGGCCGAACTGGAACCAGTTCACCGACCCCATCTTCGTCAGCGCGGGCCAGCGTCGGGTTGCGGCGGCGTTTGTCAGGAAACAGGACGGGCCCTACGCCGATCTGCAGGAGCCCTTCGGCTGGTCCAACGCCGGCGTTCGCTTCCGCATCGGGACCGGGTTCGTCGTCCTCACCCACCTGAGAGACCTGACCATCCGCGGGCCCCTGGATCCGCAGGGCGTATCCGAGACCCCGAGCCGGCAGCGGGTCTTCACCTGCCGCCCAACGTCGTCCGAGGCCGAGCGGTCCTGCGCCCGGGAGATCGCCGCCAGGCTCGCCCGGCAGGCCTATCGCCGGCCGCTCACCGACTCCGATCTCGCGGGCCTGATGTCGTTCTACGACGTGGGGGCCGCCGAAGGGGGCTTCGAAACCGGCGTGCGCACCGTCCTGGAGGCGATCCTGGCGAGCCCGCACTTCGTGTTCCGGATCGAGGAAGCCCCGGAGAACACGCTCGATGCGGGCGTCAGCTACCGGATCACCGACCTCGCCCTCGCGTCCAGGCTGTCGTATTTCCTCTGGGGAACGCAGCCGGACGACGAACTGGTTTCGCTCGCAAGCCGTGACCGGCTCTCGGATCCGCGCGTTCTGGAACAACAGGTGCGCCGCATGCTGGCCGACCCGCGCTCCGAGAGCCTGGCCACCCGATTCGCCACGCAGTGGCTGAGGCTTCAGGATCTCGAAAGGGTGCAGCCGGACGCCTTCTGGTTCCCCCACTTCAACGAGCAGCTCAAGGCCGCCATGCGGCGCGAGACCGAGTTGTTCTTCGATCATCTGGTCCGCGAGGACCGGAGCCTGCTCGAGCTCTACGGCGCCGGCTACAGCTTCATGAACCAGCGCCTGGCGGAGCACTACGGCATCCGGGGCGTGGTCGGGGAGAACTTCCGCCGCGTGGAATATCCCGAGGGAATGCTGCGCCAGGGACTGCTGGGGCACGGCAGCGTGCTGATGTCCACGTCGATGGGCACGCGGACGTCGCCGGTGCTGCGCGGCAAATGGGTGATGGAGGTGCTGCTGGACGCGCCGCCCCCGCCGCCTCCCCCCGACGTGCCCGCTCTGGAAGAGACCGAGGACGAAGGGGAGGGCCGGCTGCTCACCACGCGCGAGCGGCTGGAGATCCATCGCCGGAACCCGGTGTGCGCCGCCTGCCATCAGTTCATGGACCCCATCGGGGTGGCGCTGGAGAACTTCGGCGTGACCGGGGAATGGCGGATACGCGAGAGCGGATCCCCTCTCGACGCCCGGGGGCAGCTCTACGACGGCACCGAGCTCACCAACTCGGTGCAGCTCGCGGACGCGCTGCTGGAGCGCCCGATCCCGCTGGTGCGAACCTTCACCATGAACCTGCTGGCGTACGCCCTGGGGCGTCGCGTCGAGTACTACGACGGGCCGACCATACGCGCCATTGCGCGCGAGGCGGAGAGCAACGACTACAGAATCTCATCCTTCGTCCTCGGCGTCGTGAAGAGCGATGCCTTCCGCAGCAGGCAGGACATCGGGACTGCGACGGCGGAAGGCGTAGAGGGCGGATAGAGAACGGACACTTTGCTCCGGGGCCGTTGCCCCGGGGCGCAACGATAGAGGGAGCACGACGATGACGACCAGCTTCATCACGGGCGCGCACATTCCCCGCCGCACCTTCGTTCGCGGGATGGGGGCCACGGTGGCGCTGCCCCTCCTGGACGCGATGATGCCGGCCGGACCAGGCCGCTGGGGGCGCGCGGCGGCCGCGCTCGAGGACCGCACCCGCCTGGTGTGCATCGAGGAGGTGCACGGGGTGCCGGGGTGCAGCGAGTGGGGCGCGAGCCAGCACCTGTTCGCCCCCGAGACGATCGGGCGAAACTTCCGCATGACGGATGCGAACGTGCTCAAGCCGCTCGAACGTTTTCAGGACTACCTCACCATCATGAGCAACACCGACGTGCGCATGGCCGAGGCCTACGAGCCCAACGAGATCGGCGGCGACCACTTCCGGTCAACCGCGGTCTTCCTGACCCAATGCCATCCCAAGCAGACCCAGGGATCGGACATCTACGTGGGCGTCTCCCTCGACCAGTTGCAGGCACGCCGGTTCGGGCAGGACACCGCGCTCCCGTCGCTGCAGCTCTGCATCGAGAACCTGGGGCAGGGCGGGGGCTGCTGGTACAACTACCACTGCGCGTACACCGACGCGATAAGCTGGGCTTCGCCGACCGAGCCGCTGCCCATGATCCGCGACCCGCGGGCCGCGTTCGATCTTCTTTTCGGCGCCGGCGGAAGCAACGAGGAGCGGGCGGTCCGCAGGCGCACCAACCAGAGCATCCTCGACTGGATCGTGGATGAGGTGGCGACGCTCCGGGCGCGGGTGGGCACCGAGGACCGGAGCCGGCTGGACCGGTATCTGGACAACGTGCGCGAGGTGGAGCGCCGCATTCAGAAGGTGGAGGAGTTCAACTCGACCGGTGAGCAGCGGGAACTGCCGGAGGCCCCGGCGGGTGTCCCCGACTCCTTCGCCGAGCACATGGAGCTCATGTTCGACCTGCAGGTGCTGGCCTTCCAGACCGACATGACGCGGGTCGTGTCCTTCAAGATGGGGCGCGACGCCTCGAACCGGATTCACCCGGAAAGCGGCACCACCACGCCGTTCCACCCGGCCTCCCACCACGGCAACAGCGAAGAGGCCATTCTGGACTTCAACCAGATCGCGCAGTACCGCATGAGCCCGCTGCCGTACTTCCTGGAGAAGCTGCAGGCGAGCATGGAGGGAGATGCGAACCTGCTCGACAAGTCGGTGATCGTGTGGGGTTCGCCGATGGCCGACGGCAACGTCCACAACCACCGCCGCTGCCCGCTCATCCTGCTGGGCCACGGCAACGGACGGCTCGAGGGCAACGTCCACCTGAAGGCCCCGGACGGCACCCCCATGGCGAACGTCTTCCTCAGCCTGCTGCACCGACTGGGGCACGAGGACATGGACAGCTTCGGCGACAGCACGGGCGAGTTCGCGCTGGGATATCCCGGCGGCGCCCTGGCCGCGGCGGAGTCATCGAGCCGATAGGGGCGTGCTCGTGAACCCCACCGCCGCCCTGGCGATCATCGCCCTGCTGCTGGCCGGTCCGGCCGCGAGCGGTCCTGTCGCCGATGCAGCCATGCGTGGCGACCTCGAGGCCGTGCGTGCCCTGCTCGAGCAGGGGGCCGACGCCAACGAGGCCCAGGGCGATGGTATGACCGCCCTCCACTGGGCCGCACGCCACGGCGACATCGAGATGGCGCGGCTGCTCATCACGGCGGGAGCCAACGTCGAGGCGGGAACCCGGATCGGGCGCTATACCTCCCTCCACCTCGCGAGCCGGGCAGGAGGCGCCGGGGTCGTGGAGGCGCTGCTCGCGGCGGGCGCCGACGTGCACGCCAGGACCACCAACAGCGGGGTGACCGCGCTCCATTTGGCCGCCGAGTCGGGGAGTGGGGAAGCGATACGGCTGCTGGCCGATGCCGGCGCCGACCTGGACGCCCGCGAACGGGAGTGGAAACAGACCCCGCTCATCTTCGCGGCCGCCCGGAACCGCGCGCAGGCCATCGGCACGCTTCTGGAGTTGGGGGCGGATGTTTCGCTGTCCGAGTCGGTGATCGAGGATGTGGATCGGCGGGCGGCCGTGGATGTCGCCGCGCAGCACAGGCTGTATGAGGTGCTGGCGCAGTTCCGCCCCGACTGGCTGGAGAACGATCCGCGCGCGGACCCGTGGGGACCGGTCGACGAGGGCGAACGCCCCACGCCCGGGCAGGTGGCGGTGGCCATCGAAGCCGCGCGCGAAGTGCAGCGCAGGGGCGATGTGCTCATCCTGGACGGCGAGGTGCAGGGCATCTCGCCGATATCGACCAATCCCCCGCCGGGCCAGCCGGCCCTGGTAGGCAGGTGGGGCGGTCTCACTCCCCTCCTGCACGCGGCCCGTGCCGGGCACAGGGAAGCCGTGGCCGCGCTCCTGGACGGGGGCGCGGACATCGACCAGACCAGCGGAGACGGAACCAGCCCGCTGCTGATCGCCATGTTGAACGGGCGCTTCGACCTGGGGCTCGATCTCCTCAAGCGCGGAGCCGATCCCAACGTCGCCAGCGACCCGGGCGCGACGCCCCTGTTCGCCGTGATCAACGTGCAATGGGCCGGCACCTCCTTCTATCCCCAGCCGCGCGCCCACGAGGCCCAGCAGGCCGGCTACCTCCACGTGATGGAAGAGTTGCTGCTCGCGGGAGCGGATCCCAACGCGCGGCTCAGCAGGGACCTGTGGTGGGCCCATCAGCGTCTCGTGAGCGCGAACCTGGAGGGAACCACGCCCTTCTTCCGCGCCGCACTGGGCGTCGACGTAGCCGCGATGAAGCTGCTGGTGGCCTACGGGGCGGATCCCGATATCCCCAGCCGAAAGCCGCCGGACGCGGACGTTGCCCCGGTGGCTGCGGACTACTCGCCGACCGTTGACCAGAGCGGCATCCCGCCGGTTCCCCCCGGAGGCGATGCCATGTACCCCATCCACGCGGCCACCGGGGTCGGGTACGACCAGCGCGCCGCAAACGAACACCGGTACGTACCGGGCGGCTGGCTGCCGGCGGTGAAGTACCTGGTGGAGGAACTGGGAGCGGACGTCAACGCCCGGGATCTGGACGCGCGCACGCCGCTCCACAACGCCGCTTCACGCGGTGACAACGAAGTCATCCTCTACCTGATCGAGCGCGGCGCCGACGTGCACGCGGTGACGCGGCTCGGCCAGACTACCGTCGACATGGCCAACAGTCCGAGCTACAATGTCCGCCCGTTTCCGGCGACGATCGCTCTTCTGGAACGACTGGGCGCGATCAACAACGACAACTGCGCCATGTGTTAGATCGCGGACCGGGCGCCGCGCAGACCAATGCCCGGGCTGTTTGGACGAAGCTCTTCCGGGGCTTCGCAGGCAGGATCAAATGCCGTTCCCTCGAACAGGAGGTGGAAGCATGAAAATCCTTCGTAAGGTCTTCACCTTAACCGGCGCGGTTTGCGCCATGGCCATGATTGCCGCTCCGCTGTCCGCCCAGACCGGCACCGTCACCGGCTCGGTCCAGGAGGTGGGCACCGGGCTGCCGCTGGCGGGCGCGCAGGTGAGCATCGCCGCCGAGGGCGTGGGCAACGTCACCAATGCCAACGGCCGTTTTGTCCTGCTGGGCATTCCGGCCGGCAACCACGTTCTGGAGATCCGCTACATCGGTTACGGGACCGAGACCCGGGACGTCACCGTGGTCGCTGATGAGACCGTGAACCTGGACATCCAGATGGAATCCGAGGCGATCGCCCTGGACGAGGTGATCGTGACAGGCACCGGAGTCGTCACCGAACGGCGGCGGCTGGGCCAGACGGTCGAGACGCTGGGTGCCGAGACCATCAATACCGCGCCCGTATCCAACATCACCGAGGCGCTCTCCGGGCGTGTTGCCGGGATGGTGCCCGGGATCGCTCCCAACGTGGGGACCTCGAGCCAGATCCTCCTGCGCGGAGCGGTCAGCCTCACGCAGCGGAGCGCCCCGCTCATCTACGTCGACGGAGTTCGCATCGACTCCAACTACAGCAAGGTGGGCGGCGCCCGCCAGGCCACCTCGCTCGACCGGCTGAACCCCAACGACATCGAGCGCATCGAGATCATCAAGGGA
>JAJDXG010000020.1 GCA_022823365.1 Gemmatimonadota bacterium
GGGCGGGGCGCGAAGCTTCGGGTGCCGGCGCGGGGCGCGCGGGCTCGGGCGCAGCGGTTGGCGACAGGCCCCGCACCGCCGCCTCCTTCGCGAAAACCGAGCCCCAATGGGCGGACACCGAGTCGGGGTCGGCCAGATATCGTTGGAACAGCTCCTCGACGTATCCGGCGTTCGGTCCACTGAATAGTTCGGACGAGGGCATGGGTTGAGACATCTTACCGTGCGGACAGCAGCGTTGGAGGGAGTGGAAGATAACCGGAACACCTTCCAAGTTGTACGGATCGCGCGCCCGCCCCTCTCACTATTCCGGAGAGAGCTTGCCCCATCCGCAGCCAGCCGCCCGCCCGGACCGCGAACCCGCACGGCGGGTGACCGAGGAGATACGGCCTGGGCGAATTCCCCTGCGCGTGCACCCCGAGTGGGCGCGCGCCTTTCCGTGGGTCGTTCAGGGGACCACGGTGCGCGCCGGCGGCGAAGCCCGCGACGGGGGCCGCGACCGCGCCGCCCGCACCCGCACGGGACCTACCCGCGCCGGCCACCATCCGACCGCCGGAGCCGATGGCGGAACGGGCGAAGACGCCGACTTCGGACTCTTCACGGGCGCGCCCGCGGGCGCCGTCATGAACCGGTGGGAATCTCTGGCGGAGGACACGGGATGCGGCAGCATGGTGCACGCCCGCCAGGTCCACGGGCGCGCGGTCACCCTGCACGAGGCGACCCCGCCAGGTCTCCTCCTGGTGCCGCCCTGCGACGGGCACGCCACGCGGCAGGCCGGGACATTGCTCGCGGTCTCCGTGGCCGACTGCGTGCCCGTCTTCGTGGTCGCGCCGCGCGCCCGCGCCGTGATGCTGCTGCACGCGGGCTGGCGGGGGGTCGCGGGCGGCATCCTGGAAGCGGGCCTCGCGATGCTGGAACGGGACTTCGGAGCCCACGCGCGCGAGGCCCACATGCACATGGGGCCAGCCATCTGCGGGCGCTGTTACGAGGTGGGCCGGGAGGTACACGAGGCGCTGGGGCTGCCCCGGCCGGCTTCCCGCGGCCAGCCGGTCGATCTCCGGCGCGTGCTGGTCGACCGGGCCCTCGCCGCCGGCGCCGATCCCGCACACCTGACGACCTCCTCGTTTTGCACCCGGTGCGCGGACGCGCCATTCTTCTCGCACAGAGGCGGGGACGCCGGGCGCCAGATCGCGGTGCTGGGCATCACTCCGGACGACTTCGGATCCCCGGGAGGGGAATGGCTCGACGACCATCGCCGGGAGCGGGACCGGCAGCCCGTGGAAGACCGCTAGTGGACCGCTCCTTGCAGGACTTGCGCGCGGACCCCTCGGTGGGCCTCTGCTCGGTGTGCGCGCACAGCAGGGTGACGGGAAACCGGAGAGGCTCCATCTTCTGGCTCTGCCGGCTCTCGGCCGAGGATGCGCGCTTCCGTCGCTACCCGCGCCTCCCGGTGGCGCGTTGCGCGGGATTCGAGCACGCCGCGGACGGACGGATGGACGAGGACCGCAAGGACCGGGAGCCACAGGCTCCAGACAGCGCAGACCAGCAACCAAACTGAACCGGGAGACCCGGAAATGAGCGAACCGTTCTACGTGTCCAGAGTGGAATTCGAGAAGGTGGCCGGCGCGCGCAGGCGCGGGCGGCTTCCTGCCGGAGCCACGGTCGAACTCGGCGTCCACGGGCCGGTCAAGAGCCACTACCGGCTCGATGCCGAGCCGGATCAGCCCCTCGCCGTGGACTACGTCGTCGCCGCCGCGGGCGGGTGACTGCTCGGAACCCTCAACGGCGCACTGGAGGTGCGCGGGATCAGCCTCACCCCGGACCAGATCAGCGCCCGGGCCGAAGGCTTCAACGAGATGGCGGGCAGGCTGCCGGTGCTCAGGCGCATTCACGTTCACTACCGGCTCTCGATCCCCGAGGGGTCGCGCGCGCCCACCGACCGGGCCCTCGCCAGCCATGTCGACAAGTGCCCCACGGCCGCAAGCCTGCGGGACGCCATCGACATCACCTGGAGCGCGGACATCGTCGAACACGCCGCCGACGCGTGATCGTCGCCGCCCCCGCATCGCCTGAGCGAGCCCGTGCCTGAGCTGCTGGCGCAGACGATCATCGGCCTCTCCCTGGCGGTGCTGGCCCTGCTGCTGCCGTTCGCCGCTCACCGGACGTATCTGTTGCTGCTCAGCCGCCGTCCGCCCCCGGAGCTGCCGCGCGGGTGGTCCGGCCGTTTGCCGCCGGTCACCGTCCAGCTTCCCCTGTACAACGAGGCCCCGGTCGCCCGCAGGGTCATCGACGCCGCCTGCTCGCTCGACTATCCGGCGCGCGCCCTGGAGATCCAGGTGCTGGACGACTCCACCGACGAGACCGTGGAGCTCGTTGCCCGGCGGGTGGCGTGGTGGCGGGCGCGGGGCGTGAACGTGTGCCACATCCGCCGCCGGGAGCGCTCGGGCTTCAAGGCGGGCGCCCTGGCCGCGGGCGTGCGCCGCGCCCAGGGCGAGTTTCTGCTCGTGCTGGACTCCGACTTCGTGCCCGAGCCGGATCTCGTGAGGAAGCTGCTGCCCCCCTTCCGGCTGCCCCGGGTGGGGATGGTTCAGGCCCGCTGGGATCATCTCAACGAAGACGCCAACTGGCTCACCCGCGCCCAGAGCCTCCTTCTCGACGGCCACTTCTTCTTCGAGCACGGCGGACGCTACCGGGGGGGGCTCTTCTTCAACTTCAACGGCACCGCGGGCATGTGGCGCCGCGAATGCCTCGAGGACGCGGGGGGGTGGCAGGCGGACACCCTCACCGAGGATCTCGACATCAGCTACCGCGCGCAGATGCGGGGATGGCGCTTCGTCTTCCTCGAGGACATCGGGGTTCCCGCGGAGCTTCCGGACCAGACCGGCGCTTTCGAAATCCAGCAGCGGCGATGGTCTCAGGGCGGGATTCAGACGGCGCGCAAGCTCCTGCCGGAACTGCTGCGCGGGCCCTGGCCGCTCTCGGTGAAGAAGGAGGCTGTGATCCATCTGTGCGGACACATCGCCTATCCGCTTACGCTGCTCCTCGGACTCCTGATCTATCCCTCCGCCCTGGCCCGGCGCGCGCTCGGCGGGGAGGAGTTCCTCTTCATCGATCTGGTCATCTTCTTTCTGGCCACCATTCCCTTCGTCATCTACTACGCAGCCGCGGGCCGCAAGCGGAACCGCCCCTGGGGCGACCTGGTGCCCGCGGTGGCCGTGACCCTGGCCACGGGCGTCGGGTTGACGGCGCCGGCGACGCGGGCTGTGCTGCGCGGCCTGGCCGGCCGCCGGGACAGCTTCGCGCGAACGCCCAAGAAGGGCAGCGGCGGGGTTTTTCGCGAACGGCCGGGAAGCCAGACCCCGGACACCCTCTTCAAGCTGGCCATGGCGATGGTGATGAGCCTGTTCGTGGGCGCCGCGATGCAGGCTCAGCTATACGCGTCGATCCCGTTCCTCATGCTCTTCGCGGTGGGCTACTGGAGCCTGGGAGTCGGCGGCCTGAAGCGCTTCGGAACCGAGCCGCGCATCCCACAGCAGCAGCGCGTAGAAGGGCAGCCAGAGAAGGAGAACCGTCCAGAGGGGCCTCGGCCACTCGCCGGTCTCGAGGTACGGACCCAGACCCAGGTACGTGACGAATGCGAGGCCGCCTAGCAGGATCCAGGCGCGGTTCCGGCGCAGGGCCGCGAAGGGCAGGATCCAGAGCGCGTACCAGGGATGGAAGGTCGGCGACAGCAGCAGCCCGGCTCCGAGGATCCAGAAGAGAGCCCGCTCCGCGTCGAGGTTCCTGAATGTCGCCCAGGCCACGACGGCGAGCACGAGCACGCCAGACAGGTAGCGGGGCGCGCTCGAGCCCGGCACAACCGCTTCGATGACGGCAAAGGCCCCCTCGTAGGCGCGCCAGTGCTCCGCATAGGTGGCGAGACCGGCCCAGAGGGAGGATCCCGCTTCGAGATAGGGGAGATGGAAGAGGACCAGGACCACGGCGCACGCCGCCGCCACACGCACCCCGTAACGGCGGATGAGCGCCGGAAGCGCGACGATGGGAGCGAACTTGGTGAGGGTCGCGAGGGCCAGCACCGCGCCCATCGTCCAGGGCGCCCACGACCTCAATGCGAAGCCCTGACGGGCGGAAACGGGATCGGCGTCGCCGGAAACGGGATCGGTACCGGGCTCGTCCGGGGAACCGTGAACGGACCCGGCGCCGCGCGCGGACAGGGCGAGGAAAACCAGGACCACGAGCAGAAGGATGCCGAGGGACTCGAAGTGGCCGCTCCAGGCCGTTTCGACCACCAGCAACGGCGACCAGGCGAAGAGCACGAGGGTCCCGGGAACGGAGCGCCCGGTCCGGCGGGCTATCTTTGCGAGCAGCAGGCAGGCAGCCAGATCGGCGAGCGTCCACAGCACCTTGAGCGCCATCAGCGACCCGCCGGCGAGCGCGCCCGCCGCAAATACCACCTGCGCGAAGGGCGGGTAGATGGTGGAGACGGACGGGTTGTTGATGCGCGCGTGCCAAGCGGTGCGAATCGATTCGAGTTCGGGCGCATCGGGGGGGTACAGGTACGGGTTGATGCCCGCCAACTGCACGTGTCCGTCCCAGAGGTAGCGGTAGATGTCGTCGGACAGAAAAGGAACACAGGGGAGTAGAACCACCCGGAAGAGGATGGCGAAGCCCCAGATGATGCGGATGTCGACACGCCCGTCGAACGCGGCGGACGCCGCCGCCCAGTAGACCGCGAACGCACCCGCAAGGAGCGCAAGGCGTGGAAACGGAACCCCGGCTTCGGGCCACCAGCCCGCAGCTGCCAGAAAAACGAGTTCCAGAAGGCCCAGCACGATCAGCGTCCGCGCGCCCACGCCCGGCAGCCGGCTCACCGTTCCCGCGCTCCTGACGGCCCGCCCGCCATGTCTCCTTCCACGCCACCCCCGGCATCCCCCGTCACCGGCCGCGTGGCCGTGCTCATCCCCGCGCTCGACGAGGAGCCGACCATCGCGTCGGTGATGCGCGCGCTCCCGGCCGGGCTGGTCGACGAAATCGTGGTGGCGGACAACGGCTCGCGGGACGCCACCCCGCGCATCGCGCGCGAACTGGGGGCGGTCGTGGTGACCGAGCCGCGCCTGGGATACGGCTCCGCCTGCCTGGCCGGCATGCGGCACCTGGCCCGGCGGCCTCCGGATATCGTCGTCTTCCTGGACGCGGACGGGAGCGACGATCCCTCCGGGTTGGCGCGGCTGATCGAGCCCATCCGCTCGGGCGCGGCCGACATGGTGCTGGGGGTGCGCACCGGCGATCCGCCCGGCGTGCCGCTGCACGCGCGCATGGGCAACCAGGTCGTGCTCATGTGCGCGCGCCTCCTCTTCGGCCTTCGCTTCCGCGACATGCCTCCCTTCCGCGCCATTCGCTACGATCGCCTGTGCGAACTGCACATGGATGACCGCGACTGGGGCTGGACCCTTCAGATGCAGATCCGTGCCGGCCGGCTCCGCCAGCGCATCGTCGAGATCGACGTCCCGTACACTCGCCGGGCGGGGGGTGTTTCCAAGATCAGCGGCACACTGAGCGGTTCTCTCAAGGCCGGCGCCAAGATGTTCTACACTCTCGCCCGCGAGAGATTGATGCCCGTGAGACAATACAGATGAACGACACCGATACCCGGATCATGCCCCGCGCGCGGGACACATCATCCGTCATCGACGACGTCCGCAGCCGCCTCAGGCGCATCCTCCCCTATGGGGACGCCGATCTCGCGGCGGACTTCGCGGGGCTCTTCCTCGCCAGAGCGCCCGCCCTCTATCTCCGCGAACGGAACCCGGTGGAGCTCGCGCGGCTGACGGCGGACGCCTTCGCCTTCCTGCAGGAGAGCCGTCCGGACCGGGTGGACGTGCGCGTCTTCAACCCCGCCGGCGAGCCCGGAGGGCGGCGGGCTCCCGTGACCGTCATCCGCACCAACGTGGGCGAGCGCCCGTTCATCGTCGACTCGATCCGCGAGCACCTGCACTCGCGCGATCTCACCATCGAGCACTTCATCTACCCGCTCCTGGGGATCGTGCGCCGCGAGGGCCGCATTCTGCGCATCGTGCCGCCCGCCGACGCGGAGGAGCGGGAATCGCTCATCCACTGCGAGATCTCGCGCGTGACCGATCCCGCTCTCCTCCAGTCGCTTCAGGAGGAACTCGAGCAGCGGCTCGAGGACGTGGTGCGCGCGACCGACGACTTCCGGCCCATGCTGGCTGCGCTGGACGGGTCCATGAAGAGGCTCGGGACCCGCGCCCGCGAGCTGCCCGACCTCGCCGGCGAACTCGACGAGATCCGGGCCTTCCTCGCCTGGCTGCGCGACGACGGCTTCGTCTTTCTGGGGCACCGGCGCTACGACATCACGGGCGACCCGGACACCGGCGAGCCCCACGTGATGGTGGAGCGCGGTTCCGGCCTCGGCATCCTGCGTGACGAAGGGCGTTCGGGTTACGTGAACCCGGTTCCCCTGGCATCCATGCCCGGCACCCTGCGGCAGCTCCTCGCCGACGGCCCCCTGCTGCTCATCGGCAAGACCAACGCCCGTTCCACCGTGCACCGGCTGGCGCACATGGACTACATCGGCGTCAAGAAGCTGGATGCCGAGGGGCGGCAGGTGGGAGAGGAACGCTTTCTCGGGCTCTTCACCTCGAAGGCGTACGGCGACCATGCGGACCGGATCCCCATCCTGCGCCAGAAACTGCGCTGGATCCTCGAAGATGCCGGGGCTGAGAAGGGAGCCCACGACTACAAGGAGATCAACACGATCTTCAACTCGATGCCGAAGGAGGAGCTCTTCCTCGGTTCGGCGCGGGAAATCGCCAGGGACGTCAGAACGGCGCTGACCTCGTACCACACCACGGGGGTTCAGGTGACCCGCCGGGAGGACCGGCTCCGGCGGGGCGCGTCGTTCATGGTCATCATCCCTCGCGAGAAGTTCTCGGCCAAGGCGCGCAAGGCGATCGAGACGGCGTTCGTGAACCTCCTCGACGGCGAAGTCCTGAACTATCATCTGGCGATGGGCGGCGGAGAGCAGGCCCGGCTCCACTTCTACCTGCGCGTGCGCCCCGAGCTGCTGGACGTGGTCACCGACGTCGAGCTCAAGCGGCTCGTGCAGGAACTCACCCGCGACTGGACCGACCGGGTGGGCGACGAACTGGGACAGGTCAGGGCGCGGGACGAGGCGCGCCGGCTCGCCCACCGCTACGCCGCCGGCTTCGGCGCGGACTACCGGGCCGTAGCCGACCCCGACGCGGCCGCCCGCGACATCCTGCAACTGGAGGCGATGGTCGCCGACGGGCGCAGCCTTTCCATCGCGCTCTCCAACCCCGGGGAAAGTGTCCTGGCGCCGGGCGACCGGGTGACCGAGCTTCGCCTCTACCGGCTCGGGCCTCGCCTCGTGCTCTCGGACTTCATGCCCATCCTCGAGAACGCGGGGCTGCGCGTGATCGCGGAAAACCCGGCCCAGCTCCGGGGATCCGGAGTGCCCGAAGGCGCGGTCCACACCTTCGCCGTGCAGACCTCCGGCAAGTCTCCGCTCGATCTCCGGAAGGTCGGTCCCGTCCTTGTGGACACCATTCTGGCAGTGAGCGCGGGCGATGCCACCAACGACCGGCTCAACGCCCTGGTGCCCACCGCGCGCCTGGCGTGGAGGGAAGTGGAGGTGCTGCGGGCCTACGCGAGCTACGGCTTCCAGCTCGGCGCGGTGCCGAGCCGGGACTCCATCGTCGATGCTCTCCTCAACTATCCCCGCATCGCCCGGCTGCTCTTCGGCCTGTTCGAGGCCCGCTTCCATCCGCGGGAACGGGCACGGGATCGCCGGCAGGCCGGCATGGACGCAATGCGCGCGAAGCTGCTCGCCGCCCTGGACGACGTCTACCTGCTGAGCGACGACCGCGCCCTGCGCCATCTGCTGACGCTGATCGAAGCCACCGTGCGCACGAACTACTACGCGACCGGGGGGAGCACGCCGACGCGGCGGTCGGGGGGCGTTCCCTACATGTCGTTCAAGGTGATGGCGCGCGCGCTGACCTCGCTGACCCGCACCAGTCTCCTCTTCGAGGCGTGGGTGCGGTCGGCGCGGATGGAGGGCGTGCACCTGCGGGGCGCGCGCGTCGCCCGGGGAGGCATCCGCTACAGCGACCGCCCGGACGACTTCCGCACCGAGGTGCTGGGGCTGGCGGAAACCCAGATCGTCAAGAACTCCGTGATCGTCCCCGCCGGCTCCAAGGGCGGCTTCGTCATTCTCGACCAGCCGTCCCTGTCGGTGGCCACCCGCAGTGAGGTCGAACGGCAGTACCGGACCCTCATGCGGGGGCTCCTCGACCTGACCGACAACCTGGACGCGGGCACGCCGGTCCCCCCCGACGACGTGGTGCGCTACGACGACCCCGATCCCTACCTGGTGGTGGCCGCCGACAAGGGTACCGCCGGCTTCTCCGACATCGCCAACGCGGTCGCGGGCGACTACGGCTTCTGGCTGGACGACGCCTTCGCCTCCGGAGGCTCCAACGGATACGACCACAAGGAGCTGTCGATCACCGCGCGCGGCGCGTGGGAGTGCGTGAAGCGCCACTTCCGGGAGATGGGCAAGGACATTCAGTCGGAGCCCTTCACCGTGGTGGGCATCGGGGACATGAGCGGCGACGTGTTCGGCAACGGCATGCTGCTGTCGCCGCACATCCGGCTGATCGCGGCCTTCGACCACCGGCACATCTTCATCGATCCCGACCCCGACCCGCGCGCCTCCTTCGAGGAGAGGGAGAGGCTGTTCCACAAGGCCGGTTCCTCGTGGGCGGACTACGACGCGAGCGCGATGAGCCCCGGCGGCATCATCGTGCAGCGCGGCTCCAAGGAGGTCGAGCTCTCGCCCCAGGCGCGCGCGGCCCTGGGCATTTCGCGGGATCCCGGCAGGGTGAGCGGCGAGGAGCTGGTCCGGCTCGTGCTGCAGGCCGACGCCGAGCTGCTCTGGAACGGGGGAATCGGCACCTACGTGAAGGCCTCGGACGAAACCCACGCCGACGTCGCCGACCCCTCCAACATCCCGGTGCGGGTGGATGCCGGCGAGCTATGCGTCAAGGTCGTGGGCGAAGGTGGCAATCTCGGGCTCACGCAGAGGGCGCGCACCGAGTTCGCGCTGGCCGGAGGGCGCCTGAACGTGGACGCGCTCGACAATTCGGGAGGCGTTTCCCTGTCGGACCGCGAAGTCAACCTCAAGATCCTGCTCAACGCAGTGGTGGAGGACGGGCGCATGACGGGAGCGGAGCGCAATGGCATGCTGCGCGACCTGGCGGAACCCGTTTGCGAGCAGGTGCTGCTCGACAACGCCTCTCAGAGCCTGGCGGTGTCACTCGATGTCATGCGCGCCCGCGAGGGAGTCGACGACTTTCGCCAGCTCATCTCGGAGCTGGAGAGGGACGGCTTCTTCGACCGCTCTCGCGAGCATCTGCCCACCTGGGAGCAGCTGCTCGAGCGCGACGAGACCGGTTCGCGCCTGACCCGGCCGGAGCTGTGCGTGCTGCTCGCGCACGCCAAGCTCCACCTGATGCGCCGCCTGCTGAAGGGGACGCTCATCGACGACCCGGTCGCGAGCGGCTACCTGGCACGCTACTTCCCGCCGGTAGCCGTCGACGCCGCGGGCGAGTCCGGGCTGGCCGCCCACCGCCTGGGGCGGGAGATCGTGGCGAGCCAGCTCACCAACGACCTCGTGGACCTGATGGGCGCCGGATTCGTGCATCGCATGATGCGCGACTCGGGGGCGTCCGCGGACGAGGTGGCGCGGGCCTGGCTGGTGGCCTCCCGGCTCTCGCGACACAGGCAGCTCCTCGCCGACCTGCACGAGCGCGAGCGCGAAGCGGGGACGGCGGTCGCGTACCGGTGGTACATGGAGCTCGGCCGGGTGCTGGACCGCACGACCCGCTGGGTGCTGGGGAACGCCGAGCGCGAGGAGATCGACAGCCTGGTCGGCGGCAACTTCAGTACGCTGCGCGAGCTGCAGCGCATCTTCCCCGGCGTGGTGAGCGGAGAGGACCGGCTTACCTTCGAGCGCCTGGTGTCGGAGATCCAGGAAGTCGGGCCGGCCGCCGATATCGCGCCAGCGCTGGCCACCCTGCGCTTCCTGGACCAGTTGATGGACATCCTGCGCGTGGCGCGGGACACGCGCACTGCGCCGGTGTACGCGGCGCGGGCCTACTACGCGGTTTCGGAGCTGCTGGAGATTCCCTGGCTCCGCCACGCGATCGACGAGTGCGCGCGCGACGAACGCTGGGAGCAGCGCGCCGCGCGGGCACTGAACGACGACCTGACGCGCGCGCACCACCGAATCGCCAACTTCTCGGCGGCCGCGGCAGCGGTGCGGGACGCGCAGGCCGGCGGCGTGGCGCATGTCCTGACCGCGTTGCGCAGCCGGGAGGTGGCCTACTTCGGCGAGCTGCTCACGGAGCTGCGTGCCGAGAGCACCCTCACGCTGTCGGGGCTGGCTGTGGCGGTGCGAGCCATCATGGTGCTCTCCGAGCGCACCGGCAAAGGCTCGGGAGAGGGCGAAGCTCAGCCGATGCGGTCGATGTAGTCGTCCATGGCGGCGAGCACCCTCACGACGCCGGACGTGTCTTCCGCCGCGGTGATGTCGGCCGCAAAACCGAACATCATCTTGCGAACAGCTTCGCGGTCGATGCCCGCGGGGGCCGGCTCCGGGGCCGGTTCCGCTGCGGGCGCGGGGGCCGGCTCGGGCTGGGGAGCAGGCTCTGGCTCGGGAGCAGGAGCGGGTGCTTCAGCAGCCGGCTCGGGCTCGGGCGCGGGGGCCGCAGGCTTGCGGCGGCGGCGGCGGGGCTTGATGCCGGCCGCTGCATCCGCCGCCCGGCGGGCGGCCCGCTTCACCTGAAGGGGATAGCGCGCGTGGAACTGGCGCTTGGTCAGCTCCGCGATTCCGGCGTTCAACTTGACCGCGCCCGCGAGCAGTTCGTCCACCGAAACGTCGGGATTGTCCTTCAACTGTCCCTCGACCCAGCTCATGACCTCGGCGTCCGTCGTCGTCCTGCCCTTCGCAGGAGCCGGGGCCGGGGCCGGAGCCTCGGCGGGCGCGGGCGCGGCTTCCGCGGCTTCCTCCGAAGCAGCTTCAGCAGCGGCTGCGGCCGCCTCGGCCCTCTTGGCCCGCCGCTTTACCTGAAGCGGATAGCGCGCGTGAAACTGGCGCTTGTTCAGTTCGGCCACATCGGGCTGGAGGATCTTCGCGCCCTCGAACAGCTCATCTACCGTCACTTCCGGATTGTCCTGCAATTGCTTCTCAACCCAGCCCATTACTTCAGTATCGGTCGCGACCATCGATCAACTCCCCCGTGTAACGATGAACCAGCCAGGACATGCTTTGCCAGCGCAAACGATAAGGTGTGACAAAGTGGAACGCAATATCTGTCAGTGCTGATGCGAATATGATTTGGCGGCGCGCGGATGTCCCCGGCGTCACCGGACTCAGAAATCAATGACGACCTGGAGCCCAAAGGTTTCCTCGAAGAGGCCTTTCTTCTGATCCACGGTCCAGCGCTCCAGCAGCACGTCGCCGGCACAGTCGGCGCTCAAGCGAAGACTGCGCCCGTCCAGGGTGGCCGTAACCGAGCGGATAAGCTGACGGCGCTGCCGGTCCAGGCCGTCAACCAGGCGCAGGATCGCGCCCAGGTGGTCGACCAGCACTCGATCCGCCGGGGCCAGTGCCGCATATGCCCGGTGATGCGACCTGGGATGGCTCTTGCGATGATAGCGCGCGACGTTCCCCACAATTGCCAGCTCGCGCGGCGAAAGGCCCGGTATTTCCGAGTTGCCGAGAATATAGAGCGTGTGCTTGTGGTGTTTTTTCATCGCGACGAACACGCCGATATCGTGCAGGATTGCCGCAACTTTCAGGAGATGCCGTGCATGGGGCCCCTGTCCGTGCAGGGACTCGAGCTGGTCGAATACGCTGACCGCCAGCCTTGCGACATGACGGCCATGAGCCTCGTCGAACATGTAGCGGCGCCCGAACGACACCGCCGCCTGCGTGAGTTGCTTCTCCTGCCGGCTGTCGTTGGAGGCGCTGGAATTGAGGTCGGCCATGAGGTCGAGCGTAACGCCCTCCTTCACCCCGATGTGCGGAACCAGGATCTCCCGGGTGCCGGTGAGCTCCGCCAGTCGCCTGAAGACCACGGCGGCGGGCAATATGACGTCCGCGCGGTCGTGCCTCAGCCCCAGTTGTTCGATGCGCTCCGAATACGAAAGGCGCGCGAGGAGCCCGATGGCGGAATCCAGGCCCGACACGGGCAGTCTGCTGACACCGTCCTTCGTCTTGCCGGGGGCGGCCAGCGCGGCCAGAGCCTCTATGTTTCCTCCACAACCGATGAACCCGGTCGGCTGCCAGTATTGCGCGGGCGCCGGAATGTTCATGACCGCCACATACTCGGAGAGCAGTCGCTGAAACGCCCCGGGCTCGTTGCCGGGCTCGGCCAGCCGTTCCAGCAGACGGACTGAACCCATCGAGTGGGTTTCGCTCCAGAGCATGCCCGAGTCGTCCACCAGCGACAGCTCGACGCTGCCGCCGCCGAGGTCCACGAGCAGCCAGCGGCCGCCTTCCAGGCCGATGCGCGCCGCCACCGCCAGGTGCACCAGCCTCGCCTCCTCGGATCCGGTGATGGCTTTCAGCCTGATCCCGGTCTCGCGTGCGATCCTCTCGACGAGGAGAGGCCCGTTGCGCGCTTCGCGCACCGCGCTGGTCGCGACCGCCCGGTAATGTTCGATGTCGAATTGCTTGAGGTATCCCTGGAAGCGCTGGAAAGCCTCGACCGTGGCGTCCATGGTCTCCGGAGCCAGCCGGCCGGTGAGGAAGACCTGGTGCCCCAGCCGAATCGGCACCCGCTCCGAATAAAGCGTGGTGTACCTGGCCGGCGACGTGAACTCCACGGCCATGAACCGGATTCCGTTCGACCCCGTGTCCACGCAGGCAAGGCGAATCGGGAATTCAACCTGTGCGTCGGAACCGTTCTGACTGGTCATGGTGCGGGCCCCGGCCATCTGTCGAGGAGGAGCGCGACCACGCGGCCGGGCCCGTGGACGCCGGTCACCATGACCTGGCCGATGTCGGCCGACTTGCTGGGACCGGAGTGCAGCGCCAGCGCGGCGCCATCGTCGTCGCGGCACGCGGCCAGCACCTCGCCGAGGGTGGCGGCGACGGTCGTGGCGTCCACCAGCACCACGTGCACCGGCGGAAGCAGCTGGGTGCGCCGCCCGTCCCGGCTGCTCAGCACCAGCGACCCGGACTGGGCGGCCGCCGCGCGCGCAACCGACACCCCCAGCGCGGCCTCCCGGGGCGGCGCCTCGGGAGCCGGGAGCGCCAGGACCCTGGGAACGCCGGTCCCGTGGCTGACGCTCGCGAACCGGGCGGCGAACCCGTTCAGCCACCGGCGCGCGGCTTCCGCGTCGGCGAAGCGGTGCACCTCGCCCCCCGCCGCCCGGAAGCACTCCGCGAAGTGCTCCACCGGCGGGGCGGCATCGGGCGCCGCCGTGCTCAGCTCGCCCGGATGAGGCGCCCGGGGCCGGTCCCGGAGCGCGCGCCGCACCCGCTCGAGAATCCGATCCCTCATTCGATGCCCTCCCGCCAGAGATCGCGGAACGAGGCCCGCGACGGCTCCGGATCCTTGCGCACCTCGCGCCAGCCGCCCACCACCGGCAGGGGTACGCGGCGCACCGGTTCGGGGAGCGCGTGCAGCATGGCCCCGGCGGCCCGGTACACGCCGGGCCGGGTCGCGACCGCAGTCCACGCCTTCAGCAGCCCCGCCTTGGCGCGGGAATCCATCCCCGCCTCCGCCGCGCGCCGGCGCCAGCTCAGGAGCAGCTCGGGAATGGGGATGCGCACCGGGCAGGCCTCCTCGCAGGCACCGCACAGGCTGGACGCGAAGGGAAGCGGCATGGCCGCGTGCAGCCCGGCCAGCCCGGGGTTCAACACCGACCCTATGGGGCCCGAGTAGACGGCCCCGTAGGCGTGCCCGCCCGTCTGGCGGTACACCGGGCAGGCGTTGAGGCAGGCGCCGCAACGCACGCAGCGGAGCGCCTCCCACGCCTCCGCGTCGGCGAGCACGTCGGTGCGGCCGTTGTCTACCAGCACCACGTGCACCTCCTCAGGGCCGTCGGGGTCGTCCGCGGTCCTGGGACCGTGGATCATGGAGACGTAGTTCCCCACCGGCTGCCCGGTCGCCGCCCGGGCCGTGAGCTGCAGGAACACCGCCAGGTCGCTCCAGCGCGGCAGCAGTTTCTCGATGCCCACCAGCGCCACGTGCACCGGGGGCGCCGAAGTCGTGAGCCGGATGTTGCCCTCGTTCTCGATGAGCGCCACGGTGCCCGTCTCCGCCACCAGGAAGTTCCCCCCGGTGATGCCCACGTCGGCCGCGAGAAAGGCCTCGCGCAGGATCAGCCGCGAGACCCCCGCCAGCTCGTCGGGCGTGGCGTCCAGCTCCGTCCCGTGAGTCTCGTGGTACAGCCGGCGGATCTCGTCCAGGCTCAGGTGGATGGCCGGGCCGACGATGTGGCTGGGCGGCTGTTCGAGCAGCTGCAGGATGTACTCTCCAAGATCGGTCTCGAGCACGTCGACGCCCCGCTTCTCCAGCAACTCGTTGACCTCGAGTTCCTCGGAGAGCATGCTCTTGCCCTTGACCGCGCGCCGCGCGCCCCGGCGCTCGATGATGCCGGAGAGGATGCGGTGCACGTCCTCCTGCGACCCGGCCCAGTGCACCCGGGCACCGTTCGCCTCCAGCTTCGCCTCGGCTTCCTCCAGATACCGGTCCAGGTGAGTCAGCAGGTGCGTCTTCACCCCTTCGGCCCAGACCCGCCATTCCTCCGCGGCCACCCCCGCGAACGCGGCCCGCCGGCGCGCGTCGAACGAGAGCGTCGCCCCGGTCACCGAAGCGCGCACATCCCCGCCCCGGCGCGCCCGCTTGGGGTACTCCCGGCTATGAATCTGCACCGGCCGCCTCCCAGAGAACGTCGGCAAGATGGCGCACGGCGAGGTCCTGCCCGCGCTTGCGCATGCGGCTCGAGAGCTGGAGCAGGCAACCGCAGTCGGCGGAGGTCAGGAAGTCGACCTCGCCCGCCGCGGCGAGGGTGTCCAGCTTCCGGTCGGCCATCCCCGCGGACACCTGCGGGAAGCTCACCGAAAACAGGCCCCCGAAGCCGCAGCACTCCTCCGCCGCCTCCCAGGGGACCACTTCGGCCCCGGCGTTGGCCAGCAGCGCAAGGGGCTCTTCCCGGATCCCCAGCTCCCGCAGGGCGTGGCACCCGTGATGGTACGCGATGCGGCGTCCCTCCAGGCCGCGCCCGAGCTTCGTCACGCCGAGCACCCGCACCAGAAACTCCGCCAGCTCGAAGGTGCGCCCGGCGAGGTCGGCCGCCTGCGCGGAAAGGTCATCGTCGTGGAATAGGTGGGCGTAGAAGCGCCGGAGCATGCAGGCGCAGCTCCCCGAGGGAAGCACCACGTACTCGCTTTCGCTGAAGACCTCGATGGTGTGCGCGGCCATGCGGCGCGCCTCGGCATCCCGGCCCGCGTTGAAGGCCGGCTGCCCGCAGCAGGTCTGCGCCTGCGGAAAGTCGACCTCCACCCCCAGCTTGCGCAGCAGCCGAACGGCCGAGGCGGCGGCATCGGCGTAGAAGTGGTCGCCCAGGCAGGTGACGAAGAGGGAGGCGCGCACGGGGGCACGCGCGGGCGGCATCGGCCCGGATGCGGTGGTCGGCTGCTCGGACATGGATGTCGAGCGCTTCAGGCCCCGAACCCGGAACTGCGGACCAGGTCGAGCTCCTTGGTGACGATCAGCCCTTCGGCGCCGTCGACGCGCTCCAACAGTTCGATGCCGTGGACGGGGCCCAGCACCATGGCCGCGGTGGCGAGCGCGTCGGCGTCCATGGCGGAGCGGGCCACCACGGTGGCCGCGCTGGCATGGCCGGGCGAGGAGCCCGTGCGCGGGTCGACGATGTGATGATGGCGGAGGTCGGCGGTGTACGCCCGCATGTAGTCGCCCGAGGTGGCGACCCCCTGGTTGCGCACCTCGATCGTCCCCAGCACCGTCCCCGGCTCGCGCGGGTGCTCCACCCCCACGGGCCATCCCGTACCCGCCACCTCCCCCTCCCCGGCCGAGATGTCCCCGCCCCCGTCGGCCAGCACGCCCGCCGCGCCCGCGGCCGCGGCCTGCTCGACCACCCGGTCGAGGATGTACCCCTTGGCGATGCCGTCGAGCGCGAGCGCCATGCCCGGGCGCGCGAACGCGATGCGCTCCGCATCCGCCGCGACGTGCCGGTACCCGACGCGTGACATGGCCTCCTCCACGGCATGCTCCGCGGGCGGCGCGCCGGTCTCCGCGAAGCTGCTCCGGTAGAGTTGGGTCAGCGGAGGCACGGTGGGGTCGAAGGCGCCCCCGGTCAGCTCGGCGAAGTGGAGGGCGCGGCGCACCACCGCCACCAGCTCGGCCGACGGGTCGTCCAGCACCCCGTCCCGGTTGAGCCGGCACACCGGCGTGTCGGGCCGGTAGCCGCTGAAAACCGCCTCCAGCCGATCGATCTCGTCGAAGGCCCCGCCGGCCAGTTCGCGCGCCCGCGCGGCCTCCGGGTGCACCACGGTGACGTGGACCAGCGTGCCCATGCGGGTGCGGGTATCGCTCGCGCTGTGCAGCCCGGCCCTGCGCAGGATCGCGGACGCGAGTCCGCCGCCCATCGCCAGCAGCAGGCCCGCCGCCCCGCCAACCCGGAGCGCCGTGCGCCGGGAGACGCCCGCGGCCGCGGAACGGCCACCGTTCTCAGGCACCCGTCTCGATCCGGACACTGGTTCCTGACCCGGCACTCGGCGCCACCTCCAACTGAACCAGCCGCCGGCGCACCTCATCGATGTCGTGGCGGCAGACGCCGGCCCGCTCGATCAGCTTCGTCTCGCAGATGTTGCAGCGAACGCACTCGCGAAAGTCGATGCGCGGCCCCTCGATTGCCCCCGTGGGACACGCCTGCTCGCACACCTTGCAGTGGTCGCAGTGCTCCACCCGGCGGATGCGGAAGGGCGACACCGTGGAGGCAACCGCCAGCGCCGCCCCCAGCGGGCAGGCGTAGCGGCAGTAGAAGCGGGGCACGATCGCCGACGCCACCAGGATCCCCCCGGCGATCGCCCACAGCACGATGGAAGAGCTCAGGAAGAAGACCGTCCCGAAGGGTTCGAAGAAGGAAAAGATGCTGGCCCGGCTCCCCGCCAGCGCCGGAAGCAGGATCGCCGCCAGGCACACGTACTTGACCAGGTACAGGCGCTCGTGCAGGGCGCGCGGCAGTTCCCGCTTGAACTTCCGCGGAACCACTTTCTCCAGGAAATCCTGCAGGACCCCGAACGGGCACAGGAACCCGCAGAAAACGCGCCCCACCAGCAGCGTGGTCACCACCGTGAAGACCACGAACAGGAGCAGCGGGATGTCCTCCAGGAACACCGCCGGCCCCACGGAGATGACCGCGGTGATGTGCGACACCGAGAGGAAGCCGCCGTCGAACCAACCCAGGTAGAGGAAGGTCGCCGCCAGGGCCACCCAGCGCAGCCGGTCGCGCTTCAGGAAGAAGGCCACCGTGACCAGCGCCAGCAGCCCCAGCATCCACGCGACCTCGGCGGGCGAGGTGCGCGCCAGGGTGCGCTCGAGGACGGTCTGTTCCTCGGCGAGGGAGAAATCGAGGTCCGGCGGGGCCGCCGGCTGGACCGGCGCGGGAGGATTCTCTTCGGCCTCGGACGGGTTCGCGGGTGGCGCGGGGTCGGCCGCGGGATCGTCGGCTGCCTCCGTCGGGTCGACAGGCACCGGCGCAGCCGTGGGGTCGTCTGGGGATGCGGGTTCGCCCGCGGCAGCTGCTTCGGCACCGGCAGCATCGGCCGCAACTCCCGGATCGTCCGCGGCAGCCTCCACGGCAGCTTCGTCTTCCGGCGCCGGAGCATCCTCGCGCGCATCGTCCGCCACCCCGCCGGCCTCCGCCGGATCTTCCGGCAGCCCGGAGGGGGCCGGTGGCGGCTCGCCCGCGGCAGTCTCCGGCTCATCCGCGGCGATGCCCGACACGACGGGTTCCGCGACCCCTGCGGGATCGATCGCGTCGGCCACGGGCGAAGCCGGATCCGGATCCTCCCCGGCAGGCGCATCTTCCGGCGGAGGCGCATCCTCCGCGACGATTCTCTCCGCGACCCGCGGGGGCGGATACGCGGTCGTGTAGAGTCCCATGCCCGGACGGAGATCGAAATTGATGTCGAAGGCCTGCTCGACGTCGAGCGAACCCGGCACGGCCATCACCCCGACGTTGCGGAACTGCCCCTGAACCATCCCGCTGCGCGGCTCGCCCAGCATGACGACGTCCGGGTTGTCCATGTCAATGGTGTCGGCGCCCTGCACCAGCGAGAGCGTGCGCGGATAGAAGAGCAGGGCCAGCGCGCCATCGACCCCCACGAGCATCAGAGGATCTTCCTGCACCCGTTCCCCGAGCTGTTCCGCCACCTCGCCGAACCTGGCCCGGCCGACCAGCATCTCGCCGACGGAGTCGCTGCGGATGTGCGCGAACGAGAGCACGATGCGGGTGACGTTGTTTTCGAGCACATGGATCTGCGGCACCAGCTCGCCCGCGACCATGTCGGACCAGGACAGCTCGTCCAGCTCCTCCATGCCGATGGTCAGGAGCGAGCCGCCGGACTCGGCGGACGGCCGGGTGGCCAGGTAGTTGGCGTACACCCGGCGGGCGGAGGCGCGGATGCCGCGCGACATGGCCGAGACCGAGATCGTCGCCCGCGATACCACGCGGACATCACGCTTGGCGCGGAAGGGATCGGAGATGGACTTGCCCGTGAACTGGGCCTCGTAGCCGGGGGTGCGCAGGAAGTCGCCGCGGGTGCGGATGTAGGACTCGACGTAGTGGGTGACCCGAACCCCGGTGAGGGTCCCTTCCCGGTCCATCCCCACCAGCACCTCGATGGGACCGTTGTAGCCGAGTTCCTCCGGAGGCACGTCCGACGTCAGGAACGCATATCCGACGAGGGCGTCCTCGTCCGGGGCGTCGGCCGCGTATCCGACGATCACCCGCGGGTCGCCGTCGCGCACCTCGAAGGAGATGGCGCCCGGCAATACCTCCTCCACGAGACTCTGCGGGAAGGCGAAGTCGTCGAGGCCCTGCTGGCCGACGGCCGGGGCGGGCGCAAGGATGTTCGCCGCCAGAACGGCGAAAGCGCATGCGAAAGCCCTTGCGGCCGGCGCGATCCGCGCCACCCTCCTTCCCTCCCGGTCCTCAGGCATCCACGCGCGCGAGCCGGAGTGCGTTGGCCGTCACCAGCAGCGAGACCCCCACGTCGCCCACCAGCACCGCCGTGATCAGCGTGACCATCCCGAGCGGCACGCCCACCACCAGGACGAGCTTCACCAGCAGGGCGGTGGTGATGTTCTGGCGGATGACCGCCCGCGACTTGCGCGACAACCGGAACAGGTAGGGCAGCCGGGTGAGGTCGTCGCCCATCAGCGCCACGTCCGCGCTGTCGATGGCGGCGTCGCTCCCGGCGGCACCCATGGCGATGCCCACCGAGGCGGCCGCGAGCGAGGGCGCGTCGTTCACGCCGTCGCCCACCATCGCGACCCGGCCGTGCTCCCGCTCAAGCGCGTTGAGCGCCTCCACCTTCTCGTGCGGGAGCAGCCTGGCCAACACCTCGTCCACGCCGGTCTCCCCTGCGACCCGGCGGCCGGTGGCGTCGTCGTCACCTGTGAGCATCACGACGGGGCGGATTCCCAGGCCGTGCAGCCGCCCCACCGCCTCCCGCGCCTGCTTGCGGGCCCGGTCCTCCAGGGAGATCCACCCCAGCGGACCGTCCTCGTCCGCGACGACCACCACCGTTCGGCCGTCGCCGGCCATGCCCTCGGGTGGTTCGCCGAGCCCCAGGACGGCCGGCTTGCCGACGAAGTGGCGCACGCCGTCCAGGCGGGCCTCGACACCCTCGCCCCGGCGGGCGGCGAAGTCACGCACGGCGTAGTGGGTGTGGATGTCGCGCCTGGCCGCCTCCTCGTGGATCGCGCGCGCGATGGGGTGCTCCGAGCGGGCCTCCACCGCGGCCGCGCGCGCCAGCACCGTCACCGGTGGCGCCCCCCGAGTCGAGCGCACCTCGCGCACCTCCAGGTGCCCGACCGTGAGGGTGCCGGTCTTGTCCATCGCCATGGCCCGCACGCCGCTCATCGCCTCCAGGTAGACCCCGCCCTTGATCAGCACCCCGCGGCGCGCGGCCGCGGTGATGCCGCTCACCACCGCAACCGGGGTGGAGATCACCAGCGCGCACGGACACGCGATCACCAGCAGCGTGAGCCCCCGCACCAGCCAGGTGATGAAGTCCGCGCCCGCGAGCGTCGGCACCGCCACCACCAGCACGGCCGCGACGGTGATCGCCGGCGTGTACCAGCGCGCGAACCGGGTCACCACCCGTTCCGTCTTCGCCTTCTCCGCCCCCGCCCGCTCCACCAGCTCGACGATGCGCGCGAGCGAGCTCGAGTCGGCCGGCTTCTCCGTGCGGATTTGCATGAAGCCGTCGCGGGTGATGGTGCCGGCGAAGACCGGGTCGCCGGGGTCCTTCTCCACCGGGAGCGACTCCCCGGTGAGCGGCGACTCGTCCACCGCCGACCCCCCCTCCACCACGCTGCCGTCGACCGGAATCCGCTCGCCGGGGCGCACCACCACCACGTCCCCGACCGCCACCTCCGACGCCCGCACCGTCTCCTCCACCCCGCCGCGCAGCACCACGGCCGTCTTGGGTGCGAGGTCCATCAGCGACTCCATCGACGCCCGCGCGCGATCGACCGCGTAGCTCTCGAGCAGCTCGGCGGTCGAGAACAGGAAGGCGATGGCGGCGGCCTCCAGGTACTCCCCGATCGCGACCGCCCCCAGGATCGCCACCGTCATCAGGAAGTTCATGTCCAGCGAGAGCTCGCGCGCGGCGCGGAACCCGTCCGGCATGAACCTCCACCCGCCCACCAGCGCCGAGGCGACGAACAGCAGCGAAGGAATCCGCACCTCGTTCAGCGGCAGCGTGAACAGGAGCGGGCCCACCCCGGCCAGCTGGAGCGCGAGCCCGACCGCGAACAGCGCCGCCGACGCGTACGTGATGCGGGCGTCCCGCGTCGCCCAGGTCGCGGCCGCGCGCTCCCGCCGGGCGCCGGTGTCCGGCTCGGCCAGGTGCCCGAGGCGTCCGATCGCGCGCCGCACCTCCTCGGTCTCGACCAGGCCGGCATCGATCTCGACGGTCACGGTGCGGCCCACCAGGTTGGCCCCCACCCCCATCACCCCGTCGACCTTGCGCAGTCCGTCCTCGATGCGGGTCACGCAGTGCGAGCAGTCCATGTCCCGCACGCGGAACCGGACGGCGGTCGCGGCGTCCCCGGCCATCGCGGCGTCCCCGGCCACCGCGGTGCCTCCTCCGTCCCCGTCCAGCATCACGCCGCCCCGCCCCACGACCATTGCCGCCCGGCTAGACCGCCGCCGCCACGGCCTCGCGGTCCACCGCCGCTCCCGGATACGGCGACTCCAGCCGGTAATCCGGCCGCGCGTCGAGGAAGGCGGCCACCCGGTCCTCACGGGTCACGGCCTCGGCGATGAAGTCCAGCGCCTCCTGCAGGCGCTCGTCGGAAGCCGCGCAACTGAAGCGCAGGAACCCGGCGCCGGCTTCGCCGAAGCACTCGCCGCCCAGGCAGGCGACCCCGAAGTCGTCGTCCGCCCCCTCGAGCAGGTACATCGCCAGGCCGTGGCTGGTGATGCCGAGCCGGTTGCACACCGGCGCCACCTTCGGGAAGACGTAGAACGTCGCGTGCGGATCCAGCGACGAGAACCCGTCGATCCGGTTGAGCCCCTCCGTCAGCAGCTCCACCTTGCGGCGGAACCGGCGCATGGCGGCCTCGCGCTCGGCTCCGTCCCGCTCGAGCGCCGCCACGCCCGCCAGTTGAATGAAGGGCGGCGCGCACGACACGCTCGTGTTGATCATCTTGCCGATGGCCTCGACGGTCTCGGGCGCCGACACCGCGAACCCCAGCCGCCAGCCGCCCATGCTGTACGACTTGCTGAAGGTGTAGGCGGCCACCGAGCGCTCCATCATCCCGGGCTGCGCCAGCGGCGACACGTGCTTGCCCTTCCACACCATGTGGCAGTAGGGCTCATCGCTGAAGACGGCGACGCGCGTGCCCCGCACCAGTTCCGCGATGCCGCGAAAATCCTCCTCCGTGGCCACGCCCCCGGTGGGATTGTGGGGCGAGTTCAGGAAGATGGCCCTGGGCCGGCGATCCTCGGCGAGAAAGCGCTCGACCGCTGCCAGGCTCGGGCGGAAGGCGTCCTCCTGGCGAAGCGGCGTGAACACCGGGCGTCCCCCGCGCCTGAGGATGTTGGGCACGTAGGTCGGAAAGTACGGGCTGAAGACCAGGACTCCGTCCCCCGGATCCACGAAGGCTTCGCAGAAATACTGCTCGAAGACCTTGGTGCCGGTGGCGATAACGACATTCTCGCGCCCCGCGGGCACACCGAACTCGTCGCGCATGTAGCGGGCCGCCGCGTCGCGCAGCTCCGGCAGCCCCAGGGAGGCGCAGTAGCGCGTCTGTCCGGCGGCGATGGCTTCCCTTCCCGCCTCGGCCGCCGCGCTCGTGGTCGCAAACGGGCTGTCGCCGATCTCGAGTTCGACAACGTCCTTCCCCTCGGACTGAAGCCGCTTGGCGACCGCCAGCACGGTAAAGGCGGCCTCCGCCGTCAGCGACCGCGCGAACCCGCTCAGTTCCATGGCCACTCGTCAATTCTCCGTTTGTCGTTGCGTGGGAGCGAGATGGGCAGCGGCTTCGTTCGCAGAACGTGATTCGCGGGAACGTCATTCGCAGGACGTCAGTCGCAGCGCTGCCCGGACCGGAATGATAGGCGACCCTCCCTGCCAACCGGAAGGGTAGGCGCCGGTTGCGCTGGCCGCCAGACCGGGAAGCGGGGCGACGTGATGCAGAACCGCAGCGGCAACTCAACGGCCAACGTCGTCTTCCACGAGCCCCTCTGCAGCGTGTTGCATATCGGCAGATGCAACAAATTGTTGCCTTTTCGAAAATGCAACACCGTGCAGAGGGGGTGGACGGTCATGTAGCGGCCGCCGCGCAACTCACTCGTCGACCCACCTGCCTCCAGTCGTCGAACCGCACGCCCACTCACCCGCCGCATCGCGCACTCCCACCCATCGAACGGCGCGGGCCCGCCTTGCCCATACTCCGGCGCACCTTCATCTTGCGATGCTCGCTCCGGTGTGCGAGACGATGAACATCTGTTTGGAAGGGGGACGCGGAAGATGACTGGACAGGACCGTCAATCACGGACGTCGGCCACGCGCGCCTGGTGCTGGCTGGCCCTCATTTCGCTCGCGGCGGGCGCCTGCGCCCAGACCTCTGATGCGGGCCCGGCCGGAAGCGTGGTCACCGAGGGCGACTGGGCCTACATCGGCGGCAACGCCGGCAGCCAGCGCTACACGGAACTCACGCAGATCAACCCCGGCAACTTCGACCAGCTCGAGGTGGACTGGATCTGGGACGGCTCCGCGTATCCTAATGTTAACGCGCGCGCGACCCCCATCTACGTCAACGGCAAGCTGATCAGCGTCGCCGGCGACAAGCGCCACGTCATCGCCACCGATCCGGCCAGCGGCAAGGTGCTGTGGGACTGGGTGGAGCCCGAGACCTTCCGCTGGGAGTATTCGATGCGGAAGAACCACGGCAAGGGCGTCGCGTACGCGAACGTCGACGGCCGCGACATTATCTACGTGGTTACGCCCGCCTTCTTCCTGCACGCGCTCGACGCCGAGACCGGCGAGCCCATCGAGGGCTTCGGGGGTTCGGTGGACATCGAGGGCTTCCCCAAGACCGGGACCGTGGATCTGCTCGACGACCTGGGCCACGAGCACGACGACTACATGGGCGTCCCGCTCGAGAAGGGCTACATCACCAGCTCCTCCCCGGCCATCGTGGTCAACGGCGTGATCATCGTCGGCAACTCCGCCGAGCAGGGGTACAACCAGTCGCGCCAGGAGAACATCCCGGGCGATATCCTCGCCTATGACGCGCGCACCGGCGCGTTCCTGTGGAAGTTCGACGTGATCCCCGGGCCCGGCGAGTTCGGGCACGAGACCTGGGAGAACGACGCCTGGGAGTGGACCGGCGACATCTCCTCGTGGGCACCGCTCTCGGCGGATCCCGAGCTGGGGCTCGTCTACATCCCCACCAACGGCGCGACCCAGGACTTCTACGGCGGCTTCCGCCCCGGTGACAACCTGTTCAGCACCAGCCTGATCGCGCTGGACGTGCAGACCGGCGAGCGGGTGTGGCACTACCAGCTGGTCCGTCACGACATCTGGAACTACGACACCTCCACCGCGCCCATCCTGGTGGACGTGACCGTGGACGGGGAGGACATCCCCGCGGTGGTGCAGATCACCAAGCAGTCCTTCGCCTACGCCTTCAACCGCGCGACCGGCGAGCCCATCTGGCCCATCGAGGATAAGCCGGTGCCGAAGTCGAAGGTGCCGGGCGAGAAGCTGGCCGAGACGCAGCCGCATCCGACCTGGCCCCTTCCCTACGACATGCAGGGCCTGAGCGTGGACGACCTGGTCGACTTCACGCCCGAGCTGCGCCAGGCCGCGCTCGACCTGCTCGAGCCCTACGACTGGGGTCCGTTCTTCCAGCCCCCGCTGCACCGCGACAACGACGAGGGCAAGCTGGGCTCGATCTGGTGCCCCGGCGACGTGGGCGGCACCAACATCGACGGCACGCCCGCGGTGGATCCCGAGAGCGGAGTCATCTTCGTGACCTCGCAGAAGGGATGCTCGTCGCGGCTGGTGGTGCCCGGCCACGAGGTCGACGAGAGGGTGGAGGCACCCACCGGCACGACCATCAACGACTTCGCGGTGTTGGGCGGCGCGCGCATCGGGCGCGTGCAGGGGCTGCCGATGTACAAGCCCCCTTACAGCAAGATCACCGCCATCGACATGAACACCGGCGAGCACCTCTGGTGGATCCCGGTGGGAGACACCCCCAACAACGTGCTCAATCATCCCGCGCTGGAAGGGATCGATATCCCCAACACGGGGACCGGCAGGCAGGCCGCGCAGATCGTGACCCCGGACATGCTCCTGTACACGGGCAACGCAAGCGACAACACCCCCATGCTGTACGCCGTGGACAAGGCGACGGGCGAGCGGCTGAGCGAGGTCGAACTCCCCGGCAACCCGCGCTACGGCATGATGACCTACATGCACGAGGGCAAGCAGCGGGTCGTGATCCAGGCGCCGAACATGCTGATGGCGATGAGTCTGCCGTAGGGGGAGGATCGCCCGGTCCGGTTCCAGGGGAAGTAGGGAAGCTGGACTGAACGCATCGCGCGGCCGAGGCACGATAGCGTTCAGTTCAGCTTTTCGTTATGCTGAGATTTAAGATTTTCTGATCGTAAGAACTTCTGCGAGGGCCTCAGAAGAATGGAAATGTCCAAGATCACATCGCGCGGCCAGACGACGATTCCCAAGCGAATCCGTGAAGCCGCCAACCTGCAGGCTGGTGATGTGGTCGCCTTCGAGATCGCGGGTGACCACCTGAGGCTGCGCAAGGTGGAGCCGGGGCAGGATGACTATCTGGAAGGCCTCTCCGAGGTGATGAGCGAATGGGTATCGCCAGAGGACGAGGAGGCTTGGCGTGACCTATGAAGCTCTCGACATCGTCGTTGTGCCCTTCCCCTTCACGGACCAGCCCACCGTAAAGCGCCGACCAGCTCTGATCATTTCGTCGACCAACTTCAACGATACCCACCAACAGTCAGTCTTGGCGATGATCACCACGTCCCGGCTTGTTTGGCCGAGCGATGTTGTGATCGAGGAATGGCGCAATGCGGGTCTGATCGCCCCATGCAAGGTCCGTTTCAAGCTGTTCACCCTTGATCATGCGCTGATCCTACGAAGAATCGGCGTAATGCATCCGCGAGATGGCCAGCGCGTGAAGAACGTGCTTTCCCGTTTACTGATCCGCTGATTAACTGACAACACGATTTCAACCGGAGCGGCAGATGGGTGATTTCGCAAACAGCGGCAGTGCCGGGCCAGCGGGGACTTCAGCGTCTCGACCGCAGTCCCTGGGCAACCGCATCCTCCGGTTCGGGCCGACCCGCATCGTTCTGGCCACGCTGGCCATCGTTGCGGCGATCCTCGTGGTTCAACTCGTGGTCGGTGGTCTGCACGAGATCCTGGGCTTGGGGCCGCTGCGCCAGGACACGCTCCAGTACGTCATCCCGATGGTGGTCGCGGTCCACTTCGCGTACATCGGCTACGTACGCCTCGTGGAGCGGCGCCGGGCCGACGAGCTGTCCGGCAGGGGCGCTGTGCGCGAGACGGGCGCGGGGATCGCGGTCGGTGCGGGTCTGCTCGTGGCGACCATCGGCGCCATCGCGGCGCTGGGATACTACCAGGTGACCGGGTCCAACCCCGTGAGCGCCGTGGTGCCGACGTTCGCCATGGCCGTGGCCGCCGGATACGCCGAGGAGGTGCTGTTCCGCGGCGTGCTCTTCCGCATCATCGAGGAGAGCCTCGGCACCTGGATCGCCTTGGCGCTCACAGCGCTCATGTTCGGCTTCGCGCACATGATGAACCCCAACGCGACGCTGTTCAGCTCGTTCGCGATCGCCATGGAGGCGGGTGTGCTGCTCGGCGCCGCCTACGTCCTCACCCGGCGGCTCTGGCTCGCGGTCGGCATCCACTTCGCCTGGAACTTCACCCAGGGCGGCATCTTCGGCGGGCGCGTCTCCGGGTTGACGATGGATGGGTTGCTCGAATCGGAGCTGAGCGGCCCCGCGTTGCTCTCAGGCGGCGAGTTCGGAGTGGAGGCGTCGATCTTCGCGGTGGCGCTGGGGGTGGGGACGGGGGTCTGGTTCCTGATCCGCGCCGGCCGCAAGGGCCACTTCATGACGCCGTTCTGGAGGCGGGGGTGAGCGTTGGACAACACTGGGTTGGCGGGTACAAGCACGGAGTTGTAGACTAGCGTAGATACCCGCCGGCAGCGTGCTGTCGGCTCAAGGGCTGCTCCTCCGGAGTGGCCCTTGCTTTTTTGGAGTTGCCATTTGCTGATCCACTAACCGGAAACGTTCTGAACGCCGATCACGCCGCACCCGACCCGGGCGCCCGCGCCACCGGTCGGCTGGGTCGTGAAGTCATCCGCGCCCGCGTGGACGATGACGGCGCGCCCCAGGATGCTGTGATCCCCCTGCAGCTTGATGACGGCGTCCAGCCGGTTCATCGTGGCGTGGCCGCGTGCGTCCGCCGTGATGTTCCCCAGGTCGCCGACGTGCCGCACCGCCGCGTCCGGGCCCCCGTGGTCGCTGCCCGTGGGGTTGAAGTGGCCGCCCGCCGTCTTGCCGTCGCCACCGGAACAGTCTCCGAACTCGTGGATGTGAAACCCGTGGTCGCCCGGGGACAGGCCGATCACATCGGCCACGACGCGAACCCGGCCGCTCTCCTCCGTGAACGTGACCGTGCCGGAGACGGAGTTGCCCGTGGTGGGGTGAATCACCGCCACCGCCTGGTCGGTTTTGGGCCCAAGCAGCGTCTCGTTGCAGCTCGTCCAGGTCAGGACAACGGCCGCGAGCGCCGCGAAGCGCCCGGCGATCCGAAGGAGACGCGCGCGCCGACGGTGGCTCTGCGGGTCGATGTCACGACAGCGAGTCATAGCCGACATGTCTCCCTCCCCCGTTCATGTTTTGTCGGACAACCAGACCGGTCTTGTCGCATCTTAGGATGCCTCCCCACGCGCTTCAAGTTGGGGTGGGAGACCCCATACGATTGCAGCACACACCCTGTTATGTGTATGATACGTGTGACTACACATGATGATCGCCCATTTCCGAGGCAGTTCGATGCCGCGAATCCACTTGGTCGTTTCGGAGCCGGACCGCACCCGCTACGCCGCCGCCGCCCAACGCGAAGGACTCTCGCTGAGCGCGTGGCTTCGCGCCGCAGCCGCCGAGCGTCTGGACGATCGTGCGGGCACTGAACCGTTTCGCACGGAGGATGACGTGTGGCGGTTCTTCGCGGACCGCGACGCGGAGATGGACGACGGCCCCGAGCCCGACTGGGAGCAGCACCTCGATGTCATACGCGGGTCCCGGAGTCGGGGCGCCGCCGGGACCTGACGCTCCGGGCCATGATCTTCGTCGACACCAATGTCCTCATGTACGCGGTGGGAAGGGATCACCCGCTCCGCCCGCGGGCCCGGCGCTTCTTCGCCGCCGCGACGACGGACCAGCAACCGCTCGCTACATCGTCGGAAGTCCTTCAGGAGTTGGCCCACGCGTACCTGCCCGTCGAGCGCACCCAGGCCCTGGCCGCGGCGGTGGCACTCATCGACCGCACACGGATCGAGGTGTGGCCCCTGGGGCGCGATGACGTGATCCTGGGCATCGAGCTCGCAGGCAGATACCCGGGGCTCGGTGCCCGCGACCTGTGTCACCTCGCCAGCTGTCAGCGTCGCGGCGTCACCCGCATAAAGACATTCGACCGCGGCCTGAGGGCTGCTGCGGAATCCCTGCGTTAGGGCCGGGCGGTGCCTCCCTCGTTGAGCGGGAGTTCAAACCGCCGCTATGGCGAATCGTCGGGTCTGAAGGCGAGGCCTCGGAAGTAGTCGTCAATGCGTCTGTACTCCGACTCGTCCGAATCCATGAATCCCCTCAGTCGCTGGAGCACTTCGTCCTGGCTCTCGGATGGTGGTGTATCAAGGAACTCGTCGTTGGAGAGGAGCTCCTGGCCGTAGACCTGATACCAGCCGAAGCCATGGCTCTCGACGGCGTAATCGCTTAGCTCCTGTCTGTTGATCGGCGTGGCCTGGATGAACTCCCTGAGCCGGCCCAGCGGGGAACGCTCCTCTCGACCTGCTTTGGGTTCCTGGTAGAGATAGAAACTCACGTGGACTCCGTGATATGTGAATGTCATCCCCCAATGGAGGAAGTCATCCTTGCCGGCCAGGCTCCGCGAGGTCTCAGTCAGATGCGCATCGGTCCAAGTCAACCAGTAATGTGTCCGCCTGGGATTGTGAGAGAACGAAGTCGTACAGCCTCGGCCCTTCAAGTAATCTGCCACCGCCCTTCGTAGCTGCAACGGATTCTGTCTGGATTCCTTCACCAGCGTTACAAGCGCGTCGCCGTAGTCTGCCAAATCCTCCGGCATCATATCACGGACGGCGTCATCACCCTCCTTCCCCAAGGTCTCGCGCAGCTCCGTTAGAATGGACCGATGGTCGTCGAGAAGCGTCTTGAAGCCCTCGCTTACCGTGAGGCCAAACCACCTGTCGACCAAGACGAGATACTGTCGGACGAAGGCCCGCACGTCACCTGAGCGAAACTCCCCGGTCTCATGGAAGGAACCGATAGCTTCGTGAAGGGACCTCCAACTGACATGCGCAATGCCCGGGATGTCCACGCTTCCGTCCGGCGAGGTGGTCAACAGGACGCCCCTTACGGTGTGGTCATCGTACTTGCCGCGTAGCTTCTCTTGATACGCCCTGATCTGATCAAAGTGTTCGGGAGACGCCGGTCCCGGCTTGTTCTCGATCGCGATCACACACTTCTCCCTCTTGAAGAAGATCGTGACATCGACGTAGTCCAACTCTCTCTCGACAACGACATTCGCCGCCTCGAAATCGGATGCTTGAAGAGGCTCTCCACCTGCAACTGCGAGCCGCTCCTTGACGTGGTCCACGAACCATTCCAGGAATCGTGCGCCGATACCGTGGCTGTCGGCAGGCCGGAGGAGCCAGGCCAGCACGTTGCTGTGGCGTATCTCGTAATCCGCGTACCGGAGCACATCGAAGGTGTTGAATGCCTTTGGCTTCAGGAACTCCCTATGGTAATCCCGGAACAGGCGATCGCCGATCAGTTTCCGCAGACCGTTTTCCAAAACGTCTACCCTCCTCCGATCTGACGGTGCATGGGTCCCAGCAAGCTGACGGGGGCTCAGAAACCGAGTTCGGCATGGGAACCGAGACGCACCAGGCGCAGGACATCAGCCCCGGACTTCTGGTAGATCAGCAACAGGTCCGGCTTCACGTGGCAATCACGGAAATCTCTCCAGTCGCCGCTCAACGCGTGGTCGTGGTGCCGAGGCTCCAGCGGCTGATCGTTGGCCAGTGCCGCCACAACGGGAGCGAGGATGGCGTCGAGGTATGTCCGGTGCCGACCCCGGGACTCCCGCTTGTAGTCGCGCTTGAACCTGTTGGTCCGCTCAATCGTCCGCATGCAGATCGTCGAAGAGATCCTCGACGGTGTCGAACTGCGGGAGGTTGCCCCGGCGGGCCTCCTTCATCGCTTCGATCGTGGCGGCGTTGGGAACCAGGGGCGCGAATGGCAGCGCCTTCTCGTGAGCAACCTTGGTCAGCAGCAGCCGCACCGCGCCGGACACGGTGAGGCCCATGGCCGCCAGCACTGCGGCAGCCTCCTCCTTCACGGCTTTGTCGATGCGGGCTTGGACAAGGTGGTTTGGCATGTCGAGCACTCCCTTGGGTTGCATTACACTATCATGCAGGCGGGATGTCCGGTCAAGGGTGCTTCATCGCCGTCACCATCGTTCCTTGCGGGACTGTTAGCATTGAGCGTCAACTCAGCCGCACCGCGACCACCGTGCTCCAGAACAGGAAGAACGAGTAGGCATTCAGCCAGGCGACCAGGCCCGAGGCGATCAGCGCGGTTCGCGTCCAGAGCCCGGCGCCCCGGAGCCCGAAGACGGTTCGCAGCGACCGGCTCAGGTACCATGTGGTCAGCCCGATCAGGGCGGCCACAACCGCCAACGTGGCTACCCGGGACACCATCGGGTCCTCGAGGAGCGAGTCCAGAGGGATCCCCATCACGCGCATGAAGATGTTGCCGAAGAGGATCGCGGCGAGGACCCACGCAACGAAATCCGTTGCGTAGGCAAGGTGTTCTCCGAATAGCCGACCTGGAAGTAACACCTTGGTAAGAATGGCGATAGCCGGGATCATCAGGAAGAAGAAGGTGGGTGCGTGTTGCGCGATCGTGAAGTCGAAGCGCAGCTCATACATCTCCGCGCTCATCCCCAGGTCGAGCAGCTCCCGCTCCACGACCGCGCGAAAGAACGCAGAGGAGGCGACACGCACATCCAGATACCCATCGAGACCGAAAGCGACGGCGCCGACGTACGGACCCACCAGGAAGATGACCAGGTTCGCCACCAGAAACAGCTTGAGCGCCGACAGGTAGGCGTCACGCTCTCCCTCCAGCGTGGCCCGGGTCAGAAAGCCCGGTTGCGCGAACAGCTTGCCGAAGGTGCGCGGGAGGCGGCCTTCGATGCCGACCACCTCCCGCACCCATTCGGAGAGGATTCCGCGGAGGGAGAGATCGCGGTTCATGGAGTCCTCCTCACCGGGGGTTCGTGGGTGCGAGACCGATGTTTCCCATCAGTTGCAGACGTTGGCCGCCCCCTGCGCGATCGTACGCGGTGGCTACTTCGAGCAGCCGGCCGCCCAGCCGGGCCCGGTACGCGCCGCGCACGTCCATCGTCCAGCCCGCGGGGAGGGCGTCCGGTCCCGGCGCGACGCCTGGAGCGCGGTCTTGCCAGAGCGCGAAGCCACCTCTGGTCTGGCCGCCCCAGCGGGGGGACGCGGACAACGAGAATCCCTCCTCCTCGCGAGCGCCCACCGTGAGGGTGAGGCCGGCGCCGCTCTCGCCGTAGCGGGTGGCCGAATGGAAGGCGAGCCACCGCCCCTGCACGTCAAGGCCGACGAGGCCGATCTGTGTGCGCAGTCCGCCGGAGAGCTCCACGCCGCGTCCGGTCGGGCCGTCGCCGCCGTCATGCCGCACGTGCACGGCACCGAAGGGGGCGAGTCCCGCGTCGCCGACCCGCATCTCGCTTCGCAGGTGGAGGCCGAGGCGGGCCTGGTGCACGCGCCCGCGCAGGTCGTCGATCGTCTCCGTCCCGTCGCCGGTCGACAGGTTGGCCAACCCCGCGTCGGCTCTCAGCCCGAACGCGACCGCGCCGCCCGCCGGTCCCAGCCGCCGCCGGAAGTCGAGGAGCCCCATGGCGAGGTCCAGCGGACTCGTGCCGACGCGGCCGGTCGCGGCCCGTTCATTCCGGGCTTCCCCCGTGCCGGCGCCGAATGTCGTCCAGACCGCGGTGGCCCCCCGGGACCAGCGCAGGTACGGATGCACGGACGTCATCGAGGTGCTCAGCCGGCCACTCGCCGCGCCGGCGTTCCAGTCACTCGCGCCGTGGCTGCGGCCCAGCGCGACGCCGAAGAGCCAGCTCGCTAGCTGTGCGTCGATCCCCAGGTAGCGCACACTCAGGTCTCCGTCGTAGTCCCCGGAGATTCCGGCCGGCCCGGACCCGGATTCGTCGGCGCCGCCGTCGAAGCGCTGGACGTCCGTCTGACCCCACAGCGACCACGCGATTCCGGGGCGTGCCGAGTCGGCCGACTGGCTTCCCCAGGCAAACGTGAAGTCCGTGCCGGAGATTCCGGCGGGAGCTCGGATCTGGTTCAGCGGGTTTGACGCGCCCGCGGGGGCGAGATCCGACAATGAGAGTCCCGTGCCCGGAGCCGACAACGCCGTTCCCGGCCTCATCCCGGCCGAGCGCGTCCTGTGCGCGAACGGGTTTCCAATGCCCGTGGGGTCGGGCAGCCAGCCCGTCACGACCTGCTTCGCCGCGTCCCAGAAGGAGTGCCCGTCCGGGAGCCCCACGGATCTGCCTCCAACGCGCAGCCCCGACTGCCCGCCCGCATCGCGACCCCCTCGGGTGCCGGGCGCGACGCGTCGTTCGAGCGTCATGCGTGCGCTCGCAAGATATGACCGCGCCATGGCAGCGAACGCGTCGTTCAGCATTGCCCGTACCGCCCGGTCGCTCACGCCGACGGTCACGCGCTGGGTCGCGGCCAGTCCACCCGGGTCCGTTGCCGTGACGGTTACCGTGGCGTCCCCGTAGGCCACCGGAAGCAGGACGAGCGTCGCTCCCGTCACGGCTGCGGTGACCACGTCCGCGTTGGAGGTTTCGGCACTGAAGGTCAGCGGATCGCCGTCGAGGTCGGTGAAGAAGGGCGTGAGTTCCACCGTCACCCCATCTTCGCCCTCGTCCATCAGCTGATCGGGGATCGCTCCGACCGCCGCCGGCCCGTCGTTCACCGGGGTCACGGTGACCTCCACCGTCGCCGTGTCGGTGAGGCCGCCCGCGTCCGCGACGACGTAGGTGAAGCGGTCGGTACCGTGGTAGTTCGGGTCCGGGACGTAGGAAACCTGCGTTCCGTCTGCCGCCACCTCGGCCGCGCCGTGCCCGGGGGGTGACACGCTCCGGACCTGCAAGCGGTCGCCGTCGAGATCCACGTCGTTGTCCAGCACGGGAATCTCGACCGCCTCGTCCTCCGCGGTGGTGGCCTGGTCGTCGGCTGCTTTGGGCGCGTCGTTCACCGGGGTCACCGTGACCTCCACCGTCGCGGTGTCGGCGAGGCCCTCCGCGTCGGTGACCACGTAGGTGAAACGGTCGGGGCCATGGTAGTTCGGGTCAGGGACGTAGGAGACGCTCGTTCCGTCTGCCGCCACCTCGGCCGTGCCATGCCCGGCGGGCGACACGCTCTGGACACGCAGCCGGTCGCCGTCGAGATCCGCGTCGTTGTCGAGCACCGGAATCTCGACCGCCTCGTCCTCTGCGGTGGTGGCCTGGTCGTCGGCGGCTTCGGGCGCGTCGTTGACGGGCACCACGGTCACCTCGACCGCCGCGGTGTCGGCGAGCCCGCCCGTATCGGCGACCACGTAGGTGAAGCGGTCGGGGCCGTGGTAGTTCGGGTCCGGCGCATACTGCACGGCCGCCCCGGCGCCGACCACCTGCGCCTGCCCGTGTCCGGGCGCGCCGACCGAGACCACGCGAATGCGGTCTCCGCGATCCGGATCGCGGTCGTTGCCCAGGACCTCCACCCTCGTCTTCCGGTCCTCGGCCACGCTCAGCGCGTCATCCGTGGCCACCGGATGCTCGTTCACGTCGACCACGTGCACCACGACCTCCGCCTGCGCTTCGCCGCCCAGCGCGTCGGTCGCCGTCACCGTCAGCGCATAGCGGCTCGGACCGGCCTCGAAGTCCTCCCCGGGCCCGATGTAGCTCAGAACCCCCGATGCTGCATCGATGGCGAAACGGTCGGTGCCGGAGGCCAGCCCCAGCTCGACATCGTCTCCATCGGGATCGGTCACGCCAACGCGGCCGAGCGTCACCGGTGTCCCGCCGCCGTCGCGGTTCTCGGCAAGCTCGAAACGAGGCGATGGTCCGAACACGGGCGGGCGGTTCACGACTTCGACCGGGACTTCCGCAGCCGCCGTCCCACCCCGACCATCGTCGACCGCAACCCGGATGACGACGACGCCGATGCGGTCCGGCGCCGTCCAAAGCGCATCCGGCCCGTCGGTCGCGCCCGTGAACGTTCCCCGCCCGGCGCTCCAATCGTATGCGATAGCGTCGCCGTCCGGATCCGAGGCGTCGGCCCTGAGCCGCACCTCGCCGCCGCGCGGAACCGTGCAGGGCTCGCAGGCCGCCTGCACCGTGGGCGGGTTGTTCGGCCTGGGCGGGGGCGTTGTCAACCTGGTGAAGGTGAGCCTCGCCATGGGCTCGTTGGAGAACTTGCCCGTTCCCGCAATGCTCGTAATGACGCCCTGCGGGCTCGTGTCGGGATTGGACAGGGAGAACTCCTCCCCGTCCTCGGTGCCGGCATCGTACGGATAGAGGTTCACCACGCGAGACCGCCGCCACTGACCCGAGCCGTCGAGCAGGGACACTCCGGACACACCGACGAACCAGTCGGGGCTGGGGCCGATCATGGACAGGAGCGTCACCAGCGGGTGCGTCCTGGTGACGTCGATATTGAACGTCGCACTGCCGGTGCCGCCTCCCGAGACCCCTTCCTCAATGACGGACAGGGTGTGCGAGCTGCCCGAAACCTCGCTGCGGAAGCCCCCGGTGGAGCCCAGTTCGGCCACCCCCTCGACACCGGGACTGGCTCGCCCGCCAGCCTTCCAGAACGTGACGCCGCTCCCGTGCACGCCGCCGATCAGGGTCGTGAAGTGCCCTCCGGCCACCACTCCTCCGGGCGTGCTCGCCGTCGTCCAGTTGCCCTGGAACGTCACCTCGTAGGTGATCGCCTGCGGAGCGGCCGGCAGCGCGGAGAGGCCGGTGGCGACGAACAGGGCAAGCAATAGGCCGAAGCGGTAGCGTCGCAAGCGCCCAGATCCGGCCCGTTTTGTAATGTTCACATCACATTCTGTAATGCGCGCATAACATCACGGCCCCTTGGGCACCTCGACGCCCGGAGTACACGGATCCCGCGTCGACCCCGCGAGATCCGCGACTCCAGCTCACCTCCGGGCCCCTACCGCGGCTCACCTCGGCCCCTCAACCCGGCGGCCCACCTCCCCGGCTGCTCCCGCCGATCGGGTCACCCTGCGGCATCACCAGCGCGCCGCCGGGCACCGTGTTCTCGATGCGCTGCTGCCAGCGGCGGATGTCCGCGGCCACCAAGCGCTGGTGCGGCGACGGGTCGGACATCGCTTCCAGGTCCGCGGCCAGGCGCGCCAGCCGGTCAGCGAGCACGGCGCGCACCTCGGCGGCGTTCCCGTCCCGGCTGGCCTGCTGCATCATGCGGTCGGCGACGGAGCGCTGGACGGCGTGCAGCACCCGCTGCCGGTAGTCGTCCGGCGCCGCGTCCGCGCCCCAGGTGTGCTCGATCAGCCGGTCCGCGACCTCCTCGAGGCCCGGGTAGTCGCCCATGCTGCCGAACACCAGCAGGCGGGCCATGCGGTTGGGGTGCAGGATCTCGCCCACCGCGAAGTCGGCGGCCGCCTCCGCCGCGCCCACCGGATCGAAGATCAGCCCGGTGTAGCCGGGGAAGGCCTCGCCCTCGTCGTGGCGGTAGGCCGGGGGCGGGATCATCGACACGACGTCCTCGGGCAGCGTCAGGAAGTCGACCGTCAGCGTCGAGAGAATCGTCTCCAGCGCGTCCCGCTGCTCCTCGGCCGGGATGATGGCGAACGGCGTCTGTCCATCTCCCTTGAGCGCGTAGCGATAGTCGGCGCCGCCGAGGGTCTGCGCGGCGGAGCGCAACTGGAAGCGGTGGTGCATGTAGAGCGGCAGCAGGACGTATTCGAGGTCCGAGAGCGGCTCCCCGGTGCGGATCACGTCGGCGCCGAACTTCTCGAGCCCGATCTCGCGCACGTCGATTTCGAGCTTCAGATGGTCGACCAGGTTGGCCCCGTTATCCCATACGCTCGCCCCCGGGTGCGCGGCCCCGATGAAGTTGTTGTTGGTGTGCGCCATGAAGATCAGGCCGTCGTCGATGCCCTGCATGACGATCTCGTTCAGCGCGGCCCGCTCGTCGGTCCCCTCCGGGAACTCCCGGTAGAGCCAGTTGACCGAGAGCTTGTCGTAGGTGCCGATGCGGGGCACGTAGGCGTCGGAGAGGTCGATGTCGCCGTTGTCGTCGATGGTGGCCAGGGGCGCGGGATAGTCCATGACGCTCTCGCGGCCGTAAGTGCTGGAGAGATAGTTGTGCGGGAAGCCGAGCGTGTGCCCCACCTCGTGCGCGGACAGCTGCCGGACGCGCGCGAGCGCCATCTCCACCGCGTCGGAGTTGCCGGCGACCTGGGCCAGGTACTCGAAGTCCGGCGCCCCCGCCAGCATGCACGCCTCCCAGTAGGCGCGCTCCTCGGCGCTCATGGGCACGTCGAAGTAGCCGCCCCCGTCGTCGGAGGTGATCCCGCCCGTGAACGGCGGCACCATCCCCTGCCCGTGCAGGTAGTCCTGGCGCAGCCGCAGGCTCCCCAGGTTCACCACCCCGCGCACGATCTCGCCGGTGCGCGGATCGATCACCGAGTTGCCGTACGAGTAGCCGCGCGTCCGCCGGTGGGTCCAGTGGATCATGTTGTAGCGGATGTCCTGCGCGTCGACCCCCTCGGGCAGCACCTCGACCCGGTAGGCGTCGATGAAGCCCGCCTCCTCGAAGGCCTCGGCCCACCATTCGGCCCCCTCGATGAGCGCGCTCCGCACCGGCTCGGGCGTGCCCGGATCCACATAGTAGACGATGGGCTCGACCGCCTCGGAGCGCTCTGCGTCCGGGTCCCGCTTCTGCAGGCGATGGCGGGCCACCCAGCGGATGCGCATGTCCTCGTCGATGGGACTCGCGTAGTCGCGCACGGTCGGCCCGTTCACCCCGATGCGCGGATCGGCGACGCGCGGTTCGTAACCGGGTCCGGGCAGCTGGATGAAGGAATGGTGCTGGCGCACGGTGAACGAACTCCCCGTGGCCGCAACGCCGCTCACCAGGTTGCCGGGCCGGTCGCTCGTGAAGGTGAGCATCGCCTCGACCTCGGTGTTCTCCGGAAACGACTTGGTGTTGGGCAGATAGATGGCGCTACGGGACGCGTCGAGCTGGAACGACCCCTGTCCCCGCTGCTCGATCTGGGTAATGACCCCGCGCGCGTCGCGCATGAAGAACTCGGTGGCGTCCACCAGCACGCGGTCGCCGGTGCGGGCCACGATGTCGAAGCCCCAGTGCACCGACGGCGCGAAGGCGTCGCGTACGGCCCGCGCCTCGGCGGTGTTCTCGGTGATGGCCCGGAACTCGTAGTTGGGCTCAACGAGCAGCACCCGCGGCCCGATGCGCCGCGCCTCGAAGATGTGCGTCCCGCGCAACTGCCCCCGGTCGATCCCCACCGGATTGCTCCCGAGCCCCGACCCCATCGAGATCTGGTAGAGAAACTCGGTGTCCAGCTCGGCGATCTCCCAGTAGAGGGCGCCGACGTCGTCATCCCAGTAGAGGTTGAAGAAGCCCTCCATGGCGGTGGTGCCTTCGGTCATCTCCTCGATGGTGGGGACGTCCTGGGCGGTGGCGGAGGTGGGGGTGGTGGCGGTGGTGGCGACCACGGCCACGGTGATGAGCGCGACGAGGGTGAGGAGGGGGGTGGGGGGGACGAGTCGGCGGGTTCGTCGGGTCGTCATGGCGGGTACCTCGGTGGGGGATGTGGGCTGTTCTGGGCGGGTGAGCGACGAGGGTCAGGAACGCCACCAGACATTCCCGGCCACGCTACGCCCACACAACCCGGATACGGTGAGACTGGAAAGCGGCGGGGAGGGGCGCAAGCAGTATTCGGTCCGCCACATTTGGCCTAAGGGCCCCTGGGGAGGCCCTTGGACGTGAGGGTCTAAACGGAAAAGCGACCAAGGCAGCATTTGCTGCGGGAGCTCGCCGTGGCAAACCCTCTCCTGGCCGCATCATTAAAACTGAGCTGGGTTAGGGGCCTCGTGTCAATTCTGAATTACGCGAGGACGGTAAGACCCGCCTCGGCGCGCCCCGCATCCCGGTCGCGCTTCTGCAAGCGATGGCGCGCCACCTCAGCGGTGCCGCCCGATAGCGCTCGGGCACCTATTGTTCTGTCTCAGGGAAATCCGTACCTGTATAAGATAGCCGGCAAACTTGCCGGCCAATACTCTTGACGCCATCAGACCTTCATGGCAGCTTCCCATTCATGCATGCCCCGTTTGCCAACCTAACGAGCACTCCCGCTCTTGAACGAGCCGGCTTCCGCTTTGGGCCGCGCGGTACCCAGAGCAGCCGGACGATTATGCTGCGCGAGCTTACGGAACTTTTGGCGGCGCTTCCGTCCGACGCAACCCGCGACGACTACGTCACCGCGATCGTAGAGGAGAACGTCCTCGGCAAACAAACGTTCGCGACTCGAAAGGGATCCCGGCAGCGCCTGACTGAGATGTACGGCCTCGATCCGCGTCTCGCCCTTTTTCGCGTCCTCCGATATCTCTGGCGAGTGGATGCTCGCGGTCGCCCCCTGATTGCGATGCTCTGTGCGCTCACCCGCGACCCCCTTCTTCGCAAGACTGCGCTACCAGTGCTGAGGCTGGCGGTGGGAGAGGAGCTGGTGCGAGCACGGTTCGTTGGTGCCATTCGGGACGCCGTAGGGTCCCGGATGAACGAAGCGGTGCTCGACAAGGTGGCGCGCAACTCCGCAAGCTCCTGGGCTCAGTCCGGACACCTCGAGGGGCGCGTTCGGAAGATTCGCCGGCAGATCGTCCCTACTCCGGGGGCTGCGGCCATGGCCCTCTGGCTGGGCGAGATGGAAGGTTGCGCGGGACTAGCGTTGCTGAACTCAGACTGGGCTCGAGTGCTCGACGTAGGAAGGGATGGGCTGCTACCGCATGCACTGGAGGCCAAACGCATTGGTCTGATTCGGGCGCGGGCCGCGGGCGGCGTGGTGGAGATCAGCACTCGCATGCTCGACCGCGGGGTCAGGACATGGCATTGAGGGCGGAAGGCTCCTCTGACACACTCGGTTAAGACAACGCTACGGACGGGAGAAAGCCCTTCTTGAACCAGGTCAGCAAGCTCGCACAGCGCTACAAGCATCACATCAGCGTGCCTTGGCAGCGAACGTTGGCTGGAGCCCAGCGTGTGATGATCGTCGTGTACCCCAAGGAGCGAGAACGTGCGCTCCGGGCTCGCATTGGCGAGTTCGAAGAAGCCACTCGCGAAGCCGGGCACGACTGGACCTTGGTCGACGCCACCACTTGGTTCTCAGAGTGGATGGCCGCAGACGAGTACAAGGACGCCTACTTCGAGGAACCGGAACTCCTGAGCATGAAGCTGGAGGGTGAGTTCAAGGAGAAGACCGGAAGGCGGCTATCAAGAGTCTTGGACGACGCCGACGAGGACACAGTCGTCGCACTCCTTGGCGCAGCCTCGCTCTACGGCTTCCTGCGAGTGTCCGAACTCATCCAGTCGGTGGAAACTTCGATCCAGGGACGCTTGGCCATCTTTTTCCCGGGCACCAAGAACGACAACAATTTCCGCCTTCTGGACGCGCGCGATGGTTGGAATTATCTGGCCCAGCCCATAACGCTACACGAAGCATGGATACCCTGAAGGCTATGAAGATTCACCAGCTGCTGGACCGCGACCCGCTACAAGTCAGACTGGCCAACGCCGGCCAAGCCCGCATCACCAGCGGAGATGACGCGAAGGTGATGCGTGAACTGCGCGACGAACTGGCGACCTTCGTCTGCAAGGGCAAGTTCGCCGATGCGCTGCAACGTATTCTGGAGCGGTATCTGGCGAACCTCGACGTCTCCCGCCAAGACGCCGTCTGGGTGAGCGGCTTCTTCGGAAGCGGCAAGTCACACTTGCTGAAGATGCTTGCCCACCTGTGGGTGAACACCAGGTTCGACGATGGCGCGACGGCTCAGGGAATCGTGGCCGAGCGGCTCCCTGCGGAAGTCAAGGACGCCTTCAGGGAACTCGATGTTCGCGCTCGTCGCGTCGGCAAGCCGCTCGTCGCCGCCGCCGGATCGTTGCTGGGCGGAAACGTTGGAAGTGTCCGCCTTTCGGTGCTCTCGATCCTGCTGCGGGCCGGCGGTTTTCCAGAGCAGTACCCCCAAGCCCGTTTCTGTTTTTGGCTGCGGGACAACGAGTTGTTCGATCAGGTGCGCAAGACCGTGGAGGCTACGGGAAGAGACTGGGGGAAGGAACTCCACAGCCTCTACGTGAGTCCCGTTATCGCGAAGGCTCTCATCGAGGCAGATCCGACATTTGCGGCGGACGTAAGAGGGGCGAGGCAGCTGCTCATCGGCCAGTTCCCGCAGCCGAAGGCCGATATCACGACCGAGGAGTTCGTCAACGTCGCCCGGCAGGCACTCGCTCCCGCTGGAGAAATCCCGCTCACCATCCTCGTGCTCGACGAAGTCCAACAGTACATCAACGAAGAGCAGGACAGGTCGACGATCATCACGGATCTGGCAGAGGCGGTTCAGACACAGTTCGATAGCCGGTTGCTTCTGGTCGCCTCAGGGCAGTCTGCACTCTCCGCAGGTACGACGACACTACAGCACCTCAGGGACCGGTTCAAGATCGCCGTGCAGCTTTCCGACGCCGAGGTGGAGACGGTTACGCGCGAGGTGCTGCTGGGGAAAAAGGCGACCGCAATGCCGGACATCGTGCAACTGTTCGAGGGGCATGCCGGAGAGGTGACTCGCCATCTCCAGGGGACACGGCTGGCGGCGCGTCCCGAGGACAGGATCAATGGTGATGATGTTGGGGACTATCCGCTGCTTCGGACCCGCCGGCGCTTTTGGGAGGAGTGCTTTCGAACCGCAGATCCGTCGGGGACACACAGCCAGCTCCGTTCACAACTGAGAATCCTGCACGACTCCCTGCAAGCGATTGCTACGAAGCAGCTCGGCGCTGTGATTCCTGCAAGCGACCTGTTCCGAGCGCTTGCTCCGGACCTCGTCGGCTCCGACATCCTCCTGAACGAGATCAACACGCGGATCGCAAAGCTGGACGACGGTACCCCGGACGGCGCGCTTCGCGCAGACCTGTGCGGTGTAGTCTTTCTCATTGGAAAGCTGCCGCGCCAGGAAACCGTGGATCTCGGCGTACGCGCAGACGCTCCTACGTTGGCGGACCTTCTCGTCAGCGACATCACGGCGGATTCGGGTCCTTTCCGCAACCGCGTTGCGGCCGAGTTGGAGCAGTTGGCTACCGAAGGCGTCCTCATGAGGGTGGAGGACGAATACCGGATCCAGACGACCGAAGGGGCCGACTGGGAACATGCTTTCCGGGAGCAGAGGACGGCGATTTCGGGCAATGAAGTGGAAATTGCTGCGCGCCGAGAGCAGCTCTTGAGTGGCACGATCCAAGACATCGTCGCGCAGGTGAGGCTGTTTCACGGCAGCGCCAAGCTCCGACGCAAGGTAGCGCTGCACGTCGACACCGACCCTGATGCCGCTCAGGGTGACGCCGTCCGCGTGTGGCTCCGCGATGAGTGGTCGAATTCGTGGGCTCAGGTACAGAACGAGGCACGCCGACGAGGCATGGAGGATTCCGTTCTTCATGTGCATCTGCCGAAGAAGAGCGCCGAAGAACTCCGGAAACACATCGTTAGCGTGGAAGCGGCGCAAAGAGTTCTGGATCTCCGAGGCATTCCGGCATCCAAAGAGGGGCGGGAAGCTCGCGAGAGCATGAAGAGCAGACTCGCCGGCGCTGAGGCGGCCCGCAACGAGATCGTGCAAACGATTGTTCGATCGGCCAGAGTCGTACAGGGGGGTGGCAACGAGGTCTACGGCGATGACCTGCGGTCGCAGCTCCAAAAGGGCGGTGAAGCATCGCTGGCCCGCCTGTTTCCTCGATTCCCCGAAGGCGATCACCGCGCTTGGCGACCCGCGTTCAATCGAGCACGAGATGGATCGGGGCATCCCTTCGCCGTAGTGGACTGGGACAATCCAGTGTCGGAACATCCCGTTTCAAAAGAAGTTCTCGGCGCGATGGGAACAGGTACCTTGGGTTCCCAGGTGCGGCGTGTGCTCGAAGCCGCACCCTACGGCTGGCCGCGAGACGCAGTCGACGCAGCGCTGGTAGCCCTTCATCGGAACGGACACCTGAGAGCCGAGCGCAACGGTCGACCCGTCACGACCAAGAAGCTTGACCAGACCGCGATCGCGAAGGCTCACTTCCGTCCCGTAAGGGTACGACTGGCCGCCACAGAGCGTCTGGCGCTCCGGGGCCTGTTTGGCAGGCTCGATGTGCAGACAAGGAGTGGGGAGGAGGAAGTCTGCGCACCGAAATACTTGGACGCGCTACAGTCTCTCGCGGCGCGGGCCGGCGGGTCTGCTCCCCTGCCCCCGGTTCCGGATACCCGCTTCGTCGAGGATCTTTCGCGCCTCACCGGCAACGAGCAGTTGGCGGCAATCCTGAAGGCCAAGGCGGAAATCGAAGCCGCCGTGGAACGGTGGGTGGGGCTGTCGGAGCGGATCGAGAGGCGTCAAGTGACCTGGGACCTAGCGGTGGCGTTGTGTCGTCACGCGGAGGGGGCGTTGAAGGTCGCGTCGGAGGCGGGCCGGCAGTTCGACGCCGTCAAGGAGCAACGTGCACTGCTCGCCGACACGGACCACGTCTCGCCCCCTCTATCGAAGCTGGCCGGGGCGCTAAGACGAGAGTTGGTGGATCGACATAGGCAGTTAGAGGAAGCGGTCGCCGAAGCCATTGACGCGCTTACAGACGACGCGACATGGAATAAGCTGGACGGCGCTGCAAAGGGGACAGTGCTTCGTCAAGTGGGCTTGCAAGGACCCGCACGGCTTGCGGTCGAGACCAAAGATCAGTTGAGAGCAACGCTTGACGCACGGAGTCTCGCAGGGTGGAGATCGGAGATCGACGCAGTCCCGTCACGGCTCGCGAGGGCGCTGGAAGAGGCGGCAAGACGATTGGATGAAGAGGGGCCACCCATCACCTACGTTACGGTGCATCGTGGAACGTTGACGGATGCCGAGGAGGTGAGGGATTGGGTGGTCGAACACGAGACGAAACTACTCGAGGCGGTCCAGGATGGCCCGGTGATCGTGAAATGACCACACCAACAGAAGGGATGACTCAGCGGAAGCGTGAGCAAGCATGACCAAACGCCTTCCACCCGAGCTGCGCAACCAGTTGGCCAAGGCCATCCGACAGGCCCGACGCACTGGCGAAACGGGCGCCCGGCAAGTGCTCCAATCACTCGCCGTCGACGTCGCAAGACCGTTTGACTCGATGCCTCTACGGACCAGGACACTCCGAAACCGACTTCGGATGCGCGGTCGACAGGTAGGAGACGAGTTCGATCGGAAAGAGCGCACCCAGCAGCTGGACCACCTCATCCACGAAGTCGCGTACGAGCACTGGCACCGGATGCTCTTCGCCCGGTTTCTGGCCGAAAACAGGCTCCTAAGAGATCCCGAACACGGTGTCGAGCTGTCGCTGGAGGACTGCCGGGAGTTGGCACAAGACGAAGCCGTAGATCCCTGGGGATTCGCCGCACGGTGCGCCGAACGGATGCTGCCGCAGATCTTCCGCCAGGACGATCCAGTGCTGGAGCTATCGCTCCCTCTGGAGACGCGACAGGAGTTCGAGCGCCTGCTGGATAGGTTGCCCAAAGCCGTGTTCACTGCCACCGACTCGCTCGGCTGGACCTACCAGTTCTGGCAGGCCGAGCGGAAGGACGAAGTCAACCGGCAAGGTGGTAAGATCGGCGCCGACGAATTGCCGGCGGTTACCCAGTTGTTCACCGAGCACTACATGGTGCTCTTCCTCCTGCACAACACCATTGGGGCATGGCGCGCCGGCAGGATTCTGGCAGATCTTCCCGAGTCGGCGGAGGGTGCTGCGGACGAAGAGGAACTTCAGAGATTAGCGCGCCTGGAGACGGGGGGTGGCTATGATTTCTCCTACCTGCGCTTCGTGCGTGGCGTCGTTGAAGGGGATGAGGACGACGAGCGCACGGGACCGTGGCGTCCTGCCGCCGGGAGCTTCGCCGATTGGCCTCGCGAAGCTAAGGCCCTGCGCGTGCTCGATCCCTGTTGCGGCAGCGGCCACTTTCTGGTGGAAGCGTTCGAACTCCTCGTCCGGCTTCGAATGGCCGAGGAACGGGTCTCGGTCGCGGAGGCGATCCGCCTCGTGCTGCGGAACAACCTTTTCGGGCTGGAGATCGACCCACGCTGTACCCAGATCGCCGCGTTTAACCTCGCTCTTGCCGCGTGGCGGATGGCGGGAGAGCCCATCAATCTGCCCCCGCTCAATGTCGCTTGCACGGGACTCGCGCCGAACGCGTCTGAGGCGGAGTGGCGGACGCTTGCCGAGTCAGCCGAGGACCCATCGCTGGCGCGTGGCCCGTTGCAAGAAGGGATGGCTCGGCTGCACAAGCTGTTCCGGCGAGCACCCGAGCTGGGGTCGCTCCTAGACCCGGCATCGCTGGGAAGCGACTTGTTCCAAGCCGACTTCAGGTCTCTGGCTGGCTTGCTCGATGTCGCGATTCGCAGGGAGAAGAGGTCGCGCGGGCGTGACGAACGCGCGGTGGCGGCCGCTGGCATGGCTCGGGCTGCCGAGATCCTGCGGGACCGTTACACGCTGGTTGTGACCAACGTGCCGTTTCTGGCACGCGGGAAGCAAGGACGTGAGCTACGCGACTTCGCCGAGACACAGCACGGCGACGCCAAGGGAGACATCGCCACCCTTTTCGTCTCGCGAATCTCCGGCTGGCTTGGCAAAGGCGGGACGCAAGCGGTGGTGACACCGCAGAATTGGTTGTTCCTGAAGACCTACCGCAAGCTGCGAGAGAGGTTGCTTACGGAGAGGACTTGGAATCTGGTGGCGCGGCTGGGACCGGGCGCATTCGAGACCATCACCGGGCATGTGGTGAATGTGGCGTTGACCATCATATCGGACGGGATTGCGTATCGGGATTGGGAGATGGCGGGGGTAGACGTGTCTGCTCCTCGGGGACAACGCGCGACCAAGGCGGTCGAGAAAGCAAGACTGCTGCGGGGGGGCGCTGGGGTGGTGATGTCGTGGCAGCGGGAGCAGCTGGAGAACCCGGACGCGGCGGTGTTGATGCGACCGATCGGGGACCGGGCGTTACTAGGAGAGGTCTTACACGGCCACCAAGGGATTGCCACGGCGGACTATGCGCGGTATGGTAGCAGATTTTGGGCTTTCCCGGAAATCAGGACCGGCTGGGTGTTTCAGCAGAGTACTGTGAAGAGCACCACTCTGTTTGGAGGACGCCAACACATTCTGCATTTTGACGAGATCATTCGCCTAGCCAACGAGCATGACGAGCCTTGGTACAAGCGGGATCGAGGTGGACAGCCACCGAACAACGTTCGGTTGCAGGGGCTGGGCGCGTGGGGAGCGCAAGGCATAGCCGTCTCCCAGATCGGCGCGCTCCCTGTGACTCGCTACGCTGGCGACAAATTCGACAATAACACTGCCGTCCTCGGACCTGTTTCCGAGGATGTCCTCCCTGCCGTCTGGTGCTTTTGCGCTTCCCCCGAATACGCCGCTTCGGTAGGCGGAATTGATCAGACGCTGAAGGTTACCAACGCCACTCTGGTCAAGGTCCCCTTCGACCTCGACCACTGGAAAGAGATCGCCGCCAACCAATATCCCAACGGCCTCCCTGAGCCCTATTCCGATGATCCCACTCAATGGATCTTCCACGGCAACCCGTGCCGAAGTGTGGTGTGGAACGAAGAGACCAAGCGCACCGACCTCGGCCCCTCACGCATTGACACCACGGTTCTCCAAGTGGCTGTTGCTCGTCTCCTCGGATATCGCTGGCCCGCTGAGCTAGATCGCGACATGCGTCTTGCGCCACAGCAACGGGACGTAGTCGACGACTGCCGAGCGTTCGACGAGTTTTCTGACCACGACGGCATCGTATGCCTTCCGGCGACACGGGGCGAACCAAGAGCCGCCGACCGCCTCCGCGCCCTACTGGCATGCGCGTACGGCGAGGAGTGGTCTGCTGCAACCGAACGTGCCCTGCTTGCCGTGACCAGTTCCAAACCACCGACTTCACTGGAGGATTGGCTTCGGGACCGGTTCTTTGGCGAGCACTGCCGGCTCTTTCACAATCGGCCCTTCATCTGGCACATCTGGGACGGTCGCGGAGATGGCTTCCACGTGCTCGTCAACTACCATCGGCTCGCCGCGCCGGATGGTGAAGGCCGTCGCACGCTTGAGTCAGTAACCTATGCCTACCTAAACGATTGGATCGAGCGACAGCGCGCGGACGTCGAGGAAGGAGTCCCAGGAGCTGATGGTCGCCTCGCGGCCGCTATCGATCTCCAGGGACAGCTCCGCCGCATCCTGGCCGGCGAACCCCCCTGCGACATCAAGGACAAGGGGAAAGAGCCCGAAGACCCGAGGCCCCACGAGGACTTCCCCTGGTTTTGGGGTTGCCCCAGCGGCGGGAGCGAGGTCCAACGGACCGATTTCAGGGCCGCCGTTGGCGCCGAGTTTGACGGCCACCGCTGGAACGATCTGCATTATACGCTGGCGTGCAAAAGGACCGCTCGGAGACGTGGGCGAAGCAGGGGGCGCACACCATGAAGCTTCCCGACCAACGTCATATCAACCAAGTTCGCGAGGCTCTTTGGCACCGTTCCGGGGCCGGCGCATCAGTAATGATCGGAAGTGGGTTCAGTCGGAATTCCCGAAGGGTCCGACCAGGTTCGAAGCCGTTACCCATGTTGGACGAGATTGCCAAGGACCTATCGGCAAGACTCTATCCTGATGATGGCGCCGACGAGAAAATACCGCCGGAGCGAGTCCTGAGATTGGCTCAGGCATACGAAGCCGAGTTCGGATCAACCGCGTTACACGAAGCCCTGAAGAGGATGGTGGCGGATGACAATTTCATGCCGGGGACTGCCCACGAGCGACTCCTTCGACTTCCGTGGGCTGACGTGTTCACGACCAACTGGGACACACTGTTGGAACGTACAAGCAAGGCCGTCCCAGATCGTGCCTACACCATCGTCCGAAGCAAGGACGACATCCCTTGGGGGCCTCGGCCACGCATCGTCAAACTGCATGGCTCTCTTCCCAATCCTCGTCTCATTCTGACCGAAGAGGATTATCGAACCTATCCTACCGTATTCTCGCCCTTCGTGAATACGGTGCAGCAGGCAATGATGGAGACGATCTTCGTTCTGATCGGCTTTTCGGGCAATGATCCGAACTTCCTTCATTGGTCGGGTTGGGTTCGCGACAACCTCGGTGAAGCAGCGCCGAAGATCTATCTCGCTGGGATCCTGAAGCTGTCGCGCCCTGAGCGCCAGATGCTCCAGGACCGCAACGTGGTCGCCATCGATCTTGCCCTGCATCCGGAAGTTGACAAGTGGCCCGACAGCTATGAATACGCTACAAAGTGGATTCTGTCGACGCTGGAATGCGGGCAACCGTACGACACCTCGAAGTGGCCCTCGCCACGGGACGAAGCATTCTGTTCCGAAGAGAGTCCACTACTCCAGCCCATAGTCCGCAACGTGTCGGCAGAGCCACGAAAGGAGCCTTTCGGGCCACCATCGGAGATGGCCGCGGATGCGCGGTTGGAAAAAGCCAAAGCAGTCCTCGACATCTGGTGTCACAACCGGAAATGCTATCCCGGTTGGCTGGTGTCTCCGGCACGAGTGCGGAACGAACGGCGAGTATTCACCGAGGAGTGGACACACTTCATCATATCGGAACTACCCGGTCTAGCGACGCTGGAGCGCTTGGACGCGGTTCGCGAGATCATTTGGCGGTACGAACTGACGTTTGCAAGGGTCCCGAATGAACTTGAGGCCGCAGCGGTGGAAGTGCTTGAATCCATCGACTGCAAAGAGCGAACAATCGAAGGGAATCGCCAAGATGACGTCGATTGGAAGAGGATTCGGGCAGCATGGCGGGAGGTGGCGCTGGCTCTGTTGACCGCAGCCAGGTACCGACTTGACGGGGCCGCGTTCAACAAACAACTCAATGCTCTTGAGCACTTTCTGGGCGACGATGTGGAAGTAGCTCATCGAGTACGCCATGAACGCTGCTTATGGGTGCTATGGTCCTTGGATCATGCGACACTTGGGGAACGTTTGGACGCCTGGAAGACGGACAAGGGCGATCCTGCGTGGGCGATTCGGAAGAGTGCGCTCCTGAGAGAAATCGGGCGCAAAGAGGAAGCCAATGGACTGATCGAGAGCGCACTTGACGAGATTAGGGCGATGCCGAAGGACGGCTTCGATCTTGCTGGACCATCGCGTGAAGGATGGGCGCTCTGGAGTCTAGTAGAGACGTTTGCGGACCTCGCCACTTTTCAAGCGAGATGGGATAATGTCCAGGCCCGATGGGATGAACTCGCGGCGGTGAAGTGCGATCCATCTTCTGATGTCCGCTACCTTAACGATGAGTTGTCGACAAGCCGGCGGGAAACCCGGCCTCCGGCTTTCGACTTGGGGGTACGGTCGACGGAGACACGCTTGGCGTCTTCATCCTCACGCGCGGCCGCAGCGTGGCGGAGCATTCGGCTGACGGAGGTCGCCGGTCTGCCTCCTTCGATCGACGTCAAAACGATCGCTGGCGGGCTGGCAATGCGGGCAGCGGAAGCGCTGATGCTCGAGGATCCCATGATCGGCATGCGTCAAACGATCCGTGTCGCGACTAACGACCGCGACAAGGCGCTCATGCGAATGCTCTCGCGACCTCGAGTGGCTTCGCTTACACCCGCGACCGCAAATGCACTGGCCGCGGATGTTCAGATCGCATTGAAGGACGCGATCTCATGGGTTCGGGCGACTGGAGCGGGGCGCAGGCTATACGGCACGCGGCGCGCAAGCGTCGCCATCGAATCGTTGTCACGGCTAGTTCTGCGTCTTGATGCTTCATCGGTCATCTCGGTGTTCGACCTTGCGCTCGCTCTCTACAAGGACACAGCGGTCATGCCCTGGTTCTTGCTGCGCGACGCCATGCGCAACCTGTTGCGGCGATGTTGGGAAAGTCTCGACGAGAAGCAGCGCGAGGAGCACGTTCTCGATGTGCTTGAAATGCCTATCGTCGGGCTGGACGGGTTTGCGCGTGACGGTGATCAATGGACGGATCCCGGTGAGATTCTGTCCGAGGACCTCTCGCCGCCCGCGCGGTCGGAGGACAATGAGAATCGATGGGAGGCTGTAGTGGCCACCCTGATTCGGGGGTTGAAAGGAGAGGATCAGGCACGTGAACGAGCAGCAGTGAGGATTGCCAGCGTTGCGATGTGGGGTCGTCTGACAAAGATCGAAACAGCGCGAGTCGCTGAAGCTCTCTGGGGAATGGCGGGGAATGAGGGAAGAGGACTTCCGCACGGCACGCTGCTACGGGACTACGCCTATATCCTCCTTCCGGAGCCAACCGTTGGCATGGGAAGAGCGCGCTTTGGACGCAAGTGGCTGTCAGGAGACGTTGCCAAGGTGCAGCTAACGCCCATTTATGGTAATCACGCGATCGGCGGCGAGGTTGTCCACGCGGATTCGACGCGAGCAGACGACATTCTGTGGCAGGCGGGCATGTCTATCGCATTCGTACGTCGAAACGGGAGAACGTTGGATCTGACGGATGAGGAGGAAGGATATCTAATCGGAGTGATTGAGCGATGGTCGCAGACCAAGGTCCCGAAGTCGCCGACAATACCAGAGTTCGTTCGAGATGTGTTGAAACGGTCGATACGGGATGCGTGCCGTGGGCTGCGGTGGATTTTGACTGAAGTTGAGATTGCGAGCGATCTTAAGAGAACGCTCTTTAGGCGAGCATCGGAGTTGATCGACAGTGGGATTCCGGCGTACAGCATCCTTCCGGGCATCGCCAGCGCAAGCGAGAATCTGCGTGAGGACATCGCCTTGCTCATGTCAACCGGATTGGCATCGGACGATACCACGAAGGGGAAAAGTGCGATGTGGTCATTGCACTTCTGGATGCGGTTCGCGTCCGACCATGCGCTGGATTTCGTTGCTCCCCCGAGGCACCTGATACGTGAGATTGGGGTGGCCATCGCTACGAGACGGGGTGCGGTTCTCGCACAAGCCCTCTACGCCGCGAAGTGGGTTTTCGAGGAAGGCGGCAAAGACGCTCAAGAGGCCATCCGCGATCTGGTGCTGAAGGGCTTGGGATACCTCGCCGAAGAGTTGCGGTACGATCGCGAGGATCCGTTTGATGGGAAACTCGACGTTCCGTTGGCCCGATGGCGCAGCACCCAAGTGGCGCGTGCGATGGCTGAGCAGGGCCTGAGTGGGCATCCTGTGGTCCGGCGGTGGTTGCAGTTGGGAGTGGACGACCCGCTACCGGAAGTACGGCATGTCGCCAGCACGTGGGAAGCGGAAGCAATGTTTGCGGTGACCGGTAGCGATGGGGAACGTGAGATTCCGGATGAAGGTAGTGCCGATGCCTAGCACATTGTCTTCGAGAAACGCGAACGAAATGCGCGGTCTATCGTTTCGAGCCGCATTTCCGGTCGGAAAGGGACCAGCAACAGTCAAGACAAGTCTTTCTGACACACTTCTCTCGCTTCCGGGTCGGAGATTCGGAAGCGGGCCGTGCGCCTTCGCGAACACGGACGGAGGGCCAGATCGACGACGCCAACACGCGTCGCAGTTATGGCCACCGATCACCGAATAATGACCGCCACCAGCGGTAACCACACCCCGTTGTCATCAAGGGGTTTACGAAGACTATGACCCCACGCGCTCGCCTTATGACGGAGCTCAGCTCATCAGCATCCGCTCCCAGCACACCCCTCGACCACCTCGCCCGCACCCTCCGTGGCCGCGCCTCGGTCCCGAGTAACCAGGCAACCCCCGTGGCGATCCTGTGGACCGACCCCAAGGCCGAATGGCGCGCGCTTCTCCCGGTGGCTCTCACTCGCATACCGGAGCTGCTCGCGCTTGGCGACTATCACCCCGAACGCCGAACCGGTCCCGCGATCTGGCTGCGTTGCGTGGTGGATGGCGTGATCGAAGCACCAGGTCTCACCCCCGGCCGCACGCCAATCATCTACCTCCCGGGAGTGGAGCGTGGCCAGCTGCGCGCCGGCGAGGACTGTCCCGACCAACTGAAGCCACTCGTCGAGCTGATGTATCGCGGAGTCCTCTGGCACCACCCGAACGGCCGCGACTGGAGCGTAATGGCGTTCTTGGGCTCGTCCGCCGGACCGGACCTCGACATAGCGACCGATCAGGGTACCATCGCCGCGCTCCTCGGGGCATTGGACCAGGTAGCCCTGACCTCGGTCGAGGAGATGCGGGACCGCCGCCTCGATGCTGCCGATTTCAACCAACTGGCCGGCGCGGACGCCATACGCGACATCCTGCGCTGGATGGCCGATCCCGAAGGCACGCGATCCCGGCTGGCGGGCAGTCGTTGGTATGCCTTCCGCGACGAGTGCCGTCGTGTACTCCGATTCGATCCCGAGAAGGATGCGGATGTGTCGGCTGGCGCCAGTCTGGGCGAAGGAAGCGGGCGCTGGGCTGACGTGTGGACCCGGTTCACGGAAGCACCTGAGGCCTTTCCGGGAGTACCCGAGGTGCTCGCACGGAGTCGTCCGGGCGAGGAGCTTCTGTTTCACCGCGACCGTTGGCCGGACCTCAACGAAGAGGATGAAGAATCGGTGCAGCGCGCACTGGCCAAGTTGGCCGGGCTGCCTCACGCCGATGCTTGCCGGATGATCGCGCGACTTGAGGAAGAGCACGCCCATCGCCGAACCTGGGTATGGGCACGCCTGCGCCGTTCTCCATTCGCAATGTTGCTGGAGCCGCTGGCCCGCGTGGCGGACTCGGTGGGTTCGGCGATCGGAGGTATGACGCCCGACGATGTGGCCGAGGTCTACGCGGACCGCGGATGGTACGCGGACGCCAGCGCCCGGGAGGCTCTTGCCCTTGCGCCCGCGGGAGAGGAGAAGATCGTCGCAGACGCCGTCCGCCATTTACTCGAGCCTTGGCTTGACGGCTCTGCCCGCGCCTTGCAGGCGTCCATGGAGCGCCAACCGCTCCCGTCCGCCGGTAACCAGGCCACCATCGTCGCAGGCGAGGATGAATGCCTCCTCTTCGTGGATGGGTTGCGGTACGAGCTCGGACGCCGATTGGCCGATCGGTTGGAGGCGACCGGGTCCAGGACAACGATCGCGCATCGCTGGGCGGCGACCCCGACAGTGACGGCCACCGCCAAACCTGCCGTCTGCCCTGTTGCCGTTGAAGTCACGGGAAATCAACTCGGTGCGACATTCCAACCCGTGATGAGAGATTCGGGCCGGATCGCCCACGTGAAGGAGCTCCGAGGAGCCATGGAGTCGGCCGGCTATCAGATAATCAACGCCGGCACGCTGGAGATTCCCTTGAACGCAGGCGCGCGCGGCTGGCTGGAGACGGGGGAAATCGACAAGCACGGCCACCATCACCGTGCCATCCCGTTCGCCCGCCAGATCGAGCACGAGCTGGACAGCCTGGTCCGTCAAATCGCGCGGCTGCTCAAGGCGGGCTGGCGCTCTGTGCGGATCGTTACCGACCACGGCTGGCTCCTTCTTCCAGGGGGACTGCCCATGGTCCGTCTGCCCAAGCACCTCACTGAGTCCAAGTGGGCGCGCTGCGCCGTCATCTCAAGAGACTCGACGCCGGACGCTCCGCTCCATCCCTGGTACTGGAACGCCGGAGAGTGGTTTGCGACCCCGCCAGGCATCGCGTGCTTCAGCAAGCGGGACGAGTACGCACACGGTGGGCTCAGCATACAGGAGTGTCTGATTCCAGACATCCGGGTCGAAGGTGCGGAGGACGGCAGGACAACCGCCGTCATCCAGTCGATCTCCTGGGTGCGATTCCGCTGCAACATTTCCGTCCAAGTCCGGGGGGGCAGTGCTTCTGCTGACTTGCGTCTTGAAAGTCCCAGCGGTGAATCGGTGGCGTCCTTGACCAAGAAGATCGACGAAGATGGTTTGGCCAGCCTCATCCTCGCCGACGACGAATACGAGGACGCCGCCCTGGTTCTCGTAGTCACCGACGCCGATGGCCGGATCCTCTCCCAAAGGAACACTCGCGCCGGAGTTGATTCATGAGCGCTTCGACCATCGAAATGGACTCGCTGGACCATGTCGCCAACGAGGCGTTCCCCGGCTACCTGGTGCGCAAGGATCTGGTGCGGCGGTACGCTCGCCAGTACCCGGTCCCGACCTACGTAGTCGAATTCCTCCTGGGCCGTTACTGCGCGAGCGTGGACGAAGACGAGATCAACGAGGGATTGGAGATCGTCAAGCGACAGCTCCAAGGGCGTACTGTGCGGCCCACGGAGCAGGAGGTCTTCAAGTGGCGGGCCCGTGAGCGAGGATCCGTCCGGCTAATTGACATCGTTCGGGCTCGGCTCGACGCGAAGAACGACTGTTACATCGCCGAGCTTCCCAGTCTCGTGCTCAAGGACGCGCGTATCGCAGGACCACTCGTCACCAACAACCAGCGCATTCTTTCCGATGGCTTCTACGCAGAGATCACGCTCGCATACGACGCGTTGATCGCGCAGGAGAAGAACGGCCGGCCCTTCAGCGTTGCGGCGCTGAGGCCCATTCAGATGTCGGATCCGAACGTGCTCGACACCCTCGCTCGAGGCCGGCAAGCATTCACCACCTCGCAGTGGACCGACTTCCTTCTCCGTTCAACCGGTCTCGAGCCCGCAGCTCTCGACGAACGCGCCCGGCGAGTGGCGCTACTGCGCCTAGTCCCATTCGTCGAAAGCAACTACAACCTCGTCGAGCTGGGTCCGCGCGGAACCGGAAAGAGTCATGTATACCAGCAGATTTCGCCGTATTCCCATCTCCTTTCGGGTGGGAAGGCAACCGTCGCCAAGATGTTCGTCAACATGGCGAATGGACAGCGAGGTCTGGTCTGCCAGCACGATGTGGTCTGTTTCGACGAGGTCGCCGGCATCTCCTTCGACCAGAAGGACGGCGTCAACATCATGAAGGGATACATGGCCTCGGGAGAATTCAGTCGAGGAAAGGAGAGCATCCGGGCTGAAGGGTCACTCGTGATGGTCGGCAACTTCGACGTCTCCGTTGAACAACAGCAGCGAGTGGCGCACCTCCTGAGTCCTCTTCCCAAGCAGATGCGCGACGACACCGCCTTCCACGACCGCATCCACGCCTACGCTCCGGGCTGGGATTTCCCCAAAGTCGATCCGCGCGAGCACCTTACGGACCATTTTGGACTGGTAAACGATTTCCTGAGCGCCTGCTGGACCCGGCTCCGGCACACCACACGCCTGCCGCTCCTCCAAAACCGGGTATTCTTGGGTGGGGCGCTGTCCGGGCGGGACATCGAGGCCGTCCACAAGACCATCTCGGGACTCATCAAGCTGCTCTTCCCTGATCCAAAGATGGAAGTCGGCGACGACGATCTCGAATGGATGGTGCGGTTGGCGCTCGAATCCCGCCGGCGAGTGAAGGAGCAGCAGAAGCGGTGTCTCAAGGCTGAGTTCCGAAACACGCACTTCTCGTTCACGCTGGGCGTGGACGGAATCGAGCAGTTCGTCTCGACGCCTGAGCTACGCAGCGACGAGGCGATCGAAACGGACCCACTGCCACCAGGCCAGGTATGGGCGATCGGTCCGGGTGTGGAAGGCACTGGACCGGGGCTCTACCGCATCGAGGCGGTGGTTGGTCCGGGAGCTGGAGGAGCCAAGATCCTCAACCATCCGGTACCGCCTGCGTTCCGGGAGAGCGTGAAGGTCGGAGAGCAGAATCTCTACACGGGCGCAAAGGCGCTCGTTGGCGATCGGGATGCGCGGGCCCACCAGTACACGGTTCAGATGCAGCCGCGGGATTCGGACAAGTCAGGGACGGGGCTGGGGTTGCCCGTATTGGCAGCGCTGGTTGGTGGATTGCTGGAGAGGAAGACGCGCGGCGGCGCGATCATCGTCGGAGCCCTGAATCTTGGAGGATCGCTGGAACAGACACCTGACCCCGTCGCCATGGCGGAGCTGGCTGTGGACAAGCAGGCGAGCGCGTTGCTGATGCCGGTGGGAGCGCGGCGAGAGCTGATGAAGCTCGATGACGATGTGTGGACGAAGGTGAACATCGAGTTCTATCGGGACGCGCACGACGGGGTGTTCAAGTTGTTGGAGTGAGACATCCTTAAGACGCCGATCAAAGTTCCTCCATGAGCGGGTTGACTCCGCACGGTGGACCTACGAGATTTCTGGTGTTGCCCGAATATAAGCCGAATCGCACCTACACGCCGAGAACCAAAAGATGCAGAGAGCCATTGCCCCGAGCACTCTAGAGAAACAATTCAGCCGCTGGGCAAAGCCTCCCTCCAGGACCGAGCGCGAACGCTGCGAGAATGCGATCAGAGCGGTGCGGAATGCCATTGCGGGTAGTGACGCGCTTAGGAAGCGACAGCTGAAGGTCTTCCTTCAAGGTTCGTACCGCAACCGGGTTAACGTTCGGCAAGACAGCGATGTCGATGTGGGGATACTCTGCTACGACACATTCATTCCAAGCTATCCGCCGGGGACAGATCACGCGACCTTCGGCGTGTCTCCCGCCACTTATCACTATCACCAATATAAGCACGATATTCATATGGCTCTGGCTGCACATTTCGGGTCTAATGCAGTCCGCCGAGGCAACAAAGCATTCGACATTCAACAGAACAGCTACCGAGTCGAAGCAGACGTTGCGCCATTTTTCGAACACCGTCACTATTGGATGAATCAATCTGCTTGGGGTTATTGGGGTGGTGTCGTGCTGAAGCCAGGTAGCGGCGGATTCATCTATAACTATCCTGAGCGACTGCTCGAGACCTGGCCAGACCTGAAGCTTCACTACGAGAGCGGCGTGTCAAAGAACAAGACTACCCACCTACGGTTCAAGGGCGGGGTTCGCATCTTGAAGAAGCTACGAAACCAAATGGATGAGGCGGGAATACTCGCCGCGCGGCCGGTCCCGGGATTTCTCGTAGAGTGTCTTGTTTTCAACACTCCGAATTCTTGCTTCGACCACCGCACATGGTACGAGCGCGTGTGGGCTATTCTGCATCATCTATATTGGAGCACGGTGAGCAACCAAGGCACCCCTGATTGGTACGAAGTCAACGGGGTCAAACTGCTCTTTGCTCCCACGCAGCCGTGGACAAAACAGATAGCTCACGAATTCGTTTACGCCGCCCAAGATTACCTAGGAATGCCGCGATTGTAAAATGACGTTCAACCGACTCCATATTCTCTTCCTTGTCGCTTTCACAGCTCTCGTGTGGGCTGGATTTCTGGGCTTACAGGGAACGACTCCGACTTGGGCCCATCTAAGGTCCTTCGCTGGCGTGGTCGGCCCACTCGCCTTACTTGGCCTCGCCTTGGACCGACGGCTCTGGTACCGACGCTTCCTACATGGATGGCTAATCAAGCGCCCTGACCTGCGGGGTACATGGCGTGTCAAGCTTCAGTCAAGCTACGTTGACTCGAAGACCGGAAGCCCCATCCCGCCGATCGTGTGTTATATGGGGATCGAGCAAACACTCTCGACGCTCCAGATGCACCTGATGACGCCCGAATCTGAGTCTTGGCTGGTCGCCAGCAACATCCGCCCTTCAAGGAGTGGACGGGGATATCAGGTCGCCGGCGTTTACACAAACGAACCCAAGATCCACCTGCGGAACCAGCGAATCAGTGAAGTACATCGGGGCGCCATTTTCGTTGTCACTCACGGAGACAATCTTCGTCCCGACCGACTCACCGCCGAGTACTGGACGGATCGTGGCACGAATGGGAAGATGGACTTCCTGACTCGGGTGGATCAGGTATTCACTCGGTTTGAGGATGCTGACCGCTCCTTCGTTACCGAGGCTAAGTCCTGAGGTATCAACTTTAAGGAGAACGTGCATGACTCGTAAGCCGCGTTCTCTTGAAGGCCAGTAGCGGTTCTCGTAACTGGATTCTGAGATCTGGCACTGCAGCCCTTTTCTGTCGGTTCGGCTTGAGGCCGTGGTCAGCTTGTGGTCAAGGAACGGGAGCTTCGTCTTCGGTTTGAGTCCGGGGCAGATGCCGGGGATTCAGTCCGCTCTTTCTCAGGCTGGAGGTACTCTCCTTCCCCCTCATTGCCGCAGTCAGGATGTTCGCGGCGGAGGCCATCAAGCAACTCCTGGCCCAGATCACCGCTGCGCCTCGCCACTGCGACGGCCGTGAGCGGCCGAAGGGTCTACTACGCCACCCTGCGACTACCTCGAGGAGGCCCAAGCCGCGGGGCACTTCAGCCAGCGCCTCCAGACTCCGCACTCACCTGGCGCTCCTAGTCGTCGAAGAAATCGGCTACCTCCGCGTCACCCGCGGTGGCGCCATTCTCTTCTTCCAACTCATCAACCGGCGCCACAAGCACGTCCTCGACGGTGCCCACCTCCGGGGCGAGATTCTGCACGACGAGGTCATGGCGGCCGCGCTGCTCGACCGGCTGCTCCACCGCTGCCATATCGTCAAAATCCGCGGCAACAGCTACCGGCTGCGACGCCACATGGAACTCTACCAAAGCCATCCCAGCCGACCGCGTCCCGGGCCCTCCCCGCAGGATTATGCGCAGAGCGAGGAAACGGAATCATGATCACCGCCCGAGCCCCCTAGGCAGCCCCCGCGCCGAATCGCTGCTCCCTCCGCGGAGGCTGCCCGAGAGTGTGCAGTTTTCGTTGGCCAGAAAGTGTGCACTCCGCGTTCTCCTCCAGTCAGAGGGCCATTTGCAGCAACCTTTTACAGAGGCTTGCCGCATACGGGTCCGCCAGCGCAGGTAGCACCGGCATCCGGTTGCCCCAACCGGAGACTCCACGCGTTTCGCGGCTTCGGCATGAGCTCCGGCGGTCCGTGTGGAGGGAACGGAGGGCGACGGGCGTCCGGGGCGCTTGGGGTGTGCACGTTGCCATCAACCCCGAAGGGAAGGACATCTGCGCGAGTTGACTACGTGTCAAGGATAGCGTAAAATGCCAACCGTTTTAGCAAGAACGATCCTCTAGGAGGTTGGGCACGATGCCAGAGCTGGAACCCACGACGGCGGGCGAGGGGACACCCGTCTTGACGATACGGTCGCACGACGGGCGGCGCTTGCCTCCTATCGTGGCTCACGGAGCATGGGGTAGCGTTTCTCCTAGGGAAGTGGTTGCTCATCTCTATGTAGAGTACCACAGGATCCCATCAACGTTAGAAGTAGCGGATGATGGCCACGTACTCGTGTCGAGCCAAGAAGTGGAGGAAGTTACCAGGGAGATCGTAGCAACCCTTCTGGTGTCCGCAGATGCCGCTGAACATATAGCTGGGGTGCTTACACGCGCTGCGTCCGCACTGAGGGAAGCCACTGCGGCTTCAACCAAAGAGGAGGGTGAAGAGGAATGACGGAACTCGCTCCTACACGGAGAAGCGGAACCAAGGAGCTATGGCTTGACCCTCCACATTTTGAGGTCAAATCATGGCGGCAAGGCCCCCTTTCTCAACCGCATGGCGGGGACTCGGGATCGACCAGCCGGCATTTGCCCGCCCGCTACTCGGATCCAATCTTGCCGCAGGTGCACGGATGGGGAATCACTGCCTATTTTTCCGATCCTGTTCATCGTCCCAAGACCTATTGGGCCCATAGCGATAGGTCTCCAAACCTAATAGCCGTTGACCACCTTGGTCATACGGCGATCAGCACCCACAAGTCATTCGGACATGATGATATTTCAGGCCGAGTTTACAAGGAATACCAAGTAGTTGCTGACTCAATGGCTTCTCGTTCTCCTATTCTGGCGGAAAGCATCACCAATAACATCAGGGAGTTTGTCGAGCGCAATCTGAATTTTGCTTCGGTCGGGCATCAAGTGCTTCAAGAGAACCTTCGGTACATGCTTTTTTCGTCATCTTATGTGATCGTGGACGGCGAATGGTGCACTTGGCGAGAGGATGAGACGCTCGGTGTCGTTATCAAGCGGGAGCCTTGGAGTTTGTTGGGGACGGGTCCGACCGTGAAAGATGCCATCTTCGACTTCCGGCGCGAAGCCGCAGAAATCGCTACCGTTATGCAACATGACGGGTTGGATGAACTCACTGATGAAGCGCGGCGGATGCGGGATTTCGTCCTACGGTATCTACCTGAGAATGGGTAAGACCTATTCTCGCTCCGATATTTCAAAGAGACTCAAGCGTAAGGGATTCGTGGGTACTGACAACGACCACGAGTACCTCAGCTTCTGCCTCGACGGAAGGAAGACACATATCAGGACGAAGGTGTCTCACGGAGGTGGCGGGAGGAACATCTCTGTTGACCTCCTCAAGAAGATGGCTGAGCAGTGCGCGTTGAGCATTCAGGACTTCCGTAACCTGTTGGAATGCCCTCTTGACGAGGAAGAATACGGACAACGCGTAAGGCAAAAGCTGAAAACTCAGCGACTTCCTTGGCATCGCGGTATACGCCTGCCCCCACTACGAGATTAGCTGAAACCACGTGTGGGGCTCTACCGACCTGTCACGTATCGGCGAGCTGATCGGCGCTGTGGCTCATCCGCAAGGAATACAGGAACCACGTGGTGCCCATAGCGTCAAGATGATCGGATTCCGTCTCTCCCTGTCTGGGCGGTGTTCCGATGGGTTGTCCTTAGACGGCAAGCCTAAAGTGTCGATCCGGCGAGCACGCAATCCCGGCGCGCCGCAGGGCATGCAGATCCGTGAGCGGGCGCTCGTTGAGTTGGAGGTGACCGTCTCGAACGCTGTCCACGAATTGCTTAACAACCCCCGCCACACTGGTTCCCACGACCCCGTCCTACCTACATTCTTGCCGCCGTTTCTCTTACAGCCCGAGAGCGTCCGCCCTCAACAACAGCAACCATCACCAACCAGAACCCCCCATGCCAAAGAACATCGTCGTGTGCTGTGACGGCACGGGCAACGAATACGGCCCCAACAACACCAACGTCGTGAAGCTTTACGAGGCGATCGTTCGCGACACGGACCAGGTCGCCTTCTACGATCCGGGCGTCGGCACCTTCAGCTTTCTCGGCAGGACGCTCGGACGGCGGGTGGGCCGCACGCTGGGGAAGGCGTTCGGCGCCGGGCTCCAGCAGAACATAGAGGATGCCTATCGGTTCCTCATGGACCGGTACGAGCCGGGGGACAGGCTGTATCTGTTCGGCTTCAGCCGCGGCGCGTTCACCGTGCGCGCGCTGGCCGGGATGCTGAACCTGTGCGGCCTGCTGCAGAGGGGCAGCCTCAACCTGGTGCCGTACGCGTCCAGGATCTACAACGACCGCGCGCGTCACGCGATGGCGCCCGGGTTCAAGCGGACCTATTGCCACGACTGCCGCCCACACCTCATCGGCGTGTGGGACACAGTCGGCTCGATGGGCTGGTTCTGGGGCCGGAAGTTCTTCGATTCAACGCTGAACCACGATGTGAAGTACGGCTACCACGCGGTCTCCATCGACGAACAGCGCAAGAAGTTCCCGGCCAACATGTGGCGCGAGGACGTCAAGGCCGATCACCAGACGATCGAGCAGGTCTGGTTCGCCGGCGTCCACTCCGATGTCGGCGGCTGGTATCGCGATGCCGGCCTCTCCAACATCGCACTGGAATGGATGCTGGACAGGGCGCGGGCCCGGGGCTTGCGCCTGAGACCGCACTGGCGCCGCAGGCTCTCACCCGATCCCGCGGGTCGCCTCCACGTCTCGAGAACCGGCTTCTGGCGGCTGTGGAGGCCGGCGCCGCGAGCCATCCCCGAAGGTGCGCTCATCCACGGGAGCGTGCTGGCGCGCATGGACGATCCCGCGCTGGGGTACGCGCCCGCCAACCTGCCCGGCGCGCATACGGTTGTGGAATAGGGGCTTCGGCGGGCGGGACTACGGCATCGTCATTGATCTGTTCCTCGCAGCCGCACGTTCACGGCGAACTCCAGCTGGCGGTGCGCATTGGGCCGGATCGCGAATCCGGTTTCGAGCCCCCGCCCCTCGCGCAGTGCTGCGTTCCTGTCTCGGGCCGTACGGCGCGCCGACACCACGCCCCACACCGTGCCGGCGAAATAGCCCGCAACGCCGGCCGCCAGCCACCCGATGTCACCATCCTCAGTGCTGCAGAAAATGATGCAGGCATCACGATTGGAGATGGCCACGGCTGCACTCGCGAGCCGGACGAGGGTGGGGAACTGGCCCCGCGTCCAGTCGCCGGCGTATGCGTGGCCGGCCAGGGGGACGAAGAGTTCGAGCCCCGCCGCGCCCCACTCCGAACGTAGAGGCAACGCCCCGTCGTCGGCCGGAAGCTGGGCGGCAACGGGACCGGTCGCGAGGGTCAGGAGAACGGTCGCGAGTATGGGGGTCATGTATCGGTTCATCGGTATGCCTAACCGGAGCGGGATGCCTGACTGGAGCCAGGTAATCACGTTAAAGTGGGAATGAGCCCCCAGCGTCCCCCTTTGGGGGGACCCCTGAGGGGCGAACATCCGGATTGGCCGTGGGCTTGCCTGGGTTGCCGAGCGGGATTTCCGTCGGCGGGAACACCTATCGCAAGCCTTCGAGCGACAGAATCCTCTGCACGAGTTCGGCCTGCCGGCGAATGCCGAGCTTGCGGTAGACCCGCTTGCGGTGTGTCTTCACGGTGCTTTCCGCGCAGTCCAGTGCGGCCGCAACGCCAGCGGCCGTCTGGCCGGTCGCCAGTTCGACCGCCACGCGGCTCTCTGCAGGTGTCAATCCCAGGAGCCTGACCACCAGGTCCGGCTCGATCCGGGGTCGGCGGACCGGGTCCACGACGAGCACCAGCGCCCCGGCCTGGCGCGTCCGGGACTCCCCGCCCATTCCCTGCACGGGATGGATCTCAAGGACCAACGGCGTTCGAGCCTTCCTGCGCGTGACCTTCATCGAACCCCCGGCGCCCTGAACACCGTGCCGGGGCAGCGCCCGGGCCAGCAGGCGCTGAAGCTCTTTGTTCTCCCCTGCGTGTCCGGAAGTCAGCACACCTCCCCCATCGCGGAGCCCATCGCGCTTCAGCAGGATGTCCCGGGCGGGGTCGTTCGCTTCCATGATGCGTCCACGGCGATCCAGCCGGATCAGCCCCAGCCGCCTGTTCTCGATCAGTCCGGACAGCGACGCCCCCAACGCCCTGGCGTCAGCCATCGCACGATGAACACGAGCGGCCTGGCCCATGTGAGGAGCGAGAAGCCCGATGACCCGGACCTGGTCGTGACCCCATCCTTCCCGCTCGGTAGAGTTGCCGCACGACCAGACGACCGCCGATCCGTCGATCCCGTGGATTACTGTGAAGAGGCCGTTCTGTGTGTTGTTGGCGACCCGGAACTCATTGTATGCAGCGGACGCCTTCATCTCCCGGTCGCTGTAGAGATCCGACTTCCAGGCCAGCTCGCGGTCGTCCAGTCCGGCGAGCCGCGGAATCGCTTCATCCCGCCAGTAGTAGTCGCGGTAATAGAGCTGCCGCAGGTCGTCCCGGCGTTCCGCAGCCAGATAGAACCGGGACTGCCGAATCTCGGGCTCACCTCCGGGACCTGCTTCCGCGTATGTAATGCTCTGGCCGTTCGTTCGGATCAACTCGCCCATCACGCCAGCCGCGGATGCCCAGGTGGCATCCCCCAGCGCCGCCCGGTACAGATGCGCCACGACGCGCCCGAACCTGTCCTCCGTGACCATATCGCCTCTCCTCGCGTGCGACCTCGGTACCGGCAAGCAACACCGTGCCGCGACACAGGCGCCATCACCATCTCCGCGACCGTTAGCCGTCGCCGCGCCCGCGCCACGGCAGCCTGGGTCCGGCAGCTCAGCTCATACCCGGCGAGCCTGCGTCCCAGAGCTTTCCCGATAATACGGATGACACCGAGTCCCGGTCATCATCCCCGACAGCCTCCTCGATCCGTCAACGTCCCGTCCAGAGCCGGGCGCGCTCCAGGAGCACTGTCGCGTCTTCACGCCACTCCGCGTAGCCGATCTCGCGGTCGCGGGTAAGCCAACTCAGCTTCTCGTCGATGCAGGCCAGTAGTTCCGGCTGCCCGGCGTCCAGGGCGAAGCCACCGTGTTCGGCGAGGGTGTCGAGCGCGGAGACCACGAAGCTGCCTTCGGACTCGTAGGCGGTTTCACTGTTGCCGATCGCGCCTCGCGCAACTGCATCGATGGTTTCGTCGCGCAGGGCCTCCAGGAGTTCCTGCACGCTCGTGGCGTGGACGACCTGGGGCATCAAGTCGGACGGCGGATGGATGTGCGTCCTCCCGTCCAGCACCGCAGACGCTCTCGCGGCGGTGACCACATATGCCGCCGTGCCGTCAGCCACCACCGTCCCCCCCGGAGTGTCGATCCGCGTGCCGGCGGCCAGGACGCCGTCGTCGTCGGCAAGGCCCGCGAGCTGGAGGAAACGCGCTTCACCGGTCGAACTCCTGAAAACACCGACCAGCACATCCCGGGTCAGCCCGTCGTAGGACGAGAAACGTCCCGCGTCGCCGGCACGCACCAGCAGCGACTGGCGAAAGGCGATGTGGCCGGATGTGAAGGCCACGGCCACCTCTCCGGCGTGGTCCCGGGTTCGGGAATCGAGAATCGAGATGCCGCCGCCCGCGATGTCGATATCCGGCGTGGAGGGGAGCAGCCAGATGTCGGGCCATTCAGCGACGGGACTCCGTTCGAACGACAGCCGCGCCCCCTCCATCGCCTCCATCGCCGTGAGCAGGTCCGCCTCGTAGCCGAGGTGCGTGTGGAACCCCGGAGAGGCCGGATCTTCGTCGGCGCTGTAGCTCACGGGCGGGTAGTACGCGTAGAAGGCCGCGCGGAGAGGCTCGCCCGCGGGTGTGCAGGCACCGGCGAGCTGTTCCGGCTCCGTGACCCGGCAGGCCGAACCGAGGAGCAGGATGCCAGGGATGGCGACCCGCAGAAGATGAACAGGTTTCACGACGCGGGTTCCCAAAGCTCGATCCTACCTCGGCCCCGCCGGCAGGTGCTCTAGCAGATAGCGCACCATCAGCATGCGAACGTGGACCGCCGTCCCCTCCCCTTCCGACAGTCCGTGGTTCCGGTTGGGGTAGGTGAAGTAGTCGAAGGTCTTCCCGAGTTCCACGAGCCGGTCCACCAATCCCTCGACGATCTCCAGGTGGGTGTTGGTTTCCCCGGTTCCGTGAATGATGAGCAGGTCCCCCTCCAGCCCTTCCGCATAGTTGATGGGCGCGGAGATGCGGTAGCCGTCCGGGTTGGTTTCCAGGGTCTCCATGTAGATCTCCTGGAACCATGCGTTGTAGAGGTGCGGCTGCGGCTTGGGGACCACGGCGATCCCCACGTGGTAGACATCGGGCTTGCGGAACAGGGAATTCAGGGTGTTCGATCCGCCTCCGCTCCAGCCCCAGATCCCCACCCTGGAAACATCGACGTAGGGGAGCATCCTGCCGAGTTCCAGCACGCCCGCCGCATGCTCCTCCGTCGACTGCACGCCGATCGTCGGAAAGGGCGCCCTCCGCCACGCCGCTCCCTTCGGCGCCGGCGTGCCCCGGTTCTCGATGGACACGACCAGGTATCCGAGGTCCGCGATGGCGCGATGGTAGTTGTTCCGGGTCGACCAGCGGTCGAGGGCGGTCTGGCCGTGCGGTTCCCCGTAGACGTAGATGAACACCGGGTATTTCGCGCCGGGGTCGAAGTCGCGCGGCTTGATCATCCACGCGTCCATCACCACGCCGTCCCCGATATCCAGCTCCAGAAACTCCGTGGGGCGGGAGATCGTGGCCTCGGCCCGGCGCCGGAGCTCGTCGTTGTCCTCCAGAACCCGCACGACGCGGTGGTCCGGGAGGCTGATCAGGGCGGTGACCGGAGGAGTGTCGAATGTGGAATATGTGTGAAAGGCCCACCGAAGGTCGGGAGAGAAGTCGTAGAAGTGGGTTCCCGGCTGGTCCGGGGGCGTCACCCGCTCGGGTTCCTCGGCGCCGTCCAGCCGGACACGGTAGAGGTAGCGCTGGGTGGCGTTGTCGGGCGAGGCGAAGAAGTAGAACCAGCCATCTCCCGCCTGCACCTCCCCGTGGGCAACCGGCCCGCGCTCCATGACGTCGCCGGGCCCGGGGGTCAGGAGCCGTTCCTCGCGCCCGTCGCGCGAATAGACCCATGAATGGCGCCACCCGTCCTTCTCGGTCAGGAAGAGGAAGGAGTCGCCCCCCCGGATCCACTCCAGGCCGGCGTTCAGGCGATAGCTGGCGATGACCCAGGCCGGATCGGACTCGTGGTAGATCCGGTCGACCTCACCCGTGCTCACGTTGGCGATGAAGAAATCCCGTTCGTCCCGAAACCGGCTGAACTGCTCCACCAGCAGCTCCTCGGAGTTCCCGGCCCAGCTCACCTGCCCGAGATAGAAGCCCTCGGTGGGGGATGGGATGGAGATCCAGCGGACTTCCGTGCCCTCGGCGTCCACCACGCCCACCCGGAGCCTGGCGATGGTCTCGCCCACTCGCGCGAATCGGACCTGCCGGAGTTCGGGATACGAGGGATCGGTGGGGACGAGCATGGACCGCATCGGCACCCCGGAGGCGTCGGACTGGACGAAGGCGACGCGGTTGCCGTCCGGGCTCCACACGGCGCGGCCGTTGGAGACGGATTGGGCGGTGGTGTGGGTCAGGCGGGTCGTTTGCGCGGCCGCGAGGTCGTGGACGTGAAGGTCGCCCTCACGGATGAAGAGGATGCGGCCTCCTTCCGGGGAGATGGCGCTTCCGGGGCCCGCCTCCACCCTCGTCAGCATGGAGGTGGCGGGTTCGAGCATCCAGAAGCCGTCGGCGTCGGTCCGGAGGAGCGCCCAGGTGCCGTCCGGGGCGAACTGGTATTCGGAGATGCTCAGGGGCTCCGAACCACCGGCGGGCGTGAGGTGGGAGAGCGAGGCGAGGACCGTCCGGTTGCCGCTCGCGGCATCGTACCCGATCAACTCCGGCCGCGACGCGCCCGAGGGGGCCTCGAGGGTCGTGTATGCGGATCCGTCGGGCAGCCAGGTCGCCTGAAATGACCGCGCGTCAAAATCCCTCGCCTCGAAGATCGAACGGAGCCGGGCTTCCGTCTCTGCGGGGACCTGGCAGAAGGCCGGAGATGCGAAAAGGGCGGGGACGGCAAGGACGCCGACCAGCCAGAGGCTCCGAATAGTGTGTCTCGCGATCATGGCCCCCAAACAGAGTGGGTTATGCATCCATACGGCTATAACCCTGCCTAACCGTGCCTAACTATGCCTAACTCCGTCAAGATGTTCGGGACTCGAGAACGTGATCCCGCCACCCAACAGGTTCGAGCCTCACGACGCGGGCTCCCAGAGCTCGATCGCGTTTCCTTCGGGGTCGTGGATGCGGGCGAAGCGACCGATGCCCTCCATCTCCATTTCGTGGGTGACCTCGATATCCGCGGACTTCAGTTGCGCGATCATCGCGTCCAGATCGGCCACGCGGAAATTCAGCATGAACGTCTTGTCCGCCGCGAAATAATCCGTGTCGGCACCGAAGGGTGCGAAAACCGTGACCCCCGAGTCGGTCACCCAGGGCGTCATCTCCATGTTCGTCGGCGCCGGATTGATGCCAAGGTGATCCTGATACCATTTCGCAAGTCCCTTCGGATCCTTTGCCCGAAAGAAGAACCCGCCGAATCCCTGAACCCGTTGCACGCTACGTCCTTTCGATGATGGGTTGCACGATCTGCGTATCGGCAAAGTGTCGTGGAGGGAGGGCGTCTGCGCCAGATGGAGGTGCTCGAAGCGCATGGGATCCTTGCGGAAATCGCGCCGGCGTCTGCGTCCCACCGCGGTCCGCCACCCCTTTCGCAACCCTTCGTCCACTCTTGCCTCACCTCGGAACCGGCACTGACACAGTCTCAGATGGCAGCCCTGATGGGTGTGAGCCTGTCCGGCTACCGGAAATGGGAGCAGGGAACGCGCCGCGTCAGCGGCCCGGCCGCGACGCTTCTGTGCATCATCCAGCACGAACCCGCCGCGGTCAGGCGTGCGCTGCTGGCGTCGTCTCGAAGCGTCAGATTACCCGGTCCGCGTGGACCTTGAGTTCAGGTCGTACCGAATGACCCAGTGGATCGAGGAGCACCCTCAGCCCCTCGCGGCGAGCGAGCTTCATGGCTGGAACGATGTCGGAATCTCCGGTTACCAAGGCGATCGTCGACACCAGCCTCTTCAGGGCAAGGGAGGCGATGTCGAGTCCGATTCGCATGTCCACACCCTTCTGCCGGACCTTCGGCACCACATCCTGGGGGCTCACCGATTGCTTCGTTCCTGCGAGCATTCCCCGGACGGATGCATGTCCGAGCTGCCAGCCCTGGTGGGCCAGTGTACCTCTACGAACCGCCACATCTGGTGCGTTCTCAATCCGGTCGATCAGCCTCGTGTTGCGCATGAAGGCAGGCGTGGCTCCGAATTCGATCTCCTGCCCGGACAAAGGATGGCGAGTCTTGTTCTTGAGGGGATCGGCGGTGTAGTAGAACGTGCGGTAGAGTCGATGATCGGAAAGGTGTGGCGTCTTCAGGATGCGTTCCACTTCCGCCATGACATCGGCCACCTCCGGGAACCTGCCCAGCCGCCGTTGAAGGACCTTCTTGACGAACTCCCCGTCCAGAAGCACCGCCACACGTTCGACCACCGAATCCACCCTCCCGCCCCATCCTTGCAGGACAATTTTCGGCCCCTACACCACGTAGCGGGGAAGCCCCGCTTTGGATCAGGGACGTGGCGTAGGGGCCTTGTTTTTATTGGGGGCGAATTTTACCGCAACCGATCAACTTGTGTCAACGTGGTGGTCCTAAGTGCAAGATCGCTTGCAAGCGTCGTGCCGACAAGCGGTGCTCACCCTGCGTAACAGGAGTCTCGGCGGGACCGTCCGCGTCTCGACGGCGTTTTCGACAACAGCCCGCCGACTGGCGCCGTCCCGCCATCGAAACGATCCGTGCCACACCGTTTTCAAGCCTCCAGCGCTCTCCCACGTCGCCGCAATCCGCTACGCGCCGAGCCGGAGCGCCATCGCGAGATCCTCATGCACAAACGCCGACTCCATGCGATCGGTTTCCCGCCTGGACGCGCCAAGCCGCGCGGCCACCTCCCGCCACCCGGAAACCGCCTTTCCTGCCGCGCCCGCAATCCGTCTCGCCTGTTTCGGGCCCAGGCCGTAGTACTCCGCGGTGGCCAGCGCCTGGTCCAGCGAAGCGGTGCCATCGAATTCGTCGATGTACGTCGTAAGGACCCGGGGGCTCACGTCCGTAGGCACGGGATTCAGATCGTAGGCCGGTGAGAGGCGCCAGCCCCTTCCGATGTCGTAGAGGAATCCGTGGTTCCGCAGATGATCGTCGGTGTTCGAGATGAGGACGCTGAAGACGACGCGTCTCCACAACTCGGCGAGGTCGGATCGTGCCGCCGCCCCGTGGCTGCGCAGCGCATCGGCCAGCTCGAGATACGACCGCCGCTCGTTGTCACGGGCATCCAGCATGCTCATCGCCGAGAGAAACGGCACCCGATGGCTTCCCTCGCGGTCGAACCGCTGAAGAACCAGGATTCGCCTTCCGGCAATGGTTTCCAGTCGCCATGGGGGGACCCGGATCCCGGCGCGCTTCGCGAGGGCGAGCGCGACTCCTTCCCAGAGCACGATGTCCCGGTCGTCCTCCGTGCCCGGGAATTTGGCAATCGCCAGCTCGCCGCCGTCGTCCCTGACCGCGGCCTTGGGCCGTGTGCCGCCGAGGGAGGATCCGGGACCGACCAGCAGGCGAAGATCGTCGTCCTTCTCGCGCCGGCGGAGCACCCTCTTCGAGGCCGCCATGAGCCGGCGAAGATCGACCAGCGGAGGAACGCGCATCGCGCCCGCTCCGGCGAGAAATGGCCCCTCCCGCTGCGTCGAGAGCCTGAGCGCGCCAATCCGGATTTCGTCGTCCACGCGAAGAAGGAAATCGGATTCAAAGAGCGTCCGGGGCGCTCGCCCTTCCAACCTCGCCCGCCTGACTTCGGCACGGCGGAGGAGAACCCGGCCCCAGCGGTCCGGCGCCGAATCGCCGAGGGATCCGAAGAGTCCGCCGCGCGTGTGGTACGGGCCCGGTCCAACCGTCAGCGCGGGCTCGAGAGCGAAGCGCAACGGGTGGTCCATCCACGCCGCATCGTATTCGAACGACGCGCTCTCGCGGCCGCCGCGAACACGAATCCACAGCCGGCCGGCTCGTATCGGCACGCCCCGCAGATCGACGTGAACCAGGACGGGGGTATCCATCATCCCTCGCCCTGGGCGTCGGCGCTCGGGGTACGCGGGTCGCCCTTCCGTCGCGCGGCCGGGGGCACGCGCACGCGCTGAGGCAGGCGCTCTTCCAGCAGATCGAGCCCAAGCCCGTCCCGGCTGCGGTCGGCCAGCTCCGAAATGCCGTCGTGCATCCCCAGGACGAACAGGACCGTGGCATACATGCCCATGGAGACGCCCGCATCACCCCGTTCGATCTTGTGCAGCGTCGTGCGGCTGATCAGCGCGCGCTCGGCCATCGTCGATGCGCGGATGCGCCGCCGCAGTCGGGCGTCCCGGATGTCGCTGCCGAGCTTCCTGAGGATGCGCCGGACCGGAAGCGGCAGGGTGCCGCGGATGTAGGAAGGCATCTGATGTACCTTTACCGTTCAGTAACACATGTGTAATTATCATTAGCGTATATGATACTGGACGGTATGGCAATCGGAGGAAGCCATCCAGCTTGCGGAGGTCCACCCAACCAGCCAAGAGTTAGAACCCCACCACCCGAAAGGACGCATGCACACCCTGAACTCCAAAGACGCGAAGTACCGCTGCGGTCGACTGACCTTCCCTTCCCGGGCGGTGCGCGCGTTTGTCGACGGAATCCGCCCGCGTCCAATGGCGTTCGTCTTGTGTCTTGCGGTCGCTTCCGCGCTCGCGGTTCCCCGGGTCTCCGCGCAGGAGGCGGACCAGGGATTTGTGTTCGAGGGGAATGTGCGCGACGCGGGGACCGGCGACCCCCTGGCGGGAGCGCGCGTATCCGTGGCCGGGAGGGAAACCTGGGCGGTGACCCGGGGGGACGGGACCTTCCACCTTACCGGGTTGGCCGCGGGCGCGTACGTCCTTCGAGCCGAGCGCCTGGGATACCGGGGCGCCACCGCCGTCGTGACCGTGGGAACCGAACGCGCGCGCCGGGCCGTGGCGGAGTCGGCGGAGGTCGTGATCGAGTTGACGCCGTCTCCCATTGCGCTGGATAACCTGGTGGTGACGGCCACGATCAGCGAGCGCGCCGCGGCCGAGGCGCTCCGGCCGGTCAGCGTCATGGCGGGTGACGACCTTCAGCGCCAGATGACCGCGACCGTCGCGGGGACCCTGGCGTCGATGCCGGGGCTGGCGGCCACCCGGATGGGTCCATCGGTTGCGCAACCCGTCATCCGGGGGCTGAGCGGGGATCGGGTATTGATGCTCGAGGACGGGAGTGCGGTGGGAGATGCCTCCAGCCAGGGCGCGGACCACACCACCGCGCTCGATCCGTCGTCGGCAAGGCGGATCGAGGTTGTGCGGGGCCCGGGCGCGCTGCTCTACGGGGGCAATGCGCTGGGCGGGGTCATCAACGTCATCCGCGACGAGATTCCGACCACCGCGCCCGCTCGCCTGACGGGTGCGGCGTCGCTGCAGACGCAGGGCGCGACCGGCTCGCTGGCCGGCAGCGCGTCGGGCGTGTTCTCCATCGCGGAGCGCGTGCCGCTGCGGGTGGAGGCGGCCGCGCGGACGGCGGGAGATCTGAAGACGCCCGCCGGCACGCTTCTCAACACCGACGGCGAACTCCTGAGCGGCGGTGCGGGGACGGCCTGGGTGGCTGACCGGGGTCGCGTGGGGGCATCCTTCCGCGGCTACCGCAACTACTACGGCATCCCGGGTGGTTTCGTGGGCGGGCACGACGAGGGTGTGCGCATCGAAATGGAGCGATTCTCATCGAAGTTGAGGACCGTGCTCGATGACCCGGCCGGACCCTTCCGCAACCTCCGCTTCGACGCGACGCACACCTGGTACACGCACCGCGAGCTCGAAGCAGCGGACATTCTGGGCACGCTCTTCGAGCAGCAGAACGTGAACGCGGACGTCCTGGGCCGGCATGGAAGGTGGGGACCGTTTGCGGCGGGTGCGATGGGCGGCCGCGCGTCCTGGGAGGACTTCCGATACGGGGGATCCCTGCACACGCCTGACACGCGCCGGCTCAGGGCGGCCCTGTACTTGCTGGAGGAGGTCGATCTTGGCCCCGTCCAGATCGAGTCGGGGCTGCGCTACGACTGGACCCTGGCCGATCCGGGGAGAGATCGGGTTTCCGACATCGGTGAGATTCGTGACCGCAGATTCCAGTCCTTGTCGGGGTCGCTGGGCGTCCTTTATGCGGCCGCTTCGGGGCTGGTGCTCGGCGCCAGCGTAGCCCGCGCGTATCGCACGCCCGACGTCACCGAACTCTATTCGGAAGGACCGCATCTGGCGGCCTACGTCTTTGAAGTCGGGAATCCGTCTCTGGAAGGCGAGGTCGGGCGGGGGCTCGATGTCTTCCTCCGCTTCGAGTCCGACCGGCTGAGGGCCGAGGTGACCGGCTTCCACAACGACATCAGGAACCACATCTACGGGGAGGACACGGGCCGCCTGAGCCGCGTGCGGCTGCCCATTTATCAGTTCCGGGGCAACGACGCCGTGTTCAGTGGCTTCGAGGCCAGCGTGGACGTCGACGCCGGGCGCGGGCTGGCCATCGAGGGAGTGGCTTCGTCGGTAAGCGGCAGCCTCAAGGAAACCGATCGGCCCTTGCCTCTCGTTCCTCCGCTGAAGGGACATGTGGCGCTAAAGTACGAGAGGCCGTCGTGGTATGTCCGGGCCGAGGCCGAGATGGCAGGCCGGCAGGACCGGGTTGGCGAATTCGAAACGCCGACGCGTGGCTACACCGTCCTCAACGCCGCGGCAGGGGCGCGGTTCACGTTCGGGGGGCGTCTGAACGTCCTGACCGTGAGCCTCGCCAACGCGGCGAATGCCGAGTACCGCAACCACCTGTCGCGGGTGAAGGAGATCATGCCGGAGGCCGCGCGCAGTCTGAACGTCAGCTATCGGGTGGTGTTCTGACGCACACCAGGCCCTGGTGCGCCCGGCGGCCGCGCCAGTCCTCTGAGTCAGCGCGCCAGCCAGGCGCTGAAGCGCTCGTTCAGTTCGTCCTGATTGTCGACCCAGAAAGCCCAGTCGTAACGAAGCGCGCGATCCGCGTTGCCCGCGCTGGCCGGCAGGTGAGGCTCCATGTCGATCCCGGCGACGACATGGGTGGTCACCAGCGGCGTGCCTGATCTGCGCGCCGGGGAATAGGAGATGCGGCGGCCGATGCGCGCCAGAGACTCGGCACTGGTGGCGAAGGCCACGTATCTCAGCGCGTCTTCAAGCCTCGGCGAGCCTGCGACGATCCCGAGCTGACCCACGTCCAGCAACTGCCCGTCCCACACGATCACGAACGGCTGGTTTTCCAGGATCCGGGCATTGAAGATGCGGCCGTTGTACGCCGTGCTCATGACCACTTCCCCGTCGGCCAGCATCTGCGGCGGCTGGGCACCCGCCTCCCACCACACCACCTCGTCCTTGATTGTCTCGAGCTTTGCGAAGGCCCGGTCCAGGCCCTCCGGCGTTTCCAGCGTGGCGTACACCTCTTCGAGCGGCACGCCGTCGGCGATCAGGGCGAACTCCAGGTTCACCTGTGGTACCCGACGCATCCCGCGGCGGCCCGGGAACCTCTCAAGGTCGAAGAAGTCGGCCATGGTGGCGGGCCCCTCGCCCGGGAAGTTCTCTTCGCTGTACGCGTACACGGTCGACCAGTACAGATTGCCCACCCCGCAATCGGTGTGGCTCTCGGCCACGAAGTCGTCGGCCGCGGGAGTTCCGTCGGCTCCGGGAGGCAGATCGTTGATGTCTATGGGCTCGAGCAGCCCCTCGTCGCAACCGCGAACTGCATCGGCCATCTCCAGGTCGACCACATCCCAATGGACGCTGCCGAAGTCCACCTGCGCCCGTATCTGGGCCAGGCCGCCGTTGTAGGCCTCCAGCCCGATGCGGATGCCGGTCGCCTCGGTGAAGGGAATGTTGGCGCCCTCGTTGACGGCGCGGCCGTAGGAGCCGCCCCAGGACACGACGGTGATCGACTGTCCGGCGGCGGGAACGAGCGGGACGCTGGAAAGGAGCGAAACGAGCCCCAAAGTGGCCACCGCCCGAAAACGCCCAAAGGCTCCTTGTCTCATTCCGTTTCTCCGTCACGCGGCTGGATCGACGAGCCCGTAATACTTGACGAGCGCGTCGGCGGGCCGCAAGACGGGGCAATTCCGCGTCCAGGCGCAACAATGACGGACTGCACAATCCGCGCTATCCTGTCGCGCTGCGCGGACGACATCCATATTGCGCTCGGAGCGGCGCACTCTTCCGACGATCTCCGCCCGCTCCTCGAATCCCTCGGTCCACGAGCCGCAGAAAAGGGAGCCCCATGGCGCTGCCAGCCAGCCGATCCGGTCCCGGTGTTCGATTCCAACCCGACGAGAATCCCGGCTTGCCCGTCACCATCGGACTGGCGTTGCAGTACTGTCTGCTGACCGTGGGGCCGATCGTTCTGACCGTCGCGATCGTGGTGCGGGCGGCCGGCCAGAGCGAGCTCTTTCTGTCGTGGGCGGCGTGCGCGGCGCTGCTGGTGAGCGGCATCGCGACGATGGTCCAGGCCCAACGCGTGGGACGCCTCGGGGCGGGATACATCCTGCTGATGGGCACGTCGGGAGCCTTCATCGCGGTGGCGGTGACGGCGCTGGCGCAGGGGGGGCCGGCGCTGCTGGCGACGCTGGTGGCGGTCTCGGCGGTATTTCAGTTCGTGCTGGCGTCGCGGCTGTCGCTGCTGCGGCGGATCATCACGCCGACCGTCGCGGGGACGGTGATCATGCTGATCGCGGTTACGGTGATGCCGCTGATCCTCGACCTGATCGGGCAGGTGCCCGAAGGGGTGGCGCCGGCGGCCGGACCGGTCACGGCCGCGGTGACCCTCGGCGTCACGATGGTGATCGTGCTGCGCGCCTCCGGGGCGATGCGGCTGTGGGGTCCCGTGATCGGGATCGTGGCCGGGAGCGCGGTGGCCGGCTTCTTCGGCGTGTTCTCGTGGGATGCGGTGGCCGCGGCGCCGTGGTTCGGACTGCCGCTGGAGGGCTGGCCGGGATTCGACTTCAGCTTCGGGCCCGTGTTCTGGGCGCTCCTTCCGGCGTTCGTGTTCGTCACGCTGGTGGGGGCGATCGAGACCATCGGCGATGCGGTGGCCGTGCAGCGCGTGTCGTGGCGGAAGGAGCGGGCCACGGACTTTCGCGGGGTGCAGGGGGCGGTCATGGCGGACGGCCTGGGCAACCTCCTCTCGGGACTGCTCGCCACGGTTCCCAACACGACCTATTCGAGCACCGTCGCGATCGTGGAGATCACCGGCGTGGCCACGCGGCGGGTGGGCGTCGCCATCGGCGTCGGGTTCTGCTCTCTGGCCCTGCTCCCCAAGCTGGTGGCGGTGATCCTCTCGGTCCCGGACGCGATCATCGGCACCTACCTGATCGTGCTGATCGCGATCCTGTTCGTTCTGGGCATGCGCATCGTCGTAGCGGACGGCATGAACTATCGGAAGGCGGCCATCGTCGGGGTCTCGTTCTGGGTCGGCTACGGCTTCCAGAGTGGGGGCCTGTTCATAGACCGGATGAGCCCTTTCTTCGCCGAGATGCTCGGGAACGGCATGACCTCGGGCGGGCTGGCCGCGCTCGCGCTGTCGGCGTTTGTCGAGCTCGCCGGCCCGCGCCGCAAGCGCCTGGTGACCACGCTCGACGTGGACGCGCTGCCCGGGATCAGGGCGTTCATCGACAGCTGCGCGGCGCGTGCGGGATGGGGCGGTGACATGCTCCAGCGGGTGCACCTGGCTTCGGAGGAGGCGCTGGTGAGCCTGATGGGCGACGAGGGCGGCGGCGGCGACGGCCCGGCGCGGCGGCTGCGACTCGGCGTGCGTCTCGAGCGCGAGGCGGCGGAACTGGAGTTCCTCGCCGTGGCCGGGGAAGGGAACCTGGAAGACCGCATGGCGCTGGCCGCGGAGCAATCGGTCGAGATCGAGGCCCAGCACGACTTCTCGTTGCGGCTGCTGCGGCACCTGGCCGGGTCGGTCCGCCACCAGAAATACCACGATACGGACATTCTCACGGTGCGCGTGGAGGCGCGGGCCGCGTAGGGGTCACGGTCCGGGATGCGGCGGGCGCAACCTCGCTTCCCGGACATCCCCGACGAGCTTCTTGCCCACTTCCTGCCCCAACAACTAAAAATTTAGTTGACAGATCCGCTTTCGCTCTCCATCGTACCTGTCGGTGTTCTTCGGCCCGCATGACGAGGAGAGACGATGAGGGACAACGAATCTGTACAGGTGCAGCAAAGCCCGTCTCTGGAGACGGCGAACGACCGTTTCAAGAAATCGTTCGATACCTGGTTCTGGGGATCGGTTCTGGTCGCGACCGTAGTGCACTTCGTGATGTTCATGTTCTGGCCGAGCATGACCGCGGAGGATGTCTCCTTCGACTCCGAGGAGCTCGTGGCGATCGAGCTCCCGCCCGAGATCGAGATTCCCCCGCCGCCCCAGGCGATCAGCCGGCCCGCGACCCCCGTAATCGCCGCGGCCGACATCAGCGAGGACATCACCATCGCGCCGACCACCTTCGAGGACAATCCGGTCGACGAGCTGCCTCCTCCGCCCGACGAGGAGACCGTCGACATCTCGGCGGCGCCATCCTTTACGCCCTTCACCGTCCGTCCCGACCTCATCAACCAGCGAGAAGTGGAGCGTGCACTGGAGCGCGAGTATCCCCCGATTCTGCGGGACAATGGCATCGGCGGGAGGGTGACCGTGCACTTCTTCATAGACGAGGAAGGGACGGTTCAGAATACCTTGGTCGCGGAGACCTCGGGACACTCCTCGCTCGACGAGGCGGCGCTGCGCGTGGCCAACGTGTTCAGGTTCACTCCGGCTCTCAACCTGGACAAGGTGGTCCCGGTGTGGATCTCGCTTCCCATCCAGTTCCAGACGCGCTAGCCGGTTAGTACGGGCTCGTCGATCCAGCCACGATGTTGAAAGGAGCGTCCAGAATGCCGAGAACGCGGTTGAGCCAACTCGTAGTGGGGAGCGTCTTCGCTATCGCCACCCCGGCCCTCGTGGCGCAGGAGGTGATCGAGCTGCCCGCCGAAGACCGGATCCTCGAGGCGGAGTTCGAGGAGGTCTATCGGGTCGGGTCCATTGCCGGTAACGCGTGGGAGCAGTTCAGCCGGGTCAGCGCCGTCGGCTTCGGCCAGTCCGGCAACCTGCATGTGATGGACGACCAGGGCGGCCGGGTCGTGGTTGTGAGCGAAGTGGGTGAGTTGGTCCACGAGTTCGGACGGATCGGCGATGGGCCCGGGGAGTTTGCCGGGAACACCAACACGGCCGTCGGATTCACCGTGCTCCGTGACGGGCGCGCGGTGGTGTTCGATCCCGGTCACGGCGCGTTTGACGTGTTCGGACCGGACGGCGAGTTCGACCGCTCGGTACGCATGCCCGGCAACGCACTCTACGGGATGCGGACCCTGTTGCCCGCCAGGGACGGCCAGAACGTCATCACGACACGCTTCTCGGCCTTCAACATGGGAGGCCCCGCCGGCGGCCCCGAGCCACCTTTCCGCCCCGTCTACCGAATGGTCCTCACCGGCGATGAGGCCGTGCAGGACACGGTAATCCGGGCGTGGCGGCCCTCGGGAGACCCAGGCGGGTTCGAGCCGGAGTTGATGGCTGGGGCGCTGCCGGGCGGCGGGCTGGTCTACACCGACTCTTCCGGCTATGCGATCAAGGTGGCTACGGGCAACGGGGAACTGACCCGGGTGCTCACCCGGCCGTTTCAGCCCGAACCCGTTACTGCCCGCATCAGGGATCGGGAGATCGAGCGCCAGTTGGAGGAAGACGAGGAACGCCGCGCCAGATCGAATTCCCGGTTCGCCGCCGCCTTGGCCGAAATGGCACGCGAGCGGATCCAGAACATGGAGTTCTACCACGAGGTGCCGGTGGTCCGCGACCTGCAAACCAGTTGGGAGGGGACCATCTGGGTGCTTCGGCGCGGGGAGGAACCGGCCAGCGATGGGCCGATCGACGTGCTGACCCCGGACGGCCGCTACATCGGGACCTTCGCTGCCGGGGTGACCGGGATGCCCGACGCGTTCGGGCCGGACGGGCTGGCGGCGTTCATCGAACGTGACGAATTCGACGTGACGAGCGTGGTGGTGCGGCGACTGCCGGCCGATGTGAGGTGAGGTAGTGTGACGTCGGGTCTCAGGATCGCGCAGCATGACTTGCTGAGGTGAGGGCCGCCCCGCATCTTGGGGGCGCCTGCAATTGTCGTCCGGCACTTGACGAGGAGACAAAGCATGTCAGGGTGGTTCGGCGAGTGGTGGCCGCTGTTGGCAACCCTTCTGATCTTCGTCGTCGGTTTGAGTTGGCTGGTCCTTCGACTGGCCGGAAGCTCGCACTCCGGCCGCCGGACTGCATTCGAGACGGTATTCCGGAAGGGGATGGTTCAGCCGATCGTCACCCACATCATGGCGTGGACTTTCGCCCTGATGGCCTCCAGCCTGATCATCTTCTTTCTCTATGTGAGAGAATTCGACCGGGCCGAAGACGTGTTCTCCTACGTAGTCGCCGTAATCGGTCCGATAATCGGGTTCTGGTTCGGATCCAGAGGACGAGAGGCCAGCACGGATGCCAGTGGCGCGACGGAGAGCGGCAGTCCCTCGCAGCGTGGCACCCAGGCGCCCGCCGGGAACGCGGAGCCCTGACCAGGCTCGAACCTCACCGCCGCCAGGCATCCGTGGAAGGAATGCCGCGGCTGAACAACACTTCGATCCCCTGCCCGGCGCCGCCGGTCCTTTGATCGGCAAGCTGCCCGCGCCTTCCCGCGACCCGGGAACCCTCTTCCCATCGAGGAACCTTCGCGACCCGTGACGACTACTACGGTCGTCAACTAGTGCGGTAGTCGGATACCGTTGGGCGCGGGTGGCGCCACGGGATCGCTACCCAACTCCGAAGGAGAGCGATGATGAAGATGACACTGATGTTCCTGATGGCGCTCGGCATGGCCGGAGCCGGCTTTTCCGCGCCCGCGGACGGCGGGGAAGCTCTGGCACCCGGTTTGCAGGAGCAGCCGGCGCAGGAGAGCGCGGACGCGGACAATCTCTACGATCTCGTGAAGCAGGCCCGCGCCGACCTCCGCGAGATGCGGGTGAGGGCGGGTCTCTCCGCTTACGCATCGGGTCCGCAGGCCGGCCGACCGCAGAGCCACGAGGGTGGCGAAGGTGCCTACCTGTCGAAGATGACGAAGCAGGACAAGCTCTTCGCGAACGGCGCCCGTCTGGTTCTCGAGTTCGACCCGGCGACTAAGGTCTTCCTCGGCTCGGTAACGAACAGCACCGCGCGGACTCTCCCGCAGGTGCGCGTCGAGGTCCATCTGGACAACGGCACGGAGCTCGGCCCGACCAGGCGCATCGATGTCGGTCCAGGCGAGACCGTCCCCGTGGAACTGGGAGCCTTCGGGAACGACTTCAACGCGTGGGTCAGTCACCCCGAAGCCGGCGTCGAAGAGGGCCACGGCGCAGGTGGGGAAGAGGGTGGTGGCGAGGACGCCATCGAGCATGGGAGGCGCGAAGGGCGCGGCGAACACGGAGGTGGCGAGACCGCCCGGCCGCGCGGCGCGGCCTACCGGCCGGTGTACAACCAGCTCCAGATCCTGCGTGGCGAAATGCATGCGTTTCGGGTCGACCTCGCAGCCAGGTCGAGGTAAGGGAGCGGTTGGAGGAACCCGTGAGTGACTACTCCAGTAGTAACTACCTCGGTAATCGTCCCGGATCGACATCGACAGGAGCGAGTGATGAAGCGGAAGCGGCAACTGGGAGACCTGCAACTCGCCATCATGCGGGTGCTCTGGGAGCGCGGCGAAGCCCCCGCCATCGAGGTTCACCAGGCGCTCTTCGAAGAGCGGCGCCTCGCCGTCACCACGATCAAGACGATGCTCCGCAAGCTGGAGGAATACGGGTGCGTGGCGCATCGAACGAAGGGACGGCAGTTCATCTACCGGCCCGCGATCGCCGAGGCGGATGTCCGCAGGAGCATGGTGGCCGACCTGGTGACGCGGTTGTTCTCTGGTGACAGCACGGCACTGGTCAACCATCTGGTCCGATCCGGCGAGATCGACCCGGACGACCTGGACGATCTGAGGGCGATGGTGTCCAGCAAGCGGAAGGGGGAATCGAAATGACGGCGTGGCTGCTTACGTTCCTCATCCACAGCACGCTTTGGTGCGGCGGTGCCTGGCTTGGCCTGCGTCTCTTCCCCCGGACGCGTGCGCGGCTGAGGGAGACGATCTGGCACACGGCGCTCGCCGCCAGCCTGATCACTCCGACGGTCCACTCCCTGACCTCGTGGGACTCTGCGGTCTGGCTGGTCCCCGTGCCCACGTTCATCGCCGGGGAGGAGCGCCACTCCGAGGGCGAACCAGGCCACCGGGACGGCGTGGCTTCCGTCTTCTCGCCGTCGGCCGAAGAAGCCCACGGCGCCGAGATTGCGCTCCCTGCGGGCTGGGCCGACTCTGCGGGCACGCTGTGGATTGTGTTCGCCGGCGGACTGCTCGCCTTCTACCTCCTCAGATTGGGGAAACTGCGGCAGCGCCTCGGCGACCGTGAGCCGGTCACCGACCCGCAGGCCTCGCGCGCGCTGGCGGCTCTCAGCCGCAGGGCGTCCCTGGCGCCGGTACCCCGTCTGACCGAGAGCGACAGCCTGGGCTCGGCCATCGCCCTCGGCGCAGGGACCCAGCGCGAGATCTGCGTGCCCGTGCGCGCGCTCCATGAACTGGACGAAGAGGAACTCCGTGCGCTGCTCGGTCACGAGGTTGCGCACCATCTGCGCCGCGATCCGATCCGGCTGGCCACCCTGAACGTCCTCCAGGCGGTTTTCTTCTTCCAGCCGCTTTTGCGGCTTGCCGTGCGCGAGCTTCGATTCGCCGCCGAAGAGCTGTGCGACGACTGGGCGGCCAGCCAGGTCGAAGACCGCTTCGCGATGGCGAGCTGCCTGGCCGAGGTGGCCGGATGGGTGGTCGGGAGAGACCGGCGCACTCCGGTTCCGTGCATCGGCAGGCGTCGCTCACAACTCGAGCGGCGCGTTCGGAGGCTCATGGCCGGACAAGGTTCACCCCGGGCGTCGTCGTCACCCTGGCGGCGCATGAGCGCGGTGGGCCTTCTGATCCTCGCCCCGTCGTTCGCCCCGGCGGTGGCACCCGCACCGGAAGCGCCCCATGAGGACCAGCAGGCCGTCGAAGGCGCGCGATCGGAGGAACGCGAGCAGCCGCGGGAGCACAGGTCTCCCCGCCTCGAGCACGACAGTGACTACAACCAACACGACAATAGACTCATGACTAGACATACAGCCTTCCGTACCGCGACCCTCGCCCTCCTGGCCATGGTGGCCGGCTGCAGAAGCAGTTCCACCGAACCGGGCGAGTCGGGCGTCCGTTGGAACGCCGATCAGACGGCGACGGATACCCGCCGCGGCGTGGATCTGGTCATCAGCTACGATGCATCGAGCCGGCGGTTCAACGGCACCGTAACCAACACGACCGGCGCGACGGTCACCGACGTGCGCGTCGAGATCCACCTGTCCAACGGAACCGAACTCGGCCCGACGCCCAGGGTTGACCTCGCGGCGGGGGCGAAGCAGTCTGTCACGCTGGACGCTGCCGGTCAGAATTTCAACTGGTACAGCGTGCATGTCGAACTCGGTTCATCGTCGGGGTAGGGAGTTCCACCATGAGACAGCCGCTCGCCCTCGTTCTCTGCGCATTCCTGCTGGCGACCGCCGACGACGACGCCCAGGCGCAGGGGAGAACCACCGACTTTATCCTGGGAGCCGGAGCGACGATGGGCCTCGCGACGGATGAGGACGCCACGGAGAGCCGCATCGGACGGAATGCCGCCGGAGGATTCTCCCTGCGGGTGGTCGACGCGATCGGTCTGCGGGTGGAAGCCGGCTACATCGAGAAGGGCGCCGGGGCGGAGGTCAACGAGGGCGGCGTGGCTGGTCAGTTGAACATTGAGATCGACTATCTCGTGCTGCGCGGGCTGCTCGAGATCGGCGGCGACTTCCATCTCCTCGCCGGCGCGACCGTGGGGCGCGACAGGCGATGCAACGTGGACATCGATGTTTCGGTCGAAGGGATCGACATGTCGAGGGAGCAGAGTTGCGAGGACATGAGAATCGAGGCGAACACCGACTACGGGATCACCGCCGGGGCGGGCTTGAACGTCGGCCTGCTTGGCGTCACGCTGCTGTTCACCGAGGGTTTGACCGAGATCTTCGCCGGCGACAACGCACCGGACGGTCGCAACCGCACCATCTCCCTCGTCGGGTCTTTTCGCATCCCGCTGGCGGGATAGCCTCAGCCCCCACCCCTGCTCAGCACCACCGCAATCAGCGCCCCGGCCGTCCCGTTGTTCACCACCCCGATCAGGGTGTGCCCGCCGACCGTCGCGAGCGTCTGCACGTCGTCCATGGTGGCGTAGCCCATCAGCGCCATGCCCAGGCCCAGCAGAGCCCCGAATACGGCCCCGGCCTGGAAACCCTCCCAGCCGCTGACGACACCCCTCCAACTCAGGACGAGGGTGAGGGCCGCGGCGTAGAGAAGTTGGCCCACGCCCAGCGCCCACCAGATGGGGATCGCCCTTGAAGTCTCGTTGGCGAAGAAGTCTTCCAGAAGCCCGTAAAGCACACCGCCTACCACGAAGAGCGTGACCGCGCCCGCGACCGTTGCCAGCAGAAAGCCTCTGGTCACGCCGTCGGGTCCCTGGTCACGAGATGATGTCGTGAATCACCTCGCCCGCCACATCCGTCAGCCGGAAATCACGCCCGCTGTAGTTGTAGGTCAGCTTCTCGTGGTCGATGCCCATCAGGTAGAGGATGGTCGCGTGCAGGTCGTGGATGTGGACCGGGTTCTCGACGGCCTTGAAGCCGAAGTCGTCGGTGGCGCCGTAGGTCATGCCGCCCCTGATGCCGCCGCCGGCCAGCCAGATGCTGAAGCCGAACGGGTTGTGGTCGCGGCCGTTGACCACGCGGCCGCCGGCGCCCCCGCCCCCCGTCTCGAGCACGGGCGTGCGCCCGAATTCGGTGCCGCACACCACCAGGGTGTCGTCGAAGAGGCCCCGTGACTTGAGGTCCTTGATCACGGCGGCGAAGGGCTGGTCGGAGTCGCGGGCGTTCTTGCGATGCTGGAAGATGTCGGTGTGGGCATCCCAGGGATCGCCCTTGGCATAGTAGACCTGCACGATGCGCACGCCGCGCTCGATCAGCCGCACCGCCATCAGGCAGCCGCGCGCGGTGCTTCCCGGGCCGTACAGCTTCTGGGTCGCCTCGCTCTCGCCGCGGATGTCGAACACGTCCGGCGCCTCGGTCTGCATGCGGTAGGCGGTCTCCATCACCTGGATCGCACCCTCGATCTGGGGATCCTCCTCCTCGAGGCGCTGCATGTGCAGCCGGTTCAGCTTCTCGATGAGGTCCACCTCGCGACGTTGCCCATCTCCGTTCATCTCCTCGCCGCTGATGTTGGGGATCAGGCGCTCCGGGTCGAAGTCGTCCTCGATCCTCGGCACCTTGTCGGAGATGTAGGTGCCCTGGTGGATGGGCGGCAGGAAGGCGTTGCTCCAGAGCGGCGGGCCCACGACGGTGGGCTGGTCCGGGCAGAGCACAACGAAGCCGGGAAGGTTGCGGTTCTCGGTTCCGAGCCCGTACGTGAGCCACGATCCCAGCGAGGGCCGGCCCGGCTGGATGTGCCCCGTGTTCATCATGAGCAGCGAGGGCTCGTGATTCGGGATCTCGGTGTGCATGGAGCGGATCACGCAGATGTCGTCCGCGCACTCGCCCACGTGCGGGAAGAGTTCGCTGACCTCGATCCCCGACTGCCCGTAGCGCTTGAAGCTGAAGGGCGACTTCATGAGCGCGCCGGTGCGCCGCTCGGTCTTGATCTCGCCGGTCGGCAGCGGCTGCCCGTGATACTTCTCGAGCATCGGCTTGGGATCGAAGGTGTCGACCTGCGAGACGCCCCCGTTCATGAACAGGAAGATGACGTTCTTCGCGCGCGGCTCGAAATCGGGCCTGGGCAGCGGCGTGCCCATCGATGACACCAGCCCGTTCGAGGCCTCGAGCATCGATGTCCCCACGAGGCTCGCGAACGCCATCATGCCGAACCCCGCGCCCATGGTCTTCAGGGCCTCGCGCCGCGTGCGCGGCTCCCCGTGGATCATGCCGCAGCCGTGATGATCGTGATGATGATCAGACATCAGTCCACAAACCTGAATTCCGCGACGCTGAACAGGGCGCGCGCGTACTGGATCCATGCCTGCATGGAAGCGCGGTGCTCCGGGGTGTCGGGTTCGGCGTCGGGCGAGGCGTCGGCGTCATCTGCGTCATCCTCCGCAGCTCCCGCATCCGCCTCCGATGCGTCTGCCTCGGCTTCGTCACCGGATTCATCTTCGAGCTTCGCCACCTCTTCCGCCAGGAACGCGGCCCGGCGCTCTTCGAGGAACTCGAGGCCCGCCGCGATCTCGGGCTCGGTGACATCCCGTGAATAAAGCAGCGGGTATGCGGCTTCGATCATCTCGCGATCGCGGAAGACGGGGCCGTCCGGTTCATCCGAACTGTTGGCTGCGTTCATTTGGTCGCCCGACGGCGTCTCTCCGTTGCTCCCGGAGGCGTGCCCCGCCGCGCCGTTGGCGCCGTTTCCGTTGTTGCCATTGCCCGAACGCCCGTTCCTTTCCTCCCCATCCTCCGCAACCCGTTCGGCGTCAGCCGTCTCCTCCAGCAGCCGCTTCACGAACAGCTCCGCCTGCCGCCGCACGAACGGGCTGTTCATGAAGTAGAGGCTCTGGCCGGGAACGTTGGTGGTGTAACGGCGCTCCGCGGAAAGGCTCGGGTTGGGGAAGTCGAAGGTCTGCAGGAACTCGTCGACCTGGAAGCGGCTCACCTCGCCGTAGATGGTGCGGCGATTGTTCTCCTCGTCGCGCAGGCTCTTCGACGGCCCGCCCACGGTCGCGTCCAGATCCCCGGACACGGAGAGGACCGCGTCGCGGATGCTCTCGGCGTCGATCCGGCGACGGTCCGCGCGCCAGTAGTAGCGGTTGGCTCCGTCGATTCGCTCGTTGGCGGCGTGCCGGCCGCTCGCCAGCTGATAGGTCGCCGACAGCATGATGTCGCGGTGCAGATCCTTGATCGACATGCCGCCTTCGACGAAGCGCGACGCCAGGTACTCGAGCAGCTCGGGGTTCGTGGGCCGCTCGCCCATCACGCCGAAGTTGCTGGGGGTGTCGACGATGCCCGTGCCCATGTGCCAGCGCCAGACGCGATTCACGATCACGCGCGCCGTGATCGGGTGCGCGGCGATGGCTTCAGCGAGCTGCAGCCGGCCGCTCCCCTCGGCGTACGGCTGGGCGCCCTCCTCGTCCAGCACGGCCAGGAAGCCGCGCGGCACCGCCTCGCCGAGGTTCGTGGGGCTGCCACGAATGTGGAGCGCGATGTCGGTCAGGTCCTCGGGCTCCCTGTCGGCCACGCCCATCGCGAAGGGCAGGTCGGGCAGCTCCTCCTCCAGCTCCTCGATGCGCTCGCGCATGGCCGAGATGTGATCCATCGCCACGCGCCCGAGCTGCCGCTCCAGCCCCCATCCGCGGAATCGGAAAAGGCCCGGCGCCGGGAAGAAGGTGTCCAACTGGTTGTCGAGGTCACTGCGGAAGATGTCCGAGTACAGGTTGAAGCGCTCGCGCTCCATCGTCTCGAGTTCGAGCTGGTGCTGGTCGAAGAAGCTCTCGAAGCCGTTGGGCATCGGCGTCGACTTCACTTCCTCGAGCGGCATGCCCTTGGCGATGATGCGCCGGTTGCGCTCCTCCAGCTTCTCCTGCTCGGCCACCACTTCGAGCACCAGGCGCTGGAAGGCGTCGGCCAGCTCCTGGGCTTCGTCCTCCTCGGCGTCGCCGCGCGCGATCATCTCCTGCCAGTCGATGAGATACGGATAGTGCCTCGGCTCCTTGCCCAGGAAGCGGACCCAGCGCTGCAGCGTTTCGAGGTCGACCTTGGCCTGCGATGCGGCCTGTTCGGGCGGAAGCTGCGGCCTGCCGGTCACCTGCCACGCGGCCATCATGTAGCGCGAGACCTGGAGCGAGAGCACGCGCGCCAACTGGTCGCCCTCGGTGCTGAGGTACTCGTTGAGGCTCGTCCTGAGGCCGTCTATGAACTCCTTTTCCTTCTCGTAGGCCTCGGCTTCGTCTTTTTCCGCAATCGGATATTCGTGATAGTCGGCGTTGTTGAAGATGCCGGCGAGGGCATAGTAGTCGTGCGTGCCGATGGGATCGTACTTGTGGTCGTGGCAGCGGGCGCAGCCGACGGTGAGGCCCAGGAACCCGCGCGTGGTCACGTCCACCCGGTCGTGGCGCTCGTCCGCGCGCGCCACCGGCGGATCGGCGATGTCGTAGTACCAGGGACCGCCTCCCAGGAACCCCAGCGCGGGGATGGCCCGCTCGCGTTCGGCCTCCTCCAGCAGGTCGCCGGCGATTTGCGCCTTGACGAAGAGGTCGTAGGGCATGTCGCGGTTGAAGGCCTCGACCACCCAGTCGCGCTGGATGTAGGCGTTGGGATAGCGCTCGCGTCCCGAACCGCCCGGTGCGAGCCCGCGGGTGTCGTCCTCGCCGAAGCGGGCCACGTCCAGCCAGTGCCGGCCCCAGCGCTCCCCGTAGTGGGGGGAGGCCAGCAGCCGCTCGACGACCTTCTCGAAGGCGTCCGGCGAAGTGTCGCTGACAAAGGCCTCGACCTCCTCGGGGGTCGGGGGCAGGCCGGTCAGGTCGAAGGTGGCGCGGCGGATGAGTTGTCGGCGGCCGGCGGCGGCCAGCGGCTCGAGCCCCTGCTCTTCGATCTTTGCGAGCACGAAGCGGTCGATGTCCGTGCGGGCCCAGCCGGAGCGTTCGGGCTCGGGGATGGCGGGATCGGCCAGCGGCCGGAACGACCAGAAGTCGCGTTCGGCGGCGGTGACTCCGCGCCTGGGGATGGCCAGCGGCGCCGTGATCTCGGCCCACTCCGCCCCGGCCTGGATCCAGTCGACGAACCCCTCGATCTCGGTTTCAGGGAGCTGATCCGCGTTGCGCGGCATCTGCAGGTCCTCGTCAACATGCCGGAGCGCGGCGATGATGAGGCTCTGCTCGGGGTTTCCGGGGATGATCGCGGGGCCCCGGCTGCCTCCCTGGAGCATTCGCTCGCGGGAATCGAGCCGCAGGCCGCTGCGCTCGTCGTCGGTGTGGCACGAGAAGCAACTGCGCTCGAGGACGGGGCGCACCCGGTCGACGAAGAGGCGGGCGCCGGGCGAGAGGCCCTCGTCGGCGAGGGCGAGGACTGCCTCCTCCGCACCTTCGGCCCCCTCCGCCACCACCGGCCAGGGCGCATCCATGCGAATCCACTCGATGAGCCCCTCGATCTGCTGCGGCGTGAGCGGATCCTCGTCGCGGGGCATCTCCTGCCCCTCGATCTCGTGACGCACCGTCTGGATGAGCAGGCTCCCTTCCGGATCCCCGGGGATGATCGCGGGCCCGGAGTCGCCACCGCGCATCATCGCCTCGCGCGAGTTGAGGCGCAGATTCCCGCGGCGCAACCGCCCGTGGCAGTCCATGCAGCTCTCGGCCAGCACCGGCCGCACGCGGTTCTCGAAGAACTCTTCGGGGGATTGCGCGGAGGCGGGAACGGCGGGCGCCAGCGCGACCAGCCCGGCAAACAGCAACGCGCCGAAGAAACCGGGAATGCCGAGGCTGACGATTGGCCTCATCGCGCGGACTCCGTCGACTCCTGATGCGTGCCTGACGAAACGGGATACCAGTCTGTCATAATGCGACGGAGATGCAACCGACGCAACGCGCGCGCATGTGGGTCATGCGCGTGTGTCATCACCCGCACGCCGCTCTTCCATCCAGCGCTTCTCCAGGCGGCGGAAGGTTGCGGTGAGCTCCGAGCGCAGCCTGGCGAAGTGTCTGCGGAGATCGGGTCGGCCCTGCAGCCTGAGGAAGAGGGAGGTGTCCTCGCTGACTTCGCGAGCCAGTTCCACCCAGCGCAGGGCGACGAGGCCGCATAGCGGAGCCAGCAGTGCGACGGCCACGGCGACCGGCGTCCCGCCCGCCAGGTAGCCCAGGAAAACCCACAAGATCCACGCCCCGGACACCCCCGCCAGGAGTGTCAGCAGCTTGATCGTCGCCGTGACCTCGAATTCGGGTCGCACGCGCCGCACGACGAAACCGGGAAGCCGGGTCACCGGCGTCCAGAGCAGGAGTCCCGCCACCGCCAGGGGGAGCCCCAGGACCAGCAGCGTGCCCCGCACCAGGACGTATTTCACCACCGGCAGGAGGCTGTAGCGGGGAGGCACGTCTCCCTCCCCCGCGCCGAGTTCGGCGTTGAGCGCGGCGTACCGCTCCACTTTGTCGGTCAGCCGGCGATGCTCCTCCGGATCCGCCCTTCTGATCCAGTCGAGCCCCTTCGCGAAGCGTTGCAGGCGTGGGAAACGGGTTCCCAGCCGTTCGCGCCTGCGCCACGGCACCCGTCGCGACTGGCGCGCGTAGAGCTGCTCCGACACCTCCACGAGGGTCCGGTCGCGGTGGTGGTCGAAGTTGAGCGTCTGGCGCCGGATCGCCTTGACGATGCGCACGGTGAGCCTCTGCGCTGCAGCGACGGGGTCCGCCCGGTACAGCTCTTTCAGGTCGGTGCACTTGAGCGCTTCCGCGAAGCGCACGGTCACCGCCGTCCGCGCCAGCTCCTTGCGCGAGTAGGTGATTCCCACGGGGACGATCGACACGCCGAGTTGCCAATCGGCGCTCTCCTCCGCCTGCAGCGCGATGCGCGCGGCGCCCGTCCGAAACTCGGCCAGCCGCGCCTCGGAGTGGCTTTTTCCCTCCGGAAAGATCTGGACCGCGCCACCGTCCCGGAGCACGTCGATCGCCGCGCTGAACATCTCCTCGTTGCGGTGCATCTCGTCCGGGTCGTCCTGCCTGCGGTAGACGGGGATCGCCCCGAGCGCCCGCAGGACCGGTCCCAGCAGTCGGCGATCGAATAGCGGAGCCCGGGCCAGGGGGCGCGTGATGCGCTCGCTGCAGCGGAAGATCAGCAGCGGGTCGACGAGGCTGTTGGGGTGGTTGGCCGCCACGATCACCGGGCCGTCGGGCAGGGGCGGCCCGTGCCGGTCGACGCGGTAGAAGACCCCCGCCGCCGCACCGGTCAAGCCGGCAATCAGCTTGGGAATTCGATCCACAGGTACTCTCCCGGCGGCACAAGATCATGTTGGCAGGCGACGGAGCTGATGACCACCGAACGCTTCCGGCGAGGGCATGACCCGGCGTTTCGCCGCGCTGGCGGGGCAAGAGGGCAGGTTATACTCTGCCGGGCCTTTCCGCATCCCGGCGCGACCCTCCAACCTGTGAGATATGATGACTGAAACGCCGACCGGACGGTTCTGCTGGGGCGAACTGCTCACGACGGACCCGGAAGCCGCCGCGGACTTCTATTCCGCCGTCATCGGCTGGGGCACGAGGGAGTGGGAGGGGAGCGAGACGCCCTACACGGTGTGGATGAACGGTGAGATGCCGGTCGGAGGCTTCATGCAGCTTCCACCCGAGGTTGCCGCTACCGGAGCGCCGCCGCACTGGCTTGCATACGTCTCGACACCGGATGCCGAAGCGTGCGCCGTGAAGGCCGAGAACCTGGGAGGCAACCTGTTGAACCTGTTCGACATCCCCGAGGTGGGGCGCATGGCCATCGTCGCCGACCCTCAGGGAGCGGTGATCACTGCGTACCAGCCGTCCGACGCGACGCCCGGGCACGACGGCCCGGCTTCCATCGGCGAGTTTTCATGGCACGAACTCGCCACCACGGACTGGGAGGCGGCGTGGGCGTTCTATTCGGAGCTGTTCGGCTGGCGCGAGGCGAGCCGGGCGGACATGGGCGAGGCGGGCATCTATCTGGAGTTTGACCGCGGCGCGCATCCGCTGGGAGGCATCTTCAACCGTCCTCCGGAGATGCCGCTGTCGGCCTGGCTTCCCTACATTCGCGTGTCGGACGCGCAGGTCACGGCCGAGAGGGTGGTCAAACGAGGTGGAACGATCCTGAACGGGCCGATGGAGGTGCCGGGCGGAGACCTCGTCGCCCAGTGCAAGGACCCGCAGGGAGCCATCTTCGCATTTCACGCTACGACGGCGGAATAGGAGGCGGGGGAAAGCGCGCGGGCGCGATCGCCGTCAGAAGGACACGGTCGCGGTCATGGACACCGTGCGCGGGGCGCCCAGCCAGGCCGCGTTCTCGGTGATGGCCGACAGATACGCCGCATCGCCCAGGTTGTTCGCGACAATCGAGAACTCGGTCGAGCGCAGCAGCTCGCTCAGCGCCTCGCCCCTCAGGGTGACGTAGGCGTCCGCCGTCCAGTAGGCGTCGGCGTACCAGTCCGCCGTGAGACTGACGCGGCGGGACGACGTGTACTTTGCCGACACCCCACCGCCGAGCGGCCCGCTGCGGTCGAGTGAGATGACCCAGAGCCGGGCCGGGACGCCGGTCACGTCGGCTCCGGCCACGATTCCCTGGCTCTCATCGACCAGCGGATCACCGGACCCGATGTACTCCGAGTTGTTGAAGGTGAACGCCGTGTAGAACGACGTTCGCTCGGACAGCGGCACCGTGGCCGCCACCTCGAGGCCGCTTGTTTCGATGCCGCCCGCGTTGAAGTAGGCCCCGCCTCCGGGGATGAGGTAGTTGGGACCGGCCGGGGTTTGCGGGCCGAGGTAGAAGATCCGGTTCGTGAAGTCGATGGAGTACCAGGCGGCGCTCAACGCAACCCGTTCTCCCGCATACTGAACCCCGACATCGATGTTCGATGCGGTCTCGGGCTCGAGGAGCTCCACGCTCCGGCCCGGCACCTCCAGCAGCGTGCTGCCGATCGCCCTGAAGTTCTCGGAATAGCCCGCAAACAGGTCCAGCCCCGCGACCGGGGTCTCGTACGTGACGCCGCCCTGGAAGAGCAGCTCCGAATCGGAACCGACGTCGAGCGATGGATCGGCATGGAACTGGTCTTCGCGCGACACGCCGATGAGGAACTGCTTGACGCCGCCACTCAGGGCGAACCGGCCCACGTAGAGCGTCTCCTCCAGGTACCACTTGAAGATATTCTGCGGGAAATCCCACTCGTACTGGTGCCAGTAGGCCTGATAGTCCCACTTGACGCTGAGCGTGGGATCGAGCATGCGGTGCCAGTCCCGGCCCAGGTCGCGCCGCGAGCTCTCGTACCAGATGCCGGCCCGGAGCGCGCTGCCGGCGCTGCCCAGTGTGGCGGACCACTCTTCGTCGAGGGTCAGACCGAAGCGGTCCTTGCCGTAGTGGCTGTGGCGGTACGACTGCACCGCCGTGGCGCCCGGATGGCATGCCGGGTCGACCTCCGGGCCGCCCGAACCGTAGTAGTTGAAGATGTAGGACGACGTGCATCCGGGTGTCGGTCCGACCGCGGCGCCGTTGGCGTCGACGAATCGGATGATCCCGAGCTGCGTGCCGCCCCTCACCGGCGGGTTGCCGGCGAGTTCCGATTCAGGGCCGCCGCGGTCGTCGACGACATCGACGATGTAGGGGGGCAGCCAGTCGCCCCGGCCCCCGGTGTGATGGAAGTAGACGCCCGCGCTCAGCGACCCGAGTTCGCTCTGCGCCCAGTCGGCCCTGACGTAGGCGAAGGTGTTCTGGCGCCGGGTCTGCCAGCCGGGCCGGTAGAACTGGTTCAGGTACGGCACGCCGGGCCAGTCGCCGACCAGCCGGTCCCAGCGCGGGTCGGCCCTGAAGTCGGCGTCGCTGTAGAGCCGCTGATAGACGTCCTCGTGAATGTCGTCGTACGAGAGATAGCCGGTCAGGTCGAGGCTGCCGTGCGACGAAACGAGCTTGGCCGCGAGGTGCTCCCGCTCGTTTCTCGCCGAGCCTTCGATCCAGTCGGTCGCCTCCTGCCGTACGCCGGCGATCCAGGCGCGCGTCTCCCCGCCGAACAGCGGTCCGGTGTCGACCCGCATGGAGAACCGCTCGCCGCCGTTCTCGCCGATCGTGGCCGAGGCGGTGTAGGCACGCTCCGCCGCCGGCTCGTTCGTGAGGTAGTTGAAGGTGCCGCCCAGCGCCTCGACGGACCGGGAGGCGATGTCGGCCGTGCCCTGCGACACCTCCACGCTCGCGAGATTCATCGGGTCGACGAAGCGGTTCGCCTTGGCGCCGCCCCAGTAGTCGGAGGTGCCGTTCGGGAAGCCGTCGATGGTGGTGCCGATCTGGACGTCGCTGAGGGTCACCTGGAAGCCGCGCACGGCCACGTTGCTCGACCAGTCGTCGAAGCCGTACGCGTCCCCCTCCTGTACCGATACCCCGGGGAGGTTGTCCACCACCGCCATAACGTTGGTGATCTTCGACTGCTGCCGGATCATCGACTCGGGGACGAAGTTGCGGGCGAAGATGCGGGGCTCCTCGGCTACGACGCTGAGCGTGTCGAGCACATAGGCGATCTGCAGAACCAGTTGGACGGTCTGTGTGGCGCCCGCCGCGAGCGTGACCTGAAGCTCCGCCGTCTCGAACCCCGGCAGCATCGCCGTGACGACGTAGTCGCCGGCGGCCAGGCCTGGGAACCGGAAGGAGCCGTCGGCGCCGGTGACGCTCTCCTGGCTCACGGCGGCGCCGGTCACAGCCACGAGCGCACCGGACATCGGAAAGCCGTTCGTGCCGACGGTCGCGCCTTCGATGGCACCCGTGGCTTGGGCGGTCGCGGGCGCCGGAGCCGACAGCGACAGCAGGAAGGCGGCGATTGCCAGAGACAAGCAGCGACTTGAGAGCGGGTCCGGGGGCGTCATCCGCTCATTCCTCCTTCCCGGTTCCCGATCAGGCCCAGGTCCAACAGCGAGGTCAGGGCCGTTGCTCCAATTCGGGTGAAGCCTTAGGGGACTGCGGCCATGTGATCGGAGTTGTCGCTCAAAATACCGAATTTGTCACCGTCGCGCGCCTCCACTCGCAGGACGGCCTCTTCCGGCACTCTCGGGCCTCAGGACGCTCCCTGGTCGGGATGGAAGATCTGCGTGCGCGTCCGGCCTCCGGACACAGCCCTCGCGTCAACGACAGTTGGCCTCGCGTCCAGCGGAATCCGAGCCCGCCAGAGGTACTCGCCGTACCAGCGCATCGGCACCGTCCCCTCGCGATCTGCGGATTCCCACGCCACTTCGACGGATTCCCACTCCGCCGCGAGCAGCGGGCTCTTGCGCTCGTGGATGCGGATCATGACCAGGGCGCTGTCGCCGTCCGGTACGGTCAGCGGCTGACCCACGACGGGGATCGCGTTGTAGGCGTCGAGCCCCCGGCCCAGGAAGATGCGTTCCTGTATGGCCGTGGGGTGCTCGCCCTGGGACTGCACCACGTCGATGCGGCCGTCGCCGTCCAGGTCGGCGATGGCCATGCCGAGCGTCCCGGGTGTTTCCGCGCCGGCGAACACCCCCGTCGCGACGCGCAGCCGGCCGGTTCCATCGTTGATCAGAAGGCGGTCGGGTCCGCTCAGCGAGCCGATCAGGAAGTCGGCGTCGGCGTCGGAATCGAAGTCCAGGAAGGCCACGACGTTGTCGTCCTCCCCGATGTTCTCCGAGGTGGGCCACCAGGCGTCCGTGGCATCCACGAACCGGCCCTCGCCGTCGTTGCGGAAGACGTGTTCGCGGCGGCGCGAGCCGCGTTCTCCGACGATTTCCCCGTCGTTGATGGTCACGAGGTCGAGGAAACCGTCGCCGTCGAGGTCCATCGCCTCGAACTCGTAGTTGTTGGTGTACTGCGGCAGCCCGCGCGCGTCCTCCTCGAAGGTGCCGGTGCCGTCGTTGCGGAAGAGCAGGCTGCCCGCGCAGCGCTTGCACGACACCAGCACGTCCAGGTCGAAGTCGTTGTCGACGTCCACCAGCTCGAGGTCCCAGGAAAAGCGGACCAGGGTCGCGGGCATGCGCCCGTCGGTGGCGTCGGTGAAGCGGCCCGTGCCGTCGTTCAGCCAGAGGCGCGTGCGGCCGCCCTCGTTGGTCATGTTGTTGCCGGGGCCCCAGTCCGCCAGCACCAGGTCGAGGTCGCCGTCGCGGTCCACGTCCCCGGGCTCTGCATCGCCCAGGCTGAGCGGCATCTGTGGGAGATGGGTTGCGGTCCGCTCCTCGAAGGCGCCCTCTCCCATCCCCAGGTACAGCCGGCTCCGGGTCTGGTAGGTCGCCCCGACGAGAATGTCGGTATTCCCGTCCCCGTCGAAGTCGCGCGCCTTGATGACCCGCGCGAGGTCCGGCGTGGAACCGAACACCCGACCCGTCACCTCCTCGAAGGGCTGTCCCGGCCCGCGGTTGGCGAACGCCCGGTTCAGCTCGGGCTCACCCGGCTCGGAATAGTTGCCCCCGTTCGCGAACAGCAGGTCGATCCGCCCGTCCCCGTCGATGTCCGCCAGCTCGACCTTGTTGGTCCACTCGCCGGTGGCAGGCAGGAGCTCGTCGGTGGCGTCGTGCCAGAGGGCGGTGGGCAGCGCGCCCGTCGCTGTTTCGGCGGAAGAGTCCCGCTGGTCCGCCGTTTCCGCGCATGCAACCGATAGGCTCACGAGGAGCGCGAGGGCTGCCCTCACGTCAATCCATCGACGCCGCCAGCCCTCGCTGAAGAGATAGGCCATCAACCGACCGTCGCCTCGTCATCCTCCCTCACCTCCGTACTTCCTACCAGAGGCGTGAAGTCCGGACGGCTCATAAGCTCGTGCGAGGGCCAGGGAGCGCTCATCTCAATAAGCACGCTCGGCTTCATCGAGGTATATCGCATGGTCGTACGAACCACTTCTACGCGGTAGTCCCCTGGCTCATTCGCCATAGTTTTTGACAGGTCATAAGCCAGATACCGAGGCGCCCATCCGATCATGTGATAGTCTGTCGTCTGCATCTGCACAGCCAAGCGCGTTGCGGGATTGGTAAGCTCCAGTGTCGCATACAACTTCTCTCCAGCCTCAAGACTGCGGACCCGTTCTCTTGCAGCCGAACTCACATGTCGTTGTCCATGCAATAGAAAACGGCATTTAAACCGACCATCCTGATCTTTTGTGATTCTTGGGAAGACCTCATATGCGTCCGTAACTCGGGTGCCACCGTTTACGGACAAGATCTGAATGGCATCCGCTTGTCCGGTCAGATCCAGACCGCGCAGGTATTCTTTGAAATCCGGTCTGGCCGGATTCATTACGCGGTTCTTGAACAACGGAAACAACTCTGACGATCGATAATCTCCTTGTAAATTCGGGAACTCGATTAACTCAGGAAATCCTGCCTCCTTCTTGGCACGCATCGCTCCACTGATGTAGCGGAAGCGATACGTGGAACGTTCGACATCCGCATCTAGCCGGCCCACCGGAAACCATTTCTTGCTGCTTCCGGCATCTCGCCACGCCAAGAACAACGTTCTATTGCTCATCGGTCCATCACCCTCAACTGTTCAAGGCTCGCGTGCATCACTTCAAGGGCAAACTCCCTTTCTGACGCAGACATCCAACCCTCTGGAACGCGGTCTACCGTCCGAGTTATCGAACCCACCTTCAGTCTGTCAAGCCTCGCTAGAGCGGGAGAAAACAAGTCCGGGTACAGGCGCACAGCATGCTTTACCAACGCCAACGGGCTAGGTCCGCGTCGCTCATCGCCGGACCAGAACACGGCACCGCGTCCCTTCGCCACGTACTTCCCTACCTCATTCCGTACCAAGTACGCGCGTCGGCGTTCATCAAGGAGCTCCCGGCCGAGCGAGGAGGCGTGGTCAAAGGATGGTGCGATGCCGCCCCGCCACTGATCGCCATCTCTACGCCTGACGATCCCCCAGTTCTCATGGTGACGATCAGTGTTGCCGATCAGTGCATCCAGCACGAAGTAATCGGCAACCCGAAGCTTGGCTCGCTTTTTCGCTTCGTCGGCAACGAAGACACGTTCCATGACAGCCAGTACGTTCTCCAGGGTATGATCGGACTGACCAAAGGTCACGTCAGGGTTGTAGTCGAAGACGACTCGCTCCAGCAACTGATTGCCGTGAACCAACTCGTATCCCTTCGGTGTGAACGACTCGGAGGTAGATCCTCGATCATTGCCGAATCGCGCCAGTTCGACCGGCGCGTGGGGTATTCCGAGGAGATTCGCCACTTCGGCCGCGATCTTCTCCGCCCAGTGTTCACCGGTGTTCGGCCGAGGAAATTTAAACAGCCAGTCCGATCCGTCTTCTTCACGGTACCAGAACTTCCTCTTGCTCCCCATCTCCTCTTCGGGTTCGTCGAGAAGCCACTCCTCTTGGATCCCGACGACAGGATACGGATCAGGCACGGCGAGCCTCGTTTGCGGCCGATCGACTCAGCAGCAGTGGACGTTCCTTCGTGCCCTTCGCCGTTCTTGCTACCGAGCGGGAGTTCGTGGCAGCCCCCTAATCCATCGACGCCGCCAGCTCCCGCATGGCCTGTGCGAGCCAGCGCTGGCGGGGCGCGTCGCCCAGCCGCTCGCCGGCGTTCACCTCGTCGGCGTTGGCGTCCAGGGTGGCCGCGGTCTCCCGCAACTGCGCGGCGACGTCGGGGCTCGGGGATGATGCAGCGGCCGTAAGCACCTCGCGCGATCGCTGCAGCAGCGAGGGCTGGATGTCGCCGGCGCGTTCGAGCTGGTCGAGGTACGATCCTGCCACGGCGGGGTGGGCGGGCCAGATGAACATCGGCTGCAACTGGGCGTTGAACTCCTCCACCTGCACCATGTTCGCGGCGTCGATTTCGTTCTGGGAGAGATGCTCGCTGGGCGACAGGCGGAAGACGTCGAGGCCGCGCGTGATCTCGGCGCCGTAGATGAAGCCGTTGTTCCAGTAGGTGGACCAGTAGCCGCCGGTGTACATCTCTTCCTCGCTCAGCGGGCCGCGATCGAAGAACGCGATCTCGACGGGGTCGGATGCGTCGGTGAAGTCGAGCATCGACAGGCCGCCCTGGTACCAGGCCTGCACCATGATGTCGCGTCCGGGCACCGGGATGACGGCGCCGTTGTGGGCCACGCAGTTCTCCAGCTCGCTCTGCGGCACCGGCAGCTTGTAGTAGCCGGCGAGCTCCATCTGCCCATCGACGATTTCGAAGATGGCGTTCGCGCCCCAGTCGGGCGGATCGGTGGAGCGGCAGCGGGGCTGGCCTCCTCCGCCCCACTCGTCGGTGAAGAGGATCTTGGTGCCGTCGTTGTTGAAGGTGGCCGAGTGCCAGTAGGCGAAGTTGGGGTCCACCACCTCGTCCAGGCGCGCAGGGTTCACCGGGTCGGAGATGTCGAGCAGGATGCCGTTGCCCGCGCACGCGCCGGCGCCAAGCCCGATCTCCGGGAAGACGGTGATGTCGTGGCACTGGTTGGTGAGCCGCGACTCCTGGGTGCCCTCGCCGTGGTCGCCCCCCTGCCAGAGGCCGCCGTACTCGCCGGTCTCGGGGTCGGCGAAGATGCGCGGCATGCTGACGATTTCGGCAGCGGCCGGGTTGGCGAGCGGCACCTGGATCACCTCGATGCGGAAGTACGCGGTGTTGGGATCCTCCTCCGGGGGCAGCCCCGAGCACCCGGGCAGCTCGTCGGCGGGACGCACCCCCGAGGTGCCGGAGACGTAGACGTAGACGTTCTCGTCGTCGTCGGGATCGGTGACCACGGTGTGTGTATGGGACCCGCGGCAGGTCTGGACCGCCGCCACCTGGCGGGGCGCCTCCAGGTTGGAAAGGTCGAAGATGCGCACCCCGCGGAAGCGCTCGACGCTGACGCTGTCCTGGACGCCCTCGGTGCCGCAGTCGAGGCGGCCGCGGGTTTCCTGCGCGGACATGAACAGGAGGTCGCCGTAGATGGACACGTCGCCCTGGCCGCCGGGACATACCACTGCGACGTGCAGCTCGATGTTGCGGGGGTCGGAGATGTCGTAGACCTGGAAGCCGTTGTAATTGCCCTGGAAGAGGTAATTCCCCTGGAAGGCGAGGTCCGTGTTGGAGAAGCCCGCCCCCTCGCGTGGCGTCTCGGGGTTGAAGAAGCCTTCCGGACGCGGCGTGGTCGCCACCAACTCCAGGTTCCAGATGGCGCTTTCGGCGTCCAGCCAGCCCGCGGCCAGGTTCACCCGCGGGTCCAGGATGTCCCAGTCGAAGGCGGGAAGGGCGGGCTCGGCGAGCGAGTCGGTGCGTACCTCGGCGAGCTCCTCGGGCCTCGGCTGACCGGGCGGAACGGCCTGGGCGGCCGCGTACGCCGGCAGCGCAAGCGCCGCAAGCACGATGCCCATCCACAACGTGCGCATCCCCATCGGTCCTCGATCGATCTGAAGCCGCTTCTTCATCGTCCCCATTCTCCCATCTGGTTCCGCGCCGGGCCCGAGTCGGGTGGCGCGGGCGTGAATCACCTCAGTCGCCGCTCTCCAGGAGCGCGCGCATGCGCCGGATCTCCATCTCCTGGTCCGCCTCCACATCCGACGCGAAGTGGTAGATGGCGGACCCCTGTCCCGCGCCCGGGCTCGCGAACAATGCCTCGACCATGACCAGCGCGCCCTCGTGGTGGCTGATCATGAACTCGAGGAAGAGGCGGTCGAATTCCGCGTCGCGCGCCTCTGCGAGTTGCGCCATCTGTTCCGGCGTGAGCATCCCCGGCATGAGTTCCATCATGCCGTCGTGGTGTGCCATGCCGCCGGGGGCATCTTCGCCCCGCTCGCGCAGCCAGCGCTCCATCATGGCGATCTCGTCCTTCTGTGATATCTCGATGCGCAGGGCCAGCCGATGCAGCCGCGGGTTGGAGGTGCGGTCCCGGAGGAGTTCCACCATGTCCAGCGCCTGGGCGTGATGCGGGATCATCCCGCGCATGAAGCGAAGATCGGCTTCCGTGTGCGGGGGAAGCTCGGTGCCGTCGAGTTCGCCCGGCTCGAGCACGCGAGTGTCCTCCCCGGGGGCTCCGGGCTGGACCGTCCGCGGCGGAGTTTGCGCGGCGAGGGAGCCGAGGTATGCGGCCAGTGCGGCCCGGTCGCCTCCATTGCCCGCGGCGTCCGGGCCAGCGTCCGCGGTCTCCGCGGCGCCAGTATCACCGGAAGATGACCCGCCGCCCACCAGCGTGGGCTCGGTCATCGACCCCTCGCCCTCCTCGTAGCCCCCCATCCCGGCCACCCGGCCCCAGCAGTAGACCTCGCCCGCCGCGGTCAGCGCGCAGGTGCCGTAGGCGCCCGCCGAGATCGACTCGAAGGTGTGCCCGCCCGCGACCGAGACCGGCTCAAGCGCGTTGTCCGTCGAGCCGTCGCCGAGCTGGCCGAAGGTGTTCAGGCCCCAGCAGTACGCCTCGCCGTCGTCGGTGAGCGCGCAGGTATGCACGCCGCCGGCGGAGATGGTGGAGAAGTCGTGCCCGCCGGCCACCTCGGTGGGGCCACCCCGGCGCTCCTCGGTGCCGTCGCCCAGCACCCCGTAGTTGTTGTTGCCCCAGCAATACGCGTCGCCGCCACCGGTGACCCCGCAGGTGCGGTTGCTGCCGGCGGAGAGCACCTCGTATCTCGGACCATCCACCTCGCCCGGCTGCGCCGAGCCCAGCGCGCGGGTGCTGTCGCCCAGTTCGCCCATGTCGTTCGAGCCCCAGCAGGTGGCCCGTCCGTTCCCGGCCAGCGCGCAGGTGTGGTCGACGCTGGCGGTGATCGACTCGAACTCGGTGTCCACCGGAACCCGCACCGGCTCGAGGCTCGGGGTGCCCGCCGTCACGCCCAGTTGTGCCGAGCTGTTCAGCCCCCAGCAGTACGCCTCGCCGTCGCCGGTGAGCGCGCACGTATGATTGGTGCCCGCCGCCACCGCCTCGAAGGTCATGTCTCCGGCCACGCGGACCGGTTCGGCGCGGTTGGTGGTGGAGCCGTCACCCAGTTCGCCGTACCCGTTTCTGCCCCAGCAGTGGACGGCGCCGTCGGCCGTCACCCCGCAGGCGTGCCCGTGCCCGACCGAGATCGACTGAAAGCTCAAACCGCCGGACACCGAGGCCGGCTCGCCGCGGTCCGCGGCGGCGCCATCGCCCAACTGCCCGTAGGTGTTGGTGCCCCAACAGCTCGCCGCCCCGTCCCCTCCCAGGGTGCACACGTGGCTGAAGCCGACCGCAATCGCGCCCGCGCTGGCCTGGGCCGGAGGGGGACTGCCCACAAGGGAGAGGGCAGGCGATCCGAGGTACAAGGCGAGAAAAACCGGGAGAACACTCAGGTGCAACCGCATGAGGCGCTCCTTGCCGGACGAAGTAACGTCGTGTCCGCGACACTCCTGACCCTAAAAATCGGGACGGCCGGATTCGAACCGGCGACCCCCTGAACCCCATTCAGGTGCGCTACCGGACTGCGCCACGTCCCGAAGAACGCGCAATATAACGAGGGTGCGGCAACGCACAAAGAAGCCCGGCACGGGGGTTGCAACCCGCACAGGCTCCCCTAGACTTCTCGGGGTTCCCGCATTGAATCGGAGGTGAAGAAGTGACCGACGCCGAAAAGAATTTCGACGTGATCGTCATCGGCAGCGGCCCGGGCGGCTACGTCGCGGCCATCCGCGCGGCCCAGCTCGGGCTGAGCGCCGCCTGCGTCGAGTACGAGGAGCTGGGCGGAGTGTGCCTGAACGTGGGTTGCATCCCCACCAAGGCCCTGCTCTCCAGCGCGCTGCTGGTCGGGCAGCTGAAGAAGGCGAAGCAGCACGGCATCATGCTGGGCGAGATGGGGGTGGATCTGGGTCCCGCCCAGAAGCGCAGCCGCAACGTCGCCTCGCGGCTGGTGCGCGGCATCGGCCATCTCTTCAAGAAGAACGGCGTGACCCACATCAAGGGCTACGGCCGGCTGGCCGGAGGAGGCACCGTCGAGGTGCGGAGCGAGGACGGCGAATCGCAGCGCTACCACGGGCGCAACGTCATCATCGCCACCGGCTCCCGGCCCCGCGACATCCCCGTCCTGGTCATTGACGGCGAGCGGGTCTGGTCGTCCACGCACGCCCTCTTCCAGTCCGAGGCACCCGAGCACCTGATCATCGTGGGCGCGGGCGCGGTGGGCATCGAGTTCGCGGACATCTACGCCGCGTACGGCTCGAAGGTCACGGTGGTCGAGATGCTCGACCGCATTCTCCCCGTAGAGGATGAAGAGGTCTCGGAGGCGGTGGCCAGGAGCTACAAGCGGCGGGGGATGAAGATCCTCACCAGCACAGCGCTCCAGAACACCGAAATCCACGACGGCGGCGTCCGGCTGACGGTAAAGGACGGGGCCGGGGAAGAGCAGGTCCTCGAGGCCGACTACGTCCTGTCGGCCGTCGGGCGCGTCCCCAACATCGAGGACATCGGCCTGGACAGGGCCGGAGTGGCCACCACCAGCGACGGTTTCGTCGAGGTCAACGAGCACATGGAGACCAGCGTGCCCGGCATCTTCGCGATCGGCGACTGCGCCGGCCCGCCCCTGCTCGCGCACAAGGGCTCGCATGAGGGCATCGTGGCGGTGGAGCACATCGCGGGAGCCGGACACGGGACCGTCGACTACGGCAACATCCCCAACTGCACCTACTGCCACCCCGAAGTGGCGTCCGTGGGGCTCACCGAGGCCCAGGCCCGCGAAGCCGGACACGACATCGAGGTGGGCAGGTTCCCGTGGGTGGGCAACGGGCGCGCGCTGGCTGCCGGCGACTCGGAGGGATTCCTGAAGGTGATCCGCGACAAGCGCTACTCGGAGATCCTGGGCGCGCACATCGTGGGCCCCGGGGCCACCGAACTCATCGCCGAGTTCGTGGTCGGGCGCCACCTCGAGGCGACCGTCGAGGAGATGGAGAAGGCGATGCACCCGCACCCGACCCTCTCCGAGGCCGTGGCGGAAGGCGCGCTGTCAGCGCTGGGAAGGGCGATTCACATCTAGGGAGAGGCCGAACGGCCCCCAGCCTGCGGCAGCACCCTGGGCACGCGTCTGCCGTTGCCCGGTTGGTCCGCCGCTTCCTCTGCCGGGAGTTCCCCCCGGATCGCCAGCACACGCGCCAGCGCCTCGCCGATCTTGTTGTTCGGAGTGGAGGCGCCGGCCGTGATGCCCAGTTCGAAGGGGCCGTCCGGAAGCCAGTCGCTGGCGACCACCTCGGGCGCGTGCGGGTCGAGTTCGGGCTTGTGGCGCACCAGGCCCGTCGCCGTGTCGATGCACACCGCGTCCTCGATATGGTAGGTCACGGTGTACTGGCGGCACATGGCGGCCAGATGGTTGGTGTTCGACGAGTTGTAGCCGCCGATGACGATCATCACGTCCGGCGGCTGCACCATCATCGCCTCCACCGCGTCCTGCCGCTCCTGGGTCGCCGAGCAGATGGTGTCGAATGAGCGAAAGCGCTCGCTGGCGTACTCCTCCCCGTGTCCGTCCACCATCGCTTCGCGAATCCTTGCCGCGATCGCCAGCGACTCGTTGGCCAGCATGGTGGTCTGGTTCGCCACTCCGACCTTGCTCAGGTCCAGCTCCGGGTCGAACCCGGGCGTGGCCTTTTCGCGGAAGTGCTCGGTGAACTCCCCGGTCGACATGCTCCCGGGACGGTGCGCGATGTAGTCGCACACCAGCTTCGCCTCCTCCATGTTGCGCACGATCAGGTACTTGCCGCCGTCGTACAGGGTGACCTGGGACGCGGTTGCGCGGGACTCCTCGTGCGTGTACTTGCCGTGGACGATGGCCGTGAAGCCGTCGCGCGCGTATCGCTCGACCCGCTTCCACACGTTCAGCACGGAGCCGCACGTCGTATCCACCAGCAGGCAGCCGATCTCGCGCAGCGTGCTGAAGTCGTGGCGCGTGACGCCGAACGCCGGAATCAGCACCACATCCCTGGGCGTGAGGTGCGAGAAGTCGAAGCTCTGGTCGTCGCGCGGATAGAGGAAGCGGATGCCCATCTCGCGCATGCGCTGGTTCACATGCGGGTTGTGAATGATCTCCCCGACCAGGTAGATGTTCCTGCCGGGAAACTTTGTCACGGTCTCGTACGCGTAGTCGATGGCGCGGTCGACCCCGTAGCAGAACCCGAACTCCTCCGCCAGGCGCACGGTGATCTCGCCGAAGACATCGGTGTAGCCGCGGGCGCGGATGCGATCCACGAGCTGCGAGTGGTACTCGGCGTCGATGATGGGTTTGACCTGGGTCTTCAGGCCGAACCCCTTCCGGAAGTAGGTCTGCTCCATATGGCAAGTAAGCGAAGCCGCGCCTCCCGATCAAGCTGCCCGCTGCGGGAGGTGGGGCCTGCCGCGCGGCTGCTTCCCGGCGGCGTTGGCCCGGGACGGGCCCTGCTGCGTGACCACCCTGCAGCGGCGTTGGCCTGGCCCGGAGCCGCCTTTTTGACGCGGGTTCGGGTCTCGGCGGGCGTTCCGGGCACCGGAATCACCGCGCCGGTGTAGAGCTTCCCCATGTCGATACTGTCCAGGCTCGCGCTCATCTTTGTGGCGGTCCCGCTGCTCGAGCTGTTCCTCCTGATCCGCCTGGGAGGCGCGATCGGGCTTTTTCCCACGCTGTCGCTGTGCGTGCTCACGGGAGTTGCGGGGGCGTGGCTGACGCGCCGCGAGGGGCTGCGCGCGCTTTGGTCGTTCCAGGAGCGGCTGGCTCGGGGCGGCGTCCCAGGGCGGGCGCTGATGGACGGACTCTGCATCCTGCTGGGAGGCGCGCTCCTGCTCACCCCGGGGCTGCTCACCGATGTCGTCGGGTTCTCGCTGCTGCTGCCCCTGAGCCGGCGCTGGATCCAGAAGCGGATTCAGCGCCGCATTGAGCGGCAGATCGCCGACGGGTCGCTGCGGGTGACCACCATTGGCGGGTTTCCAGGAGCCGGCGGGGCACGGTCCGGCGCTGGAGGAGCGCATGGGGGCGCCGGTGGAGCGCAATCGGGCGGGGGCGGGGCGCAGCCGGGTGCGGGCGGGGCGTCTGGATGGGGATTCGGGACGAGGCGTGGACCATCCGGGGCCGAAGCGGATTCCGGTGACGAGGCGCCCAGGTCTCGTCCGGGCGAAATCATCCAGGAAAAGAGACGGAACCATAGATGACCGGAGCAAACCGATGACCCCGGCAATCGACTTCCTCGCACGCCTTCTCAACGCCCCCGGCCCCTCCGGTTTCGAGGTCCGGGCCGCGCGCGTGTGGCGGCAGCAGGCCGAGGGCTTCGCGGACCGCGTGTGGACCGACGTGACCGGCAACTCCTTCGCCTCGGTGAATCCGGAGGGCAGGCCGCGGGTGATGATGGCCGGGCACATCGACGAAATCGGCTTGCAGATCACGCACATCGACAAGGACGGCTTCCTCTACTTCGACACCATCGGCGGATGGGACGCGCAGGTGCTGGTGGGCCAGCGGGTGCGCATCCTCGGCGGCGACGGCGAAGTGCCGGGGGTCATCGGCAAGAAGCCGATTCACCTGATGGAAGCATCGGATCGGACCAAGGCGAGCAAGGTCCGGGATCTCTGGATCGACGTGGGGGCCGGGGACCGCGATGCCGCCGGGGAACTGGGGCTGCGGGTGGGAGACTCGGCGGTCGTGGCCGCATCGCTGGTGCGGCTGGCGGGCGACCGCATCGCCTCACGCGCCATCGACAACCGCATCGGCGCCTACGTGGTGCTGGAAGCGCTGCGCAGGCTGGCTGAATCCCCGGGTTCCGCGGGCGCGGTGGCGGTCGCCACGGTGCAGGAGGAGATCGGTTATTCGGGAGGCGGGGCGCGCACCAGCGCCTATTCCGTGGATCCTGATGTGGCGCTGGTCGTCGATGTCACGTTCAGCACCGATGCTCCGGACATCAACAAGAAGGAACTGGGCGAGCACAAACTGGGGGGCGGACCGGTTCTGAGCCGGGGTTCCGCAGCCCACCCCGTGGTGTTCGACCGTCTGACCGAGGTGGCCGAAGCCGAAGGCATCTCCTACAGCATCCAGGCGGCCCCACGCGCCACCCGCACGGACGCGGACGGGATTCACCTGGTGCGCACCGGAGTCCCAACCGGGCTGGTGTCTGTTCCCAACCGCTACATGCACTCGCCCAACGAGATCGTGAGCACGAGCGACCTGAACGCCGCCGCGAACCTGCTCGCGGCCTTCGTGCGCGGCCTGGGCGAGGGGGAGGATTTCACGCCGCGGTAGGCCCGACGCCATCGATGCGCGGATGCGGCGGCGCAGACGTGCGCCAAGGACGCCTGTCCCTCCGTTCGATGGACTGCATGGTCGGCGTCCTGTCCCGTGCGTCCGACTCCGAAGATGCCGGCCGAATTCACATTCGGTAGTCCCGTTCTGCCAGTGACGGGCGGTCTGTTGCGTCATTGGCGGGTCGTTCGCCAAGGGTCAGCGGCACGCCCGCGCCGCGTCCCGATTTCACACTTGGCAATCCCATTCTGCCATTGACGACTTTGGGGCTCGCGATCCAGCGGAGTCCGAGACGCCATCTTTCCCGGCCTGCCAGAGGCGCTTGCGCGCTCGCTGACGGCATTCGCAGGCGACTTCCTCCTCCGATGGTCTCCCGACCCCGTTTCGGCTATTGCGGGGCATCCTGAGAAGCCGCTTCCGGCGCCATTACATTTGTACGTAAGTCATTGTGCAAGCCAACGTTGGGAGGAATGATGGTCGCGCCTGCAAACTCTCTCTACGCCATTCGCCGAAGATCCTCTCCAAGGCCCGCGATGGTGCGGGAGCGGGTCCAATCCGGCCTCGGGAACGCCCCGAATCGCGCCGCGGTTGATGATGACGACGAACTCCACAAGCTGGGCGAGCGCATCGCGGAATTGGCGGCCTGCATCAACTCCGCCGAGGCGCGGATGATGACCCTGATCGCCGACTTCAACCAGCGGGGCGGATGGAAGGACGGCGGCTTCTCCTCCTGCGCCGAATGGCTGGCCTGGAGGACCGGCACCAGGATCGGGACGGCTCGCGAACGGGTGCGGACCGCCCGGGCACTGGAGCGCCTGCCCCAGACCGCCGATGCTCTGCGGGACGGCACCATCTCGTACGCCAAGGTGCGGGCGCTCACCCGGGTTGCGACCCCCGAGCGCGAGGCGGAGCTGCTCGAGTTCGCGCGCGCGGGCTCGGCGGCGAAGCTCGGGCGGACGGTGCGCATGTGGAAGAAGCTGTCGCGCGATGCGGAGTTGACCGCCGAGCAGGCCCGGCACCGCAGCCGCACCTTCTCGGTCTTCGTGGACGGCGACGGAATGTACCTGGTGAAGGGGCGGCTCGAGCCGGAGGTCGGGGCGATGTTGATGCGCGCGGTGGAGGCGGCGTCGGATGCGATGTTCCGGCGCGAGCACGGTGCGGGTGCCGGGAGTCGTGGGGACGAGAACGGCGATACGCACCCCGAACCGAAGCAGCGCCGGGCGGATGCGGTGGGCCTGCTGGCCGAGCGGGCGCTGGCGGCCGGCTTCGGTACCGTCCCGGGTCACGATGCGGGCTGGTCGATCGAGAATGCCGTCACACCGCCGACTGCACCCCGCGTCGAGTCCGGAACCCGGGCCGAGCGCTACCAGGTCATGGTCCATTGCGACGCCGCGACGCTTGCGGCCGAGGGTGAGCCCGGGCGTTCGGATCTGGACGGGATTCGCGTTTCCGCGGAGACGTCGCGGCGCATGGCGTGCGATGCCGCGGTGGTCGCGATGGTCCACGCGAAGGACGGCTCGATGCTGAACGTGGGGCGGCGGACGCGCACCATTCCGCCGCACATCCGGCGGGCGCTGGAGGAACGGGACCGGGGATGCCGCTTTCCCGGGTGTGGCTGTCGGTTCACGGAGGCGCATCACGTCAAGCACTGGGCCGACGGGGGCGAAACAAACCTCGGGAACACGCTGCTCCTCTGCCGGCGGCACCACCGTGCCGTTCACGAGGGACGGGTGAAGGTATCCGTGAACAGTGACGGAACGGTGCTGTTCTTCACGCCGAAGGGGAGGATGCTGGTGGACGCGCCCACGCCGCCACTGCGGGTGGGTACGCGCGCGGATTCTGGCCTGCCGCCGATCCCATCGGTTCATCCGGGGGCCCCGGCGAAGGGCAAGGGGACCATCCTGTCGAACGGGGCTGCCTTATATCGCGACTCAGCTATCCCATGGGAGATCGAGGCCGCGGCGCGGGAAGCCATGGAGGATTCTCTCGGGAGTTGACCCCGAGATTGGCGTCGATTGCCGGCACCAGCCAGTCACCGGCAGCCGAACCGGCACGAGGTTCAGCGGTCGGGTTCGTCTCCAGTGTGAAATCCGTAGTCCTTCGCCGCCGAGGCCGCCGTAACGTAGCCGTCCAGGACATCTTCGCGGACGAGCTCGCGGGCGCGCCGTCGGGGATCGCCGAGGCCGCCGCCGCCGGGGGTTTCCAGTACGACACGGTGACCCGGCGGCACCACTTCGCGACCCTTGGCGCGGAGTTGTCCCAGCTTGGGCACGTGGACTCGGCCCGGCGCGCCGTCGCGGCCGCCCGCACGTCCCCGGGCAGGATTGCGGACTCGTTCGAACATCTTGGAGATGGCGAAGGGTTCGCCGGAGGCATGGGAGATCTCCATGACCTGGCCCAGGCCGCCACGAAACTCGCCGGGGCCGCCGGAATCGGGGATGTACTCTTTCCTCCAGAAGATGAGCGGTGCGACAGTCTCGGTGATTTCGATGGGCGTGCTGCGGACGCCGGAGGGGAAGGCGGTGGCAGAAAGCCCGTCCTTGCGCGGGCGCGCGCCGGTGCCCCCGGTGTGAAACGGATTCACCACGAAGGGCTCCGCGCGGTACGCGTAGGCGCCGGTCAGGCCCGGACCACCGAGCAGCACCGGGTTCCAGAGGCACGAGGCGCCCTCGGCAGGCACGGATCCCGGCTCCAGGGCCTGCTCCAGGCACCCCAGCACCACGTCGGGCAGCATCTGGCCGATGGCGTGGCGGGCGGCGACGGCGGCAGGCGGAGGAGCATTCAGGATGGACCCGCTCGGGGCGCCCACCGAGATCGTGCTGAGCGACCCCGCGTTGTTCGGAACTTCGGAGCCCACCACGCAGCGAACGCCGAAGGACGCGTATGCTCGCGTATAGGTGAGGGGCACGTTGATGCCGCGGGAGGACATGGGCGAGGTGCCGTCGAAGTCGATGCGGATGCCGTCGCCGGAGATGGTGAGGGCGCAGACGAGATCGAGGTCGTGGTCGTAGCCGTCGATGCGCATGTGGCTCCGATATGTGCCCGGACGCAGGGCGCGGATGCGCGCCAGCATGGCGCGACGGGACGCCGAAACGATCGTCTCGGCCAGCGGATCCAGGGAATCGAGTCCGAATTCGGCCATCATCGCCGTCAGACGTTCGCAACCGGTGCGGTTGCAGGCGGCGAGGGAGTAGAGGTCGCCCTGGGCCACGTCGGGGTCCCGCACGTTGGCGCGGATGAGGCGGATCAGAGTCTCGTCTACGCGTCCGGCGCGCATGAGGTAGCCGATGGGAATGCGCACGCCTTCCTCGAAAACCTGGTTGGCGTCGGCGCCGAAGCCGCGGCCGCCCACGTCGGCGATGTGGCTGGTTGCGGCGAAGAGGGCCACCGGGCGTCCAGCGACGAAGGCCGGGGTGACGACCGTGAAGTCGTTCAGGTGGCCCGTCCCCTCCCATGGGTCGTTGGTGACGAGGACGTCGCCGTCGACGAGGGTCGGGACGGGATGATCACGCAGGAAGAAGCCAACCGATTCCGCCATCGCGTTGACGTGTCCGGGGGTGCCGGTGACGGCCTGGGCGAGCATTCGCCCGGACAGGTCGAATACACCTGCGGAGAGATCGCCCGCCTCCCGGACCGGTGTGGAAAAAGCCGTGCGCACCAGGGTGCGAGCCTGCTCTTCGACGACCGACAGCAGGCGGCTCCACATGATCTGGTCCTGCAGGAGGGATAGGGCGGGGCGGTCGGATGCGGGATTGGGAATCGCCGCGGTTGGATGGCCGTTTCTACGCAACAGCAGGTGGCCGCCGGGAAGCACGACCGCCCCCCAACCCCGCGGGACGACCGTGGTGGTCTGGGGCTCCACGACCAGGGCCGGTCCCTCGACCCGCATCCCCTCCGCGAGCCGGCGGCGGAGGTGAACGGCCGCCGCGACCGGCCCGCCTGCCACCCCGTCGACCATTTCGGCCTGGCGGACGGCTGTGGGTGTGTCGGGGATGAGCGGGCCACCGGACTGACTCCCCTCGGGCGAGCCTCCGGACGGATCTGCCTCGACCGGACCTCCAGACGGGGTTCCCTCGGATGGGCCGCCAGACAGGGGCGGCCCGGGGGGACGGCTTCCAGCGCCCGCGTCCCGACTCGCTAGCGAAGTCGGCCCGGAAGGCGAGCAATCGGGTTCCCGTATTCGCATCCCGTCGCCCGCGACCGATCCGGCGGAGGCTGTGTCCGAAACCGCCGTCACCACCAGCGTCCAGCTCAGCACCTCCACGTCCAACCCCGGAATGACGCGGCCGTACACGGCGCGGTACGCCTCGTCGAACGCTCCCCGCAATGCTGCCACCGAACCGGTGCCCGCCACCACCTCCGCCGGTACCTCCACCCCGATCTCGTGGCCCTGGCCCACATACCGCATGTAGGCGCGCACCTGTTCGCTGGTCGGCGACCCTGGCGCGCCGCTGGCCACCACGGCGGTCGCCTCGGCCCGCATCTCCCCGATGACCTCGCCAACCACCCCTGCATCGAACGCCGACAGGCGCATGTAGCGGCTGCGCACCACCTCGTAGGAAATCGGCGCCAGCAGGAACCCGACCGCCGACCCCACCCCCGCGTCGGCGGGGACCAGGAAGCGGTCCAGCTCGAGCTTGTCCGCCAGGCGGGCGGCGTGGATGGGGGCCGAGCCCCCGAACGCCACCAGGGTCCGGCCAGCCAGACCCTTTCCCCACTCAACCGCGTGCGTGCGCGCCGCGTTGGACATGTTCTCGTCCACCATCTCCCCGATCCCGAGTGCGGCATCCGTCTCATCCAGCCCGAGTTTTGCCCCTGGCCCGTTGCGAACGGCCGCCGCAGCCTGGTCGCGGTCGAGAGGGATCGCGCCACCCGCGAAGAAACCCGGATCGATGCGTCCCAGCACCACGTCCGCGTCGGTGACGGTGGGGTCGGTCCCGCCCCGGCAGTAGGCCACCGGGCCCGGTTCCGCCCCTGCGCTGGCCGGTCCCACCTGGATGCGGCCGAGGTCGTCGACCGCCGCGATGGACCCGCCCCCGGCCCCGATCTCGACCATCTCGATCACCGGAATGCGTACCGGCAGCCCGCTCCCCTTGCGGAAGCGGTAGCTGCGGGCCACCTCGAAGGCGCGCGACTGCAGGGGCCGTCCCCCGTCGATCACGCACAGTTTCGCGGTCGTGCCCCCCATGTCGAACGAGAGCACGTCGCCCAGCTCCAGCCGTCGCGCGAGGTGGCTTGCCAGAATCGCACCTCCCGCGGGACCGGATTCCACCAGCCGCACGGGCGCCGCCATGGCGGTTTCGAGCGTCGTGAGCCCGCCCCCGGAGGTCATGAGCAGGAAGGGACAGTGGAGCCCCGAGGCCAGCAGCGACTCCGCCAACCCCTTCAGGTAGCGCGACATCAGCGGCTGGACATAGGCGTTGGCGCACGCGGTCGAAAGGCGTTCGTACTCGCGCACCTCCGGGCACACATCCGAGGCCAGCGTCACCGCAAGCTCCGGGCGCTCATCCGCGAGCATCGCGCCGATGCGCCGTTCGTGGTGCGGGTTGGCGTAGCCGTGAATGAGCCCCACGGCGACGGACTCGACACCGTGCTCATCCAGAATCGGCAGAAGCGCGCACACCGAATCCTCGGCCAGCGGCACCAGCACGCGCCCGTGCCGGTCCACGCGCTCGGTCACGGGCAGGCGCAGGCGGCGCGGCACCAGGGGCTCGGGCCGGTCGATGCCGATGTCGTACTGCTCGAAGCGGTTCTCGCGCGCCATCTCCAGGGCGTCGCGATGTCCCGATGTGACGATCAGGGCCGTGCGCGCTCCTCTGCGCTCAATGATCGCGTTGGTCGCCAGCGTGGTCCCGTGGATGACCAGCCGCACTGCCGAGGGCGCCACGCCCGCGATCTCCAGCACCTTGTGCACACCGGACAGGACCCCCTGTTCGGGGGCCGCGGGCGTGGTGAGCACCTTGGTGGTGACCGGGGGCCCGCCGGCCTCCAGGGCCACGTCGGTAAAGGTGCCTCCGATGTCGATGGCCAGGCGCACGCCGGACGAGCCAGAACGATCAGGCATCGCGCCGTCCCCCGCCTTCATCGATCCGCCCGCAGACGCTTTTAACCTGAAACGCTCGGCCCTGCGCCCGCCGCGGCGCCACTCTGCCTCGCGGGAACCCTCAACCATCGTCGCGCAGCGGAACCGTGTAGTTCAGCGCCAGCCGCCCACCGTCCGGGTAAATGGTCTCACCGGTGAGGTAGGACGCGTAGTCGCTGGCCAGGAAGACCGCCACGCTTGCCACCTCTTCGGGCTCCCCGACCCGCCCCATCGGCGTGCGCGACAGGATCGTCCGCCGGGCCTCCTCGTCCGCCATCACCTCGTCCAGCATGTCCGTGGCGATGGAGCCCGGCCCGATGGCGTTGACCCGTATGTCGTGTGGCGCGAGCGCCATCGCCATCACCTTCGTCATCTGCGCCACCCCGCCCTTGGAGACGGCGTACGCGAGCTGGTTCGGGATGGTCACCACGGCATTCGTGGACGACATGTTGACGATTGTCCCCCTGACACCCCGCTCGACCATGTGGCGGGCCGCCAGCCGCGACATCAGCCACGTGCCGCGCAGGTTCACCGAGAGCACGCGATCGAAGTCCTCCACGGTGCCGTCCAGAATCGACCCCGGGACGATGATGCCGGCGTTGTTCAGGAGGATGTCGCAGTCCCCGAAACGCTCCGTGCAGGCGTCGAGCAACCCGGCACAATCCTCCTCCAGGCTCACGTCCGCCCGAATCGACACGGCAGACGCCCGCGTCTCGTCGCGAATGCGGCGCGCGGTTTCGACGCAGTCTTCCTCCAGCACGTCCCCGAGCACCACGCTCGCCCCGTGGCGCGCGAACGCCAGCGCGCACGCGGCCCCGATGCCTCTCGCCGCGCCCGTGACGATTGCATTCCTGCCCTCGAGTGAGATCACTTCGCCGGCTCCTCTGAAGGGTGCGCGTCCGATCGGCGCCACCGGCGTTGCCGCGCCGTGGCCCGCCCCAAGCTCACATCTTTCGCGGCTTGTGGCGAGAGACGGCATTCAGGGAACCGGCGGATGGAAAGCCGGGGCGCTCGGCGAACCGCTGATGGAAAGCCTGCGTGCGGATCCATCGCCGGCAGGGAGGGGTAGCAGGAGCCGGAATGTTGATTTTTCAGCAGTCGTGCCCCATGGTGTCCCGAGCACGGGTTCACTCCGGGACCGATCCTTCCATCGAACCGCCCGCCGGACGCAGCCAACCCCCGGAGCCGGTATCCGAGGAACCCGCTGACCCGCATCAGAGGAAACCACCCAGCCGGAGCACGAGACAGGTGAGCGACCTTCCCCCGCTGAGCAGGCGAGAACGTCAGGTGATGGACATCCTCTACGAGTCGGGCGGCGCGACCGCCGTCCAGATCCGGGAGCGCATGGCGGACCCGCCGACGGACTCGGCCGTGCGCTCGATCCTGCGCATTCTGATCAACAAGGGGCATCTGACTCGGAAGCTGGACGGTCCCCGCTACGTCTATGCCCCGAAGACGCCGGTCCCGCGTGCCAGCCGCTCCGCCATGCGACACGTCCTGTCGACGTTCTTCGGCGGCTCCGTGGAGGGCGCAGTCGCCACGCTCCTGAAGCTCCACGAGGGCGATCTGACCCCGGCCGAACGCGAGCGCATCAAGGCGATGATCGATGAAGCCGCGGAGGAGGGACGGTGAGCGGGTTGGGCGTCGCCACCGGTGTGGCGGGGCTGGTTGCGAAGGCCACGGTGGTGTTCTGCCTGGCGCTCGCTCTGGCATGGCTCGCACGCGGGGGATCGGCCAGAACCCTGCACCTGCTCTGGACGACGGCGTTCGTGCTTCTGCTGGCATTGCCGGTGTTGAGCCTGCTGGGCCCGTCGTGGTCGGTGCCCATCCTGCCGGCCCGGGACATCGCCGCCGAGGGCGCGTCGCTCCAGGGGTCGGGGGACGGAGTAGCGACAGCGGAAGCTCCGCGACGGATGGCCGGGCGAGCGGTTTCGTCCGGGCCGTCGCGACGGGTCGCGGGCGCCAGGATTTCATCGGAGTTCCCGACGGTCGAATCGAGCCGGCCACGGCCGCGGGCCGGCGATGAGTCCGCCCCGCTGACCCCCTCCGGCGTCGCATTCCTGATCTGGACTCTGGGCTGTGGCGCGGCGCTGACCTCGCTCGCGGTCGGGAGCCTCCGCTTCCGGAAGCTGGTCCGCGACGCGGCTCCCGTGCGAGAGCTGGTGTGGAAGCAACAAACCGACGCCATTCGGCGACGCCTGCGGGTGCGGAGCCAGGTTCGGATCCTGATGAGCCCGAAGGTGCCCACGCCGATGGCGGGTGG
>JAJDXG010000025.1 GCA_022823365.1 Gemmatimonadota bacterium
CTCGAGGGCCGTCAGCACGACCGGCATGTATTCGGGGCGGCACCCGGCCATGACGGCATTGATGGCGACCTTCTCGACGGTGCAGGGCGCCAGCTCGGGAGGGACCCGGCCGATGACCTCGTGCGGGTCGCGGCGCGTGCCGCCCAGCATGCGCAGGATGCGCTCGGGCGTCGGCGGAACGACCGGGAGGCCATCGCTCCAGCCGCGGTCATAGCACGCCTCGATCGCGTCGGCGCCGGGCGCGACCTCGACCGTGCGGGCGCGGATGCCGGTTTCGCCGAAGCGCACCCGCAGGGTCTCCGCGACCCCCGGCTCCACCGAGCGGGAGCCACAGCCGGGCCGGTGGAGCGGCAGTCCCGCGCCCAGCGTGGGGATGGCCGTGAGCGCACGCCAGTCTTCACGGCTCCAGCCGACCGTGCGGCCGGTTTCCGCACCGCCCTCCAGCCGGATCAGCGTCGGCACCGTCTCGACGGCGAGGTGGAAGGAGCGCTCGAGGGCGCGGTCGTCCACGGCGGCGGCGGCGAGGCCGGGACCCAGGAATCCGCCGTCGTCCTGCCAGTAGATGGTCAGCGGATGGCCGGCCTGGTGGATCTCGGCGAGGGCGGGCACCGCCAGGTGGCAGGTCTCGCACTCGTCCTTCACGACGGCGACGTAGGTGGCGGGCTCGGACATGACGCCGATGAAGATGCGTTGCCGCCGATGGGCTGACAAACGCGAGCCTTGTCACCCGGCCTGGAACATCTCATGGTTCGACCTCGTAGCGTCGCGACGCCCTGGTCACGTAGTGAACTGACGCGCTACACGCGACACCACGCGTCTTTCGATCCCCCAAATCACCCAGGACGGCGAGAGGCTTGCAGTCAATGCCGGAAGACAGCTCCACGGAAACGGAGACGCCGCGCGCTAACGTCGACGATAGCGGGCCTCCCGATTCCCCCGGCCACGCACCGGGCCGAGGTCGCGCGACCCAGCGCATCCCCTTCGGCCGTCTTGCGCTCGAGTTCGTGGTAATTGTCGTCGGCGTGCTCGTCGCCCTCGGCTTCGATCAGTGGATGACCAACATCGACCAACGCCAGCTCGTCAACGAGACGCTCTACGCCCTGGCCGCGGAAATCGCCGAAAACACGGTAACCCTCGACCGCCGCATGGCCTATCACGACGAGATCCTGCCGGGGCTCGTGGAGAATCAGCGGGCTGCCGAGAGAGGCGAACGCCAGAGCATCTCGATCAGCGGAGCACTGCCCGAAGGACTCGGGCTCACGCCGTTGAGGAGTACGGCGTGGGAGTTGGCCAGCGTGACCGAGGCCGTGCGGCACTTCGATTTGCCGATTCTCTCCACGCTCTCCCTCACGTACTCCCTTCAGGAATCGCTCCACGAGTACGATCGCATCGTCTCCGCCGGGATCATCCAGCCGCAGTTCTTCGCGGCCACGGACCAGCCCGGCCCGATCATCTACCTCGGCGTCATGGTAAGCGACGTTCGGGCACGGGAAGACGAGCTTGGGCGGTTCTACGCCGAGACGCTGCGGCATGTGCGCCTGCAGCTGGGAGATCCCGAGGCCGGGGCGGTGGTGGAGGTGCGTTGACGTAAGTCGTCGGAATCGGCGGGACCACGGGGAGGCCAGCGCTCCAGCCGCGGTCAAAGCACGCCTCGATGGGGTCGGCGCCGGAAGCGACCTCGACCGCGCGGAGCACCAAGGCGTTATATTGGTGGACGAGTTTCTGACGAAGAGCGGAGCCATGAAGAGTCTGGCCAAACGGATCATGGAATACGCCGAGGCCTCGCCCGAGGCTACGCCGATCTGCCCGAATGCCTTGCTTCATCTCGGCAAGCGGGGGGCGGTGAATCAGGCTCTGTCGCGCTTGGCCCGTTCAGGGCAGCTTCTGCGGATCTGCCAAGGCGTCTACATGCGCCCCATCGAGACACGTTTTGGGCGCTGTGCACCGAGCGTGGGCAAATCGCTCCGGTCGCTTTCTGAACTCTGGGGCGAGACCATCGTTCCGAACGGAGGCGGCGCGGCCAACTGGCTTGGCCTGACGAACCAGAATCCGGTTCGCTCGGTTTACCTCACTTCCGGTCGCGGTCGGCGATTGCTCTTCGGCAAGCACCCCGTCGAGTTGCGGCACGCGCCGCGCTGGCAGCTGGTGGCCCCGCACCGCATGGCGGGAGTGGTCATCCGCGCCTTGGCATGGCTCGGCCCTCACGAGATCGAGGATAGCCTCGACACGGTCCTGCCCATGCTCACTCGGGAAGACCTCGACGAGCTCGCAACCGCACGGGCCGTCATGCCCCGGTGGATGGCGGAGCCGCTAAGCACACGCCTCGCCCATGCGTGAGACACCGTTTCAGCATCTCTCGGTCGAAGAGCGTCGCCTTGCCCTGCGGAAAGCCCAGGCCGAAGGCCCGCATCCGGCGTTCCTGTTCGAGAAGGACATCTGGGTCGTTGCGACCCTGAACGCCCTGTTCGAGGCTCCGTTCGGACGGCATCTGGTGTTCAAGGGCGGCACATCGCTGTCGAAGGTCTGGCACGCGATCCGGCGGTTCTCCGAAGACATAGACATCACATACGACATTCGGAGCTTTGCTCCGGATTTGGTTGCGGGAGGCGACGAAGAGGCGTTGCCCCCGACGCGCAGCCAGGAGAGGCGCTGGACCAAGGCAATCCGTCCCCGTCTCGCCGAATGGGTCCTTGAGCGGGCAAGACCGCTGATCGAGGAGGAACTCGCCCGCGCCGGGTTCGTGGCGCAGATACGGGCGGCGGCAGAGCGGCTTTACATTCGGTACGATCCACTCCTCGAGGTACGCGGCATCGTGCGGCCGGAGGTATTGGTGGACTTTGGGGCGCGCTCGACGGGCGAACCCCGCGCCGTCCGCACGGTCGCGTGCGATGCCGCCGCGCGGCTTCCCGACATCGCGTTTCCGGAAGCTCGGCCAGCCGCCATGCTGCCCGAGCGCACATTCTGGGAGAAGGCGACCTCAATGCACGTCTACTGCCTTCAGGGGCGCGTCCGCGGCGAGCGCTGGTCGAGGCACTGGCACGACCTCGTACGCCTTGACGAAGCCGGAATAGCGTCACGGGCTCTGGCGGACCGCGAACTGGCCCTGGCCGTCGCGCGCCACAAGGCGATGTTCTTCCGCGAGAATGATTCCGCTGGCCACAGGATCGACTATGAGGCCGCCGTCTCGGGGAATCTCAGGCTTGTGCCCTCCGGCGCAGCTCAGGATGCGCTTGCCGCAGACTACGCCAACATGCTCGCCATCGGAATGTTGCTGGACGAGGACGAGCCGTTCGGCACGCTAATGCAGCGGTGCGCCCTGATCGAGGAGAGGGCCAACGCTGCCTAAGCGGTTGAATGGCTCCTGAACAGTATGCCGGTCGATGCGTTCGCGTCCCGGCACTCAGCCCGGCAACCTCAACGACACATGCAGGTGGTCGGCCGTGCCCACATGCCGGAGCGTGTGGAAGCCCATCGCCCGGAACGCCAGTTCGGCCGCCAGGTTGCGCCATTCGGGCCGGTTGATGGTGCGAAGGTCCAGGGCATGGACGAATCCGTTGTCCTGACGGAAGTGCAGTGACGACTCGTTGGCCGGGAGCCCCGCGCGAGCGTAGAACTCGGGCGTGCGATCGGCGTCGGTGATCACGGCGTCGGCGTCGGCCAGGACGAAGACCGATACGCCCATCCGCAACAGGGGATGAAGGGCTGAGTACTCGGCTCGCACCTCTTCGGATTTCACGTTGCCGCCCGCGATGACCAACAGCGAGTAGGCCACGAACGCGCCGGCGGCAAGGGCCGCGGCCCGAATCATGAACTTCCTGAACCACTTCCCTGCCCCCAGCCGCCGACTCACGGCCCACGCGTAGCACGCCAGGAGCAGCGCGGTGGCGGCGGTCGAGACGGCCAGCGAGGGCCATGCCCCCAAGCCCCATTGCTGGTAGGCGAAGACGCCTCCACGGACGAGGAGGATGAACGGCAACACCGCAAGCAGGACAGCGGTCACGCTCCACCGCACGACTCTGCGGAGGAAACGCCGAGGTTTCGTCCCGTTGTGCGGGTTCGGCTGCCCCGGTCCGGTAGCGGCCCCAGGTCCGGTCGCCGCCCCGGGACCCGGATATTCGACTCTCAAGGTACTCACATGTCCTCCGGTGACCCTGCCCGTTCTCCGCGCCTGCGGAGAAAGTCGTCCGTACGCTTCGGGGGGAGCAGGGTGTCGGAGATCTGCGGCCGGGCCCTGTGCCAGCTGCGGCACGCGTGCCCGTCAATCCATGCGCTCGACCGTCAATCCCTCCCCTCGAGCGAATCCAGAGCCGCCACGAACTCCGACCAGGGCACCGGCTCCCCGTGGACGGGCGCTACGGTGGACACCTCCAGCCCCATCCGCTCGATCTGGTTGTAGAAGCTCCGCATCGCCGGCAGTTGCGCCGGCCGGGGGGGCTCGTGCGTGTCGAAGAGATCCGCTTCGAATGCGATGCCCTCCTCCGGCAGGTAGGCCATCAGCATCCCGGAGACGTGCTGCAGCGGCTGAACGTAGTAGACGCGAAGGATCCGGGAGTTGTCGGTGATGACGTAGTTCTCCTGGACCGCCTCGTAGTTGTAGCCCTCGGACAGCTCCGTGGGAGGCCACATGGAGACGATGTCCGGCTTCACGGTCCGGGGCTCGTAGACCAGCACGTCCGTGTTCAGGAACTCGAGGTTGATCATGTGCGTGACGACCGTGGAGCCGATGTGCACGTAGGTCCTGAGCCCGCCGATGTGGTCGAAGTGGGGGTGCGAGGTGATGACCCAGCGGATCGGCTTGCCGGGGGCGAGCCGGACGATCTCCTCGATGACCGCGAGGCTCCGCTCCTCGTTTCCCGGGGCCTCGAATACGGCGACGAACTCGTCGAATTCCACCATGTAGCTGTTCGCGGGGCTCCCGCCCAGGAGGTAGACGCCGTCCGCCATCTCGGTGACGGTCACCTCTGTTTCGAAGGACGCCTCCGCGACTGACGGAGGCACGGGGCCCGGATCCGGGCACACGTTGGGCTGTACGTCCGGGAATCGGCCGCCGTAGCCGTTGTGACCCGTGCTCTGGCGGTAGAACTGCCAGTTGTCGTCCCAGCCCTGGTGGGAGTGCCACGCGATGGGCCACTTCACGTCGCCGAAGGTCAACTGCTCCGTCGACTCGTGCTCGATGTTGAAGTCGCCGAGCGCGGGTTCGTTGACCGTGGTCTTGATCCGCTGGATCTGGTTCTGCGGGTTGATCGTCGCGTCCACGCGATACTTGCCGAACATCGTGATCGCCACGACGTGCATCTTCTCCGGGCGGACCACATTCCCGTCCCGGCCCTTCTCGATCTGCTCCCAGCGCCAGAAGGCGACGGGATCGGCCCCGGGCAGGCGGGCGGCCTTGATGAAGCCGGGAGGATTGAGCCAGAGATCGAGCTGGTACAGTTCCGCGAGATCCGGCGGAACCGCAACGGGCTCTCCGTCCCCATCGATGTGCCAGGCCTTGTCGCCGCTCACGACATGGGTCTGTCGCGTTTGCGTCTGAGTCGGCGTGCCCCCCTCCCAGCCCACGCCGTACTTCCACGCGGCCGGACTGATGCCCGGTTCCCGGTCGAAGGTCTCTATGCTGGTCCGGGTCTCCCAGTTGATGCTTCGGGTGTAGTTGTTCAGGCCGCCGATCCGTGGCCAGTCCACGTTCACCGCGTTCTCGAATGTCTGACCGACGGCTCCGCTGTAACCGTTACCGGAAAAAGTGATGCAGCGGAGATTCGCTTCGCCGATTTCCTCGGCGGCGGCAGCCAGGAGGGGATAGGGGTCGACGTATCCCGGCGGAAACTCCTGGGCAGCCGCCGAGTTCATCCAGAATGGGAGCAGGGCCAACGCCCCAAGAGTATTTCTGGCCATTTTTCCTCCTCCGCGGGTCCACTCGGGTCTCGGCGTTCACAATACCGAAGTCCCAAATCCACCGCACCGAGGGCCATCGCACAGCCGCGACCCTGCTCCATCGCGCACCATCCCCACTGGATCGCAAGTCCCGACGCGTTGGCCCACAGCGAAACCAACCCCCCGGGCACTTCCGTACGCCTTCCAGAGTGCGCGAGCCCCCTTGTAGCGGGCGGGCGGGTCGCGTTAAGCGCGAATCAGGCGGGAGGCACCGGTCGCATGGGCAGGGGCGCGAAGGTAGTTGTGGGCACGATCGTGGTCGGGGGCCTGGGAGCCTCGGTGTTCGCAGTGCTTGCGGCCGCGGGCGGTGGCGAGACCGAGGTGGACACCGTCGCTGTGGAGAGGGGCGAGATCGTGGACCGCGCGCTCGCGGTCGGACGCATCGAGCCGCTCGTCGAGGTGAGCGTGAAGTCGCAACTCGCGGGCGTCGTGCGCGGGATGTTCAAGGAGCCCGGCCAATACGTCCGGCAGGGTGAGCCTCTGCTCGAAGTCCAGCCCAACCCGACGCCGATCGAACTGGTCGAGGCGCGCCGCAACATCGAATTGCGCGAGATCGAGTTGCAGCAACTCGAGAGGCGTCGCGACCGGCTGGCTGAGTTGCGCGACCGGGAGCTCGCATCGGAACAGGAGTTCGAGGACGCCGAATACTCGCTCAGCGAGGTCTCGCTCCAGCTCCAGATCGCCCGGGAGCGCCTGGCCCTGCTCTCGGAAGGCCGCGTGACCATCGGGGACGAGGCCGTGGAGACGGTCATCCATAGCCCCATCCAGGGGTTCATCCTCGAGAAGATGGTGGAAATCGGAGATCCGGTGGTCCCGCTCACGACGTTCCAGGAAGGGACCGTCCTGATGACGATGGCCGAGATGGACGAACTGCTCTTTCGCGGCACTGTCGATGAAATCGATGTGGGCCGGCTGGCGGCGGGAATGCCGGTCGAGGTCACGATCGGGGCGCTTCCCGACACGCGCGTCGAGGGGCGGCTGACGAGGATTTCGCTCACGGGACGCGACGAGGAGAACGCCACCATCTTTCCTGTTGAAATCGCGGTCCTGCCCGCAGAGGGCACCTTGCTGAGAGCGGGCTATTCGGCGAACGCCCAGGTGATCATCGAGCGCCGCTCCGACATCCTGATCATCCCGGAGCGCGTGGTCAGGTTCGAGGAGGCGGGAACGTTCGTGACGGTTCGCCTGGGGCCCGACGAGACCGAGGAGCGCGAGATCAGGACGGGGCTCAGCGACGGGATCAGCGTCGAGGTGCTCGAGGGCCTGGCGGAGGGCGAGCGCGTCATGGAGCCCCCGCGGCGCGAGATCACCTAGGGCCGCGGGCAGAGAAGACGCCGTGAGGCTCGTCGACGCCGTCCGGCAACTGTGGTCGGATCTTTCCGCCCAGCGCCTGCGCACGGTCCTGACCATACTCGGGATCACCTGGGGCACGGTGGCGGTGGTCGTTCTGCTCGCATTTTCGGTCGGGCTCGAACGGCAGACCATCAAACGGTTTCACGGGCTGGGCGACCGGATCGTCGTGCTCTTCGGCGGACGCACCGTGCTGGCCCACGCGGGGTTCAGAGAGGGGCGAACAATCCGGCTGCGCGAAGAGGATGCCCGGATCCTGGCCCGCCAGATCCCCGACATCACGATGATCAGCCCGGAGTACTCGACGCGCGCGGCCCCCGTCCGCCGCGGCCGGAACGGAGTGAATCCCAATATCACCGGCATTCATCCCGTGTATGGCGAGATGCGGAACATCTTCCCGCTTCCGGGCGGCCGATTCATCAACGAGCGCGATCAGGAAGAGCGCCGCCGCGTCGTATTCCTCGGCGACGAGGTCGCTCGCGTCCTGTTCGGCGAGGCGGATCCCGTTGGCGAACAGGTCAGAATCGGGGATTCGCCGTTCACCGTCATCGGCGTGCTCCAGCCCAAGATCCAGAACAGCTCCTACAACTCGCGCGACGAGGACCGCGTGTTCATTCCGGCGAGCACGCATGCGGCTCTTTTCGGCTCGCGCTTCGTCTCGAACCTGGTCTACCGGACGGCGGACGCCTCGCGCACCGCGGCGGTAGAGGCGCGGGTCTACGAGGTGCTGGGCAGGAAGTACCGCTTCAATCCACGGGACGAGGACGCGCTCCAGGTCTGGGACACGGCCGAATGGGAGCGCATGTTCGGCTTCCTGTTCCTCGGGTTCAAGCTGTTCTTCGCGATCGTCGGCAGTTTCACGCTCAGCGTGGGCGGGATCGGCGTCGCGAACATCATGTACATCGTCGTGCACGAGCGCACGCGCGAGATCGGGATCAAGCGCTCGGTCGGTGCGACCCGAAGGTCCATCCTCTGGCAGTTTCTCGCGGAGAGCGTCCTGATCGTGGGTGTCGGGGCCGCGCTCGGCGTCCTTGTATCGGCGGGACTCGTGAAAGTGGTGTCTCTGTTCCCGATGAACGACATCGTCGGCACACCCGTCATCTCGCTCCAGGTGGCCGCTGTGACGATGGCGCTGCTCGCGTTCGTCGCGATGCTCGCCGGCTGGTTGCCCGCTCGCCGCGCCGCGGCGCTGGATCCCGTCGAATGTCTCCGTCACTAGCGCCGGCGCACCGCACCCGCGGGGAGGTCCTCGCCCTGGCGGTCGCTGCCCCCGTGGTCTGACCGATGTGGAAGATCCTTCTCGCAGACGTTCTCGGTGACCTGCGGGCCAACCGCACCCGCAGCTTCCTCACCATCTTCGCGATGGTGTGGGGCACGATCTCGATCGTGCTGCTGCTTGCCTTCGGCCGGGGGCTCAGGACTCAGGTTTCCGAGGGCCTGCTCAATGCGGGAGAGCGAATCTTCATGGTCTACGGCGGCCAGACGAGCCTGGAGCACGAGGGTCTCTCGCGGGGGCGCCGGATACGGCTGCGGGAAGATGATCTCGACCTGGTCCTGCGTGCGGTCCCGGAGTTCGAGTTCGGCAGCCCGTCCTACGGGCGCGGCAGGACCCATCTCAAGGCGGGCGAGAACCAGACCACGACCTACATGGAGGGCGTGAACCCGATCTTCTCCGAGCTTCGCCGCATGTTCCCCGCTCCCGGCGGACGGTTCATCAATCAGCGCGACCTTGATCAGAGGCGGCGCGTGCTCTTTCTGGGAGACGAGATCGCGGGGCGCCTGTTCGGCGACACGCCGCCCGTGGGACAGACCGTCCTGCTCGACGGGCTCTCCTTCCGGGTGATCGGCGTGATGGAATCCAAATTCCAGGATTCGAGCAACAATGGTCCCGACGAGAACCGTGCCGTGATCCCGGCCTCGACGTTCCGGAGCATCTACGGCACCGAATTCGTGAACCACCTCCTCGTGCGGCCGCGCACCGTGGCAGACGCCCCGTTCGCCAAGCAGGAGATGTACCGGGTCCTCGGTGGCCGGCACAGGTTCGATCCGGCGGACGAACGAGCGCTCGGCATCTGGGACTTCATCGAGGATGAGAAGATCGTGGGTCAGATCGGCTACGGCATCCAGGTCTTCCTGGGGCTGGTAGGCGCCTTCACGCTGCTGGTCGCCGGGGTCGGCGTCGCGAACATCATGTATGTCGTAGTGCGTGAGCGGACACGGGAGATCGGCATCAAGCTCGCCGTGGGCGCGCGCCGGCGGCACATCGTCAGCCAGTTCCTGTCGGAAGCGATCGTCATAACGGTCGGCGGGGGTCTGCTCGGACTCGCCATCGCCTCGCTCCTGGTAGTCGGCATTGACAGCATCCCCAGCGACAACCCGGCCATGGAGTACATCCTGAACCCGAAGCTCTCGCTCCCGATCGCGTCGATCTGCGTCGGCATGCTCATGACGATCGGGCTCGTGGCCGGAATTCTGCCTGCGCGCAAGGCGGCGCGTCTCGATCCGGTGGAGTCGTTGAGGTACGAATGAAGGGGGCTCAGGCCGCGTCGCGCCATTCCCTGCGGGTTGACTTGCCTTGCAAGGGGATCTTCAGCGGGGGACGCTACACTATTCCCTCACCAATCTCGCATTATGCACGAAATAGAACTGCCCCTCCGACATCAGCTCGAAATCGCGCACCTCGTCTGACACCGCATAGAAGATCGGCTCGCTGAGGGTTGGCAGCATGAGCGCGTTCTCCATGATGATGCGCTGGGCTTCCTGAGCGAGTTCGCATCGGGCTTCCCGGTTCGGGATAGTCCTGAGCTGACCCACCAGCCGGTCCAGGTCCTCATCCACGAAGCCGGTCCACGCCCATCCGCCCACCACGTCGTGCGCCGAGTTCCAGAGCATGTCCATGAGCAGGGGATCCGGGCTGCGCTGGCGCTCGTACATGAGGTCGAAGTCGCGGTTGTTGACCATCTCGAGCTGCACCGGGCCGGGCACGATCTCTATGGCCACGTCGATGCCGATCGCGCGCCATTGGGCCTGGACCGCTTCTCCCATCTCCTCGCGGTCGAGGATGGTCCAGCGCACCCGCAGCGGAGTGCCGTCCTCCACGCCGGCGATGCCGTACGCCTCGCGGATTCCGTCGCCGTCCCGGTCCGTGTACCCGGCCTCCTCCAGAAGCCGGCGCGCGGTCTCGGGGTCGTGCGGGTAGAGGTCCGCGTTCCCTTCCCAGTAGCACGGATGGACCGTGTTCAGCGGGCCATCGGATGAAAGATAGTGCCCGTCGTACAACAGGTCGTTGATGGCCGACTGATCGGTTGCGTACAGCACGGCCTGCCGGACACGCAGATCGCTGAAGGGCGGACGCCGCACGTTCATGACCATCTGGAGCCCGGTTCCGGCCTGGTAGCCGGTGAGCAGCGAGAAGCCCTCGGCATCGCGGTAGTCTTCGATGTAGGCCGTGGGCAGATTCATGGCGATATGGGCATTGCCGGTGCGAACGATGTTGCCCAGGACCGCCTCCTCGCCGATAAACCGGATCGTGATCCGCTCGACCTTGGCCGGACCCGCGTCGTTGCTGATCGAGTTCCAGCCGCCGTAGCCGTCCCAGCGCCGCACGGTCACGTGATCGTTGGGCACCCATTCCTCCAGCAGGAACGGGCCCGCGCCCACCAGGTGCCGGTCGAACTCCTCGATGCCCCACCGCTCCGCGGCCGTAGGAGACCAGATCGGGATGCGCCGGAACGCGTCGAGGACCGTCACCCAGGGCGCCTCGTAGTGGAGGGTGACGGTGGTGTCGTCCACGACCTCCACGCGGTCGACCGGCCCGACGTGGGCCGCCATCTCCCCGGAGCGCGTCGCCGGGTCGAGGATGCGCTCGACGTTGTACCTGACGGCCTCCGCGTCGAAGGGGGTGCCGTCCTGGAACACGACCCCGCTCTTCAGCGTGAACGTCCATTCGTCCGCGACTTCGTTCGAGGACCAGCTCGCGGCCAGCGCCGGATGGAACTCCCCGTCCGGCCCGAGGATCAGCAGCGGATCGGCGATCTTGTAGTCGATGAGCCACGCGGTCTGGTAGGGCTCGATGTGGCCGTCGAGGGAGGCGGGCTCGCGGGAGGCGGTCCAGGCGATGATGAGTTCGTCGGGGGGGGCGGCGGAGCTGGAGTCGCCGCCACCGCAGCCCGGCAGGGCTATCGCGAACAGCCCAACCACCGCGCGGCGCCGGATGCCATTCAGGATCCCTGAAGCTACATTGGCCAACCTCATTTCAACCGGCGCCTGCAATCCCTTCAATCCTCCTCCGCGCGCTTGAGATCCTCAATACGGCAGGAAGAACAGCGCCAGCGCGATGAAGGGGACGAGCAGGATCATCATCGTGATGCCGTAGCCGAACATGTCGCGGGCGCGCAGGCCCGTGATGGCGAGCAGCGGGATCGCCCAGAACGGGTTGAACAGGTTCGTGTGCGCGTCGCCGACGGCGTAGGCCGCGATGGTCTGGCCGTGCGGGACGCCCAGTTCCGCCCCTGCCTGCATCATCGGGCCCCCGACGATGGCCCATTCGCTACCGGCCGAGGGCACGAAGACGTTCAGGATGCCGCCCGTGATCCAGGTCACCACTGGGAAGTTGTCCGCAGTGGACAGCGCGAGCAGGCTATCCGTCATCGTGTTCACGAGCCCGGTCCCGGTCATGATTCCGACGATGCCCGCATAGAAGGGGAACTGCAGAATGATGCCGGCGCTTCCCTTCACGGCGTCGGTGAACTCGTCCTGGTATTGGGACGGACTGATGTAGAGGAGCATCCCGATCATCAGGAAGCCGAAGTTGAAGACGTTCAGGTCGAGGGCGCCCATCGGATCGGTGAAGAATTCCCGTCCCAGCATCACGACGCCCGTCAGCGCGATGATTCCGCCCAGAATGCGGCTGTGGTTGATCCGGTCGGCCGGACTCGGCTTGGCGATGGCCGGCGCGGGGGGATGAGCGTCGTCCGCCTCGGCTTCCTCGGGTACGTAGCGGGCGATTCCGCGGCAATTCTGATCCGGCGGGGCGAGCAGATAGAGCATCAGGCACCCGTAGGCCAGCGCGAGCGCCGTGAGCAGCAGCGGATAGGAATGGAAGACCCACTCGCTGGCCGGGATCACCCGGTCGACGATGCCCATCTGCATGAAGACGTTGTTGTCCGTCGCCTGCAGGAGGCCTGCGGAGCTGGACATGCCCCATCCCCAGGTCAGGCTCATGCCCATGTATCCCGCCACGGCGAGCAGCGGATAGTGGACGGCCATGCTCCTGCGATGCGCCACCTTTCCCATCTCGCGCGCGAGGATGGCGCCGAAGATGAGCCCGAGGCCCCACGAGATCCATCCCGTCAGCATCGAGCCCATGCCCACCAGCACCACCGCCTGGCGGCCGTTCCGGGGGAGACGCACCAGCCAGAGTATTCCCCGCTTCACCACCGGGTGATACGCCACCACGAACCCGGTCACCAGGATGATGACCATCTGCATGGCGAAGGTGAGCAGAACCCAGAAGCCGTCGTACCAGGCGAAGGCGATCTCGGCGGGGCTCGATCCCTCGGACAGCCAGGCCGTCACCGCGGCGACATAGGTGAGGATGATTGCGAACAGGAACGGGTTCGGCATCCATCGTTCGACGAAGTCCGCGATGACCTCACCGAACTTCTGTACGGGCGTAAGCTTCGGTTCTCCGGCGCTGGTCTGGGTCAAGGGGCTTCCTCCCTCTGGCGTCTTCGGAGTTCAACTCGCCCGCGGGTCCCGGCTGCGGGACGGCAACCCGGCAACATACGGAGCGGGGTGCTCCGGGGACAGTAAAGCGTGTGCGCGCATCGCACTTGCCCCGTGAGCCCCGCTCTTGCCCGGAACCATGCGTGGAAACACGATGGAAGGAATTCCCCGCTCGCCATCTCATCGCCCCGGCGGGTGCGGTTTCATCCCGGCCGGAAGGAGGTGGCCTCATGACCGTCCGCAGAGAGCTTTCTGGTGTCGTGTCTCTCGTCATTACCGTCGTTCCCGCCTTCCTCATCTTCATGACGATGACGTGCGCGGCCCCGGACGACGCCGACTCTTCGGGCGCCGCCGACTCCGCTGCGGGAATGCCGGACGGCGTCCCGCAGTTCGAGCCCGTGCAGGGGTGGTTCCAGCTGCCCGAGGGCTTCGAGTGGGGGCAGGTGATCGGCCTGTTCGCCGACGCCCGGGGACACGTCTGGACCTCGAGCGGCAGCCAGATAGGCGAATGGGACACCGAGGGGAACCTGGTGCAGTCGTGGAGCGCAGCCGGCCCGGACGGCAACTGGAGCACGATCCACGGACTCTTCGTGGACCACAACGACTTCGTGTGGACGAATGCGCGCGAGAGCCAGATGACACTCAAGTTCACGCGCGACGGGGAGCACGTGATGACGCTTGGGCGCTTCGATGAAACCGGGGGCAGCAACGATCCCACGCTGATGGGGCGTCCGGCCGAGATCTGGGTGGACCCCGAGGATAACGAGGTCTTCATCGCCGACGGATACGGCAACCGGCGCGTGATCGTGTTCGACGGCGAGAGCGGGGAGTATCTGCGCCACTGGGGGGCGTACGGGGAGCAGCCCGACGACGACTACGAGTGGGATCCAATGTCGGGTGAGCCGTCACAGCAGTTCCAGACCGCGCACGGCATCTTCGGGTCCCGGGACGGACTCATCTACCTCGCGGACCGGGCCAACAACCGGATCCAGGTCTTCCGGCAGAGCGGCGAGTATGTGATGGAGAAGATCGTGCGGCCGCTGTGCCCGCCCGAGGGCGATCCGGTGCCGGATTGCGGTGGCTCGGCGACCTTTTCCGTCGGTTTTTCGCCCGACGAGGCGCAGACCTGGCTCTACGTCGCCGACGGGGGTTCGCATGTGATTCTGGTCCTCCGGCGCTCGGACCTGGAGGTGGTGGATGAGTTCGGGGGGCCGGGGGTAGGTCCCGGAGAGCTGGGTCGGCCGCACAACCTGTCCATCGATCCGCAGGGGAACATGTTCGTGGCCGAGGCGGCGGGGCCCATGGTGGTCAACGCCGCGGGGGACAGCGTCCAGGCTGGGTTCCGGGCGCAGAAGTTCGCGGTGCAGGGGGCGGAGGGGAGTTAGCGGCGGGCGGTCGATGGGGATCGATGACTCGGTGAGTGACTCATGATGACTCGTCTAATGACTCATGACCGCGCGGCTGGTCTTGTGCTGCTGGTCCTGGCCGGCCCCGGTGGGGTCGCGGCTCAATCGACGGACGGCGCTCCGGGGCTCGACCGGGTGCTGGCGTTCCCGGATGCGGTGGCCGAGGAGCGGCTCGATCCCGACCGGGGCGCGATGGGGGCATGGCAGAGGATCCAAAAGCTGCGCACCACCGCGAGCCTGTTACATGTGACCGCCCATCCCGACGACGAGAACTCGGGCATGCTCACGCTCGCCAGCCGCGGCTGGGGCGCGCGCACCGCCCTTCTGAGCCTGAACCGGGGGGAGGCCGGCGCCAACGCCATCGGTCCCGAGCTCTTCGACGGCCTCGGGCTGATCCGCACGCGCGAGCTGGTCCTGGCGGGGCGCTACTATGGTCTGGACGACCTCTACTTCACCACGGCCGTGGATTACGGCTACTCCAAGACGGTGGAGGAAGCCTACCGTAGTTGGGACGCGGAGGCCGTGCTGGAGGACATGGTGCGCGTGATCCGCCTGAACCGTCCGCTGGTGGTGGTGGCCCGATTCCACGGGTCGAGGCGCGATGGACACGGACATCATCACGCTTCGGGATTGCTGACGCCGGAGGCGGTGGAGGCGGCTGCGGATCCGGCGCGTTTCCCGGGACAGATCGAGGGCGAGGGGCTCAGGCCGTGGCGGGTCCTGCGAACCTACCGCGGCGGGATTCGCGTGGACGAGCCCTTCCACGTGGAGGTGGACGCCCGCAGGGAGAGTCCGTGGATCGGTACCAGCTTTCAGGCATGGGCCAGCCGGGGCCTCGGTCTCCAGCGCTCGCAGACAGCGGGACGGGTGCGCGTCGGGGGCGGGCTGTATCGATATGAGCTGCGGGATGGGGGCGGGAGCGTGGACGCTCGCGCGCGCGGCAATGAAGCTTTGCCCGCAATGCAAGCCGAGGATTCCTTCTTTGCCGGCCTGGACACCTCGCTGAACGGGCTCCCCGGCCTGCTGGGCGAGACGGCGAGTCCGCAGACCAGCGCGTTGCTGGCGCGGCTTCAGGGACTCGTTGGTGAGGTCATCGCCGGGTTCGACTTCCGTGCCCCGGGACAGTCGGTATCGGACCTGGTGCGGGGTCTCAGGCTCTTGCGGTCGGCGATCGCGTCCTTGCCGGACGCGTCCGAGACACGGTTCCAGCTGCAGCTGAAGGAGCGTCAGTTCGAAGACGCCATCGCTGCCGCGAGCGGCCTTCGCGTAGAGGCGGCACTGCCGGGTGGAGCGACGGGCGCGGTGGTTGTGCCCGGTCAGAGCCTGGCGGTTGGTATCGCGGTCGAGGCGACTGGAGCGGCAGGGGCCGGGGTTGCGGAAACCCGGGTAGTCGACCGCGCCGGGGTCGTGTTGGGCCGGACTTCCGGCTTTGCCCCGACGGGGAATGGCTTTGCGGCCGAGACGGAGGTACGCGTGCCCGAGGTGGATGACGATGCGGACGCCGAGGCAAGGGCGGCCGCCCCCTACTTCGCCCGCGACGGGATCGCGCAGAACCACTACCAGGTGACGGATTCGGCCGACCTGCACCTTCCGTGGCGGCGACCCGCCCTGTCGGTTGCCGTCGACCTGTTGGTGGAGGGGACAACCATCGTGTACACCGCCCCCCTCACCGCCTCCGTGCCCCGCCTGCCGTACGGGTCGGTGACGCGCCCGGTGGAGGTGCTGCCCGCCCTGTCGGTTGCGGTCGACCCCCCCGTGCGGGTGGTTCCCGTGGAGGAGCCAGCCGCGCCACCCGGCGACGCGCGACCGCGCAGTCCCACCGCCACATCCGACGGCCCCACCACGCCGGTCGACGGGCAGCCCGAGCGTCCCACCAGCGCATCCGACCGCCCGGCCGCCTCGGCGAGCCGCCAGGCAGTCGTCATCGGCATCCAGGTGCGCGTCACCGCCAACACCGCCCCCCTCCCCACCACGACCCGCCTGGAAGTCCCCGCCGGCTGGGCCGCCACGCCCGCCACCGTGGCGCACGACTTCACCCGCGCGGGCGAGGTGGCCGAGGTCGCTTTCGCGGTCACCCCACCGGACGGATGGGAGGGTGCCGCCACCATCCAGGCGGTGTCGCGGGCGGGCCGACGTGAATACCGCACCGGCCACCAGACCATCGACCACCGCGACCTCCGGCTGGCGCGGCTGTGGCGCCCCGCGACCACGACCGTGCGGTCCGTGCCGGTCGCCCGCCTGGACGGCGCGCGCGTCGGCTACGTGATGGGCGTGGGCGACGAGGTGCCGGCCGGGATCGAGTCGCTGGGCGCCCAGGTGGAAATGCTCGACGCGGCCGGTCTGGCCGACTCCGCGTCGCTCTCCGGATTCGACGCCATCGTCGTCGGCACGCGGGCATACGCGGTACGCGAGGACCTGCTGGAGCACAACCAGCGCCTGATCGAGTTTGCGCGCGGCGGCGGCCACCTGGTGATCCTCTACCAAACCCAGGAGTTCGTCCCCGAAGAGATGGCGCCCTACCCCGCCTCCCTCCCGCGCGGCGCGGAGGAAGTGTCGGAAGAGGACGCCCCGGTGCGCATCCTCCAACCGGCCCATCCGTTCATGACAACGCCCAACCGCATCACCGAAACGGACTTCGATGGATGGGTCGAGCAGCGCGGCTCCAAGTTCTTCACCGAGTGGGATGCCGCGTACACTCCGCTGGTGGAGACCCACGACCAGGGGCAGGACCCGCAGGAGGGGATCTGGCTCACAGCCGAGCTCGGCGAGGGCCACTACACCTATCTTGCGCTCGCCCTGCACCGCCAGCTGCCCTATGGCGTCCCGGGAGCGTACCGCATCCTCTCCAACGTGCTCTCCACGGGTTCGGATCGCTGAACGGTGCGCCAGCCGCCCAACGTCCCGAATCCACATCCCGGCACCCGCCCACCGAAACGAAGCCAACCCTCGATGCGTCCCCCTGACCCATGGCCCTGACCTCCCTCGACTGGATCGTGGTCGCGGTTTACGGCGCCGTGGTCCTCGCCATCGGGTTCGGCATGGCGCGGCGCGCGGGTGGCAGCGTCGAGAACTACTTCATCGCCGGGCGGTCCCTGCCGTGGTGGCTGGCGGGCACCTCCATCGCCGCGACCTGGTTCGCCAGCGACGCGCCCCTCGCCACCGCCGCACTGGTGCGGCAACAGGGCATCTTCGGGAACTGGCTGTGGTGGTACGAGGCGGCCGGCATCCTCATGCTGACGTTCTTCTACGCCCGCCTGTGGCGCCGCGCCGGGGTGCTCACCGACGCCGAGGTGATCGAGATCCGCTACGGCGGGGCGCCCGCCCGCATCCTGCGCGGCTTTTCGGCGATCTACCAGGGATTCCTCCGCAACGCCGTCGTGATGGGCTGGGTCATGCTGGCGATGGTGAAGTTCAGCAGCGTCCTGCTGGGGTGGGACCCCGCCTTCACCCTGGCCGTCTGCGGCGGGCTCGCGCTCGCCTACACCGTGGCCTCGGGGCTCTGGGGCGTCGTGGTCACCGATCTGCTCCAGTTCATCGCCGGCATGCTGGGGGCGCTGACCCTGGCCGGCATCGTGCTGACCCGCTTCGGCGGCCCGGCCGCCATGGCCGAGGCCGTCCGGAACGTCCCACAAGCCCCTCCCGGCGCCCTCGACCTGGTGCCAACCGCGGCCAACGCGTCCTCGCTCGAGATCGTCTCCTTCGTCTGCCTCATCGGCATCCTCTGGCTGAGGAGCGGGCAGGGCGACGGGTACGTGGCTCAGCGCCTGTTCGCGACCCGGGACGAGCGCCAGGCGGTGAAGGCGTCGCTCTGGTTCGCCTTCGCCGGGACGGTCCTCCTTACATGGCCGTGGATCGTGGTCGGCCTCGGATCGCTGCTGGTCTTCCCGCCCGCGACCATGGACGCCGCGCTCGCCGCCGACCCCGAGCTCGCCTACCCCATGATGATCCGCGACCTGATGCCCGCGGGACTGAGGGGGCTGATGGTCGCGACCTTCCTGGCGGCCTTCATGAGCACCATGGACACCCACCTGTGCTGGGGCGCGTCGTACATGGTCAACGACGTGTACCGGCGCTTCATGCGCCCCGGCCGCTCCGAGCGCCACTACGTGGCCGCCTCCCGGGTCGCCGTGGTGCTGCTCGCCGGGGTGGCCGCGCTGGTTGCCTGGCAGATGGACTCCATCCAGCGCGGCTGGATCTACATCATCGAGATTTCCGCCGGCATCGCGCTGGTCTGGCTGCTCAGGTGGTACTGGTGGCGCGTCAACGCCTGGGCCGAGATCGCCGCCATGGCCGGCTCGGTGGTGCTGGCCAACACCCGGGTGCTGCTCGGATTGATCGAGCCTGTGGTCCCCGGCGCCCTGCTCCAGGCCGTAGATGTCATGTACGCGCCCGGGATGGACCTGGTTCGCGGCGTACTCATCCTCATCATCTGTACCGTGCTCTGGGTGGCGGTCGCCCTGGCGACGAAGCCCGAGTCCGACGAAGTGCTGGACGGCTTCTACCGGAGGGTGCACCCGGGAGGCTGGTGGGACCGGGTCGCCCGCCGCACCGGCATCACCTCGAACGACCCGTCGGCCGGCCGCATGTGGATGGGTTTCCTGCTCGGGGCGCTCTTCGTCTACGCCAGCCTGCTCGGCGTCGGTTATCTTCTGACGGGCAAGGCCATCGCGGGCACGCTTCTTGTTGTGGTCTCGCTGGGCGCGGGGGCGCTGGCGGTGCGGAGCGCCCACGCCAACGCGGGCGATGCGCCGACACGAGCCGCCTCCTGACCCGGGAGGTCGCCCGGTGAGGTGAACCGGCCCGCGAAGGGAGTCGGATTGAGAGAAGACCTCCCAGTGAGACGAGACCCAGCACAATGAAGGAAACCACCCAATGAAGATCGTCCTGGTCGGCGCCGGAAGCCGCGAGTTCGGACCCGCCTCCATCCGCGACCTGCTGCTGAGCGACCCGCTCTGCGAGAACGGCCTCGACATCGTCCTCGTGGACCTGGACGCCTCGGAGCTCCCCCGCATGCAGTGCTACGCGGAAGCCGTCGCCGGGCGCCTGGGCCGCTCGCCCCGGCTGTCCGTCACGACCCGCCTCGCCGACGCGCTTCCGGGGGCGGACGCGGTCGTGATGGCCATCGAACTCGACCGCTACTTCTACTGGGCGCAGGACTTCCACATCCCGCGCACCTTCGGCTTCCCGCAGATTTACGGCGAGAACGGGGGCCCCGGCGGGCTCTTCCACGCGCTCCGCAACATGGGCCCATGCGTGGACGTCGCGCGCGCGATGGAAAGACACTGTCCGGACGCGTGGCTCCTCAACTACACCAACCCCCTCACCAAGCTGTGCGAGGCCCAGTCCAGGCTCACGGACGTGCGCGTGGTGGGGCTCTGCCACGGGGTCTTTCACGGCATCGAGCAGATGGCGCGTATCCTCGGCGTCCCAACCGGACATCTCGACGCCCGGGCCAGCGGCATCAACCACTTCACCTGGTTCGAGTCGGTGCACGACCGCGAAACCGGCGAGGACCTCTATCCCCGCCTGAAGGAGCGCGAACGCGAGGCCCATCTTCTGCACGACTGGGACGAGATCGCCCTCAGCCGCATCCTCTTCCGCGTATTCGGGCGCTTCCCGAGCCCCGGCGCCAATCACATCGGCGAATACCTGGGATGGGCGCAGGAATTCCTCGGCAGCAGCGTCGTGCAGTTCTTCTACGACCCCGTCGAGGGCGCGCCCTGGGAGACCGGCGAGGTGCCGACCTGGATCTACAACCTCGCCGACCATCCCACCGACATGCCCGCGTTTCCGGGCGGCCCGGTGCCCCGAATGAAGCCGACCCGGGAGCAAAGGGCAGCGGCGGCCGAGGCGCGGGCGGCGCGCGCGGAAGGAGAACCCGGCAATGCGGACGAAGCCTCCGGGCGCGGGCATGAGGGATCCGGGAACGACGCCGGCGGATCCCGGGCCGACGCATCGCCGGGAAACGGATCCGTCTCATCGGCTGGACTGGACTTCCCCGGCCCTCTGACCCCGTCCGGGGAACTGGCCGTCCCGCTCCTCGAGGGCATCCTCTGCGGAGTCGACACCTATCTCGACGCGGTCAACATCCCCAACCAGGGCCATGTCCCCGGCCTCCCCCAGGGCTCGGTCGTAGAGGTGCCGGCGCGCGTTTACGCAAGCGGGCTCCATCCCCGGAAGATGCAGCGCTTGCCCGAGGGAATCCTGTCGCTGCTGCGCACCCAGACCAGCATCCATCAGCTCCTCGTGGATGCCTTCGACACAGGCTCGCGAGGAGCACTGCTCCAGGCGCTGATGCTCGATCCCACGACCCATTCCTACCGCGCCGCGGTCAACCTCATCAACGAGATGTTCCGCGTGCAGGGGGATGTGCTGCCGGAGATGGAGTGGTAGTGCGCCCCCCCTATCGGCGCAGCCTTCATCACGACGTCGCGGTGGTCCGCACCTTCAGCTACCGCTACCAGGGCGAAGTGGCGCGCGCCGTCCTCGACGCGGCGGGCATCCCCTGCGTGCTGCAGGTCGACGATTCCGGAGGCTCCGAGATCGGCATGGCGTTCGCGAATCCGGCCCGGCTGCTGGTCAGGGTCGAGGATCTGGAGCAGGCGGAGGAGCTGCTCGTCACCCCCGACGGAAGCAAGCCGTGACGGAGCCAGCCGAAGACGGACCAGGCCCTGCCCACGTTCTCACGCTCGAGCGCCTGATCGATGCCCCGGTCGAGAACGTCTGGCGCTGCTGGACAGAGCCGGAGCTCCTCGAGCAGTGGTTCTGCCCGAAGCCCTGGTACGTCACCGACGCCCGCATCGCACTTGAACCCGGGGGCGAGTTCTCGCTGGTGATGAACGGTCCGGACGGCGAGAGATTCGAGGAGATGGGGGTCGTGCTGGAGGTCGAGCCGATGCGCCAGCTGAAGACCACCGATGCCTTCCGGCCCGGCTGGATCCCGACCGGACGCGCCTTCATGGTCGCCGAGGTGCTCGTGGAGGACGCGGGCGATGGCCGGACCCGCTACACCGCGAACGCGATGCACTGGAATGAGGAGGCTCTCAAGGAGCACGAGCGGATGGGCTTCCACGAGGGCTGGGGCATGGCTGCGGACCAGCTGGAGGCGCTCGCCGGATCGCTCTGAGGCAAGTCGCGCTGAGGTCAGTCGGCCGGACTTCTACCCGCACCGGATGGGCATCTACCGCACAGGCCGGGCGTACCAGCCTGCCCAAGCGCCCTTCCAGCGCCGGAAAAGCGCGATGAAGAGCGGGTTGGTCCAGACCAGCGTCTTCCACAGGGGCCACTCGTCGAAGCGGCGACTGGAGGGTCTGACGCGCGGCGCCCGGATCAGCCGGACCGTACGCCCCGTCTTCCGGGCGAGCCTCCTCAGGCTGCCGTAGAAGTCGGTGTCCTCGCCCATCCAGACCTCCTCCGGGTAACCTCTCACTTCCTCGAACGCGGACCTGCGGCAGAACTGGGTAGCCCCCTGTACCAGCGGGATCACCGCAGCCAGCACCCGCCACGCCCGCAGATGCAGCCGGACAACCAGGCGCCGCGGATGGTGCTCGGTGTCCACGCCGCCACCGATGCATCGCGTATCGCGCATGGTCTCGTGGATGACTTCGAGGAGGGTGCACGGGATGTGAACGTCCGCATCTACGAAGACCAGCACCTCGCCCGACGCGTGGCGCGCCCCGGCGTTGCGCGCGCGGCCGATGCTCCGGACGGGCTCGTGGACCACGGTCGCGCCCCCGTCCCGTGCTACGGCCGCGGTCTGGTCGGTGCTGTTGTTGTCGACGACGATGGTCTCGACGCTCGCGCCGCATTGAGCGCGGACGTGATCCGCGGCGGCCCGGATGGAGTCGAGGGTGGCCGGGAGCCATGCCTCCTCGTTATGGGCGGGGACGATGACGGAGATCATCGCACGCTCCGGCCCTCAGGTCGCCATGGCTCGAAGACCTGACCCGGACGTGGCCCGGGCCCGGCTCCGCAAGCCGCCGCTCAGACTCCCGCCTGGCGGCTCGCCGACATCTCGCGGGGACAATGCAGAGCGACCGCGTCGACGTTGCGCTCCATCCCGCCATAGGGGATGGGGGGCGAGGACAACACCGCCAGGTTCTCCTCGGACGTGAACCGGAGGTGGATGGCATTGGCGCCGTAATCGCCGGCGTCCTCGCGCAGGCTGTTCCGGAGGCCGCCGTAGGTGAAGTGCCAGTTCCGCTTGGCGAAGAGGAGCGCGATCCGCTCACAGTCCTCGGGAATCTCGTCGCCGGGCTGGAAGATGTGGACCTCCTCCGTCGGGACCGGGTGCGCGGAGCGGTCCATGAGCACGTAATGGGGTGCGTTGACACAGGAGGAGACGAACAGGACGGCGGCGGCGGCGGTCTTGTTCATGAAGCCTCGCTCTGCCCCGTCTCGCCCAGGCAATAGAGCGCGAAGGCTCGTGCGTCCCGTCCCCGCCGGACCCCCAGGAGGTATCGTGCATCCCTGATCTCGGTCACCTCCGTGTCCTGCCAGTTCCCCGCCTCCGACATGATCTGGATGTGGATCGCGTTGGCGCCCAGTCGGCCCGCTTCCTTGCGGAGCTCGTGCAGCAGATCGCCGAAATCGCGCCCCATGTCTCCGGCGGCGGCCAGGAGCGCCATCCGCTCGCAGCCCTCGGGAACCTCGTCGTCGGGCAGGAAAACGGTGACTTCCTCCAGCGGAACGGGATGGTCCGAACGGTCCACCAGAACCGCGCGCTTTACGCCGATGCAGGCGGTACTCACGAGGAGCGCCGCTACCGCAATCTTCTTCATCAGGGCTGGCTCTCCCATCGCCGGGACCTCGTCTATGCCCTTTCATACAGGCGCCTGCGTCTGCGGGTCCGCCGGCAACCCCGGAGTCTCAGCGAATGGGCACCCGGATCCAGATCTGATGGGTCAACACGGTGACATCCTGGAGGGTCAGCGCGCCCCGGGGCGCGGCGATGAAGTCCGGGGACGCCGGGGCCGCAGCGGCCATCTCCTCCTGGACGAAGAAGTTATCGATGCCCGGAAAACCGGTGCCCGACGTGATGCGGGTGCTCGAGTGCAACTCGAAGTCTCCGGTGCGGAAGTGGACCCCGAACGTGGGCGTCCACTCGGTCCAGGCCTCGTCCTGATCGCGAGAAGTGGCCTCGACATGGTCGTCCTGCTCCAGGTGATAGGCGTAGGACCGCGCCTCCAGACCCAACTGGAAGCCGAACCTGTCGTAACGCTGTGAGATCCCGGACCGCAGGACGACGTTGGAGAAGGTGAAGTGGTTCTCGATCGTCATGTCGCCGATTTCGAGAATTCCTCCGGGCGTTTCCATGCGACTATCGGCCTCCTGCCAGGTGTGGCTCCAGATGGGCTGGTACGCGACGTCGATGCCGAAGGAGGTCGACTTCAGGTGGCGCCCGATGCCGAAGCCCATTTCGGAGGCCCAGGTCGTCCCGGGATCGCGCGGGATGTTCTGGATCTCGTAGTTGGGGATCTTGGGATGCGACTTGCGGTTCGCTGTCAGGGTCGCGCCGATGCGCCATCCTTCCGCCCCCAACTGCCGGTCCCACTCGAGGTGCCCGCCCAGAGTGCGGGTCTTGTCCTCGTTGAGCTCCTCCCGGAACTCGAATGTGGGTTCCCAGGTGACGGTGTCCCGGGCGACGACGTCGGTGTAGTGCACCTCGTGCTCCATCGAGACGCGGTTGTGGATGAGCGTGAAGCCGATGCGGTCGCGTTCTCCATCGCGGAAGACGCCCGCCCGCAGGTCGGTGACGGCGCCCTGCTGGTCGATGCGGTCGGCTCCCGCGTAGAGCTGGTCCACCCCGGTCATCATGTTCAGACCCGCCCGGAAGACGGCGAGTCCCACCGACCAGTTCGAGTCGGCCAGCTTCCGGCCGATGGCCGCGCGCCCGTACAGATTGCGCGCCGACCGCTCCGACAGCCGGGAAACCCTCGGAGCGGGCCAGGGCTCGATCCAGAAGCGGGGCTCCGTCCGGCCACTCAACTGCTGGAGCGCGACCGATGCCCCACCGAACCAGTCGCCGTCGCGCAGGAGGCCCGTGAAGGGGAAGGTCTTCCCACCGCCCCCCTCGTCGGACACGCCGAAGAAGGTCGGAGCTCCGATGATGACGGGCTCCCGGACGAACGAACCTTTTGCGGGATTCGACCACAGGTCTGCGACCGAGTCGTCCACGGCGATGGTCGTGCCGGCCATCCCCAGAGTCTCCGACGGGACCGTGAGAAACTGGTCGCCGCTCGCGACCGGGACGGTGCGGATGGGGATCAGTTGGGCGCTGAGATGGGAAGGTGCCAGGAACAGGCACCCAAGGAGCGCGATGAGACCGGAAATGACGGACAATCGCCGCAATATTCCGGGTATATTCTGGTTTCGCCAATACGCTCCCGCATCGCTATTGCGAGACTTAATCAGACCAATCATGCGAGACATCCTCCCTCACCCTTCTGAAATGGATCGATCCGCGGTGAGCCGCGGCGTGTATCCAGAGAGCGACTGGAAAGCCCGGTTTGTGACGAATGGCGGGCGTGAGGATGTAGGGGTGGGACGTCAGAACGTGATCGCCACGCCGATCACGGGCAGGAAGGGGCGCTCCGCGAGCGGGGTCAGGGAATCGCCGCGCCATGGCTGGAAGGCGTAGAAGAGGGCGTCGCGACGTCGCAGGGCGTTGATCACGCGCAGGTAGGGGCGGACGCTCCAGCTATGGCCGCCCCATTGGGCGGTCAGCCGGGCGTGCAGTTCGAAGTCGAGACGGAGGAAGTCGTCGTCCAGTCCTTCCAGCAGGGGCGAATCGGCGGCGGCGAGAGGCCTGAGCGCGGTTGTATCGGGCGGCTCCGGTGGTGGTGCGGTGGGCGCGGCCGCCTCCTGATCGAGACCCGGGGAGCGGAAGGGAATGGCGGTATACGGGAGACCGGCACCGTACGCCACCCGGAATTCGCCGCGCACCGGTCCCCAGAGCTCGCTCGACACCCCGGCGGTGAGCAGGTGGCGGCCGGCGAAGTCGCGGCTGTAGCCTGAGAGGTCGCGGTCGGACCAGAACCAGGAGAGGCCGTATCCGAGCCAGATCACCTCGCGCTCGCCGGCGCTGCTCAGACGGAGGTCCATCCCGGAACTGCGGATCGATTCGCCCTCGCTCGAAGCCGCCGCCAGGCCCTCGTACCCCTTCCAGAAGCCGTGCAGCCCGAGACGCACGCGTCCGGCCAGCAGCTGGTCGAGCGAGACGACGACGTGGTCGGCCCGCGCGACCGGGAGGAGTTGCGGCGCGGACAGGTCGGAGGAAACGACCTCCTGGAGCGTGCGCTCGACCTCCACGTCCGGGGTGCGCGTGGGTTGATGGTAGCGCCCGACCGCCACGCTCAGGAGCGCGCGGGGGTCAAAGGCCCAAGCAAGGCGCGCGCGAGGCGCGAGAGCCAGGCCGCCGTCCGTGAACAGGTCGGCGCGCACGCCCGCGCGCAGGGTGACCTCCGGCGCGAGCAGGCGGACGGCGTCGACATGGAAGCCGGTGGTGGTGTGGGTGGCGTTGGTGCTGGTGCCGACGCCGACGGTCGGATCGCGTGCGCCGTAGGAAGCTTCGATGAAGTTGTGGGACACGCCGACAGCCGTGCGGGCGGCGGCCCCTCCCCATTCCACCTCGGCGAGCAGGCGCGCGCGCCGGTTGGCGCCGGTCGCGAGCAGTGGGGCGGCCGCGGGAACCGAATCGGTAGTCGCCGGCTGGAGCGGGAGCGAGGCGTCGTAGTCGCCGGCGGCCGCCAGAGCGCGCACGCGAGCACCTCCCGCGGCGCCTTCGTAGCTCAGCGAGAGGGCGCGGTTCGACCAGGTGGCATCGTCGGGCGCGGCTTCGTAGTCGAGCAGCACCGCTTCGGAGTTGCGGAAGGCCGTGACGCCGATACGATGATCGTCGGCGGGTTCGTACTCCCCCGCGAAGAGGAGGTCCGAGTATCCGTAGGGACGGTCGCCGCCCAGCGGTCCCGATCCGACATCGTGGAGCCCGCGCGCCGAGGCGAGAAAGCCGCCGCGCGCGCCCAGCGGACCTTCCACCGCGCCCGACGCCGTGAGCAGATCGAGGGCTGCCGAGGCGTGCAGCCGGTCGCGGCGGGGAGAGCGGGTGCGAAGGTCGAGGATGTGGGTCAGGCCGCCGTCGTAGCGCGCGGGGGCCCCGCCCCGGTGGAGCGCGGCGGCTCCCAGCAGCGCCGGCTCGAATCCGGGCATCAGCCCGGCCACGTGAAACGGGGTGTAGACCGGCGCGCCGTCGAGCAGGACGAGCTTCATGTCGGCGGTGGAGCCCCTGAGGTAGAGCACGTCGGTGGCGCTGGCCGGATCGTTGCCGGGAAGCGCGCGCACCGCCGCGGCCAGGGCGGGATCCCCCACTCCCGGGGTCAGGTCGAGGGCCTGGATCTCCAACTCCGGTATGGGACGCGGTCGCCCGGGCTCGTCCCCGCCGGCGCTCCCGCCGATCAAGCGGTCGGCCCGGACCTCCACCGGATCCAGGCGCAGGGGCCGTCCCGTCAGCTCGAGGTCGACGCGCACCGAAGCGCCGGCAGCCAGGGTGACCTCGACCGCGATCGCCTCGTAACCGGGATGGCGCACGCGCACGGTGACCACGCCGGGCCGGAGCCCTTCCAGGGAATAGCGTCCGTCCTCGCCCGCCTGCACCCACCGCCGGCCCGTCGGCGTCTCGACCGCCAGCAGGGCGTGCGGGAGTACGCCGCTGCGGTCCCGGAAGACCCCGGTGACGGTTCCGTACACGGAGGCGTCCGCGCTGTCGGCAGCGGTCTGCGGGGACGCGACGGCGGGTTTGCCGGCGATGGCCGCCATGGCGGGCACGGCCCGGCTGGCGGGATTCCCAGAGTTGGCGGGAGGCCCCGGCCCGGGAGCGGCCGCCGCCTGGCTCCCGGTGGCCGCCAGCACGAACGCCACCAGCGCCAACCGGCCCGGGAGGCGGCCCGAACGTCCCGCTGCCGACCTGCTCAATTCGGGACCTCGAACGTCACCAGGTCTTCCCCGCCCGCGACCGTGGCCGGTCCCGCCACCTCCATCCCGGCCGCGTCCACGACCAGGTAGGTCGCTCCGTTAACGATCAGCGTCGCCGGCACCACCCCGTCCGGCAGCTCCACCGTGACCGGACCTGCCACGACGGCGGCCCGCACTTCCCCGCTCCCGTAGGAGAACTCGCTGCCGGTCGCCGCCAGCACCCCGACGGCCCGGTCGGCGACCCGACGGACGTCGATGACGGTGCCGGGCACGACGTTCTCCAGACGAACGACCACAGGTCCGCTCACAACCTCCATCCGCCCCCCGACCTGACCGGGCAGGCCGGGCGCCGAGGTTGACGGCGGGGCCGGCGGCGGTCCCCCCGTGAACACGCGCGGGATCCATCCGTTGAACGGGCCGGGCAGCGCGGACAGCGCACCCGCGCCGATGAGCACGAGCACGGCCGCCCGTCCGAGCCAACGAAGCGTCCGGATGGTGCCGCGCGTCCGGGTTCCCCGGACCGCATCCCGGCGCCCGCGCCTAATCGGCACCACTTTGGCTCCGGTTCCCGCGGACCCATCCGGGCGCCCGTGCCCCGCAGCGACCTCCGCTGCGGACATCCCTTCCGTCCGCACGTCCATCTTCAGCGGCACCGCCAGCACCGACAACGCCTGCTCGACGGCCTCGGCTCGCGACCGGGCGTCTTCCAGGGCCCGCGCACAAGCGGCGCACTCGGCCAGGTGGGCCAGCACCTCATCCGCGACCGGCTCCCGGTCGCGCACCGCGAGGATCGTTCCTTCCGTCAGATGGATCATCGTCCCGCATCCTCCGCAGACGGTCTCAGGAGTTCCAGAAAGCGGCGCTCGGCCCGCGCCAGCAACGTGCCGACCGACCCGGGCGCGACACCAACCTCCCCGGCGATCTCGCGATAGCTGAACCCCGAGTAGCGGAGCATCAGGATCTCCCGGCCTCGTTCAGGCATCCGCCGCAGCAATTCCCGTACTCGTTGCCGCTCCTGATCGCGCTCCAGCGCCCGGTCCGCCTGCTCCGGCTCGGCGTCGTGCACCGGATTGGAAGCCAGCAGCCGCTGGCGGTTGCCCGCCACCTTTTCCCCATCGAGGATGAGGTGCCGGGCGGTCGTGAACAGCCACGCCGCAGGATCCGCAGGAGGCTCCCCGGCGTCGCGCCGCCAAAGCCGCACCATCGCTTCCTGCACGATGTCCTCCGCCGCATCCGGATCCCCGCACCGGTACGTGCAATAGCGCAGCAGCCTCGGCTTCAGTTGGTCGAAGACGTCGCGAAAGGCCTCTGGCTCCACCCGAGCCGCTCTCCGTTGTGAAGTCGTGTTCGTCCGGGAAACGACCGGGACGCGGAAAATGTGACGGATCGGCCCGGCGCCCCGAACGGCGTCCGGCAATCGACGCAGGCCATCCATCCGCCTCCTCCTACCAGCACCCGCCCGCCACCGTGCCCCGACGGGTTGCGGAAGACCCCCGCAGCATAGAGCGTTGAGGTCGGCCCCGGGCACCTCGGGGCACACGCGCGCGGGGCGGGCGCAGAGGTCTGGCAAGGGCTGGGTGAACGAGGACGAAACGGGAAACGATGACGCTCTCTCGCATGCGGGCCGCCCGCCGCCTGCCCGGCAGCCTCGCGTTCGCAACATCCCTGGTTGCCGCGGTTGTCGCGGCCCTGCTCGCCCCCTCCCCACTCCACGGCCAGCTTCCGGCCTCCGAGCCCGGCCCATCGGCGGACGACTCGCGCACCACGCCCATCCTCATCCCCCGCATCTCCGGCCCCATCGAGCTGGACGGCATCGTGGACGAGCCGGCCTGGGACGACCTGGAGCCCCTTCCCGTCACGGTGTTCAGCCCCACCTACGGGGCGCCGCCCACCGAGACCACCGAAGTGCGGATCGCCCACGACGACGAGTACGTGTACGTGTCCGGGCGGCTCTACGACTCCGAGCCAGAGGCTGTCCGCACCAACACCTTCTACCGCGACCGCTACAGCGGCGACGACGGACTCGCCGTCATCTTCGACAGCTACAACGACTTCGAGACCGGCGTCTGGTTCGTCACCAACCCCTCCGGGAATCGCATCGACCGCACGGTCTATAACGACGCCCAGGTCGTGCCGCGCGCCGGGATACCGTCGAACGAGGACTGGAATGCGTTCTGGGACGTCGTCACCAGCCAGAACGACGAGGGCTGGTTTGCGGAGTTCCGCATCCCCTTCGCCACCCTCGGCTTCCAGGTCGAGGGCGATGAAGTGACGATGGGGTTAATCTTCTACCGGATGATCGCGCGCAAGAACGAGCGCCACACCTTCCCGGACATCGATCCGCGCTGGGGCGGGATCGCCTTCGCCAAGCCCTCGCAGGCTCAGCGCGTCTTGCTGCGGGGCGTGCAGCAGTCCACGCCCGTCTACGTGACGCCCTATGCGCTGGGCGGAGTGCGCGAGACGCCTCAGCTCGTGGATGGTCCCGGCGGCCCGGAGTCCGCGTGGGAAACCGACCGGGAAGGGTCCCGGGAGGCCGGGCTCGACATCAAGTACGCCCCGACGTCGAATCTCTCGCTGAACGTCACCGTGAACACGGACTTCGCGCAGGTGGAGGCGGACAGCGTCCAGGTTAACCTCGAACGCTTCGAGCTTTTCGTCCCGGAGAAGCGCCAGTTCTTTCAGGAGCGCTCCGCGACCTTCGACTTCAACACCGGGGGCCCCTTCAACCGCCTCTTCTACAGCAGGAAGATCGGACTCGACGCGGGCGACATCGTCAGGATCTACGGAGGGGCGCGCGCGGTGGGACGCGTCGGCGGCACCGACTACGGGGTCCTGAACATGCAGACGGCGGCGCACGGGGAACGCTCCTCCGAGAACATGGGCGTGCTGCGGCTGCGGCAGCAGGTGCTGAACTCCTATTCCAACGTGGGCGCGATGGTCACGAGCCGGCTCGGGACCTACGGGGGAGACAACGTCGCGTACGGGCTGGACGCGTCGCTGCGGCCGACCGGCGACGAATACGCGCTCCTGCAGTGGGCGCAGACCTTCGACGAGGCGGCCGCGGACGCGGGCGGCCTGGAGACGGGATTGCTGAGGGCGCGCTGGGAGCGGCGTCGCGACGTGGGCTTCACCTACTCCTTCGACGCCGTCCGGGTGGGATCCGACTACAACCCGGGCCTCGGGTTCCAGCGTCGCAAGGCCTACAGCTTCCTCGGCGGCGACCTGGCATACGGGGCGTTCCTGGACGATCCGGAGACGATGTTCCGATCACGGGGCGTGAGGCTGACCGCGCGGCAGTTCACCCGCAACTCCGACCGCACCGCGGAGACCCGGCTTGTGAACCCCAGGCTCGAGGCCCAGTTCAGAAGCGGCGGGCGCGTGGATGTGGGGCTGGAATCGCAGTACGAGAGCGTGCGCGACCCCTTCTCGATCGCCGACGTGGTGGTGCCGGCGGGCGACTACTGGTTCCACGAGGTGAAGGCGAACCTGGACCTCGGCCGCACCGCCAGCTTCCGGGGCCGATACAGCCTCTCAGCGGGCAGCTTCTACGATGGCAGCCGCGTCAGCCTGTCGGTCGGGCCGATCTGGAACCTGTCCCGCTATCTGGAGCTGGCCGCGGTCTATTCCCTGAATCGGATCGACTTCTCGGAGCGCGACATGGCCACCACCGCGCACATCGCGCAGTTGAAGCTGGAGGTCGCGCTCAACACGCACTTCGCCGTGAGCGCCTACGCCCAGTACAGCGGCGTGGACGACCTGACCAGCATCAACTCGCGCATCAGGTATCACTTCCGCGAGGGCACCGACCTCTGGATCGTCTACAACGAAGGACTGCTCACCGAGCGCGACGCCAACCTGATTCCGCGGACGCCGCTGTCGACCGGGCGGTCGATCTCGCTGAAGTACTCGCAGACGTTCGCGTGGTGAGGACTTGACTGATGCGTCCGCGCTAACGGATGGCCGCTTAGCCCTTTCTTGGCGGTGGAGGGGGAGGTGGCTTCTTCGGGGGTGGCCATCCACCCTGGCGTTTCTCGGGCGGCGGTTTGGGCTGAGGTCCACGCCGGGGATCAGGTTGTGGCCGCGACACCCGAGGCGGCCTCCTTCGTATAGTAGGCGTAGGTCGCCTGCTCGGCGGCTACCAGCACGCGTTCGTTGACCCGGTCCTGCGGGCTCCGGGCCGTGATGGCATCGGCCCGTCGTGTCAATTCGATCCAGCGGCTTCGGACATCGGCAGCCGGTGCCATGCCGTCCTCGACACGTTGCCAGAGGTCGGTCCACTCCGTACGGAGATCGCCGAACTGCTGGTGCCGGAATAGTGCCTCGACAATCCGGCTTTGGCCCTGCGTTATCGTGCCGACGGCAAGCACCACTCCCGCGAGAGATACGACCATCTCCAGCCACCCGGGCGCGCCGAGGGCATCAAGATGAGGGCCGACGAAGGCAACGAAGCACCCGAGAATGGCAAGGGTCGAGGCTCTCCGTGTGTGCACGCCGGCCAGTCGGCCGTAGTACCGCCGCAGTCGATCGGCGTCCACCCGTCCTTCCCATACGTGGGTGCGTAACTGGTCGGGTATCCTTGCTTCGTCTGCCATATCGCCTCCTTGGCACGGAAAGCCGCAACCGTCCGGGATCCCTCTGACGGTATCCATCTCCGCTGAAGGCCGTGGTGCCTTCAGTCGCTGCTCGCCCCCAGCGCTCCCGCCAGCGCAACCGCCGCATGCACCGCCTCGCGTCCGCTTCCGTGCGCGATCTGGCTCCGGCAACTGGTGCCGTCTGCGACCAGGAGCGCGTCCCTGCGCGCCGCGCGCACCGCGGGGAGAAGGTCCAGCTCCGCCATCTTCATCGACAGCTCGTAGTGCTCCGCCTCATAACCGAAGGAGCCTGCCATGCCGCAGCAGCCGGACTTGATGACCGTCGGCTGAAGCCCGGGAATCCAATCCAGTACCCGCGGCGTGGCATCGAAGACGCCGAAGGCCTTCTGGTGGCAGTGCCCGTGGATGAAGGCCGAGTCCGTGCCCCGCGACTGCAGATGGAGCCGCGCACGGACCCGTCCTTCATCGCGGACGAGGACTTCTTCCAACAGCAGGGCACGCCCGGCGACGTTCTCTGATTCGGCCCCGGGGAGCATCGCCGGTATTTCATCACGCAGCGTAAGCAGGCACGAGGGTTCGAGGCCGACGATCGTCGCATCGCGGACGCGGGCGGCCGATAGCGCGTCCAGCAGCCGGCGCGCCTCCATTCGAGCCTCCTCCACAAGTCCTGCGTTGAGGTACGTGCGGCCGCAGCACAGGGGACGGGAACCGCCCCGGAAGCCCGAAACAGTCCGAGCCACGGAGCCATTCCGGGGCCCGGAGCCTTGCCGGTTCCGGGCACCCTTCAGACGCCCCGGACGACCCCGCCCTGCACGCCGGGCCAACGCTCCCGCAACCTCGACCCGGTATCCCCCCGCCTCCAGCACCCTCATGGCCGCGTGCGCGTTCTCGGGCTCGAAATAGCGGCTGAAGGTGTCGACAAGCAGCACCACCTCGGGCTTGTCCCCGAGGGCCGGAGGATTCCGGAAGGGCCTGTTGGACCACCTGGGCAACGCGCGCTCGCGGGCGATCCCGGTGAGCCGCTCGCCCACGCCCCGCAGAACCCGACTTCGTCCCCCGACGTTGATCAGAGGCGCCAGCCGCGCCCCCTTCGCCGCCAGCCGCGGAAGGTGCGCGAGCGCGAGATCCCGCGCGCCAGCGGGATGCTTCTTTCGGTAGTGGTGCATGAACTCGACCTTCATGCGCGCCATGTCCACGCCCGCCGGGCACTCGCGGCGGCACGCCTTGCAGCCGATGCACAGGTCGAAGACCTCCTTCATCTCCGGCGAACGCATCGCGTCGGAGCCGAGCTGCCCGGTCAATGCCAGCCGCAGGGCGTTCGCGCGCCCGCGCGTCACGTGCTTCTCGTCGCCGGTGACGCGGTAGGAGGGACACATGGTCCCGGGATCGGCCTTCCGGCAGGCGCCGTTGTTGTTGCACATCTCGGCGGCGCCGGCCAGACCGCCCCACCGGCTCCAGTCGAGGGTCGTCTCGAAGGGCCGGTGCGCGTAGCCGGGCCGGTAGCGCATGAGGCTGCGGTCGTCCATGCGCGGGGGATCGACGATCTTGCCGGGATTCATGAACCCGTGCGGATCGAAGGCCTGCTTCACCTCCTCGAAGGCCGCCGCGATGCGCCGTCCCATCAGCCCCTCGATGAACTCCGAGCGCACCAGCCCGTCCCCGTGCTCCCCGGAGTGGGATCCCCCCAGGTCGAGCACGACCTCGTGCACCTCGGAGGCGATGGCGCGCATGCGGCCCACGTCGGGCCCTTGCTTGAGGTTGAGAGACGGGCGCACGTGCAGGCACCCCACCGACGCGTGTGCGTACCAGGTGCCGTCGGCCCCGTGCCGGCCGAACGCTTTGTTAACCCGCGCCCCGAACTCCGCCAGGCACGGCAGCGGCACGGCGCAGTCCTCCATGAAGGAGACCGGCTTCACGTCACCGGGCGACGACATGACGATGCTAAGGCCGGCCTTGCGCACACCCCAGACCTGAGCCTGGTCGGCTGGCGTGAGCGCGCGCCGCATGGGGCCAGGGTAGCCCAGGTCGCCCATCATCTCTTCGAGCCGGTTCAATCCCTCATGCGCGGGCCGCTCTTCGAATGCCGAGAACTCCACCACCAGCACTGCTCCCGGATCGCCGGGGAAGACCCGCTCCACCACGGGGCGGAAGGTGGGGTTCGCGCACGCCAGGCGGAGCACGTTGTCGTCCATCAGCTCGACGGCGGTGGGCTCGAGGGTGACGATGTGCTGCACGGCATCGAGCGCGCTCTCGAGGTCGGGGAAGCGGCAGATGCCAAGCAGGCGGTGCGGCGGCAGACGGGCCAGGTCGAGCTCGATGGAGGTGAAGAAGGCGAGCGTTCCCTCGGAGCCCACAAGCAGCGGCGCCAGGTTGAGGCCGGGACGCTCAAGGCGATGCAGGTTGTAGCCGGCCACGTGCCGGAGGACCTTCGGCACCCGCCGCTCCAGCTCCTCCGTCTCGCGGGCGCGGATCTCCCACATGCGGCGCGCGAGAGGGAGTCCCGCGTCGCCGTTCTCTCCACGCGAGCGCCGACCGCGTCCAAGCGATCCATCACCGCCTTCGGGTGACTTGTCTCGCGCTCGGGCATCCCCCAGCCACTCCTCCGGCACCTCCCCGAAGCGGAGCTCGCTCCCGTCCGCGAGCACCGCGTCGATGGCGCGCACCCGGTCGGCCATGATGCCGTAGCGGATGGACCGGGCCCCGGAGCTGTTGTTGCCGGCCATCCCACCCAGTGTGGCCCGGCTGGAAGTCGCCACGTCCACCGGATAGAAGAGCCCGTGCGGAGCCAGCCACCGGTTCAGGTCGTCAAGCACCACGCCGGGCTCTACCCGCACCGTCCGCGCTTCCGCGTCCAGCCACGAGATGGCGCCCAGGTGCTTGCTCGTGTCGATCACCAGCGCCCGCCCCACCGCCTGCCCACCCTGCGACGTCCCCGCCCCCCGCGGCAGCACCGGCACCCCTTCGTGCACCGCGATATCGATCGCGGTCGCCACGTCCTGCACGGTGCGCGGCACCACCACCCCCACCGGCTCGATCTGGTAGATGGAGGCGTCGGTGCTGTAGAGCCCGCGGCTGACCGGGTCGAAGAGCACCTCGCCCTCCAGCTCGCGCCGCAGCCGGGCCGCGAGGGAGAGGTCGCCGATCTTCGACCGTCGGTCAGGCACGGGCGGACCGGTGACCGGGCGGAACGGACCGGGCGTCGAGCCCGGCGCGCCGGGGATCGGGTACGGTGGGTCGGTGGTCAGGCATGGGCGCGCTTCATTAGCTTGCAGGGTTCGTCGCCGGGGGTCGCCGCATTCTAATCCGCGGCCCTCTCCACGTCACCACGAGAGCGCGCATGACGACACGTAGCGGCCGGCACTTTCTCCAGCTCCCCGGCCCCACCAACGTACCCGAGCGGGTACGGCGCGCCATGGACCGGGCGGTCATCGACCACCGCGGCCCGGAGTTCGCGGAACTCACCCTGGCCGTGCTCGAGGACCTGAAGCCGGTCTTCAGAACCGACGGCACCGTGTTCGTCTTCCCCTCCTCGGCCACCGGCGCATGGGAGGCGGCCCTGGTGAACACCCTCGCCCCCGGGGACGGCGTCCTGGCCTTCGACCGCGGCTTCTTCGCCGACAAGTGGGCGGAGGTGGCCGGCCGCCTGGGACTCGATGTCGACCTGGTTCCGGGCGACTGGCGAGCGGGCGTCGAACCGCAACTGGTCGAAGACAGGCTCCGCCGCGACACCAACCGACGCATCCGCGCGGTGATGGTCGTGCACAACGAGACCTCCACCGGCGTGACCACCAACATCCCCGACATCCGCGCCGCCATCGATGCCGCCGGCCATCCCGCCCTCTTCATGGTCGATACGGTGTCCTCGCTCGCGTCCATCGACTTTCGCCACGACGAATGGGGCGTCGACGTGACCGTCACCGGCTCGCAGAAGGGACTCATGCTCCCGCCCGGCCTCGGCTTCACCGCCGCCGGCGAACGAGCGCTGGCCGCCCGCCCGGCATCGCCGCTGCCCCACTCCTATTTCAGCTGGGACGACCATCTCGCGGCCAACGCGAGCGGCTTCTTCCCCTACACCCCCGCAACCACCCTTCTCTTCGGCCTGCGCGAGTCGCTCGCCATGCTCGCCGAGGAGGGGCTCGACCGGGTGTTCGCGCGCCACAAACGCCTCGCCGAAGCCACCCGCGCCGCGGTGGCCGCCTGGGGTCTCGAGTGCTACAGCGCCAATCCGTGCGAGTACTCCAACTCGCTCACCGCCGTCCTGCTCCCCGAGGGCCACGACGCCAACGCGCTGCGCCAAGTCATCCTCGACCGCTTCGACATGTCGCTCGGCACCGGCCTCGGGAAGCTCGACGGGCGCGTCTTCCGCATCGGCCATCTGGGGGACCTGAACGAACTGACCCTTGCCGGGACGCTGGCCGGTGTGGAGATGGGGCTGCGGCTCGCCGGGGTGCCCCACCGCGGTGGGGGCGTGGACGCGGCCCTCGACCATCTCGCGATGACTCATGAGTGATATCAGACGCTGGAGAGAAACGATGTCCCGGAAGCACATTCTGGCGCCCGCCCTGCTCGCCGCCTGGGTCCTGACCACCTGCGCCCCCGGCGACGACACCGGCCCCGTCGAGATCCGCCTGGGCCACGTGGGCGCTCCCGAGTCCCTCTACGACATCGTCGCGAACGAATTCGCCGAGCGCGCCAACGAGCGCCTGGGCGAGGCCGGACGTGTCATCGTCTACGGTTCGAGCCAGCTCGGGGGCGACGACGTGCTGCTGCAGAAGCTCAAGCTGGGGACCGTGGAGATGTCGTTGCCGTCGACGGTGATGTCGTCGGTTATCGACGGATTCGGGCTCTTCGAGATGCCCTACCTGGTGCAGGACCGGGAGCACATGAAGCGCATCGAGGAGGATGTCTTCTGGGAACACCTGGCCCCGCTCGCCGAAGCCGAGGGCTACCGCATCCTCGCGCTGTGGGAGAACGGCTTCCGCCACATCACCAACAACGCGCGCCCGATCCGCGCGCCGGAGGACCTCGCGGGCATCAAGCTGCGCACCCCGCGCGGGGTCTGGCGGGTCAAGCTCTTCCAGGCCTACGGCGCCAACCCCACGCCCATGCCGCTGGCCGAGGTCTTCGTCGCGCTCCAGACCGGCGTGATGGACGGGCAGGAGAACCCGCTGGCGCAGATCGCCTCTGCCAAGCTGCACGAGGTGCAGTCGTACCTGTCGCTCACCGGGCACGTGTACACGCCCGCGTTTGTGACCGTGGGCGAGGCGCGCTGGCAGCGGCTGCCGGAGGAGGTGCGCGCCATCCTGGAGGACACCGCGCGCGAGATGCAGGCGTTCGTGTACGAGACCGCCGCGCGCATGGATGCCGAGCTGCTGGAAGAATTGCGCGCAGCCGGCATCGAGGTGAACGAGGCCGACCGGGCGCGCTTCCGCGCCGCCAGCGACGCCATCTACGAGGAGTTCGCGGACGAGGTCGACGGCGGCGGCGAGTTGGTGCGGAGGGTGGGGGAGTTGGCAGGCTAGAGCGATTTCCTTATCATGACTCATGAATCATTCTCATGATAAGGTACCGAAGCGCCGCGTCGCCGAGCCCGTCCAGGTCTATCTGCGTCCGAGCGAAAAGGATCGCCTCGAGCGACTGACGGCGGAGCTCGACACCACCAAGTCCGATGTCCTGCGGCGTGGGCTGAAGGCCCTGGAACTCCAGATCTCGGATCCGGAACACCATCCGGCGCTGAGGATCATCGGGATGGTGTCCGTGCCCGACGGCGATCTCGGGATCGACGTTGCGCGCGAGCACGACGAGTATCTCGCCGCCACCGAGATCGCGTCCTGGTCAGCCTCCCCGCAAGAGCGCGGCGAGTCCTGATCCGGCCCAAGAGCCTCTTCGTCGATACCAGCGCCTGGTACCCGCTGGCCAACGACCGAACCCCCGAACACCGGGCCCTGGCCCGGAGTCTGCGCGCGCGCATCGAACAGGGCGCGAGAATCGTGACCACCAACCTGGTGGTCGCCGAGACTCACGCGTTGCTTCTTCGTCGCGCGGGTCTCCACGCCGCCTCCGCCTTTCTCAAAACGGTCCGCGAGGCTCCCACGGAGATCGAATACGTCACTCCGGAGCGCGAGGAAGCCGCCGTCGGGAACTGGATCGAACGCTTCTCCGATCAGCCCTTCTCGCTCGCCGACGCCGCCAGCTTCGTGGTCATGACCGAACTGGGCATCCAGGAAGCGCTCACGCTCGACCACCACTTCAGGGTGGCGGGTTTCGTCACGCTGCCGGCCCGCAGCTGAAGCCCTCCGAAGCTCACGGCCCGGGCTCCGACTCTGGATTCGCGGGGTCGTCCTGCGGAGAGCCTCCCGCCCCTGCCTCGAAGCGTCCGGCCAGCAGGTAGCGATACAGCCTGAGCGCCAGCCGCTCCTCGAGTTCCTCCAGCCGGTGCCGCGCGGGAGGTGTGAGCAACATCGTCTCGCAGGACCTGTCCGCGGTCACCGTGGGCGCGTCATCGTCCGACGGGTCGACCGGCCAGATCGCGTCGCCGGGGCCGTACTGCCGGAAGCGCCTGCCCTCGGCATCATGCGCGGAGGCCCGGCCGGACGTCAGTAACTGCAGGCCTTCGTTCGGCACCTCCCGCCCCGCGAGGGGTTCCCCCGCGGCGTACCGGCGCGGATTCAGCCAGCTGCCAAGCTCGTCCATCAGGTCCTCGAAGTGAATCTGGCGCTCCAGATGGCGCTCGAGGTCACCGGCGGCGCGCCTGAAGAGCGAGATTCGGCGCTCGTCGACAGCACTGGCGTGGGCTTTCCACGCGGCAATCACAGTCTCTTCGCAGTACTCCAGAGCGCGGTCCGCATTCGGCTCGATCCGCACCGCAGCGAATTCCGAGGCGGGGAGGTTGCGCTCAAGGCCGGTCCTGAGCTGCGCGGACGGCGCGCTCAGCACCACCTTCACACCCGCCGCATTCGCCGACTGCACGAACCTGGCCAGGACGTTGACCGCCGAGTAGTCGAAGCCTGAGACATCCCCGAAGTCCAGCATCAGGCAGGTGGGACGGGGATCGCCGCCAAGCGACTCCCTGAGATGATCGGCCAGGGGGTAGACGCTTCCGAAGAAGACATAGCCGCGCAGCCGGTACGCGAGCACGCGCTCGCCTTCCTCGAGCAGGATCGCGCGATCCGGGACGGAGCGTGCCAGGGTGCTGCTGCGATCGCGTGCGGTGAAGCGCGATTCGATCGGGTCCACGCGGCTCAGGCGCACGGCGAAGAACATGAGCGTGGCCAGCATCCCGGCTGCTACAGCCTCGAGCAGCCCGAAGGCGACGATGACCACGCCGATCAGCACGACGATGCCGTATTCCGACCGGGGCAGCCGCTTGCGGCTCATCACCAGCCCCTGGTCCAGCAGGCCGGCGCCGGCGAAAAACAGCATGCCCCCCACGAACGGCACAGGGACCAGTTCCAGCATCCCACCGCCCAGGAACACGGCAGCCGCGATGACGAGGGCGGTGACGACGCCGGTCAGGCGGGTGCCGGCCCCGAACAGCTTGCTCCGCAGCGATGCGGGCACGATCATGCTCGCCGCGGTGCCGCCGCCAAGACCCGCCACCACGCTGGCGAGCCCGGCCGCGCTGAACTCCCGGTCCCAGTCCAGATCCTCGTTCGCGGCCATCTCCAGTCCGGCGAGGTTCATGATGACGACGATGAGGGCCACAAGCACCAGCGCGAGCAGCGTCGGGAGCTGAGTGGCCATCGCCGCCCAGTCCACCTGCCCCAGGTCGCCGGGCGCGAACGCCGGCCACAGGCCGCCTTGCGCGGTGCTCGATAGCAGGAGGCCCGCCGCCCTCGCCTCCTCGCCCGAGATGCCCAGCGCGGCGAGTACGAGATGGAATCCACCGACGCCCACCACGACGCTGGCGGGAAGGATGAGCGGGTGGCCCCACCGCTTCATCGCGAGATAGAGGGCGATCCCGAACGCTGCGCCCGGACTCCACTTCCACAGCTCCGAGGGCTGCGCGAGCGCCGGAATCGCGCGCCAGTCCGGATCCACGCCCATCATCGACATGGAGGACAGGCACACGGCGACGCCGATGCCGGTTACGAAACCCCCCGCGACCGGGTAGGGCACGAACCGCACCAGGTTGGCGAGCCGGTATCGCCCGATCAGGAGAAAGCACGCCCCGGTCGCGACCGCGCCGATCATGAGCGCCGCCACGGTGGTCGCGAACAGCGCTTCGCCTTCCGCCCGCATCGTGGCTCCGATCAGCGCCATCACGATCACGAGCGCGGGAGACAGTCCCGATATCGCCCCGCGAAAGCCCCCTGCGAGCGCGATGACCAGACAGGCGGCGAAGTTGCCGAAGAGCACCAGGCCGACCCCCTGCGAGGAATACGGAGCCAGCGCGCCCGAGAAGATGAGGCTCCCGAAGGCGACCTGGGAGGCGACCAGGCCCAGGCCGGAGGTGACCCCCGCTGCCAGCGCCGGAACGGCCTTCCGCGACAGGGCGTCCGCGTAGAACTCGGACGCGAGACTGCGGGGCGGGGATTTGGCCGTCACGGTCTCATGCGCGAAGGCGCGCGGTCCCCATGGTCAGAAATCTGCATCGGCGCAATCTACCCACAACCGCGTACCGCGTCAGCAACGGCGGCCTGCGAAGCTGCCCGTCCTGCACGAAGAGCCGGAGCAGAGCCTCATCTTCGGCATGCGGCCCGCCCGGGACCGAGGCCATCTAGCCTCGCCGGTTCCGTACAGGCAGCGACCGGGCAGTTGCGGAGTCACCGGCGGATCGGGCATGCGGGCCCCGCGCGGGCTGAAGCCCCGGGCGCGCCGCCAATTGCGGGATGCGGTCCGGATCGACCCCGTCCGCCGCCCGGGCCAGCCGCTTGCGCACCGACCCGGGCACCCGGTGCAGATCGCCGTCCCGGAAGAAGGTGAGCGCCTTGAGCGTGGCGGGCGGGTCGAATCGATCGCCGAACACGGCGGCGGCCGCGCCGAACGCGCGCTTCAGGCTGATTTCGCCCAGCCGGAGGAGGGCATCCATGTCGCGGCGGTCCTTCGCGCGGGAGCGGGTCTGGACGGACTGAAGCGTGGCGGCTGCCAGGTCCGTGAGGGAGGCGACCTCGATGCCCGGCGGCTCGGCGCGCTCCGGATCGTCCACACGCCTGTGCACCGCGCCGCCGGAGAAGGAGACGCGCACGATTCCTCCGCGATCGACGATGCACGTGAGCGTGTCCCTGCCGCGGCGGATGACCTCGGCGTCGCGCAGGTACGGGACGGTGTCGAGGAGCCGAAGAGGATCGAATGGCTGCGCCGACAGGAAGCTGAATGCGTCCGGCCTGCGATGCGCCAGCCGGAGCGCGAGCGCGGCTCCGCCGTAGAGCACGAAACCCTTCGGCGTTGTCCCAACCTCCGCGAGTACGCGATGCTGATGATGGGAGAGGGTGTCCAGCCGAGGTCGCAGCAGGAGATGCCTCCTCACCTTCCGATGCCGGGTTTCACCGTGGGACTTGCCCGCCGCAGTCCCCGGATAACATGGCGGCGTGGCGTGGGTCGGAGTCCCGCAACACCGGAGAGTAATGTCGAAGAAGTCGCATGCCGAGAACCGGGACACCGGGCGAGAGCCCAACTTGCCCGGCGGGCCAGGATCGCGGATGGTGCTCCGGTGATTGCGTCCGCGTTCCCGGGAGAAGCTCCCTGACCACCGTGCCCATGACCACGTTGCGCACCCGCTTCGAGCGCCTGCTCGAGGCGATCGTGCTCGTGCTGGTCGCGGCCCTGGCCGTGGTGGTCGTCATGGGCGTGGGCTTCCGCAAGTTCGGGGCGGCGCTGGTATGGTACGACGAGGTGGCGTCCATCCTGCTGGCCTGGCTCACGTACTACGGGGCGGCGCTGGCGGCCCTCAAGCGCGCGCACATCGGGTTCCCCAACCTGGTGCGGCGGCTCGCGCGACCGTGGCGGATCCCGGTCGTGGTAGCGGGGGAGGCCGTGGTGATCGCGTTCTTCCTTATCGCCGCGTGGGCGGGGTGGCGGGTGCTGGTCATCCTCGAGGGCTCCGGCATGGTGAGCCTGCCGTGGGTGCCGACCCGCCTGACCCAGTCGGTGATCCCCATCGGGAGCCTGCTCTTCGTCATCGCGCAGCTGCTGAGCCTGCCGGAGATGCTGCGCGCGGGCGGCGGGTCGAGCCCGGAGGCTGCCGCGGGCACCGGCAGTGGCCGGACGGCAGTTGAAGCCCCGAGCGGGGGCGGCCGGTGACTCTGCTGCTGATGTTCCTGGGGATGATCGCGCTGGTGACGATCAACGTGCCCATCGCGGTCGCGCTGGGGGTCATCGCGCTGATCGCGATGGTGGTGACCTCCGGGGCCGCGGCGATTCCCAACGCCGGTCTCGTGCTCTTCACGGGCGCCACCTCCTTCCCGCTGATCGCGATCCCGCTCTTCATCCTCGCGGGCGCGATCATGAACGCGACGGGCATCTCGCGCCGCCTGATCGCCTTCGCCTCCGCGCTCTTCGGCGCCATCCGCGGCGGGCTGGCGATGGTCTCCATCTCGGCGTCCCTCTTCTTCGCCGAGATCTCCGGCTCCGCGGTGGCGGACGTGGCCGCGCTGGGGTCGATCCTGATCCCGGCGATGAAGAAGCGGGGCTACTCGACGCCCTTCGCGGCTGCCGTCACCTCGTCCTCGGCGACGCTCGCGGTCATCATCCCGCCATCCATCCCCATGATCATCTACGGGGTGATGTCGGAGAGTTCGATCGTCGAACTGTTCGTGGCCGGGGTGGTGCCCGGCGTCGTCGGCGGCATCCTGCTGATGGCGGTGGCGTACGTGCTCGCGTTGCGAAACGGCTTCCCGGTGGAGCACGCATTCCAGTTGCGTCGGGTGTGGACCACCTTCCGCGACGCCGGCTGGGCGCTCCTCCTCCCGGTGATCATCCTGGGCGGGATCTTCACCGGATGGGTCACCGCCACCGAGGGAGCCGGGCTGGCGGTCGTGGCCGCCCTGGTGGTGGGCGGGATCATCTACCGGGAAATCGACCTGGCCGCGCTGCGTCGGGCCGCCCTCGACGGGGGCGTTCAGACCGCCGTGGTCATGCTGCTGGTGGCCACCTCGGCGCTGCTGGGCGACTACCTCACCGAGGCCCAGGTGCCGCAGCGGGTGGCGGACAGCATCATCGGCATCACCGAGTCGCGCTGGGCCATCCTCGCGCTGCTGAACGTCTTCTTCCTGGCGATCGGGCTCTTCCTGCATTCCGCCGCGGCCATCATCCTGGTCGTGCCCGTGGTGATGCCCCTGGTGCACGCGGCCGGCATCGACCCGGTGCACTTCGGCCTGGTGGTTACCCTCAACCTGGGAATCGGGCAGCAGACCCCCCCGGTGGCCAGCGTGCTGGTGACCGCGTGCTCGGTGGCCAAGGCCGACATCTGGGACGTCAGCAAGGTCAACGTCTGGTTCGTGGCGGTGCTGCTGGCGGTGCTGGCGATGGTCACCTACCTGCCGGCTGTGCCGATGAGCCTGGTGGAACTCTTCTACCGGTAGCGGACGCGCTTACGTCTGCCATTTTGTCAGGTGGCAATTGGTGAGTCTGCCAAAATGGCAGGTGGTCGCGGATCAGGATCCTGTTGCGGGCATTGAGGTTGGGAGTCTTGCCACTACCTATCGCGTATCGATATGTTGTGAGTCGTAATAACGACCATCGATAGTACGCCGGAGATTCCGCAATGCACAAGAGAACGCGAGCCATCCCGCCATGCGACGCCCCTTGGGGCCATCCACCTCCAACAGCCACTCCATGGATCGCCGCCATGCTGGCGCTGACCACCGGCGCGTGCGAGCCGATGCCTCGCGACGAGCAATCCGCACTTGCTCGCGACTCCGCAGGCGTGACGGAAATCGCCAACTTCGAACCGGACGAACAGGTTACGGCCATTGACGCTTCAAGGGAGACCGGCGCAGTCGTCAACCCGCAGATCCCGACCTCTTCCGGATTTCACGAGTTTCGCGACTGCCCGGAATGCCCGCTGATGGTGGAACTGCCTCCGGGCGAGTTTGTGATGGGACGAGGCGCGCACGAGAGGCCGGATCCCGGGAACCCGCCGCAACCTGAGTGGATGGTGGAGGCGCAGAAACCGCCTACCGAGGTGCGAATCGCATACTCCTTCGCCATCGGCAAATACGAAGTAACGTTCCGGGAATGGGACCTCTGCGTTGACGCGGGAGGGTGTACGTATGTGCCCGACGACAACGGCTGGGGACGCGGCGACCGGCCGGTGATCAACCTCGCCCATCCCGATGTCGACCAGTACGTCACGTGGATCAGCGGACTCACGGGTCAGACCTACCGCCTGCCCAGCGAGGCGGAGTGGGAATACGCCGCCCGAGGCGGCACGACGACAACCCGCTACTGGGGGGACAGGCCCGGCGCCGGCATGGTGACCTGTCAGGGTTGTCCAGGCCGATCGGACAATCACACCACCCCTGCTGGATCGTTTCCAGCCAATCCCTTCGGGCTCCACGACGTAATCGGGAATGCTCGGGAATGGGTTGCAGACTGCTGGAATGACACACATGAAGGGAATCCCGGCGATGGCTCTGCGAGGATAGAGGAATCGCCGTGGTGGCAGGACGGCACCTGCATCCGACCGGTGAGGCGAGACGGTACATGGTCGTCGTATTCGTGGGCCGTAACGGCTGCCCACCGCACCTTCTACCACCCGGGCCCCTGGAGTAACCGCTACAACATGCATGGTTTTCGTCTCGCGCGAGACATCACAGCCAACCAAACGGAAGAGCTGGACCTCGAACTGCGCTCACGGAGGCAAGATCGGCCATGAACAAACCAGGTCTCGCCGTCCGGCCCCGGGATTCGACGCGCAGGGCCGCGCCGGGGGAATTCAGGAGCCGCTGATACTCGCCGCGGTGTCGCTGCACGCGCCTGGGTGCCGTAGCGCCCTGGCCCGAAGATCTCCCGCCAATCCCCCCGCAACGCGCCGCCCTGTGTCGTGTGGCACAGGTGCCCATCGGCTTCCCCTCGCAGGAGGGGCTTCATCATGTTGCCATAATATCGATGATCGTTATATTGTCTTTCGTTATGTCGTCTCTCGATAGGATGCAGGCGGAGGAAATCCCATGCAAGCACGAACGCGAGCCCACCCGTCATGCGGCGCCCCGCAACGCCATCCATCTCGAACAGCCACTCCATGGATCACCGTAATGCTGGCGCTGGCTACCAGCTCGTGCGAGCCGACGTCTCGCGACGTTCAGGCCGCGCTTGTGCGCGATTCCGCGGGCGTGACGGTAGTCGAGAACATCGGTCCGGAGGAACTGCTGGGCGCCCGGGCAGAGCGAATGATCGATCTCATCCCTCCCGACAGCGCGCTTACGGCGGTTCCGTGGGGCGTGGCCGCAGACCCGACGTCAGGCCGGATCTACCTGGCGGACTGGACGGGGCAGAGAGTCGCGGCCTTCGACGCTTCAGGGGCCTACGCGGGCAGCTATGGACGCTCAGGGGACGGACCTGGAGAGTTTCGGAACTCCTCCGCCGTCTCCCTGGATCCCGACGGGATACTGACCGTGTGGGATACCGGCCGACAGATGCTGAGCCGGTGGTCGAGTGAGGGCGAACTCCTGAGCGAGCAGCGACCGGAACTGCCCTACTGGGGTCCGGGATTCGCAGTGGGAAGCGACTGGCTCGCCACGGTGACGAGTACCACCTCGGGGACGGTTACGGAGCAGCGACTTGTCGTCGGGGGAGGACAGAATACGACCACGCTGCATGAAGTCGCGATGGAACTGGCGACGATGGAGCTGGGCGGCAGCTCCATTCCAGCGCCCCGAGTGCTTGCTCCTTCGGTCATCTGGACGCACCGGGGAGACTCCATCTTCTTCCTGAACGGGCCGGGTTACCGCATCGACAAGCATGTCGGCGGCGCGGTGGTGGCGAGCATCAGATGGTCGGTGGATCCCATCGAAGTCACGCGGGAGATGGCCGTGAGGGGTGCGGAGTTCGGTCCCGGTCCCTATGGCATCTTCATGCGGCGCTTTGGGTTGGAGGCGGAGGACATCGTGATGGCGGTGGGATACGAGGAGCGGGTCTCGCCCGTGCTGTCGATGACCGCAGCACCCGGAGGCGATCTTTGGGTGACCCGCACTGCGGACGGGATGACGCCCCATTTCGTCGACATCTTCGATTCCTCGGGAGAGTACACGGGCTCGTTCGACGCACCCGGGGTTCCGGTTGCCGTGTTGTCTGACTCGGTCTTCGCGGGTCTTCGGCTGGAGTCGGTCGGAGAGACGATCGTCTCTCTCTACCGCCTGCGCCCTGCGGATGCCGCAGGGGCGCCGACGACCGAAGGCGGCGCTTCCACCAACCCGCGGATTCCGACCTCCTCTGGATTCCGTGAGTTCCGCGACTGTCCGGCTTGTCCCTTGATGGTTGAACTGCCTCCAGGCGAATACGTGATGGGACGAGGCGCGCACGAGAAGCCGGATCCCGCGGACGCGCCGCAACCCGAATGGACGGTCGAGGCGCAGAACCCGCCCACCGAGGTGCGAATTGCGTATCCCTTCGCCATCGGAAAGTATGAAGTGACGTTCGCGGAATGGGACCTCTGCGTCGACGCCGGAGGGTGCACGTATGCGCCCGACGACAACGGCTGGGGACGCGGCGACCGGCCGGTGGTCAACCTCGCCCGTCCCGATGCCGACCAGTACATCACATGGATCAGCGACCTCACCGGTCAAACCTACCGACTGCCGAGCGAGGCCGAGTGGGAATACGCCGCGCGAGGCGGTACGACGACGACCCGTTATTGGGGCGATGGACTCGGCGCCGGCATGGTCACCTGTGAAGGCTGCCGGGGGGATTGGGAACTCCGAACGACGACTCCCGCCGGGTCGTTTGCGGCCAACCCGTTCGGACTCCACGACGTGCTCGGGAATGCGCGGGAATGGGTTGCCGACTGCTGGAATGACTCTCATGAAGGGAATCCCGGCGATGGCTCCGCGAGGACGGAGGATTCTCCATGGTGGCAGGATGGCACCTGTGTCCGGCCCGTAAGGCGAGGCGGTTTCTGGTCATCCGATTCGTGGTCGGTAACGGCTGCCTACCGCGGTTTCTACCACCCGGGGCCCTGGAGTGACCGCTACAACATGTATGGTTTTCGTATCGTGAGAGACATCTCATCCAGCCAGGCGGAAGAGTCGGAACTCGAACTGCACTCACGGAGGCAAGACCAGCCATGACCGAACCAGGCTCCCGCAGAACCCGGGAATTCGACGCGCAGGGCTTCGCCCGGGGAATCCACGAGCTGCTGATCCTCGCTGCCCTGCGGGAGGGTCCCAGGCACGGCTACCAGATCGCCCTGGATGTGGAGGCACACAGCAACGGGGTCTTTCGGTTCCGACACGGCACCCTGTATCCGATCCTGCACCGGATGGACGTGAACGGGCTCATCCTGGGCCGCTGGTCGAGCGGATCAGGTCGCAGGAAGAAGGTCTACTCCCTGACGGATGCCGGCCGCAGGCATCTCAGCGGACAGACGGACCGGGTTCAGGAGATCCTGTCCGGGCTCACACGGATGCTGCGCCGTGTGCGGGAGCTCCCGGCGTGAGCGCTGAAGTCTCGCCACGGGAGTTGCCGTCGCCGCCAAGGGAATCGGCGCACGCGAAGCCGGCCGGAGCGAAGCCATTCCAGGCGACGCTGCGCAGGCTGGATCGGGATCTGACAGTCCCCATGCCGGACCGCCTCAGGATCCTGCGTGAACTCGAGTTCGATCTCGAGGCGCTCTCGGATGAAATCGAAGCCCGGGGCATGCCGGCCGCAGAGGCTCGCGCTCGTGCGCTCGACGCCCTCGTGCCCGACGGGGCGACGCTCCGCGAACTCGACCGGCTGCACGCCCCGCACTACCGCCGACTCACCGGCCACTTCAGTCCGGGCCGCCTGCGAACCATCGAGCGCTCGGCACTCGCGCTGGTCACCGCGGTCGTGCTTCTCACGGAGACCTTTCTGCTCCTGCGGGTCGACTGGTTTCGTCATGCGTCGCCCTTCCTGTGGCCGGTTCTCGGACTCGGCGCGCTCCTGTTCGCGGCTATCGCCACCCAGTCGTTCAGGCTATGGGTGAAGCACGACCACCAGGACGCGACAGCGAGCTTCCGGGTCATCCTGTTCCTGTCCGGCCTGACGCTCGCCACGAGCATCTTCGGCGCCCTCGCCGACTTCTTCCGGCTCGCCGGAGTACTGGAGGCCGAGCCCGGGCTGGCCGGATCGCTCCTCCCCGAGTGGCTGGCCGGGAGCTGCATCCTGCTCTCGTTCTCGCTGCTGTCGGCCCTGGCCGGGGGGCTGGCCTGGTTCATTCCGGCGCACCGGCTCGCGCTCGTATCCGGGGCGCACGCCGAGCTGCTGGGCCATCCCCTGCCGAACATCCGCCCCGGAGCGCCGCAGTCGTCCGACCTTGCTCATCCACACCATTCCCGGTCGCCAGGAGAATCATCATGAGCGCTATCGAAGCCTTTCAAGCCATCGGCGTCATGCGCTGGCCCCTCGCGTTCTCCCTGCTGGCCGTCGTCGCCCTCGCGCTCAGGTCGTTCCGGCTCGTCAAGCCCGACGCCATGCCCGACCGGCACGCCAAGGCATGGATCGACGCCATTCTGTTCTGGGGAGGATTTGCGGTCATAACCGGAGTACTTAGCACGCTGGTCGGCATCATCATCGCCGCTCAGACCATCGAGACCATGGACGGACTCTCGGCCGGGCTGATCTGGGGAGGCATCAAGGTCGCGCTCCTCAGCTCCGCGCTCGGCACCCTGATTCTGGCCGTCGCTTCCCTGCTCTGGTTCGGACTACAGCTACGCTGGCGCTTCCTGATCACCGAACACGCCGGCGGTGCCGCATAGGCCCTTGCGGCAAGGCCCATCGGCGTTCCGCGACGGGCACGTCCACGCTTGTGCCATCGTCCGTTCCGGCGTCGCCGGCTAATCGCCGCCGTTGGCCAGCCGCCCGAAGTGGTTCGCGCGCCGGTACGCCCGTGCCGCGGCTTCCACGTTCCCGTGCAGCTCCTCGGAGACTCCCTGGAAGGCGTGCGCCATGGAGTACGCGGAGGGAACACTCGACCTCGACGACGGTTCGGGCCACTCCTCCATTTCGAGGAGGTCGTCGACGAGATACACGTCCTCCAGCAGCGCTCCGGTCCGCGCCCGATCGTTCCACGTGGGTACCCACGGCGCCGTAACGTGCCCGGTCAGGTCGACCAGGGTATCCGATGCCTCGAGCGGAGCGTCCACGAGCTTGAAGGCGAGCCCGTGCCGCACGAGGTGGGACTTGAGCTGCCACTTGTCCCAGACCTGCCCGGCGGTGGCCGCGAAGTAGACCGGCCGGTCCCCCAGCGACTGTCTCGCAATCTGGAACGCGCGGATGTCCCCCGGTGACACGACATCACCCCCGCGCACCGTCCCGGTGATCCAACCCGAGAGCCGGAATACTGAGTCCCCGGGAATCCGCAGCGCCCCCTGGAGATCGTCGATTCCCGAACCGGGCGCAGGGACGGCCGAGCGGGTGGGCGGCGTCGCGTCCGCCTCCGCATGGAGACTCGGCGCGGTCGTCGGATCGAACGGACGCTGGCAGACGATCGTCGTCGGAGAATCTTCCGGGGACTCGCCCGGCTCGCATGGCTTCGTCAGGCGACGAAGCTGCCGATGATACCAGTCGGTCCCCAGATAGGTCTGGACGATGACCGTCACGTCGCGGCGGACTCCCTCCACCTCCTGCAGATACCAAAGCGGGAAGGTGTCGTTGTCGCCGTAGGTGAACAGCACGGCGTACGGCTCGACGGACTGCAGCATGTTGTACGCCCAGTTGCGGGCCGCCCGCTCGTCGCTGCGATCCGCGCGGGTGAAGTTCAAGGCGAAGGGGATGAGTCCAACGGCGAGGAGCGCGGCCGCCTTCCGGTGCCGAGCACTGAATCCCGAGGGCCGACGTTCCGGGACGCCGGCAGGCACGGACATGGCCCAACCGCCCCAGAGCGCGACGAGCCCCAGTCCGGCGTAGATCCCCCACAATTGGAAGCCGATGACGAAGAAGTAGTCCCGCTCACGAACCTCGTGAGCCGCGATGCCGGGCACCTCTTCCCGGTAGATCGAATAGCCGTACTTGAAATTGAGGTAGTAGACGAGAAGCAGGGTGACCGTGAACAGCAGGGTCCCGGCGTATGTGAAGGTCTTTCGGTCGCTCCGCAAGTGGACCCGGAGGCCGACCAGGGCGAGGAAGAGGAAGAGGATGCTCGCGGCGAGCCGCCCCCCCGGCGGCAGCGACCGCGCCCACTGCCAGTCGAAATACTGCCAGTAGTTGGCCATCTGCGCCGACAGCGGCGCCTGCCGCTGCGTGATCGGCGGCGGCGCGTACTGGTCGCGGATAAGCGACAGCGCGAGCGGCTCGCACGCCACGGCGAGCTTGCTCTGCCCGTAGCGGTCCGTGATCCGCTTCGGAGTGATGGCGGAGACGAGCGTGGGACACTCCGGATCGGCCTCATCGATGATCGGGTTCTGCGCCGAACGGATGGGAACGAAGAGGAACTGCATGGAATAGCCGACCGCGAGCAGCACGATCGCGAGCCCGAGAACCCGCGGATTCAGCGCCGCGCGCCAGCGGTGGACGAGCACGAAGGCCGCGAGGGCCAGCCCCGGCAGCAGGGACATGGTGTGACTCGCCCACCCCAGACCGAGCACCAGTGCGATGAGCAGGAGCAGCCGGTTGCCGCGCACCGTATCCGCCTCGTCCATCCACACCATGGCCAGATAGCTCACCAGGGCGACGATGAACATCGAGAGCGGATAGACCTTCTCGTTGAGGTTCGACTGGGTCCACACCGTGAAGGTGGTGGCGCCGACCCACACGCCGACGATCGCGGCCACGAGCACCTCCTGCCGATTCTCGCGGAACCTGCCGACGATCCGTGCGACCGCCAGAAACCAGAAGAAGCTCGCGCCGGCCGACAGTGTCGCCCCGAGGGCGTTGATCCGCAGCGCGACCGGAAGACCCGTGAATCCGAGCAGCAGGTCCCACACGCGGCCGACCACGACGAAGAACGGGTTCCCCGGGGGATGCGGCAACCCGAGGATGTGCGCCGTGGCCACATACTCCGAACTGTCCCAGAAACCGACCGTCGGCGCGAGGGTCAGCAGGTAGAGACCCCATACCGCGAGCGCCGTCACCAGCCCCCACGCGCGCAACGTCAGGCGGCCGACCTTCTCGCGCTCGATGCCGTTCATTCCGTCGCTCCCGGGATCACGCCCCCTTTCGCTCGACCCGGCCTGGCCGACCACAATCCCCTGATTGGGACGCTCGCGGGAGCAATCCCGTTGCACGGGGCGTCGCTGGTGCGAAGCGGTTGACATGCAACCCCACGCTTGCGTATCATCAAGCCTTGACATGCAAGCGAACACTTGCCTTATACTGACATGTGGACATTTACCGCGCGATCGCCGACCGAACCAGGCGGGCCATCCTGGATGAGCTCGTGGATCGGTCGGGTCAATCGCTCTTCGAGATTTGTGGGCGCCTGATCATGAAACACGGCATCGGCTCCTCGCGGCAGGCGATCTCGCAGCACCTGGACGTCCTGGAAGCCGCCGGGCTGATTCGCACAAGGCGCGAGGGGCGGTCGAAGCTCCACTGGTTCGTGGGCGCGCCGCTGAGGGCAATCGGGGAGCGGTGGCCGGTCTCGACAGACGAGGACACTTCACACTCAACGGACGAGGACATCGAGAAATGAGAATCAACCATACCAGCGTCCCCGTGGACGATCAGCAGAAGGCACTTCGTTTCTACACGGAAACGCTTGGTTTTCGCGTAAAGCACAACATCCCACTCGGAGAGCACGCGTGGATCACAGTGGTATCCGAGGAAGCTCCGGAGGCGACGGAGTTGGTGCTTGAGCCTGCTGAACATCCCGCAATTGGTCCGTTCAGGAAGGCGCTCGTGGAGGACGGGATCCCCTATACCGCCTTCACGGTCGACGATGCCGCAGCCGAGCACGAGCGGCTCGTGGCGAAAGGTGTGCGATTCGTGCAGCCGCCAACCGACCTGGGGACGGTCATTACCGCAGTCTTCGACGATACCTGCGGGAACCTGATCCAGATCATGGAGGAAAAGGCTCAACCGTGACGGTGCAGAGCCTGCCAAAATGGCAGATCGGGCGAGGCAAATCTGCCAAAACGGCAGAGCCCCCGTCTCAGACCGCCTGCTCCCCCACGATCCGCCGCACCCCCGCCTCCAGCCGCTCCAGGTAGTCGTCCAGGTGCTCGGCGGCGATGGGGTTGCCATGGATGGGCGCCACCCAGGACACTTCCCGCTCCGCGAAGATCTCCCGCAGCACCCCCATTAGCACGGGCGGATCCGCGTAGCGGAGCCAGATCAGCGTGTCGCGGTGGAAGGTGTAGATCTCCTCGCTCCGGAAGCCGTCGGGCAACTGGCGCGAGGTCAGACCGGTCTCGTCCTCCGCGTGGTGGTAGCCGAAGCCGTCCGCGACGAAGAGCACGCGCGACGCGCGGTCGTAGATCCACGAGGTGTGGGAGCGGTCCGCGAGCGGGGGGTCGAGGAAGTCGATTTGCCGCCCGGCCACTTCCAGACTGCCCCCGATCCGGCTGCGGCGCGCATACGGAAGCCCCTGGATCTCCGGCTCGCCGGAGGAGGCCACGATCTCGAAATCGCCCCAGCGGCGCCGAAACGCGGGGATGTTGCCGGAATGCGGATAGTCGGAGTGCGACAATATCAGCGAATGGATTCCTTCCCCGGCGGTGACGCCCGAAATCCGGCGTACCAGGCTCTCACGATGATAGAACGAGCCCGAGTCGATGAGGATGTTCTGTTCTTCCGCACGGATCAGGAACACGCTGACGTGGACGTTGCGCCCTTCGCCGAGCGGGTAGTTCTCGGCAATCCACGAAACGTCGTGGGTCAGCGGCACGCTCGCGGCCGGTCCCCGCGCCCGCTGTATCGTGCTCACGAAGCCCGAGCCGCGCTCAAGCCCCGCCAACCGCTCGCGGCCGACCCTGTCCACGCCGCCCCGCTCACAGCACCCCGGTCCGGCCGCCGGTCGCGACCCGCTCGACGACCTCCTTCATCATCTCGAAGTAGTGCGGCACGTCGGCGCGAATCACGGGCCCGTGCGCGGAGGCGATCATGCGCGGGCGATATGTCTCCAGCACGAGATCGATCTCCTTCTGCGTGCGCGCCACATCCACATACCGCAGCCAGAACATGACCCGCCCGTGGAACTCCGCGTAGCGGTCCTCGTCCACGGGAGAGCGGAACTCGTCCGCGAACAGGAGCCCCTCCCCGTCCATCAGCGGAAGCCCCATCCAGTCGACCGGCAGGAGCATCCCCGAGGTCTCCTCGGTCATCCACATCGACATCGCCGCGTCCAGGAAGGCGGCGTCGTGGAAGTGCAGCCGCTTCCCTCCCAGGTCGAGCGAGTCCCCTGGACCTACCTTGTGCGCGTCTTCCAGATGATAGAGTTCGTGCGTCCTTCCGAACCCGGGCGCCACCAGCTTCGCCCCGGGATGGCGCTCGAGGATGCGGAAGGTGTTGCCCGCGTGGGGAACGTCCGGATGCGAAAGTGCGAGATAGTCGAGCGCGCGACCGTCCAGCACCGCTTCCAGATCCGTGAGGATCCGGTCCGTAGCGGCCGGCGACAGGGTGTCGAAGAGAAGCGTCTGCTCCCCGGCGAAGAGGAAGGCGTTCTGCGGAACGTGGATCTCGCGCCCGGGGCGATACCAGTGGGCTCCGCGGTCGAGCAGGGACTTCGCGATCCCCGGCCGATCCGGCCCGAACTCCTGAATCCAGTGAATCCCGGGATGTATTTCTCTGGGCATGGCGCGTTTCGAGGGAGATGACACCTCTCCGGCGAGAGGCACCCGCGAAGGTGTAGCGATGGAAGCGCCGGCGCCAGAGGCCGGGTCGAGGCTGGCCCGGCGTCTTCAGCCTCCGCGAGCGTTACCGGCGCCCCCCCGGAATTCGGCGCCCGGGACGGTTTGTGAGGCCAGACTGTGCTGCCTCCACACGCCCTGGCGCCCAGGTGGCGCGGATCCCCGCAACCAGCAGCGCGCAGATCGAGGCCAGGACCAGAGAGGCCGCAGCCGGGAACCCGGCTTGCGATACGTGGCCGGCGGGAGCAGCGGGCTCAAAGGCGGGCACCCGCTCCCAGTCCACCTGAGGGATCGGGGCGGCTGCGAAGAGAATCGGCAGAAAATGGGCCTTGAGCCGCTCGTGGTATCGCCGGACCGCGTCCTGGTAGGCGAGTTGGCTGGCCAGATCCGTGGCGGCGAGCCGGTCGAGCGCGAGGCGGGTTGCCAGGGGCGGCACCAGCAGCGACCATCGGCGGGCCCATCGGTCCCGCTGCGTCAGGACATCGCGGTAGGCGAGGGAGGCATCCCGGGCGGCCTGGTCGCCCCTGTGATTCATCGCGTAGTACCATGCCCACGTGAACTCGTCCTCCGGGACGGTCTGGTCGCTCCACTCCGGGTAATCCTTGTAGAAGTCTTCCATCGTCTCGGACGGCGGAAGGTCCCACGCCTCGTGGTATCCCTGGCGCTGGCGCACGGTCAGCTCCAGCGCCTCGGGCACCGGGTGGAGGACCGCGTTTGCCAGGCTCAGGGCCGCGGGAGCCAGGAAGGTGAGCACCACCCACGCGCCTACCAGGATCATCGCGTTGGCGGTCGAGGAGCGGCGCCCGGTCGCGACGCCCAGGCAGAGCGCGAACCAGAAAAGGGTGTGCAGCGCGATCAGCGCGGCTGCCCAGCCCGTGCGTCCACCGCCATCGACGTCCGTCGGGGATGTCCCCGCGAGGGGTGCCCCGACCAGGGATGCCCCGGCCAGGGCCAGCGCCGTGACCAGGCCTCCCACGAGAATCACGCGCGCGCCGATCTTCGCGGCGAGCAGCCGCCGGGGCCGGGCGAAGAGCCGCGCCATGTCCCAGGTGCCGCGCTCGCGCTCGCCCGAAACGATGTCGTAGGTAACGGCGAGGACGAAGAGGGGGAGCAGGACGATGAGGACAAACGACAGATCGAGGTGCCCCGCAGCTGCGAGACGCGGATTCAGCGTCTCCTGTTCGTAGAGCTGCCCCTCGAGCGCCAGCAACCGGATGCGCAGATTAGCCGTTTCGATCTCCGTCCTGCCGCTTGCGAGCGCCGACAATCGGGATAACGGCTGTGATGCGGGAAGGGCCAGGTAGTACAGCAACTCGCCTGCCTCGGTCGTCGGAGGATAGCGGGAAATCAGATGGGCGAGCTGATCCCGGTAGGCGGTCTCGGCCGCTGCCGCGGCGTCCTCGGCCGCCTGGATTCTCCGGTTCCCCTGCCAGCCCGCATAAACTCCGAGCCCCAGCAATAGAACCGCTGCCATCGTGACGCCGCCGGAGCGCATCACCCGGGAGAGGTCGAGCCGTATCAGGCGAGTCCACGCTCTCGCGCCCGAGGGCCCCACCTTGCCGGCTCTCATCTGGACGGCCGGTCCGCCCCCACGCGCGGCAGCCGCTTGCGGCCCAGCCCGAGGCCCGCGAGCGGAAGGGCGATCCACAGCCCGAGCGCGGCCAGGGAAACAGGACGATCGGCCAGAACCCCGCGAAGCGAAGGCGGGTCCTGCCGAAAGACGGGGAACTCCGTCCAGTGCTGACGCGCAAGGCGCTGAGCGCGGTCGTTCTCGTAGTTGATCTCGTGGGTGTGGAGGTCGTTCAGCCGCTGGATGATGGCATAGCGATGGGCCTCGGCCTGCGACCGGAACGCCTCAACTGCCTCCGGCCCGGTTCCCGCCGCCGCCATCGACAGGTCTCGCGCCGCCAGGTGGGGAGAGAGGAGCCCCAGCCACGCCATGACCCGGTCCTGCCTGCGATGGACGGCGAGCAGTTGCTGATGTTGTTGCTCGATGATCCGGCTGGTTGCCGCCTCTCCCTCGCGGCTCACGACGCCTGCCCAGTTGACCGGAAGCTCCTCGACCGACGCCACCTGGTAGCGCGCCAGGTATTCGTCGCGCAGGGCGCTGAAGAAGGGATCGTCGGGGTTGTGGCTGTCCCCCACCTGCCGTTGTGCCTCCTCCACCTGGGCGGTGAACTGGGCGCGCGACGGCATGGGATGAAGCGCGTTCGCAAGGGAGCCGCCCAGGCGGGGCGCGGCAACGCACAGCACGACCCAGATGGCGACGAGCCGGGCAAGAGCGGCTCGCGAAGAAGCGCTGCGTGACGAGACCAGGACGGTCAGCAGCACCCACCCCGAGAGATACGCCGCGTAGGTTGCCGCAAGCGCCAGCATCCGCGCGATGGAGGGCTGGTCTCCGCCTCCGGCGGCGACGAATGCGGCCGTGACCAGCGCGATCGGAAGGGCCGCCACTACGGCCGCCGCCCCGACGCCCAGCGCCTTCCCGGCCATGATCTGCGCGGGAGTCGCACCCTGGGCCAGAATGAGCGGCAGAGTGCCCTTTTCTCTTTCGCCGGTCACCGACGCGAATCCTGCCGCCACTATCAGCAACGGCAGGAGAAGGCCCAGCACGGCGGCCGGCGTCAGACGTCCGAAACTCAGCATCGCCGTCGCGTGCCTGGCGTCGCCGAAGCTGGCGCTGTTCTGGCGGTGCCCCTCCAGGAACAGCGACGTCCCCGCGAAGGCGCCCACCCCCGGGTCGAAGAAGGCCAGGGGCGCCTCCTCGCGGAAGACCAGGAACCCGTAGTGGATCACCCGGTGCGGATGACGTTCCGGCTGCTGCGCCCACTGCCGGTCGACCACCGCCTGGTAGCGGGCACGCTGCTCCGTTTCGCTCGCGGCGTGATGCCGGGCTGCGAGGACGGACACGATCCCCAGAGCGGCGACGAGTCCCAGCAGGAACACGAGGTAGCGATCCTCGCGCATCGCACCCACCTGCCGGCGCGCGATCAGAAGAATGTTGCTCATAGTGCCGCCAGTTCGCCTCAGTCCGCTCCCCGCACCCGGCCGAGCCCGACCCCCGCGCCCGCGCCCACCAGGACAAGGAGCCCGCCCAGGACCGTGAGCGGAACGCCCGCACGGCGTGCGACCTCGGCGCCTTCCTCGTCCGTCAGGTGGAACTCCGGCACGTTCGGAAGGACGCTGGCGTCCATCTGCTCGCCGGCGAGGATCGCGGGCACGAAGAACTCGCGCCATCGTTCGGCGAACGCGCGTACCTGCGCCTGGAAGCCGGCGAAACGCGCGTCGCCCGTCCCCGCGGCGTCGATGAGCACCTCCTGCGCCAGGAGCGCCGGCGACAGGAACCGGTAGCGGCGCACCAGGGCGATCTGCTCGGCGCGGCGCGCATCGTGCTCGCCCGTCACTTCCTCGAGGCGGCTGTTCACGGCATCCGTGGCGGCCCAGGCGAGGGCGCCCAGGCCGGGCTCCTCGGCCACCACGCCCTCCACCATCTCGGGATGGTCCTCCAGGTAGCGGGCGAGCAGTTCGCTCCGTTGGTTCACGGCGTCGTTCGAGGCCTCGCGCTGGGCGGTGACCATCTGAACGCGGGACGGCAGCGGGTGCAACAGGCCCGACGCGATGTTGATGGCCGCCGGCAGCACCACCACCAGGACCAGCCACGCCCCCACCAGAACCGTGGCGTTCCACGCGGACGATCGCCGCAGGCTGTTCACCCACGCCGCGAGCACGAACCAGAAGAGCGCGTAGGTGACCACGGTGGCGCACCACAAAAGCACCCGGCCCGGCGACCCGAAGCCGCCCGTGACCAGAATCCCCAGCAGCGAGGCCGCCAGCACCATGCCCACCACCAGCAGCGCGCGGAAGGCCAGCTTCGCCGCCACGACGCGGCGGGCCGACACCGGCTGAGAGAGCGTCAGGGCGAGGGTCCCCTGCTCGCGTTCCTCGGAGAGCACGTTGAAGCTGAGCGCCAGAACCAGCAGCGGCAGCAGGTAGATCACCACGAAGGCCAGGTCGAAGCGTCCGACCATGAGGTTGAGAGGGTTCTCGACCTCGCCGTTCTGGTGGAACGACGACTCGTTGGTGTAGATGTTGACGTCGTAGTAGTAAGGCAGGAGATCGCTCTGACCGACCGCCAGCGCCGTCAGGGGGCCCGGCTCCAGCACTGCGGTATGGCTGCCGCGGGCCCCGCCCAGGACGTTGGGCGCGCGGGGGTCGGAGAAGCGCGAAGCCGGCTGGGCGCCGTTCTCAATGGCGGCCAGCTCGTCCGCGAGCGCCAGGACGCGCTCGACGTTGCCGGTCTGCACGGTCTCCACCGTGCGCTCCTGAAAGCGCATCCAGACCACGCCGTTGGCCAGCGCGTAGACGAGAAGGACGGCAAAGAGCCCGAGCACGATGCGGAGCGCCCGGTCGGCCATGAGCAGGCGCCATTCGTTTCGGAGGACGGTGCGCGCGGTCATGCTACCCCACCTCCGCGCGCCGGACCCGCACCGCGGCGGCCAGGACTGCCCCGACCAGCCATGTCCCCAGAACCAGGATCGACAGGATGCGGTTGCCCAGCACCCAGCCCAGCGTCGGGGCGGCGTACTCGAGCGGCGGCGTCTCCTCCCACAGCTCGGGCCCGGCCAGGTAGGTGTCGCCCGTGCGGGAGTTTTCGGCCAGATCGCCGTTCATCCGCCGCATCAGATCCCGGCGATACGTCTCCGCAGCGGTGGCGAAGTGCCGGTGCTGCTCGACATCCGTCCCGGCCAGCCCCATGGAGAGCGTGCGCACCGCCAGCAGCGGCGCCACCACCGCAAGGGCCTCGTGCACGACGCCCTGGCGCTCGAAGGTGTCCCACAACGCGCCGTAGTTGCGGTCGAAGATGCGGTTGCCGAACTCCTCGCTCTCCTGCAGGTAGACCCCCACCTCGTTTACGGGAAGATCCTCG
>JAJDXG010000001.1 GCA_022823365.1 Gemmatimonadota bacterium
GAGCCGCAACGCCGTGACCATCTACGTGTGGAGCGACACCTACCAGAACCGCCTGGGGATGGTCGAGGCGCTCAACCGCGACACCTTCAGCTTCCGGTGGAACCTGGCAGGGCGCGTGTACTTCCTGATGGACTTTCTCGCCCAGGGATGCGTCCTCTCGGAACCCATCGACGTCATCGACGGCGACGAGCTCATTCTCACCGTCCAGCCGATCGACGAAAGGCGCGCCTCGCACGCCGCGTGCCGCTGATCGCCGGCCTCGACCGGGCGCGCCGCAGGCACCGGGAACGAGCCGGCCCTACCGCGCACCCTCCCCCCCGATTTCGTAGCGGTAGCCGAGCGCGCGGCCTTCGATGGAAACCCGGAAGTCCGCACTGGCGCCCGGCGCCGGAGCGGCGGCCTCCAGGAACCTCTCCCCCAGCAATCCGGCGTTGTCGTGGAAGATGAAGCGCAGCCGCACGGGCGCCCCCTCCGGCAGCACGTTCCCCACGATGCGCCCCTGAACCAGGGTGCCCTCGCCGGTAACGCGCAGCCTCAGCCCCTCGAGGTGGACGGGCAGGGCGTCGGAACGGGCCACCCCGGCGCGCGCCCCGGCTTCGTCTCCCGTCTCCAGCCGGGCCCGTGCCGTGATGAGATGCGCCGCCTCGCTCAGCGGGTCGACCGCCAGCAGCCGATCGCCAGCGTCGGCGAGCGCCGTCCAGGCCTCGTCCGCAAACAGCGCGTTGGCGTAGTTGAACCACGCGTCGCGCGAGTCGGGCTGCTTCTCCGTCAGCAGCTCGAACGCCCGCCCTGCCTGCTCGTAGCGCGATGAGCGGAAGAGCGTGATCCCCAGGTTGAACAGATCGGCCGCGGCCAGCGACTCTTCCGTGAGGAGCAAGTCATAGAGCTCCGCGGCCTCATCCACGCGCCCGAGTTCCACCAGGGCCCGCGCGAGATCGCTCCGCACCCGGATGTTCCCCGGATCGCGGACCAACTGCCGCCGGAGCAGCGGCTCGACGTCGGCGAAGCGGCCGGTCGCCAGGAGGAGCTGCACGAGCCGACTCTCGGTGTCGGCGCGCAGTTCGCTACGCACGCGCAGCTCGTCCTCGGCCAGCAAGCGGGTCGCGGGACGTCTTTCCAGGCCGCGGAGCGCATCCTGATACACGCGGATGGCTTCGTCCCGGCGGCCCAACTCCACCAGCAGGCTGGCCAGGTTTCGATGCGCCGCGGGCTGCAGATCGTAGATCTCCGTGGCCCGGAGCCAGTGCTGGACAGCCGCATCCGTCTCACCCCTGGCGTACGCCTCCAGCCCCGCGTTGAATGCCCTGGCCCAGGCGGCCTCGCGTTCCGGTTCGATATCCAGTTCATACGCGGGGTAGATGCGTTCGGCCTCGACGAACCAGCGGTGGGCGTCGCGGTAGTCTCCGAGCCTGGTCCCCGCTACGCCGGCGAGGAAGTAGTGGATGGAGTTGCCCGGATCGGCTTCGATGCCCTCCAGCGCCTGCGCGAGGGCAGCCTCCTCCTCCCCGTTGATGTTGAGGTAGAGGGTCGCGGTCTGGGAAAACCGGGTCTCGGCTGGCGGTATTCCCGGAGGATAGACGATCCCGGTCGCCGACCGTACCGGTCCCGCCGGCCCCCGGCCCACCGCGCACCCCAGGAACAGTATCCCCGCCAGCAGGGCACCTGCGGGGCGCGGTCGCATCAGGTCCACGGGAAGGGGATGCTGAAGACCGCGGAGCGCGCCACCGCCACCCCCTGCTCCCGGGCGGGCCGAAACGAGATCACGCTGTTGACGAGTTCCAGCGCGATTTCGTCGACCCGCCGGTCGCCGCTGGACTCCATGATCTCGGACCACTCCACCGACCCGGTGCGGTCGATCCAGAGGGTAACGCGCACGGTCATGAAGTCCTCCTCGGCCAGTCCTTCCTGCGCCGCGGAACGGCGCATGAACTCCATGACCTCGTCGGGATTGCGCACGAGCACCCAAGCCGACAGCGAAGTCAGGGAGAGTTCGGGCTCGAGCACCGAGAGCCGGTCCAGGTCGAGCTCATCGGGATCCGGCAGCGATTCCAGCGATGCCGTGGAGGCGCTTCCTCCGATCGAGAGCGCGTCGTCGGCGGGAGCTTCCTCGCTCCCGGAAGCGACGGGGGCCGCCGGCTCGGCGACATCCAGCTCCGGTTCGACGACAACCGGCCGGGGCGCCGCGCGTCCCCGCAAGCGGTCGAGGAAACTGCCCCCGCCACCCCCGCCGCCGCCATTCGCGAACTCGGCGGGATCGGAATCCTCCTGCCCTTCCTCCGCTTCGACCTCTCCGGCGGAAGCCGAGTCCTCGCCCGCACCCGACACGACCGCGAACGCGATGGCCTCCGGGCCGGCAATGGGTCCGGGAGGCTGGAGGAGGATCCACTCCGTGCCCCGGGCGCCGAAGACGGGCTCCGGCGACAGGTCCCTGAGCCTCCATCCCGGGAAGAACGCGAAGCCCGCCACATGGACGAACACGGCAACCACGATCGACCAGGCCAGCCGGTCGTCCCACTGTGCCTTGAAGCGGTCGTTGGCGGTGGGAGCGAACATGGGTCACACTAGGGAGGGACGTGCGGAACGGACAAGCCCGATCCGCGTCATCCGTAGACCGCGCCGGAACGGAACCGCATGAAGATTCCCCTGCCCTGGCTGGCGGCGATCCTGACCGTGTGCGCCTTCATGTTCTGGTTGTCTGCGACCCGGCCGGAGCCCGCGGCGGACACCCGCCCGGCTCCGCTTCCGGCCGAGCCGGACCGGGCCGGACTCCCGACCGAGGGGTCGTCGATGCCGTGCCAGGTCCCGCTCCCATGGCGAATCGCGCGGCTGGACGAGGAGTTCGGGCTCGACGCCCCGACCGTGACAGCCGTTGTGAGCGAGGCTGCCGCACTCTGGGAAACGGCGATCGGCCGGCCGCTCTTCGTGCACGATCCGGAGGCCGGGATGCCCGTCCGCCTGGTCTACGACCAGCGCCAGGCGCGCACCGACGAGCGCAGGCGGCTGGAGGCGGAGTCGGAGCTGTTGCGCCCGACCCTGGAACCCGCCGATTTCGAGGCTCGCGCCCGCGAACTCGCCGATCTTCTTCCTCCAGATACCGCGGAGGCGGCTGTCTACCGCGAGGCGGTTGTCCGCGACGCCGCAGGCGGGGTCACGATCAGCCGCGAGATCCGCATTCACCGGTTCTCCGATCTGGACGATCTGCGACGGGTCGCGGCACACGAATTGGGTCATGCCCTGGGGCTCGGACACGTGTCGGACCCGGGGTCGCTGATGCGTGGCGGACCAGCACCCGATGGCAGCGGCCAGACACGTCCGGCCGTGAGCCCCGCCGACCTCGACCGGCTGCGCGTCCTGTGCCCCGGACTCGGGGTCGAAGCCAGCCGCCCGGACTGATCCACAACTCTTTGCGGCTCCCGCTCGTCCATCCTATACTGAAGGCTGGTGCGGAGTGTCTCGTCGCGACGAGGCGGGATCCCCTTTGGCTCAGGCGGAGGCAATGAGAACACTCGTCATCGGCACGTCTCTGGGTGTGGCCCTGGCACTGCTCGGCGATCCCCATTCCCTCCCGAGCGCGGAGTCCCCACCCGATCTCGCACGGGCCCGGTCTGCAACTCACGCGGCATCCATCGAGTCTCCTGTGCTAACGCGCGTGGTGACGCAGTATTGCCAGGTCTGCCACAACGACGCGCTGCTCACGGGCAACGTCTCGTTTCAGGGATTCGAGGTGGAGCGTGCTCCGGAACTGGCGGAAACGGCGGAACGCATGATCCGCAAACTGCGCGCAGGCATGATGCCGCCGCCGGGGATGCCGCGCCCATCGGGCGACACCCTCCAGGTGCTTGTGGAAACCCTGGAGCAGCTGGTCGACGAAGCCGCGGCCTTCCGTCCCAATCCCGGATCCCGCCGCTTCCAGCGTCTGAGCCGCGCGGAGTATGAGCGCGTCATCCGCGACATGCTGAACCTGGAGATCGACGCCGGCCGCTGGCTCCCCGCCGATGTCCTGCTCGGCAGCTTCGACAACCTGTCCGCGGCCCAGGGGCTTTCGACGACCCTGCTGGCCTCGTACATGCGCGCCGCGACCGAAGTCAGCCGCCTCGCCGTGGGCAACCCCGACGCGGTTTCCTCCTCGTCGAAGTACACCAACCCGATCGAGGTCTCGCAGCACGCCTGGGATCACATCGAGGGAACCCCGTTCGGCACCCGTGGCGGGATGGTGGTCACCCACGACTTCCCCGCCGACGGCGAATACGTCCTGACAGTGGAGACCCTGTTCGGACAGGGCACCGGCTTCGAGGACCTCGACATCTCGATCGACGGGGAGGGCGTGGCCGTCATACCGATCCCCCACAACGGCGAACGCGGCGTCCCGCTCCGCACCGATCCCATTTTCGTGCGCGCGGGCCAGCGCCAGGTGGCGGCAGCCTTCGTGCGGCGCATGGATGGTCCCTACGACGACCGCTTCAGCCCGTTCGACTGGTCGTTCGTGGGCGGCGAGGACGCCCAGCAATGGGCCAACTACGGCATCACGGCGCTCCCGCACCTCTCCAACCTGATGATCACCGGGCCCACCACCGTGACCGGCGTGTCCGACACACCGACCCGGGACAGGGTCTTTTCGTGCCGTCCGTCGTCCGCGGCGGATGAGCGCCCGTGCGCGGAGTCCATCGTCGCGAGACTTGCGGAACAGGCCTATCGCCGACCCGTCACCAACGAGGACATGGTGGGGCTGATGGCGTTCTACGACCAGGGATCCGACGACGGCGGGTTCGAGATCGGCGTGCGCACCGCGCTTCAGGCACTGCTCGCGAGCCCCTCGTTCGTGTTCCGACTGGAACGCGAGCCATCCGGCGCCGGCGAGGGCGAGAACTACTTTCTGAGCGACCTGGACCTGGCCTCGCGGCTCTCCTTCCTGATCTGGGCCTCGGCACCGGACCAGGAGCTGCTCGATGTCGCGGCGGGCGGACGGCTCGCCGACGACGCCGTGCTCGAAGCGCAGGTGCGGCGCATGCTCGCCGATCCCCGCTCCGAGGCGCTGGGAACGCGCTTCGCTCATCAGTGGCTGCGCCTGCAGGACGCCGCCAAGAACAACCCGGAGCCCTACCTGTACCCGGATTTCACGGGTCAGTTGAGCGACGACCTGGTGCGGGAGACCGAGCTCTTCTTCAACCATCTGGTGCAGGAAGACCGCAACTTCCTGGAGTTCTTCAGCGCCGATTACACGTTTCTCAACGAGCGCGTGGCCAGGCACTACGGGATCGAAGGCGTTACCGGAAGCGACTTCCGCCTGGTCACGTATCCCGACGACAAGCGGCGCGGCATCCTCGGGCACGGGAGCGTGTTGCTTCTGACATCGATGTCGGCGCGCACCTCTCCGGTTCTGCGCGGAAAGTGGGTCATGGAGGTTCTGATGGGCACGCCTCCGCCGCATCCTCCGCCCAACGTTCCCGCCTTCGACCAGACCGAGGGCACGGCGGACGGCCGCCGCCTCACCACGCGCGAGCGGATGGAGCGGCATCGCGCCAACCCGACCTGCAACGCCTGCCACCGCTTCATGGATCCCATCGGCCTCGCGCTCGACAACTACGACGTGACCGGCCGCTGGCGCATCCGTGAGAACATGGTGGCGCTGGACACGCGCGGCGACTTCTACGACGGAACCCCCATCACCACGCCGGCGGAACTGACCCGGGTCATCCTCAAGCGTCCGGTCCCGCTCGTGCGCAACTTCACGGCGCATCTGCTGGCGTACGCGATCGGCCGCCCCGTGGAGTACTTCGATCAGCCGACCATTCGAGCCATCGCAAACGACGCGGAGGCCGAGGGATACAGAATGTCCGCCTTCGTTCTGGGGGTCGTGAAGAGCGATCCGTTCCGGATGAGACGAACCGAGGCGACCGCAGACACCGAAGCCAACCAGGGAGTGTAAGCGACCATGAACTTCATCACGGGAAAGCACCTTTCTCGCCGTACCTTCCTTCGCGGGATGGGCACGACGGTCGCCCTCCCCCTGCTGGATGCGATGGTCCCCGCAGGCAGGTTGTGGCGCGACCGCGCCGCCACCGACTTCACGCGCTTCGTGGGCATCGAGGAGTCGATGGGGTGCGCGGGCGGGAGCGACTGGGGCGACCAGCAGTTCCTGTTCGCGCCCGAGAAGGTGGGCCGCGACTTCGATTTCGCGGCGACCAGCCAGCTCAAGCCGCTCGAGGCCTACCGCGAGTACCTGACGGTGATCAGCAACACCGACTCGCGGATGGCGGAGGCGTACCGCGCCGAGGAGATCGGCGGCGACCACGACCGCACGACGGCCGTGTTCCTGACCCAGGCCCATCCCAAGCAGACCCAGGGATCGGACGTGTATCTGGGGACCTCGCTGGACCAGTTGCACGCCCGCCGGTTCGGTCAGGATACCGCCCTGCCCTCGCTTGAGCTCACCACCGAGTCGATCGACCGCGGGGGCGGATGCGCGTACAACTACCACTGCGCCTACACGACCTCCGTGGCGTGGGCCTCTCCGACCCAGCCGCTTCCGGCCATTCGCGAGCCGCGCGCGGTCTTCGAGCAACTCTTCGGCGCGGGTGACTCCGCCGCCGACCGCGCCGCCCGCCGCCGCACCGACCGCAGCGTCATCGACTGGATCGCCGCCGAGGTGGCGCGCCTGAAGAGGGACCTGGGGGCGGTCGACCGCCGGGCGATGGACGAGTACCTGACCCACATCCGCGAGCTCGAGCGCCGCATCGAACTGGTCGAGGAGCGCAACAGCAGCGGCGAGGAGCGGGCCATGCCCGAAGCCCCGTCCGGCGTCCCGGATTCCTGGGAAGAGCACATGGAGATCATGTTCGACCTCCAGCTGCTCGCGCTGCAGACGGACATGACCCGGGTCATCACCTTCAAGATCGGCTTCGACCAGTCGAACCGGACCTTCCCGTTGAGCGGCACCAACAAGTCGATCCACGGGGCTTCGCACCACGGCAACGTCCCCGCCGACATCATGGACTTCAACCTCATCAACACACACAGGCTCAGCCTGATGGGGTACTTCCTGGAGAAGATGAAGAACACGATGGAGGGCGACGCTTCGCTGCTTGACAAGACCGCGATCGTCTGGGGCTCGTCGATGGGCGATCCCAACCTGCACAACCACCGCCGCTGCCCGCTCATCCTGATGGGGCACGCCAACGGCGCCCTGGAAGGCAACCTGCACCTGCGCGCGCCCAAGGGTACACCGATGGCCGACGCGTTCGTGAGCCTGATGCAGGGCATCGGACACGACGACATGGCATCGTTCGGCGACAGCGTGAGCGCGTTCCCGCTGACGTTCCCGAGAGGCGGCATCGCCGACGCGCTGCGGGAGGCGGGTTCGTGAGGGCCCCGGACCGGGCCGCGCGACGCCGCACGTGCCTGTTGGGTGCGACCCTGCTGCTGGTTTCGTTCGCCGGCTCCATTGAGGCCCAGGATGCCGGACTGACCCGGGCGGCGACGCAGGGTGACGCGGATGCGGTGGAGGCGCTGCTCGCCCGAGGCGCGGACCCGAATCTGGCGCAGGGCGACGGCATGACCGCGCTGCACATGGCTGCCCTCGAGGGGCACGCCGATGTGGTGTCGGTGCTGCTGCGCGCGGGCGCCGAGGTCGGCGCAACCACGCGCATCGGGGCGTACACGCCGCTCCACCTGGCCAGTCAGGCCGGGCACGGCGCGGTGGTGCGAGCGCTGCTTGGGAAGGGCGCTGATGCGACGCTGGCGACCACCAACAGCGGGACCACACCGCTTCATCTGGCCGCGCGGGTGATGGACGGCGAGAAAGCCGCCGCCGCGCTACTGGAGCACGGTGCCGACGTGAACGCGCGCGAGGGCTCCGTCGGCCAGACCCCGCTGATGTTCGCGGCCGCCTACAACCGGACGCCGACCATTCAGGTGCTCCTGAAGCATGGCGCGGACCCGAATCTGGCAACCAGGGTCGTGGACGTGCTGCGCAACGTGGCCATCGACCGCGAGGCCAGCCGGCTCCTGCGCGACCGCATCGAGGGGCTCCGCTTCCAGGCCGAACCCGGCACGGAACCCGAACTGACCCCCGCGCAGGTGCAGGAGGCGATCGCCGCCCAGCGGGAGTTCCTGCTCGCCGACCACTCGCGGCAGGACTTCGACCCCGACGAACTCATCCAGTACCGGGCGGACTACCCGGGCGGCCCACCGCTCGCCCGCCCGCCCTACCGGGAGACCCTGGTCGGCATGACCGGCGGCATGACCGCGCTGCTGCACGCCGCGCGCGAGGGGCACGTCGAAGCGGGGCTCGCCCTGCTGGACGGCGGGGCCGACATCGACCAGGTCAGCGGCGACGGCACCAGCCCGCTTCTGATGACCATCCTCAACGGCCAGTTCGACCTGGCCATGGAGCTGGTCGAGCGCGGCGCCGACCCGGACCGCGCCGCCGACACCGACGGCATCTCCCCGCTGTTCGCGGTTCTCCAGACCCACTGGGCGCCCAAGTCCAACTACCCGCAGCCGCGCGCGCACGACAACGAGCAGACCGAGTACCTCGAGCTGCTGCAGGCGCTTCTGGACGCTGGCGCGGACCCGAACGTCCAGCTCAACACGCACTTGTGGTACTGGGAGTTCGGCCTCACCAAGATGGGCATCAACCTGGAGGGGGCCACGCCGTTCTACCGGGCCGCCTTCGCCCAGGACATCGAGGCGATGAAGATGCTGGCCGCCCACGGCGCCGATCCCGACATCCCCACGCGCTGGCCGGCGGTCGGCATGCGTGAGCGCCGCCAGCAGGACGGGCGCCAGCAGGAAGACTCAGGTCTGCCCTGGATTCCCGAGGGTGAGTTCAACGCCTATCCCATTCACGCGGCAGCCGGGGGCGGCTGGCAGGGGCTCGGCGCGTTCAGCGTGCGCAGCGTCCCCGACAACTTCCTCAACGCGGTCAAGTACCTGGTCGACGAGCACGGGGCCGACGTGAACCTGGCGGACTCGTGGCTGTACCGGCCGATCCATTACGCCGCGGCCCGGGGCGACAACGAGCTCATCATGTACCTGGTCGAGCAGGGGGCGGACGTCACGGCCATTACCCGGCTGGGTCAGTCGGCGGCGGACATGGCGCGCGGGGGTCGTTCCGGCTTCTTCGTGCGCGTCGCCTACCCCGAAACGGAGGAACTGCTGGTCAGCCTCGGCTCCAGCCGCGAGTGCGAGCACACCCACTTCCTCGACACCGGCGACTTCTGTGAGGGTCTCGGAGTCTTCGACCCGTGGAAGGAGAAGGGGATTCCGCAGACGACGGAGACCGTGGTGCCGCCACCGCCTCCTCCGGGAGGGAATCGGAGGTAGGCCCCACAGCTAGTCCTCCCAGCTCACCGCGTCCCCCACCTGGATGCGGGCATCGCTCAGCACCGTGCAGAAGACTCCGCCACGCCAGTCGGGGTCGAGGGCGTCCCGCAACCCGGTGAGCTGTTCCTCCATGATCGTGCAGGGCCGGGTCTCGCCGCGCACCTGAAGCACGCAGCCGCCGATGCGGATTCTGCGGTCGCGGGTGTCGGCCAGACTCACGCCGCTCACCATCAGGTTCGCGCGCCTGAGAGCCGGGTCGACCGACGTGCCGAGTTCGTCGTTGAGCGTGTCGAAGACTTCCTTCTCGATCAACGTGACCTGGCGCCGGGTGCGCCCGTAGTTCGCATCACCGGCAAGTCCGCCTCCCGCTTCTGCGGTGGCCTCCGAGACGGCGCTCATCTCGCCTCCGCGTTGCCGCTTCAGCCAGATCGCCTCGAGTCTTCCGCTCATCCGTTTCGCTCCTGTCGGTTTCGCTCCGGTTACCGGATATGTCGTGGTTTCAAGGGTTTATCGTCGTCGCCGACCCCGGATGAACCTTCGTTCCCTCCACGGCCCGGACCGCTCCAGAATACCCCATCGGGTCGCGGAAGGCGAGAGACGGTGCCCGGCAGTCGGGTGATCGCCGCGCGACGTTGTCCGGGCCCTTTCCGATCCCGGGGGTCGAGCCCGCGCTAAAGACGTCCCGGTCAGCCATGGACTCGCCCGGGAGTCCGGGTTCGGAATGCTCCATGAAGGGGATCTCAAGCCAACGACGTGCGGTCGGTCGGTGGCCGCGGGCCGCCGATTCGCGTCCGCCGAGAGCCTACCCCCTGCCCCGGAGACTGTGGACATGATCACCCGACGCAAGACCTCGAGCCGCCTCACAATGGCCGCGCTGTCCCTCGCGGCCGCGTTGGCCATGCCAACCGGACCCGCATTCGCGCAGCACTATTATCACGAGCCACCTGCCGACGAGGAGATCGTCGATGGGAGGCCGGACCACGACTCCAACGGCAACTGGATCTGGTGCTGGCCGCTGTACTGGTTCATTTTCTGCGGAACCAGATAGGGCGGCAACCAGCGCTGCCGCGGTCGTGTCGCCGGTGGCGGCGGTCGTCTTGACCGCCGCCACCGGCGCGCGCGGAAGGACATCCGGGCGTGGGCGCGAAGCCATGCGTGACTCGCCCGGTTGGCTAACCGGTACCGGCCGATCTCGCTAGTGGGCGGCCTCCTCAGTTCGCCGGCACCGCCTCCATCAGCAGGCTCAGCGCCTCGTTGAGCGCCCGGCCCCCCGGTCCGCCACCGCTGTAGTGCCCGATGCGCACCACCACCATGTCGTGCGTGGGGATGATGATCGTGCTCTGGCCGCCGGCGCCCGCCATGCGGAAGGCGCTCGTCGGGATGGGGCGGCTGCCGTCGCCGTTCACCCAGAAGAAGGCGCCTCCGTACACCGGACGGCCGTCGGCCACCCAGGCGGGAGCAAGCGTCGACGCGTACTCCACGTATCCCTCCGGGAGAATGCGCTCGCCGTTCACCACGCCGTCCTGCAGGTACAGGTTGCCGAGCCGGGCCCAGTCGCGTCCGCTGCCGAAGCCGTATCCCTGGAGGAGGAAGTTGCCGTAGGGATCGGTCATGGCGATGAAGTTGCGCATCCCCAGCTTGTCGAAGAGATGCCGCTGCGGGAACTGGTGGTAGTTCTCGCCCAGCTCCCCCTCGACGCCCAGGCGGACCAGGTAGTTGGTGAGCACGGGGTCGCAGTTCCGGTACCGCCCCACCGTGTCGGGTTCCCACTGCTGATCCTTGCCGGCCGCCCACTCGAACGAGTTGACGGTGCCAGTATAGAGGTACAGGTGGTCGGGGTATCCGATGTCCGGGTCGTCGCCCGGATCGCCCAGGTTGCGGCAGCGCAGCCCGGATGACATGCGCATGATGTCGCCGATGCGGATGGCCTGGCGCGGGTCGCCCTCGCCCTGCCACTCGGGTATCGGCGCGGACTGCCAGAGGTCGTAGACCCCCTTCTGGATAAGGATGCCCATGAGCGTGCCGGTGAGGCTCTTGTTCATGGACCAGCTCTCCAGGGGAGTGGTGTGGTCAATGCCCTCGCGGTAGCGCTCGGCCAGCAGGCGGCCCCGGTGCGTCACGACGAAGGCCGCGGTCAGCGCCTCCGGCGGGGCGAAGGCCGCATCCACCGCCTGTGCGACCTTGTCCATGTCCACATCGGCCGGGAAGGGCTCGTCCGGAAGCAGGTCGCCCAGCGGCCAAGGCGTGGTCTCGGGGTCCGGGAGGGTCGAGACCACCTCGACCGACTCGTAGTACGGCTCGTCCCGGCCGATGGGGAGAGCGAGGCATCCCTGGTCGCCGTGCAGCTTGGCCGAGCGCACCGTGCCGTCCGGCAGGGTGAGGTGCACGCGCTGGTTCTCATAGTCGACCACCCTGTCGGTCACGGCGCCACGGTGCTCGCGCAGCGCGGTGAAGAAGCCGGTGTGCTCGGCAGCGAAGTCCGGGTCCAGCCCGGACAGGAAGACGTTGGAGCACAGGATCTTCGCGAACCCCGCCGTCGAATGCACCACCGGGTCTCCCGGCGGCAGCGCGTACTCGCCAGGGAGTGCGAGTTCGGCAGCGCGCGCCAGAAGTTGCGCCTGCGGATCCTCGGCGGCCGGTTCGGGCGCGTCTTCGGTCGGGGCGCAGCCGGCGGCGAGGAGCGCAAGGAGGACGAAAGACGGGATGAGGCGGTGCAGCATCTTCATGACTCCTCTGGAAGGATGTGGAGACCGACCATCGGCCGAACCATCGAGAGATTCACCATACGAACCGGTTGCGGGGGCAACAAGACGAGTGGATGAGCGAGTGGCACCGCCTCGGGGCGGGTCAATGGAAGAAGGAGCGAGCCTCAACTCCCTTTGCCGGCCCGGCACCGAAGGCTAGTCTGAGCCTTCCGCCCCGGGCTTCTCCCGGTCTCCGTGGAAGCACGAACTGTGGGGAGGCAGGCGTCGTGGATTCCTTCTTTTCCGCCGGCGACCCCGTCAACCCGTTCGTCATTTTCGGGGGCGCACACTTGCTCTCCCTGGCCGTGCTGGCCGCCCTCGGATATGTGACGCTCCGCCTCGGGCAGTCGGGAGGCGCAAAGGCCCGGCACCGAATCAAGCGGGGCATGATCGCGGCGCTCCTCGTCACCTTCGTGGAAGGACACTTCTGGTACGCGTTCCATGGACAGTGGGCAGTGGCGGAGCGCCTCCCGCTGCACATGTGCGGCGCGATGGTGTGGGTGAGTATCTACGGGCTCTGGACGGACCGACCTTGGACCCGCCCGCTCATGTACTATCTGGGGATCGCGGGAGCGATCCAGGGAGTCCTCCAGCCCGACAGCCCGTATGGCTTTCCCCACGTGCGCTTCGTGGCCACGATGATCTCGCACTCCACCGTCGTAGTTGCCGGATTGTGGGTGATTCTCGTGGAGGAGTACGCGCCGAGCCTTCGCTCGACCCTGTGGACCCTCGCGCTCGTCCATGTCTACGCGGTGGCCGTCTTCGTCTTCAACCTGTTCGTGGGCACGAACTATCTGTACATCGTGGAGAAACCGGAGTCCGCGTCGCTCATGGACATCTTCCCGGAGTGGCCGTGGTATCTGCTGGTACTCGAGGGACTCCTCCTGATCATCGTCGTCGGGATGTACCTGCCCTTCGCGCGCCTGCGCAAAGCCTGAGGGCCACTCGGCCCCGCAAGCCGCGGCGTCGAGCCTGGCCTCCCCTTTCCGTTGGTGGCCAGCAGCGCTAATCTGAGCGGTGCCACCCGGTGACGATGGTGGCCCTCCCGGTGCCCGCCTGCCGGTCGCTCGTCAACGTCAACGCTGCAGTCGCCTTTCCCTTCACCCTGACAGCGGGCACCAGCTACCCGTCCCTGGCCGGCAAGCCGGAGTCGGCGTCCCTCATGGGCGTCTACCGGTGCGCTCCTGGTACCGGCTCGTCCTCAAGGGACTCCCGATCGCTCTCGGGATGCACGTACCCGCTCGCGCGCCCGTGCAGGGCGTGAGTCGCGGGGCCCGAGCCACTCTCGACCCTGGAGGTCCACGATGAAGGCAGGCACCCTTCTCTTCACCACCACGGCCCTCGTGATGGTCACCCTGCTGCTGTCCTGGACGCCGGAGGCCGTGGCGGCGCAGGAGGATGATCCCGACTATCTGGCCACCTACTCCATCATCGCTCGCGATCCGGGCACCGGTGAACTCGGCATGGGCGTCCAGTCCAAGGCCTTCGCGGCCGGCAACCGGGCCATGCATGCGAAGGGCGGCGTGGCGGTCATCGCGCACCAGGCGTCGGCCAACCCCATGTACGGCGCGATCGGCGTCGACCTGATCGAGCGCGGCTACAGTCCCCAGGAGGCGCTCGACATGATGGTGGCGAGCGACGAGGGGCGTGACCGGCGGCAGGTGGCGATTCTCGACATGGAGGGACGCACGGCGGCCTGGACCGGCACCGGCGCCAGCGACTGGAAGGGTCACCGGTGCGGCCGGGACTATTGCGCCCAGGGCAACATTCTGGTCGGTCCCGAAGTGGTCGACGCCATGGCGGCTTCCTTCGAAGCGTCCACCGGCCCGCTGGCGGAGCGGCTCATGGACGCGCTCGACGCCGCCGAGGCTGCGGGCGGGGACGCACGCGGCAAGCAGTCGGGCGCCATCCTGGTGGTGGCTCCGCGGGCGGGAAGCGGCGGGTTCAGCGACCGAGTCGTGGACATCCGGGTGGACGACCATGCCACGCCGCTGCACGAGCTCCGGCGCGTGCTCAACCTCCTCCGATCCGGTCAGATGGTGCGGAACGCCAATGCCAGCATGGCGCAAGGGAACCTGGAAGAGGCCCTGGCCACCACCACCGCCGCGCGCGACAAGTCGCCTGAGAACGACAACGCCTGGGTGGCCCTGGCCGCCGTGCAGGCGCGTATGGGGCGGGACGCGGATGCGCTGGAGTCGCTCCAAAGGGCCGTCGACCTGAACCCCGGTCGCATGCGCACCCTGCCCCGCGACCGAAACTTCGAGACTCTCCACGAGCACCCGGGTTTCCGGCGCCTGATCGGGGCCGATGATCCCGGTGCAAGTGCTCGTTGATGGATAGATGGCACAACGTCGCCGCGGGCGATCTGCCCGCTTGAAGTCTCCTTCAGGACCGCCATGTGCGAGGAGGTCATGATGCTCGAATCCTGTCTGCAAAGCGTAGGCGCCAACTGGACGTCCCTGCGGAGATCCGCGCGATGTATGTCGACACTGGTGGCGTGTCTGCCCCTGCTGGTGCCCGGCATCGCGGCGGCGCAGAACACCGCAACGGTAACCGGCCTGGTCTCGGACGCGAACACCCTGGTCCCCCTGAGCGGCGTCGAGATCCAGGTACAAGGCACAGACATCAATGGGGCCACAAACAACGACGGCAGGTTCATTCTCCTGAACGTCCCGGTTGGGGACGTCGTCCTGACGGCGGCGCTGATCGGACGCCGCACCGTGGAACAGGCGGTCACGGTCACGGCCGACACCCCGACCGAGGTGAACTTCCTCCTGGTCGAAACGGCCATCAACCTCGATGAGATCGTGGTTACCGGGACGGCAGGGGAGCAGCAGGCCCGTTCCCTCGGGACCACGGTCGGATCCCTCCCGGTGGCCGAAACGCAGGCGATCGCTCCCCGGGACAACTTCGAGACCATGCTGGGGGGCGCCGTTCCGGGCGTGAACGTGGCCTACGGCGGCGGCCACGTCGGGGGCGGCAACAACATACGCATCCGGGGAGCCGGATCCATGGTCCTCTCAGGGCAGCCACTCATCTACATCGACGGTGTCCGGGTGAACAGCGGCGGTCCGGGGGCCGAAGGGTCCCTTGGCGTGGGCACGCAGAGTCCGTCCACGCGGCTGAACGACATCAGCCCGGAACTCATCGAGTCCATCGAGATCATCAAGGGTCCGGCGGCGGCTACGCTCTACGGGACGGAGGCGTCGAACGGGGTCATCAACATCATCACCAAGCGAGGCGCTCGGGGCGCCCCCGTTTTCACTCTGACGTCGAAGGTCGGGCAGAACTGGTATCGGGATCCCAAGGAGCACTGGCCGGGAAGTTTCTACACCTGCACCGGCCGCGGGACGGACCCGTGCACTCCCGGTGAGATCGTGGAAGTGAACGTCTTCAAGCGCGACTACGAGGTCCACGGCATGGAGCACTTCCAGGTCGGCATGCCTCTTGGAAGCGTCGGTACCGTCTCGGGAGGCACCGACGCGGTCCGGTATCATTTCACGCTGGGCTGGGATTTTGATGAAGGACCCGTCCCGAACAATACCAACAACAGGCTGGACGCACGTGCGAACCTCAACTGGCTGCCCCGCGAGGACCTGACGGTGGACTTCGGCTTCGGGGGGATTCGCTCCGAACTGCACACCACGACGGGGCGCCAGCCCGCGCGTGTCACAGGGTTCCATTGGTCCTGCCCTGGCGGTGGATGCGAGATCGGTACAGGGACGCCTAACGCGCTGGATGGTGCTTTCCGCGGCTATATCGCGTATCTGCCGGACCTGTACGACGAGTTGCTCGATTCCGGGCAGAAAGTCTATCGCAGCATCTATACCCTAACGGCCACGCATCGCCCATTCGACTGGCTCACCCACCGGTTGGTCGTGGGACTGGACCAAGCGGAGACGAACGGTTTCCGGCTCAATCGCCACTCGTCGGGGCGGGTTGGCATCAGCGGCCGTCAGGGCGACAAGAGGCTCGAATTTCGCAACACCGACAATTTCAGTTTCGACTACTCCGGTACGTTGACCTACGAGCCTGTAGCCGGGTTCTCGCTGGCGACATCGTCCGGTGCCCAGTACTACGAGCGGTCCTCGGAGTGGCTCGCGGGGCGTGGCTCACGCTTCGCGGTGCCCAGTCTCGAGACGATCTCCGCGGGAGAAACCCGAGAGACATCCGATGGCTTTTCCAGCAACAAGACCGTCGGGGTGTATGTACAGGAGCAAGCTTCCTGGCAAAACCGAATCTTCCTGACGGGTGCTCTCCGAGGGGACGACAACTCCGCCTTCGGGGCGGACTACGACTTCGTAGTCTATCCGAAGCTGAGCGCGAGTTGGGTTGTCTCGGAGGAGTCCGCGCTGGAGGGTTTGGACTGGATCAACTCGCTGCGGCTCCGGACAGCCTGGGGGAAAGCCGGACAGCAGCCCGATCAGTTCGCAGCGGTGAGGCTCTACAATCCGGAGCCGGGATACCAGGGCGCGGGCGGTGTGACTCCCTTGACGATCGGAAACTCCGACGTGCAGCCTGAGGTTGGCGTGGAGACCGAGATCGGCTTCGACGCCGGGCTCTTCAACGACCGGGTCGGTCTCGAGTTTACCTACTACGACCAAAGGCGGACGAATGCCCTGATCAGCGTTCCGGTTAAGCCCTCGACCGGCTTTCCCGGCTCCCAGCTCAGGAATATCGGAGAGATTCAGAACACGGGAATCGAACTCGGGCTCAACGTGGATGCATACCAGGGTCCGACCATGGGGGTCGAGTTCGGCCTCGCGCTCCACATGAACAGGAATGAGGTGCTCGATCTGGGGGGACTGGACCCGATTCCGGTGTTCGGGCGGAACTTTACGACCGGGTGGACGGGCCAGCGCCACGCAGTGGGCTTCCCGCTTGGGTCCATTTTCCTGCCTGTGGTGGTGTCGTCCGACATCGTGGGCACAGGCTTGCAAGCGCGCGCGACGAACGTGATGTGCGAAAGCGGTCCGATCGCAGCGCCGGGCACCCGAATCACCCGGGGAGGAGGTCCTCCTGTGCCGTGCACCAGCGGAGAGACCGCACCCGAGGTCTACAGGGGCTCGACTGTTCCAACACGCGAAATGGCTTTCAACGCGACCGTGTCGTTCCTGGACAACACACGCTTTTACGTCGACCTGCAATACGTGGGCGGGCACACCATGGTGGACGGGATCACGGCGGGCTCCCACCTCTTCTTCCGGAACACAAGGGCGATCAACGAGAAGACCGACCCGATCTTCCTCGGCTACGACGAAATCGGGGAAGTCAACCCTTCGGGCATCTTCGACGCGTCTCAGCTCACCATGCGCAGCGTGTCGCTGAGTCACAGTTTTTCAGGTGAAATGGCCGCGAGACTCGGTGCCTCCCGGCTCAATCTGACGCTCTCCGGTCAGAACCTCTGGAGGATGTGGAGAGCGCAGAGCGAAGCCTTTGGGCACGCCATCGTCGATTCGGAGATTCGGGACACCGGCGCAAGGAATACCGACCCCGGAGGGATCTCAGCCTATACGCAGGACGGTTTCCCGATGTTCAAACGTTTCTTGGCGACCGTGCGGGTGACCTGGTGATGCGCGCGAAGGTGGAGGGACCCAGAAACGAGTTGTTGATTTCAGACGAAACCACAGAGGGACGTGTCATGAATAGATTGATTGAGATGGTGCCGTGGTCGCGGAGGCTGTGCGGCATTGTGGCGCTTTCGGTGGCCCTCGGGCTGGCGGGGTGCGACACCGCCGAACTCCTCGAGGTGGATCTTCCGGGTAACGTCACGGCCGATGACATCGAAAATCCCAGTTTGGCCGGTACCATGCGGGTATCCGCCATCGGTGACTTCGAGTGGGCGTGGGATGAGTACGTAGACTTCGCGGCCAAACATTCGGACGAGTACATCCAGTCTTCCGGAAACTTCACCGGACGGCGACTGCAGATCCGGGATATCCCGGCTAATGAGCCACGGTATCAGGACAACATCTTTGGCCGGCTCCATCGGGCGAGGGTCATGCTCGAGAGCCATTTCGACCGGCTTCAGACCTTTTCCGACGCCGACGTCCTGAACCGGACCCAGTACCTGGCCGAGATGCGGACGTACGGGGGCTTTATCTACGTGGTCTTCGGCGAGGGCTTCTGCGGAACGCCGCTCAACGGAGACGGCGTGGTCCGGACCCCGGAACAGCTCCTGGAGATCGCCGTGGAGCAGTTCACGGAGGCCCTGAGTATCGCGGGGTCGTTGGGGACGACCCGGGGTCAGGCACTCGTGCAAGCGGCGCGCATTGGCCGCGCGCGCGCGTACCTCGACCTGGAGCAGTATGCCAACGCCATCGCCGACGCGCAGTCGATTGTGGACGATCCCAGCCTCGATTTCTACGCGACCCGGGAGTATGGTGAAAACCGGCGCGAGAACTCGATGGCGAACACGAACGAGCTCGATACCAACCAGCAGTCGACCGTCGCCCCGAGCTACCGTGACGTGCGGTGGAAGGGCGTGCCCGACCCCCGGGTGACGGTCATGGAAACCGGGCTCATCGGCCACGACAACGCCACCATCGTCTGGCGCCACAACAAGACGCCCGAGAGTTTCCCCGCGGGCGCGGCCCAGGACGTCATCATCGCTTCGTCGCGTGAGGCCCGCATGATCATTGCCGAGGCCTCGGCAATGACCGGGGATCTGGCCACGGCGATCAGCATCATGGATGATTTCCACACCGCTGCCGGGATTCCTCCGATCACCGCGGAAGACGTGCCTACCCAGGACGACGTCATCCGGCAAGTCATCGAGGAGCGCCGTCGGGAGTTCTTCGTCGAAGGCGGTCATCGCCAGAGGGACCATCTGCGGTGGCGGGGTACCCAGTTCAACATCCCGTATCTCGGTGAACCCGGCTCCGATCATCCGAACGGGGTCGACCAGTACGGTCAGGTCTACGGCACCACAACTTGCTTCCCAATCGCTCAGAACGAGCAGGTGGGAAGCTGATCTCACACCCCGTGGAAGCTGACTCCGGCCTCCCGCTGCGGGAGGTCGGAGGCTTCCGGGGAGTTCTTTTTCCTAACCGCCCCGGCTCATCGTCTCAACCAGGATGACGCCCGCCGCGGCACCCGGGTACCGCGATGTCGATGCGGGTCCGCGCAGCACTCGGATCCGCGTTACGGACGTTGCCGGGATCTGCTCGAGAGTCAACATTGCCCGGTCCTGTCCGCCGGCGTCGATCCTGACGCCGTCCAGGTAGATTTGTGGTTCCTCGCTCAGCAGGAACGAGTTGACGCCTCTGAGTCGAATCCTCACTCCGGTCCCGACTCCCCCCTGGGGTTGCTGGGCCGCGACGCCGGGAACGCCCGTCAGCAGGAGGTCAGCAGCAGTTCGTGAACTCGCACCGGTTCCGCTGACCTGCGCTTCCGAGTGCCCGCGTCCAAGATCGTCGCGTCGCGGGACCTCCACCAGGAGCTGATCGAGCACGACCGAGACGCGGTGGACATGGAAGTGGATCAGCGATTCCTCCAACGGGGTGATCTCCACTGTTTCGACGAGGGTGATGAACCCGTCTCCCTCGACGCGCACCACCACTTCCCCGGCGGGAACGTTGAGGAGCCGGAACCACCCGTCGGCGTCCGTGCGAGTGCGATGGTGGGCGAATTCCGGGAGCGCCACCAGGGCCCCGGGCACGGGCTCGAGGCCTTCCTCATCCAACACCAGGCCCATCACCGAACCGGATTCCTGAAGCCCGGCGGCGCCTTCGGTCGCCGCAAGAACAGCCACCAGCGCGTACACACCAGGGATGAGCTTTCGTGTAGCGTGGAAGGGACGCTTTACCAAACGCGCTTTTTCCACCATAGCGTTCTCTGCGGCTGGATCCATCTTCTATCGGTACCCACGCCAGGCCGAAAAGCTTCCCGCGCGACCCCCGCTCCTCAGTACCCCACCCCGAGCGCTCCGCACAGCCAGCGCTGGAACGGCGCGGCGTCCCGGCACAACCGGGTGAATTCATCCAGGAACCCCTCGGACGAGACCGTTTCCTCGTCGAGATACGCGACACCGATGAAGTCCTTGCGCCGGAGATCCACGATGAGCGGATGGTCCACACTGAAGCCCTTGGGGGCGCGGATCAGGGAATCGCCCTCAAGCTCGAACGACGCCCGAAAGCCTTCGTCCCGGGAGGCCCGCAGCCACGCATCCGGGTCTTCGTCGATCGCTTCCCGGATCTTCCGCAGGGCGGGACCACCAGGCCGCCAGATGCCGCAGCCCACGAAGACGCTGCCCGGCTCCAGGTGCAGGTAGAACCCCGGCGCGTGCGCGTCCTTCGCCGCCTCATGCCGGAAGTGGATGCCGGTGTGGGTCTTGTACGGGCTCTTGTCCCTGGAGAAGCGCGTGTCCCGATAGATGCGGAACAGCGAGCCGCCGTTGGCCCGGGGATCCGCGCGGAAGCGGGGGCCGATGCGCGCAAGGCGGGGTCCGAAGTCGGAAATGAACCGGAGGGCCGGCGCCTTCACGTCGCCCTCATAGCGTGGCTTGTTCGCGGCAAACCAGTCGCGGTTGTTGTTTGCAGCGAGTTCGGTGAGGAAATCGAAGGTCGCGGGCGTGAAATGGGCGCGGTTCATGGGCGTGACGGTATCGGATGGAGATGGAGGCTGAGGCATAACCTAACACGGTGGTCCCGCGCCTCGGGTCAGTGCCCCGTCAGGCCCGGCCGCCGGAGCGGGCATCCCAGCAGGCGCGCATCCGTGCGATGAAGCGTCCCGGCTTCTCCGCATAGACCCGCCCGCCGATCGTGATCGCGGCCGCCTCCAGCTCGCGTGCCAGACACCCTCCCGCCGCCAGGACGGACTCACGCTCGTGCTCGCTCACCGCGAGTCCGGGCGACTTCGAAAGCAGGGCGCGAAGCTGGTGCAGATCGTGATGATCGCCGAGCAGATCCCCCAGCCTGCGTGCCGTCCCGGCAGCGCCCGCCAGGACATCGGGCCCAAGCCCGACCAGCAGCTCCAGGTGGTGACGATGGTACTTGACATCCTTGCGCCACTCATGGAGAGCGGTCGCGGACGCGCCTCGGACCGCTCCGCGGAGGCCCTTGCGCCCGCGTCGATAGGTCGCGCGCAGGCCCGGCTCGATGGTCTCGAATCCTCCTCCTGCCAGCGGCCATCCCGCGATCCGCTCCCGGGCTTCCGCCAGGCCTTCGATCAGCACAGCCAGCACATTGGCGTCCCTGAACTGGAGCCCGCCGCGAGCCGAGTAGCGGGCCTCCAGCTTCCGGCGCAGGGTTGCATCCGCGGAGTCCCCCAGCCGGTCCAGCGTCTCGAGAGTCGCCTGAGCCTCGCGCACCCCTGCCAGCCGCCGGGCGGCATCGCGATACCAGCGGTTCTCCCGGCGGAACGTCGGCCCCAGCCGGCCCGCCACCAACCGAAGCAGCGCGCGAATCGCCTTGAAGCGCTTGCGCGCGTCGTGAACCCCCTTGAAGCGCCCCTCGCGGGCTCCGTCGAGTGCCGCCATGGCCCGGTCAACCTCCTCCCGCGCCACGCGGCGGATCTCCGCGGCAACGTTGTGCTGAAGCCTGATCTCGAACGCCATGCGAGTCCCGCTGTTCGTGCGCACTTGCTACGGAAAGGAGAATGCGGATGGAATCCCGGATCGGACAACAGTCCGGGCTCCGAAGCGCGTCTCCGCCCATCGTTGACACGCCATCCGGCGCTGGGCAGATTCGACCTGAACAACCCTGTCCGGCGCGGCCGGACGGGCCCTGTCCGCGCACTCCCAGCCGAGAGATCGATCGATGGCCGCTGCCCGTCACAATCCCCTCGTTTTCTACGTCCTGCTGGTCGCCACCTTCGTGATGGCCTACGGGGTGATCTGGTTCGTCGTCAGTGCCAACGCGGCGTCGGTCGGCGTCGCTCTGGCGGGCGCCGCGGTGGTTTTCCTCACCGGTCGGAAGGTGTGCCAATGAAGGCCGGGGCGCGCTTGCCGCGCGCGATGCCGGTCGCGGTCGCCGCGCTGGCGCTCGCCCCGCTGTCGGCTGCGGCCCAGCAGGACTTCTCGCAGGTCGAGATTCGTACCGAGCAGGTCGCCGACGGGCTCTACGTGCTCTTCGGAGCGGGCGGCAACATCGGTCTGTCGGTGGGAGACGACGGGGCCTTCCTGGTCGACGACCAGTTCGCCCCGCTCACCGAGAAGATCCTTGCCGCCGTGGCGGAGGTCACCGACCAGCCCGTGCGCTGGGTGCTGAACACGCACTGGCACGGCGACCACACCGGCGGCAACGAGAACCTGGGCCGCGAGGGCGCCCTGATCGTCGCGCACGAGAACGTGTACCGCCGCCTCAACCCCGCCGAGTTCGACGACCTGGTGGGGCGCTCCCAGCAGGTCGCGCCGGAGGGGCTGCCGGTCGTGACCTTCAACGACCGGGTCGCCTTCCACTGGAACGGTGAGGACATCCGCGTCAATCACATGCCCAACGCACACACCGACGGTGACGCGCTCGTGTTCTTCTCGGGCGCCGACGCCGTGCACATGGGCGACACGTTCTTCAACGGGCGTTATCCGTTCATCGATGTGGACAGCGGCGGGAACGTCGACGGGGTGATCGCAATCGCCGACTACGTGCTCGAGCACTCGACTGGCGCTACGAGCATCATCCCCGGGCACGGCGAGATCACCGGCCGGAGCTCGCTGCAGGCCTACCGCGACATGCTGTCGACTGTGCGCGCGCGGGTGAGCGGCATGATCGACGACGGGATGACCGAGGACGAAGTGGTGGCCGCGGCCCCCACCTCCGATCTCGATGCCACCTGGGGCGAGAACCCGGAGCGCTTCGTGCGCGGCGTCTACATCAGCCTCGCCGGCAGCTGAGCCCTAACCCTCACGTAACGTCAGGCCGGACGGTGTCAAGTTGACCCGTTTCGGCCTCGTGCCGACTCCATCGCCGGAGGAAGATGATGTCGCGACGCACTGGAATCGCGATCGCAACAGCCGTGGTGCTGCTGGGCGGCTACTACCTGCTGGCCGGCCGCCAGGGCGCCGCGCCAGCCTCGCCTGGGAGCGCGCCCGACGCCGCCGGCCAAACGGCCGACCTGGGCCCCGCCGACGGCCGCGACCTGCCCGGTCAGGACACCAGTCGAGTGGCGGTCGGCGATGCTGCCCCCGACTTCTCGCTCCTCGCCTACTCGGGCGACGTGATCACCCTCTCGGACTTCCGCGGGCAGAAGAACGTCATTCTCGCCTTCTACCGCGGCCACTGGTGACCGTGGTGCGCCGGTCAGCTCGGGGAGCTGAGTGAACTGCTGGACGCCGACCAGGAAGCGGACGCGGAGATCCTCGCCATTTCCGTGGATGAACGCCCGGAACAGCAGATGATGATCGACCGGGTGGCCGCCGAACAGGGCCGCACCCTCGACTACCACATCCTTGCCGATCCGGACCACGCCGTGATCGACCGCTACGGCCTGTTCAACGCCGACAGCCGGCGCCCGGTCCCCCACCCCGCCGTCTACGTCATCGACATGGAGGGCGTCGTGCGCTGGAAGTTCATCGAGGTCGACTACCGCATCCGTCCCGGCAACGAGGACGTGATGGCGGCGCTGGCGGAGATCGACTGAACGTCAGTCCTCTCCGAGCAGTTCCCGCATCTCCTCTTCCGTGAGGCCGATGCTGTCGTAGTCGATGTCCTCCTCGGGGTCGGCGGGACCGGGAGGAGGAGGTGGCGCGGAGCCGCGGGCGACTGACCCGGATGTGACGCCGGGCGCCGTGACGGCGCGCGTGGTTCGGGATGGCGTTGCTACCGGTGCTGGCCTGGACGCCGTGGCCCCGGGCGCGGGCTGAGTTCCAGTCGCCGCCTCGTCGGGCTTCCTCGGCCGTCTGCGCTTCTTCAGTGGGCGCTGCGAGATCGGCCTGCCCAACCACGAACCCAGCACCTCGGCCAGTTCCGTCGTGTCCCGGCTGCGGAAGAAGTAGCTTCGTCCGTCTACGGGACGCAGGTGGATGCCGGGGCCGATCAGCCCGAACGCGAGCGGAGGGCTCCGCAGGATCCCGCGGCTCAGCCAGGCGCCGAGGCCGCGCTCCAGCGCAATCTCCTCGATGTCGTCGGCCTTGAGGACCCGCGAGCGCCAGGCGCGCGACTTGATGCGGATATGGTCTTCGAAGATGAGCAGCTTGCGCGGGGGCCACGCCGCCAGAACCGCGGAGCCGGCGAGCAGGATGACGAAGAGGCCGCCCATGCCGGCGTGCTGGATCACGTAATCGTCGACGGGCAGGAGCCAGCGGTCCAACCCCAAGCCGATCCCTGCCGCGGCGATGCGTCCCAGAGCGAGCGCGACCGCGATCAACCCGAGCGCGTACGCAGTTCGCAGCACCACCGGCAGCCGGAAATGAGCGACGTAGCGGATGTCCTTCATCCGGACGGGCCTGGTCAGCGCCCACGCGACCAGCTTCAGCGTGATCCAGACCAGAACGGCCACCGCCAGCACGGCCATCCCCTGGCTGACCGGCTGCGGCCGCGACACCGACAGGACCTGGCGAGACGCGTCGAAAGCGCGCGCGGAAAAAGACGCGACCTGGCTCTGGCTCAGATTCTGGTAGAAAGCGAGAACGTCGGGGAAGTCGGTGAAGGTGGCCGGGTCGTAGAAGACCTGGCGGGTCCAGGCGTTGAGAGCGTCCGCGGTCTGATTTGCGCCGCGCAGCCGTTCGATCACGGCGGCACGATCCGCTTCGAACTCGGCCGTGCCGAGCGAGCCCGAACGCAGGTACTCGATCTCTTCTTCGATGATTGCGCTGGCGAAGTCGAAGTCGTCTTCGTCGATGCGGCTGCTCACCTGCAGATACGCCGCGGGCCCGCGCATCACCAGGTTGGCGCTCGCGCCGTACACGGCCTTGCGCTCGCCGTAGCGCAGGCGCTGGTTGAGCCGGCGGTTGAGCAGGTCTCGGACGAACATCGCCGTCAGCAGCTCGTCGGAGCTGGCGTAGAAGAGCTTGTGGCGCGACTGGTAGCCGGCCGTCGACTGGAAGCCCCACCGGTACGTGGACCGCCCGCGACCCGGGTCCTCGGCTGCGGTCGCCCACCGCTCGGCCGGACGCGCGGGGATCGACCCGAAGGTGCGCCTGGCGCGTTCGAGCGCGTCGTCCCGGTCGAGGTCGCCGACGATTGTGACGGTCATGACCGCGGGCGAGTAATACCGGTCGTAGAAGCCGCGCAGATCCTCCGGGGTGATGCCATGCAGGCTCCGCCACATGTCCGGAAAGGGGGCGCGCAGCCGCTCGATGCCGAACTCGCGCTCCCAGAAGTCCGGGAACGCGAGCCATCCCGGGTTGAGTGCAGCCACGAGATGGTCCAGGAACTCGCGCGGGCGGGCGCGAATCTCGTTCTGGACGGGCTGGCGCCCGCGGTCCACCACGGCCGGGTCCATCTCGTGCGGCGACAGGATGCCGGCCAGCCACTCGATCGC
>JAJDXG010000029.1 GCA_022823365.1 Gemmatimonadota bacterium
CCATTCAAGTCCGTTCCTCCCGCTTTCGCGGCACGGTCCAGCAGGGTCCAGCACAACGGCAGGAAACGCAGATCGTGCAGTCCTGTATGTAGTTAGAAGACTTCCTGCCGGGATTCAGGCCACCAACAGTCCGCTGGGCCAGCAAAAGACCATACCCTCGCAAGTCTGTCGCGCGTGACGCACCGGTACGGGCCGGTGGTCGCGCTGGACGGGCTCGATCTGGAAGTCCGCCGGGGCGAGGTGCTGGGGGTGCTTGGCCCCAACGGCGCCGGCAAGACCACCGCCATCAGCCTCCTCCTCGGGAGCCTGGGCGTGCAGGAGGGCGCGGCGAGCGTGTTCGGCCTGGCACCCGGAGCGGCGGAGGTGCGGGTTCGGCGGGGCGCGATGCTCCAGATCTCGGGCATCTCCGCGAACTTGTCCGTGCGCGAGCACATTGAGCTCTTTCGCGCATACTATCCGGCGCCGCTTCCGACCGCGCGCCTGCTTTCCATGGCCGGCCTCGAGAAGCTCGCCCAGCGCCGGTACGGGAAGCTCTCCGGGGGTCAGAAGCAGCGGGTGATGTTCGCCCTGGCGCTGGCCGGCGATCCCGAACTCCTGTTCCTGGACGAGCCCACCACGGGGCTCGACGTGGATGCGCGGCATCGGCTGTGGAGCGAGATCCGGGGCCTCAGGGAGTCCGGGCGCACCACCGTCCTCACGACGCACAACCTAGACGAGGCGGACGCGCTCGCCGACCGCGTGGTGGTCATCCACAACGGGCGGCGGATCGCGGAGGGCACCCCGGCGGAGATCAAGTCGCGCACGGCGGGGCGTCTCGTGCGCTGCGTCACCCGGATCCGGCCCGACGAGGTCGCGAGCCTGCCCGGCGTGATCGAGGCCCGGTCCCGCGGGCGGCATCTGGAGGCCCTGACGACACAGCCCGAGGACCTGGTCCGGGAGCTGCTCGCCCGCGACGAGGCGCTGGCGGATCTCACCGTCGTGGCCGCCGGGCTCGAAGATGCGTTTCTCGCGCTGACGCGGGCTACCAAATGACCCCGGGCCGGCGCTTCCGGATCTACCTGCTGGAGGCGCGCTTCCAGGTCGTGGAGACGCTGCGGGAGCCCATGTTCGCCATCCCCACGCTGACGTTCCCGCTCATCTTCTACCTGTTCTTCGGCGTGATCATGGGCGCTCGCGGGGTGTCGCTGGCCGTGCCGACCTACGTGCTGGCGACATACGGCGTCTTCGGCGTCCTCGGCCCGGCGCTCTTCGGCTTCGGAGCCGGGCTCGCGAACGAACGCGACACCGGCGTCCTGCTCCTGAAGCAGACCACGCCCATGCCCGCGGGCGCCTACCTGTTCGCCAAGGTCATGGCGGCGCTGATCTTCGGCGCGGTCGTCGTGGCGGCGCTGTTCCTGATGGCCGCGCACGCGGCGGGGGTGGCCCTCTACCGCTGGCAGTGGTTCGCGCTGGCCGGGGTGCTGCTCGCCGGCGTGATCCCGTTCTGCGCCCTGGGCCTGGCGATCGGCGCATGGGCGAGGGGACGCTCAGCCGTCGCCGTGGTCAACCTCGTCTTCCTGCCCATGGCCATGCTCTCCGGGCTCTGGCTCCCCATCTACATGTTCCCGGATGTCATGCAGGACATCGCGCTCGCGCTTCCCGCCTATCACCACGCGCAGCTCGCGCTCAAGGTCATCGCAATGGACGCCGGGCAGTCGGTCCGGATGCACCTCGCGGTTCTGGTGGCCGAAACGCTCGTCTTCCTCGCCGTGGCGGCCCTCGGGTTCCGCCGCGCGGACAGTTTCTCGATGAGGAGATCCCGATGAAGAGTGCACGTCATCTCGTTGGCCGCAGCCTGACCTGGCTCGTGGTCGGGGTCGCAATCTTCACAGGCGTGCTCGCGACGCTGCCGGTGCCGCAGGCCGCGGAGGGCCCGGCCCGGGGCGTTCCCGAGGAGACGTTCGCGATCGTGGATGTCACGGCCTTCGACGGGGAGGCCTTCCGGCAGGGATGGGACGTGTGGGTCGAGGAGGGGAGGATCCGGCACGCCGGCCCGAGGCTCGACCTGCCCGACGACCTCCCGCGCCTGGACGGGCGGGGCCACACGCTGATCCCGGGGCTGATCGACGGCCACGTGCACAGCTTCCCGTCCACGCTGGGCGACGCGCTGCGCTTCGGGGTGACCACGGTGCTGGACCAGTCCACGGACCCGGCCTTCGCCGCGGCGGTGCGGCCCGCGCGCGAGGAGGTGGGGCGCGGCACCGGGGCGGACCTCTTCTCCGCCGGCATGACCGCGACCGCCCCGGAAGGGCACGGCACGCAGTACGGGATCCCCGTGGAGACGCTGACCGGCCCGGACGAGGCCGCGGAGTGGGTGAGGGCGCGCAAGGCCGAGGGCTCCGACTGGATCAAGATCATCTACGAGGACGGCAGCGCCTTCGACATGGAGATCCCGTCGCTCGACGGAGAGACGGTCGCCGCGGTCATCGAGGCCGCGCACGCGGAGGGACTCGCCGCCGTGGTGCACGTGAGCACTTTCGAGACGGCTCTCGAAGCGATGGCCTTCGGCGCCGACGGCCTGGTGCACGTGTGGCGCGACGAGGTCGTCTCCGAAGCGGACGCCCGGCGCTTTGCGGAGGCGGACATCTTCGTGGTCCCGACGCTTTCGGTCATGGTTCCGGCCGAAGATTCCGACGTGGCGGAGCTGGTGCGCGAGACCGACGAGGCGATGCTCTCGGCGATTCAGCGGCAGACGCTCTCCGCTCGCTTCCCGGGCGGCCTCGCGGAGGGCGGAGACGTGGCGATGGAGAACGTCCGCAGGCTGCGCGCGGCCGGAGTGCGGCTGGTCGCGGGCACGGACAGCCCGAACCCGGGAACCGGGACGGGAATCTCCATGCACGGCGAGCTGCGCCTGCTCGCGCGCGCCGGCATGGGAAGCGCGGAGGCGCTGGCGGCGGCGACGTCGGTGGCGGCGGACGCGTTCGGCGTCGCGGAGCGCGGCCGGATCGCCGAAGGCCATCTCGCCGACCTGGTGCTGGCGCGCGCCGACCTCGAGGAAGATGTGTCGCGCAGCCACGACATCGTCGCGATCTGGAAGGATGGGTACCTCGTGGATCGGGCGGTCGCCTCCGCGGGGGCCGGGCCTGGGGCCGAGATCGCGCGCGCCCCCGCGGCAACCCTGGTCGCGGACTTCGAGGACGGGTTCGAGGCGAGCTTCGGCGCATGGGATGTGACGACGGACAAGCTGACCGGCGGCTCCTCCACCGCGAACGTGGCCGTGCGCGACGGCGCGCTGGTGGTCACCGGCGAGATCGCCCCGGGAACCGCCTTCCCCTGGGCGGGCGTGATCTGGATGCCCGGCGAGCAGCCCATGCAGCCCGTGGACTTCTCCGGCCGGGAGGCGACGCGGGGGGATGGGCGGCAGTACTCGGTGATGCTGATCAGCAGCGCGGAGCCGGCCGGGCCGCCGCCCACCATGACGTTCATCGCGCCCGAGGAGTGGACCCAGGTGGAGATCAGGCTGGAGGATTTCCCGACGGCCACGCCGGAAGTCATTGCGGGGCTGGCGTTTGTGGCGGAGGGGCCGGTTGGCACCTTCACGTTTGAGGTGGATGAGGTGGAGGTGCGGTGATATCGGCGCCGGGGTTCCGGCCCGACTCGGGGCCCAGGCAACCAACGGGGCGGGTCGAGCCATCAAATGCCTGGCTGGTCGAAGACATCGGTCATTCAGACATGAGGACACAACCGACCATGATCGACCCGGGATCCCGTGGCCGCGCCGGGGCCAGGCAATTGTCACTGCTGGTTGCCGCGTTTTTGTCGTTCAGCTGCGACCAGGAGCCGCGGACCGCGACCGACATGCAATGCGGCCCCCATCCAGAGGACATCGCCATACGGGACTTCGCGGGCGCGTTCACCCCACTTGAGCCTCTGGTGTTCGGCGCTACCGGCCCCGCCGCCGTGCTATCCATCAGGACTCTGAGTGTTTCGCCGTCCGGCCAACTCCTTCTGACAGACAGCCGCAGCTTGAACCTGAAGGTTGCCGACGGCGAAGGGCGGATCGTCCAGGTGATCGGGGGTGAAGGCGAGGGTCCGGGCGAATTCACGGCTCTCATCGGCGCCGTCTTCCTGTCGGACGACCGGATCCTGACCCTCGATGCCGGCAGAGTGCTCGCGACGCTTTTCGACGCGACGGGCGAGGTCCTGAGCACCTTCCCGCTTCAGGACCAGTTGGACCCGAGAACCGTGGTGGCCATCGATGAATCCGCCTTCCTCATCGGAGGCATGGTCAGCACGCCCGGGGAAGGGAATGACATGGCCAGGATCTATTCCCTCGACGGAACCAGCTCGGAATCTTTCCTTCCCGCCGACCAGCTCCTCTTCGATACCCGGATGATCGTCGATGGTGTTTGGGCGGTCGCCCTGCCGGGCGGCTCGCTGGCCCTGGGGCTCGATGTGACACCGGCGGCTCATCTGTTCTCCGAGACCGGCACTCACATCTGCACGCAGGCGTCGGAGCCGCCTGAGTGGTCGCAGTTGCTGCCGCGCGACGAGCCGGTTGCCATGGATCAGGCGACGCGCGAGTGGATCCAGCAAGCGACCATGACCATCGGCGCCGCGCATGTCGGCGGCAGCCTGTACAGACAGTACCGGAGTTCCGGAGACAACGGCGTGTCGTTGCTGGCCGAATATGATGCCGATCTGAGTCTGCAGAACGTCTACACCGCGGTTCCGGGCCGGTTGGTCGGGGGCGATGACGAAACGCTGTTCTTTCTTGGCGATGAGTCGGTTGATGAGACACGAGTCTGGAGATTTCGAGCGCCGCAGGGACAATAGGTCATCCGGCGCCTGCCATCCGAACGATCAGCGGCTTGGACCAGAGCGGACTGGGTTCTCGTTCGAGGTGGATGAGGTGGAGGTGAGGTGAGGGGGGCGTCAGGTCCACTATGAATGGTCGAGCTGAACTCGATCTATATCATATCAATCAGATGGTGGGTAGCGTCTCGAATCCCGGAGCGACGAGTGCTATCCAGGACACGTCTTCCAAAGTACTTGACGAAGATGGCGTGCTCCTGGTAAGCGTCGGGATCAGCGCAGTACGCACCAATCCTTCCTATCAGTCCTGCGATCCAGTCGGCCGCCTGAACGGTCTGGTACCGATTGCTTTCCACCTGAAATGGCGGCTCAAGGAGCTGTCGGCGTGGCTCAGGGCCCCCAAACATGCTCTGTCCTGCTGCGGTGACGATCTCCGAACGCTGGCTGTGCTCGTCGAGGACGAGGACAAACTTGCTTTTCGGGGTGCAGTCGTCCTGGCAGAACTGATCGATTCGCTTGATTGATTCCACGAGGACCAGCCGATACAGCCTGCTGTCCGTGAGTCCTCCTTCTTCTGGTGCCCTCTTCTCGACCCCAACGTAGAAAACGAGACCGCCGAGGTTGGTTATCTGGGCGAGCAATCGGTTGGTTAGCCGTCTGAGTTGAGGATAGCGGGTCATGTTGGCGACGGTGTAAAGGCGGGATCCCTTCTTCTCCCATCGCGCGGCGATCTTGCCTGACCGGGTGATCTCGGACGCGAACATTTCGTTCTTGCGCTGGAACACCCACGTTGCGAACCAGCGCACCTTCGCGGCAGGGATCACGAATCCTGCGAGTCCGAAGATCGGGCTATCGTTGTGTCGCGCGTGGTCTCGGCTGATGTAGCGACCGATGTGGCCGAACTCGTCCAGATACGCGAAGTACATCGGTTTCCCAATCCTGCCCAAGGTGAACAGAAACACGAAGACCCGCGCCGGAGCGCGGGCCTCGGAAAGGGGGCAGTGCGATGGCTTGGCCATGCGCAGGTGCGTCCCGACCGGACGCTAGCAGCCTACTCTTGCGCTTGTCAAGGGTATCAGAAGGCCGCGCCGCCCGCGGCCCTCTAGAAGAACGCTCCGTCCAGCAAGTGCAGCCTGAGAACGGCTTCGGGGCCACCCTGCCTGCCGCGACGCAGCCCTCTGGCCGCATCCAGCCGAAGGAGGCCGTCCATGAAGACGAGTCCGGCGCCCAGCGCGTAGAAGTCCTCGCCTCCGGTCGAGGCCCAGTCGGTGAACAGGGAGAGGCGGAGGAAGCGGATCGGCCGCTGCAGATCCAGCCTGGCCATCCGGATTCGAGACGCCCGCACCGCTTCCGCGTGGCCTCGCAGCCAGTTTCCGCTGCCACCGATGCGCCACAGGTCCTGGAGCGCCGGGTCTCCCCACACGCGCGCGGCCGCGGCCTGCATTCCCAGCGACATGCGGGAGGGGAGCGGGATCAGCAGCGCCCCCTCGATGACCGCCCGTACATGCGGGTTGTCACCGGCGCTGGCCCGGACGCTCGCGCGGCCGCCCCCGCCGAACGATCCGCTTGCGGGGCCGCCCCACCAGGGCCTCCAAGCAACACCGGCACCGACCCGGTTGCGCCTGTCGTCGGTCCCGATGTCGGTGTCCTGTTCGGCAAAGAGACGGAGGGAGAGCCAGTTCCGCTCGCTCGCGGGCGACAGGATCCGGATCGTGGCGCCGTGCGACCAATGGAAGTCCGCAGGGTCTCCGGTCACGTAGAGGCCGGGAGTGCCGGTGCCTCCCTCCCCCGGGTCGGAGTCCCGCAGCGCGCGGTAGAACGAGACGAACATCCTGTGGCCCGGGCGGTCGTGCAGCAGCGTAAGGTCGATGTCCGGCAGCTCCAGGCGCGCAGTGCCGACCCTAGCCGTCAACGCCGCCCGTCCCCAGCCGAAGTCGCGCTGCAGACGGGTTCCAACGGACAGATGTTCCACGGGATTGTAGCGCAGGAGCCTCAGCGTCGTGCCCGGAGAGTCGAAGATCCAGGGACTCGGTGTTTCCGCCGGGTCACCTCCCTCTCCGGTGCCGATGGCGGCGAGTTCCGACGCGATCTGCTCGAGGGTCGCGTCGTCGACTCCACGATCGTCCTCCCAATAGGTCGGGGGCAGCAGGTCGCTCGATGCCAGGGCCTGCCGGTCCGCGGGTGTGATCGTGACCGTCCCGCCGGGATCCGTCTCCTCCAGCACCCCGCTGATGCTGTCCCCCTCCTGGCGCCAGAGCCGCAGCGCTTCCGCAGCCGTTGCCGGGATGCCGGCGGCGGTTTCCGCACCCCGTTCACGGACATTCTCGATTTCCACGGTCCAGTCGATCGTTCCGGGAATGGGCGGGGGCAGGTACCCGGTGGCGGTGACGCCCTCATCCGCCGTCATGTAGCCCCTCCATGTCACGCTGAGGGGCAACCAGTGCCGCAGCTCCCACAGCCCGTAGTCGGCGACCACCGTCGAGATGTCCCATTGGAAGCGGGGCAATGCGCCGTTGAACACTCCATTGACCAGTCGGTCGACGAAGCCCGGACGAGCGTCGGATGAATCCGATTCGAGTGCGCTGTCGGAGGGATCGGCCGGGCCGGTGTCCAAACGCATTCCCGGCCGCCAGCGTCCGCCCCTCCGGAGCTGCCAGGACATTTCCCGGTCGATCCGCTTGGCCAGCCGGTAGGCGACGCGGGCCAGCCTGAACGACTCCGGGTCGATCCACATGATCGCGGAGACGAGACGGATGCTTCGGTAGCGCGGAATCACGGTGACGGAGACCACTCTCAGCGTGCGATCATCGCTGAGTCGCACTGAAAGCGTGTCTCCGGAACGAAACTGGTAGTGGCGCTCGGAGCCCGGCTCCAGCGGACTTCGCGTGATGGGATCGGCCTCCTGAGGCTGCCCGAGGGCCGCGAAGGCGTAGTGGAAGGGATCACCCAGCGGATCGGCCGCAAAGCGCTCCACCCGTGGCCCGGGGAAGTACTCCGCACGGTCCGGGCCAAGGGTCGGATCCCGGAACCCCGCCCCGAGGACGTGTACGACGGTGGGTTCCTCACGAGACCACCTGAAACGGGCAGTGCGCCCGCCATCCAGCCACGGCCGGTTGCGCCGGTCGCCAGGCAGCTCGAGGGCCATACGCTCCCGGATCACGGCCGTATACGCGTCGATGCCCAGGCGAGCGGTGTCGCGGGTGGCTTTCAACCCGAGCACAAGTCGACGGGCCGTGTCGTCGAGGTATGCGTCCGGGGCAAGTGCGAGGGGAACGGAATCGCGAGAGACGGCTTCAGGCGTCTGTGCGGCGACCGTGCCGTGCATGGCGGCGGCCACGAACAGGGCGTGGATCGACCGCAACGTCCGCGCGGTGGTGTCGGTCATTAGGAATCGGCCGGCAGGATGCGATACTGGAAGGACACGCCCAGGCTGATACGCGCGGCCGGATCGGCTCGGTCTTCGGATCCGACAGCGGCTTCGGTCGAGATGGTTATTCGGCGGACGGTCCAACCCACGCCCAGTCCGTGCATCAATTCAGAGTTTGTGCCTGGACCGCATTTAGGCACTCGGCCCACCAGGGAGTGGGCCAAAGGCGCCCCTGCACGTCGAGTTCCCGGTCGACGTAGTAGACCCAGACGGACCTCAACCGCCCTCCGCCTAAAACCCGCTCGCATTCGCTCCCGGCCCCCGGCGTCAACACCGTATCCCCACCATAGTGAGTCGCCAACGTCGAATGCTGGAGCATGTCCGAAACTAACACGAATGAGTCGAGGTCTTCGTGCTGTTGCACTAGGTGTGCCATGGTCTCGGCAATGGGTGACTGTGCCGCCTGCTCTCGTTGCCTCAGAGAATCGAGTTCCGATTTCACGCCACGGAGGAACCTCCGAAACTCTATTTCCACCGCTCTGGGGTTCTCATACAGGACGTTCGCCATCGCACCTGGCCTGGGGACGCACCACGACCGTCCACTCTGTTCCGGAATCTGCGCCATCGACTCGGGTAGACCGTATATGGATATTTTTTGCAGAAACGGGGCCTGGATCGTATCGCGCGCCCATGAGTCGATCCGGTCGAACGCGGCCTCCGCGTCCGTCGGCGTGATCTCATCCGACGTATCGATCAGGATCACCGTATGTCCGGGGACGACTACGCCCTCTCGCTTCTGGGGCCACGTCCCCTGGGGGCAATACCCGTCTGCGTAGTGGACACGGAGCCCGTCGGCGTACCACAGCCGATACCCCGCAAAGAACAAACCCAGCACGATGACTACGAGAATGCTCTTCCAGAGCAACGAGGATCCGCCGGCCTCGTCCGATGTCGAACCCATGACTATTCGGCCGCGGCTAGTTCATCGACGATCAATGGTCTGTAGTCGGTCCAGACTCTGTCGATTTCCTTCGTTTGCGCGCTGATGTCCTCGAAGAACGCCTTCTGATCCCTTTCGATCCACTTCCGGATAATGTCGCGCGCTTCGTTGGGCACCTGCACGTCCGCCGGTGTAGCGGGAAAGGATATGTCGATTCCTGCCTTCTCTCTGTGTTCGTCAAGCATCGGCTGATCGATTTTTTCAGCATGTGAGTCGTTGTAGGCGGTTATGAAAAGCGCTTCCACCTGCGCCAGCAGGGACCCCCCTGACCAATTAGCCTTCAGATCCTCTTTGTCGTTAATCGCGTTCTGCCAAGCCCGCTCTAGACCCTCTACCCACCCTGCAACACTAGCCCGGAGGTCCTCGGTCAGCCGCCCCCTGTAGCGCTCGGACAGCGAGTGGTACTCGCTCAGAATCGCCGCCTTTTGGTGGTCAAGCTCGCGTCGCGCACGATGCGGATCTTCCGCCCCGATGAAAGTATATCCCTTGAAGAAACCAAAAACACAGAGCGCGACTCCGAGGCAGAAGAAGAGCAGCGATTCGAATTGCCACGATGACGGAATGTAGGGAATCGCCGACGCCATTTCGGTCGCCGTAGCCATATTCGTTTCGACGGCGCCGCTTATCTGCTGTTCTCTCGCATCGATCAAACGGGCAAACGCCTCACGGTGCCTGCCTACGAGAAGGTTTAGAAGGAGAGCGGCGGCTCCCCATGCGACCAGGCTGCCGTAAAACAGACCGTTCTGGGCCGTACGCCGGCGGAGCGCGGACAACAGCAGTCCTATGCCAGCACCAAGGGCCCCGACGTTGAGGAAAGAGACCACGATGGCGGTGATGAAGGCACCGACGAGGCCGGTGGTCAGTGCGGATGCCAGCAGATAGCTGTTGGCGACGGCCTCTATCGCGATGCAGACGCCGAGAATGGCAGACAGCTTCCACCACTCCTGGGTGGTCGGTTTGCGAGGTCCTTCGGCAACGGAGGTTGCGGGTGAGGGCGAATTATGAAGTCGGTGTCTGTCGGCCCGATTGGCCTGGGCGCGGAGTTGCAGACGCTTCAGCTCGTCCTGGGCATCCATCACGACTTGAGCGGAGCCTTGAGTCCGTTGGAAGGTCCAGCCGTTGTGTGGGACGCCGAGTTGGTTGCGGAGGTGGTCCAGCTTCTCGTTGATGTACTGCGCGCCCTCGGCGCGAAGCTTGGCGATCAGCCTGCGGTGTGCGGCAGTCCATTGGCCACCTGCTTCCCGGGCGTATTGCGCCGGCCAGTTCGGACGCGCGTTCGGATCCTCTATCCAACGGTGGTCATCCTCGTTCAACTCCTCCGGGGCTGCAACGCGGTCTTGGCGATCATCGCGCATGTGGGAGACATCCTTGCGAGCTAAACGAGTGAATCCTTGAACCGCTCCAACATCTCCGCCTAGTTGGGTGCGGTCCGTGGTTGGCACCGCCTACAGCCTTGGTGCCGACTAGATTGGAGGAGCACTGGCTCAACGTCAAGGATGACGGCGATGGCCATGGGCAGGCGACATCGTCCCGGGACTCGCCTTCCCCTTGGCGGGCGTGATCTGGACGCCCGGCAAATGCCCTACTCTTAAGGAGGCGATGGACCGTGACCGAGGGAAACGGAGCGTCGGCCGCGCGCGACACGGCCGCCTACTGGGACACGCTGGCACCGCATCACTGGCGCCTCGAAGACAACTACCTGAACGTGCCGAGCGTGCGTCTGATCCTTGGCGACATTCGCCCACCCGTCATGGTCGTCGGTTCCGGGCAGGGGCTGATCGTCGAGGAGCTTCGGCGTCAGGGGCTTCGATGCGACGGCGTCGATCTGAGCGCCGAGATGATGGAATACGCCAGGTTGCGCAGAGGCCTTACCCTGGTTCGCGCGAATGCGACCGCGATGCCGTTCGCTGATGGGACCTATGAGACGGTCATCGTTGCGACCGGCGTCATCGACTTCATGGCCGATGTGCAGCAGATCGAGACGGTCCTGCGCGAAGCGAACCGGATCGTTTCGGGGACGGGCAACGTCTTCGTCGCGTTCTACAGATACAGTGCGGCGCAGCAGCGCTTCCTCACCTCGCTTGGACTCCTGCGGGATGGCACGTTGCACATGCGGTCGGCAATGGTGCTGAGTCGCCTCGGCTTCGGTGCGCTGGTGGCGTGGGTGGCAAAGACGGCCGGGATCAGCACGTTCCAGGCCGTCCTGTTGTGCATCAGCACGGCCCTCGGATCGACGAAACGGGAACGCGCGGTAGGTCTCGCGATTCGGCGGGTGCTCGCTCAGACCGGGGATCCCGACGCCTTCATTGAGGCGACGCCGGAGAAGCAGCCGTACCGCGACAAGCCGGCGATCGGACGCCTGTTCGACAGCTTGTCGATGAAGATCGAGGACTGGCAGACATCGAGCAGCTGCCATCTGGTGCGGGTGTCGCGGGAGGGAGGGTCACCACCACCGGTCACGGGGAATCGGCCAGCAGGATGCGATACTGGAAGGACACGCCCAGGCTGATACGCGCGGCCGGATCGGCTCGGTCTTCGGATCCGACAGCGGCTTCGGTCGAGATGGTCACTCGGCGAACAGTCCAACCCACGCCCAGTCCGAGTCCTGTCACGTTGTACGTGTCTCCACGCATGGACTCGGGTTCCGTCTTGATCACGCCGGTCCCGTATTCCAGGACCTCGTAGATGATCGGCCCTTCGCCCTGGCCCAGGCCCAGGCGGACCCGGCCGAAATACTGATGATCACGCCGGGTGCGGCTGGTCGCGGGCACGGACACCCCGAACCCGGGAACCGGGACGGGAATCTCCATGCACGGGGAGCTGCGCCTGCTGGCGCGCGCCGGCATGGGAAGCGCGGAGGCGCTGGCGGCGGCAACTTCCGTGGCGGCGGACGCGTTCGGGGTTGCGGAGCGCGGCCGGATCGCCGAAGGCCATCTCGCCGACCTGGTGCTGGTGCGCGGCGACCTCGAGGAAGACGTGTCGCGCAGCCACGACATCGCCGCGATCTGGAAGGACGGGTACCTGGTGGATCGTGCTGTCGGTCCCGCGGACGCCGGACCTCAGGCCGAGATCGCGCCCGCTCCCGCGGAAACCCTGGTCGCGGACTTCGAGAATGGGTTCGAGGCGAGCTTCGGCGCATGGGACGTGACGACGGACCAGATGAGCGGCGGCTCCTCCAGCGCCAGCGTGGCCGTGCGCGACGGCGCCCTGGTGGTCACCGGCGAGATCGCCCCGGGGGTCGCCTTCCCCTGGGCGGGCGTGATCTGGATGCCCGGCGAGCAGCCCATGCAGCCCGTTGACTTCTCCGGCCGGGAGGCGATCCGCTTCCAGACGCGCGGGGATGGACGGCAGTACTCGGTGATGCTGATCAGCAGCGCGCAGCCGGCCGGGCCGCCGCCTACGGTGACGTTCGTTGCGGCCGAGGAATGGATGCAGGTGGAGATCCGGCTGGAGGATTTCCCGACGGCGACGCCGGAAGTTATTGCGGGGCTGGCGTTTGTGGCAGAGGGGCCGGTTGGCACATTCGGGTTTGAGGTGGATGAAGTGGAGGTGCGGTGAAGGGGAAGGACGGTTCGCCTTCTGAATACCGCGAACGTATCTTCCTACCGTGTTGAATAGCGAGCGCGCTGACATCGACGATGGGACGACTGGTGGTTGACATCTTTGACGCTGAGAAACGAAGCGAGATCATGTCTCGCATTCGCGGGCGGGATACCAAACCCGAGCTCGTTGTCCGGCGGATCGCCCACGCGCTCGGTTTCCGATTCAGACTTCACCGTCGCGATCTCCCTGGCTGCCCTGATATTGTATTTCCTCGATACCGGGCAGTCATTCTGGTGCACGGGTGTTTCTGGCACCGGCATTCTGGCTGCAAGTACGCCTACAGCCCCAAGACGCGGGTCCAGTTCTGGGAAGAAAAGTTCGAAGGCAACGTCGTTAGGGACAGGCGCAACGAACTGGCGCTATCCGATCTGGGTTGGAGGACAATGGTGATCTGGGAGTGCGAGACTAGGAACCACAGGGTCGTAGCGGAGCGGATTGCATCTTTCCTACGAGAGACGGACCCGGATGCGGACGGCTCAAGCCGATAACCTGTTTAGTATGGGGTTGGGCATTTCGTCATTCGTGCATTCGAGGCAGCTCTCCTTCGTATCCTCTTTTCTGTAGCTTCGTGAGCGCGCTCAACACGACTAGCGATTGCCTATCTGTAGGTGTCCGACCAGGAATACGGCTCGCCACATTGAGAACTCCCATCTCTGTAGGCGTCAGCAAGCCTCGGTCTCGCCCCCACGCTAGGGCGTTCGCCCAGAAGTATCCCCCCGCTCTGACTACCGCGATCTGCGCCTCCATGCCGTTCAGTTGACGCTGTTCACGCCGTGCGCTCAGAGCTGCATTTCGCCGCTCTTCGACTGATATGAGTATGCCAGCCAGTTCCACAGGCCACTGAATGGCAATTTTGCTGGCACGGTCCCAGCAGAGTTCCTTCTTGGCCCATTCCGTGACGTTTCGCATCTCTTCGGGTGGACTGATCAATACATGGTTAACTCGCTCTGCCACGATCGCGATGGTGTGCTCGAGGTTTTGGTCCGGTGCCTGTCGACGCCAGATGGCCTGGAAGTCAACAGCACGGTCGATTTGCTTCACATGATGGCCTATTCTGGCGATCGTGTAGGCAACGATATTCGCGCGGAATCCGCCCTGGTACCAAGGTTGGGCTGAGACGAGGCGTTCCGTCGCTCTGAATACTATTGCCTTGGCGATAGTCTCGCGATACCACGCTTCATTGAAGTCGTTCGGTGTCCTCTTCCAAGCCTGTCCGATGCGACGAGCGAAGGCTGCAAAGTTCTTCTGCGCGCCTCGGCTCACCTCATGTGGTCGTCCCTCCCACACATTGAGGAACTTCGCGAGGTCGGTCTTGGTGAACCGTTGGCGCCGCGGATACTCGATGTCGAATCTCCTCCGCTGAGCCGCGGTTTTGTACCCACGGGCATCCGCGTACTGACCGCGTGCTCGCTCGTAGAACCACTTGCTCTGACGGAATTCGCCGTCCGGGGATGGCGCATAAACGCCGCGCGAGAACCCCTCGACCCGGACATGGAATGGATGGTTGGCAAAGAAATCCGACGCCGCAACACGATTCTGACTGTTCGCGTATTCGGAGATCTTCGGTACAACTTTTGCTGCCCGATCTGCATTGACCACGGAGAGCTTCATCTGGACGAACGTCTGAGATATATCGGTGTTTCTCCGCATTGCGTTGTGAATCGACGCTGTCGTCTGCCCTCCATTCACGATTTGGAAATTTCGAAGACGGCGAAGTGTGAGGCCTCCGCGGCGGCGGCTGATCTCAACCTCTTCTGCCGTGGCGGTGATGCCGTTATTGTAAGCGAAGAACATTTTGGGTTCTTGCACAAGCGTATCGCGGATGCCGCGATTGACTTTTGAGCGAGCCTGCAGAAACACTCGAACGTTCTGTTCAAGCAGACGGGCACCCCATCGGTCGTAGATTTCAGAAAGCACTTGGCCGGGAATGACAGCAAGATACGAGTCGTGATCTCCCTCTAGCTTCTGAGCGGGTAGTATCGGGAGAGGTCCGCCGAAATCTTTTACCAAGTCGATTTCGATAGCCTCCGGTTCAGGATTAGATGCCGCCCGGTGTAAGCGACGAAGATCCCACACGCTGTAAGTTACCGGTTTCTCCGCGAGGACGCCGGCGGGTCGACCGTCTACGCGCTCGCTGAGTTCTCGATTGCTGATCAGCAGCAGGCGGACTTTGGTGATCTTCCGCCACCGGAGGGCGATGAGGTCCGCCAAGCCGAACGCGGGACTAGTCTCTTCCAACGCATCGCGCCATCTCCGGTCGAGAGCCTGTAGAACAAACTTGGATACCCGACGGAAGATTCTATCCATCTGGCTCCCGATGAGCCGTCCGCTGGATGGATCTGCGTGAAAATCGAGGGCAATCAGGCTCAGTGTCCAAGAAGCATCGCGGGGATCACCACCGTAGCCGTCGACTCGAATGCCCCTCGAAGGCGACCTATACTGTACTCGATCCGCAATATCCAGTTCACCCGCTTCCAATAGATATTCAGTCGCCTTGTCAAAAAAGGTATCCTCGCGGAACTGACCGTCAACATCCGCGTCCGCGAGGACGTCTTGTAACAGCTCTCGGGCGAATTCGTCAATCTCCATCATGCCTCCTGGAAATGGCCTTGGCCAAGTCACTCGCCTGGACCCGGTAACCTTGGCAGTGCGAAAGCGATATCTTGTAGCGAACGTCATGCACTCCTGCCGGAATGGTTGCAGGCGTGATCCGTGGAAAACCTTCCGAAATCTCGAACAACGATTCCTCGCCGATCAGCCACCGTCGGTCCGAGTAGTCATCTGCCCAGTCGAAACCTGTGGCCAGCAGACGCTCTTCGAAGTCTCTTTCCGCTGCCGAGTCACGCGCGGAGATGACGTTTCGAACCCGGTTGATGACTTCGGTGACCGTAACGGCTGAGTCGGAACTACCCAAGGCCTCCGCTATCTCGGTTACGTGTAGGAACAGACGCACCGCGTCGCTCGAATCAAGTTGCTTGGCCGAGGAAATGGCAACTTCGCTCGCTTGAGGCCCATGGGCTTTGGCCTCCACGCTGACCAGTCCGACCTGGAAGTCCTTTGGCCCTCCCAGAGGTCCCACCCACGCGCGCACGGCGTGGGCGGGACTGAGCAAGGGAAGGAGATGCCTCTCCAAGACGCGCAGTTCGCCGACTAGTCCCTTCTGTTCCCAAGCACTAAGCCGACCATCGTGGCCAATCCTGAGAAGCCTGTGCCAGCGCCAAGTTCGCCCTACAATCCGATCCATCGCGTCCTGTGCAGACCGGGCCGTGCGTGCTGAGGCCACAAGATCCTTGCAGAATCGGAAAAAGATCTCCCTGTGCTGACCTTCAGTCAGCCGAATCGTCATGAGAGCACCGACCTCGTCGTGTCTCGGCTGGACCTCAATCCGAATTCCTCGCAGAATAGGTAGGCGATGAGAGGGACGGTGAGAGGAGTCCTGTCGTAGTAGGAGCACGCAGTGTCGCTGCCTGTCCACCGCCCAGTAAAGCCCCCACGAGTCGGATCCGACATCCGGAATCCTGCGGCCGTTGAACCAATTGGATTCTTGAGGCGCATCTATGTCTCGCCAAGGATGGTCACTGCTCATCGTCCTCGTCCCTGTCGTTTTCTCCAAAGTGTTCTTCGAACCACGTTTTGTTCACAATGTATTCGACCCGCCTTTCTGGCCGATCCGTCTTCGGAAGACTCATGCTCCAAGCCGTCACTGGTGTTTCACTACTCAGGTCCTCGCCCTCAAAACCGATCGCGAGCAGGTGAATGATCAAGAGTGGTTTCGTTCGCTCCGCACGATAGATACGGTCAGGATAATTTTTCGCGTCTGGCCTTGCTTGTCGAAACTCATTCTCCGCTCGCTCGATTTCCCTTTGTGTCAGCCCAACCTTCTCGACTCCGCGGCTCGCGACCCGTTGCTTGTTGGTCACCATTAGCACTGAATCGTCACTTGCCATACCTGGCGCACGTCTCTGACAGACGAGCGAAAACCCGAGCTCATCATACGCAAGCGACCCAGAAGGTCTTCGCTTTACCCCTGCAAACAACACGTCCCACAGACGTAGCTCGTCATTACGCCCCGCGATGTATCTCCGTACCGGCTGACTCGCGGTAGCTGCCGAGCCCGGGTGATTCTTGAATGCCGCAAGGAACGCGTCCACTAGCGCGAGCGGAACATCGCGGACCAACCAACTCCCGGTTCCCTTCAAGTGTTCTCCTTCCTCCGGCCCCAAGCCTTCCTGCCGCATGTACTTCACCAAACGCTCTACGGTCGCCAGGTTAGCGGTAATCGTCTGATGATCACGATGTAGGATGGTCGTCTCCACAAACCGATTCGCCAGCCCAATCATCATCCTATGCGTCGCGCCCGAACCCATCTTGTTCCTCGCCGTCACCATCAACGCGTCTGGATGTGCACGAACCTTCAGTCCAAATTCCCGCGGCGTGGCGTTCACGCTTTCCATTCGCACCAGTTCATCTCGCAGTTCATCTACTGCCTCTGCGATGTGCTCGTACCAACCCTGGGCTACCTCCGGCATCCATACCCGGCACAAGTCCCGATACCCCGCGCGATAGCCGAACCATCTCGCCATCTGAAACAAAGTATCGTACATCAAGGATCGACGCAGTATGTAGCTCACACTCAGTCCTTCGAGCGTAAGTCCTCTGGACAACGACATGCCCCCCACTGCAATTACGTTCAGGCCTGTCTCAGCGTAGTCTGCGTAGTTCAGGGAGTCGGGCGATCTGCTGTTGATTTCGAAGACATTGACTGCACTAACGCTCTTGTGAAGAAGATCTTGAATCTTCGTCCAATCAAAATCGCACGTCTCCTCGTAGTGGTCCTGGAACACTTGATACAGCGCTGCGATGTGCGGATCACGCACCGCCTCCTCAAACGGCTTTGCGCCATTGATCCGAGCGCTCCATGAAATGTTGTCGACAATGTTGTGTATTTCGTTGCGGACCTGCCTCTGGACCGCCACGAAACGTGACACGTTAACAAGCATGGAATTGTCAGCATGGATTTCTCCTTGTGCCAGCCTGATCGTCCGCGCCAAGAGGAACACCCGGACCGCTTCCAAGAGACTAGGCGGAAGCTCCGAAATACGATGATCCTTGCCGTGAGACATCGGCAACAGCTGTCGGTGATCGTCGATATCGCGTAGAACAGTTTCCGCTTCGTCTCTGAATACTTGATCCGCGCCGAAGTAGTTGGAGGGGGAGTTCAGACTCACAATGAAATCACGCGGAAACAGGTCACTCCCAACCATCTCATCTTCATCGTCGGGGTCGATGAAGATGTTCGCAAACGGTGTAGCGGTGTATCCAACGTAACAGCTTCGGTCGAACAAGGTCAGGAGCCTGCGAACCAGTCCATTGATTGTGGATATCTCGTCCGAGCGATGATGGATGTTGATCGAAGCGTTATCTGCTTCGTCATCCACCAACAGCATGGGTTCATCAATAGTGGCAGTGCCAAGTCGCGCATTATGCGCTTTGAGCCAATCGATTAAATTCCGCAGCGTGTATGGGTTCTTCTTGATCACGAAAACAACCGGCTCTACAAGGTCGCGCAGCCCGATGCCGAGGTGCTCCGCTACATCTTTGCTGAAATCCTTTCTTGCGGTTGTAAATGTCGCCGGTTTTCGCGTGAGGCCATAGCGGCCGACGCCCACCGGCTGGAGTCCGGGACCCTGGACTCCGGCAGCTGTGTCGAAGCCAATGAATCATTCGTCGACCCGCCGTTGGGTCTGGTCACGCAACTTGTTCTGTACACCCGCGATTATGACGATGACACGGTAGCCTGCATCAGCAGCCTTGGTTGCAACACCGATATAGTTAGCGGTTTTGCCAGACTGGACATGGCCCATGACCATGCCTCTTCGGTCCCACGTACCGACTTTCCGAGGGTTCTCAAGGTATCCCACTATTCGGTCTGTGTCTTTGTTGATCTCGGCAAGTACCTGAGGTGGAAACCCCTTGCTGCCGAGGAATCGGCGATATCGATCCCAGTAGTAGGGATCAATTTCCGACCGATGGGCATCCAGCCAGGGCGCGAAGGGAACGTGCAGAGCCGCAGCAGGTCGGATTACGATTCCATAGCTTTCCTCGAAGTGTAGTGCGACCTGCTCTGCTTGGTCGTCCGTCACTGCCGGACAAGAAAGCCTGACCTCGGCGATTACTTGGCGAATTTGGCTTGGCGTTGGTAGTCCGATCTCCGCCATCAGAAGTGCTTGAGCCATAATCTCCAAGCGCTGTAAATCGTTCATTGTTGTTCCTGTTCCAAGTGATCGATGATGCTGGCCGTCTCCTTCCAATTGTTTCGGAAGGGTTCTGCCGACCGCATCCACTCCCGAGTCTCCCGGGAAGATAGCCCTCGTGCTCGCAAGACCTCCCGCATGGCTACAATCAAGGCCCGGATCTCGGCTTTGGCGAGTGCTGGTGGGCCGACCGCCTCAGGATTGGTGCTTACATCATGGTAGAGCGAGTGGATGGGAAGCGCCGAGGCCACAAGGCGCAGGAGTCGCTCGAAATCGCGGATGCGATCAGGCGGGAGCTGAGTCCGAAACATCTGAAGCATCGGATGGTCGTGGCAGATCTCGTAGGAAATGCGGTTCTTGTTCTGAGTCCTCATCCAGACGGGCAGGCGGTTGTCCGTTGCCTGCCGGGCGCCACGCTTCACATATGTCCGCCGAGATGCGTCGACGAGGCGGTCCACGATCTTCGCCAGTCGCCTACGCACCGAGGCCGGTGGCTGTGCGGACGCCTTCTTGACATCTATCTTCCACTCGGCGTCCATGGTGTTCGGGATGTCAATGCCGACCCGTGCCAGTTTCGTCGCTTCCAGTTTCCGAGCAAGGCGAAACCAGGTACCGTGTACAATTAGTCGACGGTTCCGGTACAAGTAAAAGCCTTGGTTGCTCACGTAGCCTTCAGGTCCTGCATACTTCTTCCACTCGGCTGGCTTCACCTTGTCGTGGTGAGGCAACGTCACTGGCCAGATCCGAATGCGTCGGTCGCCGAGACCCATGACGTCCTCTTGGTGATGCTGAGTCGCCGGATGCTTCTGATGAAACGGGTCGAAGGGCTCCAGTGGCCGGTTGTTGAGCGAAATCTCCACCCGTTTGCCTTCGCGGCCGGACAAAAAGCGGTGGAACACGAACTCCAAGTGGGCCGCGGCGTCGGCCAGTTGGCGCACCAGATCCCGGCGACCTCCACGCCTGTCGGCTCCGACCAAGCGGTCGAGTTTCTCCCAGACGACTAGCGTCCCGCTTCCTTTGAGGCTATCCGACCAACGGACCTCCAGTGGATCGTTCCGCACCTCCACCACCCACCGGTCGCGCGCGGCAACCGTGTCCAAGTCCCAAATGGCGCAAGAGGTCCCTTGGGCCTTTCGCGTCACTACTGTGAGTCTGCGGCACTGCGAGAACGACGCCGTCTTTAGGCCAAGCCCGAAACGTCCTAGATCGGTCTCTGATCGTGTTTCGAGCGGGCTCTTCGTTCCGGGGCGCATTGCCTCAAGCAACTCTTCCTCGCTCATTCCCGCTCCGTCGTCCACGACCCCGATCGCAGGGTAATCTTCATGGGTTGCTGCCATGATCCGGATTGTTTGGGCATTAGCGGCGATCGAATTGTCGACAACATCGGCGAGGGCCGTCGGGAGGGAGTAACCGATGTCGCGCAGACTCTCCACCAGTGCTGAGGCACGCGGCGGGAGCTCAAGCTCGTACTGCCTCGCGCCGCCCGTCATGAAGCGCCTACCGTGGTCTCCCGGGAGATAGCGGACGTCGTTTGCCTAGAGGCCAAGCGGCTGCGTCTTCTCCCCTTCGTCACACGTCCACCTAACCAAGCCCACCGATCGAAGACATCCCATACCCGTTCCGCGATCTGCCGCGCCAGATAGGGCGGTACGGCATTCCCCACTTGGACGTATTGCTGCGTTCTTCCCCCACAGAAGAAGTAGTTGTCAGGGAAGGTTTGAAGCCGTGCGGCCTCTCGTACCGTGAGGCTGCGGCACTGGCTAGGATCGGGGTGAATAAAATAGTGACCGTCCTTCGAAATATGGCTTGTGACGGTCTTAGAAGGGTGGTCACTGAGCTGTACCCGAAACCTATCTCCGAATTTACCAGTCTTCCAGTTGGCATGCTTGGGCGCAAGTTCCTTCGGGAAGTCGCGAGCTTTCGGCGACCTTCCCGTAGCGCGCGCAAAGGCCGCCGCGAAAAGATAACGCGCGAGGTCTTCGGGCATATGTCCTCTCGTCTCGTTGTTGGGTAGTCGGCTTAGCTTCTCGTCGAAGATCCAGTCGCGCAAGCCGATGGGACAGACCAGGGCGGTCCCTCCAGCTACGCCACGATACGGCGGCGGCGGTCTTCGCGTCATCTCTCGTGCTCTGGCAAGGGCCTCGTCAAAGAACGAGACCTGCTCCGCGCTCATCTTGGGTCGTGGAATACCCCGTATTAGCTCATACGCCGAGGCCACGGCGGTCTGCCAAGCTGTGCCGCTGTCGCCACGGCTGAGGCGACTCCGGAGCATCGGCATGCCTCCGATGACATCGTCCACCGCCACGATCACATCGTTTCTCTCAAGCGTTAGCAGGGCATCAATCGGCAGGAGATCGGCAATACTGCTGCGCACGCATGCCACGATCACCCTGTGCCGAGCCTGTGGGACGCCAAATTCTTCCGCGCGAACGAGGAACTCTCTGGGATCTTGATCTTGTTCCCAAAAAGCGCCCCCATGCCTAGAGGCCATCGCATACAGCCGGTACTGATCCCTTCCGCCCGCGTTCCGAAGGTCCGCCATGACTTGATGAAATATCGGTGCACCGCAGTGCCGCGCTGAGAGCATTCCCTTAACGTTTTCGAGAATGGCCACCGCAGGCTGGAGTTCTCGGAGAACACGCACGTAGTCGCGGTAAAGCGACTGGCGCTCGTCCTTGTTGGGATCGTACGCCGCGTTTCCTGCATTGCGGGCTCTTCCGACCAACGAGTACGACTGACAGGGTGGCCCTCCCAAGAGAATCGTGCGGTGCCCGTACTTCCGACGAATGCGCTTAACCCGCTGGCTAACGAAAGCCGTGGCTTCGGGCGTTCCTAGCTTCAGGCACTGGGTCTCTCCATCCGCCTCGAGCCACTCCTTCGGATAGAGCTTCCGCCAATCTGGTTCGTCTGTCGCTCCGCAGTTCAGGAAGTCATGGTATTCGCGGGGCAGTTCCGACGGGCTGAATTTTCTCAGAAATGCACGCAAACGGAGTGTTCGGTGTGCCGAACGCTCCATTTCTATGGACAGCGCGATGCGGAAGCGGGGCCCTTCGCCGGAGTCGCCCAACCCAGTGAACCCTTCAGCGAGCCCTCCTGGGCCTGAGAAGAGGTCTACGACAGGAACTGGACCGTTCACGCCTCACCTACGCTGATCGCGGCATGCCGCGCCGGACTACCGTGCTCGAGCACTCCAGCGCTTCGTCTTTGGATCTTGTACGACGGAATCGTCCGATTCCAATCGCTCCAAGACGGTTCGTGAGATGCACCCGGCATGACCTCCGCGATATCCACCGTGAATCCGCAATCGTCGACTGATATCAGCGTTCCTAAGCCCGTTCTCGCGATCCGCGTCACGTAGGAGAGTCAGGATGGCCGCCTTGAGATCCACAATCGCCCGTTGGGCCAAATAAGCCGCTTCGTCGTTGTCCACGTCGTTCTCCCGTACTCAATCTCAGCGCCATGAAGCGGCTGAATGCTATTCCCTGCGCAGCTAAGATGCAACCCTCCTGATGGGCCTTCACACGACACGAATTGGGTGGCAACTTGGCGCTAGGAATACGCAGCCTCACCACCACCTCCCCTCCCCTCCCCCACCCCAAACCCCTCCACCCCCCAATTTCCCTTCCTCCCCCAAACAAAAGTCCGCCATGACCCGCCCGGTCACGCTGCAGAACCTGTAGCCGTGGCCGGAGAAGCCAGCGGCGATGAACGCGTCGTCCATCGCCGGGTGGCGGTCCAGGATAAAGTGCTCGTCGGGGCTGGTGGTGAACATGCACGCCACCATGCGGCAGGTGGGGCCGTTCGCCTGCGGGAAGTAGGCCGCGATTCCCTCGCGCACGCCGGCTTCGTCCTCCGGTGAGCATTCCCGGTCCAGGCGATCCGGGTCGGGCACGGGCTGCACGCCGGCGTGAGCGATCTCCTTGCTTGTGTACTGCGAATGTAGTACCATCCCACATGGGATTCGCGGCGGCGAAGGCGGCGGTGGTGGCGGCTCTTCACGAAGGGAACTTCGAGCACGAGGCTCGCGAGGCCCGCGCGGAGAAGAATCTACTGGCGGTTGGCGATGTCGATGCGAGCGACGTTGCCGAGCTCGTGCTCAAGACTCGCTCTGACGACTACAGGGAGTCGCCCCACCACTGGGATCAATCCGTGGTGGTGCACACGTTTAGGCCAACGGTTCGAGAGGAACGGTGGTACATCAAGGTGTATTTCTTGGAGACCGACGGGGACGACCGGAAAGCAATGTTCATAAGCGTTCATCGAGCAGGGAACTGAGATGAAGATCTTGCGGGAAGGAGATCGCGGGTACGCTCTGGCGCCGGAACGCGGGCGGGTCGACATCGTTTACGAGTACAGAACGATCGAACTCGAGACGTCGAAGGCCACGGTCAGGAACGTCCTCTTCGGCGTCGATTCCAAAACCGGAGAAATTCTGACGGTGCCTGCCCAATCGACGCCGAAACTGAAAGCAGCAAGGGAAGCGAAGAAGGAGGAGGTGATGAGCGTCCGGATGCCACGGGAACTCGACGACGTGCTTCATCTCGTGGCGGACCGCTATCGCGTGGCGCCCAGGCAGTTCGCTCCCGCGGTAATTCGTTACTACCTGACGCTGGCTCGCGTGGATGCGGGCATGGCTCGCCGGCTGAACACGCTCTCCAGGAGCCGCTTGGCGACGGGGAGGTGTCGGAAGGACCTGCGCTTGAGGGTACCGCCGGAGCTGCTTGCGTGGTTACGCGACGTCGCGGTCACTACAGAAGGAGCCACCAGGAGTGCGATGGTTCGAGGCGCAATCGTGGCGGCGAAGGAAGACGTACTCGACGATCGCGCAAGAAAGCGGCAACGGCATCTGGAGGCGATTGCCCGGGCCGTTTAGAACCTCCCCTCCCCCACCCCAAACCCCTCCACCCCCCACTTCCCCTCATCCCCCAAACAGAAGTCCGCCATGACCCGCCCGATCACGCTGCAGAACTTGTAGCCGTGGCCGGAGAAGCCGGCGGCGATGAACGCGTCGTCCATGGCCGGGTGGCGGTCCAGGATGAAGTGCTCGTCGGGGCTGGTGGTAAACATGCACGCCACGATGCGGCGGGTGGGGCCGTTCGCCTGCGGGAAGTAGGCCGCGATTCCCTCGCGCACGCCGGCTTCGTCCTCCGGGGAGCATTCCCGGTCCAGGCGATCCGGGTCGGGCACGGGCTGCACGCGAAGATGATACTTGCCGATCTTGAACCCCTCGCCGCGGTCGCTGGGGAAGCCGTAGTAGCGCCCCAGCGGGGCCTGCAGCACGAAGATCGGGAACCGCTCCGGCTCGAACGGCGCCGCGTTCAGGGGCTCCGTCCAGAGCATCGTCTGGCGCTCGGGCTGGCACAGGGGCGCGAGCTCCGGCACTAGCCGGCCCGCCCACGCACCGGCGGTGAACACCAGCTTCCCGGCTTCGTAGGTGCCGCTGGCGGTCACCACCCGGAAGCCGGACGCGCGCTTCTCCCACCTGCGCACCGGGGACTCGGTCACGATCTCCGCGCCCAGCTCCCGCGCCGCGGCGGCATGCGCCCGGATCGCCACCTCCGAGCGCACGTAGCCGGAGTCCGCCTGGTAGATGGCCCGGAGCGATTCGGGGATCCGGTAGCCGGGGAAGCGCCGGTTGACCTCCGCGCCGTCGAGTTCCTCGAAGGGAATGCCGTGCTCGAGGCACGAACGCCGGGAGTTCTCGACCTTGGGGCTGTCGGGCGGCCCGATGTCGAGACCGCCGGTCACCACGAGGATCGACTCGCCCGAGACCTCCTCCAGCTCCCTCCAGTACCGATACGCGGCCCGGAGCAGCGGCACGTACTGGGGCCCCTCGGAGTACGCCAGGCGGATGATGCGCGTGGACCCGTGCGAGGAGCCGAACGCGTGCGGGACGGTGAACTGCTCCAGGCCCAGCACCCTGCATCCGCTCCGCGCGAGCTGGTAGACCGTGGCGCTCCCCATCCCGCCCACGCCGATGACGATGACGTCGTACATGCTGTTCCTTTCCCGTCGTCGGGGCTCCGAGACGCGCACGGCACGCGAAACTGATGATGGCGAAGATGCACTCCCCTCCGCGGCGGCAACAGTCCGGCGAACGCATCCCGGGTCCGGCCTTGGTCACGGGCGCCAACGGCTACGTCGCGTCGTGGTTGGTCAGGCGACTCCTCGAACGCGGCTTCGACGTCCGCGCCACCGTCCGCGATCCCGCGGATCCCCGCAAGACGGAGCACCTGCTGGCGATGGCCGGAGAGCTGCCCGGCACGCTGTCGCTCTTCCGGGCGGATCTGATGGAGCGCGGCGGGTTCGACCGGGCCATGGCGGGATGCGCCCTCGTCTTCCACACCGCCTCGCCCGTCGTCGTGCGCGGCGTCGAAGATCCGGTGCGCCAGCTCATCGAGCCCGCGACCCGGGGCACCCGGAGCGTGCTGGAGGCGGCCAACCGGACCCCGTCGGTGCGGCGCGTCGTCCTCACCTCCAGCGTCTCGGCCATCTACGGAGACACGGCGGACCTCGGGCGCATCGAGGCGGACCGCTTCGACGAGAGCCACTGGAACGAGACCAGCAACGAACGCCATCTGCCGTACTCGTACGCCAAGACCGAGGCCGAGCGCCTGGCCTGGCGCATCGCCGGGAAGCAGGACCGATGGGACCTGGTCGCCGTCAATCCCGGGCTGGTGCTCGGGCCCTCCCTCGACCCGCACTCGAGCCCGGAGAGCGTCCAGCTCATGCGCGAACTTGGCGACGGCAGCCTGCGCCTGGGCGTGGCCCACGTCGAATTCGGGATCGTGGACGTGCGCGACGTCGCCGAGGGCCACCTGCGCGCGGGGCTGATCCCGGCAGCGAGCGGGCGCCACATCCTGGTCAGCGAGACGATGGGCCTCCCGGAAGTCGTCCGGGTCCTGCGGAGCCACTTCGGGAGCGGCTTTCCCTTCCCGCGATTCACCGCTCCCAGGCTGCTGGCCACGCTGTTCTCGCCTCTGCTGGGGGTCCCGCGGAAGCTGGTCTGGCGCAACGCGGGGTATCCTCTGCGCTTCGACAACGCGTACGCGAAGTCGGATCTGGGGATGAGCTTCCGGCCGGCCGCGGAGTCCATCGTGGATCACTTCCAGCAGTTGCTGGATGATGGGTTGGTGGAGGAGCCGGGGCGGGGGCGGTGACGGTGGCACGATCTCCGTTTTTCTTGATCGGAAACCGGTCAATTCACTCCAGAAATCCATAAGCTATTTATTTGCAATAGCTTGTTTTCTTGACGGGTGTTTCATCTTGTGTCTTTTCATTCACGTCATGAATGATTATCATTCATACTATGAATAATCTTCCGCTCCCCCGCGCCGTTTCCGGCACCCTTGACAGCATGATGCGCGTCATGCCAGCCGTTGTCGTGGCGGGAGCACGCCAGACCGGAAAGAGTACGCTCGCGCGCGCCCTCGGCCAGTCGCCGCAGACGGAGCCGGTGCGAGCAGCAACCGATGGCCGCCGATACCTGTCGCTCGACGATCTGGATGTTCTCGACCTGGCCCGCCGCGACCCCGATTCGCTGGTGAGAGGCAGCCAACCGGTGACCCTCGACGAAGTTCAGCGCGAGCCGGACCTCCTGAGCGCCGTCAAGCGGGAAATCGACCGGGAGCGGCGGCCGGGGCGTTTTCTGCTGACCGGATCCGCCAATCTGCTCCTGATGCGGAGGGTATCGGAGTCATTGGCGGGCCGCGCCAGCTACCTGACCCTCTGGCCGATGACGCGACGAGAGCAACTGGGCCTTGGCCGGTGCGGCATCTGGGAGAACCTGGTCAAGTCTCCTGACCAGGATTGGCTCGATGTCGTGGCGGACCACCCCGGCGATCCCGAGGACTGGCGGGCGCTCGCGCGGCGCGGCGGCTTCCCGGTTCCCGCCGTCCATCTCGACACTTCCGCCGAGCGGGCGATCTGGTTCGACGGGTACGTGCGGACCTATCTGGAGCGGGATCTGCAGGCGCTTTCCTCGATCGCGGCACTGCCGGACTTTCGGCGGCTCATGCGCGCGGCGGCCCTGCGCCTCGGAGCGTTGCTCAATCAGACGGAGGTGGGCCGGGACATCGGCATCCCGCAGCCGACGGTGCACCGCTGGCTGAACCTGCTTGAGACCTCCTACCTGCTCGTGCGGATTCCCGCGTATTCGGTCAACCGCACCAAGAGGCTGATCAAGGCTCCAAAGCTCTACTGGAGCGACACGGGTCTGGCGATGCACCTCGCCCAGGAAGGCGAGCCCCGGGGCGCCCATCTGGAGAACGTCGTACTTCAGGACCTGCTTGCATGGCGCGATTGCCGAACCACGCGCGCCGAAGTGCTGCACTGGCGCACGACCACCGGGGAGGAAGTGGACTTCGTGATCGAGGCGGAGGGATCGGTGCTCCCCATCGAGGTCAAGGCCACCCGGCGGCCCCGCCTCCGGGACGCGGCGCACCTGCGTGCGTTCCACGCGGAGTACGGCCGAGCCGCGCGCGCCGGCCTGCTCCTGCACGGCGGCAACTCGGTCGAGTGGATCACCCCTCGGGTGCTCGCGGCGCCGTGGTGGAAGGTGGTTTGACCCCGTCTTCCTCGGGCGTAGGCGGTTCCCAGCCGAATTCATCCGCGATGCTGCGTATCGCTTCGGCGGCGGCAACACCCCGTTCCCCAGCCTTGTAGGCGCGAATCGCCTCGCGCCACAGGTGACCGCGCTCGGCCAAGTGGACCAGGAAGCTCTGGCGTTCCGGGCTGAAGCGGCCGTCGGGGGTGACTTGGCTCAAAACGGGTTTTCCGCGGCCCAGTCGACGCGGGCAGAGGCAGCCAGGTCAGCCCAACGCTCGTCCTCGGTGGAATGCTCGTGACCCGCGTTGGCGCCGGTCAGCTGCCGATCTCCGGCCCGGTCCAACAGCCGCTTCGTGAAGCAGGACTCCCTGGCATCGCGCGCTTCAAGTGAGGTTGAGGACTTCATTCGGCCGCAAAGATGGTCAGCATTACTTCGGATTCGTCGAGAAGCCTGTACACCGGGCGCCTGCCGGAATGGGCCTCGCTGCGGCGAAGCAACACACGTACCCCTTCACCTCGACGGTCCATCATCGTCGCTCGGGTTGTGTTGAGCCCCGCAATATCCGTTCGTACGGGGACTTCTGCCAGCCTACTGGCGATCACATCATTGCGGGCAACCTGCCGGTACGGGAGCATGTCCAACTCGAGTGTATTGGGCAGACCTCCGGGCGAATAGAGTTCCAGGCGATCCGAGAACATCCGTAGCCTGATCTTCGACTGGTGGATCGAGTAGTCGCGGTGGGCGACGGCGTTAACGATTGCTTCGAAGACCGAAGTCATATCGTACTGCGGACGGTCCGCGCGACCGAGTGCCTTGCTGGCGGATACCCGTTGGTTCTTCGTCACGAACCGACAGGCCTCCGCGATCTGAACATCGAGCGGTCCGGTGATGTCACGGGCGTCAAGCTGATAGTTCACCATGTCCACCGAATCTGCGACTCCTCGGCCCCGGTACGACACGGCCTGAACGTACGCATGGCGCAACCACCGCTCAGGGTTGGACGTGCAGAACAGGATCCCGGCGGTCGTCGGGCGAAGTTCTCCGGTCTCGGTGCGTGCGACCATCCCCAGCTTGTGAGCGAAAGTGGTCGGGTCGTCGTCCGTTCGCTCGGTCCGGAACCTGTCGATCAGATCCGGGCTCAAGTCCTGTAAGGATGCCGCGTCCAGGGTCTGTTCGTCGAAGCTTATGAAACCGGCACGCCGGCGCTGTTCAAACAGGCGAGCGAGTTCCTCGGGTCGCATCTGGCGCTTCGCGTCCGCTCGTCGGCGGAAGTATCCCGACGCGCTTCTGTGAACGAACGGGCTGCGCGGTACGAAGACTTGGATCACCAGTTGCTGAACACCGGTGGCGTCGGGAAGTGAAAGGTGCCGCGTCAACACGTAGAGAGGCGGGTCGACGGACTCATCGGCTACCTCCGCAATCAAGCGTTCGACCAGATGGACGCGGTCCGGCGGAATACCCACAATATCGCCGGTGTCATCGCGGACTCCGAGAACAATCTGACCTCCGCGAGAGTTGGCGAACGCGGCAAGTTCGTCCGCCAACGCGTTGCGGTCTGGCCCTTTTATTCTGCGACCCGCGAAGACGACTTCCCTGAGTGCCAAGCAGGAGTCTCCCCTTGCCTGCATTCTTGCGAGGACCTCCGCCGGTGACTCAAGCACGACTCGATGGGCTCAAGAGGTGCTTGTTGCAGGCCCGAAGGCCGGATGGCCACCGTCCATGACGCGGCCAACTTCGTCGCGTGTCCCCGGCCCCTTGTAGGGCGCTCGTTCCCTGCTCGACGACGACATAGTCCAACGAACCCCCTACCTCCCCGGCATCTCCACGGGCTCTCCCGCGTCCGGCCGCACGCCTTCCGCGTAGAGCTGGGCGTTGAGCCCGGGCACCCGCGTCTCAATCAGCGCGTTCAGCTCCGGCACCGTCTCGCCCATCACCTCCCAGGCGTGCTCGACCTGCCACATGTGATCCTCGGTCGGGTGGACCGAGGACTGCTGGATGGCCCTGGCCACGCCCGCATTCTGGCGAGCCTCCGAGACATCCTCCTCGATCTCCTCCAGCGCTTCGCGGATGGCTTCCAGCTCCTCCTCGATGCCCTCGGGGGGCGCGTCCGCGCCGTCGATGAGTTCCTCGGCCGCGTCCAGTTGCTCCTCCAGACGGCTGATGGCCTGGGTCGCGTCGTTGATCGGTACGGCCAGCCGGTGCAGGCTCATGAGCGCATCCTGGCGGGCCATGCGGTCGGCCATGGTCATGGGACGGCGGGGGTCGGCCTGGATCTCCACGGTCGTGGAGTAGCTCTCACCGCCGACCTCCATGCTCACCGTGTAGACGCCCGGTAGCGCGATCGGACCCTGGGGCGTGCCGCCTCCGAATGGACCGCCCCCTCCCCCGCCCTGCTGGCCATCGGCCTCGTACGGAGCGTCGAAGCGCCAGTCCCACACGACCTCGTTTATGCCGGGGTCGCTCGGAGCCTCGAGGGTGCGCACGTGGTTGCCCTGGGCGTCGGTGATCGTCAGGGCGAAGGGTTCCGAATCTTCATCCGAGCGCCCGGCCGCATCATCGCTCTGGTCTGCCTCCTGTCCCGCCCCTGCATCGTCGCGCCCATCCCCGTCACCGTCATCCTCCGCGTCCTGTCCCGAATCCCCATCCCCGGCCCCATCGCCGTTCCCGTTCCCCCCTTCCTCATCGTCCTCAGCCGCCATCGGCGCTTCCCATTCATCGCGCAGGTAGTACCGGATCAGCGACCCGCGCGGAGGATTGGGAGCCTGGTATGTCGCGCCCTGGAAGGGCCAGTCGCCCCGCTCCGCCCACATGATCGTCGGGCGCGCTTGCGGGAACACCCGGCCCGCGTCGGCGAGCATCGACTCGGAGAGATGCTCCAGCGGGGTCACGTCCGCCAGGATGTAGAACGAGCGGCCGTGGGTGCCCACCAGCAGGTCGTTGTCGCGCGGGTGCACGAGGATGTCGTCGACCGGGACCGTCGGCAGGTTGTTCTTGAGCTGGACCCACTCCCCGCCCCGGTCGACCGACACGAACACGCCCGTCTCATTGCCCACGAAGAGCAGGTTGGGGGCGCGGTGATGCTCGGTTACGACGTTCACCGACCAGCCGTCGGGCAGCCCGTCGGTAATGCGGGACCAGTTCTGCCCGTAATCCTCGCTCACGTACACGTAGGCCGCGTAGTCGGCGTTGCGGTGCCCGTCGAAACTTGCATAGACGCGCCCCTCCACGTGGTGCGAAGGCTCGACCCGGCTCACGTAGGTGCGCTCGGGCAGCCCGGGAATGCGGTCGGCCACGTTGGTCCAGGTCGCTCCGTCGTCCCGGCTCACCTGCAGGTTGCCGTCGTCGGTGCCCACATAGAGCAGCCCCTGCGCCAGCATCGACTCGGCGAAGCTGGTGATGTTGCCGTAGGTCGAGATGCCGTCGTTCACCGACATCTGCGGCTCCGATCCGAGAACGCCCATGATCTCGAGCTCCTCGCGGTCGATCTGCTTCGTGAGATCCACCCCCCCGACTTCCTCCCAGGACATCCCGTAGTCCCGCGAGCGCATGAGAAAGTTGGCCCCCAGGTAGACCGTCGCCGGATCGTGGGGCGAGAGCTGGAGCGGCGAGTTCCAGTTGTAGCGGTAGGTCTTGGCGGTGTCGCCGTTCTCGCGCGGGCCGGTGATGGGCCGCATGGGAATCTTCTCGCCGGTGTTGAGGTCGTACCGGTTCATGTTCCCGTGCTGCGACTCGGCGTAGACGATGGTCGAGTCGGTGGGGTCCACGATCGCGAAGAAGCCGTCCCCGTACGCCACCTCGTACCAGTCCTGGTGGCGGATCCCGTGGAACGAGCGGGTGTTGGACGGCCCGCACCAGGCGTCGTTGTCCTGGAGCCCCCCGCACACGAAGTACGGATCGCGCATGTCGTGGCCGATGGCGTAGAACTGGCCGAGCGGCAGGTTGTCGAACATGCGCCAGTGCCCGGTGCCGTCCCAGCTCGCGGCCACGCCCCCGTCGCTCCCCAGAATGAGGTGGTCCGGGTCCGCCGGGTTGATCCAGAGGTCGTGGTGATCGACGTGCACCTGGGTGGCGCCGTCGCTGCGGAAGGTGCGCCCGCCGTCGTCCGACACCATCAGAGGGCTCCCGAGCACGTAGATGCGGTCCACGTTGGTCGGATCGATGCGCACGTGCGAGTAGTACATCGGGCGCGGGTTGGTGTCCGACATCTTCTCCCAGGTGTTCCCGCGGTCGAGCGAACGGAAGAGCCCGCTCCGCGACGGTCCTCCGCCCCCTCCGAAGCCCTGGCCCGGGGTCCTCGGCTGCGCCTCGATCAGCGCGTACACGATGTTCCCGTCCCCGCGGAAGACATCCACGCCGATGCGTCCCTTGTCGCCATCGGGGAGTCCCTCGGTCAGTTCCGTCCAGGTGTCGCCCCCGTCCAGGGTGCGGTAGAGCCCGCTCCCGGGGCCGCCCCCGTTGAAGCCCCAGCCGGTGCGCCGCCGCTGGTACATCCCCGCGAAAACGGTGTTCGGGTCGCTCGGGTCCATCGCCATGTCGATGGCGCCGGTGTCCTCATCGATGTAGAGGACCTTCTCCCAGCTCTCGCCCCCGTCCTGCGTCCGGAAGACCCCGCGCTCCTCGTTGGGCCCCCACAGATCCCCGACCGCCGCGACGTACACGATATCGGGATCGCGCGGATGGATGAGGATGCGCCCGACGTGCTTGCTCCCCTCGAGCCCCATGTGCTGCCAGGTCCTGCCGCCGTCGACCGATTTGTACACGCCGTTGCCCCAGCCCGACGACTGCCGGTTCTGCGGCTCCCCGGTCCCGACCCAGACCAGGTTGGGGTTCGACTGGTCGAGCGTGACGGCTCCGATGGAGCTAGTGGGCTGGTCGTCGAAGACCGGCGTCCACGAGGTCCCGTGGTTCTCGGTCTTCCAGACGCCTCCCGTACCCGTGCCGACATAGAAGATCTGCGGCTTCGACTCCACCACCGCGATGTCTGCGATGCGCCCGCCCATGAGCGCGGGCCCGAGCTCGCGATACTGAAGATGCGAGATAGCCGTCTCGAGCGCGGACTGGGCGTGGACATGCCCCGATGGGAACATGGCCGTCCCCGCGGAGAGGACGGCAAGGGTGACCGCGGCGCCGAGGACGCGGCGGATCGTGGTCGAGTTGTGCTGGGTCTTCATGGCTGGCTTTCCGCTTTGGGAGAATCGACAACGCGCGGGCCGGCAGGGCGGCGGCATGCAACCTGCACCGGCTGGCAGCGTACTTGAATCCATACCTGCGACACCGCAGGCGAAGAGGACGGGAAAATACGGAATGGTTCCCAGGAACGCGATTGCGCGGGCCATCTGGGTGGCCTGGATGCGCGCCCGCCTGGTCGGAGAGTGGCTTCAGACCGGGGTCGCGTACCGGCCGCTCTCACCCGACTCCGTCGCCGATCCCTACCCCCTGTACCGCAGGCTGCGCGAACGCGACCCGATTCATCGCAGCATCTTCGCCAACCAGGTCGTGGTGTCCCGCTACGCTGACATCGACCGCATCCTCCGGGACCACAGGAACTTCGGCAACGACTTCAGCAAGGTGACCTCCTCGGAGGGCTCCATTGCGACACGGAAGAAGCTCACGCCGAGCATGCTCGCGCAGGACCCGCCCGACCACACCCGCCTGCGCGCTCTCGTCAACCGGGCATTCACGCCCCGTCAGGTGGCAAGGATGGAGGAGTACATCCGCGCCACGGCGCACACACTCCTCGACAAGGTCGGAGAAGCCCGCGAATTCGAGCTCATGAAGGCCTTCGCGGTGCCGCTTCCCACCATCGTCATCGCCAGAATGATCGGAGTCCCCGAGCGCGATCTCGAGCGCTTCAAGGTCTGGTCCGACGATCTGGCGCGCGCGCTGGAGCCGTTCCTTTCTCCGGAAGAGGAAGAGAAGGTGTATCGTGCCGCCAGGCAGTTTGCGGAGTACTTCACCGCCATCATCGAGCAGCGCCGCCGCGAGCCCCGCGACGATCTCGTCTCGCGCTTGGTCGAAGCCGAGGACGCAGGCGACAAGCTGACCGCCGAGGAAACGAGGGTGATGCTGCGCCTTCTCCTTACGGCCGGCAACGAAACCACCACGAACCTAATCGGGAACGGAGTCCGGGCCCTCCTGCGGCACCCCGATCAGCTCGCCCTGCTGCGGGAGCGGCCCGAACTGATCCCTTCCGCGGTGGAGGAGCTCCTCCGCTACGATCCGCCGGTCCAACTGGACATGCGCGTGGCGCTCCGCGACATGGAACTCGGGGGTCTGGCCGTCAGCGAAGGTACCATGATCACGCTCCTGATCGGCTCCGCCAACCATGACCCCGAACGATTCCCCGAGCCCGATAAACTGGACATCACCCGGTCGAGCCAGCCGAACATCTCGTTCGGCCGAGGCATCCACCACTGCCTCGGTGCGCCGCTCGCCCGGCTGGAGGGACGAGTCGCGCTGGAGGTACTGCTGGAGCGAATCCCACGGCTCCGCTTCGGCACCCGCCCGCCGAAGTACCGGCCGAGCATCGTGCTGAGGGGGCTGAAGCACCTCGACGTGCGGGTGGGCTGAGCGGGCCAGGCTTTGGAGTAGACCGGCTGCGGGCCTGGAGTATCGTCTGTCTGACCCCTCCGTGGCGTGTTGCAAAACGCAAGATGCAACAATATGTTGCCTTTTCGATTTGGCAACACCCCGCAGAGGGGCGCGTACCACAAAGGGCAACAAGGCCCGTGGCAAAGGGCAACAGGCCCGTGGCGCGGAGCGGCTGCTTCTCGCTTGACTGCAACCAACCAGCGTGCAACGGGCACCAACCGCCCCACCGATCACCAGCCTCCTCGCATCCGAATGCGACCAACAGCCCGGATTGCCGGCCTGACCTCCCGGATTGCCGCCCGTCTGAGGGCGGCCCGCAAACGAGCCGGGCTGACGCAGTACCAACTGGCGGGAGATCTGGGCCTGAACCATCGCCAGAACGTCACCCGCATCGAAAACGGGCAACGCTCCCTCACCGCAGAGCAGCTCATCCTGGCGATGGACCTTCTCGGCGTCGACCTGGACTACTTCACCGACCCGTTCCGCCTGGAGGGTGAAGGGGAATTCACGTTCCGGACGGGTCCAGAGGTGGCGAGCGCGGCTGTCGACGAATTCGAGCGCAGAGCAGGGCGATGGATCGCGATGTACCGGGAGTTGTCCCGCGAGCTGGGACGCGAGCCTCGATGGCTGGAACTGAAGCTGTCGCTGACGCGCCACTCCTCCTTCGGTGACGCACGGGACGCGGGTGCGGCCTTCGGCGAACGCATGGGACTCGGAGATTGTCCGGCGGCAGCGCTGCGGTCGGCGCTGGAAGACCGTCTGGGCATCCTGGTGCTCGAGGTGGATGCCCCGCCTGGAATCGCGAGTGCCGCTGTCCGCGCTCAAGGAATCAAGTGCGTGCTCGTCAACCGCCATGAGCCCGAAGGGCATCGGAGCTACGGCATTGCTCACGGACTCTTCCGCCTGTTGACCTGGGACGCGATTCCGCCCGACCGAGTGGAGTCCGTTCGCGTGCCGCGCCGGGGAAAGCGATGGCTGGTCGCGCGGCTGGCGGAGAGCTTTGCCACCGCACTCCTGATGCCGTGGCCCGTTCTGCGGCGGCAATTGGGATTCGACCGGAGGGCGGAAGGCATCGTGAGCCCGGGAGAGCCGATGCGCATGACCGCGGAGGACATGATTGCAGAGGACATGGCCGAGGAGGAGTGGAGTCGCGTGAGGCGATCGCGCGATCTCCCCGCTCGTTTGATCGAGGGTGCCGAGGAGCTCCGGGTCCCGGTGGAGGTGTACGTGCGCCGCCTCCGACGCCTCTACCTGCTATCCCGGGAGCAAGTCGACGCGCTCGCTGACCGGCTTCCGATCGCGAGTGGTCCGGCACCGGGCAGGGGAGCCGCGATTCCCTCGTTCAGTGCGGAATTCGTCCGGTGTGTCGCCGATGCTCTCGAAGCGGGGGGTCTCTCCGTGAGGCGAGCCGCCTCCGTGCTGGATCTCTCGCTTCCGGAGCTGGCATCGCTGCTCGGGCGCTACGGTCACGAGGCTGACTTCTAGCCGGCTCCTGATCGGATCGGGAGGACAATGGCGGACGGGTAGGTCGCGTTCCGTTGAACTGAGAGCACCGGCACGTTCCCGTCCCGGGGATAGCGCAGGAAGGTGTCGGCGTCCGCGCCCGCGATGGCGACGCGGATCCGGTGGCCTTCCCGAATCAGCACGGATGTGGCCCAGAGGTCGAAGCTGATTTCGGCGACCTCGCCGGGCACGAGCGGCATCGCGTCGGCGCGCAGCTCGGAGCGGTGTGGCCCGTATTTGCGGTAGAGCGGCGGATCGTCCGTGACCGCGCGCATCACCGCGCGCAGCTGCCCTTCGGTGATGTAGCGCACGGTGCCGTCCGGAGCGACATCCTCCAGATAGACGATGAACGCGCCGTCGGTCTCGGTCGAGGCGACATGCAGCGTGACGACCGGGTGGCCCGTGATCTCCGTGTCGACGTCCATCGGGGCGCTGGTGTAGGTGAGCAGCTTCGCGTCCTCCTCGCGCCGGTCCCCGTATATGACATCGCCGCCGCCGCCGTTGGTGTACCAGCGGTTGCGCGTGCCGGTTGTGGCCGTGAAGTCGACGGTATAGGCGTCCTCGGCGTCGGCGGCGGACGGGGCCTCGGGGGTCAGCATCCCCTCGGCGCCGAAGTACCAGGTGACGTCCTCGAACCCATCGGGCGGCCAGATTTCGGTACGGGTCCACCGGTCCGCGCCGAGCGTGTAGTAGTTGATCTCCGTGGGCGTCTGTCCGGAGCCGCCCTCCTTGAGGTGCGCGTCGAAGAAGGCGACCAGCTCGGTGAAGCGCGCGGCCGCGTCGGGAGCGACCGGGGTGTCGTCCGGCCGGAAGGGGTCGGCGTCGTTGCGCGCCCCGTGGTCCCACGGCCCGATGAAAACGTGCTGCGCGTTGGAGATGGTGTTGTAGCGGCCCAGCGTGCCGTTCACGGTGCCAGCGTCCTGCCAGCCAGCCCGAATGAACATCGCCGCGCCCGACTCCTCGATCTGCGGGAGGTGGCCGGAAGGGCTCCGCCGGTGCCCCACGTTGATCTCGTCGTAGCGGCCGAACGGATCGTCGCGGAACTCGTATTCCAGCGCCGCTCCGAAGGGCACCGTGTTGGCCTCGTGTTCGGCCACCGCCGCAGCGACGAGGGCGCCGTCCACATCCGCGTCCACGGGTTTGACGCCGGTCACCTGGCTGCGACGCAGTTCATCGCACTCCGAACCGTCCACGCCTGAGAGCCCGCAGATATCGTTCAGGTCCTGCATGCGCGTACGGTTCGACCAGCTCTCCAGAAAACCGACGGTGAGCACGCCGCCCGGGAAGACCAGGTGCCCGAAGTTGTCGAAGTCGTTGAAGAGCGGCGCGACCGCCTTGACGGCCGGGTGCCGGTTGACCGCGAGCATCTCCGCGGTGTTGCCCGCGTACGACACCCCGTAGGCGCCGACCCGTCCGTTCGACCAGGGCTGCGCCACGATCCAGTCGACGACCTCCCCGTAGTCGCGCACTTCGTCCTCGGCGAGCTCGAAGCGCCGGATGCCGAAGGAGGCCCCGCTTCCGCGCGCGTCGACGAGCACAAGCGCATACCCTGCCCCGTTCCAGCGCTCGGCCTCGTCGAAGTTGGACGCGCGTTCGAGCGGGACATCGACCAGCCCGCGCGCCCGCCAGTATCGCGTGGCCCGGACCATCGTCGGGAGGCGGGTGCCCGGCTCGATCCCTTCCGGAAGCCAGACGTCGACCGCGATCCGCACGTCGTCGCGCATGGGGATGTGCAGGGCCTGGTTGCGCTCGAGGGTGCTGGCCGGGCCGGTCGCCCCCGCTCCGCTCGAAGGGGCGTCGCCGCAGGACGCGGTGAGTGCGAGGAGGGTCAGGGCGAGCATCGCAGAAGCTGCGGTACGCGCTGGAGAGGCTGCGGTACGCGCTGGAGAGGCTGCGGTTGGATCGTCTCGGCGTTTCATGGGTGGACTCCCGAGTTCCGGCATGATGTTCCAACCGGTAGCACATCGGCTTGAATACGGGCAATGCCCCGCCTTGCCATCCCCGCGCCCGCGCCCCGATTATCCTCCCCGTCTATCCTCCCCGTCGCGACCCTGCGGCCGCCGCTTGCGGCGTTCCGGCGACCGGTCCCCCCAACCCTTGAGCGCAACATCCCATGCCCCCCTCCCCTACGCGGCAGGACCTTCGCTATCAGGCTGACGAAACTCCGGGCTGGGGCGTGTCCTTCGGGCTCGGGTTCCAGTACATCCTGCTCAACATCGCGGGCATCGTCATCACGGTGGCGATCGTGGTGCGGGCCGGGGGCGGGAGCGAGACCTACCTGACCTGGGCGGCGTTCGCGGCGCTGATCGTGTGCGGCATCTCGACGATGATCCAGGCGAGACCGCTGGGCAGGATCGGGGCGGGATACGTCCTGCTGATGGGCACCTCGGGCGTCTTCATTGCGGTTTCGGTCGCGGCGCTGCAACTGGGCGGACCCGCGCTGCTGGCCACCCTGATCGTGGCTTCGTCGCTCTTCCAGTTCCTGATCTCCTCGCGCCTTTCGCTCCTCCGGCGCTTCATCACGCCGACCGTGGCGGGCACGGTGATCATGCTGATCGCGGTCACGGTCATGCCCATCGGCTTCGACCTGCTCTTCGTGGCGCCGGAGGGGGCCGCGCCGGCGGCCGCTCCCCTTACCGCCCTGACGACGATCGTGATTACGGTCGTCATCATCCTTCGCGCCCGCGGGGCGCTCCGCCTGTGGGGGTCGGTGATCGGCGCGGTGGGCGGCTGCCTGGTCGCGGCCGGGTTCGGCACCTACAACATGGAAATCGTGGGCGAGGCGCTCTGGTTCGGAGTACCGGCGGCGGGGTGGCCCGGCTTCGACCTGAGCCTGAGCGCCGGCTTCTGGGCCATGCTTCCGGCGTTCATCTTCGTCACGCTGGTCGGCGCCATCGAGACCATCGGCGACGGCATGGCGATCCAGCGGGTGTCGTGGCGCGAGCGGCGGGCCACCGACTTCCGCGCGGTGCAGGGCGCGGTGGCGGCGGACGGCGTGGGCAACCTGCTGTCGGGCCTGCTCGCCACGGTCCCCAACACCACCTACTCGAACAGCGTCTCGATTGTCGACATCACCGGGATCGCCGCGCGCCGGGTGGGCATGTGCATCGGCCTCATCTTCATCGCGCTGGCGTTCTTCCCCAAGGCGACGGCGGTGCTGCTCGCCATACCGGATCCGGTGGTGGGTGCGTACATCATCGTCCTCATCGCCATCCTGTTCGTGCTGGGCGTCGAGATGGTCACGCAGGAGGGCATCGACTACCGCAAGGCCACGATCATCGGCGTCTCGTTCTGGATCGGGTCCGGCTTCCAGAGCGGCGGCATCCCGGCCGAGTACTTCGGCTGGGCGGGCTCGCTTCTGGAGAACGGGATGACCTCGGGCGGGCTGACCGCGATTCTGCTCTCGGTCTTCATGGAGCTGACGGGGCCGCCGCGCCGGCGCATGCAAACGAGCCTCAATGTCGAGGCGCTGCCGAAGATCCAGGACTTCCTGGGACGGTTTGCATCCCGTGCCGGAATGGGCGAGGAGATCGGGCAGCGGCTGAACCTCGCCGCCGAAGAGACCCTGTTGATCCTGGTCGAGCAGGCGAAGGACGATCGCGCAGCGGGCGAGCGGCGGCTGCGCGTCACGGCCCGTGCCGACGCCGGCGGCGCCGAACTCGAGTTTCTGGCGGTGACCGGGGAGGGCAACCTCGAAGATCGCCTGGCGCTGCTCGGGGGCCTCTCGGCGGAGCTTCCGGTTGAGCGCGACGTCTCGCTCAGGCTGCTGCGCCACATCGCCACATCGGTGCGCCACCAGAAGTACCATGACACGGACATCGTGACGGTGCGCGTGGACCCGGTGGGGGCGAAGGCCTGAAAACGCGCACGAGGCGGCCCATCACCAGGCGGCCGACAGCCGCAGATGGCCGCCCTCGAACCGATCCCGCCCGAAGTGGTCCAGGTCCCAGCGGAGCCCGGCCGTCACCTCGAAGCCCGACCGGAACCGGTGGCCCGCTTCCGTGATCAGTCCCTGATTCCGCCCCGTGAGCCAGGGCGCCTGGTAGCCCGCATCGCGGTCCAGAAGGGCGTAGGCCAGGCGGGCCGTCCATCCCGCCTCCGGGTACCGGACGAGGGCCGCCCGGGCGAAGACTTCGCGATCACGGTGCTCGCGGCGAGCGCCCCCTCCCGGCGTGCGCCATTCGGGTCGCCGCACCCGCGCCAGCTCCGTCTCGACCGCCCACAGCGGATTCAGGCGGGTCCGTGCGCGGGCGGCCACGGTCACCGTCTGCTCCCGCAGAGTGAAGCCGAGCCCGCTCGCGGGCGCCCGCCGCTCGATGTCCGCCCTCGCCCAGGTGCCGTACAGTGCCAACGTCACGCGCTCGAGCGGTGTGACCTGGAGGAGTGCTCCCAGGAACGCGACCTGTTCGAACTGGGTGAACGGAGCCCGGCCGGTTGCCGGAAAGGTCACCTGTACCTCGCTCCTTCGGCTCGATCCCGCGTGCAGCTCCGCCCGCCAGCGTGACGCCGCGGCCCTCAGGGTCGTGCGAGCCGCGAGGGGAGCCCCCGCATAGTCGTAGTGGGCGTGCACGTCGTCCGCCCTCACTCCCAGGCCCTGGAAGATCGCTTCGTTGAAGGCGTCGAGCGCTGCGAGCCGCACCTCCAGCGTCCAGCTCCGGTCTTCGCCGTCTCTCCAGGAGCGTGCCAGCGCGACCTCCACGTCTGCGGACGGCTTGAAGAAGTGGACGCCGAGCCCCACCCGCACGGTCCACGGCGTCCCGAGCGCGTCGCGCCAGCGCACGCCCACCCACGGGTAGTCGCGCCATGCCGTGAGCGATCGCTCCCGGCGGTAGCGTGCCATCAGGTCCACGGGGCCGGAGACGTGGGTCTCCTGGCGCCAGTCCACGACGTTGAGGATGTGCGGATTGTTGAGCGAGCCCCCGGCAACCCGAAAGCCGTTGGGCAGCTCGGCCCAGCGTGCGTCTTCACCGGGATCGAAGAGGCCCAGGCGGGCATCCAGCTCGTACTCGTGGTCCATTTCAGGGTTGAAGCGCTGGAAGATGCCCTCCTCTGCCAGACGGCCGTAGTAGGCGCCGTCGCGGTCGAGCAGGGACAGCCACACCTGATCCGCCCACGCCGCGAGAGTCGCGAGAGCCGCCGAGTCGGTCTCGCCCGCGGGGGAAGTCGCGGATGGCTCCGCGTCCGACTGGGCGTGGAGCGACGGCACGGCGAGGAGGGATGCTCCTGCCAGTACGGCGGCGAGGACTACTGCCTCCCAACCACCCAATCCCGGAGGAGGGCCTGCGTCTCGGGCGTCGCCGCGGCACATGCTCAGCCTTTAGACCGCCGTGTGCACCGATTCACGCCTGCGCGTCCGTCGGAGAGCACGGCGATCCGCATCGAAGTGGTGTTGATGGTGAAACCTAATCTTACGTCCCCGATTGACGACGTACCGTAATGAGAGCTATTTCTCATTACGGATCCCTCGCTCCCTTCCGGTCATGGCCCGCGACCCCATCCCCACCCGCCGTAGGTCGGATCGTCGAACGGTCAGGCAGGAGGAGATCAGATGAGCTTCACCCTCGTTGGGCCGCGTTTGCGGTCGGCTGCGTTCCGCGGCCTCGCGGCAGTGCCGCTCCTCATGGCGGCGGCGTGCGGAAGCGATGTCGAAAATGTCTCGGACGTCGTGCTCGCACGACACGTCCACACGGACTTGTACGACGCCTATCCGGGCATCCCGTCGTCTGCCGGCGATCGGGTCGTATTCGCCGACTATGCCGCGGACAGGAGATCGCTGACGGTCTACGACGTGGCGACCGGGGATCGCGTGGTGACGAGGACGCAGGGGGGACGGTCGCGGGTGACATGGTCGCCCGACGGTTCGCGCGTCGTTTACGTCGACCGCCATTCCGACCGTCACGGGGTCTGGACCCTGGACCCGATGACCGGTGAGGAGTCGCGCATCGTGGATCCCGGGGACGCACGCATCGACTATCCGCGATTGCTGCCCGACGGGACCGTGACCGCGCTTCGGTACGCGGGGACCGATACCGCGTGGGTCGCGTATGCGCCGGGACCCGGCCGCGCGATGTCCGTGGTCGTCGACCGCACCGGGAGATGGGTCGCGCCTGTGCAATCTCCCGACGGGCGCGTCGTCGCATACCTTCGTGCCGCGGGCGGACGCGCGGACCTGGCCGTGACGGAGATCGCGACGGGCGAGACGCGCACGCTCGCCGCCGACCTCCAGCTCGGATGGGACCGCCGCGTGGAGTGGTCCCCCACAGGCGGAGCGCTCCATCTGGCGGCAGCGGGGATCGACGATTCGCTCTTTGTCGCCTGGCACGTGCCGCTGGACGGAGGCCTGGCCGAACGGCTGGAGCACAACGGCCGTGACGTGCTCGCGGTCACGCCGCTCGCCGACGGCCGCGTCGCTCTGAGTCTGTACCACACGCGCACCGCGGTGGGCCTCGTTCCGGTGACGGGAGGGGAACCCACCGATGTGACATCGGCCGGTTCCACGAGCGCCTTCCTGCCTTCCTGGCACCCCGCCGGGCGGGCGCTGGGATTCATCACGTTCTCCTGGCGACGCGTCCGCATGCCCATCGACTTCGACCTGGGCGTCCTGGACCTCGATGCCGAGGGCACCCCGACCGGCACGGTCCGGACGCTCCTCTCCGAGGAGGGCGAAGACTACGGAGCCGCGTGGTCGCCCGACGGCCGGTGGCTCGCCTTCCACTCGCACATGGAGCAGAGCGACGACATATGGCTCGTCCCGGTCGGCGGAAGCGAGCGACCCACGCGACTCACGCGGTTCGGACCGGGCGCGGACACCGGCGAGCCGGATTGGAGCCCGGACGGGCGGACGCTTGCCTTCAGCAGTCACGGCCCGCCGCTCGAGGGGAACCCGGGGTCCGTGTATACGGTCGCCGTCGATCCCGCTACGGGGTTCGCGGTTGCCGGCCCTGTCCGAGTCCCGCTCGACGGGTTCCGGGGCTATGCCATGGGAGCCCGTTTCTCGCCGGACGGCGAGCGGCTGGCTTTCTACGGACGCTCGTTCGAGGACGGACGCGTCACCGTCTACACGGTGCCGGCCGCGGGTGGAACTCCCACGGCCGTGGTCTCCTTTGTCAATGGCGAACCGTACAGCGCGCCCGAGTGGAGCGCCGACGGCGCATCGCTCTTCTACTCGCGCAACGACGGCTTCGGGCCCTTCCAGGTGTGGCGGGTGGATATCCCCACCGGCGCGACTGAACAGGTTACGACCGGCGTCCCTGGCGCACTGCAGCCGAGCGTGAGCCCAGACGGCCGCACGCTCGCGGTGACGATGCGCGAGGCGGCCATCGAGGTCGTCGCGCTCGCTACCGGGAGCGCAGGCGCCGAAGATGGGTCCGGCGGTTGGTGAAGGACAGCGGCCCAACCCTGACGTAACGTAAGGGTTGGCGGAAAGGCTCCCCTGGCCGAGGGCCTACCCCGCACGCTTGAGCAGCCTCCCCGGCCGCGCGTCGGTCATCTCGCCCTCGTCGATCACGAGCGCGCCGTTCACGAACAGGTAGTCGATCCCCTCCGCATAGCGCATCGCACCTGAGCCGAACTCGGCCATGTCGCGGAGCTCGGCCGGGTCGAAGACCACCAGGTCGGCGGCGATGCCGGGCGCCACGATGCCGCGGTCGTAGAGGCCGAGCCGGCGGGCCGCCAGCGAGGTCATGCGGCGCACGGCCTCCTCCAGGGTGATCACCCGGTCCTCGCGCACGTACTTGGCGATCACGCGCGGGAAGGCCCCGAAGGCGCGCGGATGCGAGCTGGCGGTGGACGCGGGATTCACCGGTGAGGCGTCGGTATCGATCATCACGAACGGCGCCCGGAACGCGGCCCATTTCTGCTCCTCGTTCATGCTCAGCGGGTTCACGCTCACGCCGCCGGCCTGCACCAGGTCGAAGAAGGCGTTCCAGGGATCCGTGCCCAGCACCTCCGCTGCCTCGGCCACGGACCGGTTGATGACGCCGGGATCGACCTCGTCGGACGCGGCCACGATGAGCACGTTGTTCCAGTCCATCCCCACGTGCTGATACCAGTTCTCCCACTCGGCATCGGTTTCGACCTCGTTCCTCAGTTGCGCGCGCAGCTCCGGGTCGGAGAGCGTCTCCAGGAAGGCCTGGGTGCCGCGCGCGTAGTGCCGGGGATGCAGGAATGATCCCAGGCCGATCCCGTTTCTCACATAAGGATAGATGTCCGCCGTGACGTCCATCCCCGCGGTGCGCACGGAGTCGATGAGGGCGAGCGCCTCGTCCATCAGCGGCCAGTTGCGCTGGCCAGCGGCCTTCAGGTGGTAGATGTGCACGGGCACGCCCGCGCCCTCGCCGATGGTGATGGCTTCGCGGATGGCCTCGAGCACCGCGTGGCTTTCGTTGCGCATGTGCGTGAAGTAGACGCCGCCGTACTCGCCCGCGACCGAAGTCAGGGCGATGAGCTCCTCGGTGCTCGCATAGATGGCGGGCGGATAGATGAGAGAAGTGGACACCCCTACGGCCCCGTCCTCCATCCCTTCGCGCACCAGCTCCCGCATCTCCTCGAGCTGCTCGGGCGTCGGGGCGACATCCTCCACGCCCAGGACCACCCGCCGCACCTGGGTGAGGCCGACGTCGTGCACCACGTTGATGGGGATGCCGTAGCTCTCCATGATCGCGAAGTACTCCGAGTACCTGCGCCAGCGCAGCGTGTCGCCGTCGATGACGGGCGGACTCTGCTGGGTTTCGGCGCTCTGGGGCGCGGGCGAGCCTCCCTCGCCGGAGAGGTAGGTGGTGATGCCCTGGCGGAGCTTGCTCTCGGCGCTCGGAGGATCGGTGATGAGCACCAGGCTGCCCTGGCCCATCATGTCGACGAAACCGGGCGTGACGACGCGGTCGCCCGCGTCGATGGTCCGTGCGGCGGCACGGCCCGCAAGCCGGCCCACGGCGGCGATGCGGTCCCCGCGCACCCCTACGTCCGCCCGGAACCAGGGGTTGCCGGCGCCGTCCACCACGCGCGCGTTCGTGATGAGAACGTCGAAGGGAGCGTCGGCTGCGGTTGGCCCGTCCCCTGCTTGCATGCAGGCGCCCGTGGCGATGCTCAGAAGAACCGCGACAAGGGAGGCCCGGCAACGGGATGAAATGCGTTGGCGACGTTCTTCCATCGGATGGCCTCCGGCTCGATTGCGTGACCCGGACATCGTAGAGAACGCGCGCGGAGCCAGCCAGACCGGCACGTTGTAGTAGATATGGCTGCGCCGTGCGCTACTACTGCAGGAGTCGCCAGTGTTGCCGGGGCGTGCCGCGAGTCTGACGCGCGAGCATTCGACCAGGCACTGTCATTATATGACCCTAAGTCGACACTATTCAACATCAGATGTCAGTTACCAACCCCAACCCGGACTCGGCGCACAACGACGTCCTGACGTCGCTGATGGACGAGATCCGCGGGGGATCCGAGCCCGCCCTCGGCCGGCTGATGGACCTGTGCTGGCCCGAGCTGGTGCGCTACGCGGCGAGCCAGGTGGGCGATGTCGATCTGGCGCGCGACATGGCCCAGGAGGCCTTCATCCAGGTCTGGGAACGGCGGCGGGGATGGCGTCCGCGGGGCTCGGCGCGGGTCTACCTGTACCGCATCGTCCGTCATCTGGTCATCGACGAGAAGCGCAGGCGGGCGGTCCGGCGGCGCTGGCAGGACCGGCAGGGGCGCGACGATGCAATGCGGGGCGGACAGGCCGCGACGCCGGCCGACGAGCTCGACGCGAGGCTGCTGGCCGACAGGTTCCGGGCCGCCGTGGCGGCGCTGCCCGACCGCCGGCGCGAGGTGTTCGAGCTCGTCTTCCAGCGGGGCTTTTCCCACGCGGAAGCGGCCGCCGTGATGAACGTTTCGGCACAGACGGTCGCGAACCAGATGTCAGCGGCGCTCAGGACCGTCCGCCGGGCGGTGGCCGCCGATGGCTGACCTGAGCCCGTATCCTGTTCGAATAGTAGCCGGCGTCGCGCCGTGCGCTTGTCCGGTGTAGGACAACGGTTCCCGGTGGGAACCCCGGAAGGATCGAGAGAGATGGACGAACTGTTTCTACAGTATCTGCGCGGCCGGACGACCGACGACGAAAACCGGTCGGTCGAGGCGTGGCTCCGCGAGACGCCCGACGCCGAGGCGGAAGTGAACGACCTCCGGCTCCTGGTGGAAGCCGCGCACGCGGCCGACCTGGAGGTGGAGCCCGGCGCCCCGCCCGCCAGCGACCTGGTGGTCCGCGAGGCGGAAGCCCGGAGAGCCGCCGCCATCCGGCGCGCAGACGACCGGGCACGCAGACGACCCGTGCGCTCCCGCTTCGGCCTGTTTGCGGGCTGGGCCACCGCGGGCGTCTTCGCGGCGGCGGCCCTGGTCGTCTGGAACGGCCGGGACCCGGCCGCGAGCGGAGCGGGAGGGGGCAGTCTGGCGTCCCAGGAATTCATCACGGCGCCCGGCGAGACCGCGATGGTCCGCCTGGGCGACGGCAGCGTGATCCGCCTGGGTCCGGGCAGCCGCGTGCGCAACGTGGACGGATCCGCCCGGGCCGTCGTCCTCGAGGGCGAGGCGTTCTTCTCCATCGCCAGCAACCCGGCACAGCCGTTCAGGGTCACCACCGCGGCCGGCACCGCGCGCGTCCTCGGAACACGCTTTCATCTGACCGCCCAGCTCGACGAGCTCCGATTGGTCGTCGTCGAGGGAACCGTCGCGCTTGGAACCGCGACCGAGGAAGTCCAGGTCGGCGCCGGGCAGGCGGCGAGCATCATCGAGGGCCGGCCGGGCCCCGTAACCGAGGCGCCCCCGATCGAGGAGGCGGCCGCCTGGCTGGAGGGCTTCATCATCTTCCAGGACACCCCTCTGGCCCTTGCCCTTCGGGAAGTCGAGCAGCGGTACGGCGCGGAGGTTGCGGTCGAGGATGCCGCCCTGCTGGAGCGGACGCTGACCATGTGGTTCACGTCCAGGTCCCTGGATGAGGTCATGACCGTAATCTGCAACGTCATCGACGCCCAGTGCAGCATCGGCGACGGACGGGTGCGGATGCGGCTGCGAAACGGGGACGAGGGTCGATGATCCCGGAACGGAAGCGCCTGCGGGCATCCCGGACTCCGTTGACGCATCGTCTCCGCAGCCCCTGGATCGGCGGACCCTCGCGCGAGCGCCGGATCCGCCGGATCATCTCCGCACTGATCGCCGCCATCATCCTCATCCCCGCATCTGCCACCGCCCAGGACACCGAACTGACCGCGCTCAGGGGCGAGATCGGAGTCGACCCCGAGCCCGGCACCCTGCTCGCAGCCGCCGCCCGCCTCTCCATTGGCCGGATGCCGCTGTCCGAAGCCCTGGTCCAGCTCGCGCAGAGTTCCCGGATTCAGATCGCCTTCAGCCCCAGCCTGCTCCCGCCGGACCGCGTCGTCGACTGCGCCTGCGCAACACGGAATGTTGCGCGTACCCTCGACCGGCTGCTCGACGGCACGGAGCTGGGGTATGTGGAACTGGGCGCGCAGGTCATCATCGTGCCCCGGGCGGCACGGGCAGCATTGCCCCTGGATGCGACCCTCAGCGGCCGGGTGCGCTCGGAGGTCGAGGTTCCGGTGGCCAGCGCGACCGCCCGCCTCAGGCTGGCGGCGGATTCCACCGTCGAGAGGGTGACCGGCACCGACGCCCTCGGCTTCTTCGCCTTCCGCGACCTCATGGCCGGCCGCTACCGCCTGACCATCGGGCGCATCGGCTACGGCCTTCACGATGAGGAGGTCGATCTGGCGCCGAACATGGACCTCGAGCTCGAGATCTCGCTCGCGGAGGAGGCAATCGAGCTGGATCCCGTCGTCGTCGAGGCCCGCCGCAGCCGCCGGCGCGCACGCTTCGAGGAATCCGCGGGCATCACGGTTCAGGAGCTGAGCGGGGAGGAGCTCAGGAACCTGCCGGGGCTGGCGGAACCGGATCCGGTCCGGGCCGTGAGCATCCTCCCCGGCGTGACCCGGGTGTCCGATTTCACCGCCGTCCTGAACGTGCGGGGTGGCTCGGGCGATCAGAACCTCTTCCTGATGGACCGCGTGCCGCTTTTCCATCCCTACCATCTGATGGGGATATTCTCGGTCTTCAATCCGGACATGGTCGAGCGCGCCGAGCTCCGGTCCGGAGGCTTTCCCGCGGAGTTCGGAGGACGGACGTCGTCGGTGCTGCTCGTGGAGTCCGACGTGGGGGACGGCACCCTGGGCGTCGACGCCGGCCTCGGCCTGATCTCGTCGCGGGTGGCGGTTCGGGGCGGTCTCGCGCCCGGGATCCGGGACGGCCTGGGGCTCGCCGCCGCGCGCTGGAGAGTGTCGGCGCGCCGCAGCTACTGGGACCTGGTGACCAGACTGACCGACTCGGCATTCCCCTACTCCCTCGCGGACCTTCAGGCCGTCTTCGAGGGCTGGACCAGGGGAGGCGACCGGGTGCGCATCAACGCGTATTCGGGCCGGGACAGGATCGATCTTCGGGAACTCGAGTTCCTGTTCACCAGCATGGAATCCGTTGTAGACGATCTTGGCGACGATCAGGACCCGGGCTGGAACGTCCGCTGGCCCTGGGGCAACGACGCAGTCGGCGCATCCTGGACCCATCTCATGCCGGGCGGAGGGACGCTCGAGGTCCACGGCGCATACTCCCGCTTCGGAGCCCGCTTCAACTTCACCGAATACGAAGACACGCGGATCGAGACGGAGATCGGCCAGTCTTCGCTCGGGGCCGATCTGGAACTCCGTCCTACGTCGCGCATGCGATGGAAGTCGGGCGTCGCGGCCGCCCACCGGGAAAGCCGCAATGTGTCCGAGGGCGTTCCCCCGAACTTCCAGAACAGCGAGAGCAGCGGTTGGGAGTCGAGCGCGTACACGCAGTTGGCCTGGACCCCGAGCCGTCCGTGGCTGCTCGAGGCGGGGCTCCGATGGGACAGCTGGCGACCGCGGGCGGGCCCGACCGAAGCGGTGCCGTCGCCGCGCGTCGCGGTCAAGCGTTTCCTGGGCGACGGCCGCTGGGCGGTGCGCGTGGCGGGAGGACGCCAGACGCAGTTCCTGCACTCGCTGCGCGACGAGCGGCTGCCGGTCGGCATGGACGCGTGGGTGCTGTCGGGCGAACACGTGCCGGCCGTGATCTCCGACCAGGTCCAGGCGGGCGCCGAGGGCTTCTTCGGCAGCGACCGCGAGTGGTTCGCGTCCGCGGAGGGATACCTGCGCACCTTCGATGGCGTGGTCGCTCAGAACTGGGCCGACGATCCGACGGACCCGGCGGACGATCTGCTGACGGGCGACGGGCGCTCCATCGGGATCGACGTCCTGCTGCGCAAGGACGCGGGAAGGACGCGAGGGTGGGTGTCCGTATCGTTTCTGAAAGCCACGCGGTCGTTTGTGGACACGGATGCGGGCCTCCTGCCCCCGCCGATCATCGAATTCCCGCCGATCTTCGACCGGCGCCTGGAGATCGACGTGGCCATCCAGCGCGACCTGCCCTGGGGCGTGGAGGCCGGCCTGCGCTGGAACCTGGGCACGGGCACGCCCTACACGGCCCAACTGGCGAGATTCCGCAAGTACGAGCAACGGCTGACCGACCTGCGCTACGACTATGCGAGCGTCAGGACCGCGCTGCTCGGACCCCGAAACGGGGCCCGGCTTCCCGCATACCACCGGCTGGACGTCAGCTTGCGCAAGACGCTGCAAAGGGGCTGGGGCACCCTGTCGCCCTACGTGAGCGTGATCAACCTCTACAACCGCAGCAACGTGCTGTGGCGCCAGCGCCACTACAACCGCGGGAACCTCGCGGGCACCGACAACCACATGCTCCCGATCCTGCCCACCCTCGGCGTGGAGGTGTCGTTCTGATGGGCGCCGGGGCGCGGGATCACGACGCGGGGCGGGCGGCGCTCCCGATGCGTCGTGCCGGCATGCGCCGCCAGCTGACGCTGGTGGGGATGATGGTCGTTGCTGCCGGCTGCGACGTGACGGATGTCCCGACCGGGTCAGGCCAGAGGATGATCGTCGCCACGGCCACGGTCGTGCTCACCGTCGACCCTGCCGAGCCGTCGCGGATCGATACCCGGGCGGTGGCGCTGGTCAGCGAGGCCTATCAGCAGCTACTGACGGAGGTGCCGGGCGCTGCCGTGCGCATCACCGGCGCGTCGGGGCGCTCCCTGCCGCTCGTCGAGGAAGAGGATCCGTTGGGGGCGTGCACGGTGCTGCCCGAGGATCTCTATGGGGAGGACGGGCCCCTGGGGATCGTCGGCTCCTGCCACACCGCCACCGTGGCGTCCGCCGTGTTCGCGCCCGGCGAAACGCTGACCCTCGCCGTGACGACACCGGACGGCGCTGTGCTGGAGGGGACCAGCCGCATGCCCGACGCGTTCGTGCCGCAGGGTCTCTCGGTCGAGGATGGCCGCTGCAGGGTGGAGCCCGACACCGGCTACCGCTTCGCGTGGTCCCCCGTCGAAGGCGCATGGGCTCATGTCGGCGAGGCCGAGATCACCGGATTGAGCCGCGGACTCTGGTCGTCGTCCGATCCCCTGTACCTGCCGGTTACAGTGCTCGGCCGGGGACGCGAGGTGACCGACATGGTCTTCCCCGGGGACTTCCTGCTCGAGTTGCTGTCCGACGTCGACAACGTGGAGCTGCATCGCACGCTGGACGCCGGGCTTCCCGGGGGCGCGCGCGCCGAGGTCACCATCGCGGCCCTGGACCGCAACTGGGCCAACTGGATCCGCGAGGGCCGGCTGAACATCAACGGGGAGACCGTAGTTCCTTCGGTCTTCGGCGACGGCACCGGGATGTTCGGCACCGCGGTGCGCTGGAAGGTCGAGGTGGAGTCGCGCGCGGCGGCGGGAGTCGGGGACGTGCCGCTGTGCGGGCCGGGGGCGGGCTGATGCGATGCGGGGGCGGATTGATGCGCGGCGGGGCCTTTTCCTGCCGCATGGCGGGGGCGGGCTGATGCGACGCGGGGACGGTCGGCTGATGCGCGGGGCGGCTCGGCTCGCACGGCTTTCGCTCGCGCCGATGCTGCTCTGGGCGTTGCTCGCGGGAGTCACTTCGCCGGGGCTCGCCGCGCAGGAAACCCAGGACGTGGCCCGCCTGACCGGCGAAATCGGCGTCGACCCCGAGCCCGGCAGCCTCCTGGCCACCACCGCCCGGCTCTCCATCGAGCGGCTGCCGCTCGCCGAGGCCCTCGTCCGGCTCGCGGAGCATTCCCGGGTGCAGATCGCCTTCAGCCCCAGTCTTCTCCCAGCGGACCGCCTCGTCGACTGCGACTGCGCAACGAAGAACGTTGCGCGCACGCTGGACGAGCTGCTCGCCCGCACCGACCTGGGCTACGTGGAGCTGGGATCCCAGGTCATCATCGTGCCCCGGGCCCCTCGGGACGTGCTGCCCATGGATGCTACCCTCGGTGGCCTGAGGGGAGCGGATGTCGCGGTCGCGGCGGCGGATGGGCTCGCCGATGCCCACGCCCCGGGAGAAACAGCCGCCACGGACGCCTACCTCGACGAAACCGCCCGCCGCCTGATTCTCGGTGCCCGTGCTGCCCGCGAAGCGGCCTTGTCGGACATCGCGTCCTATACGGCCGTTGTCAGGGAGCGCAATTCCTTCGAATTCTCGATGCTGGTTCGCGACCGGCCCATCGTGCGGCGGGAGTCGGCCACCCGCGTTCGCTGGTCGAGGGACGAGCCCGCGGTTCTGCGGGTGCTGGGATCCCGCATGGAAGTCGGTGGGCAGCGCTTCAAGCCCGGACGGCCCGAAGGGCTTGCGGCACGTTTTGCCTCCGACCCGGCCCGCGATCCGTTCAGCCTGTTCATTGTTTCCGGCCTGGGTCCCCGAGCTGCGGAGTCGTGGTTCGTCCCTACCGTGACGCCGCTCGACAAGGGCGCGGAGCGGTTCTACCAGTTCCGCTCGGGAGACACGATCTCGGTTCATTTCGCGGGACGTTCGGTTCAGGCGGTGAGCGTGACTGCGCACCCCCGCGCCCAACACCTCGGGCTGGTCTTTGCCGTGCTGTGGATCGACCCCGAGACCTTCGGCTTGGTGCGGACCGCCTATCGCCCTGCAAAGCCTATCGATTCAGAGCTGAGCTTTCGCCGCGGGAGCGGCTCCCTGCTGGACATCGAAGAGGTATATCACGGCACGGCGCTGGGCGATGTCGAGGCGCCTTCCCCGCCCCGTCCGGGATTGTTCGGCCGGATACTCAACTACGGTCTCAACGCGGGAATCGGTACGCGAATGGAAATCGGCGTGCCGGTAGCGGTTGTCGACTATTCCATGTGGAACCTCCGCTACTGGCTTCCGAGGCGCGCGACCTTTGCACATTACATCACCAGCGGAGACCAATGGGATGCCGAGGACTCCGAAAGAGTCACGGTGCGGGGGTTTCACGACTGGGAGTTCGAGATCGAGCAAGTGTCGACGGATGCCCCGAATCCACCGGATCCCGCGCGGGCGACCGCGGAGCTGGTCGAATCCTGGCGCGAGGAGGGAGACACGGTCGTCATAAAGGACGGTTCGCAACCCGACTCGGGCACCGTGGTGATCGTGGCGCGCGACTGGCGGGCGCTCTCCGCGAGCGAGTATCTGCCTCCATCGATCTGGGAGGATCGCGAAGACGGACTGTACGGGAGCATGGTCGACGACGCGGGCGAGGTCCTGGATTCCATCGGCATGGCCAGCGGTACCGACGACCGGGAGGACGCGGCGACGGATCAGGACATCAGCCAGTGGTATTTCGAAGCGCCGATTCTGACCCCGAGGCTCTTGCGCTACAACCCGATAGAGGGCCTGTCGGTGGGCAGCCGGCTGGTCCGCGACTTGCCGTGGGGACGGGGCGCGCTGACCGTGCGGACGGGAACGCGGCGGCACGAACCCAGCATCGATCTGGCCGCCGAGTACGGGCGAACCGGTCCCCGCGTGCGCTTCTCGCTCTACCATACGCTTCGGGAATCGGGAGGAACGGTGACCTCGCAGCGTTCGCCACGCTGGGCATATGTGGCCGATCCTTCCGACTACTACGTGGTCCGGGGAGCCGCCATCCACCTGCTCCCCCCGAGAAGCGACCGATCCTGGACGTCGCTGAGCCTGTTCTCCGAGACGAACACCACGTTGGACGGCGACGCCCGAAGGCGTCACGGCGTCGATCTGTTCTGGAGGCCCTGGTGGGGCGGCCTCACCGGACGCAGGGTTAACGGGGGCGCCGACATATCGCTGCGGGGACTGGTCGGCGACTATCCCAACGTCCGCCTGTCGGTCACGGGCATGCTGGTTCTGCCCCTGCCCGCCGACCTGTCGATGGCGCTGGAGGCAGGTGGCGCGCGCGTCGCGGGGGACCCCGCTCCGGAAGAGATCTGGAGGCTCGGGAGTTCCGGTGACTGGCTGCGCGGCTATCCCCAGAGCGTGCTGAGCGGGAGACAGGTCTGGAGGAGCCGGATCGAGCTGCAGCGCAAGGTCAGCCTGGTGGCCCTCTCGGTGTTCCACGACTGGGCAAGGGTGGACGGCGGGAGCCTGCAATCCGCGGGGCTTGGCGTGTCGGCGTTCAACGGGTTCCTGCGCGTGGACCTGGCAAGGCCGCTTGCACCCTGGTGGTACGGAGACGGAACCCCCGTCCCGGGGAGGCCGCGCGCGGGCGTCGACTGGGCGCATGAGCCCGGGTGGCAATGGCATTTTCGTACAATGGCGCCGTTCTGATGCGGTTCGCGCTCCGAGGGCCGATTTCGTTGAGGATGATCGCGCTGGCCAGCTTGGTACTCATCTGCGGCTATGCAGTGGTGCATTGGATGGGCTACTTCAGCGGCGGTCCCGGCGAGGCCGCTACCCGTCCGCCTCTGACGCCCGGTGTGGTCGACCCGCTGAACCGGGCGATTCTGATCGAGGGCGGCACGTTCGTCAGCGGCAGCGATGACTGGGACACGATCGTCGCCCCGGGCAGTCCGTACTCGAAACGGGACGAGTATCCGCGCCCGCGCACGGTTCCGAGCTTCTGGATGCAGGAGCACGAGGTAACGAACGAGGAGTATCGCCGATTCGACGCGGGGCACGCGTTTCCGGTCGGGGAGGAACGGCGGCCGGTGGTCAATGTCACCTGGCGGGAGGCCATGGCCTACGCCGTCTCCGTTGGTGGAAGCCTGCCGACAGAGGCGCAGTGGGAATTCGCGGCGAGAGGGGCGGAGAGACGGGAATACCCGTGGGGCGACTCGCAGCCGACGTGCGAACGTGTACACTACGGTTCCTGCGAGCCGAGGGGCCCGATCGAGGTCATGGCCCGGGCCGAGGGCGCCACGCCGGAAGGCATCTACGACCTGGCGGGCAACGTAGCGGAGTGGGTCACCCCCATCTGGTTCGATCCGGGGCGAACGCCCGTGAATGACGACTCGCGCAGGTTGCGGGGCGGCTCGTTCCTTTCCCCGCCGTTCGCCCTTCGCGCTGCGGACCGCGTCAGGTACCTGCGCTCGGGCTTCGAGTCGGAGGACGTAGGGTTTCGCGTGGTGTGGCCTCTGGAGGGCGGGCGGGACTGACCCGGGTCTTGGCGATGCCGTCGCGGTGAAGCATGTTGGAGCCCATGGACCAGACCGCCGCCGTCCGCCCGCCCGCCCACGCCGCCGCCTACGGGGGACCGAGTTGGCCCGCCCGTGAGGCCTCCCTCGCCGACGAACTGGGGTCGGTGTGGTCCCGCTGCGGCATCGACAGCGAGTACGCCACCCTGCGGGCGGTGTTGGTGCACCGCCCGGGTGCGGAGCTCTTCGAGATCGAGGACGCCGACGAGCACCTCATGCTGGAGGCCCCGGACGCCGCGCTGTGCGGCGCACAGCACGATGCCATGGCGGATGCGTACCGGGCGAACGGCGTGCAGGTCGTGTACGTGGATCCGGGCAGTGCGCCCGCGAACCAGATGTTCTGTGCCGACTTGTTCGTGATGACGCCCTCGGGGGCCATCGTGGGGCGTCCGGCCTCGACCGTGCGGGCGGGCGAGGAGCGCTGGATCGCCCGCCGGCTGGCCGACTGCGGGGTGCCGATCCTGCGCAGCGTGGGGGGCACGGGCACCTTCGAAGGCGCCGACCTTTGCTGGCTGTCGCCGGGCGCGGCGATGATCGGGCGGGGCTTGCGCACCAACAGCGAGGGCGCGGCACAGGTGGCGGCGACCCTGGCGGAGATCGGTGTCGAGACGCTGGTGGTGGACCTGCCGCACACCTCCATGCACCTGATGGGCGAGGTCCGCTTCGCCGACCGCGACCTGGCCTTCGGCCGCCCCGGCCGGATTCCGTGGACGGCGCTGGAGGCGCTCCGCAAGCACGGCTACCAGGTGCGCTTCTTTCCCGACGACCACGAGATGGTGCGCGGCTTCGGGCACAATTTCGTGACTTTGGGACCGCGCAGGATACTGATGCCGGAAGGATGCCCCATCCTGAGGGCGGCCTACGAGGACGCGGGAATCGAGTGCGTCACCGTGGAACTGGGAGAGATCCACAAGTGCGCCGGCGGGATCGGGTGTCTCAGCGGGGTGGTCACCCGGGAGCGGGTCGCGGGGTGACGGAGGGGTCCAGCCCCGACACGCCGGCCGAGCGGGTCGAACTCAAGCGCCGGCTCGGCGTCTGGAGCGCGGGCGCGATCCTGGTCGGCGCCATCATCGGCAGCGGCATCTTCGGGGTTCCCGCCGAGATCGCCCGCGAAGCCGGTTCGGTGGGCGCGATCGCGCTGCTCTGGCTGCTCGGCTCCGCGATCACGGTCTGCGCCGCGCTCAGCATGTCCGAGCTGGCGGTCATGTTCCCCCGCTCGGGCGGCACCTACGTCTACCTGCGCGAGGCGTACGGTCCCATGCCGGCGTTCGTCTTCGGATGGACGCGGCTGCTGCTCATCCAGCCGGCGGTGCTGGGCGGCATCGCGCTCATCTTCGCAGCCTACGTGGACGCGCTCGTTCCGCTCACCGAGACCGGCGTGCGCGTGGTCGCCGCCCTCGCCATCGTGGTGCTGGGCGCCACCAACGCCCGCTCGGTGCTCTGGGGCGCGGCGGTCCAGAACGTGACCACCTGGGCGAAGGTGCTCGCCATCGTGGGCCTGTCGCTCGCGATCTTCCTGTTCGGAGACGGGAGCACAGGGGCGCTCAACGCCGCGCCCGCCTTCGCGCCCGCCTCCTGGAGCGGCGCGGGGGTCGCGCTCATCGCGGTGCTGTGGGCGTACGACGGGTGGGGCGAACTGCTCTACGCGGCCGGCGAGGTGAAGGACCCCGGGCGCAACCTCCCGCGCGCCCTGATCGGCGGGTCGCTGGTGGTGGCGGCCGTCTACGTGCTGGTGAACGCGTCCTACCTGTGGGTCATGCCGGTCGCGGAACTGGCGGCTTCCGAGCACGTCGCCTCGGACGCGGCCATCCGCATCTTCGGGCCGGTGGGGGCGTCCCTGGTGGCCGGACTCGTGGTGGTGTCCACCTTCGGCGCGCTCAACGCCACCCTGCTCGGCGGGCCGCGGGTGTTCTACGCGCTCGCCGAGGACGGCCTTTTCTTCCGGCACGTCGGGCGCATCCATGCACGGTGGGGAACACCGGCGGCGGCCATCGCGCTGGTGACGGTGCTGGGGGTGGGGTACGTCTCGGTGAGAACCTTCGCCGAACTGGTCCAGGTATTCATTCTCGGCCTCTGGCCGTTCTACATCCTGGTGGTCTGGGGCGTCTTCCGGCTGCGGAAGCTCAAGCCCGATCACCCCCGGCCCTACCGCACCTTCGGCTATCCCTGGGTCCCCTGGATCTTTCTCCTCGCCTCGACGGCGATGCTGGTCAGCGCCTTCATCGGGGCTCCCGGCTCGACACTCTTCAGCTTCGGCATCATCGCGGCGGGCGCGCCGGTGTACTACCTCTGGCGCCGCGGGGCATGAGCGACCCGGAAACGCCTCGCCCGGAGCAACTGCCTGAAGGAAAGATCCCGCCCCGCGTGCTCCGGGAGGTGCTGCGCCGGCTCGGCGGTGGCGCCGGCCTCGATCCGGGGCCCGCGTCCGGCGAGGACGCCGCGGTTGCCCCGGCCGGGAGCGAGCCGCGCATCGTGTTGGCGGCCGATCCCATCACCTTCCCGAGCGCCGACCCCGGCTGGCACGCCGTCATCGTGAACGCGAACGACGTGGCCGCGACCGGGGGCGAGCCCCGCTGGTTCCTGTCCTCGATTCTCGTGCCCCCCGGGACGGATGCGGCGCGGGCCGTGCAGATAGCCGACGGCATTCGGCGCGGCTGCCGGGAAGTCGGCGCCGTCCCCGCGGGAGGCCACACCGAGGTCACCGCGGCCGTGCGTCACGAGGTCGTCGCCGGGGCCATGGTCGGAGTGGCCAGCGAGGAGCGCGTGAAGCCGAGCGGCGGGGCTCGCGCGGGCGACCTGCTCGTGATCACCAAGGGCATCGCCATCGAGGCCACCGCCATCATCGCGACTGAATTCGCGGAAGACGTGCGCCGGAGATTCGGCCCGGAGTTCCAGGCTCGATCGGCCCGCTTCCTGAGGGATCCCGGGATCAGCATCGTGCCCGAAGCCCGCATCGCCGCGCGCTCCCAGGGCGTCCACGCCATGCACGACGTGACCGAAGGAGGCGTGGCGACGGCGATCCGGGAGATGGCCGACGCGGCGGAACTCGGGGCCATGGTCGAGGCGGCCAGGATCGCACGCTTCGACGAATCGAAACGACTGATGAGGCACTACGGCCTCGACATACTCGGCGCCATCGGCTCCGGAGCGCTCCTCATCGCGTGCTCTCAGGACGGGACGGGCGATCTCCTGCGTCGCTTGAAGGATGCCGGCATCCCCGGAGGGATCGTCGGTCGGTTCGTCCCTCCCACGCAGGGGATCCTGCTGGACCACGGGTCATCGCGACAGGATCTGCCGCGCTTCGAGGCTGACGAAATCACTCGTCTTCCCTGAAGACCGCCCAGGCGGGTTCGATCCCCTCGCGGCACGCGCGCCCCACCCTATCCCGGTCCTGGTTGCCGGCCCGCATCGTCCTGCTCTCTCCTCCTCTCCACTTCGCGAGGGATGCCCCGGCTCAACAGGACGTCCATGCGTTGCCCCGCCGTTGCGGCCTCCGGCGCCACAGCCGCCGGAGACGGGTTACGAAGGATGCCGCGGACCTGCCCGCTGACGGAATCGCGCAGGATGGCTACCGGTGTGTCGGTCGTCTGATCGATCGCAGTCGATCCGCCGGGGCCCGAAAGGGTGATGGTCTCCAGGGCGCCGGCCCACTCGGTGCGCGCCGGTAGCGCGAAGGCGAAGGACGAACTCCCGGCTCCGTCCGCCACCTCGGGCATCTCGAAGCTCAGCGAAAACAGCTCGTTCCCGAGCGCATCCCGGCCTCTCACCTCATACTCACCGGAAGACACCGGCACCGAGGGCGGAGCATCCGTCACGAAGGCCGGTTCGAGAAAGGGCTTGCCCTGGTCGTCAACGCCACCCCAGAGGAGGATCGACTTCGACACGGCGACAGCAACCGGTTCAGCGCGACGAGCGGCGGCCAGGCGCCGGGTCATGGCTCTGAAGAAACCGTAGTCGCTGATCCAGACCGGGCGGCAGTAGGACATCAGGTCCGGCAGGTTCGGCGGTATCAGCGCACCATTCCCGCGTGCGTCGTATCCCCAGGCGCCGATGGATCCATCCACCTGCGGAAACGCGGGATCCGGGTTACCAGCCCCGCCGCACGGCGCATGCCGGAGGCCGAGATTGTGCCCCAGCTCGTGAGCGATCACGGCGGAACTGGCCACCGCGAAGGCGTCCGGGCCACCGACTGATGCAACCCCGGATTCCCCGCCGAGGACGCTCTCCGGGAGGAGGCCCATGTAGTGACCGACACCGCCCTCCATGACTCGGACCAGCCTGGTCGCCAGGGCCAGGGCGCCAACATTGGTGGTCGAGGTCAACACGGGTTCATGAGCGGTCACGTCAAGAGCGCCGACGGGAAGCAGCGTGCGGGTATGTGATAGCATTTCGTGCCCCTGCGGGTCCGCGGCCATGGCCCTGGCGAGGTGCACCACCGACGAATCGGCGCCTCCGGCCCACAGGAACGGGACGAACGTCAGATCCAGGGGCGGCATGGCCTCGACGCGCACCGGCATCCGGCCCGCCTCGGGTATCCTCTTCGTTACCCGCGTTGCAGGATCCAGCGTGTTGGCGGGATCGATCTCGATGACCATCTCCAGTCCCGGCTGGATCGCCCATCCCGGAATCTCGGTGTTGATGGACTTGTCCAGCGCACTCTCGGCTTCGCCGATCGAGCTGGGGATGGAGGCAGTCGAGCCCGGGATGTCGACTGCCAATGTCTGTACGCCGTCCACGAAGAAGGTCGCGTGCGCCGGCGGGAGTGCCTGGCTCGTTGCATCCGGGGCTGTAACGAAAACCCGCAACAGCGCCGCCTTGCCTGCGACGAGCGGTACCGGGTACGCCAGCGACTGAACGGCCTGGGTCAGGTAAGCCGCCGCACCGGCGCCCGCCCCGCAATCCCGCACGCGCGTAAGTCCTACTTTTGACAACCAGGCCTGGAAGCCTGCCTCCGCGGGCGCGCACAGATCCGTGCCGCTGAGCAGAAGTTCCTCCAGCTGGGCCAGAGCGGTCAGGTTCGCAGGCAGGTCACCCGACATCAGGACATTGTTGCTCAGGTGGAGCGAGCCAAGGCTGGTCAGGCCCCCAAGCTCCGGCGGGACGGCGCCGCTCAACTGATTCCCGACGGCCCGCAGCGCCACCAGTTGACCGAGAGATCCGAGTTCCGGCGGGATCGAACCCGTAAGGTCGTTTCCACCCAGATCCAACCGTCTCAAGCTTGTCAGGCTCCCCAGCTCCGGCGGAATCGATCCCGTCAGGCGATTCGCCTCCAGATCGAGCGTTCCCAGGCCGGACAGGTTGCCCAACTGCGGTGGAATCGGTCCCGCCAAGTCGTTCTCGCTCAGAACGAGCGTCTCCAGTCCGGAGAGATTGCCCAGTTCGACCGGTATCGGCCCGGTCAGGTCATTCCGATCGAGGAGGAGCACCCTCAGATCGGGCAGGGTTCCCAACTGCGGCGGAATGGTACCCGTCAGGTCATTGAGCGACAGGCCCAGCACGTTCAAGCTCGAGAGCTCGCCCAGTGCCGGTGGAATCGGACCGCTCAGACCATTCTGCCAAAGGAGCAGGTCCCCCAGGCTGGACAGGCTCCCCAGTTCCGGCGGGATCGGTCCGCTCAGGTTGTTCGAGCCGAGCCACAGTGTGTTCAGGTTGGAGAGTTGGCCCAGCTCGGCGGGAATCTGTCCACTCAGGTCGTTAGCGCGGAGAATCAGCACCTCGAGGCTGGACAGGTCGCCCAGCTCGGGCGGGATCGGCCCCGTCAGGTCGTTGGAACCGAGAACCAGCACCTGCAGGTTGGACAGCTTGCCCAGTTCGGGCGGAATCGGCCCGGTCAGGTCGTTCGAATCGAGGACCAGCGTGTTCAGGCTGGTCAGGCCGCCCAGCTCGGGCGGGATCGGTCCGCTCAGGTTGTTGCGAGAGAGAGACACGGAGGTCACGCGGCCGAAGTTGTCGATCCTCACTCCACTCCATCCGCCGATCCATCGATCGGAGGCCCAATCCTCGGCTTCGACCCAATTGATCCCATCGGCTGCATGGTACAGTATCGAGAGAATCTCCCGATCGGACAGTGGCGAACATTCCCTGCCCGTACCCTGGTGGGAGGATATGGAACGGAGCCATTCACCGAAGGATGGGTCGGGCGGGGCGCATAGTCCGGTGCTCTCGTAGCCGAATTCGTCGAGGGACAACTCGCGGAATGAAAGAGGCAGTGGTCCCGCGAGGCCCGGGTTATCGTCGATCTTCAGCGAGGCCATGCGGGTCAGTTGCCCGAGCGCGGTGGGAATGCGGCCCGCAAGTCTGTTGGAGGACAGACGGAGCGCGGTCACGCGCCCGAGCGAATCGGCCGCCACGCCGTGCCAGTCCTCCAGTGCGCCATCGCCGAGCCACTCGTCGGAGCGGGTCCAGTTCACTCCTCCGGCGGTCTCGTACAGCGACACGAGTGCGGCTCTGTCGAGTTGATTGCAGGACGGCCCGACGTAGAGTTCGAGGGACGCAAGCCACGCCACGAAGTCCGCGGATCCGGAGGCGCACAGGCCCGGGTTATCCGCGAAGTGAAGCCTGGTCAGTCGCCTGAGAGCCGAGAGGCTCCGTGGAATCGACCCCGTCAGCTGGTTTCGTTCGAGTCCGAGCGTGGTCAGGTTGCCCAGGTCGCTCAGCTCGGAGGGGACGACTCCGGTGAGGCGGTTTCTGCGCAGTCGCAGGGTTTCGAGGCTGGTCAGTTGGCCCAGTTCCGGCGGGATCGGACCCGCGAGCCGGTTGACGCCGAGGTTCAGGGTCCTGAGGCGGGGGAGATCGCCCAGCTCGGGAGGGATCGCTCCCGCCAGCGCATTGCGCTCCAGGTCCAGAACCTCCAGGCGGGTCAGGTTGCCCAGTTCGGGCGGCAGCGATCCGACCAGGTTGCCGCCGGGCAGCGTCAAGGCGGTCACGCGACCGTTCTCTCCCGTCGTCACCCCGTGCCATTCCCCGGTCGGTCGGTCCGACAGCCAGCCCTCGTCCTCGATCCAGCCACGCCCGTTGGTGGCTTCGTAGAAGGCTGCCAGCGAGGCCCGGGTCAGGTCGGCCACCGTGATGGCCGCGGACGCGGACGCGCCGGCCGATACGACCGTGACCGTCGCCGTGCCCTCGCCGACCCCGCGCACCAGGCCGGAATCATCCACTTCGGCCACCAGCGTATCGCTGGATGACCACGTGAACCCGGCTGTGCCTACCGCGTGGCCGTTGGCGTCGGCCGCCGTCGCGGAGAGACGCACGGTTTCACCAACCGCGAGCGTGTCGGCGGCCGGAGACACCCTGACGGAGGTCACGACCTGGGCCACGGTCACCGTCGCAGCACCCGTGGCCGAACCGGCAGTCGCCGTGATCGTCGCCGACCCGTTGCCGGCCGCCGTGACCAGCCCTCCCGGGTTCACTGTAGCGACGGACCCATCGCCGCTCATCCATGTGATTGCCGCACCCGCGATCACCTGACCACTCTGGTCGCGCACCTCAGCCGTCAACTGGGCGGTTGCACCCACGGCCGTGAATTCGGCGGTCGACGGAGTGACCGCTACGCTGGCCGGCGCAGGCGCTTCAGGAGGCCGGGGATCGGTGCCGCCGTCACCGCACGCGAATGCCCAAAGGCCCAGAAGTATGGTGGCCCCTGCGAAGCGGAGAAGTCGAAGGCGGTCCGCGGCTACCCTCCCAGCACGTTGAACTGGCGGGTGAACTTCACGATGAACGACCGCGCCAGCGGACCGCTCTCGACGAAGTGTCCGCCGTTGGGGTTGAGCCCTTCGTTGAAGTCGAAGCCCTGCACGTTGTTGTAGACGATGAACAGCCCGGTTCCCGCCGTGTTCAGCCAGCCGAAGCGAAGGTTGGCGGACCAGGCGTCTATCTGACTGGAGCGCTGGATCAGCGACTGCACGTAGATGCGCGGGGTGAAGAAGTAGCCGAGGTTCAGCCCCAGCAGCACCGTCTCGAACTCTCCTTCGGGCAGATCGATGTTGAAGTAGTTGATGCGCGCGGAAGTGCTGAACGAAGCGTTCGGCCGGAAGGTGACGGAGCCATCACCGCCCCAGCGGCTGCCGCTCAGGAAGCTGCCGATGTTGACGCTGGACGACAGCGAAAGCCGGGCGGCCGCATTGGTGTTGAAGACCAGGTTGGTCTCCCAGCCCCGGTAGGTCCCCTCGGGCACCACAACATCCGTGCCCCGGATCTGGAAGGGCTGATAGAGCCCCTCCGTGACCAGGTTCATGCCGGTGTTGATCTGCGCTCCCGAGGGCCACTCCCAATGGGTGTCGATGTGGAGGAAGCCCGATTCCTGGAAGCCGTGGTCCACCCCGTTCTTTCGGCTGTGGAAGGTGTTGTACATGACGTGCGGCCGGATTTCACGGAGCCACGAGGGCCGGATCTTGTACATCACGAAGGCCTGGTAGTACCGGAATCCGCGGCGCGGCAGGAAGCCCACCTCCGGGTTGAACCCCTCGCCGATCTCCCGCACGCTGGCGTTGATCTCGAGGTCCCGGCTGGTCCAGCCTGTCGCGAGATCCCAGGCGTACTCGTCGCCGGCGGTTTCCGGCCCGGCGGTCCTCGACGCGAAGCTGCTGAAGGTGATCGCTTCCCCGATACCGAGCGCGCCGTCGAGAGCATAGGTGCGGTTGAAGTCGCCTTCGAGTCCGCCCTTGTTGATGAACAGGCCGCCGATCCTGGAGCGATTGGGCAGTTCCCTGGCCACCCGCGCCACCGAGTACCCTTGCGGGTCCTGCAGGCCCTCGGCTCCATCGGTCTCGATGTGCAGCAGCCCGACGTTCAGCCCCGCGGTCCGCCCGGAGAGCCGCGCGCCCCCCTTGATCGGCACCGGCTGCCCGTTGGCGATCCCGATCGCGCGGCTGAAGAACAGGTCCGCGCCTCCTCCTCCGACGTTGAAGAACCCGGCGTTCTCGAGGAAGAACGGGCGCTTCTCCGGGAAGTTGAGACGGAAGCGCGTGAGGTTGAGCTGCTGATCGTCGACCTCGACCTGGGCGAAGTCGGTGTTGTAGGTCACGTCCAGCGTGAGCCCCTGCGTAACCTGGAACTTGACGTCGCCCCCGACGTTGCCTTCCTGACCGAAGCCGGTCTCGGTGGTGCTCGTGTAGTCGCGCGCGGTCGAGCCCAGCACGTAGGGAGTCATGGTGGCCAGGCGCTGGAACGGAGGCCGCAGTCCCTCGAGATCCCCGGCGTAGTTGAGGCGATACAGGTTGAACTCGCGCGGCACCGGGGTCCAGAACGATTCCTCGTTGAGACGCCGGATGCGGCGGGACACGTTGAAGCCCCATGCCTCGGCGTCGTTCCCGTAGCGAAGCGTGTTGAAGGGGATGCGGAACTCGGCGTACCAGCCCTGCCCGTCGGTCGTGGTCGCGACGGTCCAGCTGCCGTCCCAGTTCTTGTTGAAGCCCCCGCCCGAGCCCGACTGGAAGCGCTGCCGGGAATTGAATCCGCCGCCGCCGAAGCGGCCCCCGCCGCGCCCTTCGTTGGCGACCTGGCCATCGTACTCGATGCCGGTGGGGGTGGTGCCGAAGATGAAGCCGTTCTGGTCGTCGTTGTACGTGTCCAGAACGAAGACGATGGCATCGCTCTCGGTCACCTCGAAGTCGCGGATGCGCTCGCCGTAGGTGATGTTTTCGGGTTGGCTGTCGAACGCCCAGACGCCGACGTAGAGCGCCTCGGCGTCGAATACGACCCGGACCTCGGTGCGCTCGCTGGCGGGCTGTCCGTCCATGGGCTCGCGCTGGGTGAAGCCGGTCATCACCTGGGCCTGCTGCCATGCGGCCTCGTCAAGGCGGCCATCGACCGTGGGCGCCTCGGTGACCTCCGCCGCGGTGGCGATCACCGGAAGCGGGACCCCCGAGCCCCCGTTGCCCGGATCCATCTGCGCGTTCTGGGCAGACAGCGGGCCGGCTGCCAGGAAGGCGGCAACGCCGAAAGCGATAGCTATGCCGGAGCGGTGCCCCGAGCGTGTCGATCGAATGATCATGCGTGCTCCCCGGAAGTCCTGCTCGCCCGCCACGCGTCCAGCGAGTACCTGCCCGGGCCGTTGGCGAAGAAGAAGAGCCAGGCGAAGCAGTAGAACATCGCCAGCTCGCCCTGGTTCATGATGGGCCAGAAGCCCTGCGGCAGGTGGGCAGTGAAGTAAGCCACAGCCATCTCACCGGCGAGAACGAACGCCACCGGGCGGGTGAAGAGCCCCATCGCCAGCAGCAACCCTCCCGCGAATTCAAGGATGCCGGCGACGCCGAATCGGCTCATCAGCGACTCCACCTGATTCCCGCCGAGTGCCCCGAACAGCTTCTGGACTCCGTGCTGCATGAACAGCAGCGCCGCTACGATCCGCAGGACGTTGAGGGTCAACTCGTTGAATCCGCCGCGATTGGCGTCGCTCATCAGCTTGCCTCTGGAGGTCAAGGTGGATGCTGCGGGGGGAGAAAGCGGTGCCAGCTTACAACGAAGCCGGGCCTCGCCCTCGAAAGACACCCGATCGGGGCTTTTCGCTGATCCCGAGGCCACGCTCTCCGGCTCCTCGCCCGGCGGGCTTCGCGCGGACCGCCATCGCCGTGGTGCGCCGATCAGCCCTCGAGTGGCGATGTCTGCGCCAGCAACGCCGCGATCAGAATGACCGCATGCGCGATGGTCAGTTCACGGATTGCGTTGCGGCGCAATGGCCTCGCACCACCGACGCCCCAGAGTCTCGGCGTCAGAACTCGCCAGTTCACGGCTCCCAGGATCAGTACGACCACCACCAGCCCGACCTTGGTCAGCAGGATGCGTCCGTATCTCGTCGAGACCAGGGCGTCCAGCGACGCGACATGAAGCCAGGATGCCAGGACGCCCGTCCCGATCAGCAGGGCGCCCGCGATGAGCGCGACCGGGGTGAAGTGGGGCAGCACTTCCGCGAGCAGCGCGTTTCCCCGACCGGTCTGTCGCCGTTCCCGCAGCTCTGCGATGAGCACGAAAAACAGGCCCCCGATCCAGCTTCCCGCGGCGAGGACGTGGAGGTAGTCGGCGGGAATGGAGAGCCAGCGCAGACCTTCCACAGCCGCCGAGTGTCCGTTGAACGCCGGAAATGCGCACATCGCCCCCGCAAGCGAGCTCGCCACGATCCAGGCCGCGCGGCGGAGCTCCGATCCTCTGCCATCCGACGCGGCGCATACGAAGGCCGCGACCGTCACCACCGCCCCGATCGCCAACAATCGCCAGCTCAGGCCCCAGTTCGTCGCCAGGAGCAACGAAGCGTCTTCCTGCCAGGGCAGGAACGGATCGCGAAACTGGCGAAGCTGACGCCAGAACAGGAGCGCGGCTCCCACCACGAGCGCCGTCGAACCCACCAGCCCCACGGTGCGGGCCGCCGCAATGACGGAGTGACGCCGCCGACCCAGAACCCGGGGCGCAATGAGCCAGCGGCTGGACGCGGCCCCCCAGGTGGTGATCAGCCCGGCAAGGAACAGCCAGCCGACGAGAGCGTCGGCGATGGTCAGGAAGTCGAGACCGGCGTCTATGGAACCTGGACCGTGAAGGGGATTTCGCCCCGCACGACATGGCCGTCCGCAGCCATCGCCCGCCAGGCGATATTGTAACCGCCTTCCTGGAGCGTCCGCCCGACCGCCACGCTGTACACCTTGTCGTCCTGGGAATCAGGGATCGCGGGCCCGGTCTCGACCACGGCATCGCCGGCGAGCAGCCGTATGGACGTCGAGTTGTTCTGGGGCGCCTGCGTGAACCAGAGGCGCAACTCCTCGGGCGGGGATACCGTCGCCTCCGCGGCGGGCTCGGACCTGCTGAGCGAGAAGTGGAGCGCGAGGTGATCCAGGGCACCCGTCAGAATGAGCACCAGCAGCAGCGTGCATCCCACAACGGACGCAGCGGCGGACCGGCTGAATCTCATCCCTATCCCCCCAGAACGTTGAACTGACGGGTGAACTTGACGATGAAGGAACGGGCCAGCGCCCCGCTCTCGACGAACCGCCCGCCGTCGTGGTTGAGCCCGGTCGGGTAGTTGAAGCCTTGCACGTCGTTGTAGACGATGAACAGCCCCGTGCCCGCTGTATTGAGCCAGCCGAAGCGCAGGTTGGCCGACCAGCTGTCGACCTGGTTCGAGTACTGCACCAGCGACTGCAGGTAGATGCGCGGCGTGAAGAAGTAGCCGAAGTTCATTCCCAGCAGCACGGTTTCGAACTTCCCTTCCGGCAGGTCCACGTCGAAGTAGTCGATGCGCGCCGAGGTGCTGAACGACGCGCTCGGCCGGAGGGTCACGGAGCCGTTTCCGCCCCGGCGGCTTCCGGTGAGAAAGTGCCCGAAGTAGATGCGCGAGGTCGCTGACAACCGCGCGATGGGGTTGCTGTTGAACACCAGCTGGGACTCCCAGCCGCGGTACGACCCCACGGGCACGGTCACGTCGGTGCCGCGGATGGTGAAGGGCTGGTAGATGCCTTCGGTGACGAGGTTGGCGCCGGTATGGATCTGCGCTCCCGAGGGCCACTCCCAGTGGGAGTCGATATGCAGCCGGGCCGACTCCTGGAAGCCCGTCTCGACTCCGTTCTTGCGGCTGTGGTAGGTGTAGTACGAGACGTGCGGCCGGATTTCGCGAAGCCACGTGGGACGGATCCTGTACATCACGTGGTACTGGTAGTAGCGGTATCCGGCGCGGGGCAGGAAGCCCACTTCCGGGTTGAACCCCTCCCCGATCTCCCGGACCTGACCCGTCAGCGAAAAGCTCCGCATGTTGAGGTTTCCGGAGAAGTCCCAGGCGTACTCGCTGCTGCCGGCTCCCGGACCGTCGGTGTTCGCAACGAAGGTGCCGAAGGTGACCGCCTCTCCAACGCCCACGGCGGCATCGACCGCCCGGGTGCGGTTGAACTCGCCCGCGGGCCCACTCTTGTTGATGAACAGGCCCCCGACGCGCGACCGATTGGGCAGTTCCTTCGCGAGGCGGGCGACCGAGTAGCCATGCGCGTCCGCCCCCAGGTCGCTCACGCCGCCGGTCTCGATGTGCAGCAAGCCGACGTTCAGGCCGGCAGTCCGGCCCGACAGCCGGGCACCACCCTTGATCGGCACCGGCTGGCCCTGGTGGATGCCTATGGCGCGGCTGAAGAACAGGTCTGCGCCGCCGCCGCCTACGCTGAAGAAGCCCGCGTTCTCGAGGAAGAAGGGCCTCTTCTCGGGGAAATTGAGCCGGAAGCGGGTGAGGTTGAGCTGCTGGTCGTCGACCTCGACCTGGGCGAAGTCGGTGTTGTAGGTGACGTCGAGCGTAAGCCCCTGGGTGACCTGGTACTTGACCTCGCCGCCGATATCGCCTTGCTGGCCGAAGCCGGTCTCGCTGGCGTTGGTATAGTCGCGGGCCGTGGACCCCAGCAGGTAGGGGGTGGCCGTCGCGAAGCGCCGGAAGGGGGGGCTGAGTCCCTCGAGGTCGCCGGCGTAGTTCAGCCGGTAGAGGCTGAACTCCCGCGGAACCGGGGTCCAGAACGACTCCTCGTTCAGGCGCCGGACGCGGCGGGAGACGTTGAAGCCCCAGCTCCTGGCGTCGTTGCCGTAGCGCAGCGTGTTGAAGGGGATGCGGAACTCGGCGTACCAGCCCTCCTCGTCGGTCGTGGTGGCGACGGTCCAGCTGCCGTCCCAGTTCTTGTTGAAGCCCCCGCCGGATCCCGACTGGAAGCGCTGCCGGGTGTTGAAGCCGCCACCCTGGAAGCGGCCGCCGCCGCGCCCCTCGTTCGCCACCTGCCCGTCGTATTCGATGCCGGTCGGGGTCGTGCCGAAGACGAAGCCGTTCTGGTCGTCGTTGTAGGTGTCCAGCACGAACACGACATTGTCGCTCTGGCGCACCTCGTAGTCCCGGATGCGCTCGCCGTAGGTGATGTTCTCGGCCTGGCTGTCGAACGCCCACACCCCCACGTAGAGCGCATCCGAGTCGAACACGACCCGGACCTCGGTCCGCTCGCTGGCGGGCTGCCCGTCACTGGGCTCGCGCTGCGTGAACCCGGTCATCACCGGCGCCTGCTGCCACACCGCCTCGTTGAGAAAGCCGTCGATGCTCGGGCTCTCCGCCACCTCGGTGGCGGTGGCGACCGTGGGCAGGGCGCTTCCCGCCGCTCCGTTCGCGGGACCCGACTGCGAGTTCTGGGCGAGCAGCGGGGCGGCGGCCAGGAAGGCCAGGATACATGCGGACAGAACGGGACAGGATTTCATGACGTTCCCTTGCCGAATTGGTGGCTGCGCAGTTCTGTAATTTCGCGGAAACGGCGGGCCTTCGCCAGAGATGCGCGGCGGCGTTCGGGCGCGCGTCACCTTCTGGGAGGTGTGGTCAGCGGGTAGCCCGGCGCACTACTCGGACAACCGGCGGAACCAGAATGCTCACCGCGGCGAACCGGCCGGCAAGCGACGCTCCTGCCGCGGCGGTGACGCCCACCCACCCGAAGGCCTGCACCAGCAGCGGGAAGCCCACCGCGATGCACACCACCTCGGTGGCGGTGGCGAGGGTGACCGGCCGGGTCCGGCGGCCCTTGATCAGGATCCCGCGCTCGAGCGAGAGGAACGCCGACAGGAACGGCAGGGGGATGAAGAGGATGGTCGGCAGGATGGCGAAGGCGGCCAGGTCGGGGGTGAGCCCGGAAATGGTCTCGAACCAGACGCCGGAGAAGGGCGTGAGCCCGAAGACGGCCAGGCAGGCGGTGGTGGCGAGCCCCAGCGACACCGCGAACCTGCGGAGCGGGACGAGTTGCTCGTGCCGTGGGCCCAGGAGGGCGATGGTGACTTCCTGATACGCCAGGCACACCGCGCGGAAGACGAAGGTGAGCGAGCCCACCACCGGAAAGACGGCCAGCGACTCGACCGGGGCCGGCGCCCGCCCCATGAAGAAGGTGAGCAGCGGCTGGGCCGCGAAGCCGAGCAGCGAGGTGAGCGCGAGCGGGTAGTAGAAGCGGGAGATGACGCCGTAGTTGAGGGCTCCCGGACTCGTCGTGGTGGTGCGGGCGAGCACGCGCGCCACCGATCCGCGCGCCATCCAGCGGCTCGCCGCGGCCTCGGTGCACACCCCGGCGGTCATGGCGCCGGCGGCCACGAGCGTGCCGGGGATGCCCAGCCGCGCCAGCACCAGCGCCGTCAGCGCGATGGCGGAGATGCGGGTCACCGTCCCCGCAGCGACCAGGCGCGGGCGCCCGTCGCGGATGAGCAGTCCCTGATAGAAGCGCCGGTAGCCGATGGCCGCCGGCCACGGCACAAGCAGCCAGAGGGCATCCTCTACGAGCAGCGCCACCTCCCCGGGAAGCGCCAGCACCTGAAGCGAGAGAAGGTCGAACACCGGGGGCAGGAGCACGAGCAGGAGCACCACCGTGGTGCCCGCGTTCAGCAAGAAGGCGAAGCGCCGCAGTTTGCGGAAGCTGTGCGCGTCCTCGGCGAGGGCCGTCGAGGTGGTCATCAGCATCACCACCGGGGACTCCACCAGCATCGCGATGGCGAAGGCGACGCCGTAGGCCGCGAGGTTGATCTTGGCCTCGGGCAGCCGCGCGATGACCGCGGCCAGGAAGGGCCCTTCCACCGCCATCATCAGCCATGTGGCGGCCAGTGGCGCCCAGAAGAGCAGGATGGACCGCTGGGACAGCGGCGCGGGAGCGGTCAACGGGTCTCGAAGCGGGTGATCTCGCTTTCGTATTGCAGCGTGAGGCCGATGTCGTCGAGGCCTTCGAGCAGGCACCGGCGCCGGAAGTCGTCGATCTCGAACCCGAGGCGCCATCCGGCCGCGTCGGCGACGGTGCACGCTTCCAGGTCGACGATGAGCGCGTAGCCGGGCTGCGCGGCGGCGCGGGCGAGCACCCCCGCGACCTCGTTTTCGGGGAGGGCCAGCGGCAGGATGCCGTTCTGGTAGCAGTTCGACTGGAAAATGTCGGCGAAGCTGGGGGCGATCACGACCCGGAAGCCGTAGTCGGCGATCGACCAGGCCGCGTGCTCGCGCGAGGAGCCGCAGCCGAAGTTGCGGCCCGCCGCGAGGATGGCGGCCCCGGCGTACCCGGGCTGGTTGAGGACGAAGTCGGCGCGCGGGGAGCCGTCGGGGTGGAAGCGCCAGTCGTTGAAGAGGAACTGCCCGTAACCGGCCCGCTCGACGCGCTTCAGGAACTGCTTGGGGATGATCTGGTCGGTGTCGACGTCGGCGCGGTCGAGGGGGGCCACGATGCCCTCGACGCGGCGGAGCGGCTGGATGGCGTGGGTGGTGGCGCTCACGCCTGGCTCCTCACGTCGGTGAAGCGGCCCGCCACGGCGGCCGCCGCGGCCATCGCCGGGCTCACCAGGTGGGTGCGCGCGCCCCTTCCCTGGCGGCCCTCGAAGTTGCGGTTGGAGGTGGAGGCGCAGCGTTCGCCGGGCCCCGCGATGTCGTCGTTCATCCCCAGGCACATGGAGCAGCCGGACTCCCGCCACTCGAAGCCGGCGTCGCGGAAGACGCGGTCGAGACCCTCGGCTTCGGCGGCCGCCTTCACCGCGGTGGAGCCGGGCACCACCAGGGCGTTCACGCGCGGGCTCACCTTGCGACCGCGCGCGACCCGCGCCGCCTCCCGCAGGTCCTCGATGCGGGAGTTGGTGCACGAGCCGATGAAGACGCGGTCGAGCTCGATGTCCTGCATGGGCGTGCCCGGCTCGAGCCCCATGTAGGAGAGCGCTCGTTCGGCCGTGGCCCGGTTGTCCGGGTCGGCGAGGTCGGCCGGGTCGGGGACCCGCCCGGAGACGGGAACCACCATGCCGGGGTTGGTCCCCCACGTCACCTGCGGCTCCAGGCCGGCCAGGTCGACCTCCACCACCCGGTCGAAGCGCGCGCCAGGGTCGGTGCGGAGGGTCGACCAGCGCGCCACCGCCTCGTCGAAGGCCTCTCCCGCGGGCGCGCGCGGGCGCCCGCGCAAATACTCAAAGGTGGTCTGGTCGGGCGCGATCATGCCGGCGCGCGCCCCCGCCTCGATGGACATGTTGCACACGGTCATGCGGCCCTCCATGGAGAGCGCGCGGATCGCCTCGCCGCGGTATTCCAGCACGTGCCCCGCCCCCCCCGCCACCCCGATGCGGCCGATGGTGTGGAGGATCAGGTCCTTGGCGGTGAGCCCCGGCCCGAGGCGCCCGCGGTAGCGGACCTCCATGCTGCGCGGGCGCTCCATGAGCAGGCACTGGGTGGCGAGCACATGCTCGACCTGCGAGGTGCCGATCCCGAAGGCGATCGCCCCGAAGGCGCCGTGGTGGAGGTGTGGCTGTCTCCGCACACGATGGTCATGCCGGGCCGGGTGGCGCCCAGTTCGGGGCCGATCACGTGCACGATGCCCTGCCGCTCGTGGCCCATGTCGTAGAGGGTGATGCCGTGCTCGGCGGCGTTCTCGCGGAGCGCCTCGATCTGGCGGGTCGCCACCGGGTCGGCGACCGGGAGGGAGCGGTGGGTGGTGGGCACGTTGTGGTCGACGGTGGCCAGTGTGCGCTCCGGGCGGCGAACCGCGCGGCCGGCCGCGTTCAGCCCCGCGAAAGCCTGCGGCGAGGTGACCTCGTGCACCAGGTGCAGGTCGATGTAGATGAGGTCGGGGCGCCCCTCCTCCCGGCGCACGACGTGCTGCTCCCAGACCTTCTCGAACAGGGTGGTGGGCCGGGCGTTCATGCTCGCTCGCGGGTGCGTATCTCGTTCATGCCCGGTTGGTGACCGCGCCCTCGGACGCGGACGCGACCAGACGCGCGTACTTGCGCATGACCCCGGTGGCCGAGCCGTTGGCCGACTGCGCGGACGGGCGCCAGGCGCTCGCCCGCTCGCGGATCTCGTCGTCGCTCAGGTCCACCGAGAGGGTGCGCGCGGCCACGTCGAAGGTGATGGTGTCGCCGTCCCGCACGGCCGCTATGGGTCCGCCGTCCACCGCCTCGGGCGCGACGTGGCCGGCCATCAGCCCGTGGGTGGCGCCCGAGAAGCGGCCGTCGGTGAGCAGCCCCACCGAGGGACCCAGCCCCGCCCCGGTGAGCGCCGCCGTGACCGCGAGCATTTCCCGCATGCCGGGCCCGCCGCGCGGCCCTTCCCCCCGGATCACGAGCACGTCGCCGGCGGAGATGGCGCCCGCCTGCACCGCCTCGAACGCGTCCTCCTCGCAATCGAAGACCCGCGCCGGACCGCTGTGATGGCCGCGCTCCGGGCCGGCCACCTTCAGCACGCAGCCGTCGGGCGCCAGGTTGCCCTTGAGGATGAGCAGGCCGCCGTGCGCCTTCACCGGGTCTTCCACGGTCGACACCACCTCCTGTCCGGGCGCCTCGGCCGCCAGCGCCGCCTCCTCCGCCACCGTGCGCCCGGTAACCGTGGCCGCGCCGCCGTCGAGCAGCCCCGCCCCCAACAGCCGGGCCGCCAGCAGCCGCACCCCGCCGGCCGCGTGCATGTCGGTGGCCACGAAGCGGCCCCACGGCTTCATGTCCGCGATCACCGGCGTGCGCGCGCTGATGCGGTCGAAATCCTCCAGCTCGAGTTCCACCCCCGCCTCGCGCGCGACCGCCAGCAGGTGCAGCACCGCGTTGGTCGACCCGCCGGTGGCCACCGCCAGGGTGACCCCGTTGGTCATCGCCTCGCGCGTGAGGATGTCGCGCGCCGTCACTCCCCGCCGCACCAGGTCGACCGCCAGGCGGCCGCAATCGCGCGCGACCCCCGCCTTGGCCGGATCGGTGGCCGGCACCGAGCCGCTGCCCATCGGCGAGATGCCCATCGCCTCGAAGACGGTTGCCATGGTGTTGGCGGTGAACTGCCCGCCGCACGAGCCCGCCCCCGGGCACGCCGCGCGCTCCAGCTCGTCCAGGTCCTCTTCGCTGATGCGCCCGGCTGCGCACGCCCCGATCCCCTCGAACACGTCCTGGATGGTGACGTCGCGCCCCCGGTAGCGGCCCGGCTGGATCGACCCGCCGTAGAGCATCAGGCTGGGCAGGTCCAGGCGGGCCAGCGCCATCACCGTGCCGGGAATGGTCTTGTCGCACCCGGAGATGGCCACTACGCCGTCGAACCCGTAGGCGTCCCCCACCAGCTCGATGGAGTCCGCGACCAGCTCCCGGCTCACCAGCGAGGCCTTCATGCCCTCGGTGCCCATGGTGATGCCGTCCGAGATCGCGATGGTGTTGACCTCGAGCGGCATGCCCCCCGCCTCGCGGATCCCCTGCCGCACGGAGTCGGCCAGGTCGCGCAGGTGGGCGTTGCACGGCGTGGTGTCGGTCCACGTGTTCGCGATCGCGATCAGCGGCCTGGAGAAGTCGTCATCCTCCATGCCGACCGCGCGCAGCATGGAGCGCGCCGCCGCCCGGTCGCGCCCGGCGACCAGCGCCTGGCTGCGGAGGGGCAGTTGCCGCGGCTTCATCCCCGGACTAGAGCCAGGCCATGTGCGACCGCAGCTCCTTCCCCACGGTCTCGATGGGGTGCCGCGCGCCATCCCTGCGCATGCGGTCGAATCCCTCCTGTCCCCCGCGCGCCTCCTCGATCCACTGGCGCGCAAAGGCGCCCGACTGCACGTCGGCCAGGATCTCCTTCATCGCCGCGCGCGAGGCATCTCCCACCACCCGCGGGCCGCTCACGTAGTCGCCGTACTCGGCGGTGTCGCTCACCTCGCGGCGCATCCCCTGGATCCCGTGCTTGTAGGCCAGGTCCACGATCAGCTTCAGTTCGTGCAGGCACTCGAAGTAGGCGAGCGCCGGATCATAGCCGGCTTCCACCAGCGTCTCGAAGCCGGCCTGAACCAGCGCGGTGAAGCCCCCGCACAGCACCGCCTGCTCCCCGAACAGGTCGGTCTCGGTCTCCGCCGCGAAGGTGGTCTCGAGGATGCCCGCGCGCGCGCATCCCAGCCCTGCCGCGTACGCCCGCGCGAACTCGGTCGCGCCGCCGCTGGCATCCTGATGCACCCCGTATAGCGCCGGCACCCCGCGCCCCGCGACGAACTCCTCGCGCACCCGGTTGCCGGGGGACTTGGGCGCGATGAGGATCACGTCGGTATGCTCCGGCGCCACGATCTCGCCGTAGTGGACGTTGAAGCCGTGGGCGAAGACGAGGGTATCCCCGGCGTTCAGGTGCTCCTCGATCCCGGCCTCGTAGACGTCCCGCTGGATCGTGTCGGGAATGAGAATCGAGACGACCGTGGCCCCGGCCGCGGCGTCGGCGACGGAGGCCACCTCGAGCCCGTCGGCCCGCGCCTTGTCCGCGGACGAACTTCCCTCGTAGAGACCCACCACGACGTCGGCTCCCGAATCCCGCAGGTTCAGGGCGTGCGCATGCCCCTGGCTGCCGTAGCCGATGACGGCCACGGACCGTCCCTGAAGGAGTTCGGTGGAAGCCCCGTTGCTTCCCATCGTCGCCTCGCTCATCTGCCGGTATCCTCGTTCTTGGCGCGCGCCCGTGCGCGCGATTGCTCTAAGGGTGGAAAAAGGTTCGGTGACCTGGAGGGATCATCCGGACGCGCCGGGCTACCTGTAGGCCCGGTCCGCCGATCTGCCCTGGACCCGCGACTCGCCTTCCTTCCCCTTGATCCTGCGCAGGATGGAGAGCAGGGCTTCGTCCGTCACGTCGATGCGCCGCTCCGCGAGATCGGTGCAGTAGCGGGACGCCTCGGCCATCTCCTCGTCGGTGAGGTCGTGCCCGAGCTTCTCGTAACGGTGGCGCAGCGCGTGCCGCCCGGAGTGCTTGCCCAGCACCAGCTGGGTCGGAGGCGCGCCCACCGTTTCCGGGGTCATGATCTCGTAGGTGGCCCGGTCGCTCAGCATGCCGTGCTGGTGGATGCCCGCGGCGTGCGCGAAGGCGTTGTCGCCCACGATCGCCTTGTTCGGCTGCGGCGTGACGCCGATGGTCTCGCTCAGCAGGCGGCTCGTCGGATAGAGCTTCTCGGCGTTGACCTCGGTGAAGTGCTCGTTGATGTCGGCGCGCACCTTGAGCGCCATCACGATCTCCTCGAGCGATGCGTTGCCCGCGCGCTCGCCGATGCCGTTGATGGTGCACTCGATCTGCCGCGCCCCGGCATCGAGCCCGGCCAGGCTGTTGGCCACCGCGAGCCCCAGGTCGTCGTGGCAGTGCACCGAGAGCACCACCTCGTCGCCCAGCCCGGGCACCCTGGCCACCAGCTCGCGCAGCGTGTCGCGGAACTCGGCCGGGAAGGTGTAGCCCACCGTGTCCGGGATGTTGACGGTGGTGGCGCCCGCCTCAACCGCCGCGGTGATCACCGCGCACAGGAAGTCGAGATCGGTGCGGGTGGCGTCCTCGGCGCTGAACTCCACGTCGTCGGTGAAGCGGCAGGCGCGCTCTACCGCCGCCGCCGCCCGCTCCAGGCACTCCTCGCGCCCGATGCCGAGCTTGCGCTCGAGATGGATGTCGGAGGTCGCGATGAAGGTGTGGATGCGCGACCGGCGCGCTCCCTTCACCGCGTGTCCGGCGCGGTCGATGTCGCCTGCGGTGGCCCGCGCCAGCGCGGCGATCACCGGCTCCCGGATCTCGCGCGCGATGGTCCCGACGGCGTCGAAGTCGGTGTCGGAGGCGATCGGGAACCCCGCCTCGATCACATCCACGCCCAGCTCCTCGAGCTGGTGCGCCATGCGAAGCTTCTCGGCCGGGGTCATTGTACAGCCCGGGGACTGTTCGCCGTCTCTCAAAGTGGTGTCGAAGACCGTGATCCTGGCCATGTGTACTCCTCGGTAATCGGTACTGCCCGGAGAAATGGTAACAGCTTGTGCCCGGGACAGGGGATGGCGATCGCTTCCAGCCGGCATCGACCCCGCTACGCCGACTGCTCCGGTTCGTGAGGGCTCAGTGCCAGTGCGTGAGGATGATCGCGAAAATCAGCAGCCGGACCAGGTCGAACCCGGAGTTGATGGCGACCAGCCCCCACTTCTTCCCTTCCCACGCGACCCGCCCCATCTGAAGCGGAAGGAAAAAGCCCAGCCAGGGCCAGAAGGCTCCGTTCCAGGCGTAGACCCAGGGCGCCTGATCGGGACCCACCCCCCACGCGGATGGCCGCACCAGAGCGACGTAGTGGGCGAGCACGAAAACGATAAGGAATGAGCCCAGGGCATAGATGACCATTGCCTTGGCCATCCCTCCCTGGGCGTCTTCACCCTCCATCCCCATGTGCCGGGCCCAGGCCTTGCCGAAGAGCGGCCCGAACCACAGAAATCCAAGCGGCATCGCGACGACGACACAGACGAGGATGGCCAGATAGTTGACCGAGACCGTCGGTTCCATGCGCTGTCCTCGCCTGTGGCCCTTGGCAATGCCCCGGAACCGGCACGGCGCGCCGATTCCCGGTAAACAGCTGATCCTGCACGGATGCAACACCAGAATCCTGCAAGCAATCACGCTTGCGCCGACTTCGCAAGGCTGGCAGGTAAGGAATGTCAGAAGCAGATTCCTGGATTCAGCCGCGAGAATGGAGGGAACGACAGCGTGAAGGTTGGCCTGGTGGGCTTCCCGGGTTCGGGGAAAACGACCGTGTTCAACGCGATGACCGGTCAGGACGCACCGGTCGGATACGGGGGCGAGGTGCGCCGCGCCGTCGTGGACGTACCCGATCCCCGGGTGGAGTGGCTCTCGGCCCTCTACCGGCCGAGGAAGACCACCTTCGCCAGCATTGTCTTCTGCGACATCCCCGGAGAACACGGCTCCGAACAGCGCGGGCTCTCGACCGCGGCGCTGCAGCAGGTGCGCGACCAGGACGCCCTCTGCCTCGTTCTGCGCGGCTTCGACAACCCGGCGCTCGAGCACGCCCCCGATCCCGCCGCCGAGCTCGAGGCGTTCCACGCCGAATGCGTCCTCGCCGATCTGGTGTTCGTCGAACGCTGGCTGGAGCGAGCGCGCAAGGAGGCGAAGCGCGGGCTTGAGGTGGCGGCCTTCGAACGCATGCGGGATGCACTTGAGTCGGAACGGCCGCTGCGCGTGCTTCCCGAATCGGAACTCGATCGTTCGCTCCTGCGCGGCTATTCGCTGGTCACCGACGCGCCGCTGCTGGCCGTGCTCAACCGCGAGGAAGACGACGCGGGGGAGTCGTTGGCGGAGGGACTCGCGCAGCCGGGTGAACCCGGGGACGCGCTGCCGGACGGACTCGGTGACGCGGTGGCCCGCATGGGCGCCGGGGGCATGACCCTCTCGGCCAGCCTCGAGGCGGAGATCGCGATGCTCGAGCCGGCGGACCAGCAGGAGTTTCTGCGCGACATGGGGCTGGCCGAGCCCGCTCTCGACCGCTTCATTCGCGCGGCCTACCAGTTGCAGGACCTGATCTCCTTCTTCACAGTGGCGGGGCCGGAGGTGCGAGCCTGGACCATCCGCGCGGGCACCGACGCGCGACGGGCCGCCGGAAAGATCCACTCCGACATGGAGCGCGGCTTCATCCGGGCGGAGGTGATCCCCTGCGATGTCCTGGAGGAATACGGATCGGAGCAGGCGGTGAAGGCGGCCGGGCGGCTGCGGGTGGAGGGCCGGGACTACGTCGTGAAGGACGGGGATGTCCTGCGGGTGCTGTTCAACGTGTAGTCCGCGTACGCACGCCCGGAGGAGGGAAAGCGCAAAGCGAGGTTCCAGAATACGTAAAATGCGTAAAATATGTAAGCCGATCGCACCTGTCGCGCGGATGGCCTCGCTGACCGCAGCGGCGTGGGCGGCCCTGCTGGCGGTGGCAGGCACGGCAGGCGCCCAGACGCCGTCGCGCGCCGAACTGCTCGGGATCGCGCGCGAGGTGGTGGAGGGGGCGGCGTTCGTGTCGCTGGCGACGCTGGACGAGGAGGGCTATCCGGCCGTGCGCGCCATGGACCCGCTCCCGCCGGACGAGGACTGGGTCATCTGGCTGGCCACCAACCCCGGCAGCCGCAAGGTGGAGCAGTTGCGCGCCAGTCCCCGGGTGGCGCTCCACTATCTCGCGGAGGGCGTGCCGGCGTACGTCACGCTCATCGGCCAGGCGCGCCTGGTCGACGACCCGGAGATGAAGGCCCGCCACTGGAAGGAATCGTGGACGCCGTTCTACCCGGACCGGGACCAGAGCGTGCTGCTGATCGAGGTGACGCCGGTCCGGCTCGAGGTGGTTTCGGAGGCGCACGGAGCGCCGGGTGACCCCGAGACATGGAGGGCCCACGTGGTGGAGTTCCTGCGCCCCGTCGGCGCCACCCGCGGAAACGCGCCCACAGGTAGCCGGCAGCAACCACCAAACCTGGAAGCGAGGTGAGCAACTTCATGCCCGGGTGGGCCATCGGATGGCACTTCGTGCCTATCGCCTGGTTCTGGAAGCCCTACCAGGCCATGACGGAGATCTGGCGCGCCTCCCGCAACCCTTCTGACTGGCGCGGCGAACCGGTATCGCCGTTGCTCCACTGGTGGTGGGTCCTCTGGATCGTGCCGTTCTGGGGCGTCAGCATCGTGGATCTGGCGGTACGCGGCCGCGTCGACGACGCAGGGCTGGAGAACCTGGAAGCGATCACGGGACTTGCGAGCTGGATCCTGGACATCCCGCTGGCCCTCGTTCTGCTCGCCACTATCGGAGCGGTCCACCGGATGCAGATGGATCATCATTCCAGAGATTCCTCCACGGCTTCTCGCACCTCGGCCTCGATGCGCCACGGGATGGCGGAATCGCGATAAAGCGCGGCCCCGTTTGAGAGCACGGCACCCTCGCCCCTCGACGGGGCGCCCGGATGTACCGATGGGACCGGGGCCAAGTCGCTCCCGACTTGTCTTGGCGCATCCGCCAGCATCTTCCCGGTGGGCGTGAAGAACACCACCGTCCCATCCGTTGCCACCGACAGCTTCACCTGCCCCTCGTGCACGGCGCGATGGTGCCTCCGGCATAACAGAATCGTGTTCCCGAGGCTGGTCTCGCCCCCTTCGGCCCAGTGCTTCACGTGATGCGCCTCGGTGAACCGGCAGCCGCAGCCGGGGAAACGGCATCCCCGGTCCCGCTCCTCCAGCGCCCGCCGGATGTGGGGCGGGATCGTGCGCGTCCTCCGGCCCACGCTCAGCATCGAG
>JAJDXG010000012.1 GCA_022823365.1 Gemmatimonadota bacterium
TCGTTGCATGGAACGGAACATCAGCTTCGGGATGACGTGCGAGTTCTGGAGCTCGGCTTCGGATCCGCACAGCCGGCATTCGCCAAGGACAGCCTTCGTGTGACGTCCAGACTCGCGGGCGCGACGACGCGAGGGAAGAAGCTCGGGCGTCAGCTCCGGGTATCGTCCGAAGTCGGAGCGCCAAGTGTCGCGGATGCTGCGCCCAGCCCGCATCTTGCGTGAATGGTTGGTCCACCGGACACCACCCTCGGCCCACGTTGCGAGATCATGTCGCCGCCGGAGCCGTCCCTTAGCCGATCTGCGACGCGGTCTGTCCTTCATAGACGTACTGCGAACGAAGGTCAAAATACTTCGCCCACAGGCGCCAGATGCTCCGCCACTTCGCTCCGGAAACCGGCGGCTCCTCGACAGGTAATCCGAGTTCCAAAGCGTAGCGGGCAGGTATCGTTGCCCCGTGACTCTGAGCGCGTTCGATCAACGGTTCGCGCAGTGTCGCCGCGAGTTCCGCGACGCGGTTCTCGTCGCGCCCGTCCACACACGCGAGCGTCTCCGCCAATAGGTCATCCGCCCGTCCGATTGCATCCTTCGCCTGCTGGACGAGAAGACCAGTAATGTCGTTCAGCAGAGACGCATGCAGCGGGTAGGTTTGCGGGTTTTGCTGAACACGTCCCTCGGCGTCCTCCACGGCGGCGATGATCGCCTTTGCAGAAGCCAAAGACCCATTGGCCAACTGAAACTGTGGATCGATCGGGCCAAGGTCGCTGGTCGGTCCCATCACGATGCGATCGGACCCGAGCACGAACAAAGTTCCGGCGCTCTTGGCTTGGTCGGGAACGATGACGGTGAGTTCTCGACAACGGGACTGCGCCTGGCGGACAAGTCGCAGGGCGGTTTCTCCGTCTCCACCAAGCGTGTACAGCATGACGTGAAGGTCCTGGTCAGGACTTGCGCCATCCAGAGTTTCCTCGAACAGCGTTACGCTGTAAGGAAACACAGGGCCCATCATCACGACGAGCCGGCACGAATAGTCTTCCTGGTACTGACGAATCAGTGCTTGGCGTTCGTACCGAAGCGCGTGCTGCGCCTCGTACAGCGGGCTTCGCCCCGCTATCGGCTCAGTCATGAGGTGGCGGCTGAGGCATGCGGGGAATGGGATTGATCGGCGGGTTTCCTTCGCGAGCCTTTTGGCCCTGCTCTCGGGCGGTCTTCGCACGTTGGATGCGGTTGAACCAATCTTCATCCACCTCGGTCGGGGGCCTGCGCACGGGCTCCTCCGGCTGCGGGTTCGTCATCATCGGTTTCTCCAGCTCTTGGGCTCTTGCGTCGCGTAGCTTCCTGCAGGGGAGGCTTCGCATAGCATACGCCGAAACGACTCTCCTGGGGTCGAAACCAAGTGACTTCTGGCGCGGCGCCGTCATGATCGGCCGCGTTCCGGCAATCGGTCCTGATGAGCTATGGGACCGGTCGCAAAGTGCATCTTCCGAGCCACCACACGAGAAGCGCCGGTGCCACGCACGACGCTGCCACGAGGCGGGTGGCGAGGTCCCGGTGGGTCGCCCCGGGATGCCGCACGGCGAATCCCGCCATCTGGTCGATCGCGTGCGCGATGGCCATCGAGCCGACTAACGCGAGGAACCACCAGTCCGGCGCGAGCATGGCGAACGGCACGCCGACGAGCGCGACGACCGCCAACCATCTCGTGGCGCGCCAGACGGTCGAGCCGTGCCGGAACCGCCCTGATGGGCCGCAGCGCAGCGCCCTGCCTCGACCGATGGATCGCGCTGCGGGGGACGCGCCAACCCCGCCCGCAGCACCCGCCCCGACCTCGAGCGGAGACCGCAAGCGAGCCAAATGGTTCGGCACATGGGTCGGCGTGTGGTCGGAGCGACCGAGCTGCGGATCGACCAGATCGACAAACGCTGTGTCGTGCATGGGTCAATCTGCCAGTACTGGCGGGGCAAAGCGAAGCGGATCTTCGACATCGGGCCGAACGCAGACTTCCCGGCGACGCAGCGCTGCAACACTATGCTGTTCCGGATTCGGCTACGCCCGCGTGCTCGCCTCGCTCGACACGCTCGACTCGAACACCCCGTTCATGACGAAACGCGAACACGCGGCGGTTGGAGCCTCCACCGAACTCATCAAGGCCGTCGGCTTGGGGCCCTTCCGGTTCGTCGCCGACCAGTACGAGCCGAGCAAGAAGGCCGTGTGCGTCCGGAACGCCGCATACGTCCCTCGGGACGAACCGCCGAGCGGCACCGCCGGAGGCAAGGCCGCCAAGGTCGACCGAGTCGAGTGGCGGTACCGCTGCAAGCCCAACGACGCCCGAAAGGTGGTCCTCTTTGGCAGTGGGGTGCTTCCCTGGGGTGCAGCATCGGGCTTTCCGGTCGGTGCGGGCTTGGGCGCGGTGGGGAGGTTTTTGCGGAGTTCGTTCGCCCTTGGTCGCACCGGCCTTCCGATCCTCCCAAGTGGGTGATACATGCTTCGTGCTAGTCTCGACCTCGCGCCTCAGCACTGCCGGGTCACCTGTCGATTACAACAGCCCGTTCAACGGCAGGGAGGCACGGCCCGGCTGGGGTGAACACGGAGGACTGCTGATCGGCGATGCGTGGATGAATCAAGATGGATGGACAGGAATGCCCGCTTGGTCAGATGAGGATGTCGAGTCGGAAGCGGTTGGCTATGTTCACAGCGTGGTCAAGTGGATGCGGAGCCTCGATCATGACGGAGCGACTTGGCGGGTTGGTACCACATCGAGCCCGGAGGAGCGCTTCGCCATGATGGAGGGTACCCAGGTAGGGTACGGGCTGTGTGGCTGGTGTACTGGCAGCGCGAAACGGGCCGCCGAAGAGCTCGCCGAGTACCACGGCATGGGACTGGAAGGTGTTCCTGACGAGCGCGACAACTGTATCTTCGTGTACACCGACAGGAACCCCACGCGCGAGGAACGCAGACGGCGCAACAAGGAGCCGCTTACGCTCAAGCAGAAAACGGTTTTTCGGGCGATCAGGAAGCACGTTGACGAACACGGTTGTGGCCCAACGAAGAGCGAACTGATGAGGGCAATGGGGCATCGTAGCCTGAAGACCACGGACGGCTATCTGGCGATCTTGGCAAGAAAGAACTGGATTCTCCCTCCCACGGGAGGGTTCCCGATTGAACTGAATTGAGGAGGGAGCTACGCGCGTTACCGTATACGCATGGAGCGTTGGGACTCCAGGTGGTCGCCGAATGCGTCGACCACCGCCATCGCGGTATCCAGCAGTTCGCTGATACCCTGTTTCCGCAGTCTCGGGTCGATGTGAAGTCGATGGATGACGCCATGCCGTGCATCGATCATCTTGCTCCTCGCGTGCTTCGGTCGCCGAAGCGGGACTGCTCGACGGGGCGCTTGTTGCCTCGAGCAGGGAGCAGTTGAGCGCGAATTCTGTCGCCAAGGTCACTTTGCGGTGATTCGCTGCTTCGGGAATCGTCCGATTCGTTCATATCTCTTTGTTAATTTGGTGGGCCGTGTTGGAATCGAACCAACGACCACCTGATTAAAAGTCAGATGCTCTACCGACTGAGCTAACGGCCCGAACCGGGGCGCGGATCATACCGTATGGGGTGGCGCGAAGGCGCCGGAGCGGGAGCGGCGACCCCAGGGGTGGCTTCCTGCGGTGGGATGCCCGGAGGGGCTTCGTCAGTCGGCGGCGGCCGCCGGCTTGGAGTCGCCCCCGGAGTCCTTCTTCGGAGCGGCGTCGGACTTGCCGCCCTCCTTCGCGGAATCCTTGGCGCCGTCGCTCGCGGCGGCCTTGTCGCCGGCGGAGTCGCCGCCCGCGTCCTCCTTCTTGTCGCTACCCTTCCTGCCCTTGTCCCGGAAGTCGGTCACGTACCAGCCGGTGCCCTTAAGGTGGAAGGCGGCGGCCGAGATGAGCTTGGTGACCGGCGCTTTCTCTTCGCACAGGCACTCGGTCAGCCGCGGGTCGCTGAACTTCTGGATGGTCTCGAATACCTTGCCGCACTGCTGGCATTCGTACTCGTAGATGGGCATCGGCCGTCCCCCGGGGTATCTCGGCAGGTGGAACGTAGTGTCGGGCATTGCACTTTTCAAGAGTCGGGGGGAAGGGAGGCGGTTCAGGCGGTTCGTTCCGGCCGCGCCCCGCGCGTTGCAGTCGGCGGCTGCCGCCTGGTCCATAATGCCCCGGTTCCCGACACCCACGGAGCACCGGACATGGGCGAGAAGGTCACCATCGAGAGCCTCGACACGATCCAGGACGCGTTCAACCGCCACGACGTCGACGGAATCCTCTCCTGGTTCGCGGACGACTGCGAGTGGCTCATGGCCCGCGGGCCGGAGTCCCGCGACGCACGCCGGCTGCGCGGCAAGAAGGCGATCGGGGACGTCCTTCGCGCCCGCTACGAGGTCATCCCCGACATGCGCTGGGAGGACTCGCGGCACTACCTCTCCGCGGACGGAACCCGTGCCACGTCGGAGTGGATCGTCCGGGGCACCCCCGTGGACGGCGAGCCGATCGACTGCCTCGGCTGCGACCTGTGGGAGTTCCGGGGCGCAAAGGTGGTCCGCAAGGACACCTACTGGAAGTACATCGAGTCCTGAGCGAGCGCCGCCGGCGCACTCCCCCGCCCGGGTCCCCGAGCCCTCGCGGCCGGCGGGACGGCGGCGACCGACCCCGTACATCTGAACCGCAGGGCGCCGGACCGCGAGGATTCCGCGAGGGGCGCGATGCACCCGCGTACGCCGGAAGAGGGAGGGCAGCCGGACGGCCCCGGGCCCCTCCGCCCCGGCTTCAGCCGCGCAGGGCCTCCACGACGGCCTCGCCGAGCCTCGCGGGGGAGCGCGCGACCCGGATCCCGGCCCGCTCCAGCGCCTCGATCTTGTCCTCCGCCCGGCCGCTCCCGCCCGAGATGATGGCGCCGGCATGGCCCATCCGCCGACCCGGCGGCGCGGTCACCCCGGCGATGAACCCCGCCATCGGCTTCTTCACCTTCGAGCCCCGGATGAAGTCCGCGGCCTCCTCCTCCGCGCTCCCCCCGATCTCCCCGATCATGATGATCGCCTCGGTCTCGTCGTCACCGAGGAACATCTCGAGGCAGTCGATGAAGCTGGTGCCGTTCACGGGGTCGCCGCCGATCCCGATGCAGGTGGACTGGCCGAGACCCGCCGCCGTCGTCTGGGCGACCGCCTCGTAGGTGAGGGTGCCCGAGCGCGACACCACCCCCACCCGCCCCCGGCGGTGGATGTGGCCCGGCATGATGCCGATCTTGCACTCCCCCGGGGTGATCACCCCCGGGCAGTTCGGGCCGATGAGCCGCGTCCCCGACCCCTCGAGAGCACGCTTCACCCGCACCATGTCGAGCACCGGGATCCCCTCGGTAATGCAGACCACCAGCGCGACCCCGGCGTCGACGGCTTCCAGGATCGAGTCGGCGGCAAATCTCGGTGGCACGTAGATGACCGAAGCGTCGGCCCCGGTAACCGAGACCGCTTCCGCAACGGTGTTGAATACCGGCAGGCCAAGGTGCTCGCTCCCGCCTCGCCCCGGTGTTACTCCGCCGACCATGCGCGTGCCGTAGGCCAGCGCCTGCTCGGTGTGGAACGTGCCCTGCGACCCCGTCACCCCCTGGCAGATCACCCGGGTCCCGGCATGGACCAGCACCGCCATCAGCCTGCTCTCCGCACCGCGGCCACGATCCGGGCCGCCGCATCGCCAAGGTCCGATGCTGCTTCAATGGTCAGGCCGCTTTCGGCGAGGATCTGGCGCCCCTGCT
>JAJDXG010000009.1 GCA_022823365.1 Gemmatimonadota bacterium
CCTGACCTATCGCATGCATCCGCTTACGGTCGCGGAGCAGGGAGATGCGTTCAACCTGCGCGACTCCCTGCTGCTGGGCCATCTGCCGGCTCGATTCAGTGAAAGCGACCCCGGGAAATACCTCAAGGACTACGTGCAGACATACCTGCGAGAAGAGGTCATGCAGGAGGGCCTGACGCGCAACATCGGCCATTTCTCGCACTTTCTGGAGGTGGCGAGCTTTTCCCAGGGCGCCACCGTCAACATCAGCGCGGTGGCCCGCGAGGCGCAAATCAACCGACCCGTTGCGGAAAGCTACTTTTCCATTCTGGAAGACCTGCTGATCGCCGTTCGCCTGCCGGTGTTCTCCCGCAAGGCCAGACGGAAGCTCGTCTCGCAAACGAAATTCTATTTCTTCGATGCCGGCGTGTATCGCTCGATCAGGCCGGTGGGGCCGCTGGATTCGGATGCGGAGATCGACGGTCCGGCTCTGGAGACGCTCGTGTTTCAGGAATTGAGGGCCGTGAACGACTACCACGGGCTCGACTACCAAATCCATTTCTGGCGCACCCGAAGCGGCCTGGAGGTCGACTTCGTCCTGTACGGGCCGAACGGCCTGCTGGCCGTCGAGGTCAAGCGTTCGACTCGGATCCAATCCAGGGACACGAGGTCACTGCGGGAATTCAGGAAGGACTATCCTCCCGCCCGATGTTTCGTCTTCTACGGTGGATCGAGCCCTCTCTACATGGATGGCGTCACCGTACTGCCCATCGAGCACGCGTTGAAAGATCTTCGCCGCATCCTGACCAACAGCGGGTAAGGGTGGCCTTGCGGGCCGCACCGCTTCAGAAATGCGAAATCGCGAATCGAAACGCATCGGCACCGCCTGGCCGTCGTGGCCGACGTCAGCCAAACGTGCACCCACCCGCAGCCACCCCCACGAACCTGCCGACACAATGCCGCGCTTGCCCGCCGAGCGGCGTTTCGCGACGATGGATTCAAGGAGAGAGGCATGCCATGAAAAGCTTGGAGGAACTGCTCGACGATCTGGCCGCCTACGTCGACACGCCGGAGGAATCGTGTGTCTCCCTGCCCCCGGACGCTTACCTGTCGCCCGACCTGAACGCGCTGGAGGTGCGCGCCATCTTCGAACGTTCGTGGCTCTGCGTCGGGCGGGAGGAATATGCGCCCGCGCCCGGCGACTACTACACCATCGACGTCATGGGCGAGCCGGTCGTCATCGTGCGGGGAACCGACGGCATCGTCCGCGCCCTCAACGCCGCCTGCCGCCACCGTGCCATGCCGGTGGTGACGGGCCGGGGCCGTGCACGCCGCTTCGTGTGTCCGTATCACTCGTGGGCCTACGCGACGGACGGACGCCTGATCGCCGCACCCCACATGGAAGGCAGCCGGGTGTTCAGCAAGGCGGACTGCCGTCTTCCCGAGTACTGTCTGGAGAGCTGGAAGGGCTTTCTGTTCGTCAACCTCGACGACGATGCGGAGCCGCTTCAGGTGTCGATGGCGTCCATGGACCATGCGACGAGGAACTACCGCATCGAGGATCAGACGGAGGTCTTCCACTACGAGACCACCTGGGACGGGAACTGGAAGCTCTCGGCGGAAAACTCCATGGAGTACTACCACCACATCGGCCTCCATGCGCGAACGGTGGGCGTCCAGATGCCGGCCGGCGGCACCTACTTTCCCGATCATCCCCCCGTCGACCACACCTACACCCACGAACGCTGCATGATCGGCGAGCAGTACCTCGGCGGCGCCGATCACCCGCTCAATCCGCGCGGCGACCTCTCGGGCCTGACGCGCGAAGAGCTCGACACGGGCTATCTCGTCTACGTCTTCCCCGCCTTCACGATGGCCATGCGCGCCGGAGCCAACAACTGGCTCTCCTTTCGCCCGGACGGAGCGGAAAGAACCCGGGTGCTGGGCGGGTACCTGCTGTGGAAGGACCTGGTGTCCAGCGACCCGGAGGTCGCCGCGGCTCGCGCCGCACTGATTGAACGGGTCAACGAGGAGGACGCCCTGGCGACGACCGAGCTCGCGCGCACCATGCGCAGCCGCAAGGCGCCGAGGGGACCGCTCTCGCCGTTCGAGAGGACCCTCGCACAGTTCTACAAGTACCTCGGCCGCACGCTGGCTCGCCATGGCGCATCGTCGCGAGGGCGCGTCAGGCCCGGGTGATCTCCCACCCCCGGCCGCGCTTGCCGCCGTCTCCTCGGTCCGAAGGAACGTGTGCGCGTCGGGTGGCAGCACCGGCACCGGGTGGCCGCAGCAGCATACCGATGACGATGTCCCGGCTGGTCGACGGCGGCAGGATTGCGGCCGGTCCGGAGCGAGTCGGAGGTATCCGGACAGTGTGCCGGAGCCGCGGGCGAAGCCTTAGCCTTGCTGCGAACCCGACCCTGCGGTCAGTCGAAGACCGTCCAGGGCTCGCCGAGCCACTCCTCGTCCGGGGCGACGCCGAGGCCCGGCGCGCCCGGCAGCCGAATGTCCCCGCCGTCGCTGCGCGCCCCTTCGCCGGGGGCCGGATCGTCCGCGAGGTGCGGCTGGCAGAGCCACGAGCCGAGGCGGTGCTCCTCCGGCGTCGACAGCGCGAGGTGCAGCGCCGCGGTGTCGGCGACGACGGTCCCGCCCGTGTCCTCGACGTGCATCCGCCAGCCGACGGCGAGCCCGAAGTCGCGAACCTGCCGGGCCCGGCTCAGCCCCCCGAGGCGGTTCGGCTTGACCTTCACGCCCTCGCAGGCGCCCTCCCTCCAGGCGTCGAGGTGGTCCTGGAAGCTCAGCAGGCACTCGTCGAGCATGATTGGCTGGATCGTCAGCCTGCGGACCCGGATACATTGCTCGAGGGTCTCGCACGGCTGCTCGAACCACCCGTGCACCGCGACCGTGTTCATCACCTCGACCGCGAGCGCCGGCGTCCAGGCGCGGTTCACGTCGTAGGTGACCTGCTCGCCGGGGAGGCGCTCCGCCTCGATGGCCTCGATGCGGGCGATGTCCGCCGGCGGGTCGCTGCCGCCGATCTTGGCGGAGTGGGTGCGGCAGCCCTCGGCCCGCGCCGCCTCGATCAGCGCGACCATCTCCTCCGGCGTGCCGGTGGAGATGGAGCTGCTGGCCGGCACTGCGTCGCCTTCCGCCCCCCCGAGGAGCTGGTGTAGGGGCTGACTCGCGCGCTGCCCCGCGATGTCCCAGAGCGCGATGTCGATGGGGGACTTGGCATACCCGTGGCCGGGCAGCGTGAGGTCCATCAGCCGGTTGAGGCGGTCGATGTCGCGCGGGTCCCGCCCCTGCAGCACGGGCGCGAGCAGTGCGATGGCGAACCGCGCGCCGGCGCCGAAGGCGGGCAGGTAGCTGTGGCCCCAGGGGCAGCCCTCGCCCCATCCGGCGAGACCCTCGTCGGTGTCGATGCGCACGAACGTCGAGTCGAGCGACTCGAACCCGAGCCTGCCGCCGGACAGCCGGTAGGGCTCGGCGAGCGGCAGGGACTTCTGCCACACCGTGATGCGCGAGATTCTCATGGGCTACGCGCCATTGCGGCCGGGCGGACGGTTTCGGCTCCGGCATGTCGGGCACCGATTCGGTCCGGGGCGCGCCAGCGCATCCGCGTTCGGTCAGGGCCCATGGATTCCCGCCTTCGCGGGAATGACGGTAGTTGCCGCAACCGAGGCGTTGTCGATTGCATCATTCCCGCCTTCGCGGGAATGACGGCAAAGACGCTCTTCCGTCATTCCCGCGGAAGCGGAATTGAGAGCCCGCACGGCATATGCCCGAAGGCTCCCTGCCGTCATTCCCGCGAAGGCGGGAATCCATTGCCTTTGCCGTGCGCATTGCCATCCGGGCTCGTCAGCCAATCACGGATGCGCGCCGGTGTCGGCGCACCCCGCTTTCGCGGCTTGGCGTCACGACGCCCGGACCGCCACCCGGTGCATCGTGTTGTTGAGGTACCCCTTGGGGTTCCAGTCGATGGCGTGGGGCTGCATCACCCCTTCGCTGTCGGTGGCGCGGGCCCAGAGTTCATAGTACCCGGCCCCGGGCAGCTCGACGTTCGCCCGGAAGTTCTGCCACGCCCCGTCGTTGACCGGGGCATCGAGCTCCGCCGCCATCCAGGTCGCTCCGAAGTCGTGGGAGACGTCGACCGCGGCCACGGTGCGGTCGCCCGACCAGGCGTGGCCGCGCACCTCGATGGAGCGTCCGGTGGCGGCGCCGTTCGCCGGGTTCGTGACCAGCGACTTGACCGGCATCCGCTCGATGATGACGAAGTCCTCGTTCTCCACCTTCTCGCCCGGCTCCACCTTGTAGCTCGGCACGCGGTAGGCCTTGCCGGTCATCTTCGGCCCGTCGTGCACGGTGTCGCGCAGCCAGATGCGCTGGAGCCACTTCTGCGAGCACGAGCCCGGCCAGCCCGGGACCACGAGCCGGAGCGGCGCGCCGTTCATGGGATGGAGCGGGCCGCCGTTCTGGGCGAACGCGATGAGCACGTTGTCGGTCATGGCCTTCGCGATCGGTACCCCGCGGGAGATCGGCAGCTTGCCCGGCTCGCCCGAGAGATGGGTGTCGGCGCCGACGTGCGCGGTGTAGACGACGCCGGACTGGACGCCGGCCGCCGCGAGCACGTCCTTGAGCCTCACTCCGGTCCACTCCGAGCAGGCGACGGCGCCGAAGGTCCACTGGTTGCCCCTGGCCGGCGGATTGAAGAACGCCCGCCCGTTGCCCCCGCACTCGATGGCCAGCGCCATGGTGACC
>JAJDXG010000016.1 GCA_022823365.1 Gemmatimonadota bacterium
CCATTCAAGTCCGTTCCTCCCGCTTTCGCGGCACGGTCCAGCAGGGTCCAGCACAACGGCAGGAAACGCAGATCGTGCAGTCCTGTATGTAGTTAGAAGACTTCCTGCCGGGATTCAGGCCACCAACAGTCCGCTGGGCCAACTCGTCGTGCCCGGGCGTCACGTCGGAGGGCTGATACGCGATGAAGACCGCGTCCAGCGGGTCCTTGAGCACGGCCATGCGCCCGACCTGGTCGACATCGACCATCTCCAGGACGGTCCCGCCCAGGCTCTCGGCCTTCGCAGCGCACGCGTCGGCGTCCGGGGTCGACACGTAGAGAAGCCAGTGGGGCGGCACGCCCGTGCTCGCGAGATGCTCCGGGAGTGCCATCATCCCGCCGATCGGCACGTCCTGATTCATCCACAACTGATACGGGGTCTCGCCTTCACCCCACTCGCTCGAGCCCCAGCCGATCACTTCACCATAGAAGGCGGCCGCGGCCGCGGGATCATTGGTGAGCAGTTCGTGCCAGCAGAATCGGCCGGTGGGGGTCGTCGCCGTGGTCTCGGCGGGTGTCGCAGCTGCGGTGTCGGACATGACGGGATTCCTCGCGGGATGTCGGGGTGGATGTCAGCATCGGGAAGCCGGTTCTGGCGCGGCCGGATCGTTGACTCGATTATCGGGCTCAACAATCTTGCCTCGATCCCCGATCCGTTCAACGCCCGCGCGATCAGCGACTCACACGACATCAGTCGCGATACGTTACGGCGCGGGCCGCGACTTGGTGTCGCCAACGCAACTCAACACGAAAGGTGAGAACTTCATGACCCCCATCCGCGTGGGCGCCGATGCGCCCGACTTCACTGTGTTCGCGCCCCCCGGCGGGGCGAACTTCACGCTCTCCGAGCACCGTGGCCGGCCCACGGTACTCATGTTCGTGCCGCTGGCGTTCACGAGCACATGCACGGCCGAGTTCTGCCATGTCGCCGAGCACTGGGGCCAGTGGGGCGAGCTCGGCGCCGACGTTGTCGGCATCAGCGTGGACTCCCCCTTCGTCAACCAGAAGTGGGGCGAGGAGATGGGGGCGCCGTTTCCCATCCTCTCGGACTTCAACAAGGAAGCAGTGAGCGCATACGGGGTTGTGCAGGACGAACTCATCGGGCTGCGCGGCGTGGCGAAGCGCTCGGTCTTCGTTGTGGACGGAGATGGGCGCGTCACCTACGCCTGGGTGGCGGAGAACCCGGGCATCCTGCCTCCGTTCGACGAGATCGTGGAGGCCGTGCAGGCGGTCGCGTAGCAGCCGCGGGCGCGTCGGGAGCCGACGCTCCCGGCCGCCGCATCCATCCGCGTCGCGGGCCCGACCGGCTATGGCGTTTCAGCGGTACGGCCACCCCGGTTGTCCATGCGGGCGAGGGCCCGCGCCTCATCCTGGAGGCGTGTGGCCGCCAAGCAGGCGATTCCCGCAACACACTCGATGTTCAGGAGAAAAAGATGACGCTCACACGACGCGACTGGCTCAGGCTTACGGCAGGCGGCGGCGCCGCTCTCGCGCTCACCCCCGACCTGCTGGCGTCGCTGGCGCGCCAGGAGGTCCTGGCCCGGGCCATTCCGGGCACGGATGAGACGATTCCGGTAGTGGGGCTCGGAAGTTCCGCCACCTTCTCGCGCGTGGCGCGCAGCGAGGATGTGACCGCCATCCGCAACGTGCTGCAAACCTTCGTGGACAACGGCGGCACGGTGTTCGACACCGCCCCCGGCTACGGCGCCTCCGAGCAGGTGGCCGGCGACGTCGCCAACGAACTCGGCATCCAGAACCGCATCTTCTGGGCCACAAAGGTCAATGTGGCCGGACGCGGGGGCGGCGGGGCCGACCCGGCGGCGGCGCGCGCGCAAATCGAGCGCTCTTTCGACCGCTTCCAGCTGCCGGTCATCGACCTCATCCAGGTGCACAACCTGGGCGACCCGCCCACCCAGCTCGGCATCCTCGCGGAGGAGAAGGCTGCGGGCCGGGTGCGCTACACCGGCATCACCAGCACCAGCGAGCGGCGCTATCCGGACCTCGCGGCAGTCATGCGCAATGAGCCCATCGACTTCATCGGCGTGGACTACGCGGTTGACAACCGCGCCTCGGCCGACATGATCCTGCCGCTCGCGCAGGAGCTCGGCATCGGCGTGCTGGTCTACGCCCCCTTCGGCCGCACCCGCCTCTGGAACCGGGTAAGCGGGCGCGACGTGCCCGAGTGGGCCGGTGAGTTCGACGCCCACAGCTGGGCGCAGTTCTTCCTCAAGTTCGTGGTGGCCCATCCGGCGGTCACCTGCGTGACCCCAGCCACCAGCCGCCCCGAGCACATGATCGACAACCTGGGCGGCGGCATGGGCGGGCTCCCGGACGAGAGCCAGCTCGAGCGCATGGTCCAGCTGGTGGAGGATTTGCCGCCGGCCTGACGCGGGTAGACAAGGCGGAGTCCTCTGAATGCCGGTCCGGGGCCGACGGTGGCCCCGGGGGCATCCTCCGTCTCGTATCGGTGCGGGGGGTCCATGCCCAAGTGGCCGCACGCCGACGCCGACCGCGAGTCTGTTTTGGCTATGGATTCGCCCGCCTATCCTGCCGATCATCGTGGGCAACGGGACTTCACCGGAGTTGCTGCAGACGCATGTGGCTGATTCGATCACGGTGGCTTCCCGCCCAACCCGTGGGCAAAGGGGATCCATGCCATGAGCCGACGCGGAAAACTGCTGCGGAGGGTACGATGACGGGCACGCGAAGCCCTACCAGCTACGGCAGGTGCGTGGCGTTATTCTGAAATACAATCTTGGGGACGACCTGGATGATGCATAAGTACGAGATCATTCTGTACTGGAGCGAGGTCGACCGCGCGTTTGTGGCCGAGGTCCCCGAGTTGCCCGGCTGCATGGCCCACGGAGACACACAGCCAGCCGCTCTCGAGAACATTACGAGAGCGATGGATCTCTGGATCGATACCGCCAAGGAATATGGAGATCCGATCCCGGAACCCAGGGGAAGGCGTCTGATGCCGGCGTGAGCAAGCGTCCGGTGTCCGGCGGCGAAGCTACCCCTCCGGCCTCACGATCTCGTACTGCGGCGGAGGCTCGGCCCCCAGCAAGTGGCGTACGAAGTAGTCCCACCGCCTGCGGATGAAGTAGGGCTCGTTCAGGCCGTGGGCGTGGTCCGGGGCCCAGATCAGATCGAAGTCGCGGTTGGCCTTGATCAGCTCGTCGATCACCTGGACGGTCATCGCGGGGTGCACGTTGTCGTCCATGTCCCCGTGCATCAGCAGCAGCTTCCCCTCGAGGTTTGCGGCGTAGGTCTTGTTGGCGGATGCCTCGAAGTTGTCCGTGCCCGTTGAGTCGGTCCCCATGACGCCCTGGTACTTCTCGGCCCAGTAGATGTTGTAGCTGCGGTTGTCGTGATTGCCGGCCCCCGAAACGGCGACTTTGAAGAACTCCGGGAAGCGCAGGATGGCGTCGGTGGAGGCGAACCCGCCGCCCGAGTGCCCGTAGATGCCCACCCGGTCCAGGTCGATGAAGGGATGGCGCGCCGCCAGCTGCCGGATGACGGCGATGTGGTCGGGGATGCCGTTGTCGATGAAGTTGCCGTAATAGTTGTCGTGGAAGGCCTTGGAGCGGTGCGGCGTGCCCAGGTGGTCGATCTGCACCACCACGAAGCCCAGTTGCGCCAGGGCGAAGTTCTCGCCGCCGCCCTTGAACTCCCAGTCCCCGACGCTGCCCCGCTGGGGGCCGGGGTAGATGTGCGAGATGATGGGGTATTTCGCGTTCTCGTCCAGATCCGGCGGCAGGTAGAGGATGCCGTAGAGATCGGTGATGCCGTCGCGCGCCTTTGCCGTGAACACCTCCCCGGGGATGAATCCGATCTCCTCGATGGCCGAGATGTCCGCCCGCTCCAGCTCGCGCACGACGCGACCGTCGGCCGCGGTCCGCAGCACGGTGACCGGTTCTCCCTCGACGCGCGAGTACGTATCCACGAAGTAGCTGCCGCCGGGCGAGAACTCGATGACGTGGTTGGCGTCCTCCGGGGTGAGCAGCGTCAGCCCCGAGCCGTCGAAGCCGACCCGGTACAGGTGCGCATAGTACGGATTCCGCCCCGGCTCGCGCCCGCGGGCAGTGAAATAGATGCGCTGGCGCGCCTCGTCGATGAAGACCGCCTGGCCGACCGTCCACGGGCCGGAGGTAATGCGGTTCCTGAGGATGCCCTGCCCGTCGAAGCGGTAGAGGTGGGCCCAGCCGTCGCGCTCCGACCACCAGATCACGTCGTCGCCGCCCTCGGACACGTACCACGACGGGGTGCCGCCGCTCGATCCCCCGCCCCGGTGACCGAGCGATACGAAGGTGCGGGTGGAGTCGCCGAGGATGACCCGTGAGGTCCCGGTGGCCGCATCGATCTCGGCCAGGAACACGCGCTGTGAGCCGCGCGTGAAGTAGTTGACGTGGAGGCGGGTGCCGTCGGCGCTCCACGCGGAGTCGGGAGCCGAGCCGGCGAAAGAGAGCTGGTGCGGTACGGGGGCCACCTCGACGCGGCGGTTGGCGGCCGCGCGCAGGGCGGGGGCGTTGTCCACGCCGGCCCCGTCGCCAACCTCCCCCACCCCGCCGCCGGCGGCCATCTCCCCCTCCTCCAGCTCCACGATGTGCACGGTGGGCAGCGGGATCACCGAGTCGCCCGGCAGGGCGTACGGCTGGGAGAAATGCCGCGGCCGCTGCGACGTGTACGAGATGTAGTGCATGTGCTCAACGTTGCGCTCGTCCCGGCGGGCCACCGCGATGTAGCGCGAGTCGGGCGACCAGGCCAGCGTGGGCGCACGCGGCCCAGGCCCCTCGCGCTGCTGGTTGGGTCGCGGCTCGTTGTAGCCGTAGGCGTAGTGCTTCTCGCCGTCGCTGGTCAGCCGGATCGAGTCCCCGCCCCCCGCCGGACGCACGTACAGGTCGTACTCGTGCGAGAAGGCCTCCCAGCGCCCGTCGGGGGACTCCACGAAGGGCAGCCGCGAGGCGAGCGTGTCCGCCACCGTGCAGGCGTAGCCCGCGATGTCGCAGGTGAAGCGCCGATCGTTCGCCGTGAACTCGATTTCGCTCTCGCTCCCGCCGAAGCTGAATGTGCTGAAGGGGAGCCGGTCCGGGACGTAGCTGGTGTCGTTCGCGAGCGACATCGCCCCCGCCAGGCGGTAGTGGTCGAAGAGGGGTTCGCGGCTGCCCGCGGCCGGGTCCACCATCACGAACTCGTAGCCCGACCCCGTGTTGTTGCGGTACCAGAAGCGGTCGGTGTCCCCGGTTTCCATCCAGTTCGGCACCACCTCGGCCCCGGCGATCATGCGCTCGGTGTTCCAGGTCAGAAAGCGCTCGGCGCGGGAGTAGTCCACCTCCTGAGCGGACGCCGCCCCGCCCGCGGCGAGGACCGCGAGGAGAGCCGCCACGGCGAACGGACGAGCGAGGGCAGCATGGACCGGGTAACGCATGGGGCCTCCAGTTGTGTTCAGAGTGCGGGGCGTCGGGATGATTGCGGAACCCGCGCGGGGCGGGGATAATCCGTGGTGCCAATGTGCGGAGGTGCCGGAACGCCCGGCAAACCGCCCTGACCCGAGCATCGAGGGCCCGCATGAGCGAGATCAGCTTTACCGCCCAGGTCGACCGCCACTTCTACAAGGCGGCCGCGCACACAAAACACCCTCCGGGCCTCCTCGAACAGATCCGCGTCTGCAACAGCGTCTATGCGTTCACCTTCCCCATCCGCAAGGACGACGGCACCATCGAGGTCATCCACGCCTGGCGGGCGGAGCACAGCATGCACAAGACCCCCACCAAGGGGGGAATCCGCTACGCCTCGCACGCCAACCAGGATGAAGTGGTGGCGCTCGCCACCCTCATGACCTACAAGTGCGCCCTGGTCGAAGTCCCCTACGGCGGCGCCAAGGGGGCGGTCTGCATCGACCGGCGCCAGTACTCGGACGCCGAACTGGAGCGCATCACCCGGCGCTACACCTTCGAGCTGGTCGCCAAGAACTTCATCGGCCCGGGCATCGACGTTCCCGCCCCCGACTACGGCACCGGGGCCCGCGAGATGGCCTGGATCGTCGACACCTACGAGCAGATCGCCACATCCAAGCTGAACGCGGCCGGGTGCGTGACCGGAAAGCCGATCGCTCAGGGCGGCATCCGCGGGCGCACCTCCGCCACCGGGCTGGGCGTCTTCTTCGGAATACGCGAAACCTGCCTGGACAAGGGATTCATGAAGGATCTGGGTCTGCAGCGGGGCGTGGGGGGCAAGCGCATCGTCATCCAGGGACTCGGCAACGTGGGCTACCACGCCGCCTGCTTCCTGCACGACGCGGGCGCCGTCATCACGGGCATCGCCGAATACAACGGCGGCATCCGGTCCGAGTCCGGCATCGATCCGCGCGCGGCCCGCGAGCACTTCCGCGAGCACGGCTCGCTCCTCGGCTTCCCGGGAGCCGCCGACGTCGACAACAGCCTGGAACTGCTGGAGGCCGACTGCGACATCCTCATTCCCGCGGCCATCGAGAACGTCATCACCGACGAAAACGCGGGGCGAATCCGGGCCTCGATCGTCGCGGAGGCGGCCAATGGGCCCACCACTGCCGCCGCCGCGGAAATGCTTCTGGAGCGCGGCGTCCTGATCCTGCCCGACATGTACCTGAACGCCGGAGGGGTCACCGTCTCCTATTTCGAGTGGCTGAAGAACCTCTCCCACGTGCGCATGGGCCGCATGGAGAAGCGATTCGAGGAGGCCAGCAACCGCCGCCTGCTGGCGGCGATGGAGGCAGTGACGGGGTACCAGCTCTCCGAGGCGGTGCTCGGCACGGCGGCCAAGGGCGCGAGCGAGGAGGACCTGGTCCGCTCCGGCCTGGAGGACACCATGGTGAATGCGCACCACGCCAGTTGCGAAGTGTCGCGCCGCCACGGCGTCGACCTGCGAACCGCGGCCTACATCATGGCCATCGACAAGATCGCGCTGATCTACGCGGAGCGGGGGATCTTCCCGTAGCAGCCCGCGGAAGGAACCCTACTTCTTGAACACGCGCTCGAACTCGTCGCGCTGCGACGCGGTGCCGACGAAGAGCACGTGCTCGCCCCTGCGGATGACGTGCCCGGGCCGCGGGTGGGGGTTCACCACCCCGTTCCTCTCCACGGCGATCACGGCGAGCCCGGTGCGCGCCAGGATGCCGCTCTCGCGCAGCTGCTTGCCGTCCAGCGACCGGGGCACTTCGGCGTTGAAGAGGTCGAGCCCCTCTCCGAGGATCATCGGTTCCCTGCCCCGAAGCGCGCCCAGGACCGACTGGATCTTGATCTGGGAATCGCTCACGGCGAAGTCGGCACCGGCACGGTGGATGGCCTCGACGTTCTCGGGGTGTGTCACCCGGCTGACGATGATCGTATCCGGGTTGAGCTTCCGGCAGTAGACCGCGAGGAAGATGTTCACGGCGTCCTCGTTGGTGGTGAGCACGACGGAAGCCGCCTCCCTGATCCCGACGCGCTCGATCACCCGCGTGTCCGCGGCGTCCCCGATCACGATGTCGCTGGTCACCTCTTCGATGTTCTCCCGCAGGGTCGGGTCCCGCTCCACGATCCGAACCTCCGCCCCGCGCCCTTCCAGCGCCCGCGCCACCTCGCATCCGACCCGGCCGCCACCGATGACCAGCACGCGCCCCCCGCAGGTGATGCCCTCGCTCAGGTACCCGTTGAGCGCCTCCACCTCGGCCACGTTCCCCACCGCCAGCCCGATGCAGTCCTCCCGCAGCATCGTGTCCGGAAGCCCCGGCTCCAGGTGGCCTCTCTTGGCGATGGCGGACACGGTCACGCCGGTATGCGCGCGGACCTGCGCGTCCTCCAGCGTCATCCCGGAAAGACGGGTGTTGCGGATGGGAAACTCGGCGATCGCGATCTGTTTGTAGCGGCCGACGGTCAGCGCCCGCGCCGAGCCGACCGACACCCTGTTGGCCAACTGCTTGCCGAGCCTGCGCGCCGTGAGCACCACCTGGTTGGCCCCGGCCAGCTCCAGCACCGCCTCCCCCTCGGGGTTCACCGCCGTGGCCACGATGGGAACGCGCTCCGACACCTCGCGCGCCGTAAGCACGATGTTGGTGTTCACCACGTCCGGCGCGTTGGCCAGCAGCAGGCTCGCGCGCCCGAAGGCGCAGTTCTCGTAGGTGGCCCGCACCCCCAGGCCGCCGCGCACGACCGGCACCTTGTCGGCGTGCAGGGAGGCGGCCTGCACCGGATCGGCTTCGATCACCACGCTTTCGACCCCGGAGAGCGCGAGCCGCTCGACCAGCTCCTCGGCCACATCGTCCCAGGTGCTGATGATGACGTGCCCGTCGAGATCCGCGGGGACGCGCGTGCTCACCCTGGTCTTGAACTGGGCCTCCACCCAGGGCGCATAGAAGCGGAGGAAGGCCACCGGCAGGTAGATAAGCAGCATGCTGACCCCGGCCACCAGCACCACCATGCTGAATATCCGCCCGAGGTCCGACTGGAACACGATGTCGCCGAACCCGAGGGTACTCATGGTCGTCAGGGTCCAGTAGACGCCCGTAAACCAGTCGTGCTCCTGACCCTCGCGCGCCATCAGCAGATGGAAGATGATCGAGGAGGCGGCAACGAAGCTGACCAGCACGATCCCGAAGCCCAGCAGGTTCAGAGGCCTCAGCTGGAGGTTGTCGCGGTGGCTGCCGCTGACCAGTTCGGCGATCGCGGCGATGGTTCCCTTCATCCGGAAGGATCCCTCATTGCGTCAGGTTTCTTCACTCGCTTCGAGCCTCTTCGAATGTAATGGCTCGCAAGGCGGGCGTGGAAATGCGGCCGCCGGTACGTCGCCGCCACGCGGTGAGCTTGCGTGACGGCCGCCCCGGATGCTACCGGTTGCGCACCGTCGTCTCCAATCCGCAGGGGGTTCGGATGCTGGTCCGCTCGATGTGCAACCGAAGGCGCCGCGGAGTTGGCCGTCTTCCCGCGGCGATGGCTGCCTGCATGCTCGGCGCCACGGCTCTCGCCTCGCCGGGGGCAGCCCAGGACGACCCGGGTCCCGGCGAAGCCATCCCCTACTTCATCGACAACGGGGCCGGCATCCCCGGATACCAGCCGTCGGATGACGAGCTGGCTCGCGCGGCGTTCGAGGCCTGGGCGCGGGAGAGCGGTGGACGGCTGCGGTTCGTGGAGGCCGCCGCCGGAGACGCACTCATCCACATCGTCTGGATCGACCCGGGGAGCGGCGTCTACGGGGAAATGCGCACCGTCCTGGTCGACGGCCGCCCGCGCGCCCTTCTCTACGTGACGCCGAGCGTGGACCTCCAGGGACCCGCGATCGCGCGGCTGGCCGCGCGCGACCCGCTCCTGCGGGACACGATCGTCTACCTGACCTGCGTCCATGAACTGGGGCACGCGATCGGGTTGCCACACACCGCCGACTTCGAGGACATCATGTACTCGTTCGCCTACGGCGGCGACATCGTGCGCTACTTCATGCGCTACCGGGAGCGACTCGCCGACCGCGACGACATCGCGAATCACTCCGGGCTGTCGCCGGGAGACCGGGCGGTCCTCCACGGCCTGTACCCGCCGCCGGATCGGCGGTAGACGCGGGCGCGGCGGAGAGCCTGCCGGCGCCTCCCGGCCTCGGGAACTGCGTGGCCGCCCCGGACCCGCTCAGCGTCCGTCGGCGGGCTCCAGTCGGAGAATCGATGTCGGCTGCGCGTCGCGATGGTCGATGGCGAGATAGATGAGGCCATCCGGGCCCTGACGCACGTCGCGGATCCGCCCCATCCCGTACACCAGCGTCTCCTCCCGCTGTACGGTCTCGCCGTTCATGACCAGGCGCGCGAGCTGCTCGAGCGCCATGCCGCCGGCGAAGATGTCGCCCCTCCAGCGCGGGAAGGCGTCGCCCGTATAGAGCATCAGGCCGGAGGCGCCGATGGACGGCACCCAGACGTGGCTGGGGTCGGCCATGTTCTCGTCCATGGTGCCCTTGTGGATGGCGAGCCCGCTCCGGTAGTTCACGCCGTACCCCACCACCGGCCAGCCGTAGTTCTCGCCCGCAGCCACCAAGTTGAGCTCGTCACCCCCCTGGGGCCCGTGCTCGGTCTGCCAGATGGCGCCGGTTTCCATGTCGATCACCAGCCCCTGCGCGTTGCGATGACCGTAGGCCCAGATCGACGGTTCGATGTCCGACCGGCCCAGGAACGGGTTGTCCGCGGGCACGCTGCCGTCCTCGTTGATGCGATTCGTGGTCCCGTGGTGGTTCGACGGATTCTGGGCCGGATGCGCCTCCAGATCACCGGAAGGGGGCGCCTGCCGATCGCCCACGGTGACGAACAGTGTGCCGTCCGGATGGAAGGCCAGGCGGGCGCCGTAGTGGCCTCTCCCCTGCGAGTTGGCCAGGAAGATCTCCCGCTCCGGGGTGAAGGTGTCGTTCCGGAAGGTGCCACGCAGCACCGAGGTGGTGGAGCCCCCCTCGACCGGCTTGGCGTAGCTGATGAAGAGGACGTTGTTGTTCGCGAAATCCGGGTGCGGCAGCACGTCGAAGAGCCCCCCCTGCCCCTGGGCGAACACCTCGGGCACTCCGGGAACCGGATCGGGCAGGAGGTTGCCGTCACGGACGATGCGCAGCCTCCCCGGCCGCTCCGTGACCAGCATGTCCCCGTTGGGAAGCCACGACATCGACCACGGGCGGATCAGGCCGTCCGCCACGGTCACCACGCGATAGTCGTGTTCGAGCGAGCGAACGACGCCCGACTGCGCCGAGGCGGAGGTCGGAGCCAGCGTCGACACCAGAAGTCCGGCGGCGGCGAGCGCGAAGAAGGAGCGGGCCATCTGAGTTCTCCTGTAAGGGTCCAAGTCTCTCTGGAATGTTATCGCAGGGACGGAATACGGGCGAGTGGGAGCGATCAGTTGAAGCCCTGGATGCCCCGGAAACGGTTGTTCACGACGTTGTTGAAGATCGAGCCGAACTGAAACGAGAAGCCCAGGCGCAGGTTGTAGTCGTAGGTCGTCGCCCGCAGCCGCAACGCGAGCAGGGCTTCCTCGTCGGTCACCCCCTTCCCCGACAGGTAGATCTGGTCCTCGACCCGCCGGATGCTGCCGCGGGCATTGATGCTGAAGCCGCGCACCACGCGGTAGTCGATGTCCCCGCGCAGCGAGACGTTGTAGAGGTCGGTGTCGTGGAGGAACTGGGACCCCTGCAGGGTCACGCCCGCGTCTCCCCAGTCCTGCCTCTGCGAGAAGTCGAGCTCGAACGAGTGTTCCGCGCGCGTCTCCTGATCCTCCCCGTACGTGGTCGTCTCGAAATACTCCCGGTAGGCCGCGCCGATGCGATAGGAAGCGGTCAGGGAGCGCCGGGTGGCTTCCTCGTAGGGGAAGAAGCTGTACTCGATGACCGGGCTCAATTCGACGCGGACGCGCTGGTTGAATCGCGTCGTGCGCGCCGACTGCAGCTGCATCCCGGTCGACCAGTGGTCGGCAAGCGCGTAGACGGCGGTCTGATTGAAGTTCCAGTCGATCCGGGTGTCCGAGAAATCGCCGTCGTCTAGCTCCACGTTGAGCCGGTTGTAGCTGGTCCGGATGTTGGTGCGCACCTTCCACGTCGGGGTCACGCGGGACACGGAGAAGCTGCCGGAGCTCTGCACTCTCTTCCGGGTCGATTCGCCGTCGAACTCGCCGCTGCCGTTGATGCGAAACACCCACAGGTCCCACCGATCCTCAACCTCGGAGCGCGCGACCACGCGCTCGCCCGTAACATCCCGCGGAGCGACGCTTACCAGGCTCACGATGTCGCGGAATCCGGCACTGGCGGCAAAGCTGGCGAGACCGACTCCCAGTGCGTGGGCGAACCCGTCGAGCTGTTCGCGCTCGGTGTCGGTGGGAAGCGACTGGTACCGTACCGCGGACTGGTATCCTTCGCTGGCGCCGTAGCCGATGTAGTCGAAGCGGAACTCCCGGCCCCCGCTGCCGGTGCCCAGGCTGGTGATGATCACGTGGACATCGGCGGCCTCGGGCAGGCGCACCCAGTTCACCCAGTCGATCTCGGTGCGGTAGTAGTCGAGATTGCACCTCGGCCCGGAGCAGTCGAAGAAGACATTGGGCCTTTCGACAGGTTCCGCCTCCTGAGCGCGCGCGGGCGCCGGCGCGAAAACGGTGAGGAGAAGAGGTGTGAGAGCCGACCACGAGCCCCGGGGAAAGCGGGAGGGGCCTCGCGCGGGATCGCGAACGGAGACGCGGCGGAGGGGGGTGGGCAACGCGATGAGGATGGCTGCTGAGGGATGCTCGGGTGCGGGCCGTCGTTCCGGGAGCCTCCCGGCTCCACGGCAAGGACTTCGGAAGATGCAATAGTGTTGAGCCCGGCGGTAGATGCCCGGCGGGGGCAGTCATCCGGTGGTTGCGGGACGCTACTGGCATTTCGTGCGCCCGCGCATGCATGATGCGTCATGCGCGCCGTGAGATGCGTCGTCGATGCCCGTGACGCGTCAGCCCTTCCCGTCCCCGCTCAGGAGGATCGTCCCATGCGCCCGCTCCAACCCCGGTCCGGCTCCCGCGTTCTGTCCGCGGCCCTCGCCATCGTCACCGCAGCCGCGGCCGCCTCGTGCGCGCCCTCCGGAGATGCCCCCGGTTCGCAGGAACAGACAGCGGCCTCCGCAACCGGCGCCAATCCGATGGTCGAGCTGCTCGCGAGCGGCCAGCCCGTCTTCGGCATCTTCTCGGGCGAGCACACGCCCGGGCAGGGCGCGCGCATGGCCCGCAACCGCGAGGCCGACTTCGTCTTCTACTCGCTGGAGTCCGGGCCCTTCGACATCCCCGCCATGGAGGCGTACATGGAGGGGATGGGCGACGGCGCGGGCGAGTACGTGCCCCAGCCCGTGGCGCTGCGCATACCGCCCATCCGCGACGGGGCCGACTCCGCGCGGGCCCGGGCGCGCGCCGGGTTGGAGGCCGGCGCCCACTCGATCGTCTACCCCCATGTGGAGAGCGTCGAGGAGGCGGAGCTGGCGGTGGGCGCGCTGGGCGACGCGGGGTGGCCGGGCAACCCGGACGGCAATCTGGTGAACATCCTCCTCATCGAGGACCGGGTGGGGATCGAGCGCGCGGCCGAGATCGTGCGCACCCCCGGGGTGAGCGTGGTGATCCCCGGCCCGGGCGATCTGCGCCGCGCCTACGAGGGCGACATGGAGTCGGTCGAGGCGGCCATCCAGACCGTGTTGGCAGAGTGCCTCGCGGCCGGCGTGGCGTGCGGCATCACGGCCGGACCGGACGACATCGGTGAGCGCCTCGACCAGGGCTTCCGGTTCTTCATCGTCACTTCGCCGGAGGCGCTCACGGTTGGGCGCGCACACGCCGGGCGGGCAGCGGCGGAGGTCGCGCGCGCGACCAGCACGATCGGGCTGTGGGAGCGCAACCTGGCCGCCTTCGGGGTGTTCGTCCCGCCGGAGTTCGCGGGCGGTGGGGGGCCGGGAGGGGCAGCGCGGCCCGGGGCGGAGCCGGGAGCGGGCGCCGGCGCGCGCGGGCAGAGGGGTCCGCCGCGGTACACCGTCGAAGGCGGGCGTGAACTGGCGCGCAATCCCCTCCTGGACTTCGTCTTCCTCAACCTCGAGCGGAGCTACGACCCGGCCGCGGTAGAGGCCATCGCCACGGGCCTGAATGCCCCTGACGCCATCGGGCGCAAAACCCTGCTGGTGCGCATCCCCTCCATTGAACAGGACGGTGAGGAAGCCACCCGCGCCCGCGTGCGGGAGGCGCTCGAACTTGGCGCCGACGGGATCGTCCTGCCGCACGTCCGCAACGTGGCGGAGGCGCGCGCCGCAGTGAGCTTCTTCGAGGACGCGGGTGCCGACGTGTGGTCACCCGCCAACCCGGACGGCACGGTGATCGCCATGCTCATGGTCGAGGACCCGGACGCGGTCGCGGAGGCCGCCGCCATCGCCGACGTGCCCGGCTACAGCGTGCTGGCGTGCGGCATCGGCAGCCTCACCGGCGCCCTCGGCGGCGACCGCGAGGCGGCCGAGCAGGGCAACCAGGCCGTGCTCGCCGAGGCCACGCGGGCCGGGCTCGCGGACATGATCACCGCGAACGCGGACGATGTCGAACAGCGGGTCGAGGAGGGGTTTCTCGGGTTGCTCATGCAGGTGAACGGCGCGGAGGAGGCCATTCGGCTGGGGAGGCAGGCGGCAGGACGGTAATCGGCGCGGCGAACCCCCTCCGCCCCGCAACCATCGGGGTCGGCCATTCGACCGGCCCCGTTTTCGACTTCGGTGCGCGCGGTCCCCGGCGCATTGCGCCCGGCAACCCATGCCCCGCGGTCTTGGCATCCTCGGCTTCAGCATCCGCACCACGCGGCTCATGCGTCCATGAGGCCCCTGATGAGCGGTTTGGCGCACGAGTCAAAGCTCGTACCTATACAGTATCGCCTTTCTATTGTGTGTTGACCGCTTCCGATGCTATCATAACACTTGGTCCCGACCGCAAACCGCTCAATCGTCACCCCTGCGAACGCCTTGATAGTCTCGCCAGCCGGCCCCGAGCCGGTACAACTCGGCACACGCGAAGTCGCGGAGCTCCTCGGCGTGCATTCCTCCACCGTCAAACGCTGGTTCCAGGGGAGGCTGGGGACCACGGCCCCCGGTGCCGTTCGCCCTGAGCCGGCCTCGGCGGCCGCGCGGGTCGGGACCACAGCCGGGGGTCACCGCCGCATCCCGCTGGACACCGCGCTGCGCGTGGCGCGTGAGCGCGGCAACGAGGTGTATCTGCACTGGTTCGGGGACGACGCCGGGGCGGTCTGGACCGCCGTTCAGGCGCTGGAGAACCGGAACGCCTCGCCCGCGCGAAACCTGCTCTCCGGTTGGCTCAGGCTGCGGCGGGCGCATCTGATCGGTCGCTTCCTGCGCCATGTGACGGCTGCGGATCCGGTCGACGCGCGGGTTCTGGACGGCGTGCTCGGGGGGTTCATGCGAAAGGTGGGTGAGGGGTGGAGGCGAGGGGAACTGCGCATCGCCGACGAGCGCGCCGCCACCCGCGAGGTGAGCGAAACGATTCTCTCCCTGGTCGGGGGAACCGGCTACGTGAACCGGGAGCAGGTTCCGCAACCGCCGGTGGCCGTCGTCGGCACCATCGAGACCGACCATCACGCCCTCGGCGCGCTTCTGGTCCGACTCCTCCTGGTTCAGCGCGGATGGGCGGTCGAGTACCTGGGGAGCGGGATTCCGATTCCGGAAATCGTGGCAACGCAGCGTGACCTGGGGGCCGCGCTTGTGTGCGTGTCGGTGACGCCACCCTCGGGCGCCGCCGATGTGCGCCGATTCATCGAGGTGGCGCACGAACTCGCCGATCCGCGGTGCCCATTCGCGCTGGCGGTCGGAGGAAGCGGCAGCAAAGGAACCGGTTCGGCCGTGCGCGCGTGGCCGCTCGGTCGCTCCGGGCGGTTCGCCACCCTGTCGGCGTTCCAGCGATGGATGGACCGCCACTTTCCGCGGACCGAATCCGTTCCCGCCTGATCCGCGCATGTACGGCCTGACGCGGGTGGACAAGATCGGCCTCGCCGCCCTGGCGCTGTTTTCCATGGCATCGGTCGCCGGGTATGCGACCTTCGGCCGGCATCCCGCGCTGCTTGCGACGTTCCCTTCGTCGGCCGGGTTTTTTTCGGTGGCGTTCGAGGTCTTCGCCCGCGGTCACATCATCATCGCGTTCACGGCGCTGGCCGCTTCCCTGTCGGCGCGCGCCGGATGGGGCTGGATCCCGGGACTGGTGGTGGCGGCGGGCCTGTCGCTGGGCGCCGAACTCCTGGGGACCACCACCGGTTTTCCCTTCAGTGCCTACCAATACACGGAGTTGCTGGGCTACCGGGTGGCCGGGCTGGTCCCCCTGCTGATTCCGCTCAGCTGGTTCATGATTGCGTTTCCTTCCTACGTCATCGCGAATGGCATGGTTGATGCGCGATTCGCGCGCTGGAGCATCGGGGCGCTTCTGCTGACGACCTGGGATCTGACGCTGGATCCCGCGATGAGTTCGCTGACGCGCTACTGGGTATGGGAGACGCCGGGGCCGTATTACGGGATGCCGCTGGTCAACCTGGCGGGGTGGTTTGCCACGGGAGTGGCGATCATGGCCGGGTTCGACCTGGTAGGGGCGGACGAAGTGGCCCGGCGCATCCCCGTCCCGCTGATGGAAACCTACTACGCGACGGTCCTGGCGCTGTCGCTGGCGATGACGCTGGTCGGCGGATACTGGGGAGCGGTGACGGCGACCCTGGCCGTGCTGGCTCTGGTGAAGGGAGGGCAGTGGTGGGTGGCGCGCGAGGCACGCTAGCGGCCGGCAGCCTCGTTGAGACGGGGCTCGCCAGGGCGGGCAAGGCGGCCTCCCAACGGGGGATTGCCGTGCCGCCCCTGCGTGGCAAGCTGCTCCGGCCGTGCACCGCTCTGGCGTTCGTGCCACCGGAACGGCGCGACCGTATCCCCGACCGCTTCTGGCTCGGCTGCCTGGCGGTACAGATGGCGCACGAGGCTTCGCTCCACCACGACGACGTCCTCGACGGCGGCATCAAGCGCCGGGACTCCTCTTCCCTGCTGGGGGCCAGGGGCGCGGGTGCCGCCCTCCTCACGGGGGACCTCTATCTGTCCGGAAGCTACCGGGTCGCGCTCATGACCCGGTCGGAGGAGTTTGTGGCCGAGTTCACCGAGGCCGTGGAGGCCACCGTGCAGGGTGAGCGGATGCAGGGGGAGGTGTCGGCGCGCGGGTGCCCGCTGGACGGGTACCTGGAAGTGGTGCGAGCCAAGAGCGGTGCGCTCTTCGGGGCGGCGGCGGGGCTGGCGAGCTGGGTGGTCGGGAACGCATCCATCCGACCGGCTCGACACCTCCGCGAACTCGGAATCGAACTGGGAGCGTTCTACCAGTTGGTCGACGACTTCCTGGACTACTGCCCCGCCGACGACACCGGGAAGCCCAAGCTGCAGGACTTCAGGAACCGGGTCTGGACCTCCGTGCTGGGCCACCGCGGACCGCGGTGGTTCGACCGCACCCCGGAAGAGGCGGTGCGCGAGTTCTTCCTGCCGGGGAGCAACGGCACGGAACATGTCGCCGCCGGCCCCTCCATGGCGCACGAGGCCGCGGAGGACCTGCGCGCGCGCGGGTCTGAACTGGCGGGCAGGCTCCGGGCGGCACAGGCCGACCCGGCCCTCATCGACCTCATCGGCAAATGGATCCGGCGCTGCGAGCGGGCTGTGCGGGATGGCATCGGACAGGTCGAGGCCGGACCCGTCGGGGCTAACGGGTCCCGGCCTCCGGCCCCCGCCGGCGATCTGCGCGCGACAGGCGCGTCCACCACCTCGTCCTCCTTCAAGACCGTCGCCTCCATCGCGGCCCGCGCCCAGGCTCTGGGGCCCCGGCCGGCGTGGGGACGCTATTTCGCCCGGCACAGCCGCAGCTTTTCCTTCGCCGCCCGCCTCTTCCCGCCGGAGGACCGCAGGCGAGTGCGCGAGATCTACGCGTGGTGCCGGTTCACCGACGACCTGGTCGACGAGTCTTCAGCACCGGGCGTCGAGCTGCATCGAGTGCTGGACGGCTGGGCCGCGATCTGCCGGGCGGCCTACGAAGGGGAGGCGACCGGGATCCCGCTCGCCGACGCGGTCATGGGGGAGATGGCAAGCCGGCGCATCCCCTTCGCTCTCGCCTCCGAACTCATCGAGGGAGTGCGCATGGACGTCGAGCCGCGCCTCTACCGGACCATGGACGATCTGCGGCGCTACACCCACCGGGTCGCCTCCGTGGTGGGCGCCTGGCTGACCTACGCGTCCGGGGTGCGGGACGGCTGGGTGATCGAGCGCGCACACGCCCTCGGGCACGCGATGCAGCTCACCAACATCATCCGCGATGTCGGAGAGGACCTCCGCCGCGGGCGGCTCTATCTCCCCGCCGACCGCATGGCGGCCCACGGCGTGAGCCGGGAGGCGCTCCTCGACGTGCGGGCGCGGGCGCGGAACGGAGGGGGCGTGGGAGCCGCCTACTCCGGGTTGCTCGAGGAACTCATGGGCATCGCCGACGCCGCTTATGCGGACGCCTACGAAGCCATGCCCCACCTGCCGGCTCCCTTTCAGCGCACGGTGGCCGTGGCCGCGCAGGTCTACCAGGGCATCCACGACCGGGTGCGGGCCAACGGGTACGACAATCTGAACCGGCGCGCGCATACCTCCCTGCCGGCCAAGGTCGTGCTCGCTCGCCGGGGCTACGGGCGGCTGCGGGCCCCAAGGCGGCGGCGCGTCGAACGGCGCCCCGCTACGCCGTGGTAGCGCACTCGATGGCTTCCGGCTCGGTCTCGCCCACCAATGGCCCGGCCCGACATGCGTCGTCGGACGACCCCCGCCGGGGCAGGCCGCTCCGCGCCGTCGTAATCGGGAGCGGCTTCGGAGGTCTGGCCACGGCCATCCGCCTCCAGGCCGCCGGCGTGTCCACCACGCTGGTCGAGCAACGCGCGCAACTGGGCGGACGGGCGGGCCAGCTGCGGAGGGACGGATACGTGTTCGACACCGGACCGAGCCTGATCACGGCTCCCGCGATTCTCGAGGAAGTGTTCGCAGCGGCCGGACGGCGCCTCGCCGACTACCTCTCCCTCGTCCCTCTCGACCCCTTCTATCGGGTCTGGTTTCACGACGGCACCTGGCTCGACTACACCTCGGACACCGAGCGCATGAAGGCGTCGATGGCAAAGTACTACCCCGGCGACGCGGCGCGTCTCGAGGACTTCTTCGCCGATCTGCGGCCCATCCATGACGCCGTCATCACCGAGGGACTGGGTGCCCGTCCATTCGACACCCTTGGCGCCATGGTCCGGTTCGCGCCCCGGGTGGCCCGCCTGGAGGCCTGGAGGCCGGTCGCCCGCTCCGTGGCGCGCCATTTTCACAACTGGCGACACCGTTTCCTGTACTCGTTTCATCCCCTTTTCCTCGGAGGCAATCCGTTCCGCGCCCCCTCCATCTTCCTCATGATCCCGTACCTGGAGAAGGAAGGCGGCGTCTGGTACGCCCGCGGGGGGATGTACAGCCTGGTCACCGCGATGGAGACCGTCTTCCGCGAGATCGGCGGCGTCGTGTACACGCAAACGCCGGCGGTGCGCGTGGAGGTGCGGGGACGGCAGGTGACGGGCGTCAGCGTCGCGGGAGCGGGTGCTCGCGCCGAATCCCGGCCCTTCCTCCCCGCCGACATCGTCGTGAGCAACGCCGATGTCGGACACACCTACGGGCGGCTGCTCCGCCATGTGCCCCGCCGCCGCTGGACCGACCAGCGTCTCGCGCGCGTTCATCAGTCGATGAGCTGCTTCCTTCTCTATCTGGGCGTCCGCAGGCGATATCCCCGGCTCACCCACCACACCATCATCGTCGGGCCCCGGTACGAGGGCCTCGTGCGCGACATCTTCGACAGGAAGACGTTGGCCGGGGACTTCAGCATGTACGTGCACACGCCCTCCCGGACCGACCCCTCCATGGCGCCCCCGGGATGCGAGAGCATGTATGTCCTGGTGCCGGTTCCGAACGCGGCCTCCGGCATCGACTGGAAGACGGAGGCGCCACGCATGACGCTTCGCATTCTCGACGCCCTCGAAGCCTGGGGGCTCGATGGGCTGAGCGGCGCCCTGGAGGTACGCGAGGTCTTCACCCCCGATGACTTCGCGAGCCAGTTCGGCGCGACCCTCGGCAACGCCTTCGGGATCGAGCCCCGGCTGACCCAGACGGCGTGGTTCCGGCCGCACAACCGGAGCGAAGAGGTCGGCGGGCTCTATCTCGCCGGAGCGGGAACCCACCCCGGTGCGGGCGTGCCGGGCGTGGTGCTCTCGGCCGCGGCCACATGCCACGCCATCGCGAAGGATTTCGGGTTCGGAGAGGCTTGATCCGCGTCCTCAGGACAGGGGTTCGCCCGAGGAGGCCGAGATGAGAAAGCGCTCCACCGCGATGCTGGTTGCGTCCCACGACAGCGACTCGGCGTAGGCACGCGCGCGCGCTCCGAGTTGCCCGCGAAGTTCCCCGTCCGTGACCAGCCTCCTGATCGCCCCTGCCAGGGCTTCGACGTCGCCGTGAGGCACGAGCAAACCGGTCTGTCCGTCCAGCACCGCCTCGCGCAGCCCGGGGGCGTCACTCGCGACCGAGGGGGTGCCGCAGGCGCCGGCCTCGAGCACGGTGATCCCCCAGCCCTCCTTGGGAGACGTGAGCCCGTGCACCCACGAAGTGCGCATCAGATCGATCTTCGTCCGGTCGTCCACGAATCCGAGGAAGATGACCCGATCCTCCACGCCCAGCTCCCCTGCCAGCCGCTCCAGTTCCGGGCGGGCGTCGCCCGCGCCGGCCACCTTCAATTCTACGCGCAGCCCCTGCCGCGCGAGCTTCGCCACCGCGCGCACCAGCAGATCGACGCCCTTGTAGCGCTTGAGGCGTCCCAGGTACAGCAGAGAAGGGGCGGGCGTCCTGCGGCCCTCCGGGTGCGGCGCGTAGTGCGCGGTGTCGACGCCGACCGGAATGACCTCCATGGGAGCCCGCAGTCCTCGTCGGGTCAGGTCGTCGCGCGTGCTCCGCGAAACCGCGATGGTGGGCCGGCCGCGATACACCACCGGGAGCGGCCGCTCCAAGAGCCAGGTCGCCGCCGCGAGGGGGAAGGAGGCTTCACGGAAGGCGGTCAGCCCGAACAGGTGGTGCACGAGGGGCACGACCGGGGCCGACGCCCACCACGGAGAGAAGAGGGGTACCTTGTTGAGGTTGTCCACCACCACGTCCCAGCGTTCTCGCCGCAGGTGGCGCAGGTAGTACCAGGGCGCGGCAATCGAGAAGGTGTAGCGTCCGCCGGTCCTGTGAACCTCGATGCCGTCCAGCCGCACGCGGGGCTCGCACTCCTCGAAGCCCGAGGCAAGCAGCGCGACCTCGTAGCCCCTTCCGGCCAGACGGCCGAAGACCTGGTGGACGTGCTCCTCGGCGCCCCCGGCCTGCGGGTTTTCCCGGTCCTGCCAGTTCAGGACGAGGATTCGCCGCACGGGCTCACGCCGGCCGCGCGTGGGCGATCGAGTGGGCCACGCGACGGCTAGCGGCGCCGTCCGAGCCGCGCAGCGACGCGGGGGTCTTCCTTCCAGTTGACGGCCGTGGTCTCCAGCTGCACGGTCACGTGCCGGATGTTGAACTCCTCCCTGGCGATGGTCCGGATGCGGTCGAGCAGGGAGTCCATCTCCGCCCGGCGCTCCGGGTCGACCAGGACATGGGCGGCGAGGGCGTCGCTTCCCGGGGTCTGCGTCCAGACGTGCACGTCGTGCATCAGGGTCACCCCGGGCAGGTCCTCGATCCGGCGGCAGAGGCGGTCGACGTCGATGTGTTCCGGCGTGCCCCCGCGCAGCACGTGAACGACGTGGGCCAGCAGGCGCCAGGTGTTCACGAGCGCCAGGACGGCGATCAGGGCCGCGCCCGCGAGATCCGCGGCCTGCCATCCGAACATCTGGATGGTCAGGCCCGCCAGGACCGCGGCCGCCGGACCCATGACGCTCGGGAGGGTCTGCTCCCGGGCGTGCGCGGCGCCCCCGTGCTTCTGCGCGGGCTGCCTCAGCATGAGCATGATGATGAAATGCACCGCCAGCCCGATCACCGCGACACCCAGCAGGAGTCCGCCGTCGACATCGGAGACCTCGCCGAACCGGCCCCAGGCTTCGAGCAGAATCCACGCCGCGACCGCCCATAGCACGAGCGCGTTGGCCAGGGAGGCAACGATATCGGCGCGCTGGTAGCCGAAGGTGCGCCGCACCGCGCCGGCGGGCGCGTCCGATCCGGCCGCCAGCAGCGCCGGTGCCAGGGCCACGCCCAGGGTCAGGCCGTATCCGGCGTCGGCGAGAAGCGCCAGGCTGCCGGACACGATCCCCCCCGCCACCCTGGCAATGGTCACGGCGACGACGAGGGCAAGCGAAATGCGCAGGCTGGTCATGGAGTCGGTCCGGTGTGTGCAGTGAAACGGGTTTGCGGAGCGTGCCGGCAGGTCTTCAACTGGCTCTCGGGGTCGCCCGGTACTTGTCGAACCAGGCCACGATGTTGGCGATCTTGGCCATGAGCTGGCTGGGTCGCCGACTCATGTCGTGGGAGGCCCCGGGCAGCCGGATCACCGCCGTGTCGATCTCGCGCATCTTCAGGGCGTGGAAGAGCTGGTACGACTCCGACAGCGGCGTGCGCAGGTCCTCCTCGCCTGTAATGATCAGCGTCGGGGTGTCGATTTCGCCGGCCAGGGACAGTGGAGAGAATTCCCAGTAAGGATCCGGGTTCTCCCAGGGCAGGCCGTCATAGCGGCTGAAGTAGTAGCCGTACCAGTTGTCCGCGGTGAGCGTCTTGCTGATCCAGTTGATGACCGGCTTCTGCGCCACGGCGGCGCGGAATCGATCGGTCTTGCCGACGATCCACGCGGTCATGATCCCGCCCGCGCTGCCCCCGGTGACGAAGAGGTTGTTCTCGTCGATGTACCCCCTTTCGATCACCGCGTCGACGCCGGAGATGATGTCGTCGTAGTCCTGGCCGGGATAGTTGTGGTAGAGCAGGTCCGCGAACTCCTCGCCGTAGCTGGTGCTGCCTCTGGGATTGGGGTAGAGGACGACGTACCCCGCGGCGGCGAGGAGCTGCATCTCGGCCGAGAAGCGGTCGCCGTAGTTGGAGACCGGACCGCCGTGGATCTCGACGATCAACGGATGGCGCCGCGCCGGGTCGAAGTCCGGCGGCTTGACGATCCAGCCCTGGATCGGCCGGCCGTCGAACGACGATTCCCACCAGATCTCCTCCACTGCCCCCAGGGTGCGGTTTGCGAGCAGGTCGTCGTTGAGCGCGGTGATGCGCCGCGGTCCGTCGTCGCCGCGAAGGCGCACGGCCACCTCGCCGGGCATGTCGGGGCGAGTCTGGTTGAGCGCGATGCTGCCGTCCCCCGCGACCGAGAACGAGCCTCCCCCGTAGGGCCGGCCGTACGAAGTGCCGCCCAGGTCCTCCGCCAGCACTTCGATCTCACCGTCCAGCGTCACGAACCCGACCTTGGAGTTGCCCTCGTCGTCGTACTGGAAGTAGAGGCCGCTGCCGTCCGACGCCCACACCGGGTTCGCGACGCTGCGGTCAAGGCCGGCGGTCAGGACGCGCCCGCCGCTGCCGTCCAGGTTCATGACCTGCAGCCGGCGCACCTGGTAGGTGCGCGTGCGGTCCTCGTAGCCGACGAAGGCGACCCGCCGCCCGTCCGGGGACACCGCCGGGCTCTGGTCGGGGCCGGAACGATCGGTCAGGGCGCGGATCTCCCCGCCCGCAACCGGCGCGATGTACAGCTCGGAGTTCCGGTAGTCGAGCACCCAGTCCGGGTTGCGGTTGGACGAGAACACGAGGCTCTGGCCGTCGGGCGTCCAGGCGGGCGCGCTTGAGTGCTGGAAGTCGCCCGTGGTCACCTGGACGGGGGTGCCGCCCTCCGCCGGGATGACGAACAAGTGGTTGTATCCGAAGTCCAGGTAGCCGACCCCGTCCTGCCGGTTCTTGAAGCGGTCCTCCATGATGGGCGGGGCCGCCCACTCGGCCCCCTCGGGCGGGCGCGGCGGCGCCACCAGGCTGGGCGCCGGGTAGGGCACCAGCATGTTGAAGGCGATTCGGCGGCCATCGGGCGACCAGCGGATGCCGCCCGGCGACTCGGTCAGCTGGGTCAGGGTGGCGGTCTCGCCCGTGTCCATCCAGCGCAGGTGGATCTGTCCACCCGCCGTGTAGGCGAGCCGGGTGCCGTCCGGCGACCAGCGCGGCGACCCTCCCTCGCCCAGGCGCCGGTGCCCGGACCCGTCCACGTCCACGATCCACAGCTCCGACCGGCGCCGGTCGCGCATGATGTCCATCGAGTTGCGCACGTAGACGACCTGGCTGCCATCCGGGGAGATCCGCGGATCGGCCGCGAACTCGAGCGCAAAGACATCCATGGGCTCGAAGTGGCTCTGGGCGGCCGCCGGCTGGGCCGCGGCCAGGGCGGCCAGAAGGGCGGCGGCGAACGTGGCTCCCGCCAGCGGCGGGGTTGTCAGGCGGCGATTCTTCTCATCCATCGGCTTGCTCGCGGAATTCAGTTGACGTACGAAGTCCTGCGCAAACTCCACCGGACAGGCGCGGACGGCAACCGGTCTCCTTCGTTTTCGCGCCCACCGCGCTGCCCGCCCCCCGAACCGGCTGCACTGCCCCGGGGACCCGACGGCCGGTTCGTCACACGGGTACCGGACGCCTATCCTGCATTCATTGTCGTCCATTCCCAATGGAGATCGACCGATGAACCGCATCGAATTGCTGCGCGGTTTCCTCCGCGTTCCGCTCCTCCCGCCCGCTTTTCTTCTCGCCCCCGGCCTGGCCGCCGCCGCGCTGCTCTCCTCGCCGGCCCCGGCCTCGGCCGCCCAGGACGCCTACGAGTATCCGGACCCGTTCCCCGGAGGCTACCCGTCGCTCGCGGGCGCCGGCGGCGCGGGGCGGATGTACATGGAAAGCTATTTCCCCCCGCCGGTGACGGCGTCCCCCACATATCCGGCGTGGTCGCCCGACGGTGAAGAACTGGCGTTTGCGTACCAGGGGAGGATCTGGATCGTCCCGGTCGAAGGCGGGACCGCGCGCCAGCTGAGCAGCGGCCCCGGCTACCATTCCCAGCCCAGCTGGTCACCCGACGGGCGGCAGGTCGCCTACGCGGCCGACATCGACCGCAACTTCGACATCTTCGTGGTGGACGTTGCCACCGGCGCGTCGCGGCAGTTGACCGATCATCCGTTTCTCGACCTACGGCCGCGCTGGTCGCCCGACGGCTCGCGCATCCTCTTCACCACCGAGCGCGACGGCACCTTCGACCTCTGGGTGTACGACCTGGCGCGCGCGGCCGCCGAGCCGGTGATCGCCGATCCCGACGTGAACGACATGGCCGGGGACTGGGTCGGTTCGAGCGGCGACATCGTCTTCGTGTCGCGGCGGGGCGAGGCCGCGCTGGGCTCGGGCTCGCTCTGGCGCTGGCGCGCGGACACCGGGGAGTCCGAACTCCTCATCCGCATCGAGACCAACTACCAGGCGGCTCCGGTCGTCGCCTCCCACGGGGGCATCGTCGCGTACATCACCGACGCATCCGGCAACAACGACCTCTATGCCGTCCCCAGTGCGAAGTCGCTGCGCGGCATCCAGCCGGTGCGCCTCACGCACACGCGCACGGACGAGTACTTCCCGTCATGGTCACCGGATGGCGAGCGCATCGTCTTCGCCCGCAACGGCGGCACCGACGACCAGCCGCGCACCATCGACGGCGGGATGGGCTTCGCGCTGTACACGGTCGGGCGGGGGGGCGGTCAGCCCCGGCGAGTGCGCATCGACGGCTACGCGTGGTCGGAGCCGACCGGCCAGTTGCGGGTGCGCGTCACCGACTCCGGTGGGGAGCTGTTGCCGTCGCGCATCTATCTGACGGGCGCCGACGGGCGGGCGTACTTCCCCCACGGCAGCTATCCGCGCGTCGTCAGCGTTACCGAGGACTATTACTTCCACACCGACGGCAGCTTCACGGTGACCCTCCCCGCCGGCGAGGCGAGCCTCGAGGCCTGGCGCGGCTTCGAATACGAGCCCGTCTCGCGTCCCGTCGAGGTGCGGGCGGGCGAGCACACCATCGTCGAGGTCCAGCTCGACCGCTGGATCGACATGGCCGCCGAGGGCTGGTACTCGGGCGACAACCACATCCATCCCAACTACGGCGGGCACTACTTCATCACTCCCGCCGATCTCGGCGACAAGGCTCGCGCCGAGGACCTGAACGTGGCCAACGGCATGATCGCCAACTACTGGGGCAACAGCCGGGTCGAGGATCTGGAACACTTCCTCGGGCGCCCGCATCCGCATCCGCACGACGATCCCAGGACCATCGTCTACTACAACGAGGAATACCGGCCCAGCTACTTCGCCCACATGTCGCTGCTGAACCTGGTCGAGCTGATCACGCCCTTCTACATCGGCTCGGTCGGCACCGCCCACCACGCCCTCTATCCCGACAACGCGCACGTGCTCCGCCGCGTCCACGAACAGGGCGGCATCGGTGGCTACGTGCATCCCTTCGGGCTCCGGCACCGCGACCCGGATGCCGCCGGAGCCGGCTCCGCCCGCGAGTTGCCCGTGGATGCCATCCTCGGCCTGGCGGACTTCGTGGACGTGGCCTGCATCTGGAGCGACGAGCTGGGAACGGCCGAGATCTGGTACCGCCTGCTCAACACCGGATCCCGCATTCCCGCGACGGCGGGCACGGATGTGATGTCGGATATCTGGCGGCACCCCGCGGTCGGCACCACGCGCACGTATGTCCATACCGGCGAGGACCGGCTCGACTACGACGCGTGGGCCGACGCCATGGCTGCGGGACGCGCCTTCGTGACCAGCGGCCCCATCCTCACGCTCGAGGTCTCGGGCAGGGAAATGGGCGAGGAACTGCAGGTCGCCGCGGGCGACAGGGTTACGGTGAACGCCACCGCCGAGTCGCTATTCCGCATGCACCGTCTGGAGATCGTCCAGGACGGGCACGTGGTGTATGCCGTCGAAGCCGACGGCGACGGCAAGTCGCTGAGCGCCGAGCTGGAGATCCCGGTCGAAAACTCAGGCTGGATCGCCGCGCGCGCCCTGGGGCCGCCACAGCACGGCGCCATGGACAGCTACCTGTTCGCGCACACCAACCCGGTCTTCGTCATCGCCGAAGACGAGCCCATCCGCTCCCGGGAAGACGCCGCCTTCTTCGTGCGCTGGATCGATCAGGTGCTGTACGAGCTGGAGTTCATGGACCGCTGGGACGACCCCGCGCACAAGGAAGAGGTTCTCGCCACCTTCGAGGAGGGACGCCGCCTCTATCAGGCTCAGGTGGACGATCCCTGACTCCGCGCCGTCGCCATCAAGTGGTCCGCGGGATGGTCTTGGGCGCAGTCTGCGACCGAGGCGCTCAGGGTCCGCGGGGCACGTGCGCGGCAAGCGCTTCGTACCCCTCAGTGCCGGTGGTCCTCACGTCCCTGATGCAGGACGACGTGCAGGAGCGTGCCCGCCACGAAGGCCTCCAGGAGATGGCTGTCGACAAAAGGCAGGCCGGCCACCACGCCGGTGCCCACCACGTATCCCGCCAAGGTGGAGGCCAGGATCGCTGCCACCCCGGCGCCTGCCGCCCGCGCGCCGTGACGCGGCGCCACCAGCCACCAGATCAGCAATCCAATCGCCACCCGGTGAACCACCACCGCGAGGACGAAGGCCGGGGAAGCGCCGGCCGTGAGCGCGCTCCCCTCCACCAGCGCGTGCACGGAGATGCCCAGCACGGCGAAGACGATGGTCACGTCGTCGGTGTAGCGCGCCAGCGTACGGGACAGTCGCTCGACCATCGCGACCAGTCCGGCCCCGAGCGCCACCACGACGACGGGCACCAGGCTGCGGTCGGCCCAGGCATGCGGCACCACCTGGGCCGCCACGAGGAGCGGAAGCGCGACGATGACCGCTGTATCGAGCAGCCGGACCGTGCGCGGCCGGTGGTGCATCGTGACGTAGATGAGCACCCCGGCCAGTGGAGCCAGCAACGCTGAGACGAGAGGGAGCATGGCCACAAAATAGCCGTTTCGTCAACCTTGCGCGGAGGGTCCACGCGAGCTATTCGTCTACGGTTAGGTGTCTTCCAGATCGTGGGGAGGAGTGTCAATGCGTGGAGTTGCCGCATCCGGGCTCATCTCGGGACTTCTGCTGGCAAGCGGAAGCAGCTTCGTCGGCCCGGGCGCGGCCGGACCGGACCGGGGACCGGCGGCGCCCGCGGGGCAGCCGACGGCCGCCATCGCCGGCCACGGCGCCGCCACCATTGCCAACGAAGACCTCACCGCCGTGGTCGTCCGCTACTGCCAGGTCTGCCACAACGACTTTCTCCAGACCGGCAACCTGTCCCTGATCGGCTTCGATGTGGCCGCCGCCCCGAGCGCGCCGGAGACCGCGGAAAAGATGATCCAGAAGCTGCGCGCCGGAATGATGCCGCCGCCGGGCATCCCGCGCCCGGGGGGCGATACCCTCCAGCTCCTGGTCGAGACCCTCGAAGCCAACATGGACCGGGCCGCTGCGGAAGCCCCCAACCCGGGCGGCCGCACCTTCCAGAGGCTGAATCGGGCCGAGTACCAGAGGTCGATCCGGGATCTTCTGGAGATCGAAATCGATGCGGCGAACTTCCTTCCGCTCGACACCAAGAGCGCGAACTTCGACAACATCGCGGACGTGCAGCTCCTGTCTCCGACGCTGCTGAGCGCGTATCTGAAGGCGGCCAGCGAGATTTCGCGCCTCGCCGTCGGCAACCCGCTCGCGGGGAACCAGGAAACCACCTACCGCATTCCCCGGCTGGCCTCGCAGCGCGAGCGCGTGCCGGGCGCACCATACGGTTCCAGGGGCGGCACCTCCGTCGTGCACAACTTCCCCGCTGACGGAACCTACGAGTTCAGCGTCTCCTTCCACTACTCGCCGGAAGGCTACCTCTTCGGCCGTAACGAGCCGGGCGAGGCGGTGGACATCTCAATCGATGGCGAGCAGGTCGCGCTGCTTCCCGTCGACCGCTTCATGGGCGAAGTCGATCCCGGCGGCAAGGGCCTGATCCTCGAGACCGGCCCCATCCAGGTGCGCGCGGGCCCGCACCGCGTCTCCGCGGTCTTCATCCCGACCGAGCGCGGACCAGTGGACGATCTCTTCTCGGCTCACGGGCACAGCATCGCCGACACCCAGATCGGCATCGGATACGGGCTCACCATGCCGCCCCACATCCGCGACCTGGTGATCAAGGGACCGGCCAGGGTGACGGGCGTCTCGGACACCCCGAGCCGCCGCAACATCTTCTCCTGCCGTCCCACCGGACCGGAAGAGGTGCGGCCATGCGCCCGCGCCATCATCGAGCGGATCGCAACCGACGCCTACCGCAGGCCGGTGGATGAGGCAGACCTGACCGGGCTGATGGCCTTCTACGACCAGGGCGAGCAGGAGTCCGGCTTCGAGGGCGGCATCCGCTACGCCCTCGAGGCGATCCTGGCCAGCCCTCACTTCATCTTCCGCTTCGAGGAATGGCCGGAAGGAGTGGAGCCCGGCGAAACCTACCGCATCAGCGACATCGATCTGGCCTCCCGTCTCTCCTTCTTCCTATGGGCCTCTCCTCCGGACCAGGAGCTTGCGAGCCTCGCGCGCGCCGACCGGCTTTCGGGACGCACGCTGCGCGAACAGACTCTGCGCATGCTGGCCGATCCTCGCTCGAGCGCGCTCAGCAGCCGTTTCGCGGCGCAGTGGCTGCGCCTGTCGGATCTGGAGAAGCTGAACCCCGATATGGTGCTCTTCCCGGACTACGACCAGCAGCTCGGCGATGCGCTCATCCGGGAGACCGAGCTGTTCTTCGACCACCTGTTCCGCGAAGACCGGCCGGTTACTGAATTCATCACCGCGGACTACACCTTCGTGAACGAGCGCCTGGCCACCCACTACGGGATTCCCGGGGTGGTCGGCGAAGAGTTCCGCAAGGCTCAGTACCCGACGGAACGGCGCCGCGGCGTCTTCGGCCACGGCAGCGTTCTCGCCCAGAGTTCGCTCGCCAACCGCACTTCGCCGGTTCTGCGCGGGAAGTGGGTGATGGAGGTCATCCTCGGTACGCCGCCCCCTCCTCCCCCGCCGGGCATACCCGACCTCGACGAGACCGAGGGGACGGAGGGCACGCGCATGCTCACCACGCGCGAACGGATGGAAATCCATCGCGCCAACATGGTCTGCAACGCCTGCCATCAGTTCATGGATCCGATCGGGCTGGCGCTCGACAACTTCGACGTCACGGGCCGCTGGCGCATACGAGAGAACGGCATCGCGCTCGACACCCGGGGTCAGCTCTACGACGGCACGCCGCTCACCAGCCCCACGGACCTGCACGAGGCGATGCTGCGGTTGAAGACACCGGTGCTGCGCAACTTCACGGTGAACCTGATGGCCTACGCCCTGGGACGCCGCGTGGAATACTACGACATGCCCGCCGTACGACGGATCGTGCGGCGAGCCGAAGAGAACGACTATCGTCCTTCCGAGTTCATCCTCGGCATCGTCGAGAGCGATGCCTTCCGCATGCGCAGGGCAGCGGAGCTGGCCACGGAAGCACAACGCTGAAGCCACACCGCGAGACCGTAGGACAGGGCCTATCCCGTCACCGACAGGAGCACGACATGAAGTTCATCACCGGAACCCACATCCCGCGGCGGACCTTTCTCCGGGGCTCGGGAGTCGCGCTTGCGCTGCCCCTCCTGGACAGCATGATTCCCGCCCGCAGGCTCTGGGGCGATGTGGCCGCCGAAGTGCAGAAGCCGCGCCTCATCGCCATCGAGAACTCGCACGGAGCCGCGGGGAGCAACGAGTGGGGCGCGACCCAGAACCTGTGGGCTCCGGCGAAGCTGGGACGCGGCTTCGATCTGAGTCCGAGCGCGCTCCAGCCGCTGGAGGGCTTCCAGGATCGCCTGACCATCATCAGCAACACCGATGTGCGGCAGGCCGAGGCCTTCGCCCCGAAGGAGATCGGCGCCGACCACTTCCGGTCCAGCGCCACCTTCCTCACCCAGGCGCATCCGCGGCGGACCGAGGGATCCGACGTCTACGTCGGCACCTCCATGGACCAGCTCTTCGCCCAGCGTTTCGGCCAGGAGACCGCGATTCCGTCCATGCAGCTCTGCATCGAGAACGTGGACCAGTCGGGCGGCTGCTCGTACGGGTACGCCTGCGCGTACACGGACTCCATCAGTTGGGCCTCCCCCACCGATCCGCTCCCCATGACCCGGGATCCGCGCGTGGCTTTCGACCAGCTCTTCGGAGCCGGAGGCACGCCCGAGGAGCGGGCACGCCGGCGCCGCACCCAGGCGAGCATTCTGGACTGGGTCACCGGGGAGGTGGCCCGCCTGCGCGCCTCGCTGCCTCCGGAGGACCGGATCCGCATGGAACACTACCTGGAGGACGTGCGCGAACTGGAGCGGCGCATCGAGCGCACCGAAGCCCGCAACACGAGCGGGTTCGAGCGCGAGCTGCCAGAGGCTCCGGTGGGCGTGCCCGACTCCTACACCGAGCACGTGCAGATGATGTTCGACCTGCAGGCGCTCGCCTTCCAGACCGACATGACCCGCGTCTTCTCGCTCAAGATGAGCCGCGACGTGTCGTCTCGCGTCTTCCCCGAGAGCGGCTGCGAAGGGGGCTTCCACCCGCAGTCGCACGCATCCGGCGACGAGGGCGTGCTGGGCTTCTATCAGATCAACAAGTACCACGTCGGCCTGCTCCCCTACCTGCTCGAGAAGCTCGAAAACACGGCGGAGGTGGATGGCACGCTGCTCGACAACACGATGGTCGTGTACGGCTCGCCCATGGGCGACGGAAACCTGCACAACCACCGTCGCGTGCCTTTCATCGTGGTGGGCGGACAGGCCATGGGACTCGAGGGCGGGCTCCACGTCAAGGCTCCGGACGGCACACCGCTGGCCAACGCGATGCTCACGCTGCTCCACAGGCTCGGGCTGGACGACCTCGACAGCTTCGGCGACAGCACGGGCGAGATGCTGATGAGGCTTCCCGCCTCCTACGCCGACGACGTCAGCTCGAGTTCCTAGTCGGGGACAGACGACGGTTCGAGCGAGCGTCCCGGCAGCGCCGACGGTGACGGAACGAAGAGTGCGCGCACATGAAGGAGGGCCGATGAAGGCCGCATGGAAGATCAACCTGGTGTGTCTGACGCTGCTGATCTCGGCAGCCGTGCCGCCGGACTCGCCGGTAGCCGACGCCGCCATGCGCGGCGACGCCGACGAGGTTCGCGAGCTGCTGCGCGCCGGGGCGGATGTGAACGCGGCCCAGGGCGACGGCATGACCGCGCTGCACTGGGCGGCCGAGAACGGCCAGCAGGAGTTGGCCGACGTGCTCGTGTTCGCGGGCGCGAACCTGGAAGCGGCCACCCGGCTGGGCGGCTTCACGCCCCTGATGGTGGCCAGCCGGGCTGGTTATGCCGGCATCGTGCGCCTGTTGGCGGATGCGGGCGCCAACCTCGAAGCGACCACCGAGACGGGCGAAACCGCGCTCCACTACGCCGCCTGGTCGGGCAACCCGGAGATCGCAGTGGCCCTGGTGGACAAGGGCGCCGATGTGAACGCGCAGGAATCCGCCAACGGGCAGACGCCGCTCATGTTCGCCGCCGCCTACGGCCGGACCGACATGGTGCGCTCGCTGCTCGGGGCGGGCGCGGATCCGTCGATCCAGACCAACGTCATCGACTACCCGGCCATGGCCCGGGAAGACCGCGTGCTCATCAGGCAGCGTGACGCCCGCCTCTCCGCGCTCTTCGGCGAGGACATCATCTCCGACACCCCCGTCGACGGGACCCGGCAGGACGACGACGAGGAGGAGGAAGACGAAGACGAAGAGGAAGAGCGATCCGCCGGGAGAGCCGCCACCCGCGGGCAGACCCGGGCGCCGATGTCCTACGATCAGCTGGTGGGCAGGCAGGGCGGCAACACGGCGCTCCACTATGCCGCGCGCGAGGGCCACCACGACGTCGTCAAGACGCTGCTCGACGGTGGAGCCGACATCGACCAGGTCACCGGCGGCGACCTGAGTTCCGCGCTGCTCATGGCGACCCTGAACGGCCACTTCGATCTGGCCATGTGGCTGCTCGACCAGGGCGCCGACCCCAACCTGCAGAGCGACCCGGGCGCCACGCCCCTCTACGCCGCGGTCCATCTGCAGTGGGTTCCCAAGTCCTTCTATCCGCAGCCCACCGCGATCAAGCAGGAGAACACCACCTACCTTGAGTTCATGAAAGCGCTGCTCGACGCCGGCGCCGACCCCAACGTGCGCCTGAAGCGCCACCTCTGGTACACCTCCTTCAACCACAACGTCCTCGGAGTCGACACCTGGGGCGCCACGCCCTTCTGGCGCGCGGCCTACGGCACGGACGTGGACGCGATGCGGTTGCTGGTGGCCTACGGCGCCGACTACACCACGCCGACCTTCCGCCCGCCGGGACGCCCCTCGACAGGCAACGGCCGCGACGACGGCGAGCCGAAGCCGGATCCCTCGGGGCTGCCCGTGGTGCCGATCGGGGGCCCGGGCGTGCAGCCCATCCACGCCGCCTCCGGCGTGGGCTATGGCCTTGGGCTGGCCGGGAATGCCCATCGCCACGCCCCCAACGGCTGGCTCCCGTCGGTGCGCTACCTGGTCGAGGAACTGGGCGCGAATGTGAACGCGCGCGACTACAACGGGTTCTCACCGCTCCACAACGCGGCGGCCCGCGGGGACCGGGAACTCATCGAGTATCTCGTGGAACGCGGGGCGGACGTAACCGTGCTCACCCGCAAGGGCGAGACCACCGCCGACATGGCGAACGGTCCTGTTCAGCGGGTCACCGTCTTCCCGGAGATCGTGGCGCTGCTGGAGCGGCTCGGCTCGAAGAACAACGACAACTGCGTGTCCTGCTGACGGCTCCGAGGTCTTTCGAGGGGGGCGATTGTCCAGAAGAACAATGAGGGTCTTCGCCGGCGCCGCGGCCGTTCTGGTCGCGGCGCTGGTGATTTGGGGCCCGACCCGGGCGACTTCGCCTCAGTTCCGTCCCGGACTTCCGATCGAGGCGCTGGCCGAGACCGTGTGGATCGAGGAGTTCGACGTCTCGCCCGACGGCGGCCTCCTCGTCTTCAAGTCCGCCGCGGGCGGGTCCTACGACCTCTGGACCGTGCCCACGGCGGGAGGCGAGCCCACCCGCATCACCACGATGGCGGGCCGCGAGCTGGCACCGCGCTTCAGCCCCGACGGGCGCTGGATCGCCTTCGAAGCCGACTTCGGCGGAACGGATGTGCGCGACATCTACGTGGTGCCGTCGGGAGGAGGAGACCCACGGCGCCTTACCGAGCACCCGCTGAACGACTCCGGCATCTCGTGGGCGCCCGACAGCCGCCGGGTCTACTTCAACACCAGCATGTTCTGGGACAACTCCGTGGCGGCGGTGGACATCGAGACGGGCGAGATCGAGCGGGTGGGACCGGGGGGCAGCGGCCAACTGTCCGCCGATGGCTCCATGTTCGCTTTCACCCGCAACACCCGCCCCGGGGACGACGCCCAGAGCAACCAGGACGTCTGGGTCATGCCGGCGACGGGCGGTGACGCACGCGCCCTCACCCCCAACACCTTCGACTGGCGCGACACCGAGCCACGCTGGTCGCCGGACGGAACCCGCCTGGCCTTCGTCTCCGACCGCAACGGCTTCAACAACCTGGGCGTGCTGGACGTGGCCACCGGCGAAGCCACCATGCTGCTCACCGAGGATATCGAGCACAGCGAGCCGCGCTGGTCCCCGGACGGCCGCTGGATCTCCTTCACCCGCAATCTCGACTACGACTACCACATCTTCCGCATCCCCGCCGAGGGCGGCGAGCCGGAGCAGCTCACCCACGCGACGGGGGTCAACGGAGGCTCGCGGGCCACCGGCCAGACGCGCGGCGGCCATCTATGGCACCCGGACGGCGAGCACATCGTGTACACGCACTCGGGACCTTCACGGACCGGCGATCTCTGGATCCTCCCGGTCGATGGCGGGGCGCCGCGCCAGATCACCGACCACCAGCATCCCGCCGTCCGCGACCCCGCCCTGTTCGTCGAGCCGGAGTTCATCGAGTACACCAGCTTCGACGGCCTTGAAGTCGCCGGACTCGTCTACAAACCGAAGGGCGCCAGCGCCGGCGATCGCCTTCCGGGACTCTTCTTCTTCCGCGCCAACTCCAACGGACAGCATCCGAAGCAGTGGCATCCGTACGTCCAGTACTTCGTCAGCCGCGGCTACCTCGTCTTCGCGCCCAACTTCCGCGGCAGCACGGGGCGGGGAAAGGCGTACCGGCAGGCGGTGCACACCCACGGAGGCGACCACGACCTGCGCGACGCCTTCATCGGCATGGATCTGCTCGCCGGGCAGGGCTGGGTCGACCCCGGCCGGGTGGGCGCCTTCGGGGGCTCGACCGGCGGCTTCTACACCACCACCGCGGTCACCAAGGACCCCGGCCGCTTCCGCGCGGGCATCGTCTGGTACGGCTCGACCGACCTGGTCACCCTGTCGACCTACGGCGGCATGGAGGGCTGGAACCGGTTCCTGATCGGGCGCACGCCGATGGAGAACCCGCGCAACTACTACGAGCGCTCCATCATCTACCACGCCGACGAAATCGATGTCCCGCTGCTCTTCCTGTACGCGCAGGGAGACGGGGCGGCGCGCTTCCAGCAGATCGAGCAGTACGGCATCCAGGCCGAGATCCACGGCAACTGGTACGACTGGGTCGTGTACGGGGAGGAACCGCACGGCTGGTACCACTGGGGCCCCGCGAGCGTCAGGCAGTCGCTCGAGATCATGAGCGCGATGTTCGACACCTTCATCCTGGGTGACGTGCACGACGTTCACGCGATGGCGGAGCAACAGCGCGAAGGCATCCGCATCCAGCGCAACCCGACCATCGAACTCTGGAACTCGCTGGTCAACGGCCAACCCCCGGGCGGAGGCTGACCTCGGGCGCTACGAGCCGGGACCGCGCAAAGCCGCTCCGCTTGATCCCCGCGCATCCGGGGCGTATTGTGGGCGTTGCTCCGCCCACGTGGTGAGGCAAGCTCTTCTTTCGGGCTGACATACAGTCCATCTCTCGTTCGCAGCAGAGGAGGCCACATGGTGCATCCAAGGTCGGATCACATGAATCTGCGCGCCGGCATCGCCCGGCTGAGGAGGGCGGCCCTGGCCGCTGCCGCGGTAATTCCGCTCGCGGTGGTCTTCGGGTTCGCGACTCCCGCGACGCTCGAGGCCCAGGAGAATGGCCAGGTCATCGGCCAGGTGACCGACCAGGCCACCGGCCGTCCCCTGGTCCAGGTGCAGGTCTACCTGGCCGGCACCGGCCTGGGCACCCTGACCCGCGGCGACGGTCGCTTCCTGATCCTGAACGTGCCCACGGGCAATTACACGCTCACCGCAGAGCGCATCGGCATGCGCACGGCCACGGCGCAGATCACGGTTCAGGCAGGCGAGTCGACGACAGCCGACCTCCAGATGGAGGAGGAGGCGCTCGGACTGGACGAGATCGTGGTCACCGGCACCGCCGGCCAGGCGCGCCGCCGCGAGGTGGGCTCGTCCATCGCCCAGGTGGACGTCGCGACCCTCCCCGACCCGGTCCCGACGGTCGACCAGCTGCTGTCGGCGCGCGCGCCCGGCGTGGTCGCGGTGCGCACCTCCGGCATGTCCGGCTCCGGCTCGCAGATCCGTCTGCGCGGCAACGTAAGCGTCGCCATGTCCAACCAGCCGCTCGTCTACGTGGACGGGGTGCGCATCCGCAGCGATGGCCTGGCGCTGAACCACGCGGTCGGCCAGCACGTCGCCTTCGGGCCCAAGGACGTCATGGGCCCGCTGAACGACATCAACCCGAGCGACATCGAGCGCATCGAGATCGTGAAGGGGCCGGCCGCGACCGCCTTGTACGGAACGGAGGCGGCGGGCGGGGTCATCCAGATCTTCACCAAGCGCGGGTCCGGCGGGGAGGCGCAGTGGTCGGCCCAGATCGACCAGGGTGTCAACTGGGTGCAGGAATTCGGCCCGCCCAACGCCCCCTACATGCGCCTCGATCCCTGGCTGCGCAACGGACACCAGCAGCGCTACACCATGTCGGTCCGGGGAGGCAGCGAGATCGTCTCCTACTACGTCTCGGGGAGCCTCGACAACAACGAAGGCATCCTCCCCAACGACGCCGACCGGAAGTACCTGGGACGCATCAACCTCGGGTTCCAGCCCCGCGACAACCTCGACGTCCAGGTCAACACCTCGATCACGCGCCAGCACGTCGAGAATTCGCCCAGCGGTTCGAGCCCCTACAGCATCTCGCACAACGGCTACAAGAGGGCGCCCCAGCGCCAGGCCCACGCCACCTACGTGCGCACATGGGAGGAGGCGGTCATCACCCGCCTGCTCGAGTACCAGATCAACACCGATGTGGACCGCGTCGTCGCCGGCATCACCACCACCTATACGCCGATGCCGCGCTTTACCAACCGGCTCACGCTGGGCCTCGACCGGCTCGCGAGCGACATGCGCAACATCCGGCCCTTCGGCTACGTCAACGATCCCAACGGCTCCGTCTCCGACCGCACCTGGACCGCCGAGCAGCTCACGGCCGACTACGTCGGCAGCTTCGACCTGCGGCTCACCGAGAGCTTCCGCACCAGCCTCTCGTGGGGCGGGCAGTCGGTGGTGGCGCGCGACACGGATCTGGGGGCCAGCACCAACGCGCTCCCGGGACCCGGCGAGCACACGGTCACGAGCGGTGCGTCCTATCAGGCCAGGGAGGCCCGCTCGCGCGTCGTAAACGCGGGCATTTTCGGCCAGACGCTGCTCGACTTCAGCGACCGCTACTTCCTGACCCTGGCGCTGCGCATCGACGGCAACAGCGCCTTCGGCAGCGACTTCGGACTTCAGCCCTACCCGCGCGCCACCTTCTCGTGGGTGATGTCCGACGAAGGCTTCTGGCCGCAGGACATGGGCGAGATGAAGGTGCGCGTGGCCTGGGGCCACGCCGGCAGGGCTCCGGGCGCGTTCGACGCGGTCCGGACCTGGCAGGCCATCCCCTGGCTGGGTCAGACCTCCTTCAACCCGCTCAACGTCGGAAACGAGAACCTCGGGCCCGAGCGCACCATCGAGCTGGAGGCGGGCTTCGACGGCGTCTTCTACGACGACCGCCTCAGGGTCGGGTTCACCTACTACAACCAGGAGACGCGCGACGCGCTCATCCCGGTGCAGCTGGTACCCAGCCTGGGCTTCACGGGCTCGCAGCTGCGCAACGTGGGCGTGCTGTCCAACAAGGGCCTCGAGCTCAGCCTCGACGGCACCGTGGTGCAGAGCCGCTCGCTCAGCTGGGACATGGGGCTCACCGTCTACACCAACAAGAGCGAGGCCGTGGATCTCGGGGGCAACGCCGGATTCGGCGTCAGTGGCGGGGGATGGCTGGAGGAGGGCCAACCGGTTCCGGCGGTCCGCTTCGACCGGCTCATGAATCCCGACGACATCGCCGAGCCTGTGGTTGAACGCAACCACATCTGGGGCCCGAACCAGCCGACGCTTACGGTCACGCCCAGCACTTCCGTGACGTTGGGCGGAGGCATCGTCGTGTCGGCGCGCGGCGAGTACATGGGCGGACACTACATCTACGACCGCCAGAGCACGACCTCGGCGCAACGCGGTCAGGTCAGCCCGCTCTGCGACGATGCCGTGCCCGCCCTCCAGGCCGGCCAGCGCGGCCAGCTGACGGCCTTCGACATCTTCACCTGCAGCGGTGAATTCAGCGCGCGCCTCGTCTATCCCAACGACTTCTTCCGCGTGCGCGACCTCACCGTGCTGACGCCCCTGCCCTTCAGCGTCCCCGGAGCGAGCACCGCCACCCTTACGCTGTCAGTGCAGAACTTCTGGACGTGGAAGAACGCGGATTTCCTCGCCATGGACCCGGAGATGGCCGGCAACGAGGGGATGAGTTCCGGGATCACGCGCTCGATCTGGGAGCATCCGCCGCCGCCGGCGAGCTTCATCGCCTCCCTCAGGATGACCTTCTGATGCGGCCCGCGAACGGAGGGAAGATCATGAACGCGATCAAGAGAGAGGCGTCAGACATGCATAAGATCCGACTTGCGCGCGTTTCGCGTCGCGTGGTTCAGGTCGCCGCCGTGGCGGTTCTCGCCCTGACCGGCTGCGATCTCGAAGTTACCAATCCGGGCCCCGTGCAGGACGAGTTCCTGAACGACACGCAGGCATTCCCGTCCGTCCTCCAGGGAGTCAGGCGCGCCGCCGCGCTGGCCTACACGCGGCTGGCCTACGACTCGGGCCTGACGAGTTTCGAGGGAACGCCGGGAGGGCTCGTCGACTCGGAGTTCTACAACGGAAAGCTCACCTCCGAGAACGTGGACGATCACTGGGATCGGGCACAGCAGGCGCGCTGGATGGCGGAGGACGGCGTGCGCCGGCTGCGCGAAGCCCTGGAGGGCGAGTTCAGCTCCAACGAGATCGCCGGAAGGCTTCTGGTTCTGTCCGGCTATGCGAACCGCACGCTCGGCCACAACATGTGCGTCGCGGTGTTCGACGGAGGGCCGGAACTGCCATCCACCGACTTCCTGACCCGCGCGGAGGAGTACTTCACCGAGGCGATCAGCGTCGGCAACGCCTCCGGAGCCTCCGACATCGCCCTCGCCGCCCAGGCCGGGCGCGCGGACGTGCGCATGTGGCTCGGAGACTGGAGCGGCGCCCGTGGCGACGCGTCGGGCATCCCCATGGACTTCGTGTACCAGCTCCACCACTACGATCTGGACGATTTCCCGGACCCCAACGAGGTCTACTTCCGCGGAGCGTCGGACCCGTGGCGGGAATACACGATCTGGGGCACCTTCGCCGAGGGTTATTATACGGAGACCGGGGATCCGCGCATGGCGTGGAACGAGATCCCGGACGCCGTCACCATGGTGTACAACCTGCCCTTCTACGTTCAGCAGAAGTTCACGAGCAAGACATCGCCGCACACTCTTGCGTCGGGACGGGAGATGCTCCTGATTCAGGCGGAGGAGATCCTGGTCAACAGCCCCGGCAACTTCCAGGCGGCGATGGATCTCATAAACCAGTTGCGCACCAGCGTCGTGAGCGACCATACGGGCGAGGCCCTGGCTCCCGCGACCGCCGCCAACGTGAACGAGGCGTGGACCGCGCTCAAGCAGGAACGACGCGTGGAGCTGTGGTTCGACAACCGCCGCTTCGCCGACCTGCGCCGCTGGGACAACGAGGGACGCCCCGGATCGACGCCCATGGAGGACATGTCGAGCCGCAGCCGCTGCTTCCCGGTGGGCGTGACCGAGGTCGACACCAACTCGAACCCGCTCAACCGCGTGAGCTAGAAAGCCGGGGCGCGGGGGAGCCCGCCGGGAGGTCTTTGGTGCAGACAGGTGCGGTCGATGCCGCTCAGGACGTCATCTTCGACTGGAACCAGTTGCACAAGCGGGCCCCCCTCGCACCCGGTCGCTTCGACCTGGTCGACGAGACCCTGAGGGACGGTCTTCAGTCCCCCTCGGTCACCGACCCCACCATTGAGCAGAAGATCGAGCTCATCCACCTCATGGAGGATCTCGGCATCCGGATGGCGGATGTCGGGCTCCCCGGGGCGGGCAAACGCGCGCAGGACGACGTCCGGGCCCTTGTCGAGGAAATCCGCGACAGCCGCATGAAGCTCCGGCCCATGTGCGCCGCGCGCACCATGGTGCGCGACGTGGAGCCGATTGCCGACATCGCCCAGAAGACGGGCATGCCCATCGAGGTCTACGCCTTCATCGGCTCGAGTCCCATCCGACTCTACGTCGAGTCCTGGACCGTGGACACGCTTCTGCGCCGCATCGAAGAGACCGTGACCTTCGCCATGCGCGAAGGTCTCGAGGTCTGCATCGTGACCGAGGACACTACGCGCTCGCGGCCGGACGTGCTGGATCCGCTCTTCCGGCAGGCGGTGCGCATGGGGGTGCGCCGCCTCTGCCTTTGTGACACCGTGGGACATGTCACCCCGGACGGCATGAAGAACCTGTTCGACTGGACCCACTCGCTGATCCGCGGTATGGGCGAGCCGGTCGAGCTCGACTGGCACGGTCACAATGACCGCGGGCTGGGCGTCACCAACGCCATCCTGGCCATCGAGTACGGCGCCACCCGGGCCCACGGCACGGGATTGGGCGTGGGCGAGCGGGTCGGGAACGCATCCATCGACCAGATGCTCCTCAACCTCAAGCTGCTGGGCGAATGGGACCACGACCTTTCGAAGCTCGGCCGCTACTGCCATGCGGTGTCACGCTATTGCCGAGTGGACATCCACCCCAGCTACCCCATGGCCGGGCGCGACGCCTTCCGCACCGGCACCGGCGTGCACGCCGCGGCGATCATCAAGGCGCTCAAGCGAGGTGACCGGAAGCTGGCCGACCGGGTGTATTCGGGCGTGCCCGCCAACTGGTTCGGCCGCGGGCAGGAGATCGAGATCGGCCACATGAGCGGGCTGTCCAACGTCAGTTACTGGCTTGCCTCGCGCCGCATTCCCGCCGACGACGAACTGCGCTCGGCGATTCTGACCCGCGCGAAATCGTCCAATCGCGTCCTCACCGACGAGGAGATCCTGGAGATCGTCCGGGCGCATCGGGGCGACCCGGTGGAGGAGGCGATCGCGGAACGCTGAGAGGGAGATTCCGTCCGGCCCTACCCACCCAGACGGAGCGACCACCCCGTCATGAATTCCGTGATCGGACCCCCGGTGGTTCCCGCCGGGTCTCCCTCGATCGACAGGAGCAACCCCAGGCCGAGCGCGGCGCCGACGCCCACTGCAGCCCAGGTGCGGGTCTGGTTCAACTCCCTGCGGGAGATGGCCTCGATGTCGGATATCGCGAAGGAAACCGGATCCGTCGCCGCCGATCCCAGTTCCGGCAGCAGGTTCAGCCGTCCACCTTCCAGGTCGACCACGGTGCCTTCAACCTGCGTTCTCCTTTCCAGTTGCGCGGGAAGCCGGTCGACGGCCTGCTCGAACACGCGCAGCCGCACCGCTTCCCCCGGCGCCACGCTCTCCACCCCCGCCTGCGTATAGCTGTAGCAGCCGGTCACGAGCGGAAGCGCGAGCCCGAGGAACACCCGGAGTCGGCGACGCAGGCTCCGGCATCGGAAGGGTCGGACCAGGTTCCCTTGCTTCATGGGCAAACACCTGAGGAGGGCTGCGGGACGAAACGGGAGACAGCGCGCCTCCCAAGGTAATAGCGTGGTTGCCGGAAGTAACGTTGGCCATCGAAGCGTGCACTCAGACAGACAACACTTCATTGGCAACGACTGTCCAAGAGAGTGTGCGACTCCGTCCCGAACCCGCCGGCTGGCCCCACGCGCCCGGCCCTGCGACACCACGCCCACAGGAGCTGATCCCAGCATGTCCCGACTCATTGCCCTCGCCCTCGCTCTCACGCTCGCCTCCGTTCCCGCCAGCCGGGCGGCGGCCCAGACTTCCTCCGACTTCTCAGCCGTCCTGGGCGCCTGGGAGATGACCCTCGAGACACCGCGCGGCAGCATGACCCAGACGCTGACCTTCGTGGCTGAAGACGACGAGTTGACCGGCTCGGCGATGGCCCCCAACGGCACCATCCAGCTTCAGGACGTTGCCTTCGAAGATGGCCGGATCAGCTTCCAGGTGACGCGCAGCTTCCGCAATCGCGAGATCACCCAGAGCTACAGCGCCACCATCGAAGGTGACCGGATGACGGGCACCGTCTCGGGCGCGCGCGGCGGAGATCGGGAGTTCACCGCGGTGCGTTCCACCACCTGACTGCGCCCGGACGCGCGCGGCCGCCCGTTTCGCGTTAGCATCCCTTCCACCACATCGCCCCACCGCGCCTTGCGGGCGGTGGCCGGCGAGAGCGACCGGGATGCACCACATGCGGGAGGAGACCATGGCCGGGTTGTCGCGACGCGCGTTCGTGGGGGCGGGCGCGGCCGGAGCGGCCGGCGCCTGGCTGGCGGCTTGTGGGCAGAGTACGCCGCAGACCGATGACGGCCCCCTTCTCCCCCCACCCGAGGACACCCCCCTCGCCCGACCGGCCGGGGTCGACGACCCCGCATGGGCTCATGTACGGGCCGCCTTCGACCTTGAAGCAGGCACCGCCTACATGAACAACGCTGGCCTGGGCATGCCTCCCGGGAGCGTCGCGCGAGCGGTCGCCGACGGCTACCAGGCGGTCTCGCGCGAACCCCGGAGGGCCACGGGCGAACTGCGCGACCTCGTCGCCGGCCGGGTCCGTCCCGGGCTCGCGGCCTTCCTGGGAGCCGACGAGGGCGAGCTTTCCCTGACCCGCAACGCCACCGAGGCGCTTCACCTCAGCGCCGCCGGCTTCGACCTGCGCCCGGGCGACGAAGTCCTCTTCACCACCCAGGAGCACCCGGCCGGCCGCCGCCCCTGGCAGCTGCGCGCGGCCCGCGACGGCATCGTGACCCGGGAGGTGTTCATACCCAGCCCGCTTTCCGGCGCGGACGACGTGGTCGAGGCCTTCGAAGCCGCGCTCACGCCCCGCACCCGGGTGATCGCCTTTTGCCACGTCACCCGCGGCGGCCACCTCTATCCGGTCCCCAGGCTGGCGGCCCTCGCGCGCGACCGGGGCATCCTCACCCACGTGGACGGCGCGCAAGCGGTAGGCATGTTTCCGATCGACCTCCACGACCTGGGGTGCGACACCTACTCGGCCAGCCTGCACAAGTGGTTCCTGGGCCCCATGGGCACCGGTTTCCTGTACGTGCGCGCGGGCGCGCGAGAGCATATCCGCTCCGCCTTCGCCTACGACGCCACGCCCGACAACCCCGCGTTCGAGCCTCCCGGCACCAACGATGTGCCCGTTCGCGCCGCCCTGGCCGCCGCCCTGGCGTTCATGGAACAGGTGGGCATCGATCGCGTCGAGGCCCGAACGCGCTTCCTGTCCGATTACCTGAAGGAGCGCCTCGCCGACCTGCCGGGGGTTCGCCTCGTCAGCGGTGCAAACCCCGAGACCAGCGGGCCCGCATCGACCATCTTCGAGATGGAGGGCGTCGACGCCGTCGCGTCGGTACCGGTCGTCGCCGAGCGCGCCTCCATCCACATCGACGAGCACCGTCGCGACGGCCACGAGGCCATCCGCGTGTCCACGCACGTCTACAACACCACCGCGGAGATCGACCGCCTCATCGAAGCGCTCGCAGACCTGCGGCCGGCGTAGCAGCTCACCTTGCCCAGGACGCATCCGTCCCGGCCGTGATCTCCACCACCGGCCTCGCCAAGTCCTTCGGCGATCGAACGCTCTTCAGAAACGTCTCCCTGCGCCTCCAGCCCGGCGAACGCTACGGGCTCGTGGGCGCCAACGGATCGGGGAAGACCACCCTCCTCAATATCCTGAGCGGCGATGTGGAACCATCCGGGGGCTCGGTCTCCATCCCGCGCGGACTCCGCCTCGGGGTGCTGCGCCAGGACCAGTTCGCCTACGAGGAAGAAGAGATCCTCCGCGTCGCCATGCGCGGGAACCCGGTGCTCTGGGAGGCGCTGGCGGCCCGCGAGGCGCTGCTCGCGCACGTGCAGGCGGGCGGGGAATTCGACGCGGACCGCTTCTCACGCCTCGAGGAGGTCGTCGAGCGCCACGACGGCTACACCGCGGAGGCCAGAGCCGCCGCCATCCTCGAGGGGCTGGGCCTTCCCGCCCCGTGCCACCGTGATCCGCTCTCCACGCTCTCCGGGGGATTCAGGCTGCGTGTGCTCCTCGCCCAGGTCCTGGCCGGCGCCCCCGACGCGCTCCTGCTCGACGAGCCCACCAACCACCTCGACATCCTCTCCATCCGCTGGCTGGAGAAGTTCATGCGCGACTTCAAGGGTCCGCTGGTGGTCATCTCCCACGATCATCGCTTCCTCGACAACGTCGTCACCCACATCCTGGACGTCGACTACGAGACCGTCCTCGCGTATCCCGGCAACTACAGCGCTTTCCGGAAGAGCAAGCGGGCCGAACACGAACGGCGTGAGAAGGAGATTGTGCGCCGCGACCGGGAGATCGCACACCACCAGAAGTTCGTGGACCGCTTCCGCGCGAAGGCCAGCAAGGCCCGCCAGGCGCAGAGCAAGCTTAGGCTCATCGAGAAGAAGGCCGCGTCGCTCGAGACGCTCCCCGGCAGCTCCCGCCGCTATCCTGCGTTCCGGTTCGAGCCGGTCCGGGCCAGCGGACGCGAGGTCTTCGAAGCCAGAGGACTGCGCAAGTCCTTCGGCGACAACCAGGTTCTCCACGGGGTCGACTTCAGCGTCCGCCGCGGCGATCGCCTGGCCATCCTCGGCCCCAACGGCATCGGCAAATCCACCCTGCTCAAGATCGCGCTCGGCGAAATGCCCGCCGACGCCGGATCCGTGCGCTGGGGCTACGAGACCCACGTCGGGTACTTCGCCCAGGACCACGAGGAACAACTGGACGAACCCGGACGCGCGGCCCAGGACTGGATATGGGACGCCTGCGCGGGCCGAGACGTCGGCTACGTCCGCGCGCAGCTGGGCCTCGTGCTCTTCAGCGGAGACGACGCAGCCAAGCCGCTCTCGGCGCTGTCGGGAGGAGAAGCCGCCCGCCTGGTGTTCTGCCGCCTCGCCATCCAGCAGCCCAACGTGCTGGTCCTCGACGAGCCCACCAACCACCTCGACCTGGAGTCCATCGAGGCACTGGTGGAAGCCCTGAAGGGATTCGCCGGCACGCTCATCTTCGTCTCCCACGACCGCTGGTTCGTCAGCCGGCTCGCGACCCGCATCCTCGAGATCACGCCGGGCGGCGTGCGGGACTACCCCGGCACCTACGACGCGTACGTCCACGCCAGCGGGGACGATCACCTGGATGTCGACACGGTGGTGCTCAAGGCGCGGCGGGAGAAGCGAAAAGACCGGGAAGCAGCCACGCCGCCTCCCTGGAGGCAGCCCTCGAGCAAACCCCGCGCGCCCGACCCCGCTGCCGAAGCACGGCGCGACCGCGCGCTCGCCCGCCTCGAAGCCACCGAATCCCGGCTTGCCGAAATCGATGCAACCTTTGCCGACACGGCCTTCTACCAGGACTCCGATCCGGCGGGAATCCGGGAACTTCAGGCCGAGCGCGAACGGCTCGCCACGCAGGCCGAGCGCCTCACGGAGGAGTGGATGGCCCTGGAGGAGGAAATGGAAACGCGCTAATGGCGAAGCCCGGGGTTTCGCTGTAGAATCAAGGCTGCGGGGTTGTCTCCGCCCGGGTTGGCGTGTGTCCCGCAGATACGGGCCTGCCGGCGGAAGACTTCGAGCATAGCCGCACTCGCCACGGGCGGGGGTCGGTCAGAGAAGCGGGGACGAGCGCATGAAAGCAATTGCATCGATGGCGATCGTGGCGGGCATCGGGTTGGCGGCTGCCGGCACCGTCGTTTTCGGGAACGCCACCTCGACGTTCCAGCCCGGCGACGCGGAGTACGGGGTCGCCCGGATGTTGGCGGACGATGCGTCGGGCGCTGCCGGTCGCGCCCTCCTTCCGGCTGCGGCCGGCATCGCGTCCGGTGCCGCCGATCTGCCCGACGCCACACTCACCGCAGTCGTTCAGCGCTACTGTCAGGTCTGCCACAACGACGCGCTTCTGACGGGCAACCTGACGCTCGCCGGCTTCGACATCGACGACCTGGCCGCGCGCGCAGAGACCGTGGAGAAGATGATCCTCAAGCTGCGCGCCGGGATGATGCCCCCGCCGGGGATGCCCCGCCCCGTCGGCGATACCCTCGAGCTCCTGGTCAGCACGCTCGAGGATCGCATGGACGCCGCGATCGCGGCCAACCCCAATCCCGGCGCCCGTTCCTTCCAGCGCCTGAACCGCGCGGAATACGAGCGCTCGGTCAAGGACCTCCTCGATCTCGACATCGACGCGGGCGAATACCTCCCGCTCGACACCAAGAGCGCGAACTTCGATAACATCGCCGACGCCCAGATGCTCTCGCCCACCCTGCTGGAGGCCTACCTGAACGGGGCCAGCGGCATCGCGCGGCTTGCCCTGGGCGATGCGGCCGCCACCGCGAGCGAGACCCAGTACCAGGTCTCCCGCTGGGCCTCGCAGACCGAACGAGTGGAAGGCGCCCCCTACGGCACCCGCGGCGGCATCAGCGTCGAACACAACTTCCCGGCGGACGGTGAATACGTCTTCCGGGTCTCGTTCCACCACGAAACCACCGGAACCCTGGTCGGCAACGGGCGCAACGCGCTGAACACGGATGAATCTCCCGAGCAACTCGAGATCTCCGTCGACGGCGAGCGGGTGGCGGTCCTCGAACTCGACCGCTGGATGCACGTCTCCGACCCCAACGGCGTCGAGATGCGCACCGACCCGGTGTTCGTGCGCTCCGGCAGCCACCGTGTGACCGCCGCCTTCCTGAAGTACGCGGAAGGCCCCGTCCAGGACCTGATCTCCCCGCACGACTGGTCACTCGCGAGCACGGCCATCGCCGGTACGTACGGCCTGCTGGCCCTGCCGCATCTGCGCGACCTGGTAATCGGCGGCCCCTTCAACCCCACGGGTGTGTCGGAGACCGCCAGCCGCCGGGCCATTTTCACCTGCCGGCCCACGGAGCCGTCGGAGGAGACCGCCTGCGCGACCGAGATCATCTCCCGGCTGGGCCAGAAGGCGTTCCGCCGGCCGCTGGCTGACGAAGACATGGCCGCACTGATGGCGTTCTTCCGAACCGGCGCCGAGGAGGGCGGTTTCGAGGCGGGCATCGGTACCGCGCTTGAAGCCATCCTCGCGAGCCCGCATTTCGTCTTCCGCTTCGAAGAACCGCCTTCGAGCACGCGCGCCGACGGAGGCTACCGGATCCGCGACATCGACCTCGCCGCGCGCCTGTCGTTCTTCCTGTGGGGCACCGCGCCGGACGAGGCGCTGATGGAGGAGGCCGTGGAAGGCCGGCTGTCGGATCCGGGGGTGCTCGACGCCCAGGTGACGCGCATGCTGGCCGACCCGCGCGCCGAGGCGCTGGGAACGCGCTTCGCCGCCCAGTGGCTGCGCCTTCAGGACCTGGAGAAAATCAATCCCAACGTTCGCCTGCAGCCCGATTTCTACCAGCAGCTGCGCGAGTCGATGTACCGCGAGACCGAACTGTTCTTCTACAACCTGGTTCGGGAGGACCTGAGCGTCTTCGATCTGTACAACGCGGACTACACCTTTGTGGACGAGCGGCTGGCGCGGCACTACGGCATCCCGGATGTGGCAGGCGATCATTTCCGCCGGGTCGAGTACCCGGACGAAAACCGGCGCGGGCTGTTCGGCCACGGCAGCATTCTGACGCTCACCTCGCACGCCGGGCGCACCTCGCCGGTGCTGCGGGGCAAATGGGTCATGGAAGTGCTTCTCGGCACCCCGCCGCCACCTCCGCCGCCGGGCGTGCCCGACCTTGAGGAAACCGAGGAATCGGCGGATGGGCGAATGCTGACCACCCGCGAGCGCATGGCGATGCATGCCGCCAACCCGGTGTGCAACGCCTGCCACCAGTTCATGGACCCCATCGGACTCGCTCTCGACAACTTCGGGGTCTCCGGCAAGTGGCGCATCCGCGAGAACGGCATGCCCCTCGACACCCGGGGCACGTTCTACGACACGACGCCGGTCTCGACTCCGGCCGAGCTGCGGCAGGCATTGCTCAAGCGCCCGGAACCCCTGATCCGCACCTTCACCGCCAACCTCATGGCCTACGCGCTGGGACGGCGGGTGGAGTACTACGATCAGCCGCGCATTCGGGCCATCGTACGCGAAGCCGAGCAACACGATTACCGCATCTCGGCGTTCATCCGGGGCGTCATCGAAAGCGATGCCTTCCAGATGAGCGGGCCCGAGCCCGCAGTCGCGGAGAGCCAAGGAAACTGAAACGCCATTCCAGTGGAGACATCGATGCACTTCATCACCGGAAAGCACATCCCCCGGCGCACCTTCCTGCGGGGCGTGGGCGCCACCGTCGCGCTTCCCATGCTCGACGCCATGATCCCGGCGGGCCGCACCTGGTCGCGGGCGGCACGCAACGAAGATCCCACCCGGCTCATCGCCATCGAGATCGTTCACGGATCGGCCGGCGCCAACGAGTGGGGCGCCACCCAGAACCTCTGGTCGCCCGCCGCCACCGGTAGCGACTTCGACCTGGGCCCCAGTTCGCTCGCCCCGCTGGAGCGCTATCGCGACTACCTGACGATCTTCAGCAACACCGACGTCGCGAACGCCGAGGCGTACCAGCCCAAGGAGATCGGCGGCGACCACTTCCGGTCGAGCGCCGTCTTCCTCACGCAGGCCCACCCCAAGCAGACCGAGGCGTCCGACGTTTACGTCGGCACCTCGCTCGACCAACTGCACGCCCAGCGCTTCGGGCAGGACACGCCGATCCCGTCCATGCAGCTCTGCATCGAGAACGTCGATCAGGCCGGCGGGTGTGCGTACGGCTACGCCTGCGTATACACCGACACCATCAGTTGGGCCTCCCCCACCGAGCCGCTGCCGATGATCCGCGATCCCCGCATCGCGTTCGACCAGCTCTTCGGTGCAGGCGGAACCGCGGAGGAGCGCGCCGCCCGGCGCCGCACCAGCCGCAGCATCCTCGACTGGATCGCCCGCGACGTGGCCAGGCTGAAGCAGGAACTCCGGCCCTCGGACCGGCAGCGCATCGACCAGTACCTGGAGAACGTGCGCGAAATCGAACGCCGCATCGAGCGCATCGAGGCGCACAACACCAGCGGAGAGCAGAGGGAGCTCCCCGAAGCCCCCGCCGGGGTCCCGGACTCCTTCACCGAGCACGTCGAGACGATGTTCGACTTGCAGGCGCTGGCCTTCGCCTCCGACATGACGCGCGTCTTCTCCTTCAAGCTGGGACGAGACGCTTCTTCGCGGGTCTATCCCGAGAGCGGCACCGACAAGCCCTTCCATCCGGCGTCGCACCACGGCGGAAACCCGCAGGGGGTGCTCGACTTCGCCACCATCAACAAGTACCACGTGAGCATGCTGCCCTACCTCATGGACCGCCTGCGCGAGAACATGGAGGGCGACACCCACCTGCTCGACAAGACGATGATCGTCTACGGCTCGCCCATGGCCGACGGGAACCTGCACAACCACCGGAGATGCCCGCTGATCACGCTGGGCGGGTCCAACGGCAAGGTCCAGGGCAACCTTCATCTCAAGGCTCCCGACGGTACCCCCATGGCCAACGTCATGCTGAGCCTGCTGCACGCCCTCGGCCACGACGACATGACCAGCTTCGGCGACAGCACCAGCGCCTTCCCCCTGGGGATGCCGGGCGTGCTGGCCGCACAAAGCAGCTCTTGAAGGCACATGGCAATTCCTGAGAACGAGCGCATTCCGATGGAGAGGAAGGCGATGACACAGCTTCCGCGCACGATTGCCACGCTGCTTCTGACCCTCGTGGTCCTGGCCGCCGCGCCGCCGCCGGACTCCCCGGTCGCGGACGCCGCCATGCGCGGCGACCTGGATGCGGTGCGCTCGCTGATCAACCAGGGTGCCGACGTCAACGGTGCCCAGGGCGATGGCATGACCGCGCTGCACTGGGCGGCCGAGAACGGCAGCGCCGCCACCGCCGAACTGCTGTTAAGCGCCGGAGCGAACCTGTCCGCGGTCACCCGGCTGGGCGGCTACACCCCGCTGCACCTGGCGGCCAAGGCCGGAAGCGCGGAGGTCGTGCGCGCGTTCCTCGCGGCAGGAGCAGACCCGCGCGCCGCCACCACCACCGGGGGCGCCACCGCGCTGCACTTCGCCGCCGCCGCCGGCAGCGGTGACGCCATAACGGAGCTGATCGACCACGGCGCCGACCCGAACGCGGCGGAATCCGCCTGGGGGCAGACGCCCCTCATGTTTGCGGCGGCGTCCGACCGCGCCGGAGCCATCCACGCCCTCATCGGCGGCGGGGCGGATCCCTCCATCACTGCCCGCGTGATCGACATCGCGGCGCGTGACGGGGAAGACCGCGAGGCGCAGCGACGCCGCGACGAGCGGGTGGAGGCGCTCCAGCAACTGCAGGGCGGGACTGGCGGCGGGCGCCCGGCCCAGACGCAGCCCGAGCCCACGGTCAGCACCCTCCTGAACCCGGACGAGCCCCCGCCGTCGCTGGCGCGCGACCGCGACCGGACGGTGCCCCAGCCGCTCTCCCACGCGGACCTGGTCGGACACTACGGCGGGCTTACCGCGCTCCTGATGGCCGTGCGCGACGGCCGGCGCGCCGCCGCCGAAGCACTCCTCGACCGGGGCGCCGACATCAACCGGGTGAGCGCCGGAGACCGTACCAGCCCGCTCCTCATGGCCACCCTGAACGGGCACTTCGACCTGGCCAGAGTCCTCTTCGACCGTGGCGCCGACATCACCCTCGCGAGCGACGCCGGGGCGACCCCCCTGTACGGGGTGCTCAACACCCAGTGGATTCCCAAGTCACGGCATCCGCAGCCGACCGACTACACCCAGCAGGAGACCACCTACCTGGAGTTGATGGAGGTCTTCCTCGAGGCTGGCGCGGACCCCAACGTACGCCTCCACAAAACCCTGTGGTACACGGAGTTCGGACGCAGCTTCCTGAGCGTCGACCGCATGGGCGCAACGCCCTTCTGGCGCGCGGCGTTCGCGCTGGACGTCACCGCGATGAAGCTGCTGGTCGCGCACGGAGCCGACCCCCACATCCCCACGGTAAACGCCCCGCGTCGCTTCCGTCGCGGCGGCCGTGCCGACATGTCCGGGCTGCCCCCCGTCCCCATCGGCGGACCAGGTTCCTGGCCCATCCACGCGGCCTCGGGCATCACCTACGGCGAGGGCTTTGCCGCCAACGTCCACCGCCACGTACCCGAGGCGTGGATTCCCGCAGTACGCTATCTGGTCGAGGAACTGGGCGCCGACGTGAACGCCCGCGACCGCAACGGCTACACCGCCGTGCATCACGCCGCCGCCAGGGGAGACAACGAGCTGATCCTCTACCTGGTCAGCCAGGGCGCCGACGTCACCGCCGTGAGCCGCAGCGGCCAGACCACCGCCGACATGGCCAACGGCCCGGTGCAGCGCATCCTGCCTTTCCCCGAGACGGTCGAACTGCTCGAATCGCTCGGATCCCACAACAACAACAACTGCGTAGCCTGCTGACCCGGGAGCCCCGCGCCCAGGGGTTCTCCCGCGAACGGCGGGAGGAAGGAAACGAATGACTGCAACCACGTGTGTCATGCGCCGGTGCCGCAATCTCGCGGCCATGCCGGTGCTTCTCCTCGCCGTCGGAGGGTGCTTTTCCTACTCGACGGTGCCGCTGGAGACGATTGCCCCCGACCAGCAGGCGCGCTTTGTCCTCGACCAGGAAGCCTTTGGACGAGTGATGAACCAGGCCGCCATCGAGGGATTTCCGGTCCAGATGATGAACCTGTCGGGCAACCGCATCAGCGGCCGGGTGGCAGGCGTATCCGCCGAAAACGTCACCATCCGGTTGCGCGGCGCCGGCGCTTCGATGTTGAGCACCCAGGTGGCGACCAGCGCGATCCAGGAGGCGGCGATCCGCCGGTTCGACCGCAGGAACACCATCCTCACCCTCGGCGCGAGCCTGGGCGTAGCTGCCCTCATGATCCAGGGAGGCGTGGTCCCGGGAGGTAGTACCGACAGCCCGGACGACAACCCGGAAAACATGATTGGCCTGCGTCTTTTCTCGATCTCGGTGCCTTGACGGAGGGTGAACTCCAACCAAAACCGCTACCCCTTGCGCGTCACGCAACAGGGGTTCATTCTGATCGGGTTGCACCCGGACGCCGGGCAGGGCTGTCTGTGCTTTAAGGGCACGGGCTCACGTGCTGGCCGGTCCCGGAGGGGGCGGAGGGGATTGTAAACCGGTGGCAGGAACGCCACCCCAGAGGAAGGAGAGTGTTATGAGAGTCATCCGGCTACTAACCCTTACTCTGCTGCTCGGGGCCACGTCGTGGTCGTTCGCGGAGGCTCAGGTGCCCGCGAACAGCGATGTCGGCGCCCAGGCGGTGGACAGGGCCGCCAGGTCTCTTGGCGACGCCCTGGGAATCCGCGTGACGGATGCGACACCCATTGTGGGTTCGCTGACCGGACTGGTGACCGACGCCGGCTCCGGTCGTCCGCTGTCCGCGGCCCAGGTGTTCATCGAGGGCACCGGCCTCGGCGGCCTCACCAACGCCTCGGGACGGTATCTCATCATCAACGTCCCGGCAGGCACCCACACGCTGCGTGTCGAACTCATCGGCTACACCGCCGCGTCACAGGAAGTCACCGTGGCCGACGATCAGGCGACGACGGCCGACTTCGGGCTGAACGAGGAAGTCATCGACTTCGACGAGATCGTCGTCACCGGCACCGCGGGCCAGGCCCGCCGCCGCGAGGTCGGCAATGCGATTGAGCAGATCAACATCGCCGAGGTCGCCGAGCCCGTGAACGATGTCGGAGCCCTGCTCCAGGCCCGTGTCGCGGGTGCGCGCATCCAGTTCAGCTCGGGCAACTCCGGCTCCGGGGTGGACATCCGCCTGCGCGGCAACGTGAGCACCGCGCTCAGCAACCAGCCCATCATCTACATCGACGGGATGCGCGCCAAGAGCGAGCCCACCTCCAGCCAGAACGGCGCCGAGGACCCGTACAGCCCCCTGTCCGACATCAACCCCGACGACATCGAGCGCATCGAGGTCATCAAGGGGCCCGCGGCCACGACCCTCTACGGCACGGAAGCGGCGGCAGGCGTGATCCAGATCTTCACCAAGCAGGGCGGCCAGGGTGCCCCGCAGTGGACGGCCGAGGTACAGCAGGGCGTCGCCTACTTCCGTCCGTTCGGGACGGATGAGGTGCCCCACATGTTCCTCCATCCCGTATTCCAGAACGGCCACCGCCAGCGCTATTCCATGCAGGTCCGGGGCGGCACCGGCGACATAGGATACTTCGCGTCCGCCGCTTGGAACGACAACGTCGGCGCGGTGGAAACGGATGGCGAGCAGAAGCTGAACGTTCGTGCGAACACAACGTTCCGGCCGCATGAGGACGTGCTCATCCAGTTCAACAACACGTTGACGCGCACCGACCTGCAGCAGGCGCAGATGGGGAACTCGGTTACCTCCATCATGATGACCGCCATCCGGGGGCCGAGAAGCTACATGCCCGGCTTCTCGAATACCGGGCGCGATTACGAGACACTTCGTCTCCTGCTGGAGGAAGACTACAGGAACCAGATCACGCGTGCGGTCAGCGGCCTTACGATCAACTACACACCGGGCGCCGATTTCACCCACCGTCTCACGCTCGGCTACGACTACTCCCAGGACGACCACTACAACGATCAGCAGCACTGCTGGCTCTGTCCCATCGGTCGCTACGGCGATTTCTCCGATTACATCCAGGGCGGGGAGCAGCGCCGCGGCATGTCGCAGAACACCGTGGTCAGCTTCGACTACATCGGGACGTGGGGTTTTGATCTGGCCGAGAACATCCGCAGCACTCTGTCGTTCGGTGCACAGGGCGTCGAGAACGAGATCGAGAACTCCGAGTATGTGGTCCGCCACTACCCGGGGCCGGGCGAGTTCACCCTGCAGACCGGTGCCACGAGGCAGTACGTCGACCACAACCGCCTGCGCGTGATCACGGGCGGCTTCTTCATGCAGGACCAGATCGGCATCTCCGACAAGTACTTCCTGACCGTCGGCGCCCGGGTTGATGGAAACAGCGCGTTCGGCGAGCAGGTTGGCTTCGCCCTCCTGGGCGACGACTTCCGGTTCGCCGTGTACCCCAAGGTCAGCGGCTCCTACGTCGTCTCCGATGAGGAGTTCTGGCCCGAGGCGTTGGGACAGGTGAAGCTCCGCGGCGCCTACGGCCTCGCGGGCCGGGCACCCGGCGCCTTCGACAAGGTGCGAACGTGGAGTCCCGTCGGGATGGGACCGGGCGGCCAGGCCTACTACCCTTCAAACCGCGGCAACGACGAACTTGGCCCCGAGCGGACCATCGAGTACGAGTTCGGGATGGACGGCGCGTGGTTGAACGGCCGCTTCAACGCCGAAATCACGTACTATCATCAGACCACCACCGACGCCCTCTTCAGGGTGGCAAGCCCTTCGAGCGAGGGTGGCTGGGGTTCCCAGCTCCAGAACGTTGGCGAGTTCTCGAACAAGGGCATCGAGATTCAGACCAACACGACCCTCCTCGACACGCGCTCCCTCCGCTGGGACCTGGGCTTGGGGCTCGCCACGAACTTCAGCGAGGTGCATGACCTGGGCGACGCGGCGCAATTCAGCGTTGGCGAGTACGGCTGGGTTCTGGAAGGCCAGCCGGTTCCCGTCATTCGGGGTCAGCGCATCATGAACTACAACGAGTTGGCGGATCCCGTCTATTCCGACGGTCGCGTCATCTACGGTCCCGCGAACCCCCCCTACATGTTCACGGGGAGCATGTCCTTCGACCTTCCGGGCGGGTTGAATCTCTCCGCCCGTGGCGAGTACCTGCGCGGAGGATGGATCTCCAATTACTTCGAGACGGGCGCGACCTGGCGCACCATCTCTCATCCGAAGTGCTACGATGCGTACCGCAAGGTGGATCCGAGCTGGACAAACGGCGGCCAGTACGGAGAGGCCCCGCCTCCCCAGGCACCCGCAACCCGTCCCGCCGACATGTACGCCTGGGAAGTGGGACAGTGCTTCGGCCTGGCAACCAACGAGCACGGCGTCCATGAGTCGGATTTCGCCGAGTTGCGTGATGTCACGCTTTCGATTCCGGTTTCGAACCTGCTCCCGTCGCTCACCTCATGGGCGAGCCGTGCCGACCTGGTGATTTCGGGACGGAACGTTGCGTTCTGGACACACAAGAACCTGGTGACCGGGCATCCCGAGCAGAACGAGAACAGCCCTTGGACCACGGATTCGGGCGAGTTCCGCCACGACTTGGTGAAGGGCATTGACGAGACGCTTCCACCGGTTTCCTACTTCACGGTTTCCCTGCGCGCGGTCTTCTAGAACGCTCCCGGCGGCGTCCGGGCTCCACGCTTCGGCGGTTGCGAGCCCGGCGCCGCGGGAACGCGGATGCGCAGGTAAGGAAGTAGTCAAGGATTCCGGAATCAAGGAGGAGTATACGACGATGAATGCGAAACTATTCATGAAGAGAATCATGGCGACCGGCACGCTCGCCGGTGTCCTTTCTCTCGCCGCGTGTGACTTGGCGGTCACCAACCCCGGTCCCGTGCAGGACGCGACGCTCAACCTCGAAGGCGCCTACCAGGGAATCGTGAACGGTGCCATTCGGAGCGTCCAGGAGGGATTCGATCAGTACGCGCTCCTGGGTGGGTCCATCGTGCACGATCTAATGCCGAGCGGGCACACCGGAGCGGCGGGCGTGCAGGTGGTCGAGGAAATCGCCGTCCTCACCGCTGAGAACAATGGAGCCGGTGGTGACTGGGCATCCCTCCACCGAGGTCGATGGATCGCCGAGGAGGCGATTCGCCGATTCACGGATCCCGAGGCCGAGACCCCCGGGTCGCAAAGCTTGATCGCCCAGGCGCACTTCTGGGCCGGTGCCGCGACAAGATACCTGGGCGAGAATGCCTGCACGTTCGTTGTTGATGGTGGCGCGCCGGAGCCCAAGCTGGCGCATTTCGACTACGCGATCAACCACTTCGATCAAGCGGTCTCGATCGGCGGCTCCGCCGGCGAGAGTACAATCGTGACCGCGGCCGTCGGCATGCGGGCAGCAGCGAAGCTGTTCAAGGGCGACTATAGCGGTGCCGCCGCCGATGCGGGCCAGGTTCCGTTTGATTTTGTATTCCGGACCAACTACACGGGGTTCGGCGGCGAGTACTACGTGCTATACGGTCACGTCCTTTCCGAGGGCTTCCAATCCCTCTCGTATTGGGGCACTCCGGCCGGCGAACACTTCCTGCAGACGGGAGATTCGCGGGTTGCGTTCGGTTACGACAACGGCTCCCGGGAGGTCCGGGAGGGTTTGAGCCACTCCGACCGGGCCCAGAATCACCCGGCTCGCCCCACCTGGACGGCTCTGGTTCCCATGTTCTATCCCCTCAAGGGGATCGCGCCGCGTGACCCGGCTCGGGAGTTTCTCTTCTTCGAGCCCGACCGCGCCCAGCAGCGCGAGACATTGCAGCTCGATCTGATCGACGGCCGCGAAATGGAACTGATCAAGGCCGAAGTCGAGTTGCGCAACGGGAACTGGCAGGCCGCCATGGCGCTCATCAACAACGTGCGCACGACCGCGCCGGTCTATCCGATCGACATGACCGATCAGAACAAGTTCGACCTGCGGCTGCATCCGGCGGAGCAGACAGACTGGGACGCCAACCCCGATATGGCCGCCTATTTCAATCAATTCGAATACGAGTTGAAGGACTTCACCGAAGGCGCCATGATGGAGCCGATGGGCAACATGATGCTGGGTGACCGGATGATGAAGGCGGTCGAAGCCAGCAGCCTCGAAGAGGCGTGGTCCGCACTCAAGTTCGAACGGCTCATCGAGCTGACGCTGGAGGGCCGCCGTCTTGGCGATCGTTGGCGCTGGCGGAGGAACTCCGAGCCCGTGGCACCCTCATCCGGGCCCGGAGGCGAAGACACGCCGGGTACCTATAACCGGTTGGAGTTCATTCCACCGTCGCATGCGGCGCGGTACAACGTGCCGACCGACCCGCTGAACCTGTGCTTCCCGCTTCCTGTGTCGGAGAACGACACCAACCAGAACGTTCCCGAGGATTACAGGGACTGGGTACCCAGGCCGTAGACCGATCAGACGCCGTTCGTCGGCGCACAATCAACGGGGGAGGGTGCTTCGGCACCCTCCCCCGGTTGCTTTGGTACCAGCGTCAATCCCGGCCGTCCCCGGAAACGAATCACCAGTTCCAAGGGTAATTCCATGGACCTCGGGGTATCCCGTTACTGCCCCGGGTTGATGTGCGTCAGCCGAAGTTGGTGTCGATCTCGCCGGAGCGACGCCGGCATCCGGCAGGTTTCGCGAAGGAGAAGCCCGATGAACCGTCTGTCGATTCCGTTTTCTTCGGCAGCGTTCGCCCTGCTGGCGGCTGCATCCCCGGTGCTGGGCCAGGATGGCGGCTCAATCGTGGGCGAGGTGGTGGACAACGTAACGTTGGAGCCCGTCGTGGGCGCCACCATAGCCGTGATGAGTCACGAGCTTGCGAGCGTCACCAACGAGGACGGCCATTTCTCGCTGCGCGACGTGCCGCCCGGAAACATCTCCGTGAGGGTTGAACAGCTCGGCTACATCGCCATCGTGGGCGCGGTGGAGGTCCGAGCGAACGACGTGACCTTCGTGCAGTTTCCGCTTTCCCCCATGGCCTTCCTGCTGGACGAGCTTCGCGTCGTCGCGGACCGACCCGACGTCGAAGTTCAGGACGGCGGGATTTTCACCGAGATCATTCCCGACGACTCGGATTCTGCGCGCAACGCGCTGGAGTTGCTCACCGCCCGGGTCCCCTCGCTTTCGGTACGCACGGATGCAATGGGCGGCGCCACGCGCAGCGAGATACGAATCCGCGGCAACGCTTCCGTCTCGCAGAGCAACATGCCCTCGATCTACATCGACGGCGCGAGAGCGGATATCGTGTACCTGGAGGATCTCTCCGCCACCGAGGTACGCAGGATTCGCGTGCTGCGCGGCCCCTCAGCCGCGGCGCTCTATCCCGACGCGGCCAACGGCGTCATCATCGTCGAGACTTGGCGGACCCGCGGTGGAACCTGAGGCCGGACCCGGGCTCGCTCCGCGACGCCCCGGGGCCGGATCCTCGAAGTCATGCGCGCGCGCTCACCCGTCGGAGATCAGCGGTGACAGGTTGCTCGCCAGCAGGCGCCGGTTGAAGTCCGCAATCTCCCCCTCGAACAGTTCCTCCACCTGCGCGCGGTACTCGACAACCTCCCCGTTCAGCAGCCGCTGCACTTCATCCGCCTGGTCCGTCGGCGGGAAGTCCCCGTTCATGATCGCCCCGGCCAGGTAACGCAGCTCCTCGGCCAGCTTGGGCGCCCAGCGCACGCCGTCCTGCCCCGTGCCCGTGGTAATCAGGCGCACCAGGTTGTCCTCGACCGCAATGAGGTTCTCGTCCAGCTCGGCCGCCGCGGCGAGTATCTCGTCGGCCCCACCCCGATCCTCCAGCACGGCCTGCAGGTCGTAGAGCTGACGCCGCACCCACTCGATGCGGTTCACCATCGACGTCACCTCCGCGTAGTCGGCCCGGATGTCCGAGAACATGGCCAGCTGCGCCCGGATGTCGGCCTCGGTCCCGCTGGAATTGGGATCCTTGTGCACGCGCAGCTCCTGCGACTGGCCGGGCTGCCCGTCCACCTCGAGCGTCACGGTGTAGCTGCCGGGGGGCATGAGCATCGACAGCCCCTGTCCGCCGGAGCGCGTGCGGTCGCCGCCCAGGTCGACCCAGTCGGCGTAGAGCGGCCTGGTGCGGAACACGATCTCCGGTGACGGCTCGTCACGCAGATCCCACCACACCCGGTTGATCCCCGCATCCCCCGGACCGTCGAGCGAACGCACCGGGTTGCCGGCCGCGTCCGCGATGTGGATCGTGGCCCCGTCCGCGCTGCCGTCGCCAAGCCAGTAGTTGATCGAAGCGCCGTAGGGCGGATTGTCCCCGTCGGATTGGTCGTTGGGCATGGAGCGCGCCGCGGTGATGGCCCGGAACCGATAGGCGTCCCTCGGCGCGAACAGGTGCGCCTCCGATTCCGCGACCTCGGCACTCAGCTGCTGCAGCGGCGTGATGTCGTCCAGGATCCAGAAGCCGCGCCCATAGGTCCCGATCACCAGGTCGTTGAAGTGCTTCTGCACCTCGATCCCGTACATCGGCGACACCGGCATGTTGTTCATGAGGGGCTGCCAGTTGTCCCCGTCGTCGAACGAGACGTAGAGGATGTTTTCGGTGCCCAGATACAGCAGCCCGGGGCGCACCGGGTCCTCGTGGATGTCGCGCGTGTAGCTGAGCGGACTGTCGGCGATGCCCTCGACGATCTTCTCGAAGCTCTCGCCGTAGTCGTCGCTGCGGTACACGTGGGGCTCGAAGTTGCCCTGCTGGTGGTGCTCGATGGCGAAGTAGGCCTTCCCGGTCTCGTAGGCCGACGCGTGAATGCCGCGCACGACGCCGTCCGGCGGCAGATCGGGGATGTTGCCGGTCACGTCGCTCCAGGTCCCGCCCCCGTCCCGCGTGACGTGCACGAGCCCGTCGTTGGACCCGGCCCACATCACGTTCGCGTCGAGGGGGGACTCGGCAAAGGCGTAGATCACGCAGCAGAACTCGACGCCGATGTTGTCCGGCGTGAGCCCGCCGGAGATCCCCATGCGCGACTCGTCGTTGGTGGTCAGGTCGGGGCTGATGATCTCCCAGCTCTGGCCGCCGTTGGTGGTCCGGTGCACGTGCTGGCTGGTGACGAAGATGGTGTTGCGATCGTGCGAGGACACGTGCAGCGGAAACGTCCACTGGAAGCGGAAGCGCACCCCGCTGGCCGGGTGCCCGCTGGCCAGCTCGGGCCATACCTCGACATCCCGGAACTGCCGGTTGCGGGCGTCCCAGCGCACCACCACGCCGCCCCGCGCACCCGATCCCGAAGCGCTCGACCACACGATGTTCGGATCCTCGGGATCGGGGGTGGCGAACCCGCTCTCGCCCCCGCCCACGGTGACCCACTCCGACCGCGAGATCGGCCCGCCGATGCCGCCGAAGCCCCCGGTGCGGCTGTTGCTGGGCCCGCGGAAGGAGGGCCCGTCCTGCCGGTTGCCGAGCACGTTGTAGGGAATCGCATTGTCCACCGTTACGTGGTACATTTGCCCGATGGGCAACTCGGTGGCGTGCCACGACATGCCCCGGTTCATGGAGACCGACACGTTCTGGTCGTTCGCCACGATCATGCGGTCCCCGTCCAGCGGGTCGATCCACATGTCGTGGTAGTCGCCCCCCGGCCGCTGGCGGCCCTGGTGGTTGACGTAGGTCGCGCCCCCGTCCAGGGAGCGGGACAGCCCCGAGGTCTGGAAGTAAACCTCATCGGGATCGTCGGGGCTGACGAAGCAGTTGTTGTAGTAGGCGGTGCGCCCGCCCAGGTCGCGGGAGTGGTTCATCAGCTCCCACGCCGACCCTCCGTCGAGCGAACGCCAGAACTCCCCGCTCTCGGTCTCGCGCCCGTGCCAGGGCACCCCGTCGCCGGTCTCGATCAGCGCGTAGACCCGGTTGGGATCCGCCGGGGTCAGACAGAGGTCGGTCTTCCCCACCGGCAGCGCCGGCAGCCCATTGCCCTCGAGCTTCCTCCACGTGTCGCCGCCGTCTTCCGAGAGGTAGATGCCGCTGCCCTCGCCCCCGCTCTCCCGTCCCCACGTGTGCACCTCCACCGTCCACATCCCGGCGAAGAGCCTACGCGGGTTGGAAGGGTCCATCTCGATACTGGAGGCGCCCGTGTTCTCGTCCACGAAGAGCACATGCTCCCAGCTCTCGCCGCCGTCCGTGGTGCGGAAGACGCCGCGCGCCTGCTGCGGACCGTGGGCGTGGCCCAGGGCTCCCACGTATACGACGTCCGGATCGTGCGGATGGACGACGATGCGCGACATGCGCGTCGGCCCTCCCTCTCCCAGCCCCATGTGCCGCCAGGTCCTGCCGGCGTCGGTGGACTTGTAGACGCCGGTGCCGAGCGAGACGTTGGAGCGAATGTGGGGCTCACCCGTCCCGGCCCACACGATCGACGGATCCGAGGGCGCCACCGCGAGCGCCCCGACCGAGTGATCGGTCTGGCCGTCGAAGACGGGCTCCCAGTACTCGCCGCCGTCGCTGGTCTTCCAGATCCCGCCGGAGGCGGCCCCCGCGTAGTAGGTCAGGGGATCTCCGGCAACTCCGGCCACTGCCGCGAGGCGGTTGCCCACCGGCCCGATGTGTCGGTAGCGAAGCTGCTGGTACGCCTCCGGGGTGACCTGCTGCGCCCCGCTCGCGCTCGCGAGAGCGAGGATCGCCGCTACCAGGGGAAGCGAGCGCCATGTGGTTCTCTGGACCGTGTTCATCGTCGTCTCCTCGGTGTGTGAGGGGTGCCCGTCAGCACCATACGGCTCCCGCTTTTCGCCTCGCAAGCGAGCCCGAAACCGAGGCCCTCGGGCAGGGTGAAGCGTGCTTGCCGCAACCGCCGGTTCGCATTATGCTGACAGACTAGTTGAAGTGTCTCCGCGATCCACGGAACGTGAGCCCTCGGGATCAACGTTTTCCGTGGGTCGGGGGTCATGCAGGGCACGGGAGGGGTCGGTTGCGTCTGGCGCTTGCGTCCGGGCGCCACAGCCGGGTTCCCCACCCGCGGGCGGCGGTTTCAGGCGATCACAGGTTGGTTCGCAGGACAAGGACGGGAGCACCGGATATGAAGATCCTCAACCCTGGCGCTTTGCTGGTCGGAGGCCTCTTGGTGACGGGTGCCGGAATCGGCACGAGTTCAGGCCCCATCGCAACCGACGGAGAAGCCCTTCCCCCGGCGGATGCGGCACATGCCGCGCCCGTGCCTACGGAGGAGTTGACCACGGTCGTGCGCACCTACTGCCAGGTCTGCCACAACGACGCGCTGCTGACCGGCAACGTCTCGTTCGCCGAATTCACCGTCGAGGGCGCGTCCGACAATGCCCAGCTCGCGGAACGCATGATCCGCAAGCTGCGCGCGGGCATGATGCCGCCTCCGGGCATGCCGAGGCCGGAACCCGAGGTGCTGCTTTCGCTTGTCGAGACGCTCGAGAAGAACGTGGACGACGCCTACCGGCGCCATCCCAATCCGGGTGTCCGAACCTTCCAGCGCCTCAACCGTGCCGAGTACTCGGCGGCCATCCGCGAACTGCTGGGGATCGAGGTCGATGCGGGCGTCTGGCTCCCCCTCGACCAGATGAGCGAGAACTTCGACAACATTGCCGATGTCCAGGCACTCACGCCAACCCACCTCGACGCCTACCTGAACGCCGCCAGCGAAGTCAGCCGCCTGGCGGTCGGAAGCCCCAACGTCGATCCCACCGACGCCACCTACAACACCTCGCCCTACGGCTCCCAGCACGCCTGGGAGTACGTGGAGGGCGCGCCCTACGGCACCCGCGGCGGCATCGTGGTCACGCACGATTTCCCGGCCGACGGCGAATACATCCTCACCCCGGTGATCGAGGGCGGGCGCAGCGCCCGCTACGAGGACGTAGACATCTCCATCGACGGAGAGCCCATCGCCCTTCTGGCGGCCGGCCCGTTCCCGCGCGGAGGCGCCGACTTCCGCGGCGGCTCGCCCATCAAGACCAACCCGACGTTCATCCGCGCCGGACAGCGCAGCGTGTCCGCCGCGTTCGTCCGTCGCATCGACGGTCCCTACGACGACCTGATCAAGCCGCCGGAGTGGTCGCTGGCCGGCGGAGCGGGAGGAAGCCCGGGACAGACCACCCTGCCGCACCTGAAGAGCCTCATCATCAGCGGCCCCTACAACGTCACCAGCGTTTCCGAGACGGAGGCGCGCCGCCGCATCTTCAGCTGTCGGCCCACCACGCCCGAGGGAGAGCGCCCCTGCGCCGAGCAGATCATCGACCAGATCGGAAGCGCCGCCTACAGGCGTCCCCTGGACGAGCGCGACATGGCCGGGCTGATGGCGTTCTACGACGACGGCGCCGGTGACTCCGGCTTCGAGACGGGGGTACGTCGGGCGCTCCAGGCCATCCTGGCGAGCCCCCACTTCATCTTCCGCATTGAGAGGCAGCCGGAGGACATCAAGGCGGGCGAGCGCTACGAAATCAGCGACCTCGCTCTGGCGACCCGCATGGCCGCGTTCCTCTGGGGCACCCAGCCCGACGCCGAGCTGATCGACCTCGCCGAGCGCGGAAGGCTCCAGAACGACAGGGAACTCGAGAGACAGACCCGGCGGATGCTGGCCGATCCCAGGGCCGAGGCGCTCGGACCGCGCTTTGCCGCCCAGTGGTTCCGGCTGCAGGACCTCGACAAGGTGCACCCGGACTCCTACTGGTTCCCGAACTACAGCCAGCAGCTCGCCGACGCCATGCGCACCGAGACCGAGATGTTCTTCAACAGCCTCGTGCGCGACGACCGCAGCGTTCTGGACCTGTATACCGCCGACTACACCTACGTGAACGAACGGCTGGCCAGGCACTACGGCATCCCCGGCGTGCTCGGCGATGAGTTCCGACGTGTGGAGTACCCCGACAGCCGCCGCGGCGGCGTCATGGGACAGGGATCCATCCTGGTCCTGACCTCCATGGGCACGCGTACCTCTCCGGTACTGCGCGGGAAGTGGGTGATGGAGGTGCTGCTGGGCACGCCCCCACCTCCGCCTCCGCCCGACGTGCCGGCGCTCGAGGAGACCGAGGGCGCCACGGACGGACGCTTCCTGACCACGCGGGAGCGCATGGAGATCCACCGGGCCAATCCGACCTGCCACGCCTGCCACCAGTTCATGGATCCGATCGGGCTCGCGCTCGACAACTTCGACGTGACCGGGAAGTGGCGCATCCGCGAGAACAACATGGCGCTCGACACCCGCGGCAACCTCTACGACGGCACGCCGTTGACGGCGCCCGAAGACCTGAGGGACGCGCTGATGCAGCGGCCCATCCCGCTGGTGCGCACGTTCACCACCAACCTGCTGGCGTATGCCCTGGGTCGGCGCGTAGAATACCACGATCAGCCCACCGTGCGCGCGATCGCGCGGGAAGGCGAAGAGAACGACTACCGCATCTCCTCCTTCATCACCAGCGTGATCCAGAGCGATCCGTTCCGGATGAGGATGGCGGACGTGGTGGCCGAAGAAGAGATGGAGAGCGAACGCTAACAAAAGCGCCTTCCCGACGGATCGGCGCATGATGGAAACCGGGTCGTACTACCTGCTTCAGGAGAGTTGAAATGCAATTCATCACCGGCAAGCACATCGCCCGCCGCACCTTCCTGCGGGGGATGGGCGCAACAGTGGCACTCCCGCTGCTCGACTCCATGCTCCCCGCGGCGAACCCGTGGGCGGCCCGGAAGCTGGCGGAAGGGAAAACGCGTCTCCTCGCGATCGAGGTGGTGCACGGAGCTGCCGGCAGCGTCGAATGGGGCGCCAAGCAATTCCTCTGGGAGCCGGAGAAGACCGGGCGCGACTTCGAGCTCGCAGCCCAGAGTGCGCTGACTCCGCTCGAGGACTGGCGCCGCTACATGACCATCGTCAGCAACACCGACGTACGCATGGCGGAGGCTTTCACGGGCCCCGAGATCGGCGGTGACCACTTCCGCTCCAGCGCCACCTTCCTGACCCAGGCGCACCCGAAGCAGACCCAGAGCTCCGACCTCTACGTCGGCACGTCGCTCGACCAGATGTTCGCCGAGCGCTTCGGCCAGGAGACGCCGCTCCCCTCCATGCAGCTCTGCATCGAGGATCTCGACCAGGCTGGCGGCTGCACGTACAACTACTCGTGCGCCTACACGGACTCGATCAGCTGGGCTTCGCCGAGCGAGCCGCTGCCGATGATCCGCGACCCGCGCACCGCCTTCGACCTCCTCTTCGGTGCCGGCGGCACCCCGGAGGAGCGCCAGGCGCGCCGCCGCGAGAACGCGAGCATCCTCGACTGGATCGTGGGCGAGGTCGCCTACCTGAGGCGCGAACTCGGCGCAACCGACCGCCGCCGCATGGACCAGTATCTGGACAACGTGCGCGAGATCGAGCGCCGCATTCAGATGGTCGAGGCACAGAACTCGAGCGGAGAGCAGCGTGAGCTGCCGGAGGCGCCCGCAGGCGTGCCGGACTCCTTCACCGAACACATGCAGATGATGTTCGACCTGCAGGTGCTGGCGCTGCAGTCCGACATGACGCGCGTCTTCTCCTTCAAGACGGGCCGCGACGCGTCCAACCGGATCTATCCGGAGAGCGGCACGGACAGCCCGTTCCACCCGACATCGCACCACGGCAACAACGAGGAGACCATCCTCGACTTCAACACCATCAACCGGTTCTACGTGGGCCTGCTGCCGTACCTCCTGGAGAAGCTGCACAACAGCCAGGACGGCGACTCGAGCCTGCTCGACCAGACCATGATCATCTACGGGTCGCCCATGGGAGACCCGAACATCCACAACCACCGCCGGTGCCCGCTGTTGCTGCTGGGCGGCGCGAACGGCCAGCTCGCGGGCAACATGCACCTGAAGGCGCCGGACGGAACCCCGATGGCCAACGTCTTCCTGAACGTCATGCACAAGCTCGGCTTCGACGAAATGTCCAGCTTCGGCGACAGCACGGGCGAGTTCAACGTGCCGAGTTCGGTGTTGACCGCGGTCGAAGAGGCAAGTCAGTCACGCTAAGCCGGGGGACGGTCAGCATGAAGAAGAGATTGCACGTAAACGCGCTGGCGGCGCTCGCCGTCAGCATGCTGCTCACATCCGCAGCCGCGCCGGATTCGCCGTTGGCGGACGCCGCCATGAAGGGCGACGCGACGGCGGTGCGAACCCTGCTGGCGAGCGGGGCGGACGTCAACGCCGCACGCGGTGACGGCATGACCGCCCTCCACTGGGCGGCCGAGACCGGCAACGCCGAGATCGCGGAGATTCTGGTGAGCGCGGGGGCGATCCTCGAGGTCACCACCCGTCTGGGCGCCTATACGCCTCTCCATGTAGCCGGCAGGAAGGGAGCTGCCGGGGTCATTCGCGTGCTGCTGGACGCCGGCGCGGACCCGCGCACGGTGGCGGCCACGGGCTCCACGCCTCTCCACCTGGTGGCGGGCGCTGGCAGCGCTGAGGGGGCAGGGCATCTGCTGGACGCCGGCGCCGAAATCGACGCGGTCGCGGGCGATGCCCAACAGACGCCGCTGATGTTCGCGGCGGCAGCCGACCGCGCGGATGTTGTGAGGCTCCTCGTTGAGCACGGGGCGGACCCGAACATCACGACCACGCTCATGGAAGCTGCGACTCGCGGCGAAGTGGACAACTACGCGAGCGAACGCATGCAGGAAGTGCTCGACGCCTTCAAGGGTGACGGGAACGAACTGCCGACTCCCGCCCAGATCCAGGCTGCCCTGGAGGTTGCCCGGGCCGTTCAGCGCGCGGGCGTGGTCCCGGAGAAGGAAGAAGAGGAGGAGGACGATCCCAGGGCCTTCTTCCGCCAGCCTCCCGACGAGAAGTGGGGGAGTCTGACCGCGCTGCACCACGCGGCGCGCGAAGGTGCGATAGGAGCGGCCATGGCCCTGCTGGATGGCGGTGCCGAGATCGACTTCGTTACCGAGTCCGACAACACCAGCCCGCTGACAATGGCGGTCATCAACGGCCGCTTCGACTTGGCGATTAAGCTGCTGGAACGCGGCGCGGATCCCAACCTGGCCACGGTCGACGGCGTTGCGCCGCTTTACGCCACCTTCAACGTCCAGTGGTCGCCGCGGTCACGCTACCCGCAGCCGCGGGCGCATGAGCAGCAGGAGACGGTCTATCTCGACCTCGCGATGGCGCTGCTCAACGCCGGTGCCGAAGTGAACCACCAGGTCACCAAGAACTTCTGGTACTTTACCTACAGCGGATGCGGCAACGGCAACTGCGGGCTTGAGAACCAGGACGGCGTGACGCCCTTCTGGCGTGCCTCCCGGGCTCTCGACCTCGACGGCATGAAGCTCCTGCGCTCATGGGGCGCGGACTGGAACATCGCCACCACCAAGCAACCCGAGCGCCGCCGGGGCCGCAACCCGCGCACGGGCGACACCGAGGATGAGGAGCAGGTCGATCCGTCAGGGCTGCCGCCGGTTCCGGTCGGAGGTCCCGCGGTGTACCCGATCCACGCCGCCTCGGGCGTCGGCTACGGCGAGGGCTTCGCCGGCAACGCGCACACTCACATTCCGGGCAACTGGATCGCCGCGGTCGAGTACCTGCTCGAACTCGGAGCCGACGTCAACCAGCGGGACGCCAACGGGTACACCCCGCTGCACCACGCGGCCGCGCGCGGAGACACCGAGATGATCCAGTGGCTGGTGGATCGGGGCGCCGACGTCATGGTGGTGAGCCGCCGGGGTCAGACCACGGTCGACATGGCCAACGGTCCGGTCTCGCGCGTGACCCCGTACCCGGAGGCAATCGCGCTGCTGGAGAGCATGGGCGCGATCAACAACAACAACTGCATCTCCTGCTAGGCCAGGAGAAGTTGTAGAAGCAATCTTCGCGCCCCTGAAAGGGCCGGAGCAGCAAGAACGCCCGCCACGGTTTCCCGTGGCGGGCGTTCTTGTACGTGGCGTTCCGGCTGTGCGGCCGGTCGGTCTCAGGGCGGTGGCATCATCCCGGCGAACGCAGCTCTCCTCAGACTCCCCCACCCCTCATGGTCGTAACCTCGATCAGCCCGTTGGGGAAGCCCGTTCCCCAGCGCATGGTGGCGTCGGCGGCGCTGTGAAAGCGAACCGACTGGACCTGGTCGGGGCGCAGTGAATCCAGGATCCCCCAGTCCTGCGGAGCTCCGCCGTCCAGGACGACGGGCACCCTGCGGTCACCGCCGAACTCGATGCTGGGCGCGCCGCGCACGTTCATCCAGCGGGGCCGCAGCTGACGGATCGCGTCGGCGAGCATCATGGTCGAGTAGGGCGCGAGTTCCTCGGCCACGATCACACTCGGGTCGCGCCGGACATTGCGGTCGCACAGGTGGTCGAGTTCCTCCGCCGAGAGGACGCTAGCGTCCGCCGCGCCCGGCGCGTCGGCCGCAGGACCGCCGTCCGCACACACCTGCGCCAGCTGGTCGCCCGTAAGGGTCTCGCGCAACTGGCGCACGGCCGGGGTGTCGCCGGGCGTGCTGACGCACGCCTGGGCGAGCATGATGATCGCCATCGCCGTCACGAGTTTCGCTCCGGTTCGTCGCATGGTGCTTGCCTCCGTCATAGTGTTCAGGTACATGGGGTCCATCATCCGCGAGATGCCCCGGGAAAACAAGCCCATGCGGCCGCCAGAGCGGGCGCGCCGCCTCTCGTACTACCGGTGCGCCCGGGTCAGAGGTCCGCGCACACCCGCGCTGTCGAGCCGACTACCAGAGGAGACTACCCGCCGGGACGCGCCCGGAATGGGCGGTGGCAGCCGCCGCAGGTGCGGCCCAGGCCCGCCGCCGCGTCGCCGACGGCAGTCATGTCGCCCGCACGTGCCGCGTCCGCCAGCGCGTCTGCAGCGCTCTGGAAGGCCGAGAGAGCTTCGCCGAATCCGGCGGCGTCGTTCCAGATGTCGGCTAGCGCGCGCGAGCCTTCGCCATCGGATCCCTCGGGGAAGATGTCCGATGCCATCGCCGACAACTGCTGCAGGGAGAGCGCGTGCCCGAGCACGTGAGCCTCGTGGGGCACGTCCTCGTTCAGGATGGCGGTGAGGGCGCCCCGGTGCGCGTTCAGGCTGCCCATGATGGTCTGGCGATACTCCATTGCCGGGGTTGGATCCTGGGCGGCCGCAGTGGCGGGGACGAGCCCGGCGATGATGCAAGCGGCGAGAGCGGTGCGGGTTACGACTGCGTACGAGCGAGTCACGGCGTTTCCTCCTCCCCGAAGGAATGAGACCCGGAGGCACCCGTGAAGCGACCATCCGGGCGGGTTCGAGCGCGTTTGTCACGAACCCCTAGATAGATCCCCGGGGGGCATCCGCGCAAGGGAGGACAGAACTGCGAGACAGACGGGCACCCGCCCGCCCGGAAGCGTCGGGGGCGCGCGTCGGTTGGAGGAATGACCGCCGGTCACCGCGCCGCGGGGTACGGCAATGTCGATCCTTCGTGATTACCCGTCCATGTCCGACGCTTCGTCCGTCGCTCGGACGCTCCCCAGATATCCGCCGAAGGTCTCGTCGAACGCTCCCGGGAAGAACTCGCCGGTCACGATCGAAGCGCGGGTGGGATCGCCGTCCACCACCACGATGTTGAGGGGCGTGCCCCACTTGCGCGGATCGAGGAGCGCCTTGCGCATGCGGAAATGGGCGGTCGTGACGCGTACCAGATCCTCGTTGTCGGGGTCGGGATTGGGGCTTCCCAGGATGACCGGATACTCTATGCCGAACTCGTCGACGTACTCGTCCACCACGTCCGGGTGGGAGTATTCGCTGCGTCCGATGATCATCAGACCGTCGTCCCCGTGCGCGCCATACTTGGCCACCAGGTCGGGGGCCTCGTACCGGCAGTTGGCGCACCACTCGGCGAAGTAGGTCAGCAGGGTTACCCGGTTGCCGCGCACCACGTCCTCGAGGTCGATCTCCTCACCGTCCCTCGAGGTGCCGGAGAAGTCCCGGCGGAGGACTTCCCAGGGCACCAGCCTGTCACCGCCCGCACCGGCCACCTCCGCGGTCAGGTCGATCGCGACCACCGGGGAGTACTCGTGCGGGTGGGGCGCCGCCGCTTCCTCCGCCGGAGCAGCGGGGTTCATCACCATCCAGCCGCCGCCGGCCAGTACCAGCAGCGCTACCGCTGAAATGATCCATCTCGTCATCGGAACCTTCCTCCATCAGGGGATTGCCTGAAACCGTTCTCGGCAAGGGGATAACAAAACGCCCGCCAGCCGGGTCGCTGGTCGGGCCTCCGAGCATCCTCCGGCGATTCTTGAGGAAGCTACATGGGTCGGCCCGCCCGACCCCGCATCGGGACGCAACATGGACACGAGCAGGCCTCGACGACGGACTGCTGCCCGCCGTGGCGTCGCGTATCTTCGTTGTGGCTCCGGATTGCGTACATTGCGAACCGGGGGTTGTCAGGAGGGAATACTCGGTCAACCTCGCAAACCCAAAATGAACCTGAGCCGGGGATCGCGCAACGGCGATTCCTGGAGTGCCGGACGCCCTAACGCGGGAATACCTTGCTGAAGCGACCGATCGCGACCGCCAACAGTGTCTCGGCGGCGAGTGCCCGCTCCCTTGACGGCCCGACCCGTCACCGGCCCCCGTGCTCGCGGGGACGCATCCACGGACTGCTGGCGGCCTTCAGCCTGCTTCCCGGGGTGCTCACCGCGCAGACCGGCGGCGTGGAAGGCCGGGTCGTCGATTCCGATGGTCCCCCGGTCTTCGCCGCCAATATCCTGCTCGCCCTGCCGGATGCGCCGGACCAGGTCGACCGCGTCGCGGAGTCGGATCGCTTCGGCTATTACCGGATCGAGAGCCTGCCGCCCGGGCGGTATCTGCTGCGCGTCCAGCGCATCGGGTATGGCGAAATCGAACGACCCGTCGAGATCGTCGCCGATCGGCGCATCGAGGTCGACGTCACGCTCACCGCCGCTCCCGTGGTGCTCGAGGGCGTGTCCGTCAGTACGGCGGAAACCCGCGAGCGCAGCCGCTTCCTGGAGACCGCGGGCGTGACCGTCCGCGAGATCTCGCAGGCGGAACTCCGCCTCGTTCCCGGGCTCGCGGAAGCGGATCCCATCCGGGCGGTCGAGGTGCTGCCCGGGGTGGTGTCCACCTCCGACTTCACAGCGTCCTTCAACGTGCGCGGCGGCTCCGCGGATCAGAACCTGATCCTGCTGGACGGCGTGCCCATCTTCAACCCGTTCCACCTGGGCGGCATCTTCTCGGTCTTCAATGCCGACATGGTGGGGCGGGTCGAGCTGAGCTCGGGTGGCTTCCCTGCCGAGCACGGAGGCAGGGTGTCGTCGCTGCTGCTCGTCGAAAGCGATCCCGGGACCGATGACTTCAACGTCCGCGGGGGCGTGTCGCTGCTTGCAGCGCGCGCGGCTCTCGGAGGCAGGGCGCCGGCGGTGGTCGAGCGGACGCTCGGGCTCCAGCGCCTGAAGTGGCGGGCTTCCGGCCGGCGCTCCTGGTTCGACCAGCTGCCGAGGTCGGTCCCCTACCACCTCACCGACTTCCAGGGCGTGGTGGAGGGGTGGACGCCCGGCGGAAGCCGCATCCTGATCACGGCCTACACGGGTGACGACGTCTTCAACCTGACCGAGGTCGACGAGGACGATGAAGACGGCTTTCCCCTGCGCGCGGCCTGGGAATGGGGCAACGACCTCATCGGCATGCGCTGGACCATGCCTCGCCGCGACGGAGGCGCCCTCGATGTGCGGGCAGGCTACACCCGCTTCAACTCCGCGCTGGCCTTCCCCGATTTCTCGGATACGGAGTTCAGCAGCGGCATCTCGCAACTGTCGCTGGGCGCCGAACTGGAACATGCCCTGGGTCGGCGCTGGACGCTCAAGAGCGGGGTCTCGGCGGACCGGATGACGCACCTCAATCTGGTCCGGGCGGGGGGCACGCAATTCACCGACAATTCGGACGAAGGATGGCTCGGCGGCGTCTTCGCGCATGCCGAGTGGAGGGGTGGGCTGGCCTGGCTGGTCGAAGCGGGGCTGCGGGCGGACCGCTGGGCACCCTCCCTGGGCGACCCCATCAACCAGCTTGCCCCGAGGATCGCGGTAAAGCGGTTCTTCCGGGGTGGCGACCTCGCGGTGAAGGCCGCAGCGGGGCGTTTCACCCAGTTTCTGCACTCGGCGCGGGACGACGAGGTGCCCATCGGCATCGATGTATGGGTGCTCACCGGACACCTGGCGCCGCACATCGCTTCGGACCAGATGCAGTTAGGGGTCGACGCATACTTCCCGGGAGGGTGGTTTGCGTCGCTGGAAACCTACGAGCGGCTTTTCGACGGCGTCACCACCTTCAACCCGATCGACGATCCGAACCGCGGCGACGACGACCTGTTGCCCGGCAGCGGCCGATCGCGCGGGATCGATTTCTTCGTGCGCAAGACCGGCGGGAGCGTGACCGGATGGGTGTCTGCCTCGTGGCTGCGCGCCACCCGCACCTTCCCGAACTTCCTGAGCGGCCGGAACCCACCGCCCGACCATACCTATCCACCGATATTCGACCGCCGGCTGGACCTGGACGTGGTCCTGCGGATTCCGATGCCCGCGGGCCTGCGCGGCGGGGTGCGGTGGAACCTGGGAACCGGGTTGCCCTACACCCGCCCGCTGGCCTCGTTCGTGTACTTCTCGCCGCAGAACGTCTCGGGCGGGCGCCTCACCATGCAGGAGGACGAAGCCAACGCCATGTTGCTCGGCTCCCGCAACGGAAACCGCTACCCGGCGTATCACCGCCTCGACCTGAGCATGCGCCGAACCTTCACCTTCGGCTGGGGCACGCTCACGCCCCATCTGGACGTGCTCAACGTCTACAACCGCAGGAACGTGCTTTTCTATTTCTTCGACTATTCCGCGGAAACGGCGACCCGCTCCGGCCTGTCGATGTTCCCCATTCTGCCCACCGTGGGGGTGGAGATGGCTTTCTGATGAGTCGCGGCTCCGGCACAACCTGCGCGCTGACGGCACTACTGGCGTCGGTCGCGGCGTGCGAACTGCAGGAGATCACCGTCGCGCAGTCCGAGGACGTGATCGTCGCCGAGGTCTACCTCTCCTCCGACGTCGACGGTGTCTCCGGCAGTGCGTGGATCCATCGGACACTGGGAAGTGCCGGCTCGACGCAGGAGCTGTCCTCCGCGGACGTGTTCCTGCGCGCGGAGTCCCGCGTCTCCACCGTTCGTCTCCGTCTTGCCGACCCTTCCCTCTGTGCCGGTGACGAACTTCCACCGGACTTCCCGGGATCGTGCTATTTCACGGCTTTGCTCGATCCTCGCCACTTCGGGCCGGGTTCCTTCGTGGAAGCGATCGTTCGTCTGCCCGACGGAGGTCGCCTCACGGGGCAGACGCGGGTACCGGGCCCCTACGAACTCCGGACCCCGCGCATCAATCGCCGCCGGAAATGCTCACTGGAACCGGCCCAACGCCTCACTCTGGAATGGACCCGCGCCGAGGGCGCGTGGGCCTACATTTCCGAGACGCAGATCATCAACCTCACCGCAGCGCTGGAGGACTCGAACATCGAAGTGGAGGAAGACCCGCTGCTTTTGGTCGGGCTGTCGGTATCGGAAGCGGATACCACGATCGTATTCCCTTCGGAATTCGGCCTGTTCGATCGTCCCAACCTGGGGCGTGATCTGGCATTGGTCCTGCAAGAGGGACTACCTTTCGGAACGCAGGCGGAAGTGGTGATCGCCGCCGCCGACCGCAACTACGTCAACTGGGTACGGCGCGGCGCCTTCAACCCGTCGGGCATCGTTCGCGTTCCCAGCCTCCACGGGGACGGCACGGGTGTTTTCGGGTCGGTCGTGCGTAAGCGCTTCACGGTCGATGCAGGTCTGGACCTGCCAAAGCCGGGATCCTGTGAGCCCGCGGAGCCGTAGAACGGTGACGGGGCGGGACATCCCCTGAATCCCGCTGCCCTGTCCGCAACAAGAGGTACGAGAGAAGAAGATGGCGAACATCATCATCCCGCCCGGGTGGCGAATCCCGGAATCCGAGGCGACGCCCCACGGGGTGTATCTGCGGCGTCGCGAATTCGTGCGCGCACTGGGCATCGGGGTAGCCGCGCTGGGGTCCGCCGCGTGCGGCTCCAGGTTCATCGCGAACGAACAAGATCCCGTCGAGCCGGATCCGCCGCCGGATCCCACGGATCCCACCCAGCCCGTAACCCCGCCGGATGCGAACGCTCCCACGTGCGACGACGATCCGCCGAGAGACCCGCTGCATACCATCTGCGCTTCTCCCAACGCCGACCTGTATCCACCCGAGCGGAACATCAGGTATGATGTTGGCTCACGGGCGACCACCGAACGCAGGGTCACGTCGACGTACAACAACTACTACGAGTTCACGACGACCAAGACGAGTGTGTGGCGGCTGACCGGACCGTTCCGGATGCGCCCCTGGACGGTGACCTTCTCCGGGCTCTGCAACGCCCCGGCCACCTGGGACGTCGACGCGCTCGAGACGAGATTCGGGATCGAGGAGAGGCTCTACCGGTTGCGGTGCGTGGAGGCGTGGTCGATCACGGTTCCCTGGATCGGCTATCCGCTGAGCAAGCTGATCGAGCTGGCCGAGCCCCGGTCTTCCGCGAAGTACGTCGCCTTTCGCAGCTTCCACCGGCCGGAGCAGGCGCGCGGACAGGAGAGCGGCTCGCTGTGGCCCTGGCCCTACTACGAAGGCTTGCGGCTGGACGAAGCCATGAACGAGCTCGCCTTCGTGGTCACGGGCGCCTACGGCGAGCCCCTGCCCAAGCAGAACGGAGCTCCGCTGCGGCTCGCGCTGCCGTGGAAGTACGGTTTCAAGAGCATCAAGGGCATCCTCGAAATCGAGTTCACCGACACCATTCCGCCCACTTTCTGGTCGGACTATGCATCGACGGAGTACGGGTTCTATTCGAACGTCAACCCGGACGTGCCCCATCCGCGCTGGTCGCAGGCCGAGGAAAGGCAGCTATATGCCAACACCGGCGGTGAGCAGCAACCAACACTGCTCTTCAATGGGTACACCGACTTCGTCGGCGACCTGTACGACCCGGAACTTCTGACCTACCTGAGTTGAGTTGGCGGCCAGCCTAGATCGAAAGGCGGGTGAAGTAGCCGACCACGACTTCGGGGCCGGTGGCGAGGTTCTGGCCCGACAGGGGCAGCCGGGAGCCCAGTTCCACCTGGCCGGGACCCGCGGTCACCAGCAGCGAGGGGTATAGCCGCACCATCTGGCGCTTCAGTCCCGCCCCCCCAAGTCCCGGGGCAGTGAACGCCCCGCCGTACCACCCCTCGAACTGGACCTTGAAGCCAAGCGGCTCCCCGCCGCCGCCCAGGCTCACGTTGAAGAAACGCTCGTCGCCGAAGTCGCCTCCGTCCTCCTTCGCCTCGCGCCACCGGTATCCGGCCCACGCCTGCAGGTAGAAGGGGCGGGGCCAGAAGGAGTGCCCCACCTCCGCCATCACTTCCCAGTCGCGTTGCCCGTCTCCCAGGGGGATGATGTCGGTGCCGGAATCGAAATCGGTCGGAAGCTTGGTGCCTGCGCGGATCGCGAAGGGGAAGTCGCTGCCCAGAAGCCGCAGTGGAGCCGTACGCACGAACACGCGGGTATCGCCGAACCCCCACGAAATGCGGGTGCCTACCAGGTCGGCGAACTCGAGGCGGTGGTAGGACGGCTGCACCCAGATGTCCACCCCGGGGGCAATCCCCATCGCGAGAGTCAGGAAGGAGGAAGCGGTCTGCGCGTGACCGTCCAGAAGGATGCTGCGGACGTCGCCCGTGGGGCTGAATTCCTCGCGGGTGTCGAGGTAGTACATGGCGAACGAGGCCCACCCCTGGCGCTCGGGTTCGATCCACTGCCCGTATGCCGGCGAGGCCATGAGCGAGAGCGTGAGCACCGTCAGAGCGAGTCTGCGATGGAGAACCGGGGCGTGTCTCGATTGGTTCATTGCGTGTCGTGCCGCGCCATGTTGGGAGTAAGGGGTTCGACGGGGTCAGGTCTCCGCCCGCAACCTTACAAAATAGCCGATCACCAGCGTGTTGCCAGCGGGCAGGTTGGTGCCGCGCAGGGGAATCTGGACTCCGGCCTTCGCCGAGCCCGCTCCCAGCCTGTAGCTGAGGGAGGGCGTGAGGCGCAGCATGGAGCGGGACGCCGTCGCGATCGAGAGGCCTTCGATGACCGGAACGCCGCCATCCCAGCCCTCGGCGATGAGGTTCGTTCCCAGGCGTCCGAACTCGATTCCTCCGGAGAGCAGGAAGAACACTTCGTCGCCGAAGTCCCTCCGGGACTCCAGGTTCCGTTCCCGCCAGCGGTGGCCGATCCAGGCGCTTACATACGCGGGCACGGGGTAGAAGGAGTGGCCCAGCTCGAGGACCAGCTCCCAGTCTCTCTGTCCGTCCCCAAGCGGAATGATCTCCGCGTCGACGGCGAAATCACCCACGGGCACCTTCGCCCCGCCCCGGATCGCCAGCGGGAACCCGCTGCCCAGGTAGCGGCCGGGCTGAACGCGCAGGTAGAAGCGCGTGTCGCCGATGCCCGTGCGCAGCCGGTCACCGCCCAGGTCGTCGAACCGGAGCCGCTGGAAGGGCACCTGCACCCAGGCGTCCAGACCGGGAACCAGCCCCATCGCGACCGTGGCGAACGCGGACGTGCTGACGGCGTGCCCCCGGGTGAATGGGTCGAAGGCCCGGACGTCACCGTCGGAGTGGAAGGCGTCTCGCGTGTCCAGGTGAAACACCGAGACGTCCATCCAGCCTCGGCCGGGCGGCTCGACCCACTGCGCGCCCGCCTCTGAGGCGCCTCCCGACAGGGCCATTGCCGTCACGAAGGCACCGACGAGCAAGTCCCCCCGGGCCCGGGAGCGAGAACCAGGGGATGTACGGCGGCGGCTGCACATCACGGACCGCTGATCTGAACCGTCACCGTCGCGGATTGCGAGTCTCCCGCCACCGTGGATACCGTCGCGCGCGCGACGTAGGTGCCCGGCTCCTCGTAGGCGTAGTCGAAGTGTCCGGCCTGCGAGTTGATGTTGACGGGCGCGGCTCCAACATAGATGAACGGGATCGTCTCCAGGTCGCCCGTGCCGTATTCCACCACGGTCTGGGACAGGTTGGTACCCCGCGACTCGTAGCGGAAGCGGATCTCCTGGCCCACGGCCGCGCTCTCCTGGCTCGCGGTCAGGGTGACCGTCAGCGGCTGGGGCTCCAGGGGCGGGTTGAGGCACGAGGCGAGGAGAAGCGCGCACGCGCACGACCTGCGAACGATTTGGCTGAACATCCTGGACCCGCCTCTCTGTTTTCCGGCCCGCTCATGGTGGCGAACCCATCTGTGGAAACCTATGTTAGTCGTAGGAAATTGTCTGCATCTCAGACGTGTGAGATCAGGCCGGTCCGACCGGGTGGCGTGTGTCGTCCGGGCGGGCCGGGTTGGTGGCGCATGTCCGCGATCCGGAGGTCACGGAATGAATGCACTCTCTGGCGCCACGGTCGTCCTGGGCGTCGCCCTGTTGGTCGGCGCAAACGGAAGCGGCCTGTTCACGGACGCCCCTCCCGCTCCGCCACCTCCCGCGGACTACGCGGCCGCCGTCCCCGACCTCCCCGCCGCCACCCTCACCGAGGTTGTGGCCCGGTACTGCCAGGTCTGCCACAACGACGCCCTCCTGACCGGCAACATGACCCTGTCGGGCTTCCAGGTGGAAGCGGCCGCGCAGAAAGCCGAGACCGCGGAGCGCATGATCCGCAAGCTGCGTGCCGGCATGATGCCCCCGCCCGGCATGCCCCGTCCCGCCGGCGACACCCTGCTGGCCCTGGTCGAGACGCTCGAGACCACCATCGACGATGCCGCGCGCCGCAACCCCAACCCCGGTGGACGCACCTTCCAGCGCCTCAACCGGGCGGAATACGCGCAGTCGGTGAAGGATCTGCTCGGCCTCGACGTCGACGCCGGCGAGTACCTTCCCCTGGACACCAAGAGCGCCAACTTCGACAACATCGCCGACGTGCAGATGCTCTCGCCGACGCTGCTCGAGGCGTACCTCAACGCCGCCAGCGAGATCAGCCGGCTGGCGATCGGGGACCGCGAGGCCTCGCCGCGCGAGGTGGCCTACAAGGTCGAGAAGCGCGCGTCGCAGCTCGTCCATGTGGAAGGCACGCCCTACGGCTCGCGCGGCGGCATCGCCATCAACCATACCTTCCCGGCGGACGGGGAGTACGTGTTCTGGATGCAGTTCCACGGCGTGGGCGGCAGGGCGACCGGCGAGAAGATCGAGGTCTCCTTCGACGGCGAGCGGGTGGCCCTCCTGGACGTGAACCTGCGCGGCGGGACGGAGAACGAGCAGCAGGGCCGGGAGATGGTCACCGACCCGATCTTCGTGCGCGCCGGTCCCCGCCAGGTGTCCGCCTCGTTCGTGAGGACCTTCGAGGGGCCGGTGGAGGAAGTGCGCGCACCGCTCGGACGCGCCGTCAACAGCGGATGGCCCGACCTGGCGCTCACCACGGTGCCGCACCTGCGCGAGTTCGCGGTGCGTGGCCCCAACAACGTTACGGGCGTATCGGAGACGCCGAGCCGGGAGAAGATCTTCAGCTGCCGCCCGACCTCGCCTGAAGAGGCGCCAGGATGCGCCCGCAGCATCTTCTCGCGCCTGGCCTCCGAGGCCTACCGGCGGCCCGCCACCGACAGCGACATCGCGGACCTGATGGCTTTCTACGAGATCGGAGCCGAGGAGGGAGGTTTCGAACGCGGCATTCGCTTCGCGCTGCAGGCGCTCCTGGCCAGCCCCCACTTCGTATTCCGCTTCGAGGAACCGCCCGCGGGCACGCGCGCCGGCGAGCAATACGAGCTCGATGGCGCCGCGGTCGCCTCGCGGCTGTCCTTCTTCCTCTGGGGCTCTCCCCCGGATGAAGAGCTGATGGAGGCGGCCCGTCGCGGGAGGCTTGACGACGAAGATGAACTCGAGCGTCAGGTGCGGCGGATGCTGGCGGATCCCCGCTCCGAAGCACTCTCGACCCGCTTCGCATCGCAGTGGCTGCGCCTGCAGGACCTGGACAAGGTGGCGCCGGACATCTACACCTTCCCGTACTTCGATCTGACGCTGTCGGACGCGATGAGGCGCGAGACCGAACTCTTCTTCCAGAATCTGGTGCAAGAGGACCGCAGCCTGCTCGAAATTCTCACCGCGGACTACACCTTCGCGAACGAGCGGCTCGCCGCCCACTACGGCATTCCCGGCGTCGCCGGCAACAGCTTCCGGCGCGTCGCGTATCCGGACGGCCGCCGCAGTGGGCTCCTCGGACAGGGCAGCATCCTGATGCTCACCTCGATGGCGAACCGCACGTCGCCCGTGTTGCGGGGCAAGTGGGTCATGGAGGTGCTTCTGGACTCTCCGCCTCCGCCGCCTCCGCCCGATGTCCCCGCCCTTGAGGCCACCGAAGGCACGGAGGCGGGGAAGGTCCTGACCACGCGCGAGCGCATGGAGAAGCACCGCGCCAGCCCGGTGTGCCAGGCCTGTCACCAGTTCATGGATCCCATCGGCCTGGCGCTCGACAACTTCGACGTGACCGGGGAGTGGCGGGTGCGCGAGTACGGCATGCCGCTCGACACCCGGGGCACCTTCTACGACGGAACAACCGTGGCGAGCCCGGGCGACCTGCGCGACGTGCTGCTCAAGCGCCCCATCCCGATCGTGCGCGCCTTTGCCAAGAACCTGATGGCGTACGCGCTCGGGCGCCGCGTGATGCATTACGACCAGCCTGCGATCCGCGAAATCACGCGCGAGGCGGAGGCCAACGACTACCGGATGTCGTCGTTCATACTGGGCGTGGTCCAGAGCGACGCATTCTCCATGAAGCGTACGGATGCGCTCCTCACGGAGGAGACCTCATCCAACTGAAGAAGGGCTGAACGTCCTGGGAGGCAAACTGATGAACTTCCTCACCGGCAAACACATCCACCGGCGTACTTTCCTGCGCGGGATGGGCGGATCCCTCGCGCTCCCGCTCCTGGACGCCATGGTGCCCGCGGGCGCGGGATGGGCCCGGGCTTCGGCCAACCTGGAGAAGACGCGCTTCGTCGCCGTCGAGATCGTGCACGGCGCCTCGGGATGCACGGAGTGGGGCGCGACCCAGAACCTGTGGTCCCCCGCGAAGACCGGGCGTGACTTCGACCTGAGCCCCACGGCCATGAAGTCGCTCGCGCCCTTCCAGGACTACCTTACGATCGTCAGCAACACGGACGTGCGCATGGCGGACGCCTACACCTCGCCCGAGATCGGCGGGGATCACTTCCGCTCGAGCGCGACCTTCCTCACCCAGGCGCACGCGAAGCAGACCGAGGGATCGGACGTCTTCGTGGGAACCTCGATGGACCAGTTGTTCGCGCAGCGCTTCGGCCAGGAGACGCCGATTCCATCGATGCAGCTGTGCATCGAGAACGTGGATCAGGCGGGCGGATGCGCCTACGGCTACGCCTGTGTGTACACCGACACGCTGAGCTGGGCCTCCCCCACCGAGCCGCTGCCGATGATCCGCGACCCGCGGGTGGCCTTCGACATGCTCTTCGGAGCGGGCGGAACCCCCGAGGCGCGCGCCGAGCGCCGGCAGGCCAACCGCAGCATCCTGGACTGGATCGCGGGCGAGGTGGCCGAGCTGAGGATGGTGCTGGCCGGGGAGGACCGGGTGCGGCTGGAGCAGTACCTGGACAACGTGCGGGAGCTCGAGCGCCGCATCCAGATGATCGAGGAGCAGAACGCGAGCGGCGAAGAACGGGCTCTGCCGGAAGCCCCGGCGGGCGTCCCCGACTCCTTCACCGAGCACTTGCAGCTCATGTTCGATCTGCAGGTGCTGGCCTTCCAGACCGACATGACCCGGGTGTTCACCCTCAAGCTCTCGCGCGACGCCACCAACCGGGTGTATCCCGAGAGCGGGCTGGATCTGCCGTTCCACCCGACCTCGCACCACGGCAACAATCACGAGGAGATCCTCAAGTTCCAGCAGTTCAACGAGTTCTTCACGGGACAGATGCTGTACCTGCTGGAGAAGATGGACGAATCGATGGACGGGGACGCGAGCCTGCTCGACCGCAGCATGGTGCTGTACGGATCGCCCATGGGCGACCCCAACGTCCACAACCACCGGCGGGTGCCCATGTTCCTCGCCGGCAAGGCCAACGGCCAGCTCGAGGGCAACCTGCACCTGCACGCACCCGACGACACGCCCATGGCCAACGTGATGCTCACCATGCTGCACAAGCTGGGGCTGGACGATCTGGAGGACTTCGGCGACAGCACCGGCGAATTCGCGCTGACGCTGCCCGCGGTGGCGGCCGCCGACGCAAGCAGCTCGAGCCGATAAGGCGGACGGCAGGGCGATTTGCCGAAACTCACGTATTCGAGGATATGACGCGCACACTGGAGAGACGATGAGAGGGATGATGCGCGAAAAGGGAATGAAGGCGGGAGCAGGGAGAATCGATACCGGAAGGCCGGGGGCGCTTGTGGCCGCCCTGGCTTTGACGCTCCTGGTTTCGGCGGCGACGCCGCCGGACTCGCCGGTGGCGGACGCGGCCATGCGCGGCGATCAAGGGTCGGTGCGCGCGCTGCTGCAGCAGGGCGCGGATGTAAACGCCGCCCAGGGCGACGGCATGACCGCCCTCCACTGGGCGGCCGACCGCGGCGACCTCGAGATGGCGCGGATGCTCGTCTACGCGGGCGCCGGCCTGGAGGCGGTGACCCGCATGGCGGAGTACACGCCCCTGCACCTGGCCAGCCGTGCGGGCCACGGGGCGGTGGTGCGCGCGCTGCTCGAGGCGGGAAGCGACCCGGCGGCACCTACCGGCAGCGGCGGCGCCACTCCCCTGCACCTGGCGGCCGCCGCGGGTGATGCGGAAGCGGTTGCCGCGCTCATCGAGCACGGCGCCGACGTTGACGCGCGCGAGGAGCGGGCCGGGCAGACGCCGCTCATCTTCGCCGCGGCGCAAAACCGGGTCGAGGCGATCCGGGCGCTGCTCGCGGGTGGGGCCGACCCGTCGCTCACCACCACGGTGGTGGACATGGTCGAGCTGGAGGAATCCCTCCGGGGCGGCGAACAGGACCGGGTGCGCCAGCAGATCAACGCGCAGCTCGCGGCCAGGGCGGCGCAGGAACAGAAGGAAGAGGGCGAAGAGGAAGAGAAGCCGGCCGAGGCCCCCAAACCCCTCTCCATGGGGCAGCAGGTGGGGCACATGGGCGGCATGACCGCGCTGTTGCACGCGGCGCGTCAGGGTCACGCCGGGGCCGTCGAGGCGCTCCTCGACGCAGGGAGCGACATCGACCAGATCAGCGCGGACGGGACCACGCCCATCTTCATCGCCGCCCTGAACGGCCACTACGACCTGGTCCTCGCGCTGCTGGAGCGCGGTGCCGACCCGAACCTGGCCAACCACGCCAACGGCACGCCGCTCTTCGCCACCATCAACCAGCAGTGGATCCCGAAGACCGGGTACGCCCAGCCCAACGTTCACCTCCAGCAGAACGCCACCCACATGGAGGTCATGGAGGCTCTCCTGCGGGCGGGGGCCGACCCGAACGCGCGTCTCTCCAAGCGCCTCTGGTTCACCCAGTACGGCGGGAGCATCCTGAGCGTCAACATGATCGGGGCCACGCCCTTCTGGCGCGCCTCCTACGCGGCCGACGTCGAAGCGATGCGGTTGCTGGTGGCGTACGGGGCCGACCACCGCGTGCCGACGCAGAGGCCGCCTGCGCGCCGCCGCATCGCCTGGGACGAAGACCCGGGCGCGGACAAGTCGGGGATTCCCGCAGTGCCGGTCGGCGGCCCGGGGATTTATCCCATTCACGCGGCTTCCGGTGTCGGCTACGGGCAGGGGTTCGCGGCCAACGCTCACCGCCACGCGCCCGACGGCTGGATGCCCGCGATGCGCTACCTGGTGGATGAGTTGGGGGCGGACGTGAACGTGCGTGATCACGACGCCTACAACGCGCTGCATCACGCGGCCTCGCGCGGAGACACCGAGATGATCCGCTTCCTGGTGGAGCGCGGCGCGGACGTGATGGCGATCAGCCGCATCGGCCAGACGACCGCCGACATGGCTAACGGGCCCTACCAGCGCACCACGCCCTATCCGGATGCGATCGCGCTGCTGGAGTCGTTCGGTTCCCTGAACAACAACAACTGCCAGTCCTGCTGAAGACGCGGCGGCATCCAACGGGCGAAGCACGGTGAAAAACGTCACGACTGTCGGACTGCTGGGCCTGATATCGGTTGTACTGGGAACCTTCGGGGACCTCGACACGGTCACCGGGGTCGGTCCGGCCTCGGGCCGGGCCGTGGTGGACAGAGCCGGCTACGTGCCGACTTCGGGCTTTTCCCACGCCCCCATTGCGCCAGCGACCCTCACCGCCGTGGTGCAGCGCTATTGCCAGGTGTGCCACAACGATGCGCTCCTGACGGGCAACCTCTCGCTCGCCGGGTTCGACGTGGAGCAGGCCCCGTCGCGGCCCGAGACCGCGGAGAAGATGATCCTCAAGCTGCGTGCCGGGATGATGCCACCCCCCGGGATGCCCCGGCCCGTGGGCGACACCCTCGTGGCGCTGGTGGAGGAGCTGGAGGCGAGGATGGACGCGGCCGCGCGCGAGGCGCCCAACCCCGGCGGACGCACCTTCCAGCGGCTCAACCAGGCCGAGTACGCGAGGTCGATCGAGGATCTTCTGAACCTGCGCATCGACGCCGGCGACTATCTGCCGCCCGATACCAAGAGCGCGAACTTCGACAACATCTCCGAGGCACAGCTGCTCTCGCCCACGCTCCTCGACGCGTACATGAACGCGGCCAACCAGATCAGCCGCCTGGCCATCGGCAACCCCGGCGCCCAGCCTGCCGAGCGGACCTACACGGTCTCCGGCTACGTCTCCCAGAACGAGCGGGTGCCGGGCGCGCCCTACGGCACCCGCGGCGGCGTGAGCGTCGTCCACCACTTCCCCGCGGACGGCACCTACCAGTTCCGCATCGTCTTCGAGCACACCACCACGGGGGAGGGCTTCTTCGGCCAGATCGCCCGCTTCGAGCAGCTCGAGGTCTCGATCAACGGCGAGCGGGTGGCGCTGCTGGACGTGGACCAGTGGATGCACATTTCCGATCCGGAAGGCATCTCCATGCGCACGGATCCGGTCTTCGTGCGCGCCGGACCGCAGCGGGTGACCGCGGCCTTCGTCAAGCGCACCGAGGGACCGGTGGAAGACCTCATGTCACCCCACGAATGGTCGCTGGCGGACCGGCACACGGGCATCAGCGGCTACGGGCTGACGCTGCTTCCACACCTTCGGGACCTGGTGATCGGCGGACCCATCGACGCGTCAGGGGTCTCGGAGACCCCGAGCCGTCAACGGATCTTCACCTGCCGCCCCGAGGCGGCGGAGGAGAGCGAGAGCTGCGCGCGCAGCATCCTGACGGAGCTTGCCGGCAAGGCATACCGCCGTCCCCTGCTCGAGCGCGACATCGCGCCGCTCATGGCCTTCTACCGCACCGGAGAGGCGGAGGGGGGCTTCGAGGCGGGCATCGGGACCGCCCTGACGGCCATCCTGGCGAGTCCGCACTTCGTGTTCCGCATGGAGGAGGCGCCGGCCGACATCCAGCCGGGCGAGACGTTCCGGATCGGCGACGTGGATCTGGCTTCGCGGCTGTCCTTCTTCCTCTGGGGTACGCCCCCGGACGACGAGCTCATGGCGCTGGCGCGGGAAGGCGCGCTTTCACGGGACCAGGTCCTGGAAGCGCAAGTGCGGCGCATGCTGGCCGATCCGCGCGCGGCTTCCCTGGGACCCCGGTTCGCGGGCCAGTGGCTGCGGCTGCAGGATCTGGAGTTGGTGCGTCCGGACCAGTTCTGGTTCCCCGATTACGACCAGCAGCTCGCCGACGCCATGCTGCGTGAAACCGAGCTGTTCTTCAACCACCTGGTCGAGGCAGACAGAAGCGTCCTCGATCTGTACGACGCCGACTACACCTTCGCGAACGAGCGCCTGGCGCGGCACTACGGCATCCCCGGAGTGCTGGGCAGCCAGTTCCGGCAGGTGGCGTATCCCGGCGCCGAACGGCGGGGCGTACTGGGTCACGGCAGCATCCTCACCCTCACTTCGGTGGCGAACCGGACCTCGCCCGTGTTGCGCGGCAAGTGGGTCATGGAAGTCCTTCTGGGGACGCCTCCGCCCCCTCCGCCCCCGGGCATCCCGGACCTCGAGGAAACCGAGGACTCGGAAGGCGGACGCATGCTCACCACCCGGGAGCGCATGGAGAAGCACCGCGCCAACCCGGTGTGCAACGCCTGCCACCAGTTCATGGATCCCATCGGGCTGGCGCTGGACAACTTCGACGTGACCGGCAGGTGGCGCATCCGCGAGCACGGCATGCCGCTCGACACGAGGGGCACCTTCTACGACGGCAGCACGGTCGCGAGCCCGGCCGACCTGCGCGAGGCGCTCCTGCGGCGGCCGGAACCGCTCATTCGCACGTTCACGGCGAACCTGATGACCTACGCGCTGGGGCGCAGGACCGAGTACTACGATCAGCCCGCCATCCGCGCCATCGTGGCGGAGGCGGCGGAAGATGAATACAGAATGTCGTCCTTCATCGCGGGCGTGGTGAAGAGCGACGCCTTCAGATCCAAGAGGGTACCCGAGGCGCTGGCGGAGAGCGCCCCGCAGCCGCCCGAACGGTAGGCGCGGCGGCCGGGGATCAAAGACGAACCCGGCCGGCCGCCATCCCCGAGCGGCGACGAAACCATCCGAGGAGAGTGGAGATGCACTTCATCACCGGGACACACATTCCCCGCCGTACCTTCCTGCGCGGGGCCGGCGCGACCGTCGCCCTGCCCTTCCTGGACGCCATGATCCCTGCGGGGAGCGTCTGGTCGCGGCGCGCGGCCGCCGAGCCCGCCACCCGCCTGGTGGCCATCGAGATGGTGCACGGAGCGGCGGGATGCAACGAGTGGGGAGCCACCCAGTACCTGTGGTCTCCCGAGACGACCGGCCGCAACTTCGACCTCTCCCCCGGTTCGCTGCTTCCGCTGGAGCCCTACCGCGACCGTCTCACCATCATCAGCAATACCGACGTGCGGATGGCCGAGGCCAGGATGCCGCACGAGATCGGCGGCGACCACTTCCGCTCGAGCGCCGTCTTCCTGACACAGGCTCATCCCAGGCAGACACGGGGTTCGGACGTGTTCGCCGGCACCTCCATGGACCAGGTGCACGCGCAGCGCTTCGGGCAGGACACGCCCATCCCGTCGATGCAGCTCTGCATCGAGAACGTGGACCAGTCGGGGGGCTGCGCGTACGGCTACTCGTGCGTCTACACCGACACCATCAGCTGGGCCTCTTCCACCGAACCGCTCCCCATGATCCGGGATCCGCGCGTGGCGTTCGAGATGCTCTTCGGCGCGGGAGGAACGCCCGAGGAACGCGCCGCGCGCAGGCGAACGGACGGCAGCATCCTCGACTGGATCGCCGGAGAAGTGGCCTATCTCAGGCGGGCGCTTGCGCAGGACGACCAGCAACGCCTGGATCGTTACCTGGAGAACGTCCGCGAGCTGGAGCGGAGGATCGAGGGCATCGAGAACCGCAACACCAGCGGGGAGCCCCGCGAGTTGCCCGAGGCGCCGGCCGGAGTGCCGGACTCCTTCACCGAGCACATGCAGCTCATGTTCGACATCCAGGTGCTGGCCTTCGCGTCCGACGTCACGCGCGTGTTCTCCTTCAAGACCGGGCGCGATGCGTCTTCGCGGGTCTACACCGAGAGCGGCATCGACAAGGCTTTTCACCCGGCCTCGCACCACGGAGGGAACGAGGAGGCGATTCTCGACTTCGCCCGCATCAACACCTTCCAGGCGGGGCAGCTTCCGTATCTCCTGCAGAAGCTGGAAGAGACGACGGAGGGCGACGCCACGCTGCTCGACAAGACGATGGTCATCTACGGTTCGCCGATGGCGGACGGGAACCTGCACAATCACCGCCGGTGCCCGCTCATCGTGCTGGGCGGCGCGAACGGACGCCATGAGGGCGGGCTTCACCTGAAGGCTCCCGACGGCACCCCCATGGCCAACGTGATGCTGAGCATGCTGCACGCCCTGGGGCACGACGACAGGGACAGCTTCGGCGACAGCACGGGCGAGTTCCGGTTGAGCTACCCGGCAATGGCCGCCGAGGCTGCCGGCCGATCCAACCAGGGCCGCTGATGCGGTCGGGACGGGCGGTGTCCCGGGGGAGACGCGGGTTCCGGCTGAGCGCGGGAGCTGTCGCGCTCCTGCTGTGGGCCGCCCCCGCCGCCGACTCGCCGGTGGCGGACGCGGCGATGCGGGGAGACGCAGAGGCCGTGCAAGCCCTGATCGCCCGGGGCGCCGACGTGAACGTCCCCCAGGGCGACGGCATGACCGCGCTGCACTGGGCCTCGGAGCGGGCCGACACCGCCCTGCTGCGCGTCCTGTTGGACGCCGGGGCGGACGTCAGCGCCGTCACGCGCATGGGTGACTACACCCCGCTGCACCTGGCCGCCAAGGCGGGGAGCGCCGACGCCGTGGAGGCGCTGCTGGAAGCGGGGAGCGACCCCCTTGGGGTGACCGCGACCGGTGCCGTGACAGCCATGCACTTCGCGGCCGGAGCCGGCAGCGCGGATGCCATCGCTTCCCTCGCCCGCCACGGCGCGCAGGTCGATGCCCGCGAGTCGGAGCGGGGACAGACGCCGCTCATGTTCGCTGCGGCGAGCGGCCGGGTGGACGCCGTACGGGGCCTGGTGGCGCTGGGGGCCGACGTTGAGGGCCGCACGCGGGTCGTCGACATCGTGGACCTCGCAGCCGTCGACCGGGAGGCGGGGGAGGCGCGGGACGAAGTGCTGGAGACTTTCCGGGCGCAGGCGGAGGACCCGCGTTCCTGGCGGCCCTCGCCCGAGCAGGTCCAGGCCGCGGTACGAGCCGGCCACGAGGTGCAGGCCTCCAGAGCCCAGGCCGCATCCGAACAGGAAGAGGCGGAAATAGCCCCGGACGCCTTTCCGGGATACACGGGCCTGGTCGGTGCCCAGGGTGGCATGACCGCGCTCCTGCACGCGGTGCGCGAGGGGCACGCCGAGACCGTCCTGGCACTCCTCGAGGCCGGCGCGGACATCAACGGTGTGACCGGCGGAGACCACACCAGCCCGCTGCTGATGGCGACCATCAACGGCCACTTCGACCTCGCCATGACCCTGCTCGCACGGGGGGCCGATCCGCGCGTTTCCAGCGACGCGGGCGCGACCCCGCTGTACGGCGCGATCAACGCCTACTGGGTCCCGAAGTCGCGCTATCCCCAGCAGCAGGCCTATCAGCAGCAGCAGACCACTTACCTGGAGTTGATGGAGGCGCTGCTCGAAGCCGGTGCCGACCCCAACGCCCGCCTGACGCGCCATCTCTGGTACATGTCCTACACCTTCGATTTGCTGCGAGTGGACACCCAGGGCGCCACCCCCTTCTGGCGGGCCGCCTATGGGACGGACGTGGAGGCGATGAAGCTGCTTGTCGCGTACGGCGCGGACCCGTCCATCCCGACCATGAAGCCGCCCGAGCGGCGGAGGGGCGGCGAGAACGAGGAGGATCCCTCCGGGCTACCGCCCGTTCCGGTGGGAGGACCGGGCGTCTACGCGATTCACGCCGCCTCGGGCGTGGGCTACGGAGAGGGGTTTGCGGGCAATTCCCACCGGCACGCTCCCGACGGCTGGCTACCTTCCGTGAGGTATCTGGTGGAGGAACTCGGGGTCGATGTCAACGCGCGCGACCACAACGGATACAACGCCCTGCATCATGCCGCCTCCCGCGGCGATGTGGAGATGATCCGGTACCTGGCGGAACGCGGGACGGACGTATTGGCGGTCAGCCGGAGGGGGCAGACGACGGCCGACATGGCGAACGGCCCGTATCAGCGCACCCAGCCCTTCCCGGACGCGCTGGAACTGCTCGAGAGCCTGGGGGCGCACAACAACAACAACTGCGTGTCCTGCTGAAGCCCGGATCGTCGCTGCGCGAGCAGTCCCAGGGCTACCCGCCGGGGACCAGAAGGCGAATAACGCCGTCCCGCTTGTTCAGCAACAGCACCTGACCGTCGGGCCCCGACCCGAAGCGCAGGTCCGCGCGAGTCGCGGCCTCGCGCCCCTGTGAGGCGTTCGTCTCGCGTATCACCTGAAGCAGCGTCTTCGCCTGGCCACCATCGTTGAGCAGGACCCTCCGGATCGGCTTCTGCCCCCCCTCGGGAAGCTCATCGGCGCTGATGTAGAAGATCTCGCCGCTCGGGTTGTCGCCGAACAGGACCAGACCCGTGAGTTGGGGGATCTCCGCCGAGCGGTAGACATGGACACCGGTTGCGGCCGACTGCCGCTGCAGCAACGAATCCAACTGGCCGTATTCGGCGACCGGGTACCGGAAGGCCGGGTCGCCGCGCGGATTCTCGAGCCGGACTTCCGAGCGGCTCACGAACCTGAAGCTGCCCTCCCAGACGTTCCACCCCAGGTTGTCGCCCGCTTCCACCAGGCTCAGCTCCTCTACGATGTTCTGGCCGATGTCGGCCATGAACATGTTCCCGGTCTCGGGATCCCAGGCGAAGCGCTGGGGATTGCGGGCGCCGTACGCGTAGATCTCGCCGAGGGTGTCGTCGGATCCGTCGCCCGCGAAGGGGTTGTGGGCGGGGATGCCGTATTGTCCGTTTGCGCTGTTCGACCCGAGGGGATCGATCCTGAGGATCTTCCCGAACGCCGAACTCAGGTCCTGCGAGAGGTTCAGCGGGTCGCCGCCGCTGCCCCCGTCCGCCGACCCGACGTACAGCATCCCGAAGTCAGGGTCTCCGGCGGACGCGGTCGGGTTGAAGGCGAGCTGGCCGCCGTTGTGGTTGCCGAAGGGCTGCTGCTGCCGGAGGAGTTCGCGGGGCGCGCCGCCGTCGTAGGTCGGCGCACCGGGATCGCGCGTGACCCATTCGTGCAGGACCGTGTCATGGGAGTCGTTGCCGCCCGCGGGCGTGAAGTCAGGCACGGGATCCGTGTTGTCGGTGTCGGTCCAGGTGTAGAAGCGACCGAATCCCGGGCTTCCCGGATCCCCGAACTGCGGATGGAACGCGAAGCTCTGGAAACCCCTCTCGCCCCCGCGGGAGTGGACGCCGATCCCCCAACGGGGATCGTTGATGTCCAGGTATTCCCTCACCACCCCGTCGGCATAGCTCACAGAATAGAGCGGCCCCCGCATGTCGTTTATGAACATGCGGCCTGTGCCGGGCTCATCGACGAGGAGCATCATCCGCGCGGGCGCCCCATCGACATCGGGCAGCCGCGCGAACTCCACGAAGTCCACCACGATCACACCCTCGGTGGTCTCGATCGGGCGGGGGAATGGATCGTTGGTACCCTGGGCCGCCGCCGGCGCGGCGACGAGCGCGGCCGCGACCATGCTCCCGAGCGCGCTCATCCCTTTTACCTCCCCTCCGGGGTACCTGATGATGTCCTGCCGATCAGGCCCCGCCCATCTCCTCCAGCAGCCGCTCGAACTCTTCGCGCCGCTCCTGGTCCAGGCTGACCTCGAGGGTGAAGAGCTGGTATTCCTCCTCGGACATCCCGTGGGTCTCGTATATCTCGGCAAGCCTCTGGTCCATCTCGGAGCGCAGTTCGTCCTTGCCGGGATCGTCGTGGACCACGGCGATCGCCTGGTTGAACTCCTCACGGGCCTCGACCACCTCGATATGGACCTGAACGAAGAGCTGGAACCGTTCGTCGCTCGCTGCGGGCGCCGGTGCTTCGTCCTCCTGCTGAGCGTGGAGCGTCGAGGGCCCCACGATAAGCAGAGAGGCAAGCGCCAGCAGACCACCCGGAACCGTGAGTGTCGGGGCCTTTCTCATCGCAATACTCTCCTTCCGGGTGCGCCCCGGGCTTCGGGGGCACGGATACTTGTTGAGCGGGGTACGACGCGACAAGGCCTTCATGCCCGGCCGGCGCGACCAACGTACTATATTATCTTGTCTGGACTTGTCCGGAAACAAGCCCCGGTTGCGTTGACTGCGGCGGATGATGATCTTGGGGCCGGACCGTTCCTTGCGGGCCGAGACGAACGGCCCTTGCGGGAACGGCCCTGTTGGCGATGACGCCGTGATGGAGGAGGCGATGCCCGTCTACGAGTACGTTTGCAACGATTGCGGGCGGCAGTTCGAGGTTCTCGTGCTGAGGCAGGAGACCGCAGCCTGCCCCTCGTGCAGGAGCGTCGACCTCAAGCGGCTTCTTTCCGTACCCAGGGTCAAGTCTTCTTCGACACATGAGTTGGCGATGCGGGCCGCAAAGAAGCGTGACCAGGCCCAGGCCTGGGAGCGGGTGAACGAACAGCGCAAATACGAGGAGAGTCACGACCGGCACGGCTGAACCTGCCCGGTCCGGGGCGCGAGCGAGGCCCCACGAGAGTTACCGTGAACCGAAGAGGAGTAGAGATGATCGCGAATGGAAAATGGGGCCTCGTCGCCGTGGGCATGCTGGTGATGGCGGCTGCCGTGCCGGCCGCCGAGTCCGGCGTCCCGCAGGCTCTGCCGGAAGGCGTGACCGAAGAAATGGTGGAAGAAGGCAGGGCGCTCTTTGCGAGCGACGCGCTGTGCTTCACCTGCCACGCGACCGGAGAGGGAGTCCCGAACCTGGGACCCGACCTGACCGACGACACCTGGCTCAACATCGAGGATCCCACTTCCTACGACCAGTTTGTGGAGCTGATCAACACGGGCGTGCCCATGCCCAAGGAGCACATGATCCCCATGGTCCCGCGCGCGGGGAGCCCCATCAACGACGAGCAGGTCAGGGCCGTCGCGGCGTTCGTCTGGACGCTGGCTAACGGAAGCTAGACCACACTCTGCGCGCTCTGCGGGTACACGCGCGACCCGCAGGAAGAAAAAGGCCCGCCGCCTCTTCAACCTGGAAGGGGCGGCGGGCTTTCTCTGTTGCCCTGGCGCGTGATCTGCGTCACCCGCTCGGGGCGCCGTACCTCAGCGATTGAGGGTCGGGGTCAGCCCCCCATGCCCTCGCCGCGCTTCATGAAGCCCATGTGGGCGTTGGCCTGCTCGAGGCCGCCCTCGCCTTCCTGCCAGCCGACGCGCCCGTCGCCGTTGGCGTCGAGCCCGGAGACCAGTTGGCCGGCCACTTCCGCCATCTCCTCGACCAGAGGCGCGGCGGCATCGGCGGACTCGGCTTCCTGAATCTGGGCAGCCAGTTCAAGAATGCGGTCCGCCCGCGCCACCGTGTTGTTGGCGGAGGTGGAGACGTGGTTCGAGTGCGTGCGGATGTTGTCGGTCGCGCCCTCGGAGTCGGCTGCCATCGAGATGTGGCGGGCGGCTCCCGACGCAGCCTGCTTCACGCCGTAGCCGGCGCCGGGGCCGTTCTCCACGACGCTGGGATCGACGGCATGCTGCACGTGACCGGTGTGACGCTGCATGGCGCCGAGGTCGGTCAGGTCACGCGCCGCCAGGCCCGCGTGCATGGCCGCGACCTCGGCCTCGGCGATCGCGGCGGGAAGCAGTCCCATCCCGTCGGGCGTGCCGCGGAACCCGTCCGCGACGTGTCCCATGTGAGCGTGTGCGGGGCTGTCCTGGGCGACCGCGTCAGTCGCGAAACCGACCACGGCGAGCGCCATCAGGGCGATGGTGAATGGGTGTGCGCGCATGGAGTACCTCCGTGAAGAATGAAGGGGATGAATCTTCTGGTGAACCTGTGAAAGACCTCCTGAAACCGGCGGCTTTCCCCGACGATTCCCGTCGCCGGAGACACCTGCAGGAAAATTGCATGTCGCGGCGGTGACAGGCAAGCGAGGGGATGTTGATGCAGTGATGCCCTGTCTTCGCTACTCGAGGATCCCGGGCTTCGTGTCGCGCAGGATGGAGAGGATGGCTTCGCGGTCGCCCGCGGAGAGATGCGCGAAATCCCGGCCGCCCTCTTCGCCCCGGAGGACGCTCAGGATGCGCCCGTCGACGTAGGCGCGCGCCTGGGGCGGGAGGGCGTCGTACTCCGGCGAGTGGATCAGGTAGCTCAACGGGTGGCGGAAGAGCCGGGTGCGGAGATCCAGGTCGCGGAGGGAGCGGCCCTGCGCGTCCCGGCGGCCGCGGGCCGTGAAGTCGGCGGCGAAGGTCGAGGTGCCCTCGATGGGGTCTTCCAGGCGCGGGGTGCCTACGAAAAACAGAGCGCGCACGAGCGACTCGCCAAGGCCCTCGACCAGCCGGGCGGTGCGCGGGGACATCTCGCCGGTGGGCAGTCCGTCCTCCTGATCGATGTGAAGGCGGGTGTGAACACGGTATCCCAGCAGCGTGATGAGGTTCTGCACGGTAGTTTGGTGCTCGGCGATCAGCAGGGCCACGATGTCGCTGTGGGCGCCGAGGTAGGGGGTGAGGTCGATGAGCTCGCCGAGGTCGGTGAGATTGCCGCCCGCGGTCAGGGAGTCCCCCCTGCGGCCGAGGGCGACGTTCCCCATGTGGAGCTGGTCGCCGTGCGTGCCTGTGACGTACCAGCCACCCCAGCGGTCCCGGATGGGAGTGGTGTCGGTGGTGACCTGCCACAGCTCGTGGGAGGCCAGCTGGCCGTTCTCGTCGGTCGGCCCGGATCCCATGATGTGGCGGGGCACCCCGCCTCCGGTGAGCGAGTAGGAGTCGTGGCACTGGAGGCAGAGGCCGGTCTGGCGGCGGATGCGGGGCCCCTCCTCCCCGTCCGGCTCAAGGTTGTAGAAGACCGGTCCCAGCTCGGGGTCCTGGGCGGAGATTTCGAGGCCGTCCGCTCCCGGCGTCCACGCGACATAGACGCGGTCGTTGAAGTAGATGGCGCGCGGGGTCTCGGGCCAGATGAGCCGCGCCAGCAGGCTGGTCTTGGAGAAAACCAGCATCTGGGAGGAGACCGGGATGCGCAGTTCGCGCAGGACGGCCCCCAGGTAGGCGCTCGGGCCCTCGCGGTCGAGGGTCACTTCCCCGCTCTCCAGGCCGCGGGCGAGGACGGCCACCGGGTCGGTGGTCTCGCCGGTTGCGTAGGGGATGGTGGGGTATTGGGTGTCGTAGGGGAGCTGAGGGCTGGCGGGCGCCGGGACGGGGGCCGCGACCGCGTCGGCCGGCGTGGCGAGGGCGAACAGGATCGCAGCCGTGGCCGGGAGGCGGACCGACCTCATCGCGTGATCGCTCCGTAGGGCCGTCCGGCCCGCATGGCGGCGTACGGCACAAGCCGCCGCGCAGCCGTCCGGCGCTTGCCTCCGGAGTCCACCAGCTCGTAGTCGCCCTCCACCATCTGGAAGACGGAGAGGTCGGCCACGGCGCCCTCGCGCAGGGTGCCCAGCTCCTCCCCGAAGTCGAAGATGTCCGCGGGGGTGGAGGTGGCACAGCGGATCACCTCCTCGAGCGACATGCCCATGTGCAGGAACTTCGTCAGGGTGGTGGGCAGGCCGAACACCGGACCGAGCGCGTTGCCGCGATGCACGTCGCTGGAGATGGCGGCAAGCCGGATGCCCTGGCCGAGTGCGCGCTCGGCGACGTCGAAGTCAAGGTTGCCGCGGCCGTGGCCGATGTCGAGGTGGATGCCGCGCTCGACCGCCTCGAGCACTTCCGGGTAGACGGTGCCGGCATCGTCGAGGATGCTCCCGCTGCGGCGCAGGGCGTGGGTCACCACATCGCCCGGGCGGAGCATCTCCAGGATGCGCGGCAGGGGCGATGTCTGGCCGCCGATGTGCACCATGATGAGCACTCCGGCGCCCTCGGCGGCCAGCCGGGTGAGGCGCATGACCTCGAGGTCGTCGCCGCCCGGGATTCCGGACAGCATGCGCACCTTGAGGCCCACGATAACCTCCCGGTTGGCCTCCACGGTCGCGACGATGGCGTCCGGGTCGATGTACGCGAGGTCGGCCAGCTCGTTGGAGATGGTCATGCCCGGGCTGGACACGTTGAGGAGGGCGTACACGCGCGTTCGCGCGGGCGCGGCCACGTAGGTCCTGAAGCCCGGGAAGGTGGTAACGCCCGACGAGCCGGCGTCAACAACGGTGGTGACCCCCTTGGCGATCCCCACCACGTCCGGCTCGATGGAAACGCCCGAGACGCCGTCGTAGACGTGCACATGGACGTCGATGAGGCCCGGCGTGACGATCATCCCGTGCGCGCGCACCACCTGGCGGCCTTCGCTCTCGGCGATGCGCTCGGCCACGCGCGCCACCCGCCCGCCGGTGATGCCGATGTCGCGGGGCGCGTCGATCCCCTCGGCAGGGTCGATCAGCCGGCCACCGACCACCACCGTGTCGAACTGGCGTTCCTGCCACGGCCGCACCGGGAACGGAAGCGCCATCGCGATTCCCGCGCTCGCGGCGCCGGCCACGAACTGGCGGCGCGTGATCCCGGAACCGGGTGGAGATGGCGGCGGCGCGTTGATCACTGCAGGGCCTCCCTGCTCGGTCGTCGGGACACGACGGCAATATACGCGAAGCGGCTGCCGAAAGCCCGAAGGCTCCCGGCAGCCGCCGGTCCAACTCGTCCCGTAAGGGCGATCGATCAGCCGCCGATCTGGGGAATGTTGTCGTTGCGCTCGCGCTCCGAGTTGGGAACGTCGAAGCAGAGGCGCACCTGGTTGTTGATGATGGTCCCGCGCGGGGTGTCGGGGTCGTTGAACATCTTGGGTTCGACGGCCTCGAAGTCCGGGAGCCCAAGGTCACCCGGCGTGTTGTTCTCCTCCCAGCGGCGCTGGTCGCCCAGCGTGCGTGCTTCCAGGAAGAGCTCGATCGCCCGCTCCCGCTTGAGGTACGTCCAGGCCCCTTCCAGGCTCATCGCATCCCGCGGCGCCAGCGGCGTGCCGCCCGCATGCAGCATGGTCTCGTCGGTGGTGTAGGTGGCCCGCAGGTTGTTGATGATGGTCATGGCCGCCTGCCAGTTGCCGTTCGTCAACTGGGCCTCGGCCTCGATGAGCCGCATCTCGCGGCCGCTGGCCACGTTGTACGAGTCGCTGGGATCGTCGTACTTGGTCTGGTTGAACCACGGCGTCTGCCCATAGTCTCCCAGGGCGGCGTTCGACCACGGGAAGCTCGGGTCCTCGAACCATTCCGTGCGTGGGTCCCCGGTCTCCTGGTAGTAGCCGGACGCGCGATTGGCGCCGTCTGCGGCCGACGGGTCGAACTGCGGTCCGTAGTAGGTGTTCCACATGGTGAAGGCCAGGTAGGGTTCCCTGGCGTTGGCCCACTGCGGGGTATTGCGGGTGGTTGCGACGGCGCCGTCCGACAGCACCACGTACTCGAAGCTGTTGGGGACGCCGCCCGCGTCCGCGGCCGCACCCCCCCAGTCACCCAGGAAGGCGCGCACCGACGCGCGGCCCGCCGTGGCCGCCATCCTCAGGGTCTCGTTGGGATTCAGCGCCAAGGCGGCGCTGAACTGCTCCTCGGCTCGCCTCAGGTAGTCCGACCCCGGGAGCAGCCCCGAACCGTTGATGACCGCCTCGCACCAGTTCTCGCCCAGAAGCCGGTTCGAGAACCCGGCCCAGACGTTGGCCTGCGCGACGACATCGGCATCGACGTCCTGGTCCGCAAACAGATCGAGGGCGGTCTCGGCGATGAAGCGGGCCTGCTGGGCGTCGTTGAAGTATCCGCCAAACGAGCCCTGCTCGATGTGCCCGGCCTGGGCGACGACGCTGTGTCCGTAGGAGCCGGTCTGGCCTCCGGGCATGATCTGGCGAGTGACGAGCGCGCCCGTATACCCGATCCAGCCGATGGCCTCGTTGAGCCGGCGCTGGGAGCCGTTGACCAGCCCTTCGCGGGATTCCTCCTCCACCAGGAACTCGTCCTGGATGGGGCCCGGGTTGATGACTTCGCAGGCGGCGATCCCGAACAGGGTCGCCACGAGGGTCGCACTTCTGATTGTGTTCTTCGTGTTCATGTTTTTCCCTCCCCTCAGAACGTGATCCGGAGGGACGCGTGCAGCGTGATCGGCGCCGGCACGGACTCTTCGAAGTTGTAGCCGCCCTGGGTCTGGTTGGCCGGGGGATCGGCGGTCAGCTCGGGATCCATGAACGGCATCTCCGCCATCCAGAGGTACGAGTTGCGCAACGCGAGGGTGAAGGTGGCGTTGCTCACCCGCTCCGGCATGATCGCGTCCACGGGAATGGTGGCGCTCACGCTGCGCAGCTTGAAGAAGTCGCCCTTCCACATGTAGCCCTCGCCTTCCCTTCGGTTGCAACGGGCACGGTAGATGGCGGGCGTGTCGTCGCGGAGGTCAATGCCGCCGGACCAGTCCGTGTACCAGGGGTAGCAGAGGTGCGAGCGGACGCTCCGCGAGATGGACCAGACGGCCTCGTTCATGTAGAAGCCGCCCTTGAATTCACCGGCGGCGGAGAGGGTGATGTTGCCGGGCGTCCGCACCGCCAGGTTCCCGTTGATGAAGGTGGTGGGGAGGTTGGGGCCGTAGTTGTGCCCATGCACATCCTGACCACCCGACGCGTTCGCCTGCACCTCGGAGCATACCTCCGGTCCCGGGCAGTAGTCGGGAGCCGCGATCTCGTCCGGATTCTGCACCAGGTAGTCGCGCATGTTGCGCACCGGACAGCCTTCGTCGCCGTTCGGTCCGCAGTCCATGCGAAGCTGGCCGGTCCAGGGAATCCCGAGCTCCAGCACCTTGGAGTTATTGGTGGTCAGCGATCCGCCGACGTCAACGCCCCAGGTGCGAGTGTCGAGCAGCGTGGCCCCCAACTCGAGCTCGATGCCCTGGTTCTGGATACTGCCGATGTTGGTGAGCTGGCTGTTCGTGAAGCCGTTGGAGGGGATCTGGGGAACATTAAGGAGCGCGTCCCTGGTGACCTGGCGGTAGAACGTGAAGGTGGTCGTAAGGCGGTCGCTCAGCCACGACGCGTCGAACCCCGCCTCAATCTCCTCCGTTACCTCGGGTCCGACCTCGTCGTTGCCGACGTTGGCGGGCACGAACGCCGGCACGCCCGCCAGTCCCGCCGGATTCCATGTGCGCACGGCGTCGAAGGCGCCCGGGGCGCGCCCCGACTGGCCGAAGGCGGCTCGCAGCTTGAACTCGCCCAGATCGGGCCAGAATGCCTCATCCGAGATGATCCAGGATCCGCTGACCTTCGGGTACACCTGCAGACCGAAGCCCTTGCCGAAGGCGCTGTTGCCGTCCACCCGCGTCCCCAGGGTGATGAAGTAGCGGTCGGAGATGTCGAAGACGTTCTGAAAGAAGAAACCGGCGTTCCAGATCTTGGAGCGGGTCTCGAATGCCTGGGTCTCGGCGGCGGAGTTCAGGGTCGGGTCCGCGGCGCCGGGGAAGTTCTCCCCGAACCCCTCGACGTTGCGGTCGTCGTCCCCGATGGCCTGTCCGCCCCAGGAGAAGCTCGATCCGATCGAGGAGGTCAGGTCGAAGGTGTAGGTACCGACGTAGTCGAAGGAGAGTACGCGGTTCTGGAAGGTGTTGTTCAGGAGCGATCCCAGCGGCACCTGCCGCCACGCGTAGGGGCGCAGGTTGCGGTGCTCCCGGCTGGACCAGTCGTAGCCGATCGTGAAGCGGTTGGTCATCCGCTCCAGAGGCTGGTAGGTGAGGGTCGCGCCGGTGGTCAGCCGCTCGATGTCCTCGGCCAGATCCTGGTCCATCAACACGTTCAGCACCTCGGGATCGCCGGTGCCGAAATAGTTGCGCTCGGCCCGGAAGGCGTTGAGCGTGATGCCCTGGGCGTTGTTCTGCCCGGCGGTCATCGTAAGGGCATTCCTGGCGTACGACGTGTTCCACTGGACCGTGAGGTTGTTCGCGGGCGTGAAGGTGAAGTTCGCGCGCGTGTTGTACTTCCTCTGGCTGTCGTTGGTCATGTAGCCCTGCTCGTCCAGGAAACCCCCGGACACGAAATACTGCAGGTCCTGCCGGCCGCCGCGCACGGAGAGCGAGTAGTCCGTGGTGAACGGCGAGCCCGGATGGAATTCGCCGCACGAGAACGGCCCCGTGCAGAGCCAGGGCCCCATGTTGATGTAGGGATCGGCGTTGGGGACATCCACGCCGAACTGGCGGCTCCAGGCGCTTCCGGCCTTCACCTCCGCGGTCCACACCGGAGCCCCGGCGGCACCTCGCCTGGTGAAGATCTGGATGACCCCCGCGGAGGCCTCGGTGCCGTACAGCGTGGTGGCCGCCGAACCCTTGATGACCTCGATGCGCTCGATGTCGGCCGGGTTGATGTTGTCGAGCGGGCTCACCGCGATGTTGCCGCTGCGGCCACCCCGGCGGTCCGGCGGGTTCGCGTCGGGGAGCGGATCGCTGCGCATGCGCACCCCGTCGATGTAGACCAGCGGGTGGTTGGAGAGCGACACGCTGCTCTGGCCGCGCAGCCGGATGATCTTCGCCTGGCCGATCCCGCCACCGCCGTACACCTCAAGCCCGGGCGCCTGCGACTGCAGGAGGTCGGAGACCAGCACCGGACGGTCGGGGACCTCGGCGACGTTGATCTGGGCGATGGTGTTGCCGATTTCGCGCTGACGCGCGGCACCGGCGGTGCCGGTCACGACGATCTCGTCGAGGCCGAGCGCCTCCTCGGTCAGGGTGAAGTCCTGAACCAGGGTCTCGCCGGCGGCGACCGTGATCTGCGCGGTGCTCGAGCCCAGGCCGATGCGCTCGGCGCGGATCTCGTAGGTGCCCGGCGGCACGTTGAGCAGGACATAGCGTCCGTTACCGCGGGTCAGGGTTCCGATGCCGGCGTCGGTCAGGAACACCTGGACCTCGCCGAGGGCCGCGCCGGAACCCTCCTCGGTGACCTGCCCGGTCACGCGCCCCGGCTCCTGCGCCATCGCTGGAAGCGCCGAGATCAGCCCACCGGCCAGCAGCAGCACGGCCGGAAGTGCGATCCGACGCCGACCTGGCGACCGGGTGGTGGTTGGGTTTGCGAACCTTCGATTCTTCATAACAGCCTCCGATGAAGGGAACAGTCGTTTGGCAGAGCCGCCTCTCGGCGCATGCTCTCGCGCCGCAACGGCGGCGGGCGCAGCACCATAGGTGGACGGGGCCGACGGACGCTTGGCTACAACCTAGCAGAGTAGGCGCGAGCAACCGGTAACGTCAAGCCGCTGGACCCGCTTGGCGCCTCCTGGCACCGGCCGGCTGCGCCGCGGGACGAGGCCCTCGTCAATGCCCGAGGCGAAGGATGATAACCGGGCGGCGGCGGTCTTCCACCGGGTCGAAGGGTGGGACGACCGACTCTGGTTGACGGGCATCGTTCAGGATGAAGACGATGAGCCCGGTGATGACGGCCGCGGTACCCCCGACCAGCGCGCCCGTCTTCGCCCGGCTGAGTTCCTGCCGTTCGATCTGGACCACCTCGCCGGCGGGAACGCGGATGTCCTGACCCAACTGGGCGCTGTGGAAGCCCACCTGCCGCCGGACGGTGGGGACACGCACATAGAGGTCGGCGTCGGTCCGGCGCACGAATTCGCCGGAGAGCACGGGCTCGAACAAGGTGCTCAACGCCTCCTCGTTGCCCGCCTCGTTTATCGCGTCCACGCCCGCGCGCGTCAGGAACAGCCGCACCGATTCGCCGGGCGGCACCGCGCCGATCTCCGTGGGCACGTAGTTGAAGCAGCCGGTGGTGGTGGAGAGCACCAGGACGGCGGCGAGGTGTCGGAGGTAGTGATTCGGCTTCATCGGCAGCGGCTGATTGAGGTTCTCACAACATTAATCCTGTCACGGTCGGGTCGGCAACGATGGATCCGCCACCGCAGCGCCGCGCGACCGGCGTTGACGCCCCGGACCGGGGCGCCGACAATCCACCATGCCATCGCTCCAGGAACTCCTCGTCGCCTCCAGCCGCACCTTCGCGGTGGGCATCCGCATCCTCCCCGAGCCGCTGAGGACCGAGGTCACCGTTGCCTATCTGCTGCTGCGGGTTTCCGACTACCTGGAAGACAACCGCGAGCTTGGTGGTGACGAGAAAGTAGCGTTGCTGAGCAAGTGGCAGGACGTACTCGCGGGAGACACGGCGCCGCAGGCGTTGATCGAGCGCCTGCGGGAAGCCTGCGAGGAGACCCCGGACGCGCTCGTGGCACGTCACTCCGCGACGGTCCTCGCCGGACTCGACGGGCTGGCGGCGCCCGCCAGGGAAATCCTCATCCGCCGCGTGGGCGAATCGAGCGCCGGGATGGCGCGCTGGACGGAGCGCGGATCCCGTTTCGAGACCGAGGCCGATCTCGACGACTACATGCACGAGGTGGCCGGACGGGTGGGTCATCTCCTGACCGAGCTGTTCACGCTGCGGCTTCCGGGGACGCGGAACGAGCGCACACGGATGATGTCGCTCGGGCGCGAGTTTGGGCTGGCGCTGCAAACGGTGAACGTCATCCGCGGGCTGCACGAAGACCGGGATCGCGGGTGGGTCTATGTGCCTGCTGCATTCGTGGCCGATCCGCGCATTCACCCGAGCCAGCTCTTCGACCCCGCCAACCTGGACGCGGCCATGGCCGTGCTCGCGCGGCTGGTCACAAAGGCCGACGGGCATCTGGCCGCGGCCCGCGCCTACATCCGGCTCATCCCTAGACGCTACCACCGGGTGCGGCTGTTCTGCCTGCTGCCGCTGCTTTTCGCGGTGCGCACGCTGGCCATCAGCCGGGCCAACCCGGACGTTCTCAGGCGGGAGACCAAGATGACGCGGCGCGAGGTGAAGGCCATCACGCGGCGGGCCATGGTGCTGGGTTTCTCGAATGGGTGGATCGAACGTTACTGCACGCAACTGGCATCGACACCATGAAGCCTCTCGCCTCCTTCCGCGACGAGTTCCCGGTCTCCCGCACCCACATCTTCCTGAATCATGCGGGCGTGGCGCCCACCTCGACGCGCGTGGTGCGGGCGGTGCATCGCTTCATGGATTCCATCGCGTGCGAGGGCCGGCCCGACTTCGACGCCTGGGAGTCGGTGGCGCAGGACTGCCGGGAACGGTTCGCGCGTCTGATCGGGTGCGAGGCGGACGAGGTCGCGTTCGTGCGCAACACCTCGCACGGGCTGTCGCTGCTCGCGTCCGGGCTGGACTGGCGGCCCGGAGACCGGGTCGCGGCGGCGGCATCGGTGGAGTACCCGTCCAACGTATACCCCTGGATGGACCTGCACCGGCGTAGCATCGCGGCGCTCGACGTGATCCCGGTGGACGGCGCCGGGACCGTGACGGTGGACGCCGCGGAGCGGGCGCTCGGTCCCGACACCCGTGTCCTGGCGGTCAGTTCGGCCCAGTACGCAACGGGCGCGGTCACCGACCTGGCCGGGTTGGGCCAGCTGTGTCGGGAACGCGGGGTGCTCCTGTGCGTCGACGGCATCCAGACGGTGGGCGCCCTGCCCATCGACGTGAAGGAGGCGGGGGTGCACTTCCTGTCCGCGGACAGCCACAAGTGGATGCTCGGCATGATGGGCATCGGCGCGGTGTTCGTGGATCGTTCGGTGGTCGGGCGCATTCATCCGCCGCTGCTCGGCTGGCGCAGCACGACCGACGCCTTCAACTTCGACAGGGTCCACTTCGAGCTTCTGGACCACGCGGGGCGATACGAGGAGGGAAGCCTCGCGTACCCGCTCATCGCCGGCTTCGGCGCCGCCCTCGAGCTGCTCGAGGAAGCCGGGATCCCCGCCATCGCCAGGCACGTGTGCGCGCTGGTGGCCGATCTCGGGGAGCGCCTGGAGCGGCTCGGCTGCATTGCCACGCCCGAGGCGGGGCGCCGGCGCCACATTCTGACCTTCCGCCACCCCGATCTCGACAACGAGACGCTGCTCGCCGGACTCGAGCGAGCCGGCGTGGTCGCCTCGCTCCGGCGGGCGCGCATCCGGGTGGCGCCGCATCTTTACAACACCCATGAAGAGATGGGACGAGTGGCGGACGCGGTGAGCGCGCTGCTCCCCGCGAACGTCCGGTAGCCCCTGGACAGGAAGAAGCACATCGAAGCCGGGACGAGTACCGAAGCAAAGACGAGTACTGCAGGGAGAATGAGCCCTGGGGAGGACCGAACCATGAGGAGATTGGGGATGAGACACGCGACGACCACGCCGATGGCGGCGATGACGAGGAAGGGCGCGCTTGCGCTGACACTGCTCACGACCGCGCTGGCCTCGAGCGCGGCGGCAGCGCAGAACCGCCAGGACGACGCTGGCCTGCCCACCATCGAAGACAGAACCGCATCGATGGAGGCGATGGACGGCTTCCTGCCCATGTACTGGGACGACGCCGGCGGTCGGATCTGGCTGGAGATCGCGCAGTGGGACACCGACGTGCTGCATGCCTCCGGGATCGGGGCGGGCCTCGGCTCGAACGACATAGGCATCGACCGGGGGCAGCTGGCCGGCTCGCGCGTGGTGCGCTTCCATCGCGTGGGTCCCAAGGTGCTGATGATCCAGCCCAACTACCGCTTCCGCGCGTCCAGCGACAACGCCGCGGAACGGAAGGCGGTGGAGGACGCCTTCGCGCCTTCGACGCTATGGGGCTTCGACGCGGCCGCCCGGACCGGCGACCGCGTGCTGATCGACTTCACCCCATTCCTGCTGCAGGACATCGCCGGCTTCGCGGGGCGCCTGCGACCGGGCACCTACCGGTTGGACCAGAGCCGGAGCGCGGTGTACCTGCCGATGACCATGAACTTCCCCGAGAACACCGAGATGGAGGCGTCGCTGACCTTCGTGCGCCAGGACGGAGGGATGGCCGGCGGCCGCTTCGGAGGTGGAGGCGGTGGCGCCTTCGAGGGGGTCGGAAACGTCGCTGCCAACGCGGGCTCGGCTACGGTGCGCATGCACCATTCCTTCATCCAGCTGCCCGAGCTGGGCGAATACACGCCCCGCGCGCACGACTCCCGTTCCGGCTACGGCGGCATGTCCTTCCAGGACTACTCCGCGGCGCTGGACGAGCCCATGACCCGGCGCTTCATCCGCCGCCACCGCCTGGAGAAGCGCGATCCGACCGCACCCATGAGCGAGCCGGTGGAGCCCCTGGTCTACTACCTGGATCCCGGGACGCCGGAACCCGTCCGATCCGCGCTGCTGGACGGCGCGCGGTGGTGGAACCAGGCTTTCGAGGCGGCCGGCTTCATCGACGCCTTCCGGGTCGAGATCCGGCCCGAAGACGTGAGCAGCCACGACGTGCGCTACAACGTCATCAACTGGGTCCACCGGTCGACGCGGGGCTGGAGCACGGGCGGCTCGATCACCGATCCGCGCACGGGCGAGATCCTCAAGGGGAACGTGACCCTGGGGTCGCTGAGGGTGCGCCAGGACTACATGATCGCCGAGGGGCTGCTGGCGCCCTACGAGAACGGGGACGAGGACGCGCAGGACATTTCGGAGTGGGCGCTGGCGCGCATCCGCCAGCTGTCGGCGCACGAGGTCGGGCACACGCTTGGGCTGGGGCACAACTACTAAGACAGCGATGTCGGGCGTATCTCGGTGCTCGACTATCCCCATCCGCTGATCACCTGGGACGGCAGCGAGTTCGACTACTCGGAGGTCTACGACGTCGACATCGGCGAGTGGGACAAGGTCTCGATCCAGTATGGGTACTCGGTCTTCCCGCCGGGGGCCGACGAGGCGGCAGAACTGGACCGGATTCTGGACGAGGCGTGGGAGCAGGATATCCGCTACTTGACCGGCCAGGACGCCTCGGCGCACGCGCGGGTCGACCAGTGGTCGAACGGGACGGACGCCGGGGCCGAGCTCGACCGAATGCTCGACGTGCGGCGCGCGGCCATGGACCGCTTCGGCGAGCGTGTGATCCGCAAGGGCACGCCGATGGCGCAGATGGAGGAGGTGCTGGTGCCCCTCTACATGCACCATCGCTACCAGGTGACCGCCGCCGCGTCCGTGTTGGGGGGCATGCACTACACCTACGCGACGCGGGGCGACGGACTGGAGCCGGTGCGGCCGGCCTCGGCAGATGAGCAGAAGCGGGCGCTCGACGCGCTGGTGCGGTCGTTGCAGCCGGCCGAACTGACCATCCCGGCCAAGGTTCTGGACGATTTGCCGCCCCGGCCCGCCGGCTACGGACGCACCCGCGAGCTCTTCCCGCGCTACACGGGGTCGATGTTCGACGCGGTGTCGCCGGCGGTGGTCGCGAGCGCCCACGTGGTGGGCGAGGTGCTGGAGCCCAGCCGGGCGGCGCGCCTGCTGGAACAGAACGCGCTCGACGGGTCGCTGCCGGGTCTTGGCGACGTAATCGGCGCGCTCACGGCGGTGGGCGACCCGAACGCGGCCGACTCGCCCTACGAGGCGGAGGTGCGCCGCGCCATCGGCCGGGTGGTCGCGGACGGGGTGATGAGCCTGGCCGGCGCGGCCGCCATGCCCCAGGTGAGGGCGGTCGCGGCCCAGCACCTTGGGTGGCTGGGGGACGCGGCCGAGGGCCGGTCGATGGGCGACGACCACAACGCCGCCCACTTCGCCCTGCTGGCACGAGACATCCGGCGCTTCGACGAGCGGCCCCACGAGCCATGGGCGCCACTGGTGACGCCCGATGCACCTCCCGGAGCCCCCATCGGCAGCGCGCCCATGGACTGGACCGGGTTCGGAACGGGGCTGGGGAGCACGCTCGCGGCCCGGGCGGGCCTTGTGGACCTCACCTGGCTGGACAAGCTGGTGCCGTTCTGCGCCTACGAGCAGTGGTGAGGGTCAGCCTGGCGTGACGAGACCGGGGCGCCCCGGGACATCACCGGGGCGCCGCCGTCCAGGTCAGCTCAGCGCAGCACGCGGAAGATGCGGTCGGCAACCGTCGTCATGAGGGGCGTGCCGACTGCCAGCAGGACGATGCCCGCGGTCTCTGCGGCGCCGGACTCGTTGCTCCTGCCCTCAATGAGCAGGAGGTAGCCGGCGGTCGCCGCCATGGCGCTTCCAAGCGCGGCGGGGAGGAACCGTCCCTTGGAGCGGTCGGTCTGGCCGGCCCACCCGGCCGAGTAGCCTCCGGCCGCGCTGGGCAGCGCCAGCGCCAGGATGCCAGTGCCCGTCGTCAGGATGCCGGTGCAGCGTGGGCGCAGGCCCCCGAGGCCGGTATCGATTTCAAGGCATCGGTTGGCCAGACCGAGCCCGAGTGCCAATCCGACCGCGTTCCCCACGAAGGAGCTGGCGAAGACCCGCTCCCATCCGTAGCGCTCCTCCTCCAGGGACCAGTCGAAGCCGGTAACCAGGTTATCGGCAGCGGCCTCGCGCTGACGCTGCGGACCGGTCTTGGTCTCCACCAGCAGGGCGCCCCCTCCCGCGGCCATGCCGAACCGCGTAGACGCCTGCAGGGGCGACAGCAACTCCACGCGCGCTATGTCCTCGAGGGGCATCGAGAAGTAGAGCAGCGACGGCACGGCGGCGCGGACGCCGTCCACGTAGATGGACACGTCGTTGCATCCGCCCTGCGCCGAGGTGGAGCGGTATTCGACGCAGGACCCGGTTCTGCTCGATCGCACCCGGAGGCCCGGCAGGTGCTGCGCGAGCACGTCGGACAGGGCGAGTCCGCGTCGCGCGGCCTCGCTGAGCTGCGCGGGCCCGACCTCGTTCACGGAGTGGCCGGTGGAGATCCGCCTCCGTTCCAGTTCCGTGACCGCCTCCACGACGAGCGGCTCGAATTCGATCATTCGTGGCGCAAGGCGCACGTCGAGGCGCAGATCCTCGCCCGGATTTACGGCGATTTCGCGCGACTGGTCACCGTAGGCCAGATGCTCCACCACCAGGATGTGCGCCCCCTCGGGGACATCCGCGAAACCGAACATTCCGCCGGCATCCGTCACGGTGGAAAGGCCGAGGTCGTGAAGACGCACGACGACATCGGGGATGGGCCGCGAATTCTCATGCTCGAGCACGCGGCCGGTCAGAGTCCCCGTTTGCTGGGCGGCGGCCGCGTTCGCCGACACCAGCGTCAGGACGCACAGCAGGGCCACGAACGAAGTCGCGCGGGCACACCTCGCGAGCGCGCGCCACGCAGCCACCGAGAGTCCCGGATGTGCGTCGGTTAGCGCCGGTAGGACCGGCCGGAGGGAAGTCATGCGCGAGCCTGTCGGGGAAAAGCGTACCAATCAAAATACCCTGAGCCGATCCGGCGCGTTCCGATACCGGGCTGGGCCCAAGGATGTCTCCAAAGCTAGCGCGGGCGCACCTCCGACGCTAACGCCGCGGTGCCGGCGACGGCTCGATGTCCACCCGGATGTCGCGCCACTTCCCCTGCCGGTAGCGCGCCACGCTCAGGATGCAGCGGGCGGCGTGTCCCAGCAGAATCGCGGTCCAGACGTCGGTGGGTTCAAGACCGCGCATCTGCTGCAGGATTGCCAGCAGGCCGAGCGGAATCACCACCTGGGAGATGATGGAAATGAACAGCGGACTCCGCGTGTCGCCGCTCCCCTGCAGTCCGCCGGTGTATGTGAGCGCGACGGTCACGAAGAGCCCCGAGACGCTCAGGAAGGCCAGCAGCTGGACTCCCAGGCCGGCCACCCGGGGATCCTCCATGCCGAAGATGGAAAGCAGGGCCTCGGGAACGAGCAGAAACATGGCTCCCACGGCGATGGCGACCCCCAGGCCGATGCGCGACGCGACCCGCACCCCCTTGACGGCCCGTTCCGGGTGTCCCGCTCCCAGATTCTGCCCCACGACCGCTCCCGTGGCGCCCATCAGACCCAGCGAAGTCCACGTAATGAGCGAGAAAAGCTGCACGTAGCCGACGGCGTAGGCGGCCTGCGCCTCCGCGCTCAGGGCGAGAGATCCGATGAAGCGGAGCAGCAGCACGCCGCCGAGGTTCATGACCACGCCCTGGATGCCGGCAGGGAGTCCGAACCGGAACAGTTGGCGGATGATCGCCCAGTCCGGCGCCAGGGACATGCCGCGTTCGAAGGAGACCACCGTCCTGTGCGAAAGCAGCAGCCAGAGGACGTACCCGCTCACGATCACGCCGGAGATCACGCTGCCCATCGCCGCGCCCGCGGTGCCGAAGGAGGGGATGGGCCCCAGGCCGCGTATCAGGATCACGCTGAAGGTGATGTTGAGAAGGGTGAGGGCCACCCCGAGACGGAGCGGCGTTCGCGCGTCTCCGGCTGCGCGAAACGCTCCTCCGGCCATGAAGAACATCATGGTGCCGAAGCTGAAGACGAAGAGGATGCGCAGGTAGGGGAGCGCCTCCTGCTGGACTTCCGCGGTCGCGCGCACCAGCCCCAGCAGGGAGGGAGCGAGGAAGTACCCCAGAGGCGCGACGATGCCTACGGAAAGAGCCGCGGCCGTGAGGAAGGCCTGGTAGACGGTCCGATTGACCTTGTCCCTGTCGCCCGCGCCGGCGAAACGGGCCACCAGAATGCCCATCCCCGTGAACAGCGAGGACACGAAGGTGATGACGACGAGGTAGATCTGCGAGGACACGCCGATGGCGGCGTTGCCCGCGTAGCCCACGTAGTTGCCGACCATGGCATGGCCGACCACGCCCTGCATGCCGGCGATCACGTTCTGCAGCATGGTCGGCCACGCGAGCATCCATACCGCCAGCGGGACCGGCCCTTCTACGATGCTGCGGTCGAAGGGGCGTCCGCCGGTCCGCCGGGACATGTCGCGAACGACCCGCGCGGGTCAGGCCGGCGTGCCTTTTCTCCGGACGACCCGAAGGAGCTTCGCCAGGGGGTCGTACGCCCTGTCCACGACGCGCTCCTTGAGGGGGATGATGGCGTTGTCGGTGATGGTGATGGTCTCCGGACACACCTTGGTACAGCACTTGGTGATGTTGCAGTAGCCCACGCCCTGGTCCTTGCGCAGGGTCTCGAGCCGGTCCCCGGTGTCGAGCGGATGCATCTCCAGCGCCGCCACGTGCACCATGAAGCGCGGCCCGATGAACTCCTCGTGCAGGTGGTGGTCCCTCAGCACGTGACATACGTCCTGGCAAAGGAAGCACTCGATGCACTTGCGGAACTCCATCACCCGGTCGACGTCCTCCTGGAAGATCTCCCAGGTGCCGTCCTCATTGTCGGGTTCGCGGGGCTGGAAGGCGGCGATGTTCTCCTTCACGCGGTAGTTCCAGGAGACGTCGGTGACCAGGTCGCGCACGAGCGGGAAGGCCTTCATGGGCTCGATGGTGACCGGCTCGTCCATGGGAAGGTCGCTCAGCCGGGTCATGCACATGAGCTTCGGCATCCCGTTCACCTCGGCGGAACACGACCCGCAGCGGCCCGCCTTGCAGTTCCAGCGCACGGCCAGGTCGTTCGCCTGCTCGGCCTGGATCCTGTGGACAGCGTCGAGCACCACCATCCCCGTGGTGGTCTCGATGGTATAGTCCTGGAATCCCCCGGTCTCCCCGTCCCCTCTCCAGACCCTGAACGTGCTCTCGGCCATTATCCCTGTTCCTCGATGATTCGGGTCAGCCGCCCGGGCAGCTTGCGGACCGGTTCCCTGCGACTCTTCATGTTGCCGTCCGCGTCCTTCCACAACACGAGGTTGTAGCATCCCCAGTCCGGATCCTTGGCAGGGTAGTCGACGCGTGAGTGGGCGCCGCGGCTCTCCCTGCGTCCGATGGCGGCTCGGGTTGCGGCTTCGGAGACCGTGAGCAGACAGTCGAGGTCGAGGGCCGTGTGCCAGCCCGGGTTGTACTCCCGGTTGCCGGTCACCGCGACGTTCGCGGCCCGCTCCTTGAGCGCCTCGATGTCCTCGAGCGCGGATGCCAGATCGTCCTCGGTGCGCACGATCCCGACCTGGTTCTGCATGAGTTTCTGGAGGTCTTCCTGCACCTGGTAGGGGCCCTCCCCGCCGTTGTTGGCAAACGGGGCCAGGGAGTGGCGCTCGGCCGCCGCGACCTGCTCGGGGTCGAGCGGGGGGGCGGCGTTCTCGCTCGCGAAACGGGCCGCGTATTCGCCCGCCCGCTTGCCGAAGACCAGGAGGTCCGAGAGGGAGTTGCCGCCCAGGCGGTTGGCGCCGTGCAGCCCCGCCGCGCACTCCCCGGCGGCGAACAGGCCGGGCACGTTGGACATCTGCGTGTCGGCGTCCACGCGCACGCCACCCATCACGTAGTGCGTGGTGGGCCCGACCTCCATGGGCTCCTCCGTGATGTCGATGTCCGCCAGCGCCTTGAACTGGTGGTACATCCCGGGGAGCTTCCGGCGGATGTGCGCCGGGGCGTCGGGGATCTTCTCCGAAATCCACGCGATGTCGAGGAACGCGCCGCCGTGGGGGCTTCCGCGTCCCTCCTTCACCTCGCGCACGATGCAGCGGGCGACGTGGTCGCGTGTGAGCAGCTCAGGGGGGCGGCGCGCGTCGCGGTCGCCCACCACGTAGCGCCACCCCTCCTCGGGCGAGTCGGCCGTCTGCTCCTTGTAGAGGGCGGGGATGTCGTCGAACATGAACCGGCGCCCCTCGGAGTTGCGCAGCACGCCGCCTTCCCCGCGCACCCCCTCGGTGACCAGGATGCCGCGCACGCTGGGGGGCCACACCATGCCCGTGGGGTGGAACTGGATGAACTCCATGTCCATCAGCTCCGCCCCCGCGTGGTACGCGAGGGCGTGCCCGTCGCCGGTGTATTCCCAGCTGTTGGAGGTGATCTGGTAGGCCTTGCCGATCCCTCCGGTGGCGAGCACCACCGCCTTCGCTCCGAAGACCTGGAAGCGGCCCCGCTCGCGGTCGTAGGCGAAGGCCCCCGCCACGCGCCCGCCGTCCAGCAGCAGGCGGGTCACAGTGCACTCCATGAAGACGTCCATGCCCTGGTGGACGCCGTGGTCCTGCAGGGTACGGATCATCTCCAGGCCGGTGCGGTCGCCCACGTGCGCCAGCCGGGGGTAGGCGTGGCCGCCGAAGTTCCGCTGCAGGATGCGCCCGTCCGGGGTGCGGTCCATAAGCGCCCCCCACGCCTCCAGCTCCCGGACCCGGTCGGGGGACTCGCGCGCGTGCAGCTCGGCCATGCGCCAGTCGTTGAGGTACTGGCCGCCGCGCATGGTGTCGGCGAAGTGCACCTCCCAGCTGTCGCGCTCGTCCACGTTGGCGAGCGCCGCCGCGACCCCGCCCTCGGCCATGACCGTGTGGGCCTTGCCCAGGAGGGACTTGCACACCAGGCCCACGGAGGCGCCTGCGGCAGCGGCCTCGATGGCGGCCCTCAGCCCCGCCCCGCCGGCCCCGACGATCAGGACGTCGTGTTCGTGCCGCTCGAACCCGGCCATCAGAGGATCCTCCAGTCGGTCCAGACGCCCATGGAGCAGAGGCGTACGTAGACATCGCTGAACCCGACCCAAACGAGGCTCATCCAGGCCCAGAGCATGTGGCGCCGATTGAGGCAGCTCACGCCCCTGTGGGCTTCGCGGCGCAGCGGACGCCCGGACAGCCTGTTCATCCCGCCGCCCACCAGGTGGCGCAGGGAGTGGCATCCGAAGGTGTAGCCGCCCAGAAGCACGACGTTGGTGACCAGCACCAGCGACCCAAGGCCGATGCCGAAGGTCTCGCCCCCGCCCGGGCCCTCGAACCAGAACCCCTTCCAGGCGTCATAGGAGAGGATGCCGATGAAGATCACCGCGACGTAGAGGAAGTAGCGGTGGATGTTCTGCATGATGAGCGGGAACGAGTGCTCGCCCAGGTAGCTCTTTCGCGGCTCGCCCACCGTGCAGGAGGGCGGATCGCCCCAGAAGGCCTTATAATACGCGCCGCGGTAATAGTAGCAGGTGAAGCGGAAACCCAGCGGCGCCCACAGGATCATGAACGCGGGCGACCAGCGCAGCCATCCCAGCCACGAATCCGCCCACCAGGCGGGCGACGGCCCCAGCCAGGCATGGTGGGAGTCGCCCAGCAGTTCGGGTGAGTAGAAGGGGGAGAGGTAGTTGCCGAAGGTGTAGAACTCGCCCTGGAAGGCGGCCCAGGTGGAGTAGACACCGAAGGCGGTGAGTCCCGTGAAGACCGCCAGCGGCTGAAGCCACCATCGGTCCCGGCGCATGGTGCCCCCGAAGGGGCTGCGCGCGGGCAGGGAAGCCGGGGTTCGGACCGGAAGCGAGGTCGTGCCTGACGCCATTCCTATCCTCCTGAGAGCGCCCGTGCGGCGCTTCTGTGAGATCGTGGGCGGGCCTGCAGGTCGTGGTTGCCGGGCGTGCCCTTCCGCCTCGCCGTGGCGGCCCCGCCGGAGCTCGGGGCGCACGGCTGCACAAGAATATCCCCGGGGCGGTCATACGCCAATACGCGATGCGGGATCGGAGCCGCGATCAGCGCGGCCGATTTCAACCGCCGGGGCGCCGGAGCACGCAGGCCCGGCTCCAGACGGCGTCGAACATCTGCTCGGTGAGCTTGCCCGTGAAGGTGTTCTGCTGGGAGGGATGGTAGGAGGCCAGCACCGTCAGGCCGGGACGGATGGGCACCTCGACGGCGTGGCCGAAGCGGGGCAGGGGTCTGGGGATGGGTTCTGCCCGGTCGCGCAGCAGGCGGAGCACCACCGAGAAGGCGAAGGCGCCGAGGGCGACCACCACGCGCAGGTCGGGCAGCAGATCCCATTCACGTTCGAGAAAGGGGCGGCAGGCGTCACGCTCGTTGGTCGTGGGCCGGTTTTTCGGCGGAGCGCAGCGGACCGCGGCGGTGATCCAGGCCCCGTTCAGGGTGAGCCCGTCCGCGCGCGACGTCGAGTCCGGCTGCGAGGCGAGGCCGGCCCGGTGGAGCGCGCCGTAGAGCAGATTGCCCGAGGCGTCGCCGGTGAACATGCGCCCGGTCCGGTTGGAGCCGTGCGCGCCCGGCGCCAGCCCCACCACCACCAGCCAGGCGGCGGGGTCTCCGAATCCGGGCACCGGCCGGCCCCAGTACTCCTCGGTGGCGTAGGCCGCCCGCTTCGTGCGCGCGACCCGCTCCCGCCACTCGACCAGGCGCGGGCATCGGCGGCAGGCGCTGACTTCGGTGGCCAGGGCGGTGAGGGCGTTCATCGCGCGCGTCCGGCATCGAGGTGGAGCACCCCGGGCTCTCCGGAGGCCGCTTCCTCCGCCAGCACCGTGCCGATCACGACCGCCTGCGGGCAGCCAGCGGCGCGCAGGGCCTTCACGCACGCCTCGGCCCGGCCGGCGGGGGCGCTGGCGAGCAGCCCGCCCGCGGTCTGCGGGTCGAAGAGGAGCTGGGTGGCGGGATCGCCGAGCACCTCGGGAGCGGCGCGCACCGAATTCAGCGCGCGCAGGTTCTGGTCCTGGAGCGAGGAGAAGATGCCGAGCCGGGCTAGCTCGAGCGCGCCGTCCAGGAAGGGCATCCCGGCGAGGCCGACCGAGACTTCCACCCCGGAGGCGCGCGCCATTTCAAGGAGGTGGCCGGCGAGCCCGAAGCCGGTCACGTCGGTGGCGGCCGTGGCTCCGTGTTCGCCGAGGATCCGCGCCGCGGCCCGGTGGGACTCCTGCATGGCGGCGAGCGCGGCGTCGATCCAGAGGCTCTGCGCCCTGCCCCGCATCTCCGCGGCGAGGATCACGCCGGTGCCGACCGGGCGGGTGAGCACCAGCCGGTCGCCCGGACGCATGCCTGCTTTGCGCAGCAGATCCTCTGCTGGCGCCGTTCCGGTCACGGAGAACCCCATGGCCAGCTCGCTCCCCTCGCTGGTGTGTCCGCCCGCCAACGCCACGCCGTCGCGCTCCAGAACCTCGAGCGCTCCCGCCATGAGCTGCGTGAGATCCTCCTCCATCTTCTCTTCCGCGGCGAGTGGCAGCGTCACCATCGCCATCGCCGCCACCGGCTCCGCGCGCATCGCAAAAATGTCGCCGAGCGCATGATTGGCGGTGATGCGGCCGAAGAGGAAGGGATCGTCGATGAAGGAGCGAAAGAAGTCGACGCTCTGCACGGCGACCTGCCCCGCGGGAACCTCGACCACCGCCGCGTCGTCGGGGGCGTCCAGTCCGACCAGCACCTGGGGATGGCCGCTGGCGCCCAGCCGGGCGAGCGACCGGAAGAGCAGTTCGCTGCCGACCTTGGAGCCGCATCCTCCGCAGCGCATCGCGGAACCGGGCCCTGAGGACGCAACGTACCGGCTGTCGCCCCCGGCTTCAGCCTTCGACGCGCCTGCGGCGGCCGGGCCATCGTCGACTCCTTCGCCGTCCATCGATGGCAACTCGCTGTAGTCCCGGATGAAGCGCCGGTCGATGCGGTCCTTCCAGGTCCAGACCCAGCGACCCGCGACCGTCAGCCCGTTGCGGGCGGCGACGGCATGGCGCCGGCCGGTCGAGATCAGGCTCAGGTATTCGCGCTGGGGCCGGAAGCCGGCCAGGGGCGCTTCGCGCAGCCGGCGCTCGAGGTTGCGGGCGAGCGGCGGACCCTGGCGCACCGCGAAGACGCCGGCCTTGGGACGCGGATACCCTTCGACCGCGGCGATATCGCCAGCGGCGAAGACATCGGGATGCGACAGGGTCTGCAGGGTGTCGCGCACCCGGATGAAGCCGCGCCCGTCCACCTGCAGGCCGGATTCCCGGGGCCAGTCCGGTGCTCCCGCGGTCGTGACCCATAGCAATTCGTCGAAGGTGGCGGGGGATCCGTTCCCGAAGTGCAGGCGAGGGCCGTCCACGCGCACCACCCGGTGATCGGTGTGGACCACGATGCCGTCGTCTTCGAGGATCCGCGCGAAGCGCGCGCGCATGCTCCGGGGATACGCCGGGAGGATCTCGCCGGAATCGGTGAAGAGCTCGATGCGCACGTTGTCGCTGCGGCGACCGGCGGCTTCCGCGGCTCGCGCGAGCCCGTAACGGATCGAGAGCGCAAGCTCCACTCCTCCGGCGCCGCCGCCCACGATTCCGATCGAGACCGGGCCGGAGCTGCCGGCAACACGCTCGCGGAGCCGTGTCCAGCGGGCGAAAAACCCGTCGATGGGCTTGACCGGAACGACCGAGCCCTCCGCTCCCTCGACCCGGCGCACGCCGGGCGCCGAACCCGTATTCAGCGAGAGCACGTCGAAGGCCACCGCCGGACGCCCGGCGCACATCACCCGCTTGTTTTCGAGATCGATCCCGACGACCCGATCGCGCAGGAAGCGGGCACGAGCGAAACGGGCCAGCGGAGCCAGGTCGATGTGGGCGTCCGAGAACGTATAGTGCCCGGCGATCAGCCCCGGAAGCATCCCGGAGTAGGGAGCGTTGGATTCCCGCGAGATGAGCGTGAGCCGAACCCCGGGCATCGGCTTCATGCCGAAGTGCTTGAGCACGGCGACATGGGTGTGCCCACCGCCGACCAGCACCAGATCCTTGGTCACCGGTCTGGGCGGCGACCCCATGGCACCCCTGCGCATGGCCTGAAGATGCCGCTTCAGCGAGGCGCCGTTCAAGGTCCGCGCGCGGCAAGCTCCGACGGAAGCAGAGCCGCGTGCATGAACTGGTGGATCGGAGTGGCCACCCCGCACTCACGACCCAGTCGGACCACCGCGCCGCTCAACTGCTCCAGCTCGGAGGGCCGGCCGCCCGCGATGTCGCGATGCATCGAGGGGATGGAGCCTGGCGGGAGGCCGTCGAAGAAGGCCAGCGCATCCGCAATCACGCCATCCGGCAGGCGAATCCCACGGGCCGCGGCCACTGCGGCGGCTTCCTCCATCGCGCGGAGGAGGAGTTCACGGGCCGGGGGGGTGGCGCGCACGGCGCCGAGAGGCATCCGCGCCACCGAACAAACGCCGCTCACCGGAGCCATGAGGAGGAGCTTGTGCCAGAGCTCGGCCTCGATGTCGCCGGAGACGACGACGGACACGCCCGGGGCCCGCTCCAGCGCTTCCGCCAGACGGTCGAGGCGGCCGGTCCGGCGCCCGTCCCGCTCTCCCATCACGATCACGGGGTCGATGCCGGTGTGCCGGATGCGGCCGGGCTCGACCAGCTCGCACAGGATGCGGGTCAGGCCGCCGGCCACCGCCTGGGCGGGCAGCGACCGTTCCAGCTGGGTGGCCGCCTCCACCCCGTTCTGGAGCGGGACCACAACCGTGCCGCGCCCCACCAGCGGCCGCAGTGCCCGGCCGGCCGCCTCGACCTGCCAGGTCTTGGTGGTGACCAGCACGGCGTCCACCTTCCCGAGCGACGCGGGGTCATCGGTGGCGGCGACGCGCTCCAGATCCACATCGCCAGCGATGCTCTCCACCCGCAGGCCACCCGACCGCAAGACCGCCAGCTGACGTCCACGCGCGACGAAGACAACCTCCTCGCCCGCCTGGACAAGCCGCGCTCCGTAGTACCCGCCGACAGCGCCGGCTCCGTAGATGATGATGCGCATGGGCAGTTCTCCGAGTCAGACACCCGTCCTTTCCCGCGCCGGGACAATTATCTTGGAGGCGCGAAAAGGAAAGCCATGCATCCCCAACATCCGGAGGTTCCCGGCATGTCCAACCGGTTTCGCGTCGAGCGTGATTCGCTGGGCGAAGTTCACGTTCCCGCCGATGCCCTCTACGGGGCACAGACGCAGCGCGCCTTCGAGAACTTCCCCATCAGCGGCCAGCGTTTCGGGCGCCGCTTCATCCAGGCGCTGGGGCTGATCAAGAAATCCGCCGCGCGGGTCAACCGCGAACTGGGATACCTGGACGGCCACACGGCGCGGGCGATCGCCGAAGCCGCCGACGAGGTCGCCCGCGGCGACCGGGACGGCGAGTTCGTGCTCGACGTCTACCAGACCGGATCCGGCACATCCTCGAACATGAACGCGAACGAGGTGATCGCGGCGCTGGCCAACCGCATCCTGGAAGGCTCCGGAGACGCGCGCGTGCATCCCAACGACCACGTCAACTTCGGCCAGTCTTCCAACGACGTCATCCCGACGGCGATCCACGTCTCGGCGCGCACCGCGATCGAAGAGGAGCTGATTCCCGCGCTCGACCACCTGCGGGCGCTGCTGGCAGCCAGGGCGGAGGCCTTCGACGGCGTGCTCAAGTCCGGCCGCACTCACCTGATGGACGCCACCCCGGTGCGGCTGGGGCAGGAGTTCGGCGGCTACGCGATGCAGATCACACGCGCCATCGAGCGCCTGCGGAACGCCTCGGCGGAGCTGGCCGAGCTGGCGCTGGGCGGCACGGCCACCGGAACGGGCATCAACACCCATCCCGACTTCGCACGCCTCACCATCGAGCATCTCTCCCGGGAGACCGGGCTCGCGTTTCGCGAAGCGGAAGACCACTTCGCGGCGCAGGGCTCCCAGGACGCCTGCGTGAGCGCCTCCGGAGCCCTGAACGCCGCGGCATCAGGCCTGATGAAGATCGCCGACGACATCCGCTGGCTCTCATCGGGCCCGACTTCGGGCATTCACGAGATCCGGCTTCCCGCCGTGCAGCCGGGGAGCTCCATCATGCCCGGGAAGGTGAACCCGGTCATGTCGGAGGCGCTGATGATGGTCGCGGCGCGCGTGGCCGGGAACCACACCACAGTCACCATCGCCGGAAGCCGCGGCAACTTCGAGCTGAACGTGATGCTGCCGGTCATCGCCCACTCCCTGCTCGAGTCGATCACGCTGCTCGCGGGGGCGAGCCGCGCCTTCGCGGACCGGTGCGTGGCAGGCATCGAAGCCAACGAACGGCGGGCGCGCGAACTGCTCGACCGGAACCCCGCGATCGCCACCGCGCTCAACCCCTACATCGGCTACGACGCGGCCGCCGGGGTGGCCAAGGAGGCCGCCCGTGAGGGCCGGGCGGTGCGCGACGTCGTGCGCTCGAGGGGGTTGCTTGACGACGAGACGCTGGAGGAGGCGCTGGACGTGCGCGCAATGACCGAGCCGGGGCTGCCGGCGAAGGAATAGCCGGCTGAAGCTAATCCCCGGGCCCCGACAGGCGGGTGACGGCTTCCTCGAAGGAGGAGATTCCTTCCTCGCCGGTGAGCTTGACCTCCCCGGTCAGTTCCCCGCCCCGGTTGACCACGAACGTGGGCGTCCCCTCGACAGCCAGCACCTGGGCCAGGTTCATGTCGCTCAGGATGAGGGGCGCGACCGTGTCGCGGATGAGGCAGGCCTGGAAATCCTCCAGCGGGAGGTTGATGTCGGCCGCGAACTGGAGGAAGACGGGAATCGGGTCCTGCAGCGGCTGCCACACGCTCTGGTTCATGTACAGGCGGTGCTGCATCGCCTCGAAGCCCTGCCGGTCGTTCAGACCACCCGCGCACAGGGCAGCCTCGGCCGCGTGAAACCCGCGCATGAGACGGGCCAGCGGAAACATGCGCACCACGAAGTTCGCCCTCCCGGTGTCGACGAGGTTCGTCTTCAGCGAATCGGTGCGCAGAATGTAGAAGGACCGGCAGGTGGGACAGCCGAAGTCGATGAACTCGTCGATGCGGGCCAGGGTGGAGTCCACCATATAGATGCGCGAATTGTCGGCGCGCTCCAGAAAGTCCACGTCCACCACGCTGAGCGCGAGTCCGCCGGGAAGCTCCTGTTGCAGCCCGCTGGCGGACATGGGGATCGCCGCCGCCAGGGCGAGCGCCGCAATCATCGCCCGCCCGGCACGCTGATGCGCATTTCTCATGGTTCAGCGACCTCTGGGGATCAGCCGAACGAAGCCGGCCTGGATCAGGAGATCGAAGGCTTCGCCCGCGGTGACCGCCATTTCCTGTGTCCGGTAAACGCCGCCGCCCAGCAGATCGACTTCGAAACCGATGGTCGGCAGCCTCCACTCGCGCGTGAAACGCTCCCGCGTCTTGCCGGAGACGTTGCCCAGCCGGGTGCGTCCGCCGCCGGTCGAGATGTAGATGCGGGCGTCGTTGAAGTCGAGGTTGTCCACAAAGATGGTGATATCCCGCGATGGCTCGCCGCCGACGCCGGGCGGCGGTCGCTGTCCCGCGCAGCCGGCAGCCAGCAACGTCGCCAACACACAGAAAGCGAACAGGGGTCGAGTAGTCATGATGCGTCCTCCCGCGGGGACCGGGCCGGCCGGTGGCCGGAGGTCCGTGGTTTCCTGCCCTTGTACATTGTATCGCGAGCGGCGCGCGCCTGCTACCGAAACAGGTGCTGGCGAGCGGGCCCGGTCCGGTCGCGCCCGGGACGGGGTTGCCCGCGTCCGGCCCGCCGATGAACCTGGTTCACGGTGGGGCCGGCGCGCACGGGGGCACGACGGACAGCCAATCATCTCCGAGGTTCAGGATGCCGATGACGGACGGGGGGGCGGGGGCGTGGGGAGGGTGACGCGGTTCCCGGACGACCTGGTGGAGCGCATGCCGGTCGGCGAAGCGATCACCATGATCGTGGTGGACGGGGTCGGCGGGCTTCCCCACCCCGCCACCGGCCTGACCGAACTGGAATCCGCGACCACGCCCAACCTGGACGCGATGGCCGCGGAGAGCTCGCTGGGCATGCACGTCCCGGTCGCGCCCGGGGTCACCCCCGGGAGCGGCCCCGCCCACCTCGCCCTGTTCGGGTACGACCCCGCCCGCCACCTGATCGGACGCGGCGTGCTGGCCGCGCTGGGGGTCGGGATTCGCCTGCGCGAGGGGGATGTGGCGGCCCGGCTCAACCTGGCCACCCTGGACGGGCAGGGCCGCGTGACCGACCGCCGTGCGGGCCGCCCCGGCAACCCGGAGGGCCGGCGGCTGGTGCGCAGGTTGCAGGACGGCGTGACCGCGCCTCCCAGGGTGGACCTCCACTTCCAGCACGTCATGGAGCATCGCGCCGTGATGGTGCTGCGCGGCGACGGTCTCGGCGCGGAGGTATCCGACACCGACCCGCAGCGGACCGGCATCCCGCCCCGGCCTCCCCGCGCGCCCGAAGGGGACGCGGCGTCGGCACGCACCGCCCGGACCGCCGACCTGATTCTCGCGCGGGCGGCGGAGGTGCTGGCGACCGAGCCTGTCGCCAACGGCCTTCTCGCGCGCGGGTTCGCCGAGTACCGCGCGCCGGCGGGCTTTTCCCGGCGGTATGGGCTCAAGGCGGTGGCGGTGGCGCGCTATCCCATGTACCGGGGGGTGGCCCGTCTCGTCGGGATGGAGCTGGCCGGAACCCCGGCCTCGGACGACGAAGCAGTGGAGTTGATGCAGGGGGCCGCAGGACACGCCGACTTCCGCTTTTTCCACTACAAGGCCACGGATTCCCGAGGGGAGGACGGGGATTTCGAGGGCAAGGTCGCCGCCATCGAGGCGCTGGACGGTCTCCTCCCGGGGCTGGACGACGGCGGCGTGGTGATCGTCACCGGTGACCACAGCACCCCCGCGACCATGGCCGGCCATTCCTGGCACGCGGTGCCGCTCCTGATCCGGTCGCGCCACGCCCGGCCGACGGGGCGCCGCCTCACCGAGAGCGCGTGCCGGCGGGGCGATGTGGGCACCATCGCCGCGCGGCACATCATGTCGCTGGCCTTGGCTCACGCCGCGCGGCTGGCGAAGTTCGGCAGCTGAACTCTCGTCTTCCGCCGCCGGGAAGCACCTGTGATCTCCATCCCCTGCGAAGAGCACTGCCTGGAGAACGGACTCCGGATCGTCCTTTCCCCGGAGCCCTCCGTGCCCATCGTCGCAGTCAACCTCTGGTACGACGTGGGTTCCCGGAACGAAGGCCCGGGGCAGACCGGTCTGGCTCATCTCTTCGAGCACATGATGTTCCAGGGCTCGCGCCACGTGGCCGGCAGCCAGCACTTCGAGCTGCTGGAAGGCGTCGGCGGATCGGCCAACGCGTCCACCTGGTTCGACCGGACCAACTACTACGAAACCCTCCCTTCGCATCATCTCGAGCTGGCGCTCTGGCTCGAAGCGGATCGCATGGGCTGGATGCTTCCCGCGCTCACCGCCGAGAAGCTCGAGAATCAGCGCGACGTCGTGAAGAACGAGCGCCGCCAGCGCTACGACAACCAGCCCTACGGCGACTGGGATGAGCGCATGCTCGCGATGGTGTATCCACCGGGGCATCCCTATCGCCATCCGGTCATCGGCTCCCTGGAGGACATCGACGGGTTCACGCTCGGTGATCTCGAGTCGTTCTTTCGCGCCTACTACGCCCCCGACAACGCCGTGCTCACGCTCTGCGGCGGCTTCGAGGCCAGGCGCGCGCTCGAATGGATCAAGCGCTATTTCGGCGACATTCCTCCGGGAGCCGGGACGCGGATGATCCCCGGGGACGCGGACGCGGAGCGCGAGAACCACGTCGATGCCGGCCAGACGGTCGAGGCCGATGTGCCGCTCACGCGGGTCTACGCCGGGATGCGCGTGCCCACCTTCGACGATCCCGCCTTCTACGCCGCCGATGTCGCGGGCGACATTCTGGGACGCGGGCGGGCATCGCGTCTCCACCGCTCGCTCGTGCTCGAGCGCCGGCTCGCCAAGGATGTCGCGGCACACGTGTTTCCGTTGATGACGGGAGCGGGGATGATGCTGGTTCAGGCCACCGGCAACGTCGGGGTCGATCCCGGAGAGCTGGCAGCGGCCGTCGTCGAGCAGATCGAGGGACTTGGTGCGATCTCGTCCGAGGAAGTCGCGAGGGCCGTGGCCATGGCCGAGACTGCCATCCTGGGGCAACTCGAGGTCGTGGCCCAGCGCGCCGACCTGCTCTCGATGTTTGCGACCCAGTTCGGAGATCCGGCCCGCATCTCCACGGAGATCGATCGCCTGCGCGCGGTGACGCCGGAGGCGGTGCAGACCCTGGTCGAAGAGCGCCTCGAGCCCGGGAACCGGGCGATTCTGACGTACGTGCCGCGGGCATCCGCGTGAGCCCCGAGCGCTTTCCCCCAACGCCACCGGGACCGGGACCGGTTGCACCCTTCGCGGTTCCGGCGGTGCGCGCCGCGCGTCTCGATTCCGGGCTGGAGGTACGAATCGCGCGCCGGCCCGGGGTTCCCCTGGTGACCGCGCTCCTGGTCATGGATACGGGCGAGGCGACGGCCGGTGGGCCGCAAGCCGGGCTTGCGGTGTTGTCCGGAAGGGCGCTCCATGGCGGAACCGTCCGCCGCTCGGCGGTGGAGCTGGCCTGCGCGCTGGAGGACATGGGTACGCACCTGGCGACCTCGACCGGCTGGGATTCCACGGTCGTGTCGCTGACCTGCGCCGCCGACCGGTTTCCGCGGGCGCTCCGGCTGTTGTCGGAAGTGGTCCTGACGCCCGGGTATCCGGGTGAAGAGGTGGAGCGCACCCGCGAGCAGCAGCTCGGCGGGATCCGGCAACGCCGGATGTATCCTGCTCAGCTCGCCACTGCCGCCGCGGCGCGCTTCTTTTTCGCCGAAGGCACCACGTATGGACGGCCCATGGCGGGCACCGAGGGGACGGTCTCGGGCCTGGAGCGCGCGCATGTGGCCGACTACGCGGCCAGCCGCTACCGGCCGCAGGGAGCCGCGCTGGTGGTGGCCGGCGATGTAGCGAAGGAGGAAGTGACGGATCTCGCGGCCGACTGTTTCGGCGGCTGGCGGGGCCGCGCCGCTCCCGTCGAAGCAACGGCGGGACCCCGCTTCGGGGAGCGCCGCATCGTGATCGTCCATCGCCCGGGCGCGGTTCAGTCCGAGCTGCGCATCGGCCATGCCAGCGTACCCCGCAGGACGCCCGATTTCTTCCCGCTGATCGTGCTCAATTCCGTGCTCGGAGGCGCCTTCACCAGTCGTCTCAACCTCAACCTCAGGGAGGACAAGGGTTTCACCTACGGCGTGAGCTCGCGCTTCCTCCTCCGGCGCGCCGGCGGGATGTTCCGCATAGCCACGGCGGTTGCGACCGAAGTCACCGCGGCGGCGGTCCGGGAGGTGCTCGCGGAGACGGAGGCGCTGGTCGCCGGCGGGCCCACGCCCGCCGAACTGCGCGGCGCGCGCGACTACCTGGCGGGCATCTTTCCGCTGCGCATGGAGACCACGGCCCAGGTCGCGTCCGGCATTGCGCGGGTGTTCGTGCACGGCCTCTCGGCCGACTACCTCGCGCACTACCGCGAGCGGGTACTGGCGGTGGGAGTCGACGACGTCGCGCGCGCGGCCCGCCGTCGGATTCACCCGGACGCCCTCACGGTCGTGGTGGCAGGTGACGCCGACCGGGTGGCGCCGGAACTCGAATCCTTCGGCCCGGTCGAGGTCCACCACGACTTCTGATCCGCCAATGCGCGCCCCGGCAACGGGACGACGGCGGCCGGAGGTGGCTGCCGCCGACACGGGCGGAACACGACCGCGGAGCGCGCCGGGAGACCGCTCCGGGCAACCCCTCGCCGCCGACCCGCACCTAAGTGCCCGCAAGGCAGCCGCCTCGCGCGGCCCCTCGCGTGATGCGGGCGAATGCGCTCGCGCCGCCGGGCCGCGAGGCATGGTGATCTGACGGGAGAGGTCGTGTCGCACGAAAAGGAGCTGCAATTATCCGCGTCCGCCGGGCGGCCGGTGTATCCGGGCGGAGACACCGTTCGCCACCCGGGGCCGGACGCGGTCCCGGGACCGGACGGGACGGGACGCCTGTCGGGCCGCCTCGTGCATGACGGAAGAGTGGTCCACCTGTCCGTCGACCGCGTGCGCTTTCCGGACGGATCGGAGGGCAGCCTGGAACTCGTCCGGCACCCCGGCGCCGCCGCAGTGGTGCCCTTCGTGGACCCGCCGGAGTCGCCCGATCCCGTGATTCTGCTGCTCCGGCAGTACCGCTACGCCTCCGGGGGATACCTGTATGAGGTGCCGGCCGGGCTGCCGGCGGGAGCGGACGAGGCCTGGGCGGAGTGCGCGCGGCGGGAACTGGCCGAGGAGACCGGTTACGCCGCGGCCCGAATCGACTATCTGACCCGGATCTTCACGACGCCCGGTTTCACCAACGAGGTCATCCACCTGTTCCTGGCAACCGGCCTCTCGGCCGGAGACGCCGCCCGCGATCCGGACGAGTTCATCACCGTGGGGGAGTTCCCATTCTCTCGCGCCCTGGAGATGGTGCGCAGGGGCGAGATCGTGGATTGCAAGACGGTCGCAGCCCTCCTGTACACTGCCGCCTTCCGCCGAAGCCCGGCCGCGGACGGCGGCGTCCACAGGGGGGATGACGGCCGTCCTGTCCCGGGGACGCAATCGGGGCGCATGTCCGCGGAGGACGCGTGATTAAGGTGGTACGAAACCTGCATGCTGAGGTGTCCTGTTCGAGGGCACGAGAAGCCACGTCTGGCAGCGGAGCCACATGAATACCGAAAAGAGCCTGGCAATGACGCCCGCGAGGCCGGCCCACGAGACCCGGGACGCCCTCAGAAAACTGGACGACAGCGCCGTCGTGAAGCGGTTTCTGGAAGGGGAGCAGCGAGCCTTCGGAATCCTTGTGGACCGCTACGACAATCGGCTGGTCAACTTCGTCTACCGGACCATTGGCGACCGGGAGCGGGCGCAGGATCTGGTACAGGAGACGTTCATCCGCGTCTACCGCCACCTGCATCGCTTTGATCCTACCAAGAAGTTCTCCACCTGGATCTACACCATCGCCAGCAACCTGGCGAAGAACGAGCTGCGCAACCGCTCGCGAAACCCCCTCGTCTTCTTCCAGACCATCAAGAAGAACTGGGAGGCGGACCACCGGCCGCTGGAATGGGAGGACAACTCCTACAAGCCCGACGACCTGTACCGCAAGCGGCACCTGCGAAAGGTCGTCGAGAAGGCCGTCAGCGAGCTGCCGGAGCATCACCGGGTGGTCTTCGTGCTACGGGAGCTCCAGGGGAAGACTTACGAGGAGATCGCCCAGATCACGGCGGTCAACCTGGGCACGGTGAAGAGCCGCCTGAACCGGGCGCGCAACAACTTCGCCCGTATCGTCGCACCCATGCTGGACTGAGCCCGCTCGGAACACCTCATCCAGTTCGACCTCCCGGACAGCCCGCCCCGACGCCACTCGGGAACCTCGTCCCGCCCCTCCGGTAGCACACGTTCCACCGCTTCGTGCGGATTCTTCGTGCCGCGAAGCCGCGGGGGAACCCGAGCGTTATACCTCAAGTACAGAACTCGACGGGGATCGACGGGCCCGCCGGTGCGGGCTCAGTCCGCCGGACCAGGGTTGAGCGGGCACAGGCTCGCAGAAAAGAGTCGCAAGGATCGCGAGTACAAGAACGGACATGGAATGCAACGGCTTTCTGGAGCGCTTCTCCGAGTTCCATGACGGCGAAGCGACCGATGCGGAAGCGTTCGAGCAGCACATGGCGGAGTGCGCGGGCTGCCGGCGCTACGCGGATACCGTGAAGCGGAGCCTGGTACTGCTGCGCGCCGTTCCCGGCGTGGTCGTTGGCGAAGATTTCCATCCCCGGCTGCAGCATCGCATCTACCACATCCAGGAGGATCTCGCGCGCCGCCGCGGCGGCGTGTCCTTTACCCGCCTGGGCGTGGCATTCGCCGCCACGATTCTGGTGGCGCTGGCCGTGTGGGGACCGGAACTCGTTCGGGAGACTCCACAGGTCGCGCTTCCGCCCATCGTTGTCTCCGCACCCCCCTCGCAGCGGGTGGCTGCCCCTTCCGCCACCGTACGGTACCGCAGCATTCGCCTCCTGGACCCCGGCCTGGACGGCGACGACCTGTGGACCACCCGCGCGCTGTACGAGTACTCGGCCCTCTCCCAGCGCTGACCGGGAATCCACGTCCCGGCAGGCCATGATCCCCGCCACCTACCGGCGCGCGCTCGGCGGGCACGGAGGCGGGGTTTTCTACCTCCACGGCGAGGACGACTTCCGCAAGCGGGAGGCTGCGCGCGCGATCGCCGAAGCGCACCTCGACCCCGCGACCCGCGACTTCAACTTCGATGTCATGACAGGCCCGGAGCTCGACGTGCGCGACTTCGCCTCGGTGCTGGCCACTCCCCCCATGATGGCCGAGTGGCGGGTGGTGCTGGTCCACGGCGCGGAGGCGCTGGCTCCCCTGCCGGCGGCGCGCAAGCTCGTGCTCGCCATGGCCGCGTCGCCTCCGGAGGGATTGGCTCTGATTCTCACCGCCACCCAGCCGAAGCGGTCCAGGGCGCGATTCTACCGGGACATCGTGCGCGCGGCGCGCTCGCTCGAGTTCCGTCCGGTGCGGGCCAACGACCTGCCCGGCTTCCTGGTCTCGTGGTGCCGCGACCGGCACGGCGCGGAGATGAACGAAGACGCCGCGCGCGCACTGGCGGCGGCGGTCGGATCGGACATGGGCGTGCTGGCGCAGGAGATCGCCAAGCTGGTCGCCATGACCCCCGGGGGTCGTCCGATTACGGTGGAGACCGTGGAGGAGGGAGGGATCCGGATCCCCCGTCTCGATCCCTGGCGCTGGTTCGACATGGTGGGAGGACGCGACTTTGCCGCAGCCACCGCCGCCCTCGGCGAGCTCTTCATGCGCGGCGAGTCGGGCGTCTACCTGGTCATGGGCCTGACCACCCACTTCCTCCGCATCGGGCTGGTGCTCGACGGCGGGCTGTCCGGGCTGGAGGCCGCGCTTCCCCCCCACCAGCGCTGGCTCGCGCGCCGCATCCAGGGACAGAGCCGGGGTTGGAACCGCGAGAGCCTGGACGCGGCCCTGCTCGGTCTGCGCCGGGTAGACCGGCTGATGAAGGCGAGCGCCCTGCCCCACCATCATCTCCTGGAGGAATGGCTGCTCGCGCAGCGTACCTCCGCCGGCGAGGCAGGTCGACCGAGGCCGCTCCGCGCCGGCGCCCGGACACGGCGCGGAGCGGCCGTCGGGTAGGCACCGCGACTATCCGCGGACGCCCAGGCTCCAGATGAAGGCCGCGAGCGAACTGACTTCCTCGTCCGAGAGGCCCATCCCGCCGCGGGGGAGCATCAGGCCGGGATATTCCTTCGGCTCGAGCACACCTGTCTCGATGACTTCGATGATGCCGGCGTAGCTGCCGTCCGAGTTGAGCCACACGTCGTCGGCGAGGTTCGGTGCGAGCTGTCCGCCCTTTCCGTTGGCCCCGTGGCACGCGGAGCAGGTGGCCCGGGCGTTGAAGAGGATCCTTCCCTCCGTAACGGACTCGAGGGTGACGCCGTCGGGAGCTGCCCCGGCGTTCAGGGCGGTGCCGAGAGCCTCCGGCATGGGGAGGTCCGCGTTGGCGCCCCCGGTTCCGCCGCAAGCCGTCGCGGCCGCGATCACAAGTAGTGGCAAGACATGATTCAGCAATGATTTATCTATCATCAGAAACTCCGTTCCAGATTCGGTATCGCCGAGTGGCGGCGACACAACGGATGATACACCCGGAGTCGGGCCAGGAGCCGGCTCGATGATGCGGCGGTCCACCCTGCCGCGCCCCCTTCCGGGACGGTCTGCGACAGCACAGCTTAGATCATGCCCCAGCACCAGACCATGACTCAGGACACGCCCCTCATGCGGCAGTGGCGGGCCGTCAAGGTGCGCCACCGCGATGCCCTGGTGTTCATACGGGTAGGCGACTTCTTCGAGCTCTTCCACGAGGACGCGCGCAAGGGGGCGCGCCTCCTCGGACTGACCCTGACGACGCGCAACAACGGGGCGGCGCGGCAGGTGCCGCTCGCGGGCGTGCCCGCCAAGGCGCTGGACGACTACCTGCGCAAGCTGGTGAAGCTGGGCTGCCGGGTGACGATCTGCGACCAGGTCGAGGACGCCAGGGCGGCCAAGGGGCTGGTGCGCCGCGAGGTGGTGGAGACCATCACGCCGGGCACGGTGGTTCACGACGAGTTGTTGGAGGCCCGGCGCAACAACTTCCTCGTTGCACTCGCGCCCGCGGGCAGGGAGACGCGCGGTCTGGCGGCCCTCGACCTGTCCACGGGCGAGTTGGTCCTTGAGGTGGTGGGCGAAGAGGCGCTCGCCGCCCGCATGGGTGAGCTGGCGCCGGCCGAGCTGCTGCTGCCCGGCTCTCTCGAACAGGAAGTCCTGCCGGGAGCGCCGCCCGATACGCTGCTCACCCGTCGCGACGACTGGATCTTCGGGGAAGAGGCGGCGCGCGAGGAGGTCCAGCGCGCCTACGGAGTGCTCTCGCTGCAGGGTTTCGGCATCGAGGCGGACGATACGCCTGCGGTACGCGCCGCGGGCGCCCTGCTCGCCTACGTCGCCGAGATCCGCCCGGGCGGGGTGGCCCACCTGCAGGCTCCCGTCGTGCGCCGACCCGGTTCGACCATGATCGTCGACGAAATGACGCGCCGAAATCTGGAATTGACGGAGCCGCTGCGCGCCGGAGACCAGGGCGCCACGCTCATCTCGGTGCTCGACGATACCGTCACCGCCATGGGCGCGCGCACGCTGCGGAGCTGGCTGCTCGCGCCGCTGGTGGAAGCAGCCGCGATCTGGAAGCGCCAGGAGGCGGTGGGGGAGTTCTTCGCACGGTTCGAGGTGCGGCGCGAGGTCCGCGGGGCGCTCTCCGAGGTTGCCGACCTCGAGCGGCTGGCCGGCAAGGTCTCGCTCAGACGGGTTACGCCGCGCGATCTGCTCGCCCTGGCTCGCTCCCTGGACCGGGTCCCACCGGTCCGTCGGGCGCTGACTATGGCCGAACTCCCCCGGCTGCGCGAGCGGGGCGCCGGCCTCGACGCCATGGAGGACGTGCGCGAGATGCTCGGGCGGGCCATCGCCCCGGACGCGCCCGCGACGCTGCAGGAAGGCGGCGTGATCAAGCCCGGATACGATGTGGACCTGGACGCGCTCCGTCAGAGCCGCGCCGATGCGCGCACCTCGATCGCGACGCTGCAGGCCCGCGAGCGGGAGCGCACGGGCATCGGCTCGCTGAAGGTCGCCTACAACAAGGTCTTCGGGTACTACCTGGAGGTCACCCGGGCGAACCTGGGCCGGGTCCCGGACGACTACGTGCGCAAACAGACGCTGGCCAACGCGGAGCGCTTCTTCACCCCCGAGCTGAAGGAGTGGGAAGGCCGCATTCTGGAAGCGGAGGACCGGATCGGCACCCTGGAGGCGGAACTGTTCGCGGCGGTGCGGGGCGAGGTGGCCGAGGAGGTTGCGCGGCTGCAGAAACTCGGGCGCGCGCTCGGGCGTCTCGATGCGCTGGCGGGACTCGCGGAGGTGGCGGAGCACCGCGGCTACGTCCGCCCCGAAGTCCATTCCGGCTACGCCGTCGAGGTGCGCGCCGGCCGGCACCCGGTGGTGGAGGCGGTGATGCCCGCCGGCAGCTTCGTCCCCAACGACCTGGTGCTGGACGACGACGGCCGGGTGGTCGTTCTGACCGGCCCCAACATGGCGGGCAAGAGCACCATCCTGCGCCAGGTCGGGCTCATCCAGCTGCTCGCCCAGATGGGGTCCTTCGTGCCCGCCGACCGGGCAAGGCTGCCGGTCTGCGACCGGGTCTTCACCCGGGTCGGGGCAAGCGACAACCTGGCACGTGGCCAGTCCACCTTCATGGTCGAAATGAACGAGTCCGCCGCGATCGTCCACGGCGCCACCGCGGACAGCCTGGTGCTGCTGGACGAGATCGGCCGCGGCACCTCCACCTACGACGGCGTCTCCATCGCATGGGCGGTCACCGAGCACCTGCACGAGGTGGTGGGCGCCAAGACCATCTTCGCGACCCACTATCACGAGCTCACCCAGCTGGGCGAGCTGCTTCCCGCGGTGCGCAACCTGAACGTGGCGGTGCGAGAGTCCGGCGAGGACATCGTCTTCCTGCGGCGTCTGGAGGACGGAGGGGCCGACCGGTCGTACGGAATCCAGGTGGCGCGCCTCGCCGGCATGCCGCCGGCGATCGTGGAGCGGGCGAAGGAACTTCTGGCGGAACTGGAGGGAAGACGTACACGTGACGGAGGGTGTCTCGGGCGCAGGGGCGAACACCGGCCTTCATCGGCCATGGAGCCCGGCCAGCTTTCCCTTTTCGCTGCGGAAGCGGAGCTGTCCGCCCGCCTTCAGGAAATCGATCTCGACAACATGACCCCACTGGAATCCATGAGGCTGCTCGCGGATCTGCAGCGTCTTGCGCGCGGCACGCGAGAGTGATGCCGTCGCCGTGCCGGCACAGGCGTTCCCGGGCCGGGACCGCGCGCCTGGCGATCCTGACTCTCGGGGTCCCCGCTCTCACGGCCTGCGCAGGCGATGGCGAGGTGGAGGAGCCCGCGCCCCTCGGCGACGCGACCCCCATCGAATACCCGCTCGAGATGTGGGACCAGGGGATCGAGGGCGAGACCGTGCTCCAGGTGCGCGTCAACGAACTGGGGGAGGTGGATTCCGTCGCGGTGATCGAGACCAGCGGCCACGAGCCGCTCGATTCGGCCGCCGCCGAGGGCGCGCGTGCGATGCGCTTCCAGCCCGGCCGAAGGGACGGCCGGGACGTACCGGTATGGGTACGCATCCCGGTGCAGTTCTCCAGGCAGTCGGGCCCCGAATCGTGATGCGCGGCAGAGCGGAGGGATCGCGGCCATGAGCGTCCGGCATCGCGAGCCGTACGACAACGTCATGGAGATGGTGGGGTGGACCCCGCTGGTGCGGCTGCACCAGGTGTCCGCCGACTGCCGCACCCCCGTCTACGGCAAATGCGAGTTCATGAGCCCCGGCGGTTCGGTGAAGGATCGCATCGGGCTCGCCCTGGTGAGCGCGGCGGAGCAGGACGGGACGCTGCGGCCGGGGGGCGTGATCGTCGAAGCCACCAGCGGCAACACCGGGCTGGCGCTCGCGATGGCTGCCGCGACCCGGGGGTATCGCTGCATCTTCACCATGCCGGACAAGATGAGCCAGGAGAAGGTGAAGCTGCTGCGCGCGTTCGGGGCGCAGGTGGTGATCACCCCCACCGCCGTCGGGCCGGATCACCCCGACCACTACCAGCAGGTCGCCCGCCGCATCGCCCGCGAGACGCCCGGCGCGGTGCTCGCCGACCAGTTCTACAACCTCGAGAACCCGAAGGCCCATTACGCGACGACCGGGCCGGAGCTCTGGGAGCAGAGCGGGGGCCGCATCACCCACCTGGTGGGCGGGGCGGGCACCGGGGGCACCATCTCCGGCGCCGGCGCGTACCTGAAGGAGCGGAATCCGGCGGTCGAGGTGGTGGGCGTGGATCCGGTGGGGTCGGTCATCTCCTCCTTCTTCAACACCGGTGAGATGGGGGAGGGCCACCCCTACCTGGTGGAGGGGCTCGGCAACGACAAGATCCCGGGCGCGCTCAACCTCGACGTGGTGGACGCCTACGTGACCGTGAAGGACGGCGAGGCCTTCCGCATGGCCCGGCGGCTCACCACGGAAGAGGGGCTCTTCGTGGGCGGCTCCTCGGGGCTCAACACGCACGCGGCCGTGGAGCTGGCGCGCGGGCTGGACGACCCGGAGGCCTTTGTGGTCGCGATTCTGTGCGACTGGGGAGAGCACTACCTTACCAAGATGTACGACGACGAGTGGATGCGGGAAAACGGCTTCCTGGAGCGTACGCGCAGGAGCGTCCACGACCTGGTGCGCGCCAAGGAGCCGCTGGGCTTCCGGCTGCTGACGGCGACGCCGTCCACCCCCGTGCGCATGGCGCTGTCCACGCTGAGCAGCCACGGCGTCTCGCAGTTGCCGGTGGTCCGCGACGGGGACTGCGTGGGCTCGCTGAGCGAGGGGCGGCTCATGGCGCGGGTCATTCAGGACCCCGGAGTGCTGGACGACCCGGTGGAGACGGTCATGAACTCGCCCTTCCCGGTCGTGGACAGCCATCTCGACGCCGACAAGGCGACGCGGCTGTTGACCCGGGAGAATCCCGCGGTCCTGGTGAGGACCAACGGCAGGCTGGAAGACATCCTCACCCGCTTCGACATCGTGCGAACGCTCACCGGAGCGGCCGGTTGAGCGGCGCCCGGCCAGGGGCGCGGTGATGAAGGTCGCCGTGCTCATGGGCGGCAGCTCCGAGGAGAGGCCGGTATCGCTCGTCTCCGGCGCCGAGGTCGCCGCCGCCCTGCGCGGCCGCGGTCACGAGGTCGTGGCGGTCGATCCCGCCTCGGGGGTGCTCAGCCGGGAACGGGAACGGGAGCTGCGCGAGTCGGGGGTGGCCCGGGAGGCGCCGCCCTCCACGGAGCCGGGCGGCAGCGATCCTCTGCTCCTCCTCGGCGAGGCGTTGCGGGCGTGCGCGCCCGACGTGGTCTTCCCGGCGCTCCATGGCGGGGCCGGCGAGGACGGCACGGTCCAGTCGCTGCTCGACCTGATCGGGGTTCCCTACGCGGGGAGCCGGCACACCGGCTGCGCCCTGGCCATGGACAAGGACCTCACCAAGCGGCTGCTGCGCGACGCCGGCATCCCGACCCCCGAGTGGATCACGGGACGCGTGTCTCCGGAGCGCGTCGTGGCCGAGCTGGGGCTGCCTCTGATCGTCAAGCCCCCGAGGGGCGGGTCGACGCTGGGTCTCACGCTGGCGCATCGCGCCGACGGGATTCCCGCAGCGGAGGAGCAGGCGCTGGCATACGGCGGCGAGGTCATGTTCGAACGCTACGTGCGGGGGAGGGAGCTGACGGTCGGCATCCTGGGCGAGGAAGCACTCCCGCCAGGCGAGATCATCCCCGAAAACGAGATCTTCGACTACGAGTGCAAGTATCAGCCGGGAATGGCGCGTGAAATCTTCCCGGCCCACATCCCGGAAGATGTCGCCGCCGGACTCCTCCGGCAGGCGCTGGCGGTGCATCGCGTCCTCCGGCTGGAGGGCTTCAGCCGGGTTGACTTCATACTGGACTCCGCGGGCACCCCATGGTGCCTGGAGGCGAACGCGCTTCCGGGGCTCACCCCCGCCAGCCTGCTGCCGCGGGCCGGACGCGCCGCCGGGCTGTCCTTCGGCGAACTGTGCGAGCGCATCGCCATCCTGGCGCTGTCCGGACGCGCCGCGCCCGTCGCCGCCGGCTCGCGCGCATGAGCTGGTCGTCCTTCGAGCCGGGCTACGGAACCTCCGTGCTCACACCGTGGGTGAAGCGGCTGCTGATCGCCAACGCCGCGATCTTCCTGTTCATGTGGATCAGCGGAAGCGCGGGCTTCTTCGTGGAATGGTTCGGCTTCCGGCCGTCCCGCATCCTCACGCGTCCGTGGGGCGCGCTGACCTACATGTTCCTGCATGCGGGCTTCTGGCATGTGTTCATCAACATGCTGATGCTGTTCTTCTTCGGCCTGCCGCTCGAGCGGCGCTGGGGTTCGCGCGAGTTCATCAAGTATTACCTGCTGTGCGGACTCGGAGGAGTGGCCCTCAGTTTCGTCTTCCAGTCCTCTTCGATCATCGGGGCGTCGGCGGCGGTGTACGGCTTGATGGTCGCCTTCGCCATGACCTGGCCGGACGCGCCCATCTACATCTGGGGGATCTTCCCCGTCAAGGCGAAGTGGCTGGCCGCCTTCCTCTTCGTGGTAAGCACGCTGAGCGCCTTCGGAGGAGGAGGGGACGGAATCGCCCATTTCGCCCATCTGGGGGGGCTGGTCACGGGTTTCGTCTATCTCAGGACCGACTGGCGAACCCCCGAGTGGCTGCGGGGGCGCGGCGCCGCCGGTTCCTCCCGTCCGGGCGGAAGATTCGGCTCCGGTACAACCCCCGGAGGGCGGTCAACGGGCCCACCGGGTTCCTCCGGTGCGCGGAGAGGTGGCCGGAGGGCCGACGAAGAAGCCCTGCTGGACGAAGTGGACGCCATCCTCGACAAGATCTCGCGCAGCGGGATGAGGTCGCTGACGCGCAAGGAACTCGAACTTCTCAACGAGGTTTCCCGCAGGCGCCGCTCTTCCTAGGTTCCGCTCCCGGCGGTATCCGCCGGAGCCACGACGCCGCGCTGCGTCGCCTCAACTCAACACCCTGTTTTTCAGGAGGTCAGATGGCGGAAGGGAAGGAATACCTGACGGAGAACATTCGCAACGTGGCCGTACTCGGTCACGGCGGCTCCGGAAAGACCATGCTGGTGGACGCCCTCTCCTTCGTAGGGGGCACCGCACGGCGCAAGGGCAATGTGGCGGAGGGTCACGCCCTCACCATGACCGCGCCCGAGGAGATCCAGCACGGGATCTCGATGCAGCTCACTCCCGCCTTCAGCGAGTGGAAGGGCACCAAGATCAACCTGATCGACACGCCCGGGTACCTGGACTTCACCGGGGAGGCCCTGGCGGCGGTGCGGGTGGCGGACGCGGCCGTCATCGTGGTGAGCGCGACCTCGGGCGTCGAGGTCGGGACCGAGCGGGTGTGGCGCTACTGCGAGGAGCGCGGCATCCCGCGCATGTTCTTCGTTTCGATGATGGACAAGGAGCACGCCGACTTCCGCAAGGTCTTCGAGGACATCAGGGAGAAGCTCGCGGACAGCGCGCTGCCGGTGGAGATACCGGTGGGCGCGGGACCCGGCTTCCGCGGGATCATCAACCTGTTCAGCGGGCGCACGCACATGTATCGCGACGGTTCCGCCACCGGCGAGTACGATGAAGCCGACGTCCCCGCCGACCTCGAGGACATCTTCGAGGAGTGGACCACCGAACTGCAGGAAACCCTCGCGACCACCGACGAGGAGCTTCTGGACCGCTACCTGGAAGGAGAGGAGATCACGCGCGAGGAAGCTCTCGAAGCCATGGCCATCGCGATGGAGCGGGATGAGGTGGTCCCGGTTCTCTGCGGATCCTCGACGCGCGTCTACGGCATCCGGGCACTGCTGCGCAAGATGGTCGAGCTCTTCCCCGATCCGTCCGAGTCGGGCAGCCACTCCGCGTCCCGGCCGGGCCTGGACCAGGAGGCGGAACTCCAGGCGACCGACGACGGATCGTTCGCGGCGCTGGTCTTCAAGACCGCGACCGAGCCGCATGTGGGCGAACTCTCCTACTTCCGCGTGTTCAGCGGCGTCGCGGTCAACGGGATGGACGCACACAACGCGGGTCAGGGCTCCAGCGAGAAGCTGAACCACGTTTCCATACCCCTGGGACGGGAGCGCCTGGAGGTGCCGCGACTGCACGCCGGCGACATCGGGGTGGTGGCAAAGCTCAAGAACACCGCCACCAACGACACGCTGTCCTCGCCCGGCCGGCCTCTCATCCTCGACAGGATCGACTTCCCGAAGCCGGACGTGTCCATAGCGATGAAGGGCGCGACCCGCGCCGACGACGACAAGATCGGCGAGGCCCTGCAGAAGCTGCACGACGAGGATCCGACCTTCCATGCCGAGTTCAACCCCGAGCTGGGACAGACCATCGCGCGCGGCCTCGGGGAACTGCACCTGGATGTCCAGATGCAGCGCATGAAGCGCAAGTACAACGTCAGCGTCGAGACCGAGCAGCCCAGGATCGCCTACCGGGAAACGATCACGCGAACCGCGGAAGGGCGCGGACGCTTCAAGAAGCAGACGGGCGGCCGGGGTCAGTTCGGCGACTGCTGGGTGCGTCTGTCGCCACGCCCGCGCGGCGACGGCTACGAGTTCGTGGACAACATCAAGGGAGGCGTCATCCCCGGGAAGTACGTGCCTTCGGTGAACAAGGGCATCCAGGAGGCGGCGGGAAAGGGCATCCTGGCCGGGTTCGCGCTGGTGGACTTCGCAGCCGAGTGCTACGACGGCTCCTACCACTCGGTGGACTCCTCCGACATCGCGTTCAAGGTGGCCGGGTCGCTGGCCTTCCGCGAAGTCGCGTCCAGGGCGGGTCCGGTGCTGCTGGAACCGATCATCGAGGTGGAGGTGTCGACGCCTGACGAGTACATGGGCGACATCATGGGCGACATCACGCAGCGTCGCGGCAAGGTGCAGGGCATGGTGCCCGGCAACGGAAGCACCACCGTGCAGGCGCTCGTCCCGGAAGCCGAACTCTACAAGTACGCGACCGCCCTGCGCTCCATGACCCAGGGGCGCGCCCACCACACGCGCACCCTCGCCGGCTACGAACCGATGCCGGCGCACGAGGCCCAGCAGGTGATCGAGGCGCTCAAGGCGGAGGAGTAGGGCAGGAGGCAGCCGGTGGCCGGACACAGCAAGTGGGCCAAGATCAAGCGCAAAAAGGCCGTCAACGACGCCCGGCAGGGCCAGATCTTCACCAAGCTCATCCGCGAGCTGACGGTGGCGGCGCGCGACGGAGGGGGCGATCCCGGCTTCAACCCGCGCCTGCGCCTGGCGGTGGACACCGCCAAGGCCGCCAACATGCCCCAGGAGAACATCGAGCGGGCGATCAAGAAGGGGACCGGTGAGCTCGCGGGCGTCAACTACGAGGAGGTGGTCTACGAAGGCTACGCGCCCGGCGGGATCGCGCTCTACATAGAGACCCTGACCGACAACCCCAAGCGCACCGTGGCGGCGGTGAGGCACCTCCTCACCAAGAACGGGGGCAGCCTGGGGACAGCCGGGTCGGTGGCCTGGCAGTTCGACCGCAGAGGACAGATCTACATCGAGGCGGCCGGGCACTCCGAGGAGGAGGTGCTGGAAGCGGCGCTGGAAGCGGGAGCGGAGGATGTCGTGCAGGAAGCGGGCGATTTCATCGTTACGACCGATCTGGGTTCCTTTCACCAGGTTCAGGACGACATGCGGGAGGCCGGAATCCGCATCGCGCAGGCGGAACTGGCGATGATTCCGCAGAACGAAGTGGACGTGGCGGGCAAGACCGCGGAAAGACTGGTCCGCCTGATGGAGGCGCTCGACGGATCGGACGACGTGCAGAAGATCTCGTCCAACGGCAACATCGACGAGGACACCCTGGCCCGGCTGTCGCAATGAGGGTCGGCCGGCCGCGAAGCGGACGGTGAAGGCGCCGGACGGGGCGCTGATCGTGCTCGGCGTGGATCCGGGCACGGCGCGCACCGGCTACGGCGTGGTCGCCAGCGGCGAGGGCAGGTTGTCGCTGCTCGAATGCGGGGTGGTGCGCACCCGGCCCCGGCGCCCGCTTGCGGACCGCATCCGCCACATCTTCGAGGCGATGCAGTCGATCGTCGAGCGCTTCGAGCCCCACGTGCTCTCCGTCGAAATGGTGTTCCAGGGGAAGAACCCTCAGAGCGCGCTTACGCTCGGCCATGCACGGGGCGCCGTCCTGTTGGCGGGCGCGCTCGCCGGGATCCAGATTGCCGAGTACTCGCCGACCGCGATCAAGAGCGCGGTCGTCGGCACGGGCCGGGCCACCAAGGAACAGGTGGGATTCATGGTCAAGACACATTTGCGGCTGGCCTCCGCGCCGTCGCCGGACGACGCGGCCGACGGGGTGGCGGCTGCGCTCTGCCACTGCCTGATCGGGAGCCGGCCCGGATGATCAGCCGGCTGCACGGGGTTCTGCTCGAGCAGGACATGGATTCGGTCGAAGTGGAGACCGCGGGCGGGGTCGTGTACGAGGTTCACGTGCCGGCGACGGTGGCGGGACGCCTGCCGCCGGCCGGCGCGCAGGTGCGGCTGCGCACGGTGCAGGTCGTGCGCGACGATTCGGTCGCCCTGTACGGCTTCCTGGAAGTCCACGAGCGCGACATGTTCCAGCGTCTGCTGGGGACGACCGGGGTCGGCGCCAAGCTGGCGCGCGAGATGCTCTCGACCTACTCCGCCCGGCGTCTGGCACAGGCTCTCGCCAACAAGGAGACGGCCGTGCTCACCCGCGTGAGCGGTGTTGGAAAGAAGACGGCCGAATTGCTCATCCTCAGGCTCGGCGACAAGGTGCGCGACCTCGCGCTGGCCCGGACCGGCAGCGAGGCGGCGCCTCACGGCGCGCGGGAGGCGGTCAACGCGCTCATGGCTCTGGGGTACTCCTTCGCGCAGGCGGACGAAGCCGTCCGCGGCGTGACGGCCGGCAGAGGCGCGGGAGAGGAGATGAAGACCGAGGAACTGATCCGGAGGGCGCTGGAGCGCATTGGCCGGTGACGGATCGCTACGACGTGACCACGCCCCGTGAACTCTCCGGGGAGGATGCCGCGGAACGGTCCCTCCGCCCGGCCAGCCTGGCGGAGTTCATCGGTCAGGCGAAGGTCCGGGAAACGCTCTCGATCGCGATCGCGGCGGCCCGCAAAAGGGGCGACGCGCTCGACCACCTGCTCTTCCACGGTCCTCCCGGGCTCGGCAAGACCACCCTGGCGCTCCTGCTCGCCTCCGAGATGGGGGTCGGCGTCAAGTTGACCTCCGGGCCGGTGCTGGAGAAGCCGGGAGACCTGGTGAGCATCCTCACCAACCTGAACGCCCGCGACATCCTCTTCATCGACGAGATCCATCGGCTGCGGCCCATCGTTGAGGAGTTCCTCTATCCCGCCATGGAGGATTTCCGCGTCGAGATCCGGCTCTCCGACGGACCGGCGGCGCGCACCGTCACCATGCAGATCGAGCGCTTCACCCTGGTGGGCGCCACGACCCGCTTCGGGCTGCTCACGGAACCGATGCGCGCGCGCTTCGGGATGGTCGAGCGGCTCGACTTCTACGGGCCCGACGAGCTGACCCGGGTGGTTCAGCGGAGCGCGGACATCATGGGGGTGGACACGACCGAAGAGGGCACCTTCGAGCTGGCGCGTCGCGCTCGGGGCACCCCCCGGGTGGCGAACCGGCTGCTGCGGCGGCTGCGCGACTACGCCGAGGTGCGCGCCGACAGCGTGATCAGCGGCGAAGTTGCGCGCGCGGGGCTCCGGCTGCTCGAGGTGGACGAGTACGGGATGGACGAGATGGATGCGCGCGTGCTGCGCACCATCATCGAGAAATTCGGCGGGGGCCCGGTGGGGCTGGCTTCCCTGGCTGTGGCGCTGAGCGAGGACGAGGGAACCCTGGAGGAGGTCTACGAGCCGTTTCTGATCCAGAACGGCTTTCTGGAGCGCACCCCGCGCGGACGCAAGACCACGGAGCGCGCCCACCGGCGGTTCGGCCATCCATCGGCCGGGAGAGAGGGGCGCTCGGACGCGGGCGCGGGCGGAGATGGCCAGTCGTCGCTCTTCCGGCCATGAAGGCCGCACGCGAAGCCATCCAGGACTTCGGCTACCACCTCCCCGAAGACCGCATCGCGCGCTACCCGGCAGCGCGCCGCGACCGGAGCCGCCTGCTGGTCGCGCCCAGATCCGGCGAACCGTTCGAGCATCGAGTGTTCCGCGACCTTCCCGGCCTGATGCGCGCCGGCGACGTCCTGGTGGTGAACGAGTCGCGGGTGCTCCCCGTGCGCCTGCTGGGAGCCAAGCCGACCGGCGCGCGTGCCGAGGTGTTCCTGCTGCGGCCGCTGGGGGAGGGGCACTTGTGGGAGGCGCTGGTGCGGCCCGGCGGCAAGCTCAAGCCCGGGCGCACGGTGGAGGTCGCCCCCGACCTGGTGGTCCATATCGTCGACTCGACCCCCGACCACGGGCGCATCGTGCGTGTGGAGACCCCGCTGACGGTCGAGGAGGCGCTCGAGCGCCACGGCCGCGTGCCGCTGCCCCCCTACCTGCGCCGCCCGGACGAACCGGTGGATCGCGCGCGCTACCAGACGGTGTACGCGCGCACGCCGGGCTCGGTGGCCGCCCCCACCGCGGGCCTCCACTTCACCCGCGAGCTCATGGGCGCGCTGGAGGCGGGCGGGGTGCGCATCGCGCGCGTCACCCTGCACGTGGGGGTGGCGACCTTCCGCCCGGCGGGCCCTGCCGGCGGCGACGCGCGCGGTCCCGGGGAGGAACGCTACCGCGTCACCCGCGAGGCGGCCGCGCAGGTCGCCGCGGCGCGCGCGGGCGGGGGGCGGGTGTGGGCGGTGGGCACCACGGTGGTGCGGACGCTTGAGAGCGCGGCCGACGGCACGGGCGAGGTGCGCGCGGGGTGCGGCACGACCGATCTCTTCATCCGCCCGCCCTTCGACTTCCAGGTGGTCGACGCCCTGATCACCAACTTCCACCTGCCCCACTCGACCCTGCTCATGCTGGTGGCCGCCTTCGCCGGCCATGAGCGCACCATGGACGCGTATCGCGAAGCCATCGACCAGGGGTATCGGTTCTACTCCTACGGCGACGCGATGGCGATTGCGTGAGCAACGACGTGGCCACGGCCTTCTCGTTCGCCGTCGACGGCCGCGCCGACCACGCCCGGGCCGGGGTGTTCTCCACGCCCCACGGGAACATCCGGACTCCCGCGTTCATGCCCGTCGGCACCCTCGCCAACGTGAAAATGCTGACGCCGGAGGAACTCCGGGATCTCGGCGCGCGGATGGTGCTGGCCAACACCTACCACCTCTACCTGCGTCCGGGGGCCGAGGTGGTGCGCGAGCTGGGTGGCCTCCACGCCTTCATGCGCTGGCCGGGTCCCATCCTGACCGACTCGGGCGGGTTTCAGGTCTTCTCCCTGAGCCGAATCAACCGCATCCACGACGACGGCGTCGTCTTCCAGAGCCACATCGACGGTTCCCGCCACCACTTCACGCCCGAGAGCGTCATCGACGTCCAGCGGGCCCTGGGCGCGGACGTCATCATGGCGTTCGACGAATGTCCGCCCGGCGACGCCGACCGCGACTCCGTGGCCCGCGCCAACCGCCGCACCCTCGCCTGGCTGGAGCGGTGCGCGCGGCGCTTTCGGGCAACCACCGCGGGGCGGGCGCACCCTCAGGCTCTCTTCCCGGTCCTGCAGGGCGGCGTCTTCGAAGATCTGCGGCGTGCGTGCGCCGCCGACGCGCGCAGCATCGCGGACTGGAACGGCTTCGGGATCGGCGGGCTCAGCGTCGGGGAGAACAAGGAGGACATGTGGCGCATCCTGGAGCTGCTGGACGGCGAACTGCCGGGCAGCCGCCCGCGCTACCTCATGGGGATCGGCTACCCCGACGATCTGCTGGAAGCGATCGCGCGCGGCTGCGATCTCTTCGACTGCGTCGCGCCCACCCGCAACGCGCGTCATGGAACCGCGTGGACCTCCCGCGAGGGCCAGGTGAACATGAAGGGCGCACGCTTTCGGACGGACACGGATCCCCTCGATCCTGCCTGCACGTGCTATACTTGCCTGCGGTTCGATCGTGCGTACCTGCGCCATCTGCTGGTTGCGGGCGAGGGGCTGGCCCAGCGCCTGATCTCCATCCACAACCTGAGTTTTCTGGTGCAGTTGGCGGGCGAGGCCCGGCGCCGGATCATCGACGGCTCCTTCCCGATGTGGCGCGTGGAATGGCTGCTCCGGTATCGTAGTGCGCGGGCGAAGGAATAGGACATCAACCACCGGCCCCGGGCCGGCTCATCATCGGAGGCACGCATCTTGGCACTGTGGATCGCGATATCGGCCCAGCCGCTCCTGCCGCCACCTCTGCTCGGGGTGCCCCAGGGCGGGGGAGGCGGCTTTGTCTTCTTCATCCAGCTGATCGCGATCATCGCGATCTTCTACTTCCTGCTGATCAGGCCACAGCGCAAGGAACAGCAGCGTCACCGCGCGATGGTGGCGGCGCTCAAGAAGGGGGACCGGGTGGTGACCGCGGGCGGGATCGTGGGCAAGGTGATTCACGCCCAGGAACAGCACCTCACCATCGTGACCGCGGAGAACACCCGTCTCGTGATCGAGCGCTCCAAGATCGCGACGCTCACCAATCCGCGGGACTCGTAGCCGTATCGGGATGGCACTGCGCGGGATCGAGCTGTACGGCAGCGAGGTGTTGCGGCGTCCGGCGGACCCGGTCGACGCCGTCGATGACGAGGTGCGCGCGCTGGTGCGCGACATGTTCGAGACGATGTACCACGCCAAGGGCATCGGGCTGGCCGCGCCGCAGGTCGGCATCTCCCGGCGCGTCATCGTGCTGGACGTGGCGGAGGAGTCCGACGAGTCGAACCCCGTGGCGCTGGTGAATCCCCGGCTGGCGAGCTGGACGGCGAAGAAGGACAAGCAGACGGAGGGGTGCCTGAGCATCCCCGGGGTAGAAGCCATCGTGCAACGGCCGGTATCGGTTGTGGTGGACGGCACGGACCCGGAGGGACGGGGTGTGCGACTCGAGGCGGAGGGCCTCTTCGCGCGCGCCCTGCAGCACGAGATCGACCACCTGGACGGCGTGCTCTTCGTCGATCGGCTGAGCCCCCTCAAGCGGCAGTTGCTGCTCAAGAAGTGGAGGAAGCTGCAGGCCGAAGCCGCGGAGCCGTGAGGGTTCTCTTCTGGGGAACGGCCACCTTCGCCCTTCCCTCCCTCCGAAGCCTGGCCGATGCAGGCCATGAGATCGTGGGCGTGGTGACGCAGCCCGACCGCCGCGCGGGCCGGGGACGGCGCCCGCGGCCCACGCCCGTGAAGGAAGCCGCCCTCGCCGCTGAGTACCCGGTCTTCACCCCCGAACGCCCGGGCCGCCCCGCCTTCCTGGCGCGCATGCGGGCCCTCCGGCCGGACCTCTCGGTGGTCGCCGCCTACGGCCACTTCCTGAGCCGCGAGGCCCTGGATCTCCCCGCCTTCGGGTCGATCAACGTGCACGCGTCCCTGCTCCCCGCACTGAGAGGCGCGGCCCCGGTGCACTGGGCCATCGCGCGCGGCCAGGCGGCTACGGGAGTCACGATCATGCGCATGGCGAAAGCCATGGACGCCGGTCCCATCCTGCGGCAGGACAGGACGGACATCCTCTCCGACGAGACCGCCGGCGAACTCTACGAGCGGCTGGCGCGAATGGGCGCCGGCGGGCTGGTGCGAGCCCTGGAGATGATGGACGCGGGCACGCTGGAGGAGCACCCGCAGGACCACGCGCGGGCCACCTTCGCCCCCCGTCTCTCCCGACGCGACGCGCGGCTGCAGTGGGCTCGGCCCGCAGAGGAAGTGGCCCGCTGGATGCGCGCCATGGACCCGGCGCCGGGCGCGTGGAGCGAGCTGGAGGGCAGCCCCATCAAGCTTTTTCGCCCGCGCGTGGTCGAGGGCGATGCGCTTCAGGGAGGAGAGGGGCCGGAGCCCGGCACCGTGATCGCGGCGGACCGCCGGCGCGGATTCCGCGTTGCGACCGGCGAGGGTTCGGTAGAGGTGGGCGAAGTGCAGTCTGCCGGCAAACGGCGCATGCCCGGCTGCGACTGGCTGCGAGGCAGCGCGGCCCGGCCGGGGCAGCGGTTGCGATGATACCCCCGCTCCACGTTGTTACCGACGACCGCATCCTGGCGAGATCGGGCTTTTCCGCGGCCGCCATCGAAGTGCTGGAGGCGGGCGGCGCACGGGTCGCCCTCCATGTGCGCGGGCCGCGCAGTTCGGGGCGGGCGCTCTACCGGGCCGCCGCCGGCTTGATCCGCCCGGCGCGCCGAACCGGCGGCTGGCTGGTGGTCAACGATCGCGTTGACGTGGCGCTGGTGCTGGGCATCAACCGGGTGCACCTGGGCGGCCGGTCGATGCCCGCGGCGGTCGCCCGCCGCCTTCTCGGAGCGGATGCCCATGTGGGCCGGTCGGTCCATTCGGCCGCCGAGGCCGGTGGGGATGACGGCCGGATCGATTATCTTTTTGCCGGAGCGGTGTTCGCGACGCCTTCCCATGCGGGGATCGCGCCGCGCGGAATTGACGTGGTGCGGGCCGTCACGGCCGCAAGCCCCGCCCCCGTGGTGGGCATCGGCGGCATCACCGCCGGACGGGCGCCACAGGTGCTCGCCGCCGGGGCCCGCGGAGTGGCGGTGATCCGCGCGGTGTGGGACGCGCCATCGCCCCGTGATGGCGTGAGGCGTTTTCTGGACTTGTGGCCCGAGGAGCGACGACGACCGGAATGGACGGCAAGGTGACGATCCGCCTGAACGGAAAGGCGCGAGAGGTGGCCGCGGACATCACGGTGTCCGGCCTCCTCGACGAACTGGGCCTGGTCCCCGGGATGGTGGTCGTCGAACGCAACCGGGAGATTCTCGCCCGCGAGAGCTACGCCGCCGTGCGTCTGAGCGAGGGCGACCAGCTGGAGCTGGTCCACTTCGTGGGCGGCGGATGACGTTTCCAGCGGCCGCGCACCACGGGGAGCGGAGGTGCGACCCCCGTCAGGCCGCCCAGCCTGATAACTCAGTAGATAACAGTATATGTCAGTAAATACCAGTGCCAGCAGGCGGAGCGCAGAGGCGGTGATATCGACACACTCGAGCGCCGACACCCCGTTCGTGGTCGGGAACAGGGAGTTCGGCTCCCGCCTGATCGTGGGGACCGGCAAGTATCCCGATAACGAGACCATGGTGCGGGCCATCCGCGCCAGCGGCTCGGACATGGTGACGGTGGCGGTGCGGCGGATCGACCTCGACCGCACCCGCGAGGAAGGTATCCTGTACCATCTCGACCCCGGCGAGTTCTTCCTCCTGGCCAACACCGCGGGCTGCTACACCGCCGAGGACGCAATCCGCTATGCGAGGCTGGCGCGCGCCGCGGGGTTCAACGAGTGGCTGAAGCTGGAGGTGATCGGTGACGAGACCACCCTGCTCCCGGACACGCAGGCGACGCTCGATGCCGCCCGGGTGCTCGTGGCGGAAGGGTTCAAGGTGATGGCCTACACCAACGAGGACCTCATCACCGCCCTTCGGCTGGAGGATGCGGGGTGCGTGGCGGTGATGCCCCTGGCAAGCCCCATCGGGAGCGGCCTCGGACTGCTCAACCCGTACTACGTGCGCGCGATCAAGGAGCGCTGCGAGGTCCCCATTATCGTGGACGCCGGGGTGGGCACCGCCTCGGATGCCTGCCTCACCATGGAGCAGGGGGTGGACGGGGTGCTCATGAACACCGCCATCGCGGCAGCGCGGGATCCCGTGCGCATGGCGGCGGCGATGCGCGAGGCGGTGGTCGCGGGCCGGCTCGCCTACCTGGCGGGCCGCATGCCCACGCGCGAGGTGGCGGTCCCCTCCTCGCCCCCGCTGCCGGAGTAGCACGCGCGAGCGGCGAATGGGCGCCGACGGATCGCGCGACGCCAGAGAGGTCGCGTTCCGGGTGCTCGCCGCCTGCACCCGGGGCCAGCGTCTGGATCGCGCTCTGGACACGCGCGCCGGCGCCCTGTCGCCCCGCGACCGGCACTGGGTGCACGCCCTCGCCTACGGGGTGGCGCGGCTGCGCGGCCGCCTGGACTACACGATCGCGCTGCACGCGCGCCGGGGGCCTGAGCGGCTCGATGCGGCGGTTCTCGACCTGCTGCGCATGGGCGCGTACCAGCTGCACTACATGGAGGGCGTACCCACGTACGCGGCCGTGTCGTCCACAGTGGAACTCGCGCGCGCGGCCGGTGCCGGAAGGGCTGCAGGACTGATCAACGCCGTTCTGCGCGCCTCGGCACGCGCGGGATCGCCCGCGGACGCCTTCCCCAGCCGCGAGACCGACCCCGAGGGCCATCTCACGCACTGGCACTCCCATCCCCGGTGGCTGGTGCGCCGCTGGCTGGCACGCTGGGGTGCGACCGCCACCGAGGCGCTCCTGAGGCATGACAACGGTGTGCCGGGGCTCTTCTTCCACGCTGTGGGCATCGAACCCGAACCCGCCCTCGAGCGGCTGCGGGCCGCCGGCCTGACCGCTACCGCAGCCGGGCTCGGCTCCGGCTGCCTGCGCCTCGCGGCCGGGACCGACCCGGGGCGCGTGGTCAGCGCCGTTCCCGGCGTCATTCAGGATCCCGGCGCGGCGCTGGTGGCGCGCTACGCCGACCCTCCTCCGGGCGCCCTGGTGGCCGACCTGTGCGCCGCGCCCGGAGGCAAGGCGCTCGTGCTCTCCGACCACGCCGGATACGTGCTCGCAGCCGACCTCTCGCCGCCCCGCCTGAAGCTCGTGACCGCGTCCGCCTCGCGCCTCGGAGCTCGTGTGGGCGCCGTGGTCGCGGACGCCGGCCTCGCACCCGTGCGCCGGGCCGACCTGGTCCTGGTGGATGCGCCGTGCAGCGGCACGGGTACCCTGGCCCGGCGTCCCGACGCCAGATGGCGCCTGACCGAGGCGGATCCCGCGAGGATGGCCGGCGTCCAGTCCCGGCTCCTCGCGGGCGCATCCCGGGCCGTTTCAGCCGGGGGACTTCTCGTGTACTCCACGTGTACATTGGAGCCAGAGGAAAACGTCGACATCGTGGAGGGATTCCTGAGCCGGCACCCCGAATTCCGCCGGGAAGCTCCCGAAGACATGGATCCGGAGGTCATGGACGATCGCGGCCACCTGTGCGTCCTGCCGCAGAGGACCGGTTTCGACGGCGCCTTCGCGGCCCGCATGCGGAGAGTCCGATGAGGCTGGGAAGCTCGATCGGCCGGCGCAGGCCCGCCCGTGGCGGCCGTCGCAAGCGTCCGGCCCGCGCCTTCACTCGCGTGCTGCGCGGCGCGGTTCTGCTGGGCGTGATGTTCGTTCTCGGCTACGTGGCCGCCACCCGGGTCGTATTCCCGGTGCCCGCTCCGCCTCCCGACCTGCTGGGCGTGCCCGATCTGACCGGACTCGACCTGGAAGCTGCCGCTACCCGCGCCGCAGCGGCGGGACTCGGGCTGGGCGCAGTCGACTCGATGTACCACCCCTCCGCCGCCACCGGCTCCATCCTGGGCCAGACCCCGCTGCCCGGCCAGCTCGCCCTTCCCGGAGCGGCCATCGAATTCGCCATCAGCCTGGGTCCGGAGCATCGCGCCGTTCCCGACGTGATCGGCCAACACGAACAGAGGGCGCGCATCCTGCTCGGGGGGAACGGGTTCTCGGTCGCCGTAGACTCCCTGGAGGACGCGGAGCCCGCCGGCGAAGTGGTCGCCATGGAACCGGAGGCGGGAACCGCCGTGACCCTGCCTTTCGAAGTGCGGCTCGCGATCAGCCTGGGGCCGCCGGTGGTGGAAATGCCGATTCTCCTCGGACTGAGCGAGGAAGAAGCCTTCCTCCTGCTCGACTCCCTCGGGCTCTTCGTCACCGAGATCGAAATGGACGCGCTCACGGGAATGGAGCCGGGCGTGGTGATCGAGCAGGATCCGCCTTCGGCGAGCACCGTGGAGGTGGGGTCCGAAGTGCGGCTGGTGATCGGCGACCGCGCGCTGCTGCCGGGCGACCTCCCCCCGCCCGACACCGCCGGAAACGCAGGAACAATCACCATGCGTGCGAACATGATAAGGGTGAAATCGTTACAGGTTCGATCCGCTGGTTCCGAGAGGCCGTCGACATGACCCACAGACCTTCGCGCATTCCCTATCTGGTGGCCGTGTTGGGGGCCGGTGCGCTCGTCCTCATGGCCTGGGCGGGGCGGGGACGGTTTCAGCCCGTGGGCCTGGGGGCCGACGCCCCGGCCTTCACGATCTCCGACCTCCAGGGGACCCCGGTCTCCCTCGAGGATCACCGCGGCCGGGTGGTGCTGGTCAACATCTGGGCCACCTGGTGCGGCCCCTGCATCGTGGAGATGCCCTCGATGCAGCGCCTGTACGAACAGCTCGACGGCCGGCCCTTCGATATCCTCGCCGTAAGCGTGGATGCGGCGCAGGGCGAGCGCGATGAAGCCGGCAATCCCGGCGGCGACGTGGGCCTGTTCGCCCGCGAGCACGGGCTCACCTTCACGATCCTGCACGACGCGTCCGGGCGGATCAGGCAGACCTACCGAACCACTGGGGTCCCCGAGTCCTTCCTGATCGGCAAGGACGGGGTCATCTACAAGAAGATCGCGGGAGCAACCGAGTGGGATTCCCCGGAAAACCTCGAACTGATCCAGAGGCTGCTGGCAAGCTGAAGCTGCCCTGGCAGGCATCCGAGTCGGGGCGCAACTCGACTCCGATGCTTGCCGCGCTTGCGCTTGCGGTCGTTCTGTGGGTCGTCGTGCAGATGGAGCAGCCGGAGCGCCGGGCCTTCGACGGCGTGCCGGTGCGCGTGCAAATGAACGATCCGCAATGGGCGGTCTCCGGTACCCCGACGCCCTCCAGCGCGACGGTTCGGCTGGCGGGCACGGCCCGTCAACTCCTGCGCCTCGCCGGGAACCAGCCTTCGATCATGGTCCCCGTGGATGCGGTGGGCTCCGCCGACACCTCCCTGGTGATCGACCGCAACTGGGTGCGCCTGCAGGGCATCGAGGGAGTGGTCGTCGAGGCCGTGGAGCCGGCCGCGGTCGCCATCGCCTTCGAACCCATGGTGGCGGTGGAGGTGCCCGTCGCCCCCACCGTGGTCGGCGTCCCGCGTGACGAGTTGACGTTGGCCGCGCCCCCCACCGCCTTCCCCGCGTCCATTCGCGTAATCGGGCCGGCGAGCCGGGTCGCGGAGCTCAGCACGATCCGCCTGGATCCCGTGGACCTGTCGCGTATCGCGGAGTCGCAGGTGGTTCGCGTGGGCGTCGGCAACGGCATTTCGGGCGAGTTGATCAGCTTCTCGCCGGACACGGTCGAAGTGCGGGTCGAGCTGGTCGGCAGAGAGGGGTCCGAGCGGCGGTGAGCGATCTCCTCGTTCTCGGCATCGAGACCAGTTGCGACGAAACCTCCGCGGCCGTTCTCCATGGCGCGCACGATCTGCGCTCACACGTGATCCTCTCCCAGGACGTGCACGCCGTCTACGGCGGCGTGGTTCCGGAGCTCGCCGCCCGGGCTCATCTGCAGGTGGTCGACGATGTAGTGGGCCGTGCGCTGGACGACGCCGGATGCATGTTGGCGGAACTCGACGGCATCGGCGTGACTGCCGGCCCCGGGTTGATCGGAGCCCTGCTGGTGGGGGTGTGCTGGGCGAAGGCGGCCGCCTACGCCTCCGGGGTCCCCGTCGTGGGAGTGCATCACATGGAGGCCCACCTGTTCGCCCCCCACATCGAGGATCCTGCCGCGAAACCACCCTTCGTGGCGCTTCTGGTCTCCGGTGGACACACGCTGCTCCTCCATGCGACCGCCTGGGGCAAGTACCGGCTGCTGGGCCGCACCCGCGACGACGCTGCGGGGGAAGCGTTCGACAAGGTGGCGCGTCTGCTCGGGCTGCCCTATCCGGGCGGAGCTCCGCTCGAGGCGCTCGCGACCGAGGGGGACCCGGCCCGGTACTCGTTCCCGCGGCCACTGCTCGCATCCTCCGGAAAGCCGGGCGCGACCGAGGCGCTGGACTTCTCCTTCAGCGGGCTCAAGACCGCGGTGGCGACCCAGGTTGCCGAACTCGAGGCCAACGGCGGCCTCGACGCGGAGCGCGCCCACGTGGCCGCATCCTTTCAGGCCGCGGTCAACGACGTCCTTGCGACCCGCGCGGCGCAGGCGGTGGAACGCACGGGGACCGACAGGGTCCTGGTGGCCGGGGGCGTGTCGGCAAACGGCGCTTTGCGCCGCGAGTTGCGCCGACGGCATCCCCCCGAGGTCGAGCTCTTTCACGCGACCCCCCGGCTGTCTGTGGACAACGGGGCCATGGTCGCCCGCACGGCGGCTTTTCGCCTGCTCCTGGGGGAGAGTTCGGACCTGGACCTCTCGGCCGACGCTTCGCTCCCGTTCCCCGGGCTGCGCGAATGACTCCCGACCCTCCCCAAACCATCCGCGGAGCGGCATGCCCGAATCCCGTGCGCGCCGGCCCGACCCCACCCTGAACCCCCTGGCTACCCGTGTATCCAATCCTCTTCCGCTTTCCCGAATGGGTGCCGGTGCTCGGCGGCGAGCCGGTCACCTCCTTCGGGGTCATGCTCTTCCTGGCCTTCCTGGCGGCCGGCTACCTCCTGCGCGCACGCATGAGCGAGACCGGCATCCATCCCGACCGCGCGTGGGACCTCGTGTTCGCCGCGGTGATCGGGGGAATCATCGGAGCCAAGCTGTACTACGTGTTTCTCAACTTCCCCAGGCTCGTCGAGAATCCGCGCTTCCTGTTCGCGCGAGGCGGGCTGGTGTGGTACGGGGGCTTCCTCGGCGGAACCGCGGCCGTTCTGTACCAGATGAAGCGGCTCGGCCTGCCCGTGCGCCAGACGCTCGATCTGACTGCCCCCTCGATGGCGATGGCGTATGCGGTGGGGCGACTCGGGTGCTTCCTGGTCGGGGACGACTATGGCCGCCCGACGGCCTCCTGGGTGGGAATCCGCTTTCCGCAGGGTTCGCCCCCCAGCTCGGTGGACAACCTGGCCCGCTTCGGGATCGAAGTGGATCCGGCTCTGGTGGAGACCTACGGACAGATCGTACCGGTACATCCCACGCAGTTGTACGAGATCGCCATGGCGCTGGCGATCTTCGCGATCGTCTGGCGTCTGCGGCACGGCGCGCATCCACCCGGCTGGGTGTTTGCGCTGTGGCTGGCGCTGGCCTCGGCGGCCCGCTTCCTGGTCGAGTTCGTGCGCGCAAAGGACGACCGCTTTCTGGGCAGCCTGACCATCGCGCAGGTCATCAGCCTCCTGCTGATCGCGGCGGCGGCGGCGGCGATGGTCCGTCTCGGGTCCCGGAACGGAGGATCGCGCCCGAAGAAGGCGAGGGCGCCGTGAGCGATCCAGGCCGCGCATTTACCATACTTCACGGCTCGGACCTGCACTTCGGGCGGCCGCACGCGCCTGCGGCAGCCGCCGACTTCCTCACGCTGGCACACTCCGTCTCGCCCGACCTGATCGCGCTCTCGGGCGACTTCACGCAGCGCGCCAAGAACCGCGAATACGAGGCGGCTGCCGCCTACCTGAAGCGCCTTCCCCGGGTCCCGCTGGTGGTCACGCCCGGCAACCACGACGTGCCCCTGTACCGCCTGTGGGAGCGCGCCTTCGCCCCCTTCCGCAACTACCGCCGCTGGATCGCGGACGAACTCGACAGCGAACACGACCTCGGCCGAGCGGTCGTGGTCGCGCTCAACACCACCACGCCCGACCGCACCATCGTGAACGGCAACGTGGCCGACGAGCAACTGGAACGCGCGGCGGCGGCGTTCGCCCGGGCCGGAAACGGAGGCCTGCGCGCGCTGGTGGTGCATCACGCGCTGGTCGGAGCGCCCGAAGGGGATCTCATCGCGGCCCTCCCCCGCGCCCGCCGCATCGTCGGCCGGCTGGCCGAAATGGGCGTGGAACTGGTGCTCTTCGGCCACCTTCATCGCGCTTTCACCTCGGTGGGCGTACCGAGCGGTCCGTCGGTGAATGGATCGGGGGAGGCGGATTCGCCCGTGCTGCTGGTATGCAGCGGCACCACGGCGTCCGACCGGGGGCGCGGAAGGGAGAAGGGCAAGAACAGCTGCAACCTGGTGCAGGTGACGAACGACAGGATCGCGGTGACCCGGTACCTGCGCTCGCCCTCGGCGGATGGCTTCCGGCCGGTCGCGCGCGACGCCTTCCCCCGCCACGACTTCGCACAGCCACCGTCGCCAGGTGCCACGGGCAGCGCGTGACCGGGAGTCTGCGCGCGCACCCGGGGCGGCGATGCGCCGGGACGGTCCTGGCACTCCTTCCCGCCCTGCTCGCTACCGCAGTCCCCGCATCGGCGGTCCAGGGGGAACTGGAAGAGGTCACCACGCTTCGCTTCGAGGGCAACGACGTATTCTCCGATCGCGCGCTGGGCGCTTCCATCATGACGCGGTCGACCGACTGCCGGCATTGGCTGCTCTCCGTCTTCTGCTGGTCGGGAAGCTCTTTCGCCATCGACGAGCACTTCCTGGGCCCGCGCGAATTCGAACGCGACGTGGTGCGCCTGCGGCTCTTCTACTACCGGCACGGATACCGGGAGGCGCTCATCGAAACGAGCCTCGACCGGAACGGGGACGGGGTTGGGATCACGTTCCATATCGAGGAAGGAAGGCCGGTGCTCATCGATTCCCTGGCCTTCAACGGGCTCGATCCGCCCGGCGACCTGGATCTCCTCGACGATCTGCCGGTGCGCGCGGGAGATCCGCTCGACCAGCTGGTGCTGGGGGCGGCCCGCGATTCGCTCACCATCCGGTTGCGCAACGCCGGGTACGCCCACGCCGAAGTCCTGCTCGACATCCTGATTCCGGCCGCGCAGCCGTACGGCGCGCGGGTCAACTTCGATGTCTTCAAGGGAGCTCCGGCCCGCTTCGGGGCCATCTCGATCGAGGGAAACGAAAGGGTGGATCGGGGCGTCATACTGGGCATGATTCCCTTCCGCGAAGGCAGCGCCTACGACGCCGACCTCGTCTTCCAGGCACGGCGCAACCTCTATGGCATGGAGGTCTTCAGCAATGTCGCGGTAACGGAGGAACTGGACGCGCAGCCGGACAGCGTAATCCCCGTATCGATCACGGTCGTCGAGGGTGACATTCACCGATACCGCGCGGGAGGAGGCTGGAGCACGGCCGACTGCGTCAACGGCGAAGCCAGCTGGACCAGCCGGAATTTCTCCGGCGGCGGACGCCGACTTCAGTTCCTCGGACGGCTCTCGAACATCCTGAACTCCCCGCTCAACTCGACGCTCTGCCGCGATGCCGGCACCGGTCCGTACGGGCGCTACAACTGGTCGCTCTCGGCCCAGTTCTCCCAGCCCCGTCTCTTCTCGCTGCGCACCACTTTCGCCGCCAATGTGTTCTGGGAGCGGCAGAGTCTGCCCGACCTCTTTGTCCGCCAGAGCCTGGGCGTCGATCTTTCCGTCACCCGGGGAGGCGCGCAGGGACGTGCGCAGACGATCTTCTTTCAGCCGACGACAGGGAAACTGGACGCGGCGGATATCTTCTTCTGCTCCAGCTTCCTGGTATGCGACTTCGAGGGCATCGAGGTGCTCCAGCGCAGCAACTGGCTGTCGCCCGTGGGAATCCGCCTCGCGCACGAGGAGATCGGGCAGGGCATCGGTTCCGCCGCGAGATACTCGCTGATCGCCGAGATCGAGCACGCATCCCGCCTGACCGGATCCGACTTCGCCTACAACCTGGCCGTGGGCGAGGCATCCGGAACCCGCGAATTCCTGGAAGGCTGGATCGTGGCCGGGCGGATACGCGGGGGACGGCTGCGCGCCGGAGGATTCGGAGCGCTGGGCCGGGAAGTCGGCTCCGAGATCGCGCACCCGCAGAAGCGGTTCTATTCGGGGGGCGCCACCTCGGTGCGCGGCTTCGCCCACAATCAGTTGGGCCCGCGCGTGCTGTTCGTGGACGTGGAAACGTTGCTGGCTCCCGGAGACGGCGGCCCGGCGCCGTGTACCCCGGACCAGATCATCGACTTCACCTGCGATCCGCGCACCCTTGGTGACGACCGCTTTACGTCCAATCCCACCGGAGGCAGCCGGCTGCTCGAGGGCAACGTCGAGGTGCGCTTTCCGCTCAGCTCCGCAGACTGGCAGGGAACCCTGTTTCTCGACTTCGGTCAGGTCTGGTCCGACGACAGCTCCCGGGATCTCGCGCGCCTCGAATGGGCCCCGGGGATGGGTGTCCGTTACTTCACCGCCATCGGTCCTCTGCGACTGGACGTGGCGTACCGGCTGAGCGGGGGCGAGGAACAACGCGTCCTGACATCGGGGATCCGGCCCTACCATTCCGACGTCGATCACGACGAGGCAAGGCTGGCCGCGGCGCCCGACTTCGTTCGCTCGGGCCGGCTCGAGATCCTTCCGCACCCGGTGCTGTACGGCGAATCCGCGGATTGGTCGCTGAGCCGGCTTCAGCTCCATCTCTCCCTGGGACAGGTCTTCTGATGTCCGGGACAGGGCCCGCAGGGGAAGCCGGAACGGAATCCCGCCCCCGCCGCGCCCGCGGCGGGCGGGCTCTGCTGATCGGGGGCCTTTCGCTGGCCGCGCTCCTTTGTGCGGCGACGGTGGCGCTGGTGTACACCCGGCCGGGCCAGCGCATCGTTGTGGAAGAAGTCCTCAGCCGGGCGTCGGCACGGCTGAGCGCCGACGTCGCAGTCTCCGGAATCCGCTCCGCGAACCTGCTCGCCGGGGTCACCCTGTCCGGCGTCACGATCGCCGAGGCGGGACGACCCGCTGCCTTCCGCGCGGACTCGATCCGCGTTCGCTATTCGCTCCGGAGCCTGTTCGGCGGGGAGTTCGCGCTCGCCGGACTGGAGCTGTGGAATCCCGTGCTGACGGTCGAGCGCGGTCCCGGCGAGGACGAGTCGAACTGGAGCCGCATCCTCTCGGATCCCCGGGAAGCGGCCACCGCGCTCAACCTCCAGTCCGGGCCGGAGGACGAGGAACCGGGCCTGATCCTGCGCGACGTCTCGGTGTTCGACGGCGACGTCATCGTGCGGCTGGGCACCGACGCGCCTCCGGGAAGCACGGGGGTTGTGCCGGCGGCGGGCGGCGACGGCTTCGTGCGCGAACAGCGCTTCAGCCGTATCCGCGGGCGGCTGCGGGAGGCGGAATTCGGGGCGGAACGGACCGCCCTCGACGTGTTCGCGCTGTCCCTGCAGGGGAGCGTGACCGAAGAACCACTCGAGTTGGCCGACTATCGCGGACAGGTCCTCGTGAGAGCGGACGGACTCTCCTTCGACGCCGAACGTCTCTGGCTCCCGGAGACCGAAATGTCGGGAACGGGCGCGCTCGCCTGGGACGGGGAGCTGCGCGTCGACGCAAGCCTGAGCGCTCCGGTTGCGGCGCTTGAGGACATCCACTGGCTGGTTCCGGGGCTGCCTCCGGCCCGCGGGTCCCTGGAGCTGGGCCTCGGCCTCAGGCCGGGGTTGACGTCGGTCACCCTCTCCTCCCTCGATCTTGCCACCGCCGACGGGGGACTCGAGGGTCGCCTCGCCCTGACCCTCACGCCCGATTCCATGCTTCTGGACGGCGATGTCGGCCTGCAGGAGCTGAGTGCCGCCGCGTTCGATCCGTGGCTGACCTCGCCGCTCCCGTGGCGGGGTGCGCTCGCCGGCAGCCTGCGCTTCCAGGGCAGGCCGGAGGATCTGGAGGTTTCGGGCGACCTCGAGACGGTCGCGGCCGCCCCGGCCGACGCCACGTCCCGGTTTGAATTCGGGGGTCGGGTGCACGTCGGGCCGAACCCGGGCGTGACCGGCTTTTCCCTCACGTCGATGCCGTTCCAGTACAGCCTGCTGGGCCAAATGAACGAGCCCGTCGCGATCGGAGGCTCGGGCTCGCTCCGCATTGAGGCAGGCGGACGCCTGTCGGACGGAATCGACTTCGTCGCGTGGGCGGCGCATGCGGCTGCGGGGCTCCCGCAGTCGGACGTTACCGTCAGCGGCAGGGTCGGACGCGGCGACGGCGCAGCGTTTGTGGACCTGTCCGGCGAACTCCAGCCGCTGTCGTTCACCGCGCTGGGCGCGTTCTTCCCGTCCCTGCCGGTTACCGGCGAGGTCACCGGCGGCGTGAGCGCCCGCGGACCCCTCGCCGACCTCACGGTCGAGCTCGACCTCGAGACGCCCGCAGGGCCTCTGGCCATGAATGCGCGCTTCGATGCGCGCGACATCGGCCGCAGCTACCAGGCCGAGACCGAGGTGCGCGACTTCCACCTTTCGCGCATCGTGCCGGAACTGCCGGAACCCACGATCGTGACCGGCGGCGTGTTCGTGGACGGTCGCGGGCTCGAGCCCGACTCGGTCGTGGCCGACGTGAGAGTTCGCGTCGCTTCCGCCGCGATCGGGGTGGTTGCCGTGGACTCGGCGAGGTCCGCGCTTCGCCTGGAGGCGGGCGCGGCCACCCTGGACACGCTGCACGCCGTGACCAGCCTGGGCACTCTGGACGCATCCGGAGACCTGGGTCTCGCGGAGGGTCTCCAGCCCGGAGAGGTCCGCATCGCTTTCGCCAGCGAATCGCTGGACGGCCTGCGGCCCTTCTTCATGGCGGGTCCGATCATCGCGGCCGACACGTTGTCGCGCCTGGAGATCGAGTTGCTGCGCCTGGAGGGAATCGATCCCGACACCCTTCCCCTGCTGAGAGAGGTCGAGGTCGATGGGCATGTCTCGGCCGAAGCCACCCTGCGCGGCGCGGTCGACCGGTTCGCGGCGGAGGGCCTCGTCACCATCGATGGCTTTCGCTTTCGCGAGAACGCGATCAGCCGAGCCGAACTGGACGTCCGGATCGACGGTCTGCCGGGGACCGACGGGCGGCTCATCGCCTCCATCCTCAGCGACTCCTTCGCGGTCGAAGGCAGAGACTTCGCCTCTGCCGCCATCGAACTGGACCTTTCCCGATCCGAGGGCCGGCTGCGCGCCGACCTCGAGCGCACGGACGCCGAGAGCTACCAGGCGCGCGCCACCTACCAGGCGGACGCAACCAGCGGAGTACTCCATCTCGACGAACTCACCGCCCGCTTCGCAGGCGGCCGCTGGAATCTCGGCGGACCGGCGCGCCTCCTGTGGGACGGCGGGCGTTTCGTGGTCGACGACTTCAGCTTCACGCGTCCCGGCGTGGGCGGAATGAGGATTGAAGCCGACGGCGTCATCCCGCGCGGCCCCGGCCCGGCGGACTTCGAGCTGGTGGTGCGGAGCCTCCCACTGGAGCGCCTGACCCACGTGGCGCATCTGACCGGCCTGGAGGAAGGCAACCTTCGCGGAGTGGTAAGCCTCGACCTGCGGGTTTCCCAAACCGGGGACGACCCCGGAATGGCGGCTTCCTTCCAGGCCGACGGACTGGGATACGGCAATGTGGACTTCACCCGGGTCGCGGGCGAACTCGAGTACCTCGACCGCCGGATCACCGGTGACATCGAGGCGTGGAGCCAGGAAGCGCAGGTCCTGTCGGCCCGGGGCGCGCTGGCTGCGGCGCTGGAGCTCGGGCGGGTGCCCCAACGCTTCCCTGACGAACCGATGGACATCGCGGTCGTCGCACGCGAGTTCCCGCTTGCGGTTGTTTCGCGCGTCGTTCCCGGCCTCGAGGACGTCGAGGGCGTGGTCGATGGAGAACTGCATCTCACCGGTCCCCCGGCGAACATTCGCACGAACGGCGGGCTGTCTCTGGCCGGAGGCGCCCTCGCACTGCCGGAACTGGGGGTCCGGTACACGGATGTGGAGGCCGTGCTGGGGTTCACCGAGGACGCCCGCGCCACGCTCTCGGCCAGTCTGCGTTCCGGTGGGCTCGCCCGGGTGAACGGATCGCTGCACCTGCGCCCACTGCGCGACCCGGCCCTCGACCTCGCCATCGAAGGAACCAGCTTCCGGGCGGTCAACCGCTATGACATCGAGGGGGTCGTCAGCGGGCAGCTGCGCCTGACCGGAAACTATCGCAGCCCGGTCGTGCAGGGGGCCCTGGAGGTCGAACAAGGCACCCTCTATCTGGACGAGTTCGCGCGCTACCAGACCATCGTGGACCTGGCGGACACCACCTTCTTCGCAGCCGTGGATACCACCCTGGCCGGCGTGCTGCCCATCATCGAGGCAGGACAGAACCCGTTCCTCGACAACCTGATCGCCGAGATCGAACTGAGCGTGGAGAGCGACAGCTGGCTGCGCAGCCGCCAGATCGACATGGAGATCGACGGCGGCCTCGAGCTGGAGTACGACCGCGGGGCACGCCGTTTCGTGGCGGTCGGGGAGCTTGCGGCCATCCGGGGATCCTACAACTACTTCGGCCGCCGCTTCGTGGTGCAGGAGGGAACCCTCGAGTTCATCGGCATTCCCGGCGTCAACCCCAACCTGGACATCCAGGCGGTCGCGCGCCTGCGTGCCGGGGACAGCCCGCTCAACGTGATCGCCAACGTGGGCGGCACCCTGGTGGCTCCCTCGGTGTCGCTGACCAGCGACGCGGCCGCGCCCATCGAGGAACCGGAACTCGTCAGCTACCTGGTGTTCGGCCGGCCCCCGGCACTGCTGGGCTCCGGCGAGTCGTCGCTGCTGGGCGGGGCGATCATCACCGATGGCCTGTCGCTCGGTCTGGGCCGGCTGGCAGACGAGTTCCAGGAGGCCGTCGCGCAGGAGATCGGTTTCGTGGACTACTTCGCCATCTCCAACCAGCGGGCCACGCAGCGACTTGGCCCCAATCCCAGCCTGCTGGGCACCCTCGCCTCCACTCAGATCGAGTTCGGCCGCTACCTGTGGGACGATGTCTTCCTGTCCGTCGACCTGGCTCCGGTCGGGACGACCACCCAGACGCGCACCCGCATCCCCAACGCACGCCTGGAGTGGCGCTTCGCCGACCTGTGGGGCTTCGAGAGCTTCGCCGAGGACCCGCTCCTGCGCCGGGGCGTGCTCGGGGTCCAGCAGAGCGGCCCGACCTACGCACATTCACTGGGGCTGTTCATCTATCGCGAATGGGGCCGATGACCGGCGACACGCTCATCATCCGGGGAGCGCGCGAGCACAACCTCCGCAACATCGACCTCAAGCTCCCCCGCGAACGTATCGTCGTCATCACCGGTCTGTCCGGATCGGGGAAATCATCGCTCGCGTTCGACACGATCTACGCCGAGGGGCAACGGCGCTACGTGGAGTCGCTGTCGGCCTACGCCCGCCAGTTCCTGGGCCTGATGGAGAAGCCCGACGTCGACTCCATCGAGGGACTGTCGCCGGCGATCTCCATCGAGCAGAAGACGGTGAACCGCAACCCGCGTTCGACGGTGGGCACGGTTACCGAGATCTACGACTACCTGCGGCTGCTGTGGGCGCGCGCGGGCACCCCGCACTGTCCGGAGTGCGGCCGGCCCGTCCTGCGCCAGAGCGCCACCCAGATCGTGGAACAGCTTCTGGAACGGCAGGCGGGCAGCCAGATCGAGGTGCTCGCTCCCCTGGTGCGCGGGCGCAAGGGCGAGTTCCGGGAGCTGTTCGAACGGGCGCGCCGCACCGGCTTCGTCCGGGCGCTCGTCGATGGCCAGGTCTACGACCTTTCCCATCCTCCCGCGCTCAATCGGTACGAGAACCACGACATCGCCATCGTCGTCGACCGGCTGACGGTGCGCGACTCAAACCGCGGCCGCCTCGCCGACTCGATCGAGACCGCCCTCTCGACGGCCGAGGGCGTCGCAGGGGTGCGGGTGCGCGGAGAAGATGATCCCCTGCTCTTCAGCGAGCAATACGCCTGCGTGGAATGCGGCACCAGCCTGCCGGAAATGGAACCCCGCCAGTTCTCCTTCAACTCGCCCTTTGGCGCGTGCGAGGATTGCGGCGGGCTGGGGACGCGGCGGGAGGTCAACCCGCAGCTCCTGCTCGGCGACCCCGGCCTCTCGGTCATGGAGGGGGTGGTGCTGCCCTGGGGGGATCCCGCCGGACACCTGCGACGCTCGGTGATCCCCGGGCTGGCGGCCGCCTACGAGTTCGACCCGCGCAAACCCTGGAAAACCCTGGACCCCGAGGTCCACCAGGGCATCCTGTGGGGTTCGGCTCCCATGAAGATCCGCTTCCCCTACCGGTCGGCGGGCTCCGCGGGATACTACGAGGACGTCTGGGAGGGCGTGGTCGCCAGCGTCGAGCGGCGCTACCGGGAGACCGGGTCGGACTACGTGCGCGGCCAGCTCGAGTCCTACATGTCGGTGCTGCCGTGCAAGGCGTGCGCGGGAACGCGCCTCGGCCCCCGCTCCCGGGCCGTGACCCTGGGCGGCCGCTCCATCGGCCAGGTGATCGAGCTGCCCATCTCGGAGTGCCTGGCCTTCGTGCGCTCGCTCCCGGTGGCCGGCCGCCTGCGCTCCGACACCGTCGAACAGGCTCCCGGCCCGCCGCTTCCGGCCGAAATCGCCGGTCCGATCCTCAAGGAGGTCGAGAACCGCCTCCGCTTCCTGACCGCGGTGGGCCTCGACTACCTCAGCCTGGGCCGCTCGGCCGACACCCTCTCCGGGGGAGAGGCGCAGCGCATCCGCCTGGCGACCCAGATCGGCAGCGGCCTGGTGGGCGTGCTCTACATCCTGGATGAACCGTCGATCGGCCTGCATCCGCGCGACAACCACGGCCTGCTGGACACGCTCCGTTCGCTGCGCGACCTGGGCAACACCGTGTTGGTGGTGGAGCACGACGAGGACACCATCCTCGCCGCCGACCACGTCGTCGACCTGGGTCCGGGGGCCGGGCGTCAAGGGGGCGAGGTGGTGGCCGCGGGGACGGTTCAGGAGGTCGTCAACCATCCGCGCTCGCTCACCGGCGCGTACCTGCGCGGCGCGCGCGAAATCCCCGTGCCGGCCCGGCGCCGACCCGCCGACCCCGAGCGCCGGCTCGTGGTCGAGGGCGCGCGCCAGCACAACCTGCGCGACCTGGCGGTAGGGTTCCCCCTGGGGTGTTTCGTCGCGGTCACCGGGGTCAGCGGGTCGGGCAAGTCCACTCTGGTGAACCATACCCTGTACCGCGCCCTGGCGCGCCGCTTCTACCGGTCCGTGGCCCTCCCCGGAGATCACGACGAGGTGCACGGGGCCGAACTGGTCGACAAGGTCATCGAGGTGAACCAGTCGCCCATCGGACGGACGCCGCGCTCCAATCCCGCGACCTACACCGGCCTCTTCACCCCCATCCGCCAGCTTTTCGCGAGCCTTCCCGAGTCACAGGTGCGAGGCTACGGTCCGGGCCGTTTTTCGTTCAACGTAAAGGGAGGCAGATGCGAATCGTGCAAGGGCGACGGGCTCGTGAAGATCGAGATGCACTTCCTGCCCGACGTCTACGTGCCGTGCGACGTATGCCGGGGCCGGCGCTACAATCGCGAGACCCTCGACATCGCCTACAAGGGCCGGAACATCGCCGAGGTCCTTGCGATGCCGGTCGCGGAGGCCCTCGAGTTCTTCGACGCCGTGCCCCGCGTTCGCCACCGCCTCAGGACGCTGGCGCAGGTCGGGCTCGGCTACGTCCGGCTGGGGCAGCCGGCGACGACCCTCTCGGGCGGCGAGGCGCAACGGGTCAAGCTGGCGAGCGAACTCTCCAAGCGCGCGACCGGCAGGACCCTGTACATCCTCGACGAACCCACCACGGGACTGCACTTCGAGGACGTGCGCGTCCTGCTGGAGGTGCTGCACCGCCTGGTGGACCGCGGCAACACGGTGGTGGTCATCGAGCACAACCTGCACGTGATCAAGACCGCCGACTGGCTCATCGACCTCGGCCCGGAAGGGGGCGCGGGCGGGGGGCGGGTGGTCGCAGCCGGAACACCCGAAGAGGTCGCCGCGCAACGGACCTCGTACACGGGGGCCTTCCTGGCGGATCTGCTGCGGGACAGGAACCGCGAGCGGCGGAGGGCGTAGGCAGCAGCCCCGCAGCCCGGTGCGAAACTGGCCGCGGCTCCCCGGCGTCTGCTAGTGTTGTAGGTTATGCCGTCGGGTGGCACGACATTCCGGTCGCATCGCGGCCGGCAGCACCCGCCCGGCGAGCAGGCTGACACCAGGAGCGGGCAGAGCCACCTGCCCCCCACCCCGGAGACGGAGTGAAGTCATGGTAAGTCGAGAGGATGTCGAGGGCTTCCTGATCCGCATGGATCTGGACTATCAAGAGGTGGACGAGGGCATGTTCCTCGCACACGGCGACAATGGAGGCGCGGGCGTGGTGGTCCACCACTCGGATCCCGTGCTGGTGCTGCGCCTCAAGATGATGGATCTTCCGGCAGAGCCGGAGGACGAACTCACCGGGCTGTACCGCACACTGCTGGAACTCAACGCGACCGACATCGTGCACGGCGCCTACGGAATCGAGGAGGGGGAGCTGATCCTCACCGACACGCTCGAACTGGAGAACCTGGACTTTACCGAGCTGCAGGCCTCGATCGAGAGCCTTCAGCTCGCGGCGTCAAGTCACATGGGCAGGATTCGCGAGCTTGCGCAGGCGAGCAGCGCACCGCAGGCGATGGAGGGCTGAACCCATGGGAATCTTCCAGAAGCTGTCGACGCTCATCAAGTCGAACATCAACGACCTGATCGCGAAGGCGGAAAACCCGGAGAAGATGCTCAACCAGATCATCCTCGACATGCGGGACCAGCTCGCCAAGGCGAAGCGCGATGTCGCGGGAGCGATCGCGGACGAGCGCAAGCTCGGAGCCCAGCTCGATGCCGAGGTCAAGCAGGCCCAGGCGTGGCGGAAGCGGGCCGAGCTGGCCGTGAGGGAGGGCCGTGACGACCTCGCCATGCAGGCTCTGAGCCGGCAGCAGGAACACTCCCAGCGCGCTCAGGCGCTGGAGCAGACCTGGCGTGCGCAGAAGGAGGAGACCGAGAAGCTCAAGGGGTCGCTCCGGACCCTGAACGACAAGATCGAGGAGGCGAAGCGCAAGCGGAACCTCCTGATCGCGAAGCAAAAGCGGGCTCAGGCGCAGAAGCGCATCCACGCCACCATGTCCGGGCTCTCGGACCAGTCGGCGTTCGACGCGTTCAACCGCATGGCGGCCAAGATCGAGGAAGAGGAACGCCGCAGCCTCGCTCAGGCGGAAGTCACCGAGGCGCTGACCGGGGATTCGCTCGAAGATGAATTCCTGAGGCTGGAATCGGGCGGCGAAGGCGCCGCCATGGACGACCGCCTGCTGGCCCTGAAGGCCAAGATGGGACTGCTTCCGGGAGGCGCGCCCGAGCCTCCCCGGCAGCTCACCGCAGGGGGTGGGTCCGCCGAGGCGACATCCGCGGAGGACGCCGAAGCCGACGATTCCGACGCCGCCTCCTCCGCTCCCGTCGCGCCCATACAGGAGGCGCAGCTTCTCGAGGAGTTTGAGCGGCTGGGCAGAAACGACGGGTCGTGACGTGGACACCGTCTATCTGAACGGCGAGTACCTGGCGAGGGCTGAAGCCCGCATAGGCGCGGACGACCGCGGCTTTCTGCTGTCCGACGGCATCTACGAGGTCACGCCTGCGTACGGGGGACGCTTCTTTCGCGGCGACCGCCACCTGGCGCGCATGACCCGTGGCCTGGCGGCGCTCCGCATCGACTACGACACGGGCCGGCTGCCCGCCGTCAAGCAGCGGCTGCTGGAGCTGAACGGCCTCGCCGACGCCGACTTCGCCTACGTCTACATGCAGGTGACGCGGGGCACGGCTCCCCGCACCCACTACTTCCCGCCGCACGCGGTGGAGCCCACCGTGTACGCGTATGCACGCCCGCACCAGCGGCCTTCCAGCGAGACCTGGGAGCGAGGCTACCGGGCCATCACCGCGCCCGACCGGCGCTGGGCGAGGGTCGACATCAAGAGCATCGCGCTGCTGCCCAACGTTCTGGCCATGCAGGCCGCCGTGGACGCCGGGGTGGACGACGTCATCCTGGTGCGCGACGGGGTCGCCATCGAGGGGGCCCACAGCAACTTCTTCGCGGTGAGCGGCGGTGCGCTGGTGACCCACCCGGCCACCCACCAGATCCTGCACGGCATCACCCGCGAGTACGTGCTCGAACTGGCGGCCGGACTGGGAATCCCGGTCGAACTGCGCCCCCTCGCGGTGGAGGAGCTTGCATCCGCGAGCGAGGCGTTCCTGACAGGCACCACCACGGAGGTCCATCCCATCGTCGAGATCGACGGGCGCCCGGTCGGCGATGGACGGGTGGGGCCGCTGGCGAAGCGGCTGTCGGAAGCGTTCCGGAAGGGGCTGCCGGGCGCGGCTTAGGCTCCCCCTTTCCTCAGGGCAGAGGTTCGCCCACCGCCACCACCGCGCCTTCGGGCACCAGGTGCAGGTCGTCCTCGATCAGGTGGGTGGCCTCCGCGAGCACGATGACGATTCGTTCGGCTTCGAGCCCCTGGTCGTGCCCGGGGATCGAGTGGTAATCGTCGCTCGGCGAGTGCATCACCACCCGCCCGCGCCTGAGCGAGCGGTCCGCGCAGGTGCCCACAAGACGCACGGTGGCCCACCCCGGACGGGGGCTCCAGGCCACGTTGCGCGGCGTGTAGACTCGTTGCTCGTCCATTCCCGGATCTCCTGGATGCCCTGGCAGCCTAACCTTCCCTCAAGGTGGAACGCCCGTCAACCAGGAGGTCGCGGGTCGCCTGCTGCGCGGGCGACGGATCGCGCGGCTGAGCCACGAGCAGCGCGCGTCCCCGCCCTCCCTCCGGCAGGTGCAGCACCAGCGCCTCCGGATCGGCCGGAGTCGCGTATTCGCGCGCCAGCCCCGTCCGGTCGATGGCGACGGTTCTTCCCCCGAAGGTAAGCCGCGCGATCGTGCGGCCGTACTCGACCCAGGCGGTAAACGGTTCTTCGCCTGCGGCGATCGACGGGACCAGCCGGTCGCGATAGTAGCCGAGCGCCTGCTCGAAGGCCGCCGCATCGACGCCCTTCAGTTCCCGCAGGCGCTCCCTGCACACGCCTCGCGGGTCGCGCGCCCCCGTCTTTTCCAGCGTGGCTTCCAGGCGCTCGTCGGCCAGGGCCTGCGCGTCTTCTGTCTGGTGGGTGCTGGTCATGTGCTCCTGGTTCCGGCCGGCCGCTGCGCGCCCCTCCCCGTGCTGATATTGCCGGCTGTCAGCCGGGAGCGCGACACCTGGTCGCTCGGTGGCGTGGCCCGCCGACTGTTCCTAACTTCCTCTGCCCCGAACCTCGCCGGGAAGCAGGTCCGGGGCGTCCGCTCCGCAACGCATCCCCGATTCAGTCACGTCAGGCCGACATGCCATCCAGATACAACCAGCCCCGCTTCTCGGATCCGACCGGAGATTACCTGGACGTGTCCTGGGAGATGTTCGGAGAGCTGTGCCGGGCGCTCGCGCTCAAGGTGGCGCGCGAACACAGGCCCGACCTGGTCGTCGGGATCGCGCGCGCGGGCGTCATTCCGGGCGCCATCGTCGCGTCAATGCTGCGTCTCGACTTCCACTCGATGAAGATCTCGCGCCGGGGAGACGACAACTCGATCCGAGAGCGCCCCGAGGTGCTCGACGCGGCCCCGCGCGTCGCCGCCGGCCGCCGGGTTCTGCTCGTGGACGAAATCACGACTTCCGGAGAGACCCTGCGGCTGGGGCTCGCGGCCGTGCGCGACGTCGGGCCCGCCGAAGTCCGTACCGCGACCTGCTTCGTGCGGCCGCGCGGCTACAAGCCCGACTACTTTGCGCTGGAGACCGGTTCCACCGTAATATTTCCGTGGGACAGGAAGATCTTTCAGGACCAGCAGTTCGTCGTGAATCCGAGGTACGAGAGCGTACTGGACGAATAGAGTTGCATGCTGGCCGCTCGCCCGGAGCGCCACGGCTCGACGATGCCCGACAGGAGGAAGACATGACCATCTCCCGGTACTCCGGCCGCACGCTGTTGCCTGCCCTGCTGTGCGCCGCCCTGCTGACTCCCTGCGCGCTGGCGGCGCAGTCGACCAACGGGGACGAACCGGAAATCACCTTCACGCGCGACATCGCCCCCATCGTGCAGGAGAACTGCCAGATCTGCCATCGGGAATCGTCGGTGGCGCCGATGTCGTTCGTGACCTACCGGGATGTGCGCCGCTACGCCCGCCGTATCCGCGAGCAGGTGTCGCGCCGCCTCATGCCGCCCTACCACCTTGACGTGGGCGTGGGCATCCAGGACATCAAGGACGACTGGCGCCTCGAACAGGAACACATCGAGACCATCGTCGCCTGGGTGGACGCGGGCGCGCCCGAGGGTGATCCGGCGGACATGCCGCCGGCGATGGAGTGGCCGGACAGGCAGATGTGGCAGCTGGAGCACATCCTCGGTCCCCCCGACCATGTCATCAAGTCCAAGCCCTTCACGGTTCCGGCCGAGGGCGGCGACACCTGGTGGCGGCCGCGCGTCCCGACCGGGCTGGGCGAAGACCGCTGGGTGCGCGCCTTCGAGACGCGGCCCTCCTTCCCCGCCGGCCGCCAGGTGGTGCACCACGCCATCCCGAGGCTGCTGAGGCTCAACGAGGAAGGCGAGTATCAGCGTATGGTCAGCCTCTCCGAATATGCCATGGGCAAGGTCGGCGAGATCGTTCCCGCCGACGCCGGACGCCTCCTGCTGGCGAACGACCTGATCGAGTGGGACGCCCACTACTACCCCATGGGCTACGAGGTGCCGGACGACCAGGTCGAACTCGGCATCTGGTTCCACGAGGAGGGATACACGCCCGAATTCGAGCAGGACCTGCGCCTCTATCCGCTGCGCGGAGACATCGCGCTGGCTCCGGGCGGTACGGCGATGACCCAGGGGTTCAAGCGGTGGGACCACCCGGTCCGCCTGGACAGCTTCCAGCCCCACGGGCACGTGCACCTGCACGCCATGTCCATCAAGGCGATCTATCCGGACGGTCGTGAGGAACTGATCAGCATGGTGACCGATTTCGACGCGCGCTGGCACCACAGCTACATCTACGGCGACGATTCGGCTCCCCTGCTCCCCGAAGGAACGGTGCTGGTCATGACGGGCTGGTACGACAACACCGCGGACAACCCGCTGAACCCGGACCCGGAGATCTGGTACGCGCGCGGCGACCGCACCACGGACGAGATGTCGCACGCCTGGCTCGCCATAACCCACCTGACGGATGAAGGCTACGAACGCCTCGTCGAGGAGCGTGAGGCCAAGGCGCGGGTGGTGAGCGACGGCAGCAGCGGGTCGCGTTGACGGAATCCGGCCGACTCTCCGCGCCATCCTCTCGATGGGCGCCGGGTCCGGTGTCAGGACAACGAAGGAGCTCACCGCGGATGTGGGGGGCTCCTTCCCCATTGTAGCGCACGGCGCACGATAGCCGACCGTGTCCAGTCGATGCTCGGAGAGAGAGATGAAACCCCTGCAACCGAGATTTGGCATCGCCACGGCGCTCGCTGTCCTGGCAGCGGTCCCCCTGGGCGCGCAGCAGGTGCAGCGACTCCCGCTGGCGCCGATCCCGCCGAGAGGCGAGCCCGTGGCGCCCTTCTTCGAGGGTTGGTATCGGAATGACGACGGTACCTTCACCTTCTCCTACGGCTTCTTCAACCTGAACACCGAGGAGATCCTGGACATCCCGCTCGGTCCCGACAACTTCATCGAGCCCGCCGAGTTCGACGGAGACCAGCCCACCCACTTCCCGGTGCGGCCCCGGCGCGACCGCGGGGTCTTTTCGGTGACCGTGCCCGAGAGCTACGCGGATACCAGCCGGCGGGTCGTGTGGACCATCACGAGCAACGGCGTGACCTACTCCACGCCCGCGCGGGTGGGGATCGATGCGCTCCAGCTCGACTACGGGCCCAGGGCCATGGGATCCGTGCCCCCGCTCGTGCGCTTCGGAGACGGCGGAGAGGTGGGCCAGTATATCCAGGGCGCGCATTCGGAGCCACGCACCGCGTCCGTGGGCGAGCCGCTCTCGCTCACCCTGTGGACATCGGAGGTATCGGAGCGCTCCCCGGACGACAACGTGAACACGGATGTCGAGGTGCGGGTCACCTGGTTCAAGCACCAGGGTCCGGTCGAGGAAGTGATCTTCGAGCCCCAGCAGATCACGGTTCCCGGCACCGGAGAAGCCAGCACCCTCGTCACCTTCACGGCACCCGGCGAATACCTGCTGCGCGCCCGCGTGGACAACTTCAACGCGAACGACAGCTCGGCAGGCAACCAGTGCTGCTGGAGCAACGGTTACGTGGCGGTGACCGTAAGCGACCCCGCCGGAATGCGATGAAGCTGCTCGGCCTCCTGGCCGTGGCGGCGGTGGTCGCTCCCACGGTTGCCGGCGCCCCCCCGGCCGCCGGGCAGGAAGCGATGGACCTCGACCGCCTCATCGAGCGCGCGGGCGTCTACCTCGAACCGGGCACCCTCGAGCCCTATAGCGGCCCGGTGGCGCGCATGTGGACGGCGGACCTCCTGCGCGAAAGAGGCACACTCGCCGAGGGTCGCTGGACGGGCGTTCGCGAGTGGTTCCACCAGAACGGCCGGCTCTCCGGCCGGGAAACCTGGCTGGACGGCGTTCTGCACGGACCCGCGGAGATGTACTTCAAGTCCGGCGTGCTCTCGGTGCGCGAGAACTACGCCGACGGCGAACTCGACGGGCCCTACGAGTCGTATTGGACGCGCGGCGCGCTGGCCGAGCGGGGCGCCTGGCGGTCCGGAAGCCCGTGCGGCGAGTGGACCAGCTTCGGCCGCTCCGTCGTCTTCCCCTCCTGCGCGCAGCCGTAGGGAAACGCCGGTGGGCGGCTCCCTACGCCGCCTGCATGGAATCCAGGAACTCCCGGTTGGTCTCCGTGCGGCTCATGCGCTCGATCAGGAACTGGATGGCCTCGGAAACCGGCATGTCGGAGAGGAAGTTGCGCAGCAGGTACACCCGGTTGCGCTCGGTTTCGGTCAGCAGCAGCTCTTCCTTGCGGGTGCCGGACCGGTTGATGTCGATGGCCGGGAAGACGCGTTTGTCGGAGATGTTGCGGTCGAGCACCAGCTCCATGTTGCCGGTGCCCTTGAACTCTTCGAAGATCACCTCGTCCATGCGGCTTCCGGTGTCGATCAGGGCGGTGGCGATGATGGTGAACGACCCTCCGCCCTCGATGTTGCGGGCGGCTCCGAAGAATCTCTTCGGCTTGTGCAGCGCGTTGGAGTCAACGCCTCCCGACAGGATCTTCCCCGAGTGCGGCACGGTGACGTTGTAGGCGCGCGCGAGGCGCGTGATCGAGTCCAGCAGGATCACGACATCCTTGCCGTGCTCGACCAGCCGCTTGGCCTTCTCGAGCACCATCTCCGCGACCTGCGTGTGGCGGTCCGCCGACTCGTCGAAGGTTGAGGCGATCACCTCGGCGTCGACGTTCTCCTCCATGTCGGTGACTTCCTCCGGCCGCTCATCGATGAGCAGCACGATCAGGTGCACCTCGGGATGATTCTCGCTGATGGAGTTGGCCACCTTCTGCAGCAGCATCGTCTTGCCCGCCTTCGGCGGGGAGGTGATCAGTCCCCGCTGCCCCTTGCCGATGGGCGCGACGAGGTCGACCACGCGCGTGGACATGTCGCGCCGGGAACACTCAAGCCGCAGGCGCTCGTCGGGATAGCGCGGGCGCAGGTTGTCGAACGTCATCCGATGCCTGGCCTTGTCGGGCGGCTCGAAGTTGACGTTCTCCACCTTGAGCAGCGCCAGGTAGCGCTCGCCCTCCTTGGGGGGACGCACCTGGCCCAGGATGGTGTCGCCGGTGCGCAGATCGAATCGCTTGATCTGCGAAGGACTCACGTAAATGTCATCGGGGCCGTAGAGGTAGTTCCAGCTCTGCGAGCGCAGGAACCCGTAGCCCTCGGGGAGGATTTCGAGCACGCCTTCTCCGCGAAGCACGACGTCGCTGTCGAGCAGCTTGTGCTCGATGCGAAAGATGAGATCCTGCTTGCGCAGCCCGGAGTAGTTGGCGATGCGCAGTTCGCTGGCCAGCTCATGAAGCTCGCTGACCTTCTTGCTCTTGAGTTCGGCGATGTCCAAGGGGAACTCCGATGGAAAGGCGGAGCGCGCGGGCCGTGAACACGACGGCGCGGGCGGGATGGCGTGGAGCGGGGGTGTGGGCGGGAGTGGGGCGGGACGCGTCGGGACGCTGTGGCGGGGCTTGCATCCCTGGTGGGTCGCCGGGATGTTAAGCGGGCCGTTTCAGGGGGTCAAGGGATCGGAGGTGGCTTGCCGAGGCACAATCGGGAGGGTCGGGGACGCGATCAGCGGGGCTTCCGCTACCTGATCAGCTATCAACCCGACTCGCTCAGGCGCATCACCGTGACGCGCTCGCTGGCGTCGGGAAGGCAGTCCACCAAGACCCTCTTCCGCAATCCGGCCTGCGTTCGCGAGGCCTCTCCGGGAAAGCGGGTTCGCACCCGCATCAGCTCGCCCGAGCAGGGAATCGACTTCGAGGTATCGGTCAGCGCCGCCCAAACCGCGGTGACCCGCGTCCAGGTCGCGTGTCCCCTGCGTTCCGGGCACCCGGCAACCCGGGACGACGAAGTCGTCTTCACGCTGGAGAACGGACTCCCGCCGCCTCCGTAGAGGGCACTTGAACCGGGACATTTCCGGGGGCGACCGGAGTACCCACGGGTGACACCTGCACCCCGATTTCCTCTATCTTCACCCATATGGCGGGCAAGACGCTGGACTTCGTCGGCGCCACCGGGCGCGCAGCCTTACGTTTCGCGGCGACGGTGGGCGAATGGGGCGTCCTCATGCAGGACACCATCCGCGGTCTGCGCGCGGTCCGCATCTGGGGAGGGCTGGTCTTCGAACAGATGATGCGCATCGGCGTCGCATCGGTGCCCATCGCGCTCTTCATCGCCGCCTTCACCGGCATCGTGCTGGCGCTGCAGGCTTCCTACACCTTCACCGGGGCGGTGCCCGTGTACCTGGTGGGCAGCCTGGTGGGCAAGACGATGATCATCGAGTTGGGACCGGTGCTGACCGGGCTGGCGCTGGCGGGGCGGGTTGGCGCGAGCATCGCCGCCGAGCTGGGGACCATGCGGGTGACCGAGCAGATCGACGCGCTGGAAACCATGGCGTACGATCCGGCGGCGTACCTGGTGCTCCCCCGGGTGCTCGCGGGCGCGGTGATGTTTCCGGCGGTCACGCTGCTGGCGTCGACGCTGGGCATCGTGGCGGGCTGGCTGACCGCGATACAGCTTCTGGAGATGTCCACCCCCGAGTTCGTGCGCGGGCTCGAGGCCTTCTTCGTGCCCTTCGACGTGGTCTTTTCGGTGATCAAGTCGTTCTCGTTCGGTTTGACGGTGACTTCGCTGGGATGCTTCTTCGGCTTCCGCACCCGGGGAGGGGCCGCCGGAGTGGGCCGCGCCGCCACTTCGGCCGTGGTCGCAAGCAGCATGGTGATCCTGGTGTTCGACGCCTTCTGGGCCGCCGTACTGCTGTGATCCGTCTGCGCGGCGTGCACAGGGCCTTCGGCGAGAAGGTCGTGCTGAAGGGCTTCGACCTGGACGTGCCCAGGGGGGCCACGGTCGCGCTGATCGGCGCCTCGGGGGCGGGCAAGTCGGTCGTGCTGAAGCATATCGTGGGACTGCTCGCCGCAGACAGGGGAAGCGTGACCGTCGACGGCCGGGAAGTCGCGGAACTGGATCAGGAAGCCCTGTACGCACTGCGGCGCAGGGTCGGCTACGTATTTCAGTTCGCGGCGCTGTTCGACTCCATGACCCTCGCCCACAACGTGGAGATGGGGCTGCGCCGGATTCCCGGCCTGAGCAGCCGGGACATCCGCCGGAGGGCCGCCGAGTGCCTGGAGCTTGTGGACCTGGGAGGATTGGGAGACCGTTATCCGGCGGAGATCTCCGGGGGGCAGCGCAAGCGGGCGGGGATCGCGCGCGCGATCGCGACCCGTCCCCGGTATCTCCTCTACGACGAGCCCACCACCGGGCTCGATCCGGTAACGACGACGGTGATCGGCCGGCTCATCCTCAGGTTGCGGGAGGAGATCGGGGCCACCGGACTGGTGGTTACGCACGACCTCGGGACCGCCTACGAGGTGGCCGACTCCATGGCGTTCCTTCACGACGGGCGGGTGCGGGCCCATGGCGCGCCGGGTGAGATCCGGATCTCCGGCGACCCTGTGGTCAGGTCGTTCATCGAAGGGGCTCCGGAACTGATGGAGACGATAGCATGAGACGCAATGAGGTGTGGGTCGGGGTGGTCATTCTGCTGAGCGTCGTGGTCGCGGTGGCCGGGAGCTTCTGGCTTCGCGGGTATCGCCTGACACGGGGCACGACCACGGTCGAGGCGCTCTTCAGCGGCGTGGGTCAGCTCCCGGACGGCGCCTCGGTGAAGCTGCGCGGGGTGACGATCGGACGCGTGAACGGCATCGCCGTCGAACCGGACGGAACCGCGGTGCGGGTTGGCCTCGCCATCAACGCCGACGTGCAGCTTCCGGCCGACGCCGCCGTGCTGATCGCGCCCGAATCCATGTTCGGCGACTGGGGCGCGGAGATCGTGTCGCGCTCCGCCAACCCGCGCCTGGATTTCTTCGAACCCTCGGATCCCGGGGTTCTGCCCGGCTTCAGCATCCCCGATCTTTCCCGGCTCACCGCCACGGCCGACCAGATCGCCGACAACCTCGCCACCATCACCGACCGGGTGGAGATCGCCTTTACACAGGAAACGGCGGAAAACCTCAGGCTGGTGATCGAGAACGTGGGCGGGGTCAGCGAACAGTTGGCGGCGCTCGTCGATGCGCAGATCGGCGCGGTTGACGATCTGGTCGAGAACGTGCGCACCTCAACGAGCCAGGTCAGCGAAGCCGCGGCACTGGCGACCCTGACGCTCGCCGAGGTGGAGCGGCTGCTCTCGGGCGGGGTCGTGGACTCCATCGTGGGCGACACCCGCGTGACCGCCGCCGAATTCCGGCGCCTGGCCACCGACCTGCGCGAAACCACGACCGGGCTCTCCACCACGCTCCGGTACGCCGACTCCACCCTGGTCCGCTTCGAGCGCATCGGCCGCGAGCTGGAGACCGGGGAGGGCACCCTGGCCCATCTCCTGGCCGACTCGACGGTGGCCGTTCAGACGCAGTCGGTGCTCATGCAACTCACCCTGCTGCTCGAGGACTTCCGGGAGAATCCGGGGCGCTACGTGCGCCTGTCGATCTTCTGACCATGAAGGACATCGTCGATCTCACCATCATCGGAGGCGGCCCCACCGGCCTCTTCGGGGCCTTCTACGCCGGGATGCGCGGCATGTCGTGCCGCATCGTCGACTCGCTTCCCGAGCTGGGGGGACAGCTCACGGCCCTGTATCCCGAGAAGTACATCTTCGACGTGGGCGGCTTCCCGAAGGTCCTCGCCAAGGACCTGGCCCGGGAGCTCGTGGATCAGGGCCTTCAGTTCGGCGCCGACGTGGTGCTGGACGAGGAGGTGCGCGGCCTTCGCGAGGAGGACGGCGTCTTCGTGCTCGAGGGCGCGTCATCCGAGCACCGCACCCGCACGGTGCTGATCGCCGGCGGCAAGGGCGCCTTCGAACCCATGGTGCTCAAGTGCCCCGGTTACGAGGAACTCCTGGGCCACGGGGTCGAGTACTCGGTGCGCGATCCCGAGGTCTACCGGGACAAGCGGGTCGTGCTGGTGGGAGGAGGAGACTCCGCGCTGGACTGGGCGCTGATCCTGAAGGACATCGTCGAGCGGCTGGTCGTGGTGCACCGGCGGGCCGTGTTCCGGGCGCACGAGACATCGGTGGCCCGGCTCGAGGCAGCGGCGAAGTCGGGCGAACTGGAGCTGAGGATATTCTGGGAGGTGAAGGAGATCCGGGGCAACGGCAGAGTGGAAGGCTGCACCATCTTCGACAACCGGAGCGATGCGGTGGAGTCGTTCGCGGTGGATGCGGTGCTGACGTTCCTGGGCTTCAAGCCGGACCTGGGGCCGATCAAGAGCTGGGGGCTCGAAGTGGACAAGAAGCGCATTGTGGTCGGCCAGCTGATGGAGACGAGCTGGCCGGGCATCTATGCGGCCGGAGACCTGGTCAGCTACCCGGGCAAGCTCGACCTCATCGCCACGGGCTTTGCCGAGGCGGCGATCGCCGTGAACAACGCGATTCGCCGCGTGGACCCGAACGCGCGCGTGAACCCCGGGCACTCGACCAACCTCAAGATCTTCAAGGACAAGTAGCCGAAACCCCGCTGCGGGTCTTCGGCTTTCGAATACCGGAAAGGGATGACGATGACAGCACAGCACGAACGGGTCGTGATCATCGGGTCGGGCCCCGCGGCATGGACCGCGGCCATCTACGCCGCGCGGGCCGCGCTTTCGCCCCTCGTTGTGGAGGGGGCCGGCAGCCGCACCATGATCCCCGGCGGACAGCTCATGTTCACGACCGATGTCGAGAACTACCCCGGCTTCCCGGAGGGCGTGACCGGCCCCGAGATGATGGACGCCTTCCGCGCGCAGGCGCTGCGCTTCGACACGCGCGTGATCACGGATGATGTGGTGGAGGTGGAGCTCGAGGGGCAGCCCAAGCGCCTCGCCACCGGACGCGGCCAGGAGATTCTCGCCGATTCCGTAATCGTGGCCACGGGGGCCAACGCCCGCTGGCTGGGCGTGCCCGGAGAAGAGCGCCTGGCCCAGAGCGGCGGCGGCGTGTCGGCGTGCGCCGTGTGCGACGGGGCGCTTCCGTATTTCCGGGGCCAGGTTGTGGCCGTGATCGGCGGCGGCGACAGCGCCATCGAGGACGCCACCTACATGGCGAAGTTCGCGGGCCGGGTGATCGTGATTCATCGGCGCGACCAGCTGCGCGCCTCGGCGATCATGCAGCAGCGCGCCTTCGACAACGACAAGATCGAGTTTCTGTGGAACAAGGTGGTGACCGAGGTGCTGGGCGACGAGGTGATCATCGGGCTGCGGCTGAGGGACACGGTCACGGGGGAGAAGAGCACGCTCGAGGCGGGGGGGATGTTCGTCGCCATCGGTCACATCCCCAACACGGGGTTTCTGAACGGCCAGGTTGAACTCAAGGGGAACGGCTACATCGAGCTGCCCACCCCGTGGCGGACCGAGACTTCCCTGCCCGGCGTGTTCGCCGCCGGGGACGTGATGGACGACTACTACCGCCAGGCGGTGAGCGCCGCGGGGACGGGTTGCATGGCCGCGCTGGACGCCGAGCGCTGGCTGGCGCACGGAGGCCCGGCGGAGAACGGCGCCTCGTAGCGAGCGGCCATAGCCCGCGACTGGCGGCGGCATGAGCGCCCGTGCTCCCCGAGACCGAATGCTCCGGGAGCCTTCAGGTGGCGCCGTGCGCGCCCCCGTCCACCACGATCACCTCGCCGGTCATGAAGGGCGACCGATCGAGGAACAGCACCGCGCGCGCCACGTCTTCGGGGGATCCCCAGCCGCCCAGGGGAATGCGCGCCGCGGCGGCCCGGATGTCTTCCGGGGTGGCGTCTTCCTCGGGGAGCACCGAGCCGGGCGCGATCGCGTTGACTCGCACCCGGGGCGCCAGCGAACGCGCGGCCACCCGGGTGAGGTGGGCGAGCGCGGCCTTGGAGACGGAGTGGTGGGGATAGCGCGCCCACGGCCTGAGCGCCGACAGGTCGACGATGTTGACCACGCTGCCCCGGCTGGCGGCGAGCGCCGCCGCGGTGGCCTGGATGAGCAGGAAGGGCGCCTTCAGATTGACCGCCATCACCTGGTCCCATTCCTCCTCGCCGATCTCGTCGAACGGCGTGGCAAGGAAGGTTGAGGCATTGTTGACGAGCAGATCGAGGCGCCCCCAGGCGGTTGTCGCGGCCTCGGCCAGCGCCTTCGCGCCGGCGCTCGTGGCGAGGTCGGCCCGGACGGCGTGCGCGCGCCGTCCCCTGCCCTCCACCTCCGCGACCACCTCCCGCACCGCCTCCGCAGAGCCGAGATACCCCACGACCAGGTCGAAACCCGCGTCCGCCAGGGCCAGGGTGATGGCACGCCCCACGCGCACCGCCCCACCCGTGACCAGAGCCACCCGGCCGCCCGGTGGCGGCGCCTCGTTTCGGGTGCGCGGACGGTCCGTCACGCGCAGGGATCGTCGCTCGTGGAAGGGTGTTGGATCACCGGTGTTGGACCTTCTCTTTACTGGCGGGCCGCGTGCGGCCATCTGCGAATCCGATCGCGCCTGCGAGGCACGCCGTGAGTAAGCCCGGAGAAGCTACCGGAGCCCGCGGAGGGCGGCAAACGAAGATGAGCGGAAGGTGGCACACGAGATGAGCGGAACCGGGAATCTCGCCGGCACGGCGTGCGTCGTGACGGGAAGCACGCGGGGCATCGGGCTTGCGATCGCGAGCGCACTCGCGCACCGCGATGCCGACGTCGTCGTCAGCGCCCGGACGGACGGCGATGTCCGCCGGGTGGCAGGCGAGCTGGCGGCGCTGGGTAGCGGACGCGCCGCCGGAATCGGGTGCGACGTGCGGCATCCGGAGGAGTGCCGGCGCCTGATCGATTCCGCGGCGGACCGCTTCGGACGGCTGGACGTCCTGGTGAACAACGCCGGCTGGGGCCGCTTCGCCCCCATCGACGAGCTCTCCGTCGAGCACTGGCGCGAGCAGATCGACACCAACCTGGGCGGCGTGTTCTACTGCTCCAGGGCGGCGGTCCCGCATCTGACTGCCGGCGGCGGCGGCTGGATCATCAACATCGGCTCGCTCGCGGGCCGGCACGCCTTCGCCGGTGGAACGGGGTACAACGCCAGCAAGTTCGGCCTCCTCGGCATGACCGAAGCGATGATGCTCGACCTGCGCCACCGGGACATCCGCGTGAGCCTCATCATGCCCGGAAGCGTGAACACCGGGTTCCGCGGCCAGTCCGCCGTCCACGACTGGAAGCTGGATCCGCGCGACGTGGCACGGGCCGTGGTGGACCTGCTGGCCTATCCCGGGCGCGCCCTGCCCAGCAGGATCGAGTTGAGGCCCAGCCGGCCGACTCGAAGGTGAACGTGACCACCCGCACCGGGACGACCCGCGAGCGCATCTCCGCATGAAACGGACTCTGGTAATCGGGGCCGGCGGCCAGGTGGGCACCGAACTGGTTTTGGCGCTGCGCGCCCTGTACGGGCAGGAGAACGTGCTCGCGACCGACCTGAGCACGGATGCGGCGGCAACGCTGGGCGGCCCCTTCGCCCCCCTCGACTGCACGGACGGCGAGGCGGTGCTGGCTGCGGTGCGCCGCTTCCGCCCCCACACCGTGTTCCATCTCGCGGCGCTCCTGTCGGTGGCCGGCGAAGAACGCCCCCGGCTGGCGTACCGGGTGAATCTGGGCGGTCTGGTCAACGTCCTAGAGGCGGCGCGCGCGCAGGGATCGGCCGTCTTCTTCCCGAGCTCCATCGCGAGCTTCGGCCCCTCCATTCCACTCGACCGAGTGCCGCAGGAAGCGGCCCAGCGGCCCGTCACCATGTACGGCATCACCAAGGCCGCGGGGGAGATGATCTGCGACTTCTATCACTTGCGCTTCGGCGTCGATACCCGCGGCGTGCGCTTTCCGGGCCTCATCTCGCATGTGGCCGAGCCCGGCGGCGGCACCACCGACTACGCCGTGGACGCCTTCCGCGAGGCGGGTGGGCGGGGCGCCTATACCTGTCCCCTGCGGCCCGACACGCAACTGGACATGATGTACATGCCGGACGCCGTCCGGGCCGTGATCGAGCTGATGGAGGCGGACCCGCGCCGGCTTGCGCACCGCAACGCCTACAACATCACCGCCATGCAGTTTACTCCCCGGATGCTCGCCGGGGAGATCACGCGCCATCTGCAGCACTTCCGCATGGACTACCGGGTGGATCCGCTACGGCAGTCCATCGCCGACTCCTGGCCCCGGCGTCTCGACGATTCCGCGGCGCGCGAGGAGTGGGGATGGAGGCCGGAGTACGATCTGGCCGCAATGACCGCGGACATGTTCGCGCGGCTGCGGGATCCGGATTCCGCCGCCTCTGCATACCCGGTCACCACCTGACCGCCCCGACAACCCCCGGAGACTCCATGCCGCTCGACCGCCTGACCGACGTGCTGGACGGCCACGTCCGCGAACTCGAACGGAAGGGCACCGCCAAGGGCGCGGAAGCCGTGGTCACGGCCGTGGAGATGCCACGCGGGGACCGCGGTCCCAGGATCAGGCTGGAGGGCGAGGACAAGCGCCCCTTCATTCGTTTCAACTCCAACTCCTACCTGGGGATGGGCCTGCGTCCCGACGTCATTGCAGCGGAAGAGGCAGAGGCGCGGGCGTCGGGCGCGGGTCCGGGGGCGGTGCGCTTCATCAGCGGAACCTACGCCGCGCACGTGGAGCTGGAGCGCCGGCTGGCGCGCTTCCACGGACGCGAGGAGGCCATGCTGTTCTCCTCCGCCTACGCAGCCGTGGTGGGCTGCCTGGTCCCGCTCATCGACGCGGGAACCGCGCTCATCTCCGACGAACTGAACCACAACTCCATCATCAACGCCGTGCGCCTGGCACGCCCCGGGGCGAAGGTGGTGTATCCCCACCTCGACATGCGCGCGCTGGACCGGGCACTCGCGCAGGCCGCCCGCAAGGCCCGCCGCGCCGTCGTTGTGACCGATGGCATCTTCAGCATGCGCGGCGTGCACGCGCCCGTCGACGAGATCATGGAGATCGCGCGCCGCCACGACGGCAACTTCCCCGAGAACGTGGTGGTGGTACTCGACGACTCCCACGGCGTGGGCGCCATCGGAGCCACCGGACGGGGCACGGAGGAATACACCGGCGCCCCTCCCGTGGACATCCTGGTTGCTACCCTGGGAAAGGCGCTCGGGGTCAACGGGGGCTACGTCGCGACCAACTCGGCGCTGGTCCGCTATCTGCGCGAGACCGCGCCTTTCTACATCTACTCGAATCCGATCACGCCTGGGGAGGCAAGGGCGGCGTTGAAGGCGCTTGAGATTCTCGACAGCGGGGAGGGAAGGCAGTTGCTGGAGCGCCTGCGCGCGCTCACCCGGCGCTTCGAGGATGGCCTGGTGCGGCTCGGCATCGAGGTGCTGAAAGGGAAGCACCCGGTGGTTCCGCTGATGATCCGCGATACCGCGCGCACACACGAACTCGTGCGCCACCTGCGCGACCATGGTATCCTGGCCACCGGTCTGGCCTTTCCCGTGGTGCCGCGCGGAGACGAGGAGATTCGCGCCCAGATCAACGCCGACCACACCGAGGCCGACATCGACTACGTGCTGGACGTGCTGGCGAACCGCCCGGGAGCGGGGGATACATGAACGGGGACAAGGCCACGCGGGGAAGCGACGGGCGCGCGCCGGGACGCGACTTCGTGCGCGAGATCGTCGCTGCCGACCTGGCCAGCGGGAAGCACGGAGGGCGGGTCGCCACCCGCTTCCCGCCCGAGCCCAACGGGCTGTTGCACATCGGACACGCCAAGGCCATCTGCCTCGATTTCGGGGTCGCCGCCGAGAACGGGGGCACCTGCAACCTGCGCTTCGACGACACCAACCCCGAGACCGAAGAGGCCAGCTACGTCGAGGCCATCAAACGCGACATCCGCTGGCTGGGCTTCGAGTGGAGCGAGTTGCGCCACGCCTCGGACTATTTCGAGCAGCTCTACGACTACGGCGTCCTGTTGATCGAGAAGGGCTCGGCGTACGTCGACAGCCTGAGCGAGGAGGAGATCCGCGCCCACCGGGGCACGGTGACCGAGCCCGGGCGGCCCAGCCCCTGGCGGGATCGTCCCGTGGAGGAGAGCCTCGACCTCTTCCGGCGCATGCGCGGCGGCGAGTTCGAGGACGGCGCGCACGTGCTGCGCGCCCGCATCGACATGGCATCGCCCAACATGATCATGCGGGATCCGGTCCTCTTCCGGATCCGCCGCGCGCACCACTACCGCACCGGATCGGAGTGGTGCATCTACCCCATGTACGACTTCGCGCACTGCCTCTCCGACTCCATCGAGGGCATCACCCACTCGCTGTGCACGCTCGAGTTCGTGAACAACCGGGCCATCTACGACTGGCTGCTGGAAGAGGTGGAGGCGCCCGAGCCCGTGCCCCGGCAGTACGAGTTCGCGCGCCTGAACCTCGAGTACACCATCGTCTCCAAGCGCAAGCTGCTTCGCCTGGTGCAGGACGGGCACGTGAGCGGATGGGACGACCCGCGCATGCCCACCCTGTCGGGGCTGCGGCGCAGGGGGGTGACGCCGGCGGCCATCCGCAACTTCTGCCGCCTGGTGGGCGTCGCCAAGGCCGACAACCGGGTGGACGCGGCCAAGCTCGAATACGCCATCCGGGACGATCTGAACATGTGCGTGCCCCGCGTCATGTGCGTGCAGCGGCCGCTCAGGGTGGTTATCACCAACTTCCCCGAAGGTGAAACCGACTGGCTGGACGCGCCCCTCTACCCCCACGACGTACCGCTTGAGGGGACACGGCCCGTGCCCTTCACGCGCGAACTCTACATCGAGCGCCACGATTTCATGGAGGAGCCGCCGCGCCGCTTCTTCCGGCTGGCTCCCGGGCGGGAGGTGCGCCTTCGCTACGGCTACTTCATACGTTGCGAGGAGGTGGTCAAGGACGAAGCGGGCGAGGTGGCGGAGCTGCGCTGCACCTACGACCCGGCGACCCGGGGCGGCTCGGCTCCCGACGGGCGCAAGGTGCGCGGCACCATCCACTGGGTGTCGGCGGAGCACGGACCGCCCTGCGAGGTGCGCCTCTACGACCGGCTCTTCCGCACGCGCGATCCCGACCGCGGCGACTACCTGGCGCAACTGAATCCCGACTCCCTGGTGGTGCACGCGGGCGCCCGCGTCGAGCCGAGCATCGCCGACGATCCTCCCGGCACCCGCTACCAGTTCGAGCGGGTCGGCTACTTCATCAGCGACGAGGAGGACTCGCGGCCGGGCCGGCTGGTCTACAACCGCACCGTCGGCCTGCGCGATTCGTGGGCGAAGATCAGGAAGCAGCAGATGGCGCAGGAGGCGCAGAAGGCGAAGGGGCGGGGGAAGAAGAGGAAGAAGGGACGGGGGAGGAACTAGCCCTCGAACGGAAGCCCCGACTGCCCGCAGGGGGGTCAGGCCAGCAGCGCCTCTCCCCCCCGGAACGGATCCCGGATGCGCAGTTCCGGGAAGAGCATGAAATCCCGGTCTCGGGACAGGAGCACCTCGACCCCGTGCGCGACGCAGATCGCGGCGACCCGCGCGTCGTGCACCACGCCCCCGTGCACGCGCGGCCGCCGGATGAACGGTCCCAGCGTGGCAGGAAAGTCGTCGGTTTCGCCGATCAGGTGATTCGATGGCGACCCGGCCCATGCTTCCAGCTGTCGCCACGCCTGGTCCGAAGTGCTCGCCGCCTCCTTCCAGATTCGGCGGTTGGTGACCACGCTCAGGAACTCGAAGCAGCAGGGCCAGGGAATGGCCCACGGGTGGCGCCCCCGCGCCAGTCTCCGCATGATCTTCCGAGCGGCGGGGTGCACCCGGGATTCCCGGCGATGTGCGTAGACCAGCACGTTGGTGTCTACGGCGATCAACGGTCTCCGCGCTCGTCGTAGATGATGTCGCGCAGGTCCTGCCACGAGTAGTCTTCGAGCGGGTCGCGAGCACCCGCGCGGCCGACGCTCAGATCGGGAAGCTCGTAGCGAGGAGGAGATCCTGATGCGGCAAGCGCGAGGCGGAGGCCTTCCTCGACCACCGCGCGCAGGGGCCGGCCGATCCTGCGCGCATGGCGCTTGGCGCGCGCGAGCAGTTCATCCTGGATGTCGAGCGTCGTCTTCATGTCTACATAGTACCCATATCTAACAATATGGGCAACCCATATCGTTGCAGATCAAGGAGATGACGCCGTGCCAAACGGAGGTTCGGACTGCTGCGGCACCTGCTGGTTCAACCGGGCGAACGGAGGCAGGATGGGAAGCTCCCGTCACGACGATTCCATCCCCAGCCATTGCGAGATCAGGGACCTGGCGATCGACGACCCGTTCTATACCTACTGCTCGAATCATCCCTACCGGATGCAGCGGCGGGTCCCGGTGCCCCTGGGGCCGGTGTACGTCCATGTCGATGAGTCGTTCGAGCGCGACGGAGAAACCTGCTACACGTACGGGCGTGAGATCTGGGTACATGCGCCCGATACCGACGAGGTTCGCAGCCAGCTCCTCCGACTCCTGGAGGAGCCCGGCAGCACGTCCGATCATTATCCGTTCTACGGTGACGATCTGTTGGGAGTCGTCGTTGGCGAGCTCGAGAGACTCCGCGAGCCGCGTGCCATTCCCATCCTGGAGCGCGTTGCGGAAGCGGTCCGGGAGCACGAGGAGGCCTCGGAAGGCGTCCAGCGCGCGCTCGCGAGGATCAGAAAGGCGGTCGAGGTGCGTCAGGGCGAATGACCCCAGGTATTGCTACTCTGACAAGGCGATATGCGGCTTGCCCCAGGACGGCCAGCCAGAGCTTCGCCCTCCAGCACAGGATTTGTCACATGGCGTACGCCACGCGATGCCCAACGGTCGCTCCCCGAGCCCTTCTCCCGCAACTCTTCTTGCTGGCGGCACTCCAGCTCGCCTGCGGGAGCCCCTATCCACCACCCCCGGAAACGGCGCGGGAGGCCGTCGTCGACACCCTGCACGGCGTCGTCTTCACGGATCCGTACCGGTGGCTCGAGGAGCAGGACAGCCCCGAGACGCGGGCCTGGATCGCCGGGCAGAACGCCTACGCGGAGCAGGTCGTGGGGGAGTCGGAGTTGCGTGCCGGGCTGGAGGCGCGCCTGCGGGAGCTGATGGATGTTCCCGGCGTGGTGTATCCCCAGCGTCACGGGGACTACGAGTACTTCGCCTACCGCAAGCCTGGGCGGGAGGTGGGGGCAATCTACCGGCGGCCGGCGCCCGACGAGCCGGATGATGTCCCGTTGGACGTCACCGCTGACTACGAGGTCGTTGTCGATCCGCTGGACCTGCGCGCCGACGGAACCACGAGCGTCGGGATCCAGGACTTCTCGCTCGATGGCCGCCTGATGCTCTATTCGATCCGGGACGGGGGCCCGGACGAGATCGAAGTGCGGGTGCGCGACCTGGAGGCGGGCGAGGACCTTCCCGACCGGCTGCCGACGGCACTCTACGGCAGCGTCGCGTTCACGTCCGACGGCGCGGGCTTCTACTACACCCACAGGTCCCGCCAGACCGGCCCCCGCGTTCGCCGGCATGTCCTGGGCACCGACATGTCGGAGGATGTCGAGCTGTTCGGGGCTGGGATCGGGCCGACCGCTTTCGTGAACGCCTCCGAAGTGGACGAGGGTCGCTACCTCATCTACACGGTGCAGCACGGCTGGGCGCGTACCGATGTCTACCTGCATGACCTGAGTTCAGGAGCTGACCCGATGCCTCTCGTGGTCGGCGCACCCGCCCGCTTCCGGGCCCGCTGGGTGGACGGCGAGATCTACCTGCTCACCAACCTGGATGCGCCCCTGAACCGCGTGGTGGCGGTGCGGCCGGATGCTCGCGACCCCAGCCAGTGGCGCGAGGTCATCCCCGAGGCCGAGCACCTGCTGACCGGCTATCAGTGGTTCGATGGCGACTTCGTGGCCGACTATCTGCACAACGTGAGCAGCCGCATCGTGCGCTACGCGCGGGACGGTACCGTGAAGGACGAGATCCCGATCCCCGAACATCACGTGGCGTCGTTCCGCGGACACGGTGCGGGCCGCGCCCTGCTCTCCCTTACATCCCTGCTCACGCCCCAGACCGTGCTCCAGCTCGACCTCGAGACCATGGAGACGGAGGAATGGCGGCCCTCGACTGTCCCCTTCGACGGCAGCGCCTACGAGATGAAGCAGGTGTGGTACACGTCCGCAGACGGGACCGAGGCGCCGATGTACGTAGCGCACCGCCGCGGACTGGAACTCGACGGCTCGATCCCCACCTTGCTCTACGGCTACGGCGGTTTCAACGTGAACCTGCTACCGCGTTTCGACGCGCGCGCGGCCGTGTGGCTGGAGCACGGTGGCGTCTACGCCATCGCGACGCTGCGCGGGGGAGGCGAGTTCGGCGAGGAATGGCACCGCGGCGGCATGCTCGAGAACAAGCCCAACGTCTTCGCCGACTTCATCGCGGCTGCCGAGTGGCTGGTAGACAACGGCTACACCAACCCGGACAGGCTGGCCATCCGGGGCGCAAGCAACGGCGGGCTGCTGGTCGGAAGTGCGCTGACGAAGCGGCCGGATCTCTTCCGCGCCGTGTTCGCCGGTCTTCCCGAACTCGACCTGGTACGCTTCTACCAGTTCACCGAGACCAACAACATGCCGGCGCTGCTCGAGTACGGTAACGGCGCCGTCCGCGAGGAATTCGAGGTGCTCCACACCTTCTCGCCCTACCAGAACGTGCGCGACGGGGTGGATTACCCCGCGGTGATGCTCACCCAGGGCGACCTGGACACGCGCGTGCCGCCGCTCCAGGCCCGCAAGATGGCCGCGCGATTACAGGCGGCCACCGGTTCCGGATTGCCGGTGATCCTGGACTATGATGAGCGCACCGGCCACGCCGGCGGACGCACCTTCAGCCGAAATGTGCGCAACGCCGCCATGGAACTGGCGTTTCTGCTGCAGCAGCTGGGGGCGGGGTAGGGTTAGCGGGCGGGGCCGCCGGCTGCTGGGACTACCGGCCCCTGTCGAGCGGCCAGAACTGGACGCGTTCCACGTCGAACTCGTCCATCACCCTCCCGAGGATGTAGTCTTCGCCGATCTCGAAGACATCCAGACCGGGCGGCGTTTCGACAAATCCCTGAACGCGGCCATCCGCGTCGAAGACCGCCCAGACGTTTCGATCCTGGCCCGGGTACCTGTATTCCTGGACCCAGAGATGCCCCAGCGGATCGGAGTGCAGGGCCTCGAACGCGGGGAAGTACTCGACGAGGGACATGTTCTCGGTGGGGGCGGCGAGGCGCACGCGGACTTCTTCCGGAAGACCGGCGAAGCTCTCGGCAAGCACGCGGTCCAGTTCGGCCTGCGTGGGACTTCGCAGCTCGTGGTCGCGGCGGATGATCCTCACCAGCGTGCCGTCGCTCCCGTAGGCCCGCAGCTCGTAGCGGTCGGTCGGCGCCACGACGACGAGGTCGCCCCAGATGGTCGCAACCGTGGATCGACCCAGGGGATGGGCCCCCGTAGCCGGAGGGGTGGTCGAGACATACCACTCCTGCCCGGGATGAAGGCCCAGCGATACCCGAAGCTCTCCGCCTGGGTCAAGAAGGCCGAAGTCCTCGTCGCGCCGGACAAGCGGCTCCCCGGAGTCGAACAAGCCACCAGCGAGCACCGGGCTCGGCTTCACCAGCATCGCCCCGTCGGGCAGCACCCCCAGAAACGAGTGGTAGCCATCGGCGAGGGTCACGGTGCGGCCGTGACCGCCGCGCGAATCGAAGATCTCCAGCCGTCTCTGGAACATGTTGTCGGCGGCAACCGAGTCACCGCGCCATCGGCTCACCGCTTCCGGCGTGTACCTGCTGAATTCTCCCGGACCCTCGCCTCGTCCACCCCATGTCTCCAGGTATGCACCATCGGCCGCGAAGACCCGCAAATCGGAGGTGCCGGCGTTGGCCACGACGATCCGGCCATCGGCAAGCCTGGTGGCGTCCCGAACGCCGAAGAGCATCTCGCCCGGGTCACCCTCTTCCGTCCCGATGGAAGCCGCAGGGGTCTCCCCGATTTGCCAGGCGAGACGCGAGCCCAGGGTTGGGCGCGCGTTTTCGACAATCGTCACGCCGGCGCTGTCGCGAACCTCGGAGCGAAGGGGCTGCGCGGCGTCGTCTTCAGGTCCACAGGCGGCCAGGAGGAGGACTGCGATCGCGGCGGTTGAGCGTGGGCCGCTCTTCCACGTATTACCTTCGCGCATCCACCCTCCTGAGCCGACCCGTCCATGACAGGATGCGCACATCCGCGGTTACCAGTGTGTGTCCACCGAGCGCCGTCGCGACGATGAGCCGGTCCGCGGGGTCGGCGTGAAAACCCGTCAGTTCGTTGGCTCTGATCGCGATGTCGCCATCGACTGGGATCTCGATGAGACCATCCTGAAGAAGCCGGGTCCGCCAGGCGCGGACGTCCCGAGTCAGGTCGATTCGCCCTTTTTCCTGCAGCATGGCCACCTCCCAGAACGAGATGGCCGATGCCGCCAGCGTTGCGCCGCGAAGTCCCTGCTCGACGAGCCGCCTGCACCGGGGTCCGATTCGGTGGTCGGCGATGCGGGACCACAGCACGACGTGAGTGTCCAGGAGGATCACGGTTTCAGGACCCGATCCGGGGCGGTCTCGGCTTCCCACTCTACGTCGACCGGCGAGATGATGTCCCCCAGAATCTCGATGCTGCCGCGATCTGCGCCGAACCAGTCCCGGAAGCGCTTTCGGTAGGGAACGAGTCGCGCCGTGGGACGCCCGTTCTTGGTGATGACGATTTCGTCTCCGCTCTCCGCCACTTCGTCCATCAGCCGAAGGCAGGTCGCCTTGAAATCGGAGGCCTTGATCGTGCGGGCCTCGCTTCCGGTACCGCTCTCGCCTGACATGACGCCTCCAAGCCGACTGATCGATGAGTGACCATGGTCATGGCCATGGTCATATTCATGATCGCTTAGGCTAGTTGTGAACCCCTGGATCCGCAACTCCTTGACACACTGTACCCTGGCGCGAGATTCGGCAAAACGGCCCCAGAACATCACGCGCTCGACGACGCTTCGGAAACGCTGTCCGCCGCTGGATGGAACCGGGAGATGTGATGCCGGGCGACAGGAGCGGAACCCGTTTCGGAGCCTGCCCGGCGGGCATATGCTGTTCCTGTCCTCTGCCGACCCCCTCACGGCCCGGGGTGCCCCCTTGCACGAACCGCCACTCCTCGAACTGAAGAGCCTCACCCTCCGCTTCGGGGGCGTGACCGCGCTCTCGGGTCTGGATATGGAGGTGCGTCACGGCGAGTTGCTGGCCCTCATCGGCCCCAACGGCGCGGGGAAGACCAGCGTCCTGAATTGCGTCTCCGGCCTGTACCGTGCGCAGGAAGGGAGCATCACCCTGACCGGCCGCGACGGAACTCGGCACGCCCTCGACCGCCTGCCGCCCCACCGCATCGCAGCGCTGGGCGTCGCGCGCACCTTCCAGAACATCGAACTCTTCAAGCACATGACGGTGCTCGACAACCTCATGCTGGGGCGCCACGTGCACATGAAGGGGGGTGTGCTCAGCGGCGGGATCCACCTGGGCCGTCAGCGCCGCAGGGAAATCGAGCACCGCCGCTACGTGGAAGAGGTCATCGACTTCATGAACCTCGAGCCCCTGCGGAGCGCCGTGGTTGGGAGTCTCGCGTACGGGAACCAGCGGCTGGTGGAGATGGCGCGCGCGCTGGCGCTCGACCCGCATATCCTCCTCCTGGACGAGCCCACGGCCGGCATGAACGCGGAGGAGAAGGAGTCGATGGCGCGCTTCATTCTCGACGTGCACGAGGAGCGGGGCGTCACCGTCGTAGTGATCGACCATGACATCAACGTGGTCATGGACATCGCCGACCGGGTCGTGGTGCTCGATTTCGGCAGGCGGATCGCGCAGGGGAGCCCAGAGGACGTGAGGAATGACGCGGCGGTGATCGAAGCCTACCTGGGGCACGCGAGGGATGAGAGCGAGCCCGTGCCGGCTCAACCCTGACGTTACGTCAGCGTCCTCGGTCCCCGGGCCCGGCCAGGCGATACCCGACGCGCGCCTCGGTGAAGATGTAGGTCGGGTTCCTGGCGTCGTCGCCCAGCTTGTCGCGCAGGTTCTTGATAAAGACGCGGATGCTGCGGGTGTTGCCTCCCCGGCGCGAGCGCCACACCCGGCGCAGCAGGTAATCGTACGTCGACACCCGGCCGGCCTTGGCCGTGAGCGCGCTCAGCAGATCGTATTCGGTGGCCGTCAACGCAAGGGGTTCGCCGGCCAGGCTCGCCCGGCGCTCCTCGTGGTAGATGGCGAGCTGCCCCACGCGGAAGGGCTCGGCGGGCCCGGCCCGCTTGCGCAGGGCAGCCTCCATTCGGGCCACGAGTTCCGTCGGCGAGAACGGCTTGACGACGTAGTCCGCCGCCCCGGCCTCGAGCGCCCTGGCGATCGTCTCGTCGCGACCGTAGGCGGACAGGAAGATGACCGGCCGGTCGGCCAGCACCGGCAGGCCCTGCATCAGCTCGATGCCGTCGGTCCCGGGCAGGAGCAGATCCAGCAGCACTAGGTCGGGCCGTTGCCGGTCGACAAGGCCGGCCACCTCTTCCGGGTCGCCCGTAACGATCGCGCCGTAGCCCGCGTCCTCGAGGATGCCCCGCACGTAGAGCAGGTCCTTCGGATCGTCGTCCACCGCCAGGACGCGGAGTGCCCCGGCCGCACGAGCGCGCCCGCCGCCCGCCCGCCGCCCCGGGCTGGCCGCGGCGACGGTCACGGCGTCCTCGGCGACAGGGATCGTGAAGGTGAAGCGCGCGCCCGGACCCGTTCCCGCGCTTTCGGCCCAGATGCGGCCCCCGTGCGCCTCCACGATGCCCTTGCAGATCGCCAGGCCCAGACCGGCCCCGACTCCGCGAGCGCGATCCCGCCGGTCGCTGCGGGCGAACTTGCGGAACAGGTGCGGCAGGCGCTCGGCCGGGATGCCCGGACCCTCGTCGACCACCGACACCGCCACATGCACCCCCTCGCGCGCCGCCATCACCCGGACCGGCGACGACTGGGGCGAGTGCCGGGCCGCGTTCGAGAGCAGGTTGCCCAGCACCTGGACGATGCGCTGCCGGTCCGCGAGCACACGCGGCAGGTCCGGCGACAGATCGATCAGCACAGGGTTCCTGCCCCCGCCGCTCAGGTACAAGGTCCGGGCCTGCTCCACGACGGCGGGGAGGCGGGTGGGCTCGGGCGCGACCGACAGTCTGCCCGCCTCGATGTGCGCCGCGTCCAGCAGGTCGGCGATCAACTCGCGCATGTGATCGGCCTGCTCGTCGATGATCCGGAAGAACTGAAGCGCCTCGGCGGCGCGGAG
>JAJDXG010000047.1 GCA_022823365.1 Gemmatimonadota bacterium
CAGCCACAGCATCCCCGGGAGCGTGAAGTCGTCGATGTAGTTGCCCTTGCCCTGCAGGAAGCGCGGGTCCTCCTTGCGCTTCATGGAGTGGCCCATGCCGCAGATCTTTGCGGAAGTCTTCGGTGCCATCAGTCGCCCTCCCCCATCTTGCCGGCGGCGTACTCGACCGCCTTGACGATGTTCACGTATCCGGTGCAGCGGCAGAGGTTTCCGGAGATGGCCTCGCGGATCTCGGCTTCGCTGGGGTTCGGATTGCTTTCGAGCAGCGCGGTCCCGGTCATGAGCATGCCGGGCGTGCAGAAGCCGCACTGGAGGCCGTGCTCCTGCATGAAGCCCTCCTGCAGCGGGGTCATTCCGTCCGCGCCGGCGAGTCCTTCCACGGTGGCGATCTCGGCGCCGTCGGCCTGGACCGCGAGCATGGTGCACGACTTGGTGGGCGCGCCGTCGACCAGGACGGTGCAGGCGCCGCAGTGCGTGGTGTCGCAGCCGATGTGGGTGCCGGTGAGCGCGAGGTCGTCGCGGATCAGGTGCACGAGCAGGAGGCGCGAGTCGACCGTGGCCGAATGCGCCTCGCCGTTCACCGTGACGGTGATCTGGTGTGTCGCCATGTCCCTAACCTCCTGCGCGCGCGAGCGCCTTGCGGATGGCACGGGCCGTGAGCACGCGGGCCATGTTCTGCTTGTATTCGACGGAGCCTCGCCGGTCGGCGATGGGCTCGGTGGCGTCGGCTGCGGCCTGGGAGGCGGTGGCGATGGCGTCGTCGCCGGGGGCCTGACCGGTGAGCGCGTCCTCCGCGGCGGTCGCGCGGATGGGGGCGATGCCCAGGTTGGTGAGCCCGATGCCCGCGCTCGCCACGGTCCCGTCCCCGGCCAGCGAGAGCTGCACCGCCGAGCCGGCGACGGCGTAGTCGCCCACCTTGCGCTCGAGCTTGACGTAGGCGCCGCCGCTGTTGGGGGCGGGCGCCGGGATGCGGATTTCGGTCAGGATCTCACCCTCTCCGAGCGCCGTCATGAAGAGCCCGAAGAAGAAGTCGTTGATGTCGATGGTGCGCGGGCCGTCAGGTCCCGTGGCCACCAACTGCGCGCCGAGCGCCAGCATGGTCGCGGGGTGGTCGTTGGCGGGGTCGCCGTGCGCGATGTTGCCGCAGATGGTGGCGCGGTTCCGCACCAGCGGGTCGGCGATCACCTTCGCGGTGTCGAGCAGGATGGGATAGGCCGTCGCCACCAGCGCCGACTGCTCCAGTTGCGTCTCGGTGACCAGGGCGCCGATGCGCAGGAACCCGTCCTCTTCCGCGAGCGTATCGAGGCCCGGGATGCGGCCGATGTCCACGATGTTGGCCGGCGACGCCAGGCGCAGCTTCAGCATCGGCAGGAGGCTCTGCCCGCCCGACATCACCTTCGCGTCGTCGAGGGAGCCGAGCAGCCCCAGCGCCTCGTCCAGCGAGCCGGGGGCGTGATAGTCGAACTGCGGGGGAATCATGTCTCAGCTCTCCTCTGCCGGTCAGGCCAGCGCTTTGGTGAGGTTTCCCACGAACTCCTGTAGCATCTTTTTCGACACGACCTGGATCATGCCGCGTCCCATCTGGGCCAGAATTCCGGTCACGACGACATCGGAATCAATCGTCACCTCGGTGCGCGTGTCACCGTGGGCGACCACCTGGCTGGTCATGGTCATGTCGGCCGTGCCCATGCCCCGCTTGCCCCGGCCCCGCGCGCGCACCTCGACGGATCGCTCGTTCTCGTCCAACTGGAAGGATACGGTCCCGTCGTATGCCACCGCGAGGGGTCCGACCTTCACGGACATCCCGCCCGCGTAGGTGTTGTCGTCGATCCTGTCGCCCATGCTCGCGCCGGGGAGCAGCGTCGCGACCCGCTCGGGGTCGGAGAGCAGCGCCCAGACGTCGGCCGCGGGCGCGTCGATGGTGAATCCGTCCTGGATCTTCATGCGGATGTTTCTCCGGTTTTTCCGGTCATTTCAGATGGGGCAGGATCGCCTCCAGCGCCTCCAGATTGTGCGCGGGCACGAGACGGTCCACGTGCGGCAGCGCCGCCTGCATGCCCTTCGCCTCCGGGCGATAGCGCGGGTCGCCCATGAGCGGGTTCAGCCAGATGATCCTGCGGGCGCGCCGGCGGATGGCCAGCAGGGCCGTCTCCAGCGACTCCGTGTCGCCCCGGTCGAGCCCGTCGCTCAGGATCAACACCGTGGTATCGCTTCGCACGGTGTGCCGCAAGTGGTTGTCGACGAACGCGAGCAGGCATTCGCCGATGCGCGTGCCGCCGGACCAGTCCTCCACGTTGCGCGCGAGCCGCTCCAGGGTGCCGGCCACGTCGTCGGTCCTGAGCCACGGGGTCAGGCGCGTGAGCGAGGTGTTGAAGGCGAAGATCTCGGTGCGGCGCGTGACCTTGCGCAGCGCGAAGACGAAGGCGAGCAGGAAGCGCGAGCAGGCGTCCATGGACCCGCTGGTGTCGCACAGCACGACGAGGCTGGGGAGCTCGACGGCCCGCGCGCGGCGCGCCAGCTCGACCAGTTCGCCGCCGTGGGCGAGCGAGCGGCGGAAGCTCCGGCGGATGTCCACCACCGGCCCGCGCGCGGACGGCACCAGGCGGCGGCTCGGGCGGGTGGCGATGCGGGCCGCGAGCCGTTCCAGCAGGCGCTCCATGTCGCGGAGGTCGTCCGGGGTGCACTCGTCGAAGACCTTCCTGCGCAGGAGCGCGCGCGGGCTGTAGCCGGGAAGGTCGCCGTCGGCGTCGGGCGCCTCGGCTTCGCCGTTGCTGTTGCGCTGGTCCAGTTCGCGGCGGATGCGTGCGAGCGGCGCCTCCGTGTTCTCGTCGCCTCGCCAGCGGCGGGGGGTGCGCGGGGCGTTCCGGTCGCGGGCGGGGCGGGGGAGGGCGGCGCGGCGCCAGCTCTCGTCGAACAGGCGGTCGAAGGCGGCCCACCAGCGGCGCGGGATCTTGAGCGCGCTGCGGAGCGCCAGCCGGACCTCCTCCGGGTCGCCGATGTCGATGAAGCGGAGCGCGGCGGCGCCGTCGATCTCGTCGCGCAGGCCGACGGGGACACCGACGTGGCGGAGTTCGCCGGAGAAGTGGGCGAGGTGGGTGATGAGGTCCTTCTCGCCCATCATCCGGCTCCGGCGCCCGCGAGGAGGGTTTCGATGTCCTCCGCGTGGAGGAGGCTGATGTCGTGCTGATCCTTGACTACGCAGCCCAGGGTCTCGGAGACGATCTCGGCGTCGAGATGGTCCTGATGCAGCGTGACCAGCGCACGGGCCCAGTCGAGCGTCTCGGCCACGCCGGGGGGCTTCATGAGACGCCGCGCACGCAGGCCCTGTACGACGTGCGTGATCTGGGCGGCGAGCGCGTCCGATATCCCGGGCACCTTGGCGCGGATGATTTCGACCTCCTTGGCGAAGGCCGGGTGCTCGATATAGAGGTAGAGGCAGCGCCGCCGCAGCGCGTCGCCGATCTCGCGGCTCCGGTTGGAGGTGAGGACGACGAGCGGCCGGTGGGTCGCGCGGATGGTGCCCAGTTCGGGGATGGTCACCTGGAAGTCGGAGAGCACCTCGAGCAGGAACGCCTCGAATCCCTCGTCGGCCCGGTCGATCTCGTCGATGAGCAGCACGGGGGGCGTCTCGCGGGTGATGGCGCGCAGCAGCGGCCGCTCGAGCAGGTAGCGGCGCCCGAAGATGACGCCTTCGAGGTGGTCGGCGCTGGTGTCGGGGTCGACGGGCGCGCCACTACGGCCAGCCGGGTCCGCACCGCCCTCGTCCGCCGCCGCGCCGGAGCCGCCCGCGCCGCGGCCCTCCGCCTCGCCCGTCCCCATGCGCAGCCGCAGCAGTTGCTTCTGGTAGTTCCACTCGTAGAGGGCGGTGTTGACGTCGAGGCCCTCGTAGCACTGGAGGCGGATGAGTTCCGTCTGCATGAGGGTCGCCATCACCTTGGCGATCTCGGTCTTGCCGACCCCCGCGTCCCTTTCCACCAGGAGCGGTTTCTCCATCGCGCGCGCCAGGTGGACGGCGGTGACGATGGACGGCTCGGCGATGTAGTCCGCCCGGCGCATCGCCTCCTGCAGCGCGCGGATCTCGGGTCTCACGCCGGACCTGTCGCGGGGTTGGAGGCGAAGACCTCCGGGGTCGACTCGAAGAGGCCGCGGCAGCCCTCGCAGCAGAAGTAGAGGGTGCGGCCGGCGTGCACCGCCGAAGCGGACCCCGCCACCGGCACCGTCATCCCGCACACGGGGTCGGTAGCCCAGGCGGCCGCGGAGGTCGCGTCGGCCGCGCCCGCGTCGCCACCCGCGTCGGTCGCGCCACCACCGTCTGCCGGGGCCGCACCGGCCGTGGCGGATCCGTCACCCGCGCCGACCGCGCCCGCGGTGCTCGCGCCGGCCGCGCCGGATCCGTCAGCCGCGCTGCCCGCACCGACCGTCGAGGCCCCGTCACCCGCGCCGCCCGCCCCACCGCCGCCACCCCGCCGCGCCTCTCCCACGATCTCGGCCAGGATGCTTACGGCGATCTCTTCCGGCTGCTCGGCGCCCAGGTCGAGCCCGGCGGGCCCGCGGATGCGGCCGATCGCGTCATCGCCGACCCCGAGACCCGACAGCACGCCGCGCACGCTCCGCATCCGCCGCGGGGACGCCACCACGCCCAGGTAATCGGGCCCGGCGCCCGCGAGCAGGGCGAGCGTCCGCTCATCCTCGCGGCCCATGGTGGCCACGACCGCGAAGAACCGCGTTCCGGGAGGACGGGACGAGAGCATCCCCACCCAGCCGGCGAGGTCCTCCGCGCGCTCGTCGGCGATGTCGGCCAGCTCCTCGCCGCCGGCCTCCCCGGCGGACGCGGCCGCTACCGTCCGGTATCCCATCGCGCCCCCCAGCCTGAGCAGGGCGAGCGCCACGGGGGAGTCACCCGCCACCAGCAGGACGGGCGCCGGCAACACGGGGTTGATGTGCACTTCCACTTTTCCTCCGCTCGCGCAGGACATGGATACCTTCACCAGATCGTCGGGGCGCCCCTCGTCCGCCCCGAATGCCAGCAACCGGGGTTCGCCCAGGCGGAGCGCCTCCAGCGCATGCCGGATCACCTCGGAGCGGGTGCAGCTCCCGCCGATCCACCCGTGCATGGTTCCGTCCGGGTCGATCAGCGCCGCGTTGCCCGGCTTCCCGGAGGTGGGGCGCTCGCTCCGCACCACCGTGGCCAGCGCGAAGGGCCGCCGCTCGCGCTCCATCCGTGCCGCCCGGCGCAGCAGGTCACCAGTCAATTCCGCTCATCCGGGCCGGCGCCCGCCTCCTCCGCCGTGCCCGCCTCGGCGCGCGCGAGTTCCTCGGCCACGGCCTCGTAGTCCTCCGGGCGGTCAAGGTCGCGCAAGCGGGCCCCCGGCCAGTCGACCTGCACGGCGCGGTCGTAGTGGCGGCGCACCACCTCCCGGCCGCACCCCGCGCGCATGCGAGTCACCTCGGGGAAAAGCACCTGGTCGTAGAGCATCGGGGGCGCGTTTACCTCACCGCCGTATCGGGACACCACCAGCGGCGGCCCCTCCGCGGTGTAGCGCTCCACCAGGGTGCGCAGCATGCGCGCGGTCACGAACGGCATGTCCGCGAGCATGATCACGGCGGCGTCGCATGCGCCCGCGACCCCGGCGACGCCCGAGGCGGCCGAGGTCTGGATGCCCGCACGGTGGTCGGCGTTGAACACGGGCGTACAGTCCAGGTCCGCGATCTCGCGCTCGATCCGCTCGCGCGCGTGCCCCGTGACCACCACCACCGGGTCCAGGCCGGCCTCCCTCGAGATCCGCACAGCGCGCCGGACCAGCGTCTCGTCCGCGACTTCCAGCAGAAGCTTGTTCCGACCCATGCGGGTCGAAGAACCGGCTGCGAGCACGATCCCCGCTACACTATGTCCGTTGGCCACCTGAGTCCCGGTGTTTCCGGCCCCTTGCGCTCTATGGGAGCGACGCGGTCCCGTCCGCCTACGGCGACAGACTGAATCCGAAGACCAGGAACGCGCGGTCGGGATCCGGCCCGTGGTCGTGATCGTGATCCATGTGGTCCTCTTCGCCGAGGCGGTTCGCGTTGACGATATACGAGACGGTGAACGGAACCGAAAACTCGTCGGTGATGACCAGGTCCGTGCTGGCCGATATGCCCAGGTTCACGAACGCGGTCCCCTCCGTCCCGTAAAACGCGCTCTCGCCCGCCACCATTCCGGCCGTGAGGCTCATGTCGACCTCTTCAAAGGCCGACACGGGAATGCTGGCTTCCAGGTACAGGGAATTGTCGGGGTCGTTTCGCGACATCCTTCCGGCGTAGAGCGATATCGGGAAGCTCTCCGGCCCGGTGAATGAAGCCGACAACTCGAGTATGTGGGCATCGGTGACGAAGAACCCGTCGGCCCCGGGGGCCGGAAAATAGTAGTCCGTGAACCCGAACGAGAACGAAGAGCCGTTCGAGGCCGCGACGGTATACGTGGCCCAGAGGTCGTTCTCGTTGGCGCCGGCTCCTGAGGCGGAGATGGAATAGGAGCCCCAGGCGCCCACCTCCAGACCTCCGAACCCGAGCGTCAGCGCGGGCTGCACGGACATCGATTCCCCGAAGTCGGTGCCGCGCCAGACGTAGCGGCTGACGACATCGGCCCCGATGGAGGCGGATTGACCCTGAACCGGGCCCGCGACGGATAACATCACGGCAACGGCGAGCGTGGACAAAAGGACGCGTGCACTACGGGTCGCAGACATATTTCCCCCTTGATGACATTCGTGGTCGCTGATCGATTTCCTCACTGCACGATCCCGTCCTGCCCGTCCCGGACCACCTCCACGCGCGCGGCGAGGGCCGAGTTGGCGGATCCGCGAAAGACGCCCCGCACCGGGGGTACGTCGGCGTAGTCCCTGCCTACCGCGGCGCGCACATGGCGCTCATCGCAGTCGCAGTTGTTGGCGGGATCGAAACCGCGCCATCCCGACCCGGGCAACCAGCATTCCACCCAGGCATGGCTTTCGTTGGTAGAAGTCAGGTCGCCGTGGGGCCCGAGATAGCCCGAGACGTAGCGGGTGGGTACTCCCCAGCCGCGAAGGACGGAGATCATGACGTGGGCATAGTCCTGACACACGCCGCGGCCGGTCTCCAGGATGTGCTCGATGGGCGAGTCGGCCGCGGTGATGCCGGGTGAGAATTCGAAGGCCTCGTAGATTCGCGCCAGCAGGGCGCGGATGCTCCCCATGACATCGTCTCTCTTTTCGATGCCGCGCGCGGAAACGAACCGGGCCAGAGCCGCGGAAGACGGCTGCGCGAAGCGGCTTGGCTGCAGCATGAGCCAGAGTCCCGGCGCCCGGATCTCGGACGCGAGCGCTTCCCACGAACCAGGTCCCGGGTCGCCGGGAACCGCTTCCGGGGGCGAGACTTCCACGCGGGAGCGGGCGACGATCCGGAGCGCGCGGTGGTGGCCCGGCCGGTCGAAGAAGTGGCCGCGGTTTCCGAAGGGTCCCCTGAACTCGAACACGGCTCCGCCGGGGTCGGTTTCGATGGAGAAGCTGCGCAGTTGCTGTCGGCGATCCCGAACCGGAGACAGGAAGAGGGTCATGACCGATCCGCGCACCGGAGCGTCGTAGCGGAACTCGAGCTCGTGCCGGATGCGGTAGCGCGCGCTCACGACGGCAGCCCGGCTTCCACGGGGTAGTCGAAGTACGTCGACACGGTGATGCCGTGCAACGCCCGGCTGTCTTTCAGCAGCGCCGCAAGAGACCCGCCATCCCCTCCGGGATCGCTGTTGTTTGCCGGGTCCGTTTCCACGGCCGCGGACAGGCGCAGCACCATTCGGTGCGGAGCCGCCAGGGGATAGCGCGCGCCCCTCGGGTCGATGCCCGCAAGGAGCTTTTCGATGCGATGCACCGCGAAGCACAGCGACTGGGGCAACTCCGGGTTGCGGGCAAGAAACGCCAGCGCCGGTCCGCGGCGGATCACCATGGAGTGGGTGCGGCAGTAGAACTCATGGGCCGCGCAGACCCGCAGGAGCCCCGCCCACGACAGCGAGGGCGCATCGCCGGGAGCCTGGCCGATACGGTCCCAGGCGTCCAGCAGGGCCGCCTGGTGCTGAAGACGCTCGACGAATCGTCCGAGCTCGAGGAAGCGCCATGCGTCGTCGCGGGGCATGCGGGCCTCCACCACCCCCGCCAGCAGCCGCAGCCGGTCGATCGCCTCGCCCGCAAGCGCCGCCGGCCCGGTCGCCCAGGCGGCGGGGAAGTCGCAGTCGCGAAGCCAGAAGAAGCCCTGGTTGAGACAGGTCCAGACCCGGACCGGGAGCCAGGGCCGGAGCTGCTTGGCGTTGTTCCGCGCCGTGGTCCAGCAGCGGATCATGGAGTCGGGGTTGGTGGTTTCCTCGACCAGGCTCGCAGCGAGCGTATAGGCGTCGGCGAGCAGGAACGATTCGGCCTCGTCGGCGACGGTGGGGGTGACGGGCGCCGACTGTCCGAGGGCACGGTAGATCACCCTCCAGCCCACCGCCAGCTCTCCGGCGGGAGTGTCGACGAGGCGCGCAAGCTGATACCGGAGCAGCCGGGCGGTGTGCTCGGCGCGCTCGAAGTAGCGCCCCATCCAGTAGAAGTCCGCCGCGGCCCGGGCGAGCATCAGTCGGGCACCTGGCCGTCACGCAGAACCCAGAGATCCTTGCAGCCCCCGCCCTGGCTGGAGTTCACCACCAGCCCGCCCCTCCGGAGCGCCACCCGGCAGAGGCCGCCGGGAGCGATCCAGGTGTCGGAGCGGCCCCGCAGCACGAACGGGCGGACATCCACGTGGCGCGGTTCCAGATTCCCCTCCACGAAGCACATCGCCCTCGACAGATCGAGGACGGGCTGGGAGATGAAGTTGTCCGGATGGCTGCGCAGGCGGGCCGCGTACCTGTCGCGCTCGCCGGCCGTGGAATGCGGACCGACGAGCATTCCGTATCCGCCCGATCCGCCCACCTCCTTGACCACCAGCCGCTCGAGGTTGTCAAGGGTGTATGCGAGCCCTTCGCGCGTGCGGCACAGGTGGGTTTCGACGTTGGCCAGGATGGGCTCTTCGTCGAGGAAGTAGCGAATCAGGTCCGGCACGTAGGCGTAGACCGCCTTGTCGTCGGCGACGCCGGTGCCCGGGGCGTTGGCGATCACCACGTTGCCCGCCCGATACGCGTGGAAGAGGCCGGGAACCCCCAGCAGCGAGTCGGAGCGGAAGGTGACCGGGTCCAGGAAATCGTCGTCCACCCGCCGGTAGATGACGTCTATGCGCCTGAGCCCCGTGACGGTGCGGGCGTACACGATGGCGTCGTGCACCACCAGGTCCCGCCCTTCCACCAGGTCGGCGCCCATTTCTCCGGCCAGGAAGGCGTGCTCGTAGTAGGCGGAGTTGTAGCGGCCCGGGGAGAGCACCGCCACCCGGGGCGTACCCGCCCAGGATCCCAGCGATGCGAGGGTGGCGTAGAGCTGCTCGGGATAGCGGGCGATCTCGCGCACGTTGTGCGCCCGGTACAGCCGGGGAAACGCCTGCTTCATGGCGACCCGGCAGGCCAGCATGTACGAGACCCCGGAGGGGACCCGCAGATTGTCCTCGAGCACCGCGAAGCCCGCATGGGTTCGCACCACATCGGTGCCGCAGACCGAGACGTAGATGTCGTTGGGAACCTGCAGGCCCCGCATCTCGACGCGGTACTGGGGACACCCCAGCACCAGGTCGGGAGGCACGATCCCGTCGCGCAGCGACCTGCCGTCGTGGTAGATGTCCCTTAGGAAGAGGTTGAGCGCGGTCAGCCGCTGCCTGAGGCCCCGGTCGATGTGGTCCCATTCGTCGGCCGTCAGCAGACGGGGAACGCAGTCGATGGGGATGATCTGCTCCGAGGCCTCGTCCGCGCCGATGACCGTAAAGGTGATCCCCTCGTGGATGAAGCGGCGCGCAACGCCTTCCTGAAGCTGCGCCAGATCCTCCGGCGACGCCCGCGAAAGCGCCGTGCCCAGCCGCCGCGATACGCCGCGCAGGCTTCCGTCTTCGCGGAACATCTCGTCGTAGAAACGTGCGTCGACGTCGTAGCGCGCGAATCCCCCCGACCCGGCCACGCCGGGCCGGGACACGTCAGGGTATGCGCGGTCGAAGGATGCGTGCCGGGACGCAGTCAAGGTTCCGTGGTGCTCCTGTTGTCCGTCCGTGGGCTGCTAGGGATCGCGGTAGTCCTGACCCTCGTCCGGATCCACCATGAGCACGAACTCGGGATAGGCTTCCAGCCCCAGTTCGGCGGCATCCTGCCCCAGCTCCTCCACGGTGCGCGACACCCGGACGCCCATGGTCTTCTCCAGGATCGTCCACACCACGAAGGAGACGCCGAAGACGAACGCCCCCACGCTCACGACGCCGAGCAGCTGAACGCCGAGGTTGGCTCCGGCCGCGATCGAGGTGGCCAGCGTGCCCCAGACGCCCGCGAAGAGGTGCGCGGGGACGGCGCCGACCACGTCGTCGATCCGCCGCTGCTCCAGGAACCTGAGACCCAGGGTGCAGACGACCGCGCCGACGGCGCCGATGAAGACGGCCCAGCGGGCGTCGACGATATCGGGCCCGGCCGTGATGGCGACCAGCCCCGCGAGGGCGCCGTTCAGCCCCGCGAAGAGATCGATCCGGCCGAGAATGGGCCGGGAGACCGCGAGTGCGGTGATCACGCCCGCCGCAGCCGCCAGGTTGGTGTTCACCAGGATGTTGCTCATGGCCAGGGCGTTGACCGCGCCGTCGAGGGCGAGCTGCGAACCGCCGTTGAACCCGAACCAGCCCAGCCAGAGGATGAACACCCCCAGGGTGACCGCCGGGATGTTGGAGGGCGACATGACCTTGACCGTGCCGTCCTTGCGGAACCTGCCCCAGCGCGGGCCCACGACCAGGGCGCCGGCCAGAGCGGCCCATCCACCCGTGGAGTGCACCAGAGTGGACCCGGCGAAGTCCTGGAAGCCCCTCTCGGCGAGCCAGCCACCGCCCCAGTGCCAGGAGCCGATGACCGGGTAGATGAAGGCCGTCAGGATCGCGGTGAAGGCGAAGAAGGCCCACATGTTGACCCGCTCCGCGAGCGCCCCCGAGACGATCGAAGCCGTGGTCGCCACGAAGACCATCTGGAAGAACCAGTCCGACGTGACCGCGTAGCCGTTTTCGACCACGGCGGGCAGCGCGCTCTCGTCTCCTCCGAGCAGCGCGATTTCCTCCGCCGACGGGCCGTAGAAGAGGTCGATGGACCCGATGAAGCCGCTCACGTCGACGTACATCAGACCGTAGCCGACGAAGTAGTAGGTGAGCCCGGCGATCGCGTAGATGCCGATGTTCTTGAGACAGATCATCGATGCGTTCTTGGACCGCACGGTACCGGATTCCAGCATCGTGAAGCCTGCGCACATCCACATCACCAGCGCGCCCCAGATCAGGAACGAGAAGGTGTTGAGGACGTAGCTCATATCCGATCCGGACTCCTGCGCGAAGGCGGGGGCGGGAGCGAGGAGGAGGACGGCCGCGGACAGGCCGGCGAGTGCCCCGATGCGCCCGATCCGGGTTCGAAGGGCGCGGGTGGTCGTGCTGAGCGGACGAGAGTGCATGGTTTCTCCGGTGGTGATATGGATGTGTAGCGGTCGACCGATCGCCCTCGGCACGCCTCGCGGCCCGCGCCGGGCGGATTCTGCCCTGTTCCTCGTAGCCTCGTTGTCGCGCGTGTCGGTTTTTGTCGCTTCTCTGAACGAAATCGTCGCATTTTCCGATGGGTATGCCGACATCCATCGTCTCACGACGGATCGATCATGGAATGCGTCATTATCTGTGTCGGTTTCCCGTTCCGCAAGCTGCCCACGGGATCATCCCGGCAGGGCCGTGAAGCCGCTCTGCGCGCGGGCCACGCCGCGCTCGGGGGCACGGACCGCGCCGCGCTTTGCACATGGGGCCGCCGCCGCGCTTTGCACATGGGCCACGCCGAAGTGATATCTTTGCGTCCATGAGATTCCCCTACCTTTCCGAAGCCCCCCGCGGGTACGTCCCTCTCTTCCTCGCCCCCCAGGCCGGAGTGAGCGAGTCGCCCTTCCGGCGACTGTGCCGGCGCTTCGGCGCGGACGTGGTGGTGACGGAGTTCGTAAGTGCCGAGGGCATCTGCCATGGGAACGAGCGCACGCGCGCGTACCTGCGCTTCGAGGAGGAGGAGCGGCCCATCGGGGTGCAGATCTTCGGCGCTCGCCCCGAGAGGATGGCGGAGGCGGCGGCGCTGGTCTCGGACGTCTACCAGCCCGACTTCATCGACATCAACTTCGGGTGCCCGGTCAAGAAGGTGGTGAAGCGCAACGGCGGCTCCGGCTGCCTGAGGGACCTGGGGCTGGTAGAGCGCATCGTGCGCGCCGTGGCGCGAGCGACGCCGCTGCCGGTCACGACCAAGATCCGGAGCGGCTTCGACGAGAAGACGCGCGACCCGGTCACCATCGGCCTGCGCTGCCAGGACGCGGGCGCCGCCGTGGTCACGCTGCATCCGCGCACCAGGGCGGACATGTATTCCGGCCACGCGCGCTGGCACGAGATCGCGGCCCTGGTCGATGCGCTGGACATCCCGGTCGTGGGCAACGGGGACATCAAGACCGGGGAGGATGCGCACCGCATGCGGGAGGAGACCGGGTGCGCCGGGGTCATGATCGCGCGTGCCTCCCACGGCAGCCCGTGGGTGTTCGCGGGAGCCCGCGCCGCCCTCGACGGCCGGAGCCTTCCCCCGCTCCCGGACCCTGCCGAGCGCCTGGCCATATGCCTCGAGCACGCGCAGAACGCAGTGGACTTCGAGCGGAATCACAAGAAGGCGGTCATCGAATTCCGCAAGCACATGGGGTGGTACACGAAGGGGCTGCCCAACGGGCGCCAGCTCCGGACCCGGCTCTTCAGCCTGACCACCCTGGAGGAAACACGGGAAGTGCTTAAGTGCTATCTTGAACGGGAGCTGGCGAGCGCCGCCTGAGCGCGGCGGACGCGAGCGATCGGCGACCACCACCGCAGCAAAGGAGAACGTGCAACGGACTCAGGGCCGTCTGCACCAGACCGTACGGGGGCGTAACGGCTTCGACGTGTTTGGTGAACGCGGGGTAGCGTGCCGAGGTCCGGGAAGCCTCGAAAAAAACCCGGAATCAACACAATTGCCAACAATCACATGGCACTGGCTGCCTGAGTTTTCTCACAGCCCGTCTCCTGGCCCGCCCGCCCAAGGCAGGCCTCCGAGGCGTCGACAAGTTGGGCTGGCCCGCGGCGATGCCGTCGCGACGCGGGCGAGACATTCGACGGCTAGCCGGGCAGTCGGCGGGTCGCTGGCCGCTCGCCCGGTGAAGCGCAACAGCGATCTACGCACGTAGAAGCCTCGCCGGACCCACTCGCGGACGCGGGTTCGACTCCCGCCGCCTCCATCCCCATCCAGCGCAGGAACGTGAACAGCAAACTCCGCATTCTCGCCGCCATCCTTCCGGCGGTTCTCCTGCTCGACGTCATCACCAAGCGCTGGGCGCTCGGCACGCTCAGCAACGGACGTCGGATGGAGATCCTCGACGGCCTGGTGCCGCTGACCCTCGCCTTCAACCGCGGGGCGGCCTTCGGCATCTCCATCGGCAACGATCCGCGCTGGTTCTTCATTCCGGTGACGATCCTGGCCATGGGGCTGCTGGCCGTGCTCTTCGTTCAGAGCGAGACCGGGGACCGGGTGAAGGTGGTGTCGATCGCGCTCATCCTTTCCGGCGCGCTCGGCAACCTGGTGGACCGGGTGCGCTGGGACCGCGGGGTGGTGGACTTCATCGGCCCCATCGACCTGGGCTTCATGCACTGGCCGATCTTCAACGTGGCCGATTCCGCGATCACCTGCGGCGCGGTCCTGCTCGGCATCTCGTTCTGGCGCGAGGAGCGCACCCGCGCGCGAGAGCAGGCGTCGGAGGCCGAGGCTGCGGCTTGTCCGAAGGGCAGCCGTCCCGTCTCGTCCGACGAGGCCTCTCCCGGAACCGAGACGACCCCCGGCGGCTGAGGGTCCGTCCGGACCCGTGACCACCGGGGGTCGATACCCGGCTTCTTTCCTGCCCGATTGCCGGTCCGGCCTCGCGGGCAGTTCCAGTCGCGCCTACAGCACCAGGTGCTTCTTCAGGTCGAGCTGCGAGACGTGCAGGCGGAAGACGTCCGCTTCCTCCATCTTGGTCTCGATCAGCTTGCGGTGCACGTCCTCGCCCAGGGCGTTCTTGAGGAAGTCGCTGAACTGGCCGACGCGCGCGGCTTCGAACAGGTCGTGGGGCAGGGCGTCGATGCCCATCTGCTCACGCCACTTCGAGGTGAGGTGGTAGATGTCCACCGTCACCGGATCCGGACAGGCCAGCTCGTTCTCGACGCCCTCGAGGCCGGCGGCGAGCATGACCGCGAAGGTCAGGTACGGGTTGCAGGTGGGATCCGGGAAGCGCAGCTCGATGCGGGTGGCCACCTCCTTGCCGGGCTTGTACATCGGGATGCGGATGGCCGCCGACCGGTTGCGCTCGGCCCACGCGATGTAGACGGGCGCTTCGTAGCCGGGCACCAGGCGCCGGTAGGAGTTGTGGGTCGGGTTGGTGACCAGCGCCATCTCGCGCGAGTGCTTCAGCACCCCGGCGATGAACTGCTTGGCCATGGCGCTCAGATGGTGCTCGTCGGTGCCGTCGTAGAAGGCGTTCTGGCTGCCGTTGAAGAGCGACAGGTGGGTGTGCATGCCGCTTCCGTTCTCTCCCGCGAGCGGCTTGGGCATGAAGGTTGCGAACGCCCCGCAGCGGCGCGCGATCTCCTTGACCAGGTACTTGTAGGTCTGGAGGCTGTCCGCCATCTGCAGCGCATCCTTGTAGCGGATGTCGATCTCGTGCTGCGACGGCCCGACTTCGTGGTGATGGTACTCGATCTGGATGCCCATCGCCTCGAGCGCGCACACCGTGACTTCCCGGATGTCGTCCCCGATGTCGACCGGGTTGATGTCGAAGTATCCGGCATCGTCGAGAAGCTCGGTTCCCCTCTCGTGCTTGAAGTAGAAGTACTCCGCCTCCGGGCCGACGTACATGTTCGTGCACCCGTGATCCTCGAGTCGATCCAGGGTGCGAATGAGGATGTTGCGGGGATCGCCGTCGTACGCCGACCCGTCGGGGTTGCGGATCTGGGCCATCATGCGCATCGACCGTCCCCCGCCGGAGCGGAAGGGCAGCACCTGAGCCGTGTCCGGCACCGGGAACGCGACCATGTCGCTTTCCTGGATCCGCTTGTAGCCCTGAATCGAGGAGCCGTCGAAACCCATCCCCTCCTCGAAGGCGCCGGCCAGCTCCTTGGGGGTGATCGAGAAGGACTTGAGGTTGCCCAGGATGTCGGAGAACCAGAGACGAATCGAGCTGACGTTGTGGTCCTTCACGTACTTCGTGACGTCGTCGGTGCTCGTGAGGGACAGCCCGTTGCGACTGCCCATCTCGTCGATGTACTCCTCCATCTCGTCTCGACATTCTTCCGCTGCGTACAGGTACTCGTTCCGGTCCATGGTCACGCTCCGCTGAGTTGGGAAAGGGGTCCGGGACGCGGACCGCGCGCCCCGGGAGTCAGATCAAGCCGATGGAAAGTCTGCAAAAGAGAAGCGGCCAGGTTCCCGGAGACACTTCGTCCGGGTCCTGGCCGGAGACACCTCCGCCCGGGGACGACGGCCCTCATGGGGCGATCCTGAGCGGGTCAACCATGTTCAGCACGAGGCACGTTATCAGCGGCTTGCGAGCCTGTCAACCTTCCACGCGCGGGCGATCCCGCAGTCATGGCAAATCCTGCCGAATTGCGTCATTATCGGGCAGGAATACGACAAATTCTACGCGCCGGCCGCGCATGCGCACGACCCGCAACCGCCCGCCATCCACCCCCACTTCGTCGCCCGGCCGGGGAACCCGGTGCAGGCTCCCGAAGACGTATCCGCCGACGGTGTCGGACAGGTCGGAGGGCAGCTCCAGGCGCAGCTGCTGATTCGCCTCCCGTACCGAGACGCCTCCCCAGATCCGGACGCTTCCGTCGGCCAGGCGCTGGAATTCGGCGGGTTCGTGCGCCTCGTGCTCGTCCCGGATCTCCCCCACGATCTCTTCTATGAGGTCCTCGAAGGTCGCCAGCCCCGCGGTGCCGCCGAATTCATCGAGTACGATCGCCATCTTGGCGCCCTTGTCCTGGAGTTCCGGAATGAGCTCCTGAACGGGCCGCGAGACGGGGGCGAAGATCGGCGCGCGGGGCAGATCGCGGATCTCGGTCACCCCCTTCTGGTCGGCCCGCCACAGGTCGCGCGCCACCAGCACGCCCACGATCCTGTCGAGGGTTCCGGTGTGCACCGGGAGCCGCAGGTGGCCGTGGTCGAGCATGACCTGCTTGGCCTCTTCAACGGTGGCGCTCTCATCGATCGCCACGATGTCGGTGCGCGGCGTCATGACCTCTCCCACCGGGACGTCGCCCAGGCGCATGACGTTGGACACCACCTGCCACTCGTCCTCCGCCAGGGTTCCGGTGGTCCACGCCATGCGCGCCATCACTTCGATTTCCTCGCGGCTGATGTCCGGGCCGTTCCCCGATCCCTGCATCAGCCTCTGCACCCAGTACAGAGGCACGAGCACGGGTGTCATGGTGAACGTCAGCGCCTTGAGGACGTAGGCGGACGAGGGGGCGAGCTGCTTGCAGAAGCGGGCTCCGGCGGTCTTGGGGATGATCTCGGAGAAGACCAGGATGGCGAATGTGAAGACGGCCGAGAAGCCGGCCACCCACGCGCTGCCGAAGAGTTCGTAGGCCAGCGACCCCGCGAACGCGGCGCCCGCGGTGTGGGCCACGGTGTTGAGCGTGAGGATGGCCGCGATCGGCTGGTCGATGTGGCTCTTCAGCTCATGCAGAAGGCGACCGGAGCGTCGCCCCTCGGCGCGCTGCATCTCGACGAAACTCGTGTCGATGGAGAGGAGTACCGCCTCCAGAATCGAACAGAGCCCCGAGACGGCGAGCGTGGCGATCATGGTCACGATGAGGATCGTCATCGTACCGATGATCGCATCTTGCGAGGACAGGTGCAAACCCTCCCCCGCGGACCGCGCGCGCCACCTTCCATTTGACGCGCGCCGGACCGAGATTCAGGAATGAGCCGTGAAAGGCCCGTCCCCGCCGATTCCCCAGCCCCCCCCGCGCCGCGCCGCAGGGCGGAACGGCTGGCTCCCGAGGTCTTCGGCCTGCCTGCGGCTGCGATGCGGGCCGGGCACTACACCGACCAGTACTTCAACTGGGCCCGCCGGGTGCTCGAGGCCGAGGCGCGCGCGCCCTCGGTGACCATGCAGGTCTTCCAGAAGAAGGATGTTCTGCTGGCGGGTACCGACGAGGCGGTGGCGATTCTCAAGCTGTGCGTGGCGGAGGGGTACAGGTGGGAAGACCTGGAGGTGTGGTCGCTGCGCGACGGCGACCGGGCGGCTCCCGGCGAGACGGTCATGCTCATCCGGGGGCCCTACCCGGCCTTCGCGCACCTGGAGACCCTCTACCTGGGCGCGCTGGCCCGGGGCACGCGGGTCGCCACCGGAACCCGCCGGGCGGTCGAGGCGGCCTGGCCGGCGCCGGTGCTGTACTTCGCCGCGCGCCACGACCACTGGGCGGTGCAGATGGCGGACGGCTGGGCGGCGCACGTGGCCGGGGCGGCCGGCGTCTCCACCGACGCGCAGGGGGCGTGGTGGGGCGGCAGGGGGGAGGGCACGCTGCCGCACTCGCTGATCGCGGCGTACTCGGGGGACACGGTCGCCGCCACGGCGGCGCTCGCCCGCCGGGTGCCGGATTCCGTGCGGGTCGTTTCGCTGGTGGACTTCGACAACGACTGCGTGGGAACGGCGCTCAAGGTGGCCCGGGCGCTGGGCGAGAAGCTGTACGCCGTCCGCCTGGACACGGCGGAGAACATGGTCGACCGGTCCCTCGCGGGGGAAGCAGAGGCGGGCGGCGCGGGCGAGAGGGAGTTTCGGGGCGTGAACCGCCGGCTCGTGCACAAGGTGCGGGAAACCCTCGACCGGAACGGCTTCGGCCATGTGCGCATCGTCGTCTCGGGAGGGTTCGACGGGGCTCGGATCCGCCGCTTCCGCGCGGACGGCGTGCCGGTGGACGCCTTCGGGGTGGGCTCGTCCCTGATCCGGGGCCAGGTCAACTTCACGGCGGATGTCGTCAAGGTGGGCGACGATCCGGTCGCCAAGGCGGGACGGCGATATCGGCCCAACCCGTCGCTCGAGCGGGTGGCGTAACCTTCATCACGGGGCGGACCCGAATGACACGCATCGGATGGGTGGTGGATGTGCAGCGGGACTTCATGGAGCCGGACGGGCGACTCTACGTGCGCGACCTGTTCGACGACGGCGATCCCGGAGCGGTCACGGCCGAGCCCCGGCTGGTGGAGGCCGTGGAATGGATGCGTGCCCACGCCGCCCTGGTGGTGTATACGGGCGACTGGCACGGCTACGACGACGCCGAGATCGATGCGAAGAACCCGGATCCGGGCAAGGGCACCTACCCGCCCCACTGCATGGGTCGCTCGACGGATCCCGCTGAGCGCCCTGGCGCGGAGATCATTCCCTCGCTGGCCGCATCCGATTGCCTTGTGCTGCAGGTGCACGCAACGCCCACCGAGGTACACGGGCTGCTGGCGCGCTGGCGCCGCCGTCCCCGGCCGGTGCTCGTCCGCAAGGACCGCTTCGACGTGTTCGAGGGCAATCGCGGGGCCGACCTCTTCGTGGAGTCGATCGCGCGCGCGCTCGATCCGGTGGAGTTCTTCGTGGCCGGGGTGGCGCGCGACGTGTGCGTGACCCAGGCGATCGACGGCCTTCAGGCCCGCGGCCACCGGGTCACCGCCATCCGCGACGCGATGTGGGGTCTCGGGCTCGAGGCGGAGGAGGACACCCTGGCGCGCTGGCGGAGGAAGGGGCGGGTCATCGAGGTGGCCGACCTGCCGCGGGGGGACGGTTAGACATGCCGAACGCCGCCGCGCCGTCAGCCGCGGGTTCTCCACCCACCTTTGCGGGCATCACCGCATCCGGTCTGGCGCCGTCGGTGCGCGCCGTGCTGGAACGCGCGCAGGCGGAGATCGACGACCTCGCCGGGAGCGGCGGGTCACCCGCGAGCTACGACAATACCATCCAGCGCCTCGACGACATCGTTCAGCAGGTGGAGGAGGAGCTGGCGCCGGTCACGGTTCTGCTGGCGGTCGCGGAAACTCCTGAGCTGAGGGACGCCTACAACGCGGTGCTGCCCGAGATCGCGGCGTTCTGGTCGCGGCTCCCGCTGCACCGCGGCCTGTGGGCGGCGGTGCGGGCATTCTCCGGTACCACCGAGGCCGAAGCGCTCGGCCCGCTCCGCCGCCGCAACCTCGACAGGATGATGCACCAGTTCCGGTCCGCCGGGGCCGATCTGGGCGACGAGGCCCGCGTCCGCGTCGAGGAGATCCGGGTCGAGCTGTCGCGGCTGGAGCGGCGCTTCTCGGAAAACGTCCTCGACGCCACGGAAGCCTTCCGGCTGCACATCCCGAGGGACGAGGGCGCCCGGCTCGACGGGATCCCGGACACCGCCCTCGAGCTGGCTCGCCACAAGGCCCGCGCGGAAGACCTGGAAGGCTGGCTGCTGACGCTGGACTTCCCGTCCTTCGAGCCGGTGCTCAAGTACGCGCACGACCGTGAACTGCGCCGGCAGCTCCACCGGGCCTACGTGGGACGCTGCCGGGACGGCGAACTGGACAACCGCCCGGTCATCGCGCGCATCCTGGAGCTGAGACGCGCACTCGCGGGCCTCCTCGGGTACGGGGACTTCTCCGACTATCGCCTGGACGACGCCATGGCGCGCACCGGGACCCGCGCCTTCGCCTTCGTCAGCGACCTGCGGGAGCGCACCCTTCCGTACTGGGAGCGCGATCTGGAGATGGTCCGGGAAAAGGCCGCGCGCATGGGGCTCGGGCCGCTGAAGCCGTGGGACCTGGCGTACGTTGCAGAGGCGCTCCGGCGCGAGCGCTTCCGGTTCGACGACGAGGTCACGCGTCCCTGGTTCCCGCTCGACCGGGTGCTGGCCGGCCTGTTCGAGATCGTGGAGCGGGTGTTCGGAGTCCGGGTCGAGGAGGTGCCGGCCGGGGACGTCTGGCACGAGGATGTACGCTCCTATCGCCTGATCGCCGAGGACGGCACCCGCCTCGGGTCGTTCCACACCGACTGGTTCCCGCGCGCCGGAAAACGCCAGGGAGCGTGGATGGCGACGCTGACCACCGGAGGCCCGCGGCCGGACGGGGGATTCGTGCCCCACACCGGCATGATGGCCGGCAACTTTGCCCCGCCCGTGCCGGGCAGGCCGGCCCTGCTCACGCACCGCAGCGTCCAGACCATCTTTCACGAGTTCGGGCATCTCCTGCACCACTGCACCTCGCGCGTGCGGCTGCCTTCCCGGTCGGGGATGCACGTGCCCTGGGACTGGGTGGAGGTGCCCTCGCAGATCATGGAAAACTGGACCTGGGAGCGCGAGGCGCTGTCCATCTTCTCCGGGCACCACCAGACGGGGGAGCCCCTGCCCGACGACCTGTACCGGCGCATGCTGGCGGCGCGCCGCTTCATGGGCGGCCAGGCGCAGATGAGGCAGCTGGGGTTCGCGACCCTCGACCTGCGGCTTCATCGGGAGTACGATGGCACACAGGAGTTGATGTCGTACGCGGAAGAGGTCATGAGGCCGTTCGCTCCGGAAGAGAGCTTCGCCAGGAGCCACATCCTCACCACCTTCAGCCACCTGTTTGCGGGTGGCTACGCCTCGGCCTACTACAGCTACATGTGGTCCGAGGTGCTGGAAGCGGATGCCTTCGGGCGGTTCCGCCGGGAAGGGGTTATGTCGCGGGAGACGGGCGCGGCCTTCATGGACACGATCCTGGCGCAGGGGGACAGCCGCGAACCGGACGAGATGTTCCGCGCCTTCATGGGACGGGACCCGGACCCGGACGCACTGCTGACGCGCAATCTGGGCGAGCTGGACGAGGGCCGGGCGGCAACGTGAGGGGTTGGCGGCGGCTGACGGCCGCGGAGACGGGGCGTTTCGCGCCGGACGCGCGCGTGGCGCCGCCCCGCAACAGGGAGAGAGCGATGTTGTCGATACCACGTGCAGGGGCCGCGGCGCTGCTGCTTCTCTCCGCCGGGTGCGTTTCCGGATCCGCGGGCGGCACGGCCGCGGGCGGCGGCCCGATGGCGCGCGTGGGTGACCCGGGCGCGGTGTACTGGCTCTACGTCGGCGCCGAGTCGGCCGACCTGATCCACCGCATCCGCTTCGACGGCGCGCTCACCCTGGAGCAGACCACCATGGTGGGCGAGATCCCCACCGAAACCGAGGGGCCCCACGGGCTCCGCATCTCGCCCGACGGGCGCCACCTGTACATGACCACCGGGCACGGCTTTCCGGACGGGAAGCTGTGGAAGTTCGAGGCGGGCCCGGACACGGTCGTCGCGGAGCCCATCCTGCTGGGCTACTTCCCCGCGACCATCGACCTGACCCCGGACGGGCTCTACGCCTTCGTGGTCAACTTCAACCTGCACGGTGAGCACGTGCCCTCCACCGTCTCGGTGGTCTTCACCCCCGATCTGATCGAGGTCGAGCAGATCGAGACCTGCACCATGCCGCACGGCGCGCGCATGGCGCCGGACGGGCTGTTTCTCTACTCCAACTGCATGATGGACGAGCAGGTGGTCGAGATCGACACGCGCACCTTCGAGGTGGCGCGCAGGTTTTCGGTCGCGCCCGGGCGCGAGGGCCCGCTTGATGCGGAAGGCGGCGGCGCGCGCATGGCGGGCGGCATGAGCGGGATGGGCGCCGGGTCGATGGCGGCCGCTCAGTGCTCGCCCACCTGGGTGCAGCCCTCGCCGGACGGACTCAGCCTCTACGTCGCCTGCAACGCCGGAAGCCGGATCCTGCATCTGGACCGCCAGAGCTGGGAGCTGACCCGCGTGCTGCAGGCCGGCACCGGTCCCTACAACCTCGCCATCACGCCCGACGGTCGCCTGCTGGTGGCCACGCTAAAGCAGGGCGCGGGCGTGGAGTTCTTCGACCTCCGCACCGGCGAAAGCCTCGCGCGCGTGCCCACCACGACCACGGTCACACACGGCGTGGAGGTGTCGCCGGACTCGCGCTATGCCTTCGTGAGCTCCGAAGGGGTGGGCGCCGAGCCGGGCAAGGTGGACGTGTTCGACCTCGCCGACTTCTCCCGCGTGGGCGACGTTGAGGTGGGGCAGCAGGCCGGCGGCATCGCGTTCTGGAGGATGGAGCTACCCTGATTACAGAATTACACCAGCGTCAGGCGCGAGCAGTTCTGGCGCTTCCATACGAAGAGGATGTTCCCATGCGCACGATGAATCGGAATCACATGTACCCCCGCGGCCGGGGGCTCCCGGCGCTCGTCACCCTCCTCCTCGTGCCCGCCCTGTGGGCGTGCGAGGAGATGGCCACCGCCACCCGGGTCACCTCCCCCGTGGAGCAGTTCGGGCACGAGATCGGGGCCGACTACGTCCTCCCCAACTACGTGGCGCTCAGCGAGTACTGGGAGCTGCTGGCCTCGGAGTCGGACCGCATGATCCTCGAGTCCATCGGTCAGACCGAGGAGGGCCGCGAACAGTTGATGGCGACCATCACCTCCCCGGCCAACCACGCCGATCTGGCGCGCTACAAGGAGATCGCGGAGCGGATGGCGCAGGCGGAGGGGGTTTCGGAGGCCGATGCACGGGCCATGGCGGCCGAGGGCAGGGCCGTGGTCTGGATCGACGGCGGCCTGCACGCCAACGAGGTGCTCGGCGCGCAGCAGCTGATGGAGCTGGTCTACCAGCTGGTGAGCCGCACCGACGACGAGACCATGCGCATCCTCGACGACGTGATCGTGCTCGTCGCGCACGCCAACCCGGATGGCCACGATCTGCTCGCCAACTGGTACATGCGCATCGAGACGCCCGAGGAGCGCAGCACGGGCGGGCCCCCGGTGCTCTACCAGAAGTACGCGGGCCACGACAACAACCGCGACTTCTACATGTCGGCGCTCTCCGAGAGCACCAACATCAACCGCATCATCGCGCGCGAGTGGTTCCCGCAGATCGTCTACAACCACCACCAGACCGGTCCGCTGGGGACGGTCATGTTCGCGCCACCCTTCAGGGATCCGCCCAACCACTACCTTGACCCGCTCATCCTCACCGGACTCGACCAGGTCGGCTCGGCGATGCACCAGCGCTTCGTGCTGGAAGGGAAGGGGGGCACCACCATGCGCAGCGGGGCGAGCTACTCGACCTGGTGGAACGGTGGCCTGCGCACCACCCCGTACTTCAAGAACCAGATCGGACTGCTGACCGAGACCATCGGCAACCCGACGCCCATCGCGATTCCCTTCATCCCCCGGCGGCAGCTGCCCCACGGCGACCTGCCGCTGCCCGTGGAGCCCGGCCTGTGGCACTTCCGCCAGTCGGTCGACTACTCGATGACCGCCAATCTCGCGGTGCTCGACTTCGCCTCGCGCAACAAGGACCACCTTCTCTTCAACATCTGGCGGATGGGCACCAACTCCATCGAGCGCGGCAACCGCGACCACTGGACGGTGCTGCCCTTCGAGATCGACGATGCCGGCGAGACGGTCGCCGGCCTTGGCTCGCGCGCCGACTACGAGCGCATTCTGAGGGACCCCGCGGACCGCGATCCGCGCGGCTTCATCCTGCCCTCCGACCAGCCGGACTTCCCGACCGCAACCAAGTTCGTGAACGCGCTGCTGAAGGGCGGGGTGCAGGTACATCGGGCGACCGCCGACTTCGAGGTGGGAGGCACGAGCTATCCCGCCGACTCCTACGTGGTGCTGGCCGCCCAGGCGTTCCGCCCCCACGTGCTCGACATGTTCGAACCGCAGAACCACCCCAACGACTTCGCCTACCCGGGCGCGCCTCCGACTGCGCCCTACGACAACGCGGGCTGGACCCTCGCCTACCAGATGGGTGTCGAGTTCGACCGCATTCTGGACGGCTTCGACGGCCCCTTCGAGCAGATCGAGTGGCTGGCCGAACCCCCCGCGGGCACCGTCGCCGGAGCGGCCGATGCCGCCGGCTATCTGGTGGGCCACGACGCCAACGACGCCTTCGTCGCGGTCAACCGCGTGCTGGCGGCGGGCGGGAGCGTGCACTGGCTGCGGGATGACTTCCAGGCCGGCGGCTCGCAGCACCCGGCCGGAACCTTCTTCCTGTCAGGGGCCGGAGCGGACCAGGCGTCGGTCACCGCCATGGCGGCGGAGTTGGGCATCGACTTCGTCGGCCTGGAGTCCGCACCCTCCGGCCGCGCCTTCGAGCTCACCGCGCCGCGCATCGCCCTCGGCGACTTCTACGGCGGATCGATGCCGTCGGGCTGGACGCGCATGATCCTCGAGGACTTCGAGTTCGACTTCGATGTGGTCTTCCCGCCCGACCTCGACCAGGGCAACCTGATCGACAGGTTCGACGTGCTGGTGCTCGAGGACGGCGCGGTGCCGCTGCCGGGCCGTGACGCCGGCAGGACCATGCTGCCCGAGTTCGCGGCCACCGTGCCGGACGAATTCCGGGGCCGCATCGGAGCCTTCACCTCGGCGACCACGGCGCCCGCCGTGCTCGACTTCATCCGCGCCGGGGGGACGGTGGTGGCCATAGGCAGTTCGACCGCGCTGGCGTACCATGCGGGCCTGCCCGTGCGCGACTACCTGGTGGGGGCCGACGGCCAGCCGCTGGCGTCCGAGGAGTACTACGTGCCCGGCTCGGTGCTCGACCTGCGCGTGGACGGCGCCCATCCGCTGGCGGCGGGCGTCGGCGATCGGGCCAACGTGCTCTTCAGCCGGAGCCCCGTGTTCGGCCTGCAGGGCGCGGCGGCGGGAGTGACCCCGGTGGGGTGGTTCGACACCGATGCGCCGCTGCGCAGCGGATGGGCCTGGGGCCAGCACCACCTTCAGGATGGGGTCTCGATCGCCGACGCGCGGGTGGGCGAGGGACAGCTGTTCCTGTTCGGTCCCAAGATCACCTTCCGCGCCCAGTCGCACGGGACGTTCCCGTTCCTCTTCAACGGCATCCACTACGGGGCGGCCCGCGAGGTCACCCTGCCGGGCGGCATGATGGCTGGTGGAGGATGATGGCGGTGTCCGCGGACTACCGCATGGCCGGCCGGGCTCGGCTGGCCGTTGTCGCCGCGGCCCTGGCTTTGGCCGGGGTCGCGGCGGGTTCCGCGCCCGCGCCCGTGGCTGCCCAGGTGCGCCTGGGCGGGCAGATCTCCTACGCCAATGATGTTCTGGGCGGTACCATCGGCATAGGACCCCGGGCGGAGTTCGGGATTCCGGCGTTTCCGGTGCGGCTGGCGGCGTCGGCCGACTACTTCTTCCCCAACTGCCACCAGTGCCGCTACTGGGAGACGAACGTCAACGCCCTCGTTTCGCTCCCATTGCTCCCCATCCCCTTCTTTCGCTACGTCGGCGGCGGCTGGCACCTGCAGAGCATCAGGGCTAACCCATTCGAGGATGCGACCCGATCCCGCGGCTTCAACGCCGTCGGCGGCCTGGGCTCCGGCAACACCAGCGTCGAGGTGCGCTACGAGATCGTGAAGGACGTCGACGACCAGTTCGTGGTTTCGTTCGCGATCTTCTTCCTGTAGCCGGGGGCCACTCTCCCCCCGCCGGCGCCGTCAGGTCGGTTGGTCGGTCGGGCGCATCAGGATCTCGTTGATGTTCACGTGCGCGGGAGCTGCAACCACGTAGAGTATGGCCGCGGCCACGTCCTCCGGATCCATGGGCTTCTTGTCCTGCCAGCGCTCGATGAATCCCTCCCGGATCTCCGGGTCCGGGATGCGCTCGACCAGCTCGGTGGCGACCACGCCGGGCTGGATGTCGGTGACCCGGATGCCGTGCGCGGCCGAGAGTTCCAACTGCATCCCGGCCGACATGCAGCGCACGGCGAACTTGGTGGCCGCATACACGGTGCCACCCGGGAAGGGGCGCCGCCCCGCCACCGAGCCCACGTTCACGATGTGACCCCGGCGGCGCTCCAGCATGGCCGGAAGCGCGGCGGCGATGCAGTGCAGCACGCCCTTCACGTTCACGTCCACCATGCGCAGCCAGTCGTCCAGATGAAGGTCCCGCAGCGGCGAGGTGGGCATGATGCCGGCGTTGTTCACCAGGATGTCCGCCGGACCGAACTCGGCCGCTGCGCGCTCCACCAGCGCGAACACGGCCTTGCGGTCGGCCACGTCGGTGGCCACGGCCAGCGCGCGGCCCCCGTCCCGGCGGATCCGCGCCACCACCTCGTCCAGGCGGTCGCCGCGCCGCGCCGCCACCGCCACCGCGGCTCCGGCTCCGGCCAGCGCGACCGCAGTGGCGCGGCCGATCCCGCTCGATGCCCCCGTAACGATGGCGATGCTCCCGGCGAGAGATGCCGACACGGTGCAGCCTCCTTTTTGCGTGTGAAAACGGGTCCAACGCATTATACTGAATCACGCCCCCGGGTAGCAGGGCGGTCATGGGCCGGGGAGAGTCATCACAGGAGGAGGAACCCGATGAAGCTGGTACGGAACGTAGTGTTGACCGTCTGTATGCTCGCCGTGGCGGCAGGTCAGGCGCGCGCGCAGTTCGAGAACGTGGGGGTCATCGATTTCCCCACGTCGGCGAGCGGCGAGGCGCAGGACCACTTCCTGCGTGGCGTGGCGATCCTGCACAGTTTCGGCTGGATCCAGGCTCGAGAGGAGTTCCACGCGGCTCAGGAACTGGATCCCGACTTCGCCATGGCCTACTGGGGAGAGTCGCTGGCCTACAACCATCCGCTCAATTCGCGCATGGACGCCACCGAGCCGCGCGCGGCGCTGGAGCGGCTGGCGCCGACGCGTACGGAGCGGCTGGCAAAGGCGCCCACCGACCGGGAAAAGGGCTTTCTCAACGCCGTGGAGATCCTCTGGGGCGAGGGCGAGCACGTGGAGCGCCGGCTCGGGTACATGGAAGCGATGGAGCAACTGTACGAGGACTACCCGGATGACCCCGAGGTGGCAGCCTTCTACTCCCTCTCCATGCTCAGCGCCGTGGGCGCTACCCGCGATCTTAGCGGACGCCTGAACGTCAAGGCGGGCACCATCGCCCTGAAGCTGTTCAAGGACAACCCGTATCACCCCGGGGCGGTGCACTACATCATTCACTCCTTCGACGATCCGATCCACGCCCCGCTGGCACTCGAGGCGGCGCATCGCTTCGCCGAGATCGCGCCCGCGGTGTCGCACGCGCGCCATATGCCGACCCACATTTTCATCCAGCACGGCATGTGGGACTACGTCTCCGGGCACAACCAGTCCGCCTACGACGCCGCCCGCGACCTGTGGGAGCCCGGCGAGCCCATGGGCGACGCCACCCACTCGCTCGACTGGGGCCAGTATGGCGACCTGCAGCTCGGCGACTACGACAAGGCCCGTCACTGGATCGAGCGCATCGAGAACATGGCGTCGGGCACCTTCCTCGAGTTCGGAGAGGGCGGCCCCTCGGAGGAGACCGGACAGGCCCGCCCTCGCGGCGCCGTGTCCCTGCTGAAGGCCCGCTACATCGTCGACACCGAGGAGTGGGCGATTCTCCCCATCACCGACGAGTCCTCCGGTCACGAACTGCTCGCCACCGGGCTGAGCGCGGCTCGCACGGGTGATCGCACGGCCCTGGAGGCCGCGGCGGAGGCGCTCAGCGACGACGCCGACTCGGACGGGTATGCCGGCATCATGTACAAGCAGGTGGCGGCGCTGCTGGAAGCCGATCGCGGCAACGAGGCTGGCGCTCGCGAACTCATGGACGAAGCGGTCGAGACCGTCGAGGCGATGGCGCCTCCGCGCGGCTCGGCGAGCCCGATCAAGCCGGTGCACGAGCTGTACGGCGAGATCCTGACCGGCTTCGGCGACCATGAGGCCGCCGCCGGCATGTTCGAGACCTCGCTGTTGCGCATGCCGAAGCGGCCCCGTTCACTCCTGGGCGTGGCGCGCGCGAGCATCGAGACCGGCGACTTCGAGCGGGCCACCGAGGCCTACGAGACGCTGGTCAGCGAGGTCTGGGTAGGCCGGGACACCTTCGCCGGCTACCAGGAAGCCATCCGCTTCCTCGAGAGCACCGACAGCAGCAACCGCAGCAGGTAGCCGGCGCGACTCCGAACGCGGGCGGGTAGTCCCGTTCGAGTCGACGGCGACAAAACAAAAGGCCGGCTCCCCCGGTGGAACGGGGAAGCCGGCCTTTTGTTTGCGGGGTGATCGACTACCGGTTCGCGAACACCGGGGCGGCCTGGGGCATGGCCATGCCGTCGTGACGTGATTCCGAAGCGCCGTAGTGGACACCGGTGCCGTCGCCCATGACCGCCTGGCCGTAGCCGAAGCCGCCGGTGCGCGGCGGTCGCACGCTGATCTCGTGGCCGAGCGCGGTCAGTTCGGCGCGCACCCACTCCGGGATCATCATCTCCATGTTCACGTCGCAGCCGTCGAAGCTGCCCTTGGTGAAGCGGCCCGCCTCGTGCGCCTGCTGAATGTTCATCCCGTAGTCGACGATGTTGGCGATGAACTGGGCGTGCGCCTGCGGCTGATTGAAGCCGCCCATGATTCCGAAGCCGATCCGCTCCCCGCCCTCGTTGTTCACCATCAGGCCCGGAATGATGGTGTTGAGCGGCCGCTTGTGCCCCTCGAGCACGTTGGGGTGGCTCTCGTCCAGCGTGAACAGCGCGCCCCGGTTGTGGAGCATGAAGCCCGTGCCCGGCGGTACCAGCCCGGAGCCGAATCCCGAGTAGTTGCTCTGGATGTAGGAGACGATGTTGCCGTCCTTGTCGATCGTGGTCAGGTAGATCGTATCTCCGCCGTCCTCGTTGTCGAGCCCCACGAAGCGTGACGGCTCGACCGAGCACATGGCCCGGTTCATGTCGATGAGTTGGGCGCGCTCCATGGCCCGCTGCTTGTCAAGCATCCCTTCGACCGGAACCTTGCTGAAGCGCGGATCGCCGACGTAGGTGATCATGTCCGCGTAGGCCAGCTTCTTGGACTCGATCATGACGTGCAGGGCCTCGGGGCTGTGGAAGCCGTACTCGCCGAGGGGATAGTTCTCCATGATGTCGAGCATCATGAGCGCGGCGATGCCCTGGCCGTTCGGGGGCATTTCGTGCACGGTCCAGCCGCGGTAGGTGGTGGAGATGGTCTCCGTCCACTCGGCTTCGTACTCCGCCAGGTCATCCAGCGTCATGGTGCCGTCGAACTCGTCCGAGATGGCGATGATGGCCTCGGCGGTGGGACCCTTGTAGTAGCCGTCGCGGCCGTCCGCCACGATGCGCCGCAGGGTGTTGGCGAAGTCGGGGTTCTTGAATACCTCGCCCACCTTGGGCGCCCGCTCGCCGTCTACCAGGTAGGTATGGGCGCTGTTGGGGTGCTGCTGGTGCATGTCGACCGACCCCGCCCACATGCGCCCGGTGACCTCGTGGATGGGGAAGCCGTTCTCGGCGTACCAGATGGCGGGGGCCAGGATGGTGCCGAAGTCGAGGTTGCCGAAGCGCTCGCGCATGGCGTCCCAGCCGGCGATCACCCCCGGCACGGTGACCGAGTGGATGCCGCGGCGGGGCATGCTCTCGTGCCCCAGCTCCTTCAGGTATCTGGCGTCGAGGGCCGCGGGCGACCAGCCACTGGCGTTCAGTCCGAAGATCTCCTCGGTCTCGGCCAGGTAGATGATCGCGAACAGGTCGCCGCCCAGGCCGTTGGAGGTGGGATCCATGAGCGCGAGCGCCGAGTTGGCCGCGATGGCCGCGTCGACGGCGTTCCCGCCCTGCTCGAGGATCTGCACGCCCACCGACGACGCCAGCGGGTTGTTGGTCGCGACGATCCCCATCTCGGTGTTCACCACCGAGCGGCCGGTCACGGGAAGCGGGATCTCGCTGCCCTCCATCGCTGCCTGCTCCATCACGCCCTGTGGCGCGCAGGCGGTCGCGAGGGTCAGGCAGACAAAGGCGGCGAAGTTACGGACGGGACGGGAATACCGCATGCATCAACCTCCGGGCGAAAAGCGGGCGGGCGCCCGGGGGCGCCCCTCGATTACAGTCGATATGTGTAGTTCAGCTTCAGGGCTCCACCCCTCGACAGGGTCGTGAACCTCGGATCCGCGCGCGGGTCGAAATCCAGGGTGCCGCATCCGGCGTCCCCTCCGTACAGCGAGCAGTCGCGCCAGTTGTGCGTGTATACCAGGTAGAGATCGTTGCCGGGCTCGATGATCCAGCGCAGGCGTGCGAACAGGCCGATGATCTCGCTCCGGCTGTCGTACTGGAGCTGGTTGGTGAGGCTCACCCAGGGGCTGGGATTCCACTCGGTCTCCAGCTCATAGAGGCTGGTGGTGAAGTCGCCCGTCGGCAGGTGCGCGTCGTTGTACTCGATGTTGGTCGAGATGTTGATGCCCGGGTTGGGGCGGAACGAGATCCGTCCCCCGTAGCGGGTCCGGTCCCCGTCCCAGAATCCCCCGGTGGTCACGGATCCGTAGAGGGAAACCCGCCGCCGGCCGGCGGTATTGCCGCGTATCGAGTACTCCCAGTTGGTGTAGTCGCCCGCCAGGATGTCGACCCCGTCCACGATCTCGTAGCCGAAGTCGAGGAACTCGTAGACGCGCTTGGCGTTGACCGAGAAGCCGTCCCCGCTCTCGAAGCGGACGCCCAGCAGGTTCAGGTCCCACTCCCGCTCCTCCACGATTCCTGTGCCCAGCTCCTCCAGGTGCCGGAACTGCACGGAGAAGTCCAGGCTCCGGATCCAGTCGATGGACGACGGCCTGGGGGACCAGCCGATGCGCGGCTCGACCCGCCGGAAGTCGTTGCGTGCCACGAAGCCGACGGCGGGTTTGTAGTCGTCGCCGAACTGCCGGTAGGAGATGTGCCCGGACCAGATGTCGTTGGGCAGGTTCAGGCGGAATCCGTGCGCGGACAAGTCCGTTGTGGTTCGGATCACCGTCGGGTCCGGATTCGAATTCCAGACGTAGAAGGCTTCGAGCTGAAGATTCTTGTTGCCGAGGAAGTTGCGCGTGTTGAAGGCGAGGTCCGCGCCCGCCGTGTGCTGGTCGTTGGGGGCAACCGCCGACTCACCTGGCAGCGGGATCGCGGCCGACGTTGCGCGCCGCGTGTAGATGGCCCCGATGGTCGACTGCTCGAAAATGCGCCGCTTGACGCGGGCCACGGAGAACTGCTCGCGCGTGAAGTCCTGGACGATCCCCTCGCTATCCGTGTAGTCGTGTTGCCCGGTACCGATCTGATAGAACCCGATCTCATAGGCGCCGGCCTGGCCGGTCATGCGCGTTCCGTACTCGATGGGAATCTCCTGGCCCGCGTTCAGCCCGATGCGCCGCGAGAAGAAGGGCTGCGGTCCGCTGCGGGGAGCGAAGCTGAAGACTCCGGAGCCCTCCAGGAAGAAGGCGCGCCGCTCGCGGAAACGCTGGGGAAAGCGGGTCAGGTTGACCCGGCGCTCGTCGCTCTCGACCTCGGCGAAATCCGTATTGATGGAGGCCGAAGCGCGCAGGCTGGGCGTGATGTTGTAGTCGATGTCGAGGCTGATGTCCCTGGGGAAGGTCGTGGGCTCAACCGTGCCCGGCTGATTGCGCCAGCTGCCGATGGCCGAACCGCGCAGCTCCAGGCCGTAGCCGCGCTGGATCTCGTCTTTGCGGATTCCCACCACGTCCCCGGCGAAGATCGGCTTGAAGAGCCCCTCGATGCGCCGCCATCCGCGCCACAGGATCTCCTCGTTGTTGCGCCGGATGGTGCGCTGGAAGTTGATGCCCCAGTGGTCGGCGTCCTGATCGAAATTGAGGGTTCGGAAGGGGATGCGGATCTCGGCGGACCAGCCGTCGGGCCGGCGGGCGGTGCGCGCCTCCCAGATGCCGTCCCAGGCCTTGTTCATGCCGCCGCCGCCCCAGCCGCCGCCACCCCCGCCTCTGCCGCCGCCGCCCCCGCCGCCGCTACCGGTGATGAGGCCGTCTCCCATGAGGCCGTTGGGGTTGATCTCGAAGAAGTATCCCGTGCGCCCGTCGTTGAAGGTGTCCAGGATCCACATGAAGCGGTCGTCGGTCATCAGGGGCGCGTCCCGCTGCATCTGGTAGGCGAGAATGCCCTCCGGGTCATCGTACAGGATCGCGCTGATGTAGATGTTGTCCTCGTCGAACAGGACCCGCACTTCGGTTCTCTGGGAGGGGACTCCGCCCTCGACCGGCTCCTGCTGCGTGAAGTCGGTGATCGGAACCGCCCGGCCCCAGCTGGCTTCGTCCACCCGCCCGTCGAGGCTGATGGCCATCTCGGGAAGGACGGGCTCGGCCTCGAGCACGACGACAGCGGGTCCCCCGTCCGGGGGATTCTGGAGCTGCTGGTCCTGCGCGGCCGCGGGAGACGCCACCACCGCCGCACCCAGCGCCAGGTAGACTGCCCGGCAAATCTTCGACATGAATTTCAGGTCCTGGATTTCAGGAATCGTGAGGCCCTGGCCGGGACAGTCGGGCCCCGACCCCGCGGCCTTCGCCGCGCGCCATTTCAAGGACACGCCGAAGGCGAGGAATGTTGGGAGCTGCATCCCCACATCCCCGAACCGTGTCGTGCCGCGTACCGGGCCGGAAAAAGGGCCCCTCCGCGAGAGCGGCGAAGGGGCCCGCGACTTCCGCAGATCGCACGGATCAGCCGCCGCCGGGCCAGGCCGGACCCATGTTCATCTGGGTCACTTCACCCATGCCCGTGTAGGCGAACTTCTGCACCCGCTTCCCCTCGTAGGTCTCGGTGGTGAAGATGTTGCCCTGCGAGTCGGTGGCGATGCTGTGCACCGCGAAGAACAGGCCGGGCTGCCTTCCACCGTCGCCGAAGCTGTACAGGACCTCCATGGTCTCGCGCAGGATCACGTACACCTTCATGTTCTGGCCGTCCGCTACGTACATGTAGGTCTGCGCGGGGTCGGGCGAGAAGGCGACGTCCCAGGTGGAACCCTGCGAAAGGGTCTGGGGCGCGATGAACACCTCGTCCACATAGGTGCCGTCGGTCCGGAAAACCTGGATGCGGTCGGAGGCGCGGTCGCACACGTAGACGAGCCCGTCGCGCGACGGATCGGCGCAGTGCACCGGTCCGCGGAACTGCTGGGCGGGCGGGATGTCGGGCGAGTAGGGCATGAACTCGTACTCGTCGTCCGGCTCGTTGCCGTAGGCGCCCCAGAAACGCTTGAACTCGCCGGTGT
>JAJDXG010000035.1 GCA_022823365.1 Gemmatimonadota bacterium
GGCGGGCTGGCCCGAGGTGGCAGGAGCGGGCGAAGGAGGAAACGGGGCAAGCGCGACTGGAGCGGCGGCGGCAGTGGACATGGTCGTCTGATTCCGGGGGCTCTGGGGATGATCGGTTACTGGCTCACCTCCTTATACACCATAGTTCGGTTTTTGTTCGGGTCTCGGGCTTGCGCACCGGTGGGTTGCCGATCACTCGGCAGTGGTTGCGGTCTCCGCGCGGCGGCGAAGCCAGAAGGCCATGGCCACGCACGCGAAAGACGCGACCCACACGAAATACCCCGCCTGCAGCGACACATCGCCCTCACTCATGACCCAGAAGGGCCAGAACGATGCGTTCAGCAACGTCGCTGCGGCCAAGACCACCACAGGCCAGCGCGCAGCCGGCGACCAGCGTCCATGGAGGGTGCCTCCCACAACCAGGAAGTTGGTGACCACGCTGATCACGCCGGCAGGACCTGCGGTCCCGCCGAGCGCCCACATGAACGCCTCCCAACCGGCCACGTCGAAGTTGAGCAGGGACGGCTGGCCACCGGAAGGAGTGGGCATTCGGACATGGTGGACCAGGGTCGGCAACAGGAATGAAACCGCGAACAGCGCCCACCCAGCAACCAGCGTCCGCCGCCACGGCGGCTCGAGCAGGCGTGAAATCGCGCTCGCGCGCGGCGCGTTCGCTCCCGCATTCGGCGATCGCGCGACCGGCATCTCACCGCCCCTCACTGGATGGACTCAAACAAGCCCTCGACGGATTCACGAGCCCGGCGGACCGTCCGGATGCAGCTCGCACTCGGGAGGCTGAAGCCGGGTCCACGAGAGCGAGGTGATCTGCCAGCCGCCGCCTTCGCGCATAAGGATGAACGCGTCGGCTCCGCAGTGGCTCAGGTCCTCTCCGACGTAGAAGTCGTACGGCGTCCAGACCGTCGCGAGGTCGCCGCTGATGCGCACTTCCGGGTCCCACATGCGCTCGGTCATGCGCGGGCCGTCGGCTTCGAGGCGCGCGACCATGCCCTCGAGCGTGGACGTCGACGCGGACCGTTCCCCCGCGGCCGATCGCTCCACCGAGTGCATCAGGATGTCGGGACGCAGGATGGCGGTCAGCAACTCCGTGTCGCGTTCGCCCAGCGCGTCGAAGAGCGACTGTACGGTTGCCAGAATCGCGGCGCGATCGGCATCCGAAGGCATGTGATCCGCGGATACCATGGCCTGCGCCACGGACGCGCCCCCGTCGGCAGCCGACATCATGGTCCCGGCCTCTGGGCTTTCGCCCATTTCGTCTCCGGAAGAGCCGCAAGCGGCAAGCGCGATGACTGCGAGGATGGAAACAGCGGTGTTGCGGATCACGATATGGTTCCTCCCGGAAGATGGCGGGGAATCGACCTCTCGCAGGGTCGATGCACGGTCCTTGGTCGATGCACGCTCCTGCAACGTATTGCCGGCGTGCCCGGCCCGCAGCACGCGCGGCCGGGGCGAACGACTGGTGTCGGCGGCATGCTCACCAGAAGACGATGTACAGCATCGCCGCCCCGGCAATGACGCCTCCGGCCCACAACCGCCCGCCCGGCGCCGGCGTCAGATCCACCGCCGCTTCGGACCGCGGCAGCGCGCGCGCTTTCGCCAGCGGACGGGTCCGCGTCACCGCCAGCATGTACGCGCAGATCAGGAGGAATGTGATCGCCATGTGGTGCAGGAACGCCACTTCCGGGAGCAGCCAGAGCAGCAGGCCGTATACCGGCACCCCCAGCACCATCCCGCCGAAGGCCGCCCGCGGCGGCGTCCGGGGCACGAACAGACCGAACAGGAAGGCGGCCACGATCCCCGGCGAAATGAACCCCCAGAACATCTGGATGTACTCGAACACGCTCCCCGCCCGCGCGACCAGCGGCGCCCACAGGCACCCGATCAGCGCCAGAACCGCGGTCGTCACCCGACCGACCGTCATGAGCCTCCGCGACGACGCCCGCGGGCGCAGATGCCGCTTGTAGATGTCGACGCTGAAGATGGTCGCCGCCGAATTGAGCATCGAGTCGAGGGAGCTCATCACCGCCCCGAAGAGCGCCGCGAACATGAGCCCGGTGAGCCCCGCGGGCAGCAGTTCGCGCATCATCACCGGATACGCCTGATCCGGATTCGTCACCTGGTCGGCGAACAGCTCCGCGGCCATGATCCCCGGAAAGACGATGATGAAGGGGATGAGCAGCTTGATGAAGCCGGCGAGGAAGATCCCGCGCTGCGCGTCGGCCAGGCTGCGCGCGGCCAGCGTACGCTGCGTGATGAACTGGTTCAGCCCCCAGTAGAAGATGTTGGGGATCCAGAGTCCGCCGATGAAGACTGCCAGCCACGGCATCTCGGGGTGATTCCACGGGAGAACGGTGTGCAGTTTGCCCTCCGCGGCCGCCAGAAAGGGCTCCACGCCCCCGATCGCGCGAAAGCCGAGCACCGTCACCAGCACGCCGCCCAGGAGCAGCGCCACGCCCTGGATGAGGTCCGACCACACGACGGCCTTGAGGCCCCCGTAGATGGTGTAGCCGCCGGCCAGGATCCCGATCAGCCAGATGCCCGCCCCGATGTCCAGCCCGAAGACGGATTCCAGCGCCAGCGCCCCGGAGTACAACACCGTGGCCAGGGCGACGAGGACATAGGCCGCCATGATGTACGCCGCCATGAGCGTGCGAGTGCGCGCGTCGTAGCGGTACTCGAGGAACTCCGGAATCGTGTAGATGCCGGCCTGCAGGAAGCGCGGCAGGAAGAACAGGCCCACCAGCACGAGCGTGACCGCCGCCATCCACTCGTAGCTGGCGATGGCCAGCCCGAGATCGTACCCGCGCCCCGCCATGCCCACGAAGTGTTCGGTGGAGATGTTGGACGCGATCAACGAGAAGCCGATCAGCCACCACGGCAGATTGCGGCCCGCGAGGAAGTATCCCGCCGCGTCGTGCCTGCCCCGCGAGGCGTAGAGCGACACTCCTACCACGAGCGCGAGAAAGCCCGCGAAGGCGGCGAGGTCGAGGGGTTGGAAGGTCATGTTGGCGTCCCCGGTCGGGTCGTCATGTTGCCGTCCGAGGTTAGGCGTTCACGTGGGACATGCAAGCGGCGGCCCAGGGAGCCAGCGTGAGGAGGCACCCTCCGCGCGGGCCTTGAGCGCCAGCGCCACGTTCGTTGCATTCGCGGCGCTACACCTTGACCCTGACGCTACGTCAGGGTTTACCTTCCCTCCATGACCACCGAAACACCAACACCGGCGACCCTCGATCCGGCCGCGGAGGAACTCCACACCGTGGGCGAGGTGGCGGCTCTGGCCAAGGTCACCGTCCGCACGCTCCACCACTATGACCGCATCGGGCTGCTGGTCTCATCCAGGCGGGCGGAGAACGGCTACCGGCTCTACGACTACGCGGACCTCGAACGGCTGCGGCAGATCCTGCTGTTGCGCGAGCTGGGGTTCCGGCTGGATGCCGTCGCGGAGATGGTGGATGCCGCCGCGTACGACCGGAGGCGCGCGCTCATCGCCCAGCGGGAGCTGTTGCGCGAGCGGCAACGGAGGACGGACCGGATCATCGCGGGCGTGGACCGCGCGCTCGCGGCGATGGAGGAGGAGAAACCGATGGAGACGACAACGATGTTCGAGGGGCTGGAAGACTTCGATCACGAGAGCTACGAGGACGAAGCTCGCGAGCGCTGGGGCCGGACGGACGCCTACAAGGAATCCATGCGGCGCACCCGGCGCTACAACAGGGACGACTGGACGCGGATCAAGGCCGAAGCCGAGGACGTGATGGCCCGCCTCGCCGAGCTGTTGCAGGAGGGAGCCCACGCCGCGAGCAGGGCAGCCAGAGGGCTCGCCGAGGAGCACCGGCGCCACATCGACCGCTGGTTCTACCCGTGCAGCCACGCCATGCACGCGGGGCTCGCCGACATGTACGTCGCGGATCCACGCTTTACCGAGCACTTCGAGAAGCGTGGAGAGGGGTTGGCGGCGTTCTTCCGGGAGGCGATCCTGGCGAACGCGGCACGACGGAGAAACGCCCCCTAAGCCGAGATTGTTCATGGCAGCAATTGAGCATTAACGCTAAATTATTGCCATGAAATTCGCGACACTTCTGCAGATCGTTAGCGACGAGCCGGTGTTTGAGACCGCTCTGCTCATGGCAGGGCCGCGGCCTGATCCGGGTTTGTTCGGCCAGCTTTCCCGTTGGCGTTCGGCAGGTCGGATCCATCAGCTTCGTCGCGGGCTGTACGCCCTCGCTCCGCCTTATCGGAAGACGATGCCCCATCCGTTCCTGGTCGCGAACCGTCTCTCGGCGGGGTCCTATGTCAGCGGCCTGTCGGCTCTCGCCCACGCAGGCGCCATTCCGGAATTCGTGCCGGAAGTGACCAGTTGCGGACCGGGACGGACGCAGCTTCGGACGACAGCGCTCGGCCGCTTCTCCTTCCGCCATCTGAAGCCGGAGTTGTGCCACGGATATCGCCTGCTCGAACTCGGCGGCGATCAGGAGGCATTTGTCGCATCGCCCGAGAAGGCATTCCTCGACTTGGCCTACCTGCAGCCGGGAGGCGACCATCGAGCGTGGATCGACGGGCTGCGCCTCAACGTCGATGCCCTGTGCGGGGCGACACTGGAGGACATGGCCGCGACCATCGGCAGCCCGAAGCTGATCCGCGCGGCCCGGCACGTGCGGTCCCTGGCGAACGATTCCACGCTCGCGTTCGAAGAAGTATGAAGGACCACCTCCGCCGCCTGGTGCGGGACGCGGACCCGTTGCACGGGCGCAACGTCCTCCGGGAGTACCTTCAGGCCCGAGTGCTCGAAGGGCTCCAGCGCGCGGGAGCCTTTACGTCGCTGGCATTCCAGGGAGGCACGGCTCTGCGCTTTCTGTACGGTCTTCCGCGTTACTCGGAAGACCTCGATTTCTCGCTGGAGGGCGACCGGGAACGGTACGACCTTCGCGGCTGGCTCGCGTCGATCGGCCGCCAACTACGCCGCGAGGGGTACACGGTGCGGAGCACCCTTCGAGCCAGGACCGCCGTCCACGCCGCCTGGCTCCGGTTTCCCGGGATCCTTTACGAGAACGGCCTCTCCGCACATCGCGAAGAAGCCCTCGCGATCAAGATCGACGTGGATTCCAACCCTCCGGGTGGGGCGAGTACCGAGACGCGGCTGGTCCGCCGCCACGTAACGCTTCGCCTGTGGCACCACGATCCGGCGTCGCTGCTGGCCGGGAAGCTGCACGCGGTACTGCGACGTCCTTTCGCGAAAGGGCGCGACGTATACGACCTGGGCTGGTATCTGAGCGACCCTGATTGGCCGCCGCCCAATCTGAAACTGCTCAACCACGCGCTTCGGCAGAGTGACGAAGGGGGTGCCTCCATGACCGAAGATACCTGGAGGGCCAGCGTGACGCAGCGACTGGAGGAACTTCCCTGGGAACGTCTAACCGCCGATGTGGCGCCGTTTCTCGAGGGGTCCGGGACGATGCCCCGGCGGGACGATCTGCTGGCGTTGCTGGACGACCCGTAGCCCGGCGCCGGCGAGGAGCCGCGGATAACCGCGGACTGCGCTACACGTCCAGGTTCTTGACGTACCTGGCGTTCCTTTCGATGAACTCGCGGCGGGGCTGGACGTCGTCGCCCATGAGACGATCGAAAAGGTTGGAGGCGATGGTGGCGTCCTCGATGTCCACGCGCAGGATGGTGCGCGCCTCGGGATCCATGGTGGTGCGCCACAACTGCTCCGGGTTCATCTCGCCGAGACCCTTGTAGCGCTGGATGCCGATGCCCCTGGCCGCCTCCTTGCCGTTCGAGAATCGCTCGATGTACTCCTCGCGCTGCTCCTCGGAGTAGGCGTAGAACTCACGCTTCCCCTTCGCGACACGGTAGAGCGGCGGCTGAGCGATGTAGACGTAGCCCTTGTCGATCAGCCCCTTCATCTGGCGGAAGAAGAAGGTCAGCAGAAGGGTGCGAATGTGCGCCCCGTCCACGTCCGCGTCCGTCATGATGATGATCTTGTGGTAGCGCGCCTTGTCAATATTGAAATCCTCGTGGATTCCGGCACCGATGGCGGTGATGATGGCGCGGATCTCGTCGTTGGAGAGGATCTTGTCGATGCGCGCCCGCTGCACGTTCAGGATCTTGCCCTTGAGCGGCAGGATGGCCTGGTACTGGCGGTCCCTGCCCTGCTTGGCGGACCCGCCCGCGGAGTCGCCCTCCACGAGGTAGAGTTCGGTCATGGCGGGATCCGAGAGCGAGCAGTCGGCGAGTTTGCCGGGGAGGATGCCCCCCTCGAGCGCGTTCTTCTTGCGCGCCAGGTCGCGGGCCTTGCGTGCGGCCTCGCGAGCGCGCGCCGCCTGCAGAGACTTCTGGATGATGGCCCTGGCGGCCCTGGGATGCTCCTCCAGGAAGATCTGCAGGTGCTCGTTGACGGTCATCTCGACGGCGCCGCGCACCTCGGAGTTGCCGAGCTTGGTCTTGGTCTGGCCCTCGAACTGGGGCTCGCGCACCTTGACGCTGAGGACGCAGGTGAGCCCTTCTCGCACATCGTCGCCGGAGAGGCTCTCGTCGGCCTTCTTGAAGAGTTTGTTGCGGCGCGCGTAGTCGTTGATGGTGCGGGTGAGCGCAGCCTTGAGGCCGGTGAGGTGGGTGCCGCCTTCGTGCGTGTTGATGTTGTTCACGAAGGTGTGCGTGTTCTCCGAGAACCCGGAGTCGTACTGGAGGGCCAGCTCGATCTCGGCCTCCTCGCGGCTCACCTCGAACGAGCACACCTCGGGATGCACCGGCTGGCGCGATCCGCGCAGGAAGGCCACGTACTCGACCAGGCCGCCTTCGTACTGGTAGACCTCCTCCTCGGGGAGAGCGTCCCGCTCGTCGCGCAGGCTGATGCGCAGCCCGCGGTTGAGGAAGGCCATCTCGCGCAGACGCCCCGACAGGGTGTCGAAGTTGAAGCGGAGCTCGGTGAGGACCTCGGGATCGGGCTTGAAGGTGACGCGTGTGCCGCTTCCCTCCGCCCGACCGATGACCTCCAGGTCGGTCTGCTTCTCGCCGCGTGCGAAGCTCTGCCGATAAAGCTTGCCGTCCCGCTTGACCTCGACATCGAGCTGCTCGGAGAGGGCGTTGACGACGCTGACGCCAACCCCGTGGAGTCCGCCGGAGACCTTGTAGGTGTCCTTGTCGAACTTCCCGCCCGCGTGAAGCGTGGTCATGGCCAGCTCGACGCCGGGCACGCCCTCAACCGGGTGGATGTCGACCGGGATGCCACGCCCGTCGTCGATGACGGTCACCGAATTGTCGGCATGGATGCGGACATCGACGCGCGTGCAGAACCCCGCCATCGCTTCGTCGATGGAGTTGTCCACGACTTCGTAGACGAGATGGTGAAGGCCCCGCGACGAAGTCGATCCGATGTACATGCCGGGCCGCTTGCGAACGGCCGACAGCCCCTTCAATACCTGGATTTGTCTGGCCGTGTACTCGGTGTTGTTCGTCGCGTTTTCCTCGGTCATACGGTGCCTTTCGGAGGGGGTAATGCGGGGCGCGGCGGACTACCGCAGGTGACGGCCTTCAAGACGTTGTAATCTAGCATTTTTCGGCGTTTTCGGCCATGTCCGGAGGGGCCGTGAGGGGCGGCGCCGGAGCATTGCGGCCATGTGCTCTCCGCAGGGCGAGCGGGGACCGCGGGGACCGGCAACGGCGGCCGCATCGACTGGTCGCGGTCAGCCGCCTCCGGACGATGGCCGCACAAGCACCGGATTGACGAAGATCCAGGGGCGCAGGTTCCACACCAGCCGGCCCACGCGGGCCGAGTACCTGTAGAGCTCGACCCGGTAGGCTCCGGGGCCGTCCACCGCCCGGGACAGGCCGGGGCCCCGCCACCACCCCACCTCCCGCCCGTCGCGCACGACCCGATAGGCGACCCGTCCCGGATCGGTCGCGAAGCCGGCCTCCAGCCGGAGGTCCGCGGTCATGCGGGTCGCTCCGCCGGGAGGGACGTGGGCGGGCGCGGCCATGCCCACCCGGAACCCGCGCGCCCCCTCCGTGTCGCCGAACGACACGAACACGTCGCCCCGCCGGATCGCCGCCCCCAGCGACCGGGCGGCCGCCACGGGGTCGGGACCCGGCGGCGCGTCGAGCGCGACGTGGTTGATCATGGTGCGCAGCGAGGATGCGTAGTCCGGGAAGAGTCTCCCCCCCGGGAGCCGCGCCTTGGGATGCATGTCGAGCCCCCCGACCGCGGTGGGGCCGGGATGGTCGAGCGCGGTGGGACCGGGCCGACCCGGCGCAGCCGCCCGCCCCTGTCGGCCGCCCGCCCACAGGGAATCGAAGGCTGCCACGCCGGGGCTGCGGAACCCGTCCCGGTAGAGCCGCAGCCAGTTGTGCTCGGCGCGGCCCGTGAGCTCCCCGCCCACGAGCGCCACCAGGTGGTAGACCACGCTCGGGCTGGCCAGCCGGCGCCGCGCCACGTCCGCGAAGTCGAACGCCTCCCAGGCTGCCATGCCGGGCGCGCCGGACGGGCGCCACGCGTCCCCGGGCCGGCCGCGCGGGTGCGCCACCACCGTGAAGGCCGAATCGCGCTCCGCCCGGGCGAGGAAGCTCTCCATCCCGCCCGCCCAGGACACCACGGCCGTGTCCAGACGGTCGACCAGCACCTTGCCGACCCCTTCCACGCGGATCTCCTGGCCGCGGACCAGCAGCACGCCCTCCTCCCACGCGGCGGTGCGCTCCCACTCGGCCGCGGGCGAGCCGGCGTCCCTGTGGTCGGCGAGAAAGACGAAGTCCAGCCCGGCCGCTTGCGCCGCGCGCGCCAGCTCGGCTTCGCTCCCGATCGCGTCGTGCGAGCGGCGCGTGTGCACGTGGATCGCGCCGGCCACCCGGGTCGACGGGGAGGGGGGCGGGGTGGGGTGCATGCTCCCCTCCTCCATCGCCACCCAGTCCACGCGCGCGTCGGCATACACGGCCGCGACGTAGACCCCCGCCGCGACCAGGAGCCATCGCGCGCCGCGCCGGAAGAATCCCCGCTTCACCATCCACCTGCCTCGTCATCACCGGCGGAGAGCACGAACATCACGCGCTTTATGCGAACGCTCCGGCCCGCGTTCAGGCGCGCCATGATCTGCCGTCTGCGCAGGTTGAGCTCCATGGCCCACGCCGAGGATGGCACTTCCACGACCAGCACGCCGTCCCTGACCGAGCGCGCCCGGGTCACGCGCGCCAGCCCCGCACCCACCAGCCGGGGCCAGTCCTCCAGCAGCTTCTGATACGCCATCTCTCTGGCGAGCCCCCGGCGCCGGAGCACGCGCTCGAGAACGTCTCCGACTTTCTCCGGACCCCGCGGCGTGGACCCGGCGGCCTCCGCCCGGTACACGCCCGGCTTCGACGAGCCCGGCACGCCCCCGGCGGCTCCCCCCCGTTCGCCGCCCGGACCGGGCGCGCGGCTTCGGCCGGCCAGGATGCGCGCGATCTCTTCGCGGGTCTCGCTCACGTGCTGAAAACCCCGTTCTCGACGCGCCAGCGCGGGATCGATTCACGCCGCACCTGGACATCGGCCTCCCTGGGCGCGGTGAGAATCACCTGATGGCGCAGGTTTCCTTCGATGAGGTCCAGGATGCGCCGCGACCGGCCCTCATCCAATTCCGAGAACACGTCGTCCAGGAGGAGGATGGGTGTCTTCCCGCGCACCTCGTGCACGGTGGCGGCCTCGGTGAGGCGAAGGGAAAGGGCTCCGGTGCGCTGCTGGCCGCCGGAGCCGAAGGTGCGGAGATCGAGGTCCCCCGATTCGGCCGCGAGGCTGATCCCCATCTCGTCGCGGTGCGGTCCGACCACCGTGGTCGCCAGCCTCCTCTCGCGGCCACGCGAACGCTCAAGGGCCCGCGCGAATCGCTCCGGCAGATCTCCGGCCTCCGCCTCCACCGTGTCGGCTACGGAGGGCTGGTAGGACATGTGCGCGGACCTCCCACCGGAGATCTCGCGGTACAGGGCGCGGAATGTCTCCGCCGAGCCCGCGATCCAGTCGCGCCGTGCGCCCATGACCCTCGCGCCGAGCGACGTGAGCGGGTCGTCCCAGGCGGCCACGGCGGCGCGGTCGCTTCGCGCCCTGAGGGCCGCGTTGCGCTGGGCGAGCACGAGACGGTACTGCTGAAGCGCCCGCAGGTAGCCCGGCGACGCCAGCGAGAGCACGATGTCGAGGAATCTGCGCCGTTCGGCGGGTCCCCCGACCACCACCTTCACGTCCGAGGGAGCGAAGACGACGGCGGCCGTGCGTCCCAGGGCGTCGCCCAGACGGTCGGGCTCGTGTCCGTCGACGGTCACCTTCTTGCGCGGTCCGACGCGCTGGAAGGCTGCGGTCACCTCCACCTGCCCGCCCTCCCCCGCAAAGCGGCCGGCCAGACGGAAGACCGGCTGCCCGAAGGCCGTCAGCTGCTCGTCCTTCGCCGCGCGGAACGACCGGAACGTCTCCAGATAGTAGATGGCCTCCAGCAGGTTGGTCTTGCCGTGCGCGTTGGGGCCTACGATGGCGACGCCCTCGGGCGGAAACTCCAGTTCCTGCTCGCCGAGATTGCGAAAGTGATGCAGGGAAATCCAGCTCAGGCGCACCGCGCGTCAACGTCCTTGGAAGTTCGCCTCTCGCCGCTCCAGAAACGCGTCCATTCCCTCGCGCATGTCCCCGGTGGCCGCCAGCACGCCGAAGAGCGAGGACTCGAAGGCGTGCGCATCCGCCTCGGCGCTGTCGAGCGCGGAGTAGATGGACTCGAGGGCGAAGCGGAGCGCGACCGGCGCGTTCTTCGTGATCCTGCGCATCAACTCGACCGCGGCATCCAGCAGCTCCGCCCGCTCGACCACCCGCGAGACCAGCCCGAAGCGCTCCGCCGTGGCAGCGTCGATCATGTCGCCCGTGAGCGTCATCTCCAGCGCGCGCCCCAGCCCGACAATGCGCGCGAGGCGAATGGTGCCGCCGTATCCCGGGACGATGCCCAGCGTGACCTCCGGAAGCCCGAAGCGAGCATTGGACGATGCGATGCGCAGGTGGCAGGCCATCGCCAGCTCGCATCCTCCGCCGAGGGCGAAGCCCCCGACCGCCGCCATCACCGGCTTCGGGAAGCGCTCGATGAGCGCCAGGACTTCCTGCCCCCGGCGACTCACCTCCACGGCGGAAAGAGGCGTCATCTCCGCAAGCACCCCGATGTCCGCCCCCGCCACGAAGGCCTTCCCGCCCGCGCCCGTCAGGACGACGCCGCGCACGCCGTCGTCCTCGCGCAACGCTTCGAACGCATCCCCGATCTCGGTCACCACCCGGGGGTTGAGGGCATTCAGCTTTCGCCTGCGGTCGATGGTTACGATCGCGATCTCCTGGTCCCGCTCGAGACGCACGTATTGCCGTTCCGGCATGGCCGATAATCCGCTGGGAAGAGGTGTCGAAGGGATCGGAAGAGGTTCCGTCGAATCGGCACGAATACTACCGCCCGGGAGCTTCCCGGCGCCAGCCGTCCGCGGCTCGCCACCGCCTCTCAGCGGCATGGCCACCCCGGCCCGGTTACGTTACACTTCGCCCCTTGCACACCCCAACAGAGCCCAGGGAGGCTTGCCCATGAGCCGCTCGCTGAACAAGGTCACCCTCATCGGCAACGTCGGCTCGGATCCCGACATCCGCATGACGCCTTCCGGCACCAAGGTGGCGAAGTTCTCCGTCGCCACCAACGAGACCTTCAATGACCGCTCGGGGCGCCAGCAGGAGCGCACGCAGTGGCACCGTCTCACCTTCTTCGGACGGCTTTCCGACGTCGTCGAGCAGTGGGTGAAGAAGGGAGACCGCCTGTACGTCGAAGGCCGGATCGAGTACTCGCAGACCCAGACCCCGCAGGGAGAGACGCGCTACTGGACCGACATCATCGTGCGGGAAATGATCATGCTCGGGTCGGGCGGCAGGACCCCCGAGATGGGCGACGCGGGAAGCCGCCCGCAGCGGTCGGGCGCGGATGCGGCCAGACCCGGCGGACGGATGCAGGAGCCCGACGACGATCTGCCCTTCTAACCGCGAGCGGACCGCCCGCCGTCAGCGCGGCGGCGGTTACCTGCGCTCCTCCGAACGCCACAGATCGAGCAGCACGGCTTCGAAGTGTTCGGGGTTGTCCCTGTATTGCTCGACCCAGTCCTCGAAGGAAGGCAGTTCTTCCTCCGCGTAGATCCTGGTCGTGGCCAGGCGAACCATCTCGTCGTAGGAGAGTTCTCCGGGTTCCCCGGAATCCCGGACCAGATCCTTGACGAAGACGAACATCTCGTCCGGGGACATGCGCTGGATGATCCGGAATACACGCGCGGAACAGTAGTCACGATGCTTCGCGCGCAAGACAGCGAGCGACGCGCGGTCCTGCGCGTCCTGTGAGGAGTGGGCCCCGGTTCCGCCCGGCCCATCAGTACCCGCCACGTCTCCTCCCGTATTGTCCCCCGCAACCCGTGTGCGTCGGACGTTGAACTGAAAGGGCCCCGATCAGGAGATCTCTTTCAGGCGGGTGTATTCTACTGGAACCGGTTCAACAATGCCATGCCGGGTATTGGGCGAGCCTGCGTCTAGCGGGCTTCGCCGGTGCAGGGGGTGAGAGACTCCTCGTGCTCCTTCAGGTGCTCGTAGATGCTGCGGCGGGTAAGTCCCCCGATGAGGACGCGGCTGAGAAACTCCGGGTCCGATTCCTGAACCGCTTCGGCCTTCCTGGCGACGTCGCGCGGCAGACGAACGTTGAGGTTCACAAATCGGGTTTCCCACATCTTGTCGGCTCGCTCCCCTGGACGATGTGAAACGAAAGCTGGATCTGATTCCACTTCCCGCGCGCGGGCCTCAAGACCCCGTGATGGGGCCGGACCCGGCACTTGGCGATCATCCTTCAAGGCACGGATGGTAAGAGGTCGGACCCGGGTGCGCAAGGGTATCGAAACGAATCGAAAGCGAACGGGTGAAATCTCATAACTATTTGTGTATCATTGAGTTACATGATATGGACAAAAACGATAATTCACTTGTTCCCGAGCACTGCGCGAACCCTTCCAGGGCAGCTTCATGGCCTCCATAAGTTGCTGCCCACGCTCGTTTTCCACCTACGCGCCCGTGACGTCCCGGGGATCCTTCCGATACAAATGTTTTGCAAAAAACCGGCTCTGCACTCCTCCATGCCCGGCCGAAGCCAATGTGGGCCCTGACCCCGCCAGCCGGCCGCCCGAACCGGGCGGATCGCCTGCTCCGCGCTCCGGGACGAGAGCGAACGGGGGATTCCGGGAAGGCCGGTAATCGACTAGATTGCCTGCCCGGACCCGAGGGCGTCGCTCGCGGTGTCTCAGGGGAACAGGCTACAGCGAAAGGAAGGCTCTGTTTGGAAGTCGTGATTCAGGAAGGCGAGAATCTGGAGCGGGCGCTTCGACGCTTCAAGCGCAAGGTACAGCGATCCGGGCTCTACTCCGAGCTGCGCAAACGGCGCTTCTACGAGAAGCCGAGCGCGCAACGCAAGCGGAAGAGGGAAGCCGCAATCCGCCGCGAACGGCGGCGTCAGAGGCGAACCTCCTCCCGCCGCTGAGAGACGCGCCCGCCCGACTACGGCCCGCTCCCTGCCCCGGGACGGGCTCCTGCAGTTTAGCCGGCTACAGCGGTAGAGGACGCGGCGGCTTCGCGCTCCAGTCGTAGAATCCCTTCCCGGTCTTGCGCCCGAATCTGCCCAGGGCCACAAGCCGCTTGAGAAGCGGCGGCGGGGCGTATCTCGATTCCCGGTACTCCTCGAACATGATTTCCGCGATGCGGTACGTCGTGTCGACGCCGACGAAATCGCAGAGGAGAAACGGGCCCATCGGGTAACCGGTTCCCAGCATCATCCCGCGGTCGATGTCCTCGACCGACGCCACCCCCCGCTCCAGTTGGCGAACGGCGTCGAGCATGTAGGGCACGAGCAGCAGATTGACGACGAAACCGGAGTTGTCCTTCGCCTTGATGGGCTCTTTGCCCAGGTCGCGCGCGAACCGGTAGGCGGCGTCGAAGACCTTCTCGTCGGTCGCGATGGTGCGGACCACTTCCACCAGCTTCATCACCGGCACCGGATTGAAGAAATGGAGTCCGACCACCCGGTCGGGGCGACCGGTGGCAGCAGCGATTTCGGTGATCGTGAGCGAGCTGGTGTTGGACGCGAAGATCGTCTCCGGACCGGTGATCTCGTCCAGGGCACCCATCAGCTCCGACTTTACCGCCAGATCCTCGACGATCGCCTCGATCACGAGATCCCGGTCGGCCATGTCCGCGAGCGACGTCGTGAAGGACACCCGGCCCCATGCCTCGTCACGCGCTTCGGGGGACAGCTTTTCCTTCTCCACCGCCCGGCCCATCGACTTGACGATCCGGCTCTTTCCGCCTTCGAGCGCGCCTTCGTCGACTTCGCTCACCAGGACGTCGAATCCGGCCCTGGCCGCAACCTCGGCGATGCCGCTCCCCATGAGGCCGCAACCGGCGACCCCTACTCGCTGAACGTTCATGTCTTCCTCCTCAGGAGAAGGCTTCCACGACCACGGCCCCGCCCTGGCCGCCCCCGATGCACGCGGACCCCAGCCCGTAGCGCGCGCCGCGCCTCCTCAGTTCGTGAAGCAGGTGGATGGTGATGCGGGTTCCCGAGGCCGCCAGAGGATGCGTGATGGCGATGGCCCCGCCATTGACGTTGGTGCGTGCCGGGTCGAGCCCCAGGTCCCGCTCGACGGATGCGTACTGCGGCGCGAACGCCTCGTTGACCTCGACCAGTTCCATGTCGTCGAGCGCGAGGCCCGCCCTTTCGAGGGCGGCGCGGGCGGCCGGAGCGGGTCCGATGCCCATGATCCTCGGCTCCACGCCCACGAACGCCCACGAGACCAGGCGGCCGATGGGCGAGAGTCCCTCGCCGGCGGCCCATTCGGCGTCGGCGATGACGGTGCTGGCCGATCCGTCGCCGATGCCGCTCGCGTTCCCGGCCGTGACGAAACCGCCCTTGCGGAAGTACGGCCGCAACCGGGCCAGCCCCTCCAGCGAGACGTCGGGGCGGATGTGCTCGTCGGCGGCGAACTCCTTCTCGCCCTTGCGGGTGCGGATGGTGACGGGGACGACCTCGTCGGCGAAGCGGCCTTCGGTCCAGGCGGCCCGGGCGCGCACATGGCTGCGGTGCGCCACCTCGTCGGAGTACTCGCGCGTCACCTCGTACCGGTCACCGAGTTCTTCGGCGGTCTGCGCCATGGTGAGGCCGCAACTGGTGTCCTCGAGGGCGGTCCAGAGCAGGTCTTCGAAGTAGCGGCCGGGATCCCCCAGGCGCAGGTTGCCCCAGCGGGCGCCGCGCACCACGTGGGGCGCCTGGCTCATCGACTCGGTCCCGCCGCAGAGCACCGCCCGGGCGCCGCCGTGGAGGATCTCGTGGGCCCCGCTGGCGATCGCCTGGAAGCCCGAACCGCACAGCCGGTTGACGGTCAGGGCGGGAACGCGGTCGGGCGTGCCCACCCCCAGCCCGACGTGACGGGCCAGGTAGATGGCGTCGCCCGACGTCTGGAGCGCATTCCCATAGACGACATGGTCGAGCCGGTCGGGCGTGAGGCCGGCGGCCTCTACCGCGGCCCTGCCCGACACGACGCCCAGTTGGGTGGCCGACAGATGCTTGAGCGATCCGCCGAACGCCCCGAAGCCGGTCCGCTTTCCGGAAAGGAATACGATTTCTCTCGCGCTTCCGGTCATGTGCGGCTCTCTCGATCGGTCATGTGCAGTCTCCCTTGCATCAACTGGTTGTGGTCGCGCCCCGAGGGAGGGGGCCATTGGCCGCGGGCTTGCCCTATGGCCCGCTCAGCCGGTCACATATGGCTTCCCCGGCCGCCGCGGTCGTCAGGGTGCCACCGAGATCGGGGGTGACCTGGCCGGCGGCGAGGGCGAGCCGGACCGCACGGTCGATGTCTCCGGCGACCGCGTCGTGGCCCAGGTGGCGGGCCATGAGCGCCGCCGAGCGGACAGCGGCGATCGGGTTGGCCCGCCCGGTGCCGGCGATGTCCGGAGCCGAGCCGTGAACGGGCTCGAACAGGGCATGACGCCCAGGGTGCAGCGTTCCCGAGGGCGCCAGACCGAGCCCCCCGGTCACTTCCGCGGCCAGATCGCTGATGATGTCTCCGAACAAGTTCGACGTGACCAGCACGGAGTAGCGCCCCGGGCGGCGCACCAGATCCATGGCCATGGCGTCCACCAGCATGACATCGCTCTCGATCTCGCCGTACTCGGCGCGCACGTCGTCATACGTCCGGCGCCAGAGGGCGCCCGCGGCGGGGAGGGCGTTGGCCTTGTCGACCATCGTCACCCGACGGCTCCCCTCGGCGCGCGCGTACTCGAAGGCGGCCCGCACCAGGCGCTCCACCCCCTTGCGCGTATTCACATCCTCCTGGATCGCGATCTCATCGGGAGTGCCCTTCTTGAAGTGCCCGCCCATGTTCACGTAGGCGCCTTCCGTACTCTCGCGGAAGATGTCGATGTGGATCCCGCCGGCGGGAACCTCGCTCAGCGGGCAGTAACGGGGATCGAGCAGCTCGCACGGCCGGAAATTGACGTAGAGGTCGAGGCGAAACCGGAGTCCCAGGAGGATGTCGCGGATGTGGCGGTTGTCGGGCACCCGGGGATCTCCCAGCGCGCCCAGGAAGATGGCGTCGTAGTTGTCCGCGAGGCGGCGGATTTCGTCGTCGGTGACGGTCACGCCGTCGCGCAGGTAGCGCTCGGCCCCCAGGTCCCAGTGGACGAAGTCGACCGCGGCGCCGTGCAGATCGGCCGCCGCCCGAAAACAGCGTACCGCCTCACGGGTGACGTCAACCCCGATGCCGTCTCCGGGAATGACCGCAACCCGCGCCGCCCCGCCCGCAGCCTTACGCACGCCGGGCGCGCCTCCCGCATCCGACGCAGTAGGACCATTCGGCCTCCACCCTCATCCCGCATGCGGGACATGCGATGATGCGGGCGTCCTGGCCGCAGAACGGACAGAAGCGCACCCCCTCGATGTCCGGCAGTTGCCGGTCGCATCCCGAACACACCTTCCCCACCGCTGCTCCGTCATCGGCCTGCGCCGGGGCTGCCGCGGGTGCGGTGATCCCGGGCGCCGCGTCCGGCTCCCGCTCCGCCACCCCGAGCGTGTCCTGATCCGGGACGTTCGAAGCGGACGCCTCGGTGCGCCCGGGGCCATCATCGCGCGCCGGCAGCCGGGCCGGGTTGAGACGAACCCCCACCGCGGCGAAATCGCGATACAGCCCCGTGTTGGGAAAGCGGGCCTCCAGTTCGGCCTGGATCTCTTGCCGTGCGGCCTGCGACTCCAGCGCCAGGTAGTCGCCCTCGCCCGCCAACAGGCGAAGCAGCGCCTGCTCGTACTCGGCGCTGGTGGCGATGTCCATGGCGTTCCGGTGGCTACGCCAGGGAATGAGGTTCTGGTAGATCTCGGCGACCGTGAAGCGCGATTGGAGGTACTCCGGCCACTGTGTCCGAATCTCGCGCACGAGGGCGGCGAACAGGCGGCCGGGGAGATCGGAGGCGGTCACGGGGTGATCGGGGGCGGTCGTCGAGGGGGTCATCCGGCGGGAGCGGGACCATCGTCGACGCGCTGTACCAGCCCGGCCCGGAGCGCCGCCGTCAGAAAACTCTCCGGATCCACGATCGGGATTTGGAGGCCGAACTGCTCCCGCCAGCGCTCGGACAACCGCCTCATGTAGTGGGAAACGGTCTCGTGCGAGAATCCCGCGTCATCACGCATCTGGCGTACGATCTCGTGCCACGTCCCCCGGAAGGGCCGGCCCTCGCGGGTACGGAGGTGGTGCGCCTCGCGATTCTCGAGCGGCGCGTTCTCGAACAGCTCCAGTTGCTGGTGGTCGGTCACGGACTCGACGATGCCGGAGGCCTGCGCCTCCACCTCGGCCAGCAGGCGGTCGAGCGGATCCGAAAGGCTTTCCAGCTCCCGCAGCCGGGCCTGCCAGGGCTCCATGCGCGCATCGTCCACCGGGACGCCCCTCAGGGAAGCGTTCAACTCGATCACCCGCCATACCGCCCGCGAGTCCCAGTGCTCGGAGGGGGGCACCTGTTCGAACTCGCGCACCGCTCCTTCCCGGTCGGCGCGGTCATACAGCACATGACCCAGGAAGATGCGGGCCTCATGCAGTTCCGGGGCGAGCCGCAGCGCGCGCCGGATGTGGCGGGTCGCCTCAAGCTCGTTTCCGGTGCGCTGGAGCGCGTATCCGAGCGCCGCAACCGCCTCGGCCGAGTCCGGCCTCGATGCCACCAGTCTGGCAAACGCGTCGCGCGCCTCCACGTACAGACCCGCACCGTACAGAGCCCGGCCCATCGTCAGCATGAGGTCCATGTCCGCGTCGTAGCCCAGAGCCTCCACCTTCCTGAAGAGCCTGAGCGCACTGTCCTTCTTTCCGAACCGGAGGAGCAGCTCTCCCATTCCCACCAGGGCGTCCTCGTGATCGGGATCCAGGATGAGCGCATGCTGGAAGCTCTCGCGGGCCCACGCATACTCCTCGCGCGCGAGCCGCGCGTATCCCATGCCGACGTACAGTTCCACGGCATTGGGATATAAGGAAAGGCCCTCCTTCAACATCTCGAGGGCCCCTTCGTAATCGCCTTCATCGTAGAGCTTGTATGCTTCCTCATCGTATTCTTCAGAGCTCAGGAACCGCTCTTGCATCATCCGCATCCTCCCGATGGAGATGTGGGGCGCTTCCGGGGTGCCCGCAGGATGGCCGGGTCGGACCAGGGTCTCGCAGGCGCGAGCGCGCCCAAATCTAACCCGGGGCCCATACGGCAACCAGACTCCGGCGGTGTCCGACGGAGCGGCGCGCGGCAGAATTGTGCGGGTTGAATGAGAACCGGCACGGATTTGCGCCGGTGTGCCGGGCTGCGGTATTCTCGGGCGCCCGGACTACTCCTGGCCGGCGGGAGCGTCGGAGTTGCCGCCAGTGGTGATGGTGGCGGCGCCGCGGGCTATGGCGGGCTGGCAGAAGCGCATGCCGACGGCATGCAGAAAGCGTAGCTGGTGCGCCGCGAGAGTCGGATAGCGTTCCCCGAGATAGTCGATGGTATCGTTCATCCACTCGGTCTGGTCGGCCTCACTGGCGTCGACCACGCCACATCGGTTGATGTGACTGAAAAGCTCATCCCTGGCTCGATCCAGGAGCTTCGAATCCGACAATTTCACCTCCTTTTACCATGCATGACGACATCGCCGACCCAAAATCCGGCGGAAAAGCCCAGCAAGGTTACTCTTTGACGGCGAGCGGTGCAAATCCGGGCGGGACCTCCGGCGTCCGCCCGGACGCGGTGACGCTCGAGATCTTCCGGCAACTGTTCGCCGCGCTCGCGGAGGAGATGGGAGCCGCGCTGCGGCGTTCCTCCTTCTCTCCCAACATCAAGGAGCGCCGCGACTATTCGTGTGCGCTCTTCACGCCGGACGGCAGCGCGGTCGCGCTCGGAGACCACATGCCGGTCCATCTCGGCGCCATGCCGATGAGCGTGGAGGCCGCCCTCGCGGAGCTGGGCACCCTCGAGGACGGCGACATCGCGTGCCTGAACGATCCCTTCAGGGGCGGGACCCATCTCCCCGACATCACGCTCATCGCGCCCGTGTATTCGCGGCCCGACGGCGTGCTGCTGGGCTACGTCGCCTCGCGGGCGCACCACTCCGATGTGGGCGGGATGACGCCGGGGTCGATGCCGCTGGCCCGGGAGATCTACCAGGAGGGGCTGCGCATCCCTCCCGTGCGGCTCTTCGTGCGCGGGAAGCGGCGGCAGGGGCTGTGGGACACCATCATGGCCAACGTGCGCACCCCCGCCGAGCGCGCGGGCGACCTGCAGGCGCAGATCGCGGCGCTATACGCAGGACAGGTGCGGCTGCTCGACCTGGTGGAACGGCGGGGCAGCGGGGCGGTGCTGGCCGCCATGTACGAGCTCGTCGCCTACGCCGACCGCCTCCTCCTCACCGGCATCCGGCGCATGCCCGCGGGGCGCTTCGAGGCGGAGGACTTCATGGACGACGACGGGTTCGGACACGGTCCGGTGCCCATCCGGGTGGCGATCGAGGTGTCGCCGGGCGGGCTGGTGATCGACTTCGCGGGCACCTCGCCCCAGACGGAGGGCGGGATCAACGCGGTGGCGGCCATCACTTCCTCCGCCGTGCGCTACGTGGTGCGCTGCGTGGTGGAGGGGCTGCTGGGCGAGGAACTGCCCGCGGGGGGCGGGTCGATGACCTGCGTGGAGCAGCGCCTTCCGCCCGGCTCGCTGGTGAACGCCCGTCTCCCGGCCAGCGTGGCCGCGGGCAACGTGGAGGCCAGCCAGCGGATCACAGATACGCTGCTGCGCGCCTTCGCGGAGGCGCTGCCCGATCTCGTGCCCGCGCTCAGCCAGGGGACCATGAACAACACCACCATGGGCGGAATCGACCTTCGCGGCGAGAGCTTCGCGTACTACGAGACGGTGGGGGGCGGGATGGGGGCCGGGCCGGGCCGTCCCGGGCTCTCGGGGGTTCACTGCCACATGTCCAACTCGCTCAACACGCCCGTGGAGGCGCTGGAGCACGCCTATCCCTTCCGGGTGACGCGCTATTCGCTCCGCCGCGGCAGCGGCGGGCGGGGGCGGTTCCGCGGGGGAGACGGCCTGCGCCGCGACATCATGATGCTCGTGAACGGGGGCTCGACGCTCCTTTGTGAACGGCGCACGCGCGGTCCGGCGGGGGCGCGGGGCGGGGAGGACGGGGCGCCCGGGGTGAACACGCTGATTTCCGGGGACGAGGAGCGGATCCTGCCGGGGAAGACCTCGTTCGAGGTGAAGGCGGGGGACATCATCAGCATCCGGTCGCCTGGCGGCGGTGGCTGGGGACCTCCCGGCGACGCCGCGGATCGATCATCGGGCGCGGGGGCGTAGGCGGTATGGAACTCTACCTTTCGCTGGCCTGCGACTCGGCGCAGCAGGCTTCCTCCGGAACCCGGATCGACGTCCAGGGCGCCTTCAACGACCTGTTCGCGCCCGGGTTTCCGGCGGTCCAGAGCCGCATGGTGATCGTGGCGGGCATCGAGTGGGACCGGAGCGACGACGGCAGCTATCGTTTTCGGGTGGACCTGCTCGATCCGTCGAAGAAGCCGTGCCTGACGGTCGAGGGCGAGACCCAGGTCGACCAGCGCGCTTCCGATCGGCCGCCTGCCCGCACCTGCCTGATCATGCCCGTGGAAAACGTGGTGTTCCCGGTTCCCGGGAGATACCGATTCAGCGTGCGTGCGAAGGGACGTGTCTTTAAAGGGTCGGCGCTACACCTCTTTCGCGACCCAGACGCCGCATGAACCTGCCTGAACGCCGATTCGCCCTCGCCGACCTGATCGCCGAGTTGCGGCGCAGGCGGGTTGTGCGCTTCGCCCTGGGCTACTGCGCCGTCGCCTTTGTGCTCCTGCAGCTGGGCGAGATCGTCCTTCCGGCGTTCGGCATGGGCGACACCGGGTTGCGCATTCTGGTAGTGCTCGTCGTGCTCGGTTTTCCGCCGGGCGTCGCGCTGGCCTGGGTCTACGAACGCACCAGGGACGGGATCCGGCGGACCCCCGACAGCCCGGCCCAGGGCATGCTGCCGCGCGTGGCGTTCTTCGTGCTCACCATAGGGATTGCCGGCGGGCTGGCGGGCTGGCTTTCGTCGAGAGGGGCCTTCACGCCCGGGGACGAGCGGGAGACGATCGCGCTGGAGGTCTACGATCCCGACCAGCCGATCACGTCGATCGCCGTGCTTCCGCTGGAGGACTTCTCCCCGGACGCGAGCGAGGCCTATTTCGTCGCGGGTCTGCAGGAGGAGCTGACCGCGAGCCTCGGCCAACTCGAGTGGCTGCGAGTGGCGTCCCGAACCTCGGTCATGCAGTACCAGGGCACGACCACCTCCGCTCCGGTCATCGGACGCGAACTTGGAGTCGACGCGCTGGTGGAGGGGTCGGTGACCCGCGCGGGCGACCAGGTGCGCATCACACTTCAGCTCATTCACGCCGCGAGCGACTCCCACATCGAGACCTTTCGGTTCGACCGCGAAATGACCGACGTGCTCGCGCTTCAGAGCGAAGTGGCGATGGCGGTGACAGCCGGGATTCCGGGGAGGCCCGGGCAGCAGGGGGAGGTCACGCTGGTCGCGACCAGCGGGCCGAGCGGCGATCCGGCAGCGCAGGAGGCCTATCTGAGGGGACGGTACGAGTACGGGCTTGGCACGGCGGACGGGTTCCGCCGGGCGGTGGAATACTTCCAGGAGGCGCTGCGCGGCGACTCGGGATTCGCTCCAGCCCTCGCGGGTCTGGCCGGAGCGCGCTTCCTGGCCGCCATCGAAGACGGCTTCCTGGATGCCGGGGAGGTGGGACGGGCAAGCGAGGAAGCCACACGCGCCCTGGCGCTCGATCCGGGTTCCGCCGAAGCACGGGAAGTGGTCGACTTCCTCGAACGGAGCCTCCCCCGGGAGCCGCCCACGGAAGGATTCGCGATTCCGGCCCCGGCTCAGCTCGGAGCCGGTTCCCCCCGGGTTCCACTCGCCGAGCTGGATACCACCTGGGCCATGGCCACGACGGAGATCGGCCGCGGCCTGGAGGACGCCGTGAGCCGCCGCATCCTGCAGACGGCGCGCACCGACGCCGGGCGCCAGGTATTCGTGGCCCGGCGTCTGGCGGGGGACGGGCGCATCGATTCGGCCATCGAGGTGCTGGAGACGTTGCTGATCGACCATCCCAACGTTGGCCCGGTGTGGGAGACCCTGGCGCGCATGCACGCGTCCGCGGGCGACGTCGCGGCCGCGGTCGCTATCATGCGCCGCTGGAGCAGCTATGGGTGGCCGGAAGCTCCCGGCGCGGAGGCTGTCGACCAGCTCGAGCAGGCCGTCGCGGCCGGTGGCGCGGCCGGGTACTGGTCCTGGCAGCTCGACCGGCTGCACGCCATCCAGGCCGAGGGCCGGCGGGTTGCTCCCACCTCTTTCGCCGAGGCGAGCCTCTGGGCCGGTGACAGTGACGGCGCCCTCGATCAGCTCCGGGAGGCGCTCGAAACATCCGACCGCCGGCTCATGATGTTGCGCACCGATCCGGCCTGGGACCCCCTTCGGAGCGACCCGGCATTCACCGAGATCGTTCGGGAGGCCCGGCGCCGTTTCACGGATTCGGAGCGGCCGTCGCGCCCTGGACGAGGCCGCCAGGGCCCGGGGTAGGGGAAGGCGCGATCGCTTGCCTGCCCTTTGCGGATACATTTGATTGCGCCGACCGGGCGCCACATCCCGGGAGCGGAAAGAGATCGGACCGGAGACATCGATGTCGGCAATCCCCTTGCGGCTTTTGGACTTCGGGGAGGTGCTCGACCTCGGCTTCGGACTCTTCCGGCGCGACTATCGGCTCTACATGCCGCTCGCCCTCGTCGGTCTGGTGCCGGCAATGGTGGCGACCGTGATCCCGACCGCGTCCGAGCTCGATGCGGAGGCCATCCTGGCCGACCCTGGCGCGGTGCTGCCGTTCTTCGGACTCATGGCCGTCGGCATGGTGTTCTCGCTGCTGACCTGGGGGGCACTCGCGGCGGCCATGGACAACCTGATGGGCGATCGGCCGGCCTCGATCGGGAGCAGCTACGCACGGGCGCTGGCCGCCCTTCCCCGGCTGGTGGCCGCCGGCATTCTGGCCGTAGTGCTGCTGGCGGCCGTGATCTTCCTGGTCGCCTTTCCCATCCTGGCGCTCGTCACCCTTGCCACGGGCGCTCCTTCTGTCGCAGGCGTCGTTATCACGACGATCGTGTTTTTCGCGATGGCCGTGGCAGTCGTCGGCTGGTGGGCGACGCACGTCTTCATGCTCGTGCCCGCGACCGTGGTCGAAGGGCGCGGACCGTTCGCGGGCCTCCGGCGATCCTTCGGGCTGGTGCGGGGCAGTCGCATGCGCACCTTCTTCGTCGTCGTGGTCGCCTGGTTCATCAGCGTCATGCCCGGGGTGGCCGCGTACGCGCTCGCGGGATCGGCGGGAGACCTGTTCGCGGCCAACCCGGCCCAGACCATCGGCCTGGTTCGATTCTGGGTGATCCAGATCGTCGGACTGGGCTTTCAGTCGGTGACCACTCCGCTGATGATGGCGTGCGCCATGGTGCTCTTCACGGACCTGAAGGCGCGGAGCGAAGGGACGGATCTCGAGGCTGCAGCCCGCGCGATGGCGGGTTGAGTGTCCCAGGAGCAGCTTCCTTCCGCCGGGCAGGTGTCGCGAGCCCTCGCAGACATCCTGGCGGGACCGGAATTCCAGGCCTTCGAAGGTGGGCTGTCGAGTCGCGTGCTGGCCGAGCTGTGGGTGCGGTTCCTGGACTGGGTCCGCGGCATCTTCCCCGGCATTTCGGAATCACAGGCCGAGCTGCTGACCGTAGTCGTCGCGGCCGTCTGCCTGGGCGCCGTAGCCTTTGTCGTGCTGCGTTCGCTGCCGCAGACGGGTCCGCAGTCGGCGCGGCGTGATCCGGAAGGGGTGCCGGTCGAGCGCCGCACCGCCCGGGACTGGCTGCGCATCGCCGGCGAGAGAGCGCGCGCTGCGCAGTACCGGCACGCCGCCACGGCGCTGTATCAGGGAGTCGTCCTCACGCTGGAGCGCAGGGGCGCGGTGGATTTTCATCCGTCCAAGACCCCCGGGGAGTATGCGTTGGAGGCAGCCGGGGGCGGCGTGATCGACGAGCGCGAGAAGGCCGGGACTGCCAACTTCATCCGCTCCTTCCAGGAGCTCGCCTTCGGCCATGAGACCCCCACTTCCGCCGGCTACCGGGGTCTCGAGCGGCTGGCCGGGCAGGCAGGGTGCGAAGCGACCCCCGAGGCGGAGAAGTGACCCCGGAACAGGCTCGGCCGCGGGCCGGGACGAGCGGCCGCGGTGACCGGCGGACGCGAGGGTCGGCTTCTCCTGGTGCCGGATGGGGAGCCTTGGCCGCTATCGCGGTTGTCACGCTGCTGCTCGTGGTGACGGCGTTCGCGCTCCGTCCCTCGGGCTCCTCGGCCCGAGATGTCCGCCGCAGCGCGCTGCGCACCACGCCCGACGGGGTTGCGGGGCTGTACCGCGCGATCGCGCGCCTGGGAACCCCCACGGCGATCCGGGCGACGCCGCTCGTCGACGCCGGGCCCCTGCGCGGGACCCTGGTGATGCTGCAACCCGTGCGGCGTCCGAGCCCGCGCGAGGTCCACGAGTTGCTGGAGTGGGTGCGGGCCGGGGGCACCCTGATCCACGCTCCCCGGCGCGAGTCGCCGATCCTGGACTCGCTCGGGCTGGTGCGGCGCACGCTCCTGGAAGACGGCGAGTCCGCGGAGGGACCGGGCACGTCGCCGGGTGCGGAACTCGACGACGGCCCGCTGTGGAGCGGCGAGCACCCCCTCGCCGAGGGGCTGCCGGTGGCCCGCGCAGCGCGCTACGCCATCGCGCCCGACACGGCCTCGGAGGAAAACGAAGAAGAGGACGAGGCGGACGCGGACGAAGCGCCGGGGCCCGATCCCGTGCCCCACCATCCCCTGCTCCTGTCCGCCCCCGACTCGGCCGGCCATCGCTGGGCGGTCGCCGTCTCGATTCCGCTGCTCGAGGGGCGCATCGTCAGCTTCGCCGACGCCGCTCCCCTGTCCAATCGCTTCGCCGGCGAGGCGCCTCTGGCCGTCTTGGCGGTGCGCGCGGCCATCGCCTGGACGAGCCCGGGGGATTCCGTCTTCTTCGACGAGTTCAGCCAGGGACTGGGGGCGTCTCGCTCCCCCGCGCGCGCCACCGTGGACTTCCTCGTCGGCACGCCCGTCGGCAGGGCGTCGCTCCACCTGGGCGTGGTCGTTCTTCTGGCGTTCTTCTGCGCCGGACTCCGCTTCGGCGCTCCGCTGGCTCCGGCCGGCGGCCCCGGGCGGTCCGCGCTGGAACACGTGACGGCTCTGGCGGCGGTGTACGAGAGCGCGCAGGCCCGGGAGACCGCGGCGGCTCTGATGCTCGGACGGCTTGCGCGCACCGCCCATCTCCCGCCTCCCCATGACCTGCGGGATGCCGAGCGTCTGCTGGAGCGACTGGAGAAGCGGACCGCGCGGCCCCGGGCACTCAGGCTCATCCGCCGGGGTCTCGGGGCCGATCCTCTGGACCTTGTTCGGGTCGCGCAGGGCATCGACAACCACACCCAAGGGAGGACCTCCGCATGAATTCGCCGGATCCGGCGCTTCGCCTGCTCGCCGCCCTCGACCAGATCGTGCTCGGCCAGGCCACCATGCTCAGGCAGATGACGATCACCCTGCTCGCCCGCGGACACGCGCTCGTCGAAGGCGTCCCGGGAACGGCGAAGACCCTGGCGGTGCGCGCGCTCGCCGGCGGGCTGAGCCTGGACTTCGGCCGGGTGCAGTTCACCCCGGACCTGATGCCCACCGATCTCACGGGAGTGAACGTCCTGGACGGCACCGGACGCGACTTCACCTGGCGGCCGGGGCCCGTCTTCGCCGATCTGCTGCTGGCCGACGAGATCAACCGGGCGCCCGCCAAGACCCAGGCCGCGCTGCTCGAGTCGATGGAGGAGCGGCAGGTCACGGTGGACGGGGTAACGCGTCCGCTTCCGGAGGCCTTCACGGTGTTCGCCACCCAGAACCCGGTCGAATACGAGGGCACTTACCCGCTACCGGAAGCGCAGGTGGACCGCTTCCTGATGAAGATCTCGGTGGACTATCCCCCGGAGGAGGCGGAGCGCCGCATCCTCGACCGCCACGACGCCGGCTTCCGGGCCGACGACCAGGCCACCTATCCGCTGGGCGAGCCGGTGTCGCGGGAGGAGCTGCTGGCGATGCGGAACACCGTGAACCGTATGCACGTGGACGAGCGCATCCGCCGCTACATCACCGACATCGTGCGTGCGACGCGCGGCGAATCGGTCTTCGCGCTGGGGGCGAGCCCGCGCGCCGGCGTAGCCCTGCTTCAGGCGGCCAAGGCCGAGGCCTGGCTCAACGGCCGGGACTTCGCCATTCCCGACGACGTAAAGGCGCTGGCCTTCCCGGTCCTCCGCCACCGGGTGGTCCTCACCCCCGAAGCGGAAGTGGAGGGACGATCCTCCGACGATGAGGTCGCGGCATTGCTCGAGACGCTGGAAGCGCCACGGTAGCAGCCCGTGGACGAACCCTCTCCGACATTCGAGCGGCGATGATCCGCACTGTCCCGAGCCGGCGCGCCCTCTGGCTGCTCGCGCTGGCTTCGCCGCTGCTGGCGGTATCGGTTCCGGTCGCACTGCTGGTCGATCTGGTCATCGGCGGGCTGATCCTGCTGGACGCGCGCCGGACGCAGGCCCCCGAGGCGAGGCGGCGGGCTCCCGAGGTGGCCTCCCTGGGCACGTTCGGGGAAGCGGTCGTCATGGTCGCCAACCCCCATCCGCGCGCCGTCCGCGTGATGTTCACCGACGACATCGACGCGAGGTTCGAGCGCCGTGGCGCCCGGCGGAGCAACGACGACTGGAACGCGGGCGTGCGACTGGCAGTGCCGCCCGGCGGGTCGGTTTCGCGATCCTACCGGATCCGGCCACGTGCGCGCGGCTTCCTCGAACTCGGCGACATGCACCTGCGCGCGCTGGGCCCGCTTGGACTCGCGTGGACGCGTGTCACGGTTCCGGCCACCGACGTGGTGCGCGTACAGCCGGGCATCCGCGACTTCCTGCGGGACAGGAAGCACAGCCTTCGCCGTCCGCTCCACGAGATGGGACCCCGGCGCACGCGCATGCGCGCGGAGGGCACCGAATTCGAGAGCCTGCGAGAGTACGTGAAGGGGGACGATCCGCGCACCATCGACTGGAAGGCCTCCGCCCGGCGCCGACACTTCCTGGTGCGCAACTACCAGGCGGAGCGCGGACAGCATCTCGTCCTCGCCATCGACGCGGGCCGTCACATGCGCGAGACCATCCTCGGCCGGGAGCGGGCCGACATCGCGCTGGCCGCGAGCATGCTGCTGGCCAGCCGCGCGCAGGCCTACGGGGATCGCCTCGGTGTGATGGTCTTCGACGACCGCATCCGCCACGTGTCGGCGCCGAGGCGGGTGAACCTTCCCCGGCTCGCAGAGACGCTCACCGGGGTCGAAACCCGCCTGGTGGAGCCCAACTACCCCCTCGCCATGGCGACGCTGGGGCGAACCTTCAGCAAGCGTTCGCTGGTGGTGCTCTTCTCCGACGTGATCGACGAGACCGTGTCGCGGGCCCTCGTTCGCTCGCTGGGCCGGATCGCGCGCGCGCACCTCCCGCTCGCCGTGACCATCGGCAACCCGGGCCTGGAGAAAGCCGCCGGCCAGGTGGTCGGCACCGATGGCGACGCCTTCCGCCGGGCGGCCGCCGCCGAACTGGTGCAGGCGCGTGCCCTGGCGCTCCAGGCCATGCGGCGTTCCGGGATCCTCGTGGTCGATGTCCCACCCGCCGAGACGCTCGCGGCCACGCTCGACAAGTACATGGAGGTGAAGGAACGGGGGTTGCTGTAGGGAGTCCCCTACGCCGGATTCGCCTCCTTCCGCCCGACCACCGCGAAGTAGACCGCCAGCAAGACCGCGGTCGCTCCGCCGAACGCGAATTTCGCGGCCGCCGGCAGACCCGACGGGGAATAGAAGCCCTCGACGACCCCGGCGATCACGAGCAGTCCGACCACGCCCGCCAGGAGCGAGAGCGCTTCCCGGCCTCGCGCCTGCAGCGCCGCCCGGCGCGTGCGGCGACCCGGCGCCAGGACCGCGGATCCGAGCCAGAGCCCGGCGCCGCCCGCCAGGCAGATGGCGGTGAGCTCCATGAAGCCGTGCGGGAAGACGAACGCGAGAATGACCCCAAGCAGCCCCTCGTTCGCGTACAGCCCCAGCACGGTGCCCAGGTGCACGCCGTTGAACACCAGCAGCAGCACGGTCAGCGATCCCGCCAGAACCCCGCCCGCGAAGGCCAGCAGGGCAACCTGCACGTTGTTGGTGATGAGACTCGTGGAGGCCAGCGGCATGAGCGTGCCCGGGATGTCGACGTATTCGGCGTCGATGTCTCCCACCGGGGTCGACTCCGCCCGCTCCAGCATCGCCGACGACGTCATGTAGCGGGCCAGGACCGGATTCGATCGCACGAGGCCGTACGAGATGCCCATGGGGCCGAAGAGCAGCAGGGCGGCAAGCAGGATGGGGCGGTGGTACGTCCTCACCGCCTTCGGAAAACCGGATGTCATCCAGCGGCGCACCGATACGATGGACTCCCCGGTCACCCGGTAGAGGAGATTGTGGCCGGCTCCGGCCCAGCGTTCCAGGCTGCGCAGCACCGACGCGGGGGCGCCGTAGGTGCGGGCGCGCGCCAGGTCCGCGGTCATCCCGCGATACAGGCGGCCGAAGGTCCTGAGTTCCGTTTCGGGAAGCCGTGCGAGTCCGCCCCTGCGGCCCTCGCGCAGCAGTTCGCCGTACCTGGCCCATTCCTGCCGCTGTTCCCGCACCAGGGCGGCCGCTTGCAGTCCCCACACACCGCCTGCCGCCGCCCGGCGCGGTTCCTCCTCGTCGTGCAGCCGCACCAGGAACTCGTCCGCGGACACCGCTCCGAGAGGGGAATGCCCTTCGACAGCCGGACGGATCGCCTGCAGCACCGCGCTCGCCACGGAGTCCATCGCCTCGCGCGAGAGGTCGGCACGCCTGCGGCGATAGTTGGTCAGGAGCTCGAACTGCTCGGCCGAGAGCAGCGGTCGGCCCGCCGCCGGGGCGGCCGAGGCCTCGGGCCAGGCCACTTCGTCCGCGCCACCGTCGCGCACCACTATGGTGTCGGCAGCCAGGTCGCCCAGCCGCTGGGACCTGCCGGTGAGCATGATCACCCCCCCGCCCAGCACACCCGTCACCGCCGGCTGGAAGTCGACGATGCGCAGCACGTTGCGGATCACCGAGCCGCGCACCGAGAGGGGCTGGCCGCTCGAGTGGAGCACCCGCAGGCGGAGGGCGCGCTTTCCGGGCGTCTGGCCGTCGCGCAGCAGCTCGAACAGCAGGAAGTATCCCCATTGCAGCACGAAGAAACCGAGCACCAGGACGCTCGCCGCCAGACTCTCGCCGAGGGACAATCCGCCCCGCCGCAGCAGTGCGCCGGCCATCGCGAGCAGGATCATGCCACCCGCGATGATCGCCATGTCGATCAGCAGAGCAGCCAGCCGCGAGCCTGCGTCAGCCAGCTCGTAGTCCAGCCGGACGTGCTCGGGCGTCTCCAGCCGGAGCCGGCGCCCCGTTGGCGGCTTCTCCGACACTGCCGGGCTTATCCGGGTGGCTCTGCGAACGAAAGAGGAACGCGCCGGTGGCCGCGCTTCACGCGGTAGGACGCGAAGCGCCGTCTGTCCAGGGTGAACACCCTGTGGATCCTGAACCCCTCCGCCATGGCCACGATGGAAGCGTCGGCAAAGTCCATCGCCATGTCCGCGTACCGGTCCATGAGCTGAAAGCCGCGCAGCAGACACTCGTCGTCCATCGGCAGAACCCGCAGCCCGCCCTGCCGCACGAACTCCATGAGCCGGGGCGGACCCTGACTCCCCGGGCGCAGCAGATGGAACGCCTCCGTAAGCACCGGCGCCGTGGTCACCAGCTCCTCGTTCAGCGACTCCAGAATCGCGACGCAGTGACGGTGGTGGTCGTCGGTGGGAGTGAAAAGGGCCACCAGCGGTCCGGTGTCGACCAGAATCACGATGCGTGCCTCCGCCGAATCACGAGCACCACCGCCTGCTTCGCCCGCGAGGACGGCGCCAGAGCGTACCCGCCCGACCGCGGCAGGGGGATGTTCCGGTAGACGTCGTACGGGCGCGAGGCGGCTTCCCTGTCCAGCTCCTCCGCCAGGGTGCGCAGCGCCTGCCGGATCACCTCCGAAATGGACAGGCCGGTCCGGTCCCGCAGATCGGCCAGGGTCATCTCCCCTTCCCGTCCGAGACGCACCGTCCGAGTTGCCATTCAGATCATCGCTGCCGGCCGAACGAAGGACATCGCAAGCGAGGATCGGCCGGACCACGAGGCCGGCCGTGCCCGCGTATTACGAGTGTAATACGGTGGCGCGGCCGCAACAAACGGGAGTGGTGCTACGGCGGCGTCGAGCCCGTGGTGTCCCCGGGCTGGGGTTGCCAGGCGGGCGGATTGGTGAGGTGCAGGGTGAGGCTGCCGACGATCGGGATGCTCGACCTCATGTACACGAGCGCCCGGCGGTCGTCGTCGCTGAAGTACAGTTCCGCCCGGCCACCCTGGCCGAAGAGTCCCCGGGTGCGGATGATCGGCTGCACCACAATGGTCTTGAAGATGCCCGCGGGGACCTCCTTCTCCTCCTTGCGCAGCACCCGTATGACGACCGGGTTGCCCGTGTCCTTGAAGTACCTGTTGAAGGTGTAGACATCGCCCACCTCCAGCGGCAGGGTGCGGATGAAGTAGACGAAGGAGATGTCATCGAGGGGCAGGGATGTGGGCAGGTCGCCCACTTCTTCGTCGTCCCTGCGTTCCCAGACCCCGCGCTCCGGGAACATCTCGTAATGCCGATAGCGCTTCGACCCGACTTCGTTCTGGTCTTGGATGAAGCGAAGGCTGGTCAGCGTGCGGGTGTCGAACCAGGTCTGGAACACGTCGCGCACGCGCGCGAACAGCACGCCGCCGTCTATCCGCATGACGGCGCGGTAGGCCGGGGTTCCCCGCACCGATTCGATGGCGGCGACCTCGAGCGATCCTTCGCCGGCGTTGAGGATCCCCAGCTTGACCTTGTATTCCAGGAACTCGCCCACTTCGAACGGCACGGGAGCCGCCAGGGGTTCTGCCGGCCTCATCCAGGGGGCCTGCGCCTGCGCGCGGGCGCCGGCGGGCGAAATCGCGGCAAACCCCAGCGCGAGCGCTACAAGGCCGACCGGACGCCTCATGATCCCTGCGCCGCGGCAAAGGTTATCCGTCCGCGCGCGCGGCCCAGACCCCTCAGCGTGCGCCACGCCCTGAAACGCGAACCCCGCACCCGCCGGTTGCGGGGCGCCTCGACCACGGCCTCGGCGACCGCGCGGGCATGGGGAAGCGCATGCCCGAGCAACTCCAGGTTGCCGGCCCAGCCCTCGCCGAGCTCCAGCCCTTGCTCTCCCGCTTCGCCAAACATCTTCCGGAGGACCACGATGCGATATGCCCGGAAACCCCCGAACGGATCGGACACCGGCGCCGAGCGGAGCGCCCTTCGCAGCCAGTGGCGCCCGACCCAGCGGGTAAGGCGGGCGGACCGGGGCAGTCCGGGCGGCTCCCCGGCGTAGGCCACGCTCACAACATCCGCACCCCCTTCGATGGTCTTCATGAGGGGCACGATGCCCGCGGGGTCGTCGCTGAAATCGGCCTGAAGGGTCACGGCCACATCCCGCTTCGGATACTCGGCCCGGCGCGCGGCGTGACGCAGCAGCTCTTCCGTTGCCCCCGCATACCCCAGTCGCTTCTTGCCGTACAGGATCACGAGCGGCACGACGCGCCGATAGCTCGACAGCAGCGAGCGCGTATCGTCGCTGGAGCCGTCGTCGAGAACAAGAATCTCGTAGTCGCGGCCGAAGCCGGCCATGACCTGACGGATCTTCCAGAGAAGCACGCCGATGGTGTTCTCTTCGTTGCGGGCGGGTATGCAGATGTAGACCAAGCTGGACTCCGTGACCTCGCGGGACGTCCTCTCGGCGTTGCAAGATCGGGGCCGAACAGAACCGCGGGCGGTGGGAACGAACAGGCTGGCGCTTATACCTGACCGCGCGGGGACGGTTCCAGCATCCGGCCGGAGGCTCGCGTGCGGGACCACCGCCGGTGTTGCCACAGATACTGCCCCGGATAGCGCCGCACCCAGCGCTCGAGCGCGGCGACGTGCGCGCGCGTCAGCGCTTCCACGTCGCGGGCCGGCACCCCGCTCGGTGAAATCGAGACCTGTTCCAGAACGAGGTGATGGGGAACGGGGGCCGCCGGATGATGGAGGGCGACGCCCAGCACCAGGGGTGCGCCGCTGCGCAGGGAGAGCAGGGCCGCCCCGCGGGCGGTCGACGCCGGCTCGCCGAAGAAGTCCACCATGAGGCCGCCCGCGTGGGCATTCTGGTCGGCGAGCAGCACGACAACCCGGCCCTTGCGGAGCGAGCGGAGCAGGACGTGGACCGGGTCGTTGCGCGAGACCACGTTCATTCCCAGCCGCCGGCGGGCCTGCGTCAGTGCACGGTCGAAGAGCGGATTGTTCTGGGGGCGCACCACCACGTCCAGCGGAAGGCCGCGGCAAGCGAGCGCCCCGCCTCCCACCTCCCAGTTGCCGATGTGGCCGGTCACCAGGATGGCGCCCTCGCCGCGCGCCACCGGGTCCGCCAGCAGCTCTCGTCCCTCCACCCGGGAGAGCGCGAGGATCTCGGCGCGCGTCAGGCGCGCGAGCCGGAAGGTGGTGGCCGCGGTGCGTCCCAGGTGACGATAACTCTCTCGCGCGACCCGGGCCCGCCAGGCGGACGAATGCTCCGGAAAGGCGCGCGCGAGGTTCTCCGCGGTGACCCGGCGGCGGATGCCCAGCACGCTGCCGGCCAGCCATCCCGCCACCCCCCCCAGGCCCTGGATCCACCGTCCCGGAAGCAGCCCCGCGCACCCGGCGGCCATGCGGAAGAGCGCGTACTCGACCCGGTGTCGAACGCGCGCGCGCCGTCCCTCAGACGCCCCCATGCATGCTCCCCGCCGGGATCAACCCCGCGCCGCGACCACTTCCGGAATACGGTGCCCGCCCGCCGGCGACCCGCTCTGCATCTCGTGGAGCCGGCAGTACAGCCCTCCCGCGCGCATGAGCTGGTCGTGGTCCCCGGCTTCGACGATCCGGCCCCCGTCCAGCACGAAGATCGCGCGCGCGCGCTGGACGGTGGAAAGACGGTGGGCGATTACGAACACGGTTCGTCCTTCGCTGAGCCGGTCCAGGGCGCGCTGCACGCGGCGTTCCGAGGCGGTGTCGAGCGAACTGGTGGCCTCGTCGAGGATCAGGATCGGAGGGTCGCGCAGGATGGCGCGCGCGATCGCCAGCCGCTGGCGCTGTCCCCCGGACAGCTCCGCGCCGCGCTCCCCGACCAAGGTGTCGTAGCCCTCGGGCAGCGCCTCGATGAACTCGTGCGCACCCGCCGCGCGCGCCGCCTCTTCCACGTCCCTCGCGCCGGCCCCGGACAACCCGTAGGCGATGTTGGCGCGCACGGTGTCGTGGAAGAGCACGGTCTCCTGCGAAACGATGCCCATCATCGCCCGAAGGCTGCGCAGCTGGAACCGTCGGATGTCCGTGCCGTCGATCAGGATCCTCCCCGAGGTGACCTCGAAGAACCGGCTGAGCAGATCCACCAGGGTGCTCTTCCCGGCCCCGCTCGGCCCCACCACGGCCACCATGGTTCCGCGCTCGACCACAAGCGAAACATCCTCCAGCACGGGGCTTCCCTCGCGGTAGCCGAACCCCACCCGGTCGAACACGATCTCGCGCTCCACGCCGGGGAACGGCAGCGCGTCCGGCCGGTCGCGAATGGCCGCTGGCGCGTCCAGGTATTCGAACAGCCTGCGGCCTCCCACCAGGGCGGGCTGGATCATGGCGGGCAGCCGGCTCAGGTACTTGACCGGCCTGTAGAGCTTCGTGCTCAGCGCGACGAAACCCATGAACGCCGGCCCGGTGAGATCGCCCTGCACGAGGACCAGCCGGGTGCCGTACCAGAGGATGACGATTGTGCCGAGCGCCGCCACCATTTCGGTCACGGGGGCCGCCAGGGCGCGCACCCGCTCCGTGCGCAGGAAGGTGCGGAAGTATCGTCCGGTCAGGGCATGAAAGCGCCCGCGCTCGTAGTCCTCGGCCGCGGACCCCTTCACCAGGCGGATTCCCGAAAAGGTCTCCTGAATCCGGGCGTTCACCTCGGCCGCCTGATCGAGCACGCGACCGTCCTCCCGGCGCAGCTTCTTCAGCATCGGCCCCCAGATGACCACCATGCCCGGCAGCACGGCGACCGAGAGCAGCGTCAGCGAAGGCGACACCGCCACCATGAGCACCACAACGGCTCCCACCTCGAAGGCGGCCGAGATGCCGCGCATGAACTCGCGTGTGAACAGGGTCCGCACCAGCTCGACGTCGTGGGTCAGCCGCGAGACGATCTGCCCGATGCGCGTCCGTCCGAAGAAGACCAGGTCGAGCTCGAGCAGGTGATCGTGCACCTGGTTGCGCAGGTCGCGGGTCACCCCCTGCTCCACGCGCGCCGCCAGCCAGGTCTTCAGGAAGTCGAAGACGTTCTTGACGGCAAACACGGCGAGGATCAGCAGGATGAGCGCCTGGACCGCCTCCTGGGGCCCGGCCGCACCGGCGACGAAGCGGCCCGCGGTGGCGTCCAGCAGCCGGCCCAGCATCCCGTCGCCGACCCCGCTCGAGGCACCCGCCTCCGGCGTCATCAGGACGCTCAGGAACGGGATCAGGAGCACCATCGAGAAGGCGTCGAAGGCGGCGAACAGGATGCTCGCGGCCACGGCGCCCAGGAACACCGCGACATAGGGACCCAGATACCGCAGGATGCGGAGATACAGCCTCAATCCAGCGCGCTCCGGCCTCGGGGCTGCAGGCGCGCGACCGGCACGATCATCTCCTCCGGCGAGATGCCGCCGTGCAGGAAGGACCCGCGGTAGCGTGACTGGTATTCCCGCAGCTTCGTGGGATACACCATGAAGTAGTCGTCCCGGGCGACGACGTAGGTCGTTCCCATCCGTCCCCGGGGCAGCCGCAGGTCGCGGGCCCGCTTGCTGCTGAAGACGGTGGACCTGCTCGCGGTGCGGAGATCCACTCCGAACTTGTAGCGCAGGTTGGTGGTGGCGTCCTTGCGGGCGTAGATGGTGGTCGGACGGTTGCAGTGGATCGAGCCGTGATCGGTGGTGAGCACCACGGGATAGCCCGCCATCGCCGCCTCCTTCAGGACCTGGAAGGCGGTAGAGCGTTCAAACCAGGCCCGCGTCAGGTTGCGCAGCGCGACCTCGTCCCTGGCCACCTCCATGAGCACCGGGGACTCGCTGCGTCCATGCGTCATCAGGTCCACGAAGTTGAATACCAGCGCCACCAGCGAGCCCTCGGTGCGCACGGCCGAACGGAAGCGCGCCCGTACCTGGTCGCCCTCCCGGTCGGTGAAGATCTTCTCGTAGTGCAGCGGCACGTCGCGCCCGGTCAGCCGCCAGAGTTGGGCGGCCAGCAACTCGTCCTCGAAGGCGTTCAAGCTCCCTTCGTCGTCGGACGCGTCCCACCAGCCGGGGCGCAGCCGGGCGATTTCGTCCGGGAACAGTCCGCCGAAGATGGCGTTGCGCGCGTAGGGCGTGGCGGTGGGCAGGATGGAGTAGTAGAGCTTCTCCTGGATCTCGAACATGGGGGACAGCAGGGGTGCGATGACGCGCCACTGGTCGAGCCTCATGCAGTCGAGGATCACGAAGACCACCGGATCGGTGCCCAGCAGGGGCGCCACATGGTTCTTCACGATGTCGGTCGAGAGTTCGGGCCGACCGGGGCCCGGGCCCTTCGCCCAGCGGGGATAGTTGCGGGTGATCCAGGTTCCGAAATCGTGACGAAGCTCGGCCATGATCCCGTTGACGGAATCCAGCAGACCGGTCTCTCCCGCCTGATCCAGCCGGATGTGCCAGTCCACCAGCTCCGCATACAGGGAGGCGAACCGCTCGTGGGTGCGGACCTCCGCCCGCAGCGCCGAGAGCGGTCCGAAGCGCGCCGCGAAGTCGCGGGCCACCTGCTGCTGGCGAATGCTCGACCCTTCGAGGATGCGGGTGACCACCGAAAGCACCTGACGCGGGCTGGTCGGCTTGACCAGATAGTCCTCGACGCGCCGCCCGATCGCCTCGGTCATGGTGCGGTCTTCCTCCGACTTGGTCACCATGACGACGCGGGCGTTGGGATCCTGCCGCCGCAGGATGGCAAGCACTTCGAGGCCCCGGCGCCCGGGCATCTGCTCGTCGAGCATGACCAGGTCGTAGTGGTTCCGGCGCAGGAGCACGAGGGCATCGTCACCGTTGGTGATCGCGTCCACATGGTAGCCCCGCTGCTGCAGAAACAGGAGGTGTGGCCGCAGGCGGTCGATCTCGTCGTCGACCCAGAGAAGGCGCTTGGCGCGGGTGGAGGGTAGAGGTTTCATTCGGTTGGCCGCCTGGCCGCCGCCGGCGGCCCGTGGGCCCTCCGGGGCAGTGGAAGAAGGAGTCTATTCCATGCTGATGACATAGCGGAACCAGGCCGCCACGGGCATCCCGCCCCGGCGCGCCGGCTCGAACATCCAGCGGGCGGCCTCCTGTATCAGCCGGCGATTGAAGTCGCGGTCGGAGGTGGGGGGCATCAGGCGGACCGAATCCGCGGCGACTCTCCCCGACTCCAGGACGAACACCCAGACCTCCACCTCCCGGTCCCTCAGGCTTCGGTTGGAGGGAGGCAGGATCATGCTGCGGGGCGAGGGAGGGATCGTCCGCGACCTCCCTTCGGCGGCCGTGCCGCCGTCCCCCCGCCCCTCGCCCTCCTCGATGCCGGGACCCTCGCCTTCGCCTGGTCGCTCCCCGAGGAGCGACGCGTAGTCGACTTCCACCGACTCCTCGAACTCCACGGGCTCGACATCGACAAGCACGGGGGCGGGCACGCGCGGAGGAACGATGGGCCGGGGGGGCGCCATGGCCAGGCGCAGCGCCTGCATGGAACCCGATGCGGCCCGGTTGTCGCCCGCGCGCGGACCCGCGGCGGAATACGGGGACACGACGGGCGCCGGAATGCGCCAGAAGAGGAACAGGAACAGATGGAAGCCGAACGAGATCCCCATCGCCGCGCGCCAGAGCTTCTTCTCGCGCCGCCGGCGGTCCCGGTTGCTCGCCTTGCCCGGTTTCATCGGTCTGATGGAGGCCAGTTCCTTCGGTGAGGGAGAGCGAAGCCCGGCTGTTCGGGGGGCGCGACGCCGGAAAACGAGACGAAATGAGCCTCACTTGTCGCACCATCCACGACCCACACCAGCCCGGAAGTCCTTAGTACCAACGAGGGGGATCCCAGGTTTCGGGCTACCGCGGCCACCTTAGGTTCCGCGGGACGCCCGATGTCGACGACCACCAGGCCCTGCTCGCCCGCGGCGATATAGGCCCGCGACTCCAGCAGCGCCACGTCGAAGGCGTTGCGAACCCCCTGGTAGCGGGCGGCAAGCCGGGGCATGGCCGGATCGGACACGTCGATGACGTATACCCCGTCCCGGCCGGCGGCCACCACGCCGAGCGCGCCCTCCACGTCGAGCGAACGGGCGCTCGCGGCCAACTCCAGAGCCCCCACCTCCTCGAGCGTGCCTCCGTCGCGCGCCACCAGGCGGGGGCCTTCCAGCACCCACGCGATCGGTGATGCGCGCGGCCAGACCAGGTCGGCGGCCAGCGGGTCGCCCGTGGTGCGCGCGGCTTCCGACAGCTCCAGGTCGGCGCCCTGTCCGAGGCTGGTGAAGCCGAGCAGACCCCCCGCCCCCGACACCACCAGCCCCCCGCCGCTCCCCGCCGCAACCAGGCGGGCGCCGCGCGCGTCGACCCGCCGGCCGGGTCTGTCGTCCCGCAGGAGCGGAAGGGCGAACAGGCCGTTCGGGGTGGCCGCGACGAGGGCCGCGCGCTCCTCGACCACCGCGGCATCACGCAGCCCCCGCAACCCTCCCAGCGGCGACTGCGCCTCGCCCTCCAGCAAGACCAGCCCTTCAGCTCCGCTCAGGAGCGCGACCGACCCCGCGACCCGGCCCCGGTCGGGCAGGAAGGGAAGCTGGACCGTCTGTCGCGGCCGGAGGTCCAGCCGGGGACCCGCCACGAACAGTCGCGCGGCCCCGTCGTCGAACTCCTTGCCGAGCAGGAAGCCCAGGGTGAACCCGACAGCCGTGGCCAGCGGCGCGAAGCACTCCGTCCGGGTGCAGGTGCCCAGGTTGGGATTGAAGTCGGCCGAAGTGAACGTCGGGATGCCGATGACCACGGCTCCGATCGCGCCCCCTAGCCACTTGCGGTGGCCGCCGGGACCGGATTCCTGCGCTGCCCCGGGCGTGGGGGGCGGCAACGCCACGGCCGCCACCAGCACGACGGCGCACACGGCCTGCCCGCACCTGTTCCACGAACCGACCGGGCCGCGATCCCGCGCCCGACCCGGTCCTCGCGCGCGCCTCCGCGGCGGGCGCGGCCGGCGGCAGGCCGGGTGGCTCACGGCTCCCGCACCTGGAATTCCCGCTCCACCTCCAGTTCGACGCGCGCATTGCGGTCCAGGACCCGCAGCCGCAGCCCGTAGCGGCCCGGCGGAGGCTCGTCGAGCCGGATGGTGAAGTATTCGGGCAGCATGTCGCGCGCCTGCACCCGGTTCTGCTTGGTGAAGGTGAGGCGCACGGCCTCGTCGCCCTCGGCGCTCAGCCCCCAGCGGTCCGCCAGCTCGCCCAGCAGCTGCAGGAACGAGCCGGTCCGATGGATCTCCTCCACCGTCACCGCCAGCTCCAGGTCGTAGGACGCGACCTGGTTCGAGTCGGGCAGCAGGTTGTAGAGTTCGAAGTAGACGCCGATCTCGTCATCGGGGGCGTAGGTGAGCGTGGGCTCGGGCACCATGCGGAAGTCGGTGCGCGTGCGCGGAGGATCCGTAACGACTTCGAGCGACCGGGTCAGGAGGATGTCGCTTACGCTCGGTTGGCCGGCGGGGAAGCTGCGGGCGTCCACGCGCGCCCGGTGCACGGCGGCCGCCCAGCTGAGCGGATCTCGCGCCTCCGCCGACACGATGTGCGGCTGCCCGGCGGGCACGGTCGTTCGCCAATTCATGGGGAGCGCGCGGCCTTCCTCGAAGGTCACCTCCCGGGCCTCGGTGACCCGGCGAATCTCGGCGCCGCCCGGCTCGACCACGAAGAGGCCGGTCTCGAAGGTGGCCGCGGCCACCCCGACCGCCTCGCGGAGCGAATCGAGCGGGACGGCCGCGTACACCTCCAGATCGATCCCGTCGTCCACGCCCCGGAAGCGCGCGATCTGGGCGGGTACCTGCAGGAGCGCGGGAAGCGACGGCGCCGTGAAGCGCGCAGGCTGGCGCGCCCGGTAGTTCTCGGCGTAGAAGCGGAAGTCGGCGGCGAAGGTGGCTCCGCGGAATCCGGGCAGGCCCCGGAACACGAACACCGGCCCGTTTCTTCCGTAGCTCCACACGGTGGTGGTCACCCCGCCTCCGAAGCTCGCCTGGCGCAGCGGCCTGCCGTAGCGCACCCAGATCTCGCCCCGGTCGGTGCGCCACCCCGGGACATCGTATTCGGGCAGGCCGAACCGGAGGTCGACGTAGGCCATGCGCGAAAGGTATTCGGCCCGGTACTCGTTCGACGGCGTCAGGTAGAGTGGATCCCAGGCGGTCCAGAAGCGGCGGGCCGCGTCCGCCGGATCGGCCCCGGCCCGCGCCTCGAAGGTCTCGGCGTCGTCCTGCGTGAGCAGGCGCGACACTGCCAGGAAGTCCGCGCGCACCTCGTCCGGCAGCAACTCGACCGCATACTCGAACGCGCCCGCGGCCTCGTCGTCGCGGCCCTCGGCGTGGAGTCCCAGGCCGAGCGCGAGATAGGCGCGGGGTTCGGAAGGGGCGGCGCGCACCAGGCGCAGGGCTTCGGCCGTGAACTCGGCCATGCGCCCGGTGTCGTAGTAGAAGGCCAGCAGATGGGTGGCCGCCCCGATGTGCGCGGGATTCGCGGTCAGAGCCCGGTGAAAGTGGTCGAGCATGGCCTCGCGCGCGGCGGCCCCCTGCCCCGGGGCGTAGCCCGAAGCCTGGAGCACGTCCCAGACGTAGTTCGCGCTCTCGAAGGCGATGTCCCCATGGAGTTCCGCGATGCCGATGGGGAGCAGGTGGCGGTAGCGAAGCCGGCGCCAGGTCGTCTCGCTGAAGATGCCGAGCTGGTAGTGGACCTCCGCGAGCGTGGGCGCGTCGGCGCGTTCGGCCACATCCAGAGCCCGCCGCAGCATCCTGCGTGCGTCCACGCGGATCTCCTGCATCATCAGGAGCCTGGCGAGCTCCACCAGGTACAGGGGATTCTCCGGGTCGTGGCGCACCGCCTGGTCCAGCGCTTCGCGGGCGATGATGCGGCGACGGAAGTCACCCGTGCTGCGCGGAGCCTGCCGGGCGTGGTACACCCCCTTGAGGAAGTGCGCCTCAGCGTACCCGGGATCGATCGTGACGGCTCGCTCGATGAGACCCAGGGCACGGGCGGTATCGCCTTCCTGCGCCAGCCGGACACCCTCCTCCAGCGCCGCGCGCGCCGCGCTACGCTGAGCCGCGATGCCATGGGGCAGGGACAGCGCACACAGGAGAAGGAAGGCGGCGATCTGCTTCATGGACATCCGAAAACCAGGTGCGACGAGACACGCGGAACTTGCGTGTACCCGCGACCCCCGGCAACTTGCCGCCTCCAAATCCTTTACGCTCGCCGAGCACCGAGCACATGAACTCCACGACCGGTCCGCGCGGCCCCGGCGCGTATCTGGAACTGACCAAGCCCGGGATCGCGTGTTTCGTGATGACCCTGACCGGGGTGTCCTGCTACATCGCGGTCGGCGGCGCCCTCGGGGTTCCGTTGATCGTCCACACGGCGCTGGGGACGGGACTGGTGACGGGTGGCGCGCTGGCGCTCAACCAGTACGCCGAGCGCCGCGAGGACGCGCTCATGACGCGCACCCACGCACGCCCGATCCCGTCGGGGCGCGTCAAGCCACGCGAAGCTCGCGATTTTGGGCTCCTGCTTACCGTGGCCGGGGCCCTCTACCTGTGGAACGCTGCCGGCGCGCTGCCCTCGATTCTCGCCCTGCTCTCGAGCGCCCTCTACGTGCTGGTGTACACGCCGCTCAAGACGCGCACCTCGCTCGCGAGCCTGGTGGGCGCGTTCCCCGGCGCGCTTCCGGTGCTCGTGGGCTGGAGTGCGGCGGCGGGCACGTTGTCGGCACAGGCGTTCGCGGTGTTCGGGATCTTCTTCATATGGCAGCTTCCGCACATCCTCGCGCTGGCTTGGATCTGCCGCGAGGACTATGCCCGCGCGGGCATCATCATGGCGCCCCCGGGGGACGAGCACGGACGCCTCCTCAGCCTGCGCATGCTGGCGGCCGCCGCCGCGCTGCTTCCGGTGAGCCTCGCGCCCGCGCTGCTCGACCTGACCGGCATCGTATACGCCGCCGGAGCATTGCTGGCAGGCATCGCCCTTCTGGCGGTGACGTTCGCGGCCGCGGGGCGCCTTACGGACCGTCGAGCGCGCCGGGTCTTCCTGGGCACCCTGCTCTATCAGCCCTGCCTGCTGGTGCTGCTGATCGTCGATACCCTGGCGGTCGGTGGATGAACGCCGCCGACCCCCACCCCCGAACCGGAGCGCGACCGTGAACGTCCCCTCTTCGCCCCTTCCGTGTCCCGGCGCACGAATCCGGCGCCGCTCATTCCGGTCGCGCCCATTCATCGCCGCCGCTGCGCTCGTCACTGCAGGGTTGAGCTCGGGTGCATCCGCGGCCTCCGCCCAGGAAGAACCCCGCCCCCGGGCGCGCGACGTCGGGATCGCACCCGGCATCTTCGCCCCGGGCCCCTACAACGCGATCACGGACGTGGAGGGCGTGCTGGTGGGACACGCAACGGTGCGCGAGGGCGACCGGGTTCGTACCGGGGTGACGGCCATCCGGCCGCACGGAGGGAACGTCTTCCGCGACCGGGTGCCGGCCGCAATGCACGTCGGCAACGGGTTCGGCAAGCTGCTCGGCGTAACCCAGGTGCGGGAGCTGGGGGAACTGGAGACCCCCGTCCTGCTCACCTGCACGCTGTGCGTGTGGAAGGCCGCGGACGCCCTCACGGAGTGGATGCTCGCGCGCGAGGGGATGGACGGGGTGCGTTCCATCAACCCGGTCGTGGGCGAAACCAACGACGGCGGCCTGAACGACATCCGCTCGCGGCCGATCACTCCCGGGCACGTGCGCACGGCGCTCGAGTCGGCCCGCACCGGCCCGGTCGAGGAGGGGTCGGTGGGGGCGGGCACGGGGACCCGCGCATTCGGCTGGAAGGGCGGCATCGGCACCAGCAGCCGGGTGGTGCCCGACGAGCTGGGCGGGTACACGGTGGGCGTGCTGGTGCAGTCCAACTTCGGCGGCATCCTCTCGATCGCCGGGGCGCCGGTGGGACGCGAGTTGGGGCGCTACTCGTTTCAGGGGACGGCGCCGGGAGCCGACGCCCCTGCAGGGGCGAGCCGGGGCGAGGCACAGGGAGGCGGAGACCAGGGGCAGGGATCCATCATGATGGTGGTGGCGACCGACGCGCCCCTCTCCCCCCTCAAGCTCGAGCGCGTGGCGCGGCGGGCCATGATGGGGCTGGCGCGCACGGGATCGTTCGCCGGCAACGGCTCGGGCGACTACGTGATCGCCTTCTCCACCGCATCCGGTGTGCGGCGCGGGGGGGACAACGTGCTGGCCGTGGAGGAGGTCGCCAACAGCCGCATGTCGTCGCTCTTCCTGGCCACCGTGGAAGCCACCGAGGAGGCCGTCTACAACTCGCTCTTCAAGGCCACCACCGTTTCGGGGATGGGGAACACCGCGGAGGCCCTGCCCATCCAGGAGACGCTCGAAGTGCTGCGGCGGTACAACGTCATCCGCTGAGGCAGCGGCCCGGCCGGGCCGGCTGAGCGGCGCCTGGCCGCCTATCCCAGGCGGGCGGACTTGACGTAGGAGATCTGGTCCAGCTCCCGCAGGCGATCCAGCAGTTCCTGCGTGATCTCGCCGTCCACCGAGACCGCCGCCATGGCGTCCCCGCCCGGCTCCAGACGGGCCTGATGGTATCCCGCGATGTTGAAGCCCATGGACGCCAGCACCGTGCCCACTCCCGCGATCACCCCGGGCTTGTCCTGATTGCGCACGATGACGATGGATCCGCGCGGCTCCAGGTCCATGGAGAAGTCGCCGATGCCGACGATGCGGGGGTGGGTGCCCTCCAGCAGCGCTCCCGCGACCCGCAACCGGCCGCCCTCCGTCCCCACCTCGGTGACCACGTACTCGGAGTAGTCCGGGTGCCGGGTCGCGCGCGCGGCCACCACCCTCATGCCGCGCGCCTCGGCGAGACGGCCGGCGTTGACCGCGTTTACGCGCATTCCTCCCACGATGTCCTCCAGCAGCCCGCACAGCACCGCGGCGGTAAGCGGGCCGGGGGCCTCTTCCGAGGCACCGCTGTAACGCACCTGCACCCCCCGGATGCCTCCGGAAGCGAGCGCGCACGCAAGACGCCCAATGCGGGTTCCCAGCTCCAGCAGGGGACGCAGCTTGCGCAGCGTCGCCCCGTCGATGCCGGGCGCATTCACGGCCCGGGAGAGATCGCCGTCGAGCAGCGCTCCCCGAACGGCCGACGCGATCTCGGAGGCCACCAGCTCCTGCGCCTCCGCGGTGGAGGCCCCCAGGTGGGGACTGAGGATGAGGTTCGGGCTCCCCAGGAGGGGACTGGACGCCGACAACGGCTCCTGGCGGAAGACATCCAGTGCGGCGCCCGCCAACCATCCCTCCCCGAGGGCGCGGGCGAGCGCGTCCTCGTCCACCACCCCGCCGCGAGCTGCGTTGACGAGGTAGGCCGACGGCTTCATTCGGCGCAGCTGCTTCGTCCCGATCATGGAGGTGGTGGAGGGGGTGAGGGGCACGTGGAGGCTGAGGAAGTCCGCCTGCTCGATCACGTGGTCGAGGCCGCTCGGCTGCGCGTCCAGCTCCTCGGCACGGGTTGCGGGCAGATAGGGATCGTAGACCAGCACTCTCATGCCGAAGGCGCGGGCGCGGCGCGCCACCTCTCCGCCGATTCTCCCGGCCCCGACCAGCCCGAGCGTCTTGCTGTCGAGCTCGACGCCGGCGAGTCCCGGCGTCTTCCATGCCATTTCGCGCACCGACCGATCCGCGGCCACGACCTTGCGCGCGAGCGCCAGAATCAGCGCAAAGGTCAGCTCCGCGGCGGAGACGGTGTTGCCCGCGGGCGCGTTCAGCACCGGGATGCCGCGCTCCGTGGCGGCGTCGAGGTCGATGTTGTCCACCCCGGCTCCTGCCCGCCCGATGACCTTCAGACTGGAGGCCGACTCGATCAGTTCCCGGGTGATCCGGGTGGCGCTGCGCACGATGATGGCGTCCACCCCGGTCATCGCCTCTTCCTTCTCCGCCGGCGGATGCTCCGCCAGCCAGCGGATCTCGAAGCGCCCGTCGCCGGTGAGCGCGCCGAGCCCGGAGGGCGAGACCTTGTCGGCAACTCCGACCACGTACCGCCGGCCAGGCGCGCTCATCGCCCTCCTCCGGCAAGCCCCTGCCCCGGGGGTGCCCGCAGGACCTCCTCCAACGCTTCCAGCACCCGATCCAGTTCCTGCACCGTGTGGTCTCCCATGTGTCCGATGCGCACCGACCGCGGTTTGAGTCTGCCGTATCCTGCCCCGACCACGAACCCCCGCTCTTCCATCGCCTGAGCGACCTCCGGACCGGTCCGCCCGGGGGGCAGGAGCAGGCAGGTCACGGTGGGCGAACGAAAACCGTCAGGCGCCAGCACCGACAGTCCCGCACCGATGCGCTCTCCCGACGCGTCCGCCCAATCGGCGCACCTTCGCGCCATCGCCGCGTGGCGCGCCCAGCGTCTCTCCAGGCCCTCCGCAGAGATGTGGCGCAACTGTTCCGCCAGGGAGTACATCAGCGTCACCGCGGGCGTGTTCGGCGTCTGTTCCTTCGCCAGGGAGTTGTAGAACGCGACCAGATCGAAGTACACCCCCTTGCGCGCCGCGCTCGCAGATCGCTCCAGCATGCGCTCGGAAGCGACGCCGAACGCCAGCCCCGGCGGCAGCGCCATCGCCTTCTGGGAACCGGAGAGCACGAAATCGAGGCCCCGGTCGTCCGCCTGCACCGGGGCGCCTCCCGCACTGGTAACGGCATCGACCAGCACCAGCGTACCCGGGAACTCCCGCACCGCCGCGGCCAGGTCGGCGATCGGGTTGAGAGCTCCGGTGGAGGTCTCGGAATGCACCATGGTCACGGCGTCGTAGCGCCCCGCGCGCAAGCGGGCTCGCACCGCATCCGGATCGTGCACGCCGCCCCACGGCACCTCGACAACGTCCACCTCGAACCCGCAGGCGCGCGCGATGCGGGCGAAGCGCTCGGAGAATGCCCCGTTCACGAGCGACAGCACCCGCTCCCGAGCGCCGTTGCGCACCGCCGCCTCCATGAGGCCGGTGGCGGAAGAGGTCGACACCAGAACGGGACGCGCGGTGCCGAACACCGCCCGCAGCCCGGGCTGAATCTCGCGCATGAGCGCGTTGATGGGTTCGCCGCGGTGCCCGATCAGAGCCCGCTTCTGGGCCGCCAGCACCGCTGGCCGCACCTCCGTGGGACCGGGCAGAAAGAAGCGGCCGAACCCGTTCTCGCCCTCCGGGCCGCCGCACGCCGCCGAGTTGTCGGTCATGGTCTCATCTTCTGCGGCGCGCCGCCTTCCGGCGGGCCCCGGCATCCAGGATTCGCTTGCGCAGACGGATCGCGCCCGGGGTTACTTCGATGAGCTCGTCGTCCGCGATGAACTCCAGAGCAGATTCCAGCGTGATGATCCGGGGCGGCTCCAGCCGGATGTTGTCGTCCGCGGCCGCCGCCCGGATGTTGGTGAGCTTCTTTCCCTTGCACATGTTTACGTCCAGGTCGCCCGCGCGGACGTGCAGGCCCACGATCATGCCCTCGTAGACCGGGGCGCCGGGTCCCAGGAAGAAGGTGGCGCGCTCCTGGAGGCCGAAGATGGCGTACGCCACCGCGGCGCCCCGGCGGTCGGCCACCACGGCGCCACGCTCGCGTCCGGGCAGCACTCCCGCCCACGGCCCGTACTCCAGGAACCGGTGGTGCATCAGCCCGTCCCCGCGGGTGTCGGTGAGGAACTCGGTGCGGTAGCCGAAAAGGCCGCGCGCCGGAATCCGGAAGCGCAGGCGAATCGGCCCTCGGCCCGTCGGTCTCATCTCGAGCATTTCGCCGCGCCGCGCGCCCAGTTTCTCGATGACCGTGCCGACGCGGGCTTCCGGCGTCTCGGCCACCAGCTCCTCGTACGGCTCCAGAACCTCGCCGGCGGGGCCCTCGCGCATGAGCACGCGGGGACGGGAAACCTGGAACTCGTAGCCCTCGCGGCGCATGGTCTCCATGAGGATGGAGAGGTGCAGCTCGCCCCGCCCGGCGACCCGGAAGGTGTCCGGATGGTCCGTCGCCTCCACCTTCAGGGCGACGTTGCGCTCCATCTCGCGGAAGAGCCGTTCGCGGAGCTGGCGCGTCGTCACGTACTTCCCCTCGCCCGAGAAGGGCGAGTCGTTGACGACGAAATCGACCGAAATCGTGGGCCGCTCGACGGCGATGCCGTTCAGGCGCTCGAGGTGCTCCGGATCGGCCAGCGTCCTGCCGATCTCCACGCCCGAGACGCCCGCCACCGCCACGATGTCTCCCGCGCCGGCCTCCGCGATGTCCACGCGCTCCAGACCATCGAAACCATACACCTTGAGGGCACGCGAGCGGGCGGCGTCATCCTCCTCGACCATTCCCGCCGCGCCCATTGGCAGCAGCGCCACCTCCTGGCCGGGCCGGATGCGCCCGCGCTCAACGCGGCCGATCGCGATGCGTCCGACATAGGAGGAGTGGTCCAGCGTCGAGACCAGCATCTGGAAAGGGCCCGCCGGTTCCACGGGCGGAGCGGGCACGTGATCCACGACGGCCGCGAACAGCGGCGCGAGATCGGCGCCGTGCCTATCGGCATCCGGTGTCGCCCATCCCTCCCGACCCGAGGCGTACAGGAAGGGCGCATCGAGTTGCTCGTCGGAGGCCTCCAGGTCCATGAACAGCTCCAGCACCTCGTCGTGGACCTCTTCGGCGCGCGCGTCCGGGCGGTCGGCCTTGTTGATGACCACTACCGGCGCGTGGCCGAGCTCCAGCGCCTTGGCCGTCACGAACCGGGTCTGGGGCATCGGCCCCTCGGCGGCGTCGACGAGGATCAGCACTCCATCCACCATGCGCAGGATGCGCTCGACCTCGCCTCCGAAGTCGGCGTGGCCCGGAGTGTCCACGATGTTGATCTTGAACTCGCCCCAGCGCACGGAAGTGTTCTTGGAGAGGATCGTTATGCCCCGCTCCCGCTCCAGCGGATTCGAATCCATCACCCGCTCGCGCACTTGCTGGTTTTCGCGGAACACCCCTGCCTGGCGGAGCATCTGGTCCACGAGGGTGGTCTTCCCATGATCGACATGGGCGATGATGGCTACGTTGCGGACCTTCATGCGCGGTCGGGTTTGCCGGAACGACGTACGGGAATGACGGATGCGCGAAGCCCGGCGGGCCTCTAGCGATCCTCTCGCCTGAGGACGCGCCCCGCGCGCTCGCCGGTGAAGGCGCCGTCGCGGATCGCCGCCGTGCCGTTTACGAAAACGTGCACCATACCCTGCGACAATTGGTGCGGGTCCGTGTAGGTGGCGAGGTCCCGGACCTCGTCCAGGTCGAAGACCACGATGTCCGCGACCGCTCCCATGACCAGCCTCCCTCGACCTTCGAGACCGAAGACGTCCGCGGGAAGCGACGTCATGCTGCGGATGGCCGCCTTCAGGCTCACGGTCCCGTCCTCCACCACGTACCTGCGCAGCTTGCGCGCGAAGGTGCCGTAGGCGCGGGGGTGCGGCACGCCCACCTGCCACTGCGGCAGCGCGCCGTCCGACGCGGTCATCGTCCAGGGCTGCACCATGAAGGCGGCAATGTCGTCGTCGTTCATGTTGAATGAGACCACCGAGGCGCCCCCTTCAGCGATCAGCTCCAGAGCCGCGTCCAGAGGATGGAGGGAGCGGGCGATGGCGACATCGTCCAGGGTGCGGCCCTCGATCGAAGGCTCAGGACGGAAGCGCCGGAACTGGAGACGATCGGCTCCTCCGCGGCGTGCGAGATTGGCTTCCATTTCTTCGCGGATGCGTGCGCGCGTGGCGGGATCGGCGAGACGGGCCATGAGTGAATCGCCTCCCCCCGCCTGGGCCCAGCGCGGCAGCAGCGCCGCCGAGAGCCCGGTCGAGGAGGCCTCGTACGGGTACTGGTCGGCGTACACCTCGACCCCCTCCGCGCGGGCGGCCTCGATGGCGGCGATCACCTCCGCCGACTTGCCCCACACCGGCGGTCCCAGCGCCTTGATGTGGGTCACCACCCCCGGCAGTCCAGCCGAGCGCGCCACCGCGATCACCTCCTCCACCGCCGCCACCAGCCCGATGGTGTAGTCGGACTCGTCGCGGATGTGGCTGGTGTAGACCCCGCCGTACTCCGCCGCGACCTCGGCGAGGGCCGTCAGCTCATGGGTGTCCGAGTAGCTTCCGGGGGCGTAGAACGGTCCGGACGACATGCCGAACGCCCCTTCCTCCATGCCGGCCCGCACCAGCGCCTTCATCTCCTCCAGTTCGTCGGGGCCCGGCAGCCGATCCTCCATCCCCAGCACCGCCCTGCGCACCGATCCGTGGGGCACCAGCTGCGCCACGTTGACCCCGAGCCCGTCTTCGAGCAGCACCGCCCGTTGCATGGCCAGGTCGACCAGTCCTCCGCCGTCGGGGTTCACCACCACCGTCGTGATTCCCTGCGCCAGCAGGGGCTCGGCATGGCTGCGGTCTTGCGTGTCGAGTCCCGAGCCCGCGTGCGAATGAACGTCGATGAAGCCTGCGGAGACGTGGAGACCGGCGATGTCCAGGGTGTCGCGCGCAGTGTAGCCGGCGAGATCGCCCATCGCCGCGATCCGGTCTCCTCGCAGTGCCAGGTCCGTGACGAACTCGGGTTCGTCCCCCACGGCCTGCAGGGTGCCGCCGCGCAGGATGACGTCGAACTCGGGGGCGTCGCCCGACGAACACGCGCTCGCGGCCAACACGAAGAGAAGACTCAGCACACACCGGCGCGGGGCCTCAACAGCAGTTCCCATCTCCAGATTCCCTTGGCAGCGGCCGGCGCCGCTCCTCGTTCAGTTGCGGGGTGCCGCCGCGCTCCCCTCCCAGTCCGGATCCGCGGCGCCCGTCCAGGAGGAGGCGGTGGCGTCGTACGACATCCCGTGGATGCGTCCGAACGCGCCGGAGCGTGGCACCTCCTGCACCGCGAAACCGAGGTGACGCAACTCCGCCATGACCTCCGGGGACCAGCCGATATCCGGCGAGGTCTCCATCTGGAATCCGCTCTCGGAGCTCGTCGGGTTCAGCGATCCCTGCATCGGATGAAGGCGTGCGGCGGCCAGCGCCTCGGGAAGGGAGAGCCCCTGATCGACGACCCGGCACACCGCCTGCACGACGGCCGAGACGATGCGTGCTCCCCCGGCAGCGCCCAGCACCAGCATCGGATCGTCGCCGTCCAGTACCATGAACGGGGCGATGTTGGATCGCGCCCGCTCGCCCGGCTCGAGGCGGCCCAGATACCCTCCCAGGGTCGCCGCGTAGAGGAAGCCCAGCCCAGGCGTCGCGATCTTCGAGCCCATCGCCGGCCCGATGGTCTGGGTGAGCGCCACCGCCATGCCGTCGGCGTCCGCGGTCGAAAGGTGCGTGGTGTGCCCCTCGTCGTCCGGGCCGGCGAAGTAGGTGGCCGCGGACTCCGGGGAGCCCCGGGGCTCAGCTGCGGGCCCCGGTCCCATGGCCGCCGCCGCCACCGGCAGACGGACGCGTTCGGCCTGCTCGCGCGCCCATTCCCGCGACGTGAGCAGCTGCCAGGCGTCGGGTCCGCGGTGGGTGCGCGCCGCCTCGAAGCCGAGCGCAAGCGCCTGGCCCACCACCAGGGCCCACGTCGTCTCGTCGGCCCCCGCCATGTCGAAGTTCTCGATGATCTGAAGGATGCCGATGGTCATTGCCCCGGCCGCCGGCGTGAACGTCCCCACCAGCTCGTGGCCGCGGTAACTGCCCCGCACCACGCGGGAATCCTCGGCGCGGTAGCCGGCGAGCGCGCCGGCCGTGACGTGCCCGCCCGCGCCCACGATATCGTCGGCCATGGCCCGCGCGATCTCGCCCCGGTAGAAGGCGTCGGCCCCTCCGGAAGCGATGCGGCGCAGCACCATCGCCAGATCGCTCTGCACGAAGTGGTCGCCCGCGTCGTACGGCGATCCGTCCGGCTCGATGTAGTACAGGGTCGCGCCCTCGGATTCCCGCAGTTGCTCTGCAGTCGACGCCTGGCGGGCGGCTTCACCGGGCAGGAGCGTGAAGCCCTCGGAGGCGTACCGAACGGCCGGCTCCATTACGGTGGCCAGCGGAAGCGTGCCGTGCTCGTCGAGGAGGCGGGTGAGCCCCGCGACGGCGCCCGGCAACCCCACGGTGGGATACCCGTAACCGGCCTGCGGGGCCGTGTCGGGATCGTAGGTGTCCGGCGCCTGGGTGGTGGCGTCGATGCCGTGAAAGGTCCCTTCCGCGGTTCGCACCAGTATCTGGGTGCGCCCGCCGATCGAGTTCATGCTCGGCTCCACCACCGATACCGCAAACGCCGCGGCCACCGCGGCATCGGCCGCGTTGCCGCCCCGCTCGAGCATTTCGACGCCCGCGGCGGTCGCAAGCGGCTGGGCCGCGACCACCATTCCCCGGGTCGACTGCGCCACCTGGTCGGTGGTGGGCTCGACGCGCGTCGGCGCAGTCCCGCCACATCCCCACAGCAGAACCAGCGAAACGGCAAGACAGCGAGAGGAGTGCGATGCCCTCATGAAACCTCCCGTCTCACGCAGACGCGGTGCGGACTCCATTCGGTCCGCAGGTCCCGCGTCCCCGGATGTTAGTCCACCTGGAGGTACCCGTGCTCTTCCAGCAGCGCTCTGAGCCGCGGCTCGCGGTCAGGCAGACGGGTGCGGCTGACCTGGCGGGCGAGCGCGATCCGGTCGACTTCCGAGACGCGGTCCAGGATCGCGATGGGCGTCCCATACCGCAGCAGGATGCGCTTGGCGTCCACCGCTACGGAATCGATCACCTTCTCATGGGGCGCGGATTCAGGCACGCTCACCTCCAACTCGTCCAGGACCTCGAAATCGACGGATCGAAACCCCGTGCCAAACACAACGGCACAGAATGATAAAGATATGTTTCCCCGCCGTTTTCGCCAAGTTTGGCGCCGCCTCAGCCACTCCCCAGCATGAGACCCGCCGTCCAGAACAGATCGTGCTGCGTGGTCTCCACGTCGCTGTCGGCGAAGATCGGGCTGATGTAGTCGGAGAGCTCGGTCACGATGCGCAGTGGACCCACCCTCACCTCGATGCCCGCGCCGAGCAGCATGGTTCTCCGCGTCTGATCGTGCAGGGGCGAGCGGTGCAACTCGTCCAGCGACTGCAGGTCGTAGTGCTTCACGCCCCCGCCACCCAGCAGGTACGGTTGAACGGGAACGCCGCTGGGAAGCGGGCGGAAGACGAGGGCGGCGGTGGCGTTGAGGAGGTTGTTGCGGGCCTCGCATTCCGGACACATTCCGGCCTGGACGGCGAGGTCCGCGCTGGTTGCGTACGCCAGCGTCGCGCGCCCCGAGATGGGCCCGGAAACCGCGAGTTCCAGTCCGAGGGAGTAGGCGAAGCTCCGTTCGCGCTCGCCGAACTCGACCGCCTGCCCGAAACCGGCGTCCGCCAGAACCCCCAGATCCTGGGTGGGCACGTAGTATCCGGCCTGGAAGATCAGGTAGCCCCCCTGGGCCCTCGCGCTCGCCGGCGCCAGCGCGGTGGCGAGGCACCCCGCAAGCAGCACCAGCGCAGTCGCCTTCGATCCGTGTCCGATTCTCATGTGCGCATCGCTCCGGGTTGGTCAGGTTGGTTTGGGGTCGTACCCCCGCGGCCGGCCTCGACCGGGACGGCGGGAGGTGCTCCGGCAGCACGGGGAAGGACAGGTTAGATTGTGGCCCCGCCCACGCAACAACAACCCGCGATGGCTCAAACGTCCCGATTCTCGCCCTCGATCGAGGATTACCTGAAGGCGATCTTCGCCCTCACGGAGCACGACGATACCGCCACCACCAGCGATATCGCCAGCACCCTGGGCGTACAGCCGGCGTCGGTGAGCGGAATGGTGAAGCGCCTGGCCGACCTGGGCGTCGTGGAGCACGAGCCCTACCGCGGCGTCAGCCTCACGCCCAGCGGCCGCCGGGAAGCACTCCGCATCGTTCGTCGCCATCGCATCATCGAAACCTACCTCAGCGTGCGCCTTGGCTATTCCTGGGAGGATGTGCACGACGAAGCCGAGCGGCTCGAGCACGCCTCCTCCGATCAGCTCATCGAGCGCATGGCCGACGCACTCAAGAACCCGCGCCACGATCCCCACGGCGCGCCCATTCCGACGCCGGGGGGCGAGATCGATTCGACCAGCTATCCGACGCTGGCGGATTCCGACGCCACCGGCCCGATCCGGATCCGCGCGGTACGCGACGACGAGCCGGAGCGGCTGCGCTATCTGGAGGCCAGGGGGCTCCTGCCGGGGGTGATCCTGGCGGTGGAGGAGAGGGCGCCGTTCAACGGACCCGTGACGGTGCGCCTGGGCGGACCCGACGGCGACAGCCAGGCCATCGGCTTCGCCCTGGCGCGCTGCATCTTCATCGACCTGGAGCCGGCCGGACAGCCCGCCGACGACTCCGCGCGGTCCCTCTGACGTCCGAGGCCGTCAGGGCACTACAAGCGCCTTCGTGACCCGCAGCGCGGCCACATCCTCGAGCGCCTGCTGCGTCCTCTCGAGCGGATAGCGCCCCCCGATCACCTCGGCGAATGGCAGGCGTTCGCGGTGCCTGGAAAGCAGCCGCAGGGCCCGCACCAGATGATGGAAGTCGGTCCCCCACTGGCCGCGCACGTCCACGTGCTTGCGGTTGATGTCGGTGTGGGGATTGATGTCGACGGGCCCGGCGTCGGTGTAGTGTCCGGCCACGACATAGCGGCCCCCGTCGCGGACGAGCGCGAATCCTTCAGGGATGGCGGCCGGGTTGCCGCTGGCCTCGATGACCAGGTCGGCCCCGCGCCCCCCGGTGCGGGCCATGACCGTGTCGAGGCGCTCCTCCGGCGTGGTGCCCGACACGGAGAGCGTGACCTCCGCTCCCATGCGCGCGCCGAGCGCCAGGCGAGCATCCGGATCGCCGATGAGCACGACCTCGGCCGCGCCCGAGAGACCGGCGAAGGCGGCGGCGGCGAGTCCTACCGGACCAGCCCCCTGCACCACCACCACGTCGCCCATGCGCGCCTCGGCGCGATCCACCGCCGCGAAGCCGGTGAAGAGCCCGCACCCGCCCCCGATCACGTCGTCCGCGTCCAGGTTGCGCGGCAGCTTGAGGATGCGCACGCCCGGCTTCAGGCAGATGCGCTCCGCCCAGCCCCCCAGCAGCCCTTCCTCCAGCGTGTAGGTGATGCCGTAGACCTTGCGCGCCGGGCACCGGTTGGGCTGGCGCGCCACCAGGCAGTGGTAGCAGCGGTAGCAGGTCTCGTGCACGTCCAGGAAGGTCACCACGTCGCCGGGCGCCAGCGGCCGACCCATCGCGTCGCGCTCCACCCCGCGCATCTCCGCCACCCTGCCCACGCTCACGTGTCCCGGGATGATCGGATAGGGCACCCCTGCGAGCCGACCGTGCCACAGGTGCACGTCGGTGCCGCACACCTCGCTGGCGATGGTCTCCAGCAGGACGGCGCCGGGCTCCAGGTCCGGGTCGGGGAGCGTCCGGACCACCATCGGCTCATGGGGCCCGGTCATCACGGCGGCACGAACGGGCATGGTCAGGTCACTCCTCGAGGCTTTCGACGCGGTGATCGATCAAGCGACAGGATGACTGGCGTTCCTCTAGGCACGAACCGATCATCACGAGAGTTGGAAGATTTAGTATACAAAAACGGTGATTCATGGGTGATTATGTATACGATATCGGCCAACTCCTGACGATATCGCCTTGTTAATCTTGTTCATCAGACCTGAACCGGGCTATCTTCCCTCCGTAACCGGAGCCGGAATCGACCCATCGAGCACCAGCCACCGCATGGCAAACGTTGACGCACTGCGACACATGCTGGCCCGCACCAGCTGGTGGGCCGAGCCGCGCACCTGGATCCTAAGAGATCCGGATCTGATCCGGGCGCGCAAGGCCCCGTTCGAGTATTCGGCCGGCGTTCTCGGCAATCTGGCGCCGGGCGGCCTCTACCTGCTCCGCGGACCCAGGCGGGTGGGGAAGTCGGTCGAGTTGAAGAAGACGATCGAGCAACTCATCGCGTCGGGCGAGGATCCTCGCCGGATCGTGCACGTGGCCGCGGACAGACTGGTCGCGGGCGATCTGCAGCGAGTCGTGGACGCGGCGGCGCCGCTGACGCCCCGGACCGGCCCCCGGTTCTGGTTCATCGATGAGATAACCGCGATCACGGATGGGTGGCCCGCCGCCATCAAGTGGCTGCGGGACAACGACCCGCGCTTCGGCCTGGACACGGTCGTGCTTACAGGTTCCTCGGTGGCCGGCCTGGACGAGGCGGTCAAGGCGCTCGCCGGAAGACGCGGCGGAGCGGAGAAGTCGGATCGCGTTCTTCTGCCGATGCCGTTCCGGGCTTTTGTTCGTGCGCAATCCGACCATCCTCCTCCTCGCGGTCCGGGCCCACTGTCCGTCGCGGACCTGACACCGGCCGCGTTGGAGGAAGCCGTCGCAACGCTCGCGCCCTGGCTGAACCAGCTCATCCAGGAGTGGGAGATCTACCTGACCGTCGGTGGATTTCCCCAGGCCGTCTCGGCGCATGTCACCGGTGACATGCGCGCACGGCGAGCCCTTCGGCAAACTCTGCTGGATGTGATTCACGGGGAGGCATTCGTCCAGTCGAGATGGTCCAGAGCTCAGTCGGGCGCGTTCGTGGCGCGGCTTGCCCGAGGTCTCGCGTCTCCCACCAACCACCACGACATCGCCACGGACCTGGATACATCGGCGCAAACCGTTCGCCGCCGCATCGATGCCCTGCGCGATGCCTTCACGGTCTGGCCATGCCATCCATGTCACCCCAAGGGACCGCTACGACCGGCCTTGCGTGCCCAGCAGAAGACGTACTTCACGGATCCCGTTTACTCCTTTCTCTCACGTCACGCCGAACCGACCGCCAACCTGGGCCTCTTTTCCGAACAGCAGTTGGGCGTGGCCCTCCTCAGATCGTTCGCGCGCGTGGATCCCGGTGCCTATCCCAACTTCGACTCGGTGCTGTACCACCGAACCCCGGCCCGCAAGGAAATCGACTTCGTTGGTCCCGGCTTTGGAGATCTCGCGGTCGAGTCCAAGTACGTCGACCAGCGCCGATGGAGAAGAGACGCGCGGACGCTGGCCGCGTCCAGATGGCGCGGCGTGATGGCGACGCGGAGCGCGCTGGATCTGAACGATCCCGAGCTCGTGGCGGTCCCGACGGGGCTGCTGGCCTGGTTGATCGGAGGCTGAGATGGTGCGCGACCCGCTGTACAGAAGCATCGAGAAACGCCTCGGCGAGCGGCTGGACCCCGACCTCTTCGAAAGATGCGCGGTGGAGCTGTTGCGGGACGCATACCCGGGACTCGCGCCGATCACGGGCGGTGATGATGGAGACAGGGACGGGGCGATCGCGTCCGGAGCGGGGGAACCCCTTCCACTGGTCGTCACGACGAGCCAGAGGGTCCTCGGCAACCTCACTCGCAACCTGAAGCGGTATCGGCGTGCCGGCGGGTCCGCAATCGAGGCTGTGTTGGCCACATCGCAGGAACTCACAGGCCGCAAGGTGAGCAATCTTGAGAAGCGCGTCCGGGAACTCGGCTTCACGCTTCGGAACGTTCACGACCAGCGCGACTTCACGGGTCGCCTTTATCGGAACCCGATGTGGCGAAAGGAGCTGTTGGGCCTGACGGGCGACTTGCCCGCTCTCTCTGCGTTGCCCGACAAGGCCGGTTCTCGCTGGAAGATGAGGCTCGTGGGTCGAGACCGGGAAATGGACTGGCTTCGCCGAGCCAGTGGAGATGTCGTCGTCGCCGGACAACCCGGAGTCGGCAAAACGGCGCTCCTCGAGAAGCTCGCCAGGGAGGGCGGCGGTCTGTTTCCGATCGTGACGCGGACCAGAAGCGCCACGGCCCTGACCCCCCGCAACATGGGGAGGATCGCCGACGCTTATCGGGAGCAGCGTCCGCCCCGGATCTTCGTTGACGATGCCCACCTGCGGGACTCGCTTATCGAGAGACTTGCCCGGCTGCGCGACGAGATCGGTGCGGAGTTTGCCATCGTCGCCACGACCTGGCCCAGCCACGAAAATGAAGTACGCCGGGAACTGCTTTGCCCACGGGACCACGTCTTGCGAGTGGGAGGACTCGACCGAGGAACAGCGGCAAAGGTCGTACGGCAGGTGCATGCCGGCTTCTCCGACGATCTGGTCGCCGAGATTCTCAACCAGAGCGTCGACAATATGCCGGGGGATGACCCCCGGACCGCGGAATACCTGATGGGGGGACATGTTCGGCCGGGACTGGCGGTTACTCTGGCCCGGTACGCCAGTCTGGGCGATCTCGCCGATCTGGCAACCGGCGAACTGTTGCTATCCGCAGTGAGGAAGGACGCGCGGCTGGACGGATCGCAACTCGACTTTCTGGCATCCTTCGCCCTCGGGGGATCCGCAGGCATGAGACTCGCCATGGCTGCCCGGGCGTTGGACACGCCCGCAACGACCGTGCGGCAATCCCTGCTCCGAGTGTCCGGCACAGGTATTGTGCGTGATGTTCGGGGTGGAGCGGCAACAATCCATCCCCGGCATCTGAGGCATGCCCTCGTGAAGCGGACTTTCTTCTCCGGCGCATCCAGCCTGGCGCTGGAACCGTTGATCGACCGCGTCGAGGACGCCGTGGCGTGTACCGAGACGTTGATCGACGTGGCCGGCAGGGCTGGTCGCGTACTCGACCATGAGCTGCGGGAAGCGCTGGACGCACGCATACGCACGCGATTGGAGGACCACGAGCGAGCTGGCGTCGGACGTAGCCTTTGGGAATCCTACGCCCTGACGAGCGAGGACGCGGTTGGGTGGATTCTGGACCAGCATCCCGAACGGACGACATCGGTCTCCAGTACCGCGCTCAGACACGCGCCCAGCAGATTTCTCGGCGGACTCGTTTCCAGAGCTCTGAGCAACGGGGACGAAGCTGACGCTCTGACTAATGCCATTCGTGGGTGGGTACTGGCCGGCCAGCCGGGCAAGGATGCCGTAGAACGCCGCGCGTCCGTGGTTCGTGAATTGGCCGAACGGGCCTGCAGCGTGAACCCGGGCCAGACGAATCTAGAGGCGATATCCGAACTCCTCGCCGCCGCATTCTCGTTGTCCTTCCAGCGGTGGCGCGGTGATCCGATAGAGGTGACCGGATTCACGATCGGCCTTGGTTCTCTTCCAGCGCCCGACGTGCAGGAGATCGCGGATCTGTGGACTCTGGCTCTGCCGGTCTTTCGCAGTCTTGAGGCACGTGGCCTGTCTTGCGCACGCGGCGTGGTCCACGATTGGCTGATCGGGCCTCATATCCTCAACGAGTTGGACGAGACTCGGGTCGCGGCGCGCGAAGAAGTGCGGCGGATGTTGCCCGGGATCCTCGACCTGGCGGGCAACGAACCAGGCATCCTGCTCTGGGCGCACAGGCTCGCTCGCAAGCACGGGCTGGATGTCGAATTACCGGATATCGGCGACCCAGCCCTGCGTCGACTTTTTCCCGATCCCCTCTGGCCGGAGAACCGACCGGACGCCGTGCGCGACTTCCGCGGCGAATCCCTGCCCGGAGACTGGCCGCAAGAACGACTCGACGCCATCGCGAGGGACATTGCCCACGAGTGGCTACGCGGGAAGCCCGGGGAAGTGGTCGCACGCATGATGCACTACGAACGCCAGCGGGAGTTGATGGATCACAACTACCCGAACGTGCTGGAGCATATCCCCCTGCATCTCGCTCAGCGGGTGGACGATCCGGGATCCTGGCTGGAGGAGTTGGTGGATCGTGACGCGCAGCCCGGATGGGTCGTACCATTCCTGGAAGCCGCCGTGGTTTCCGGAGCAGGTGATCGCGCCTGGGAGGTTGTCGCAAGAGATGACCGGTACATGGGGCCGTGCGTGCGTGTTGGCCTGTGCGTGGCCGGGCTACCCGAGCCGATCGTTGGCCGCATCATGGAGCAGGTGAACGAGGATGTGTTGTCTCACTCGATCGACTGGAACGGGGTTGCCCGCGATTGGAAGGACCGCCTTCTTCGGCACCCTGCGCCGAGCGTCCGAGGGGCTGTGGCCGGCGGCATGTGGGAAGCCCACGGAGGAAAAAGACCGGGCGGACCGCTTGGCATGGCGTGGGAGGAGGCTGTCCTGGCCTGCGGCAGCACCCACATGATGTTTGACCTGCTCCGCCGGGATCCCGGTGTTGGGCGCGCCTGGATTCTGTCGGAAGCGCGCAGGAGTTCTGTACGTAGAGGGAAGCGGGATTCCGGCCGCAAATGGGAGGCAACCCTTGAGGAATTAAAGGCTGACGTATTGAGGGGCCTCGAAGAGCCTTCGGTGGATGAAGAACTGCTCACCGTGGCAACTGGCAGTCTGGACGAGGAATCTCGCCGGGAGCTGATCGGCGCGATCCCGGCCGACGCCAACCCGAAGTTCTTCCGCCACCTCGTCGACGACGAACCAGAACTGTACGCCGTACTCTTACGCCGCCGAGCAGCAAGAAAGGCCCATCCGGCTCCCCTCCGATGTCCGCACTCCTTCGGGCGCGAAGCTCTGGTTCGCGAAGCCATCAAACACGGCTACTCTCAGCGCGACATTGACGGCTGGTGACGGGCGGCTCGCTCGCCCGCGCGCAGATTGCCGCCGAGCGCGTGGATCAGGACATGAGTGTCAAGATTCACCGTCGGCATTCCAACGGACGCCCGTGGTCGTGACGTCCCCCCGGACGCGGACCTTGTCCCGAAGAATGCCGATGTCGCCGAACTCCCCCATCGTCCGACTCAATCGCTCGACCGTGACGAATTCCGCTTCCGAGGACTCGTTGATGCGGTCGGCCAGGAACTCGATGTCGTCCAGCGGCGCCTCGCCCGCGAGCGACTTCAGCTGGAGACGTTCGAAGGATCCAAGCACCTCCCCAACCTGCTGCGCCTCGCGCACGAAGCTTGCGCCGATCCCCGCCAGCGCCGTCTCGGCCCCGGCGATCACCATGTCGGCGGCTCCCGACAGCCGGTCGAGCCGGCGGGTCTCCTCGATGTCGCGGTTGCAGCGGTCCATGACCGCGATTCTGGCCTCGCAGTCGTTGTAGAACCTGCGAAGGACGTCGGCCCGTCCGTCGAGCTTTCCGAGGGCCGAACGGAGCTTGGCATGCAGTCCGGTCGCCGTCTTCAACTGGCCGGCGAACGTCCGATTTTCGGGATCCTGGCTCAGGCGGGCCCGCCAGTAGGCCATTGAACGGTGGGCGTCGTCCACGGCCCCGGCGAGTTCAGCGCGAGCGGCGCCCCATTCGGATCCGCTCCCCAGGGTTCGCGCCCTGTGTCTCTCGACCTGCCCGCGGAATTCGTGCACGGCGAATCGGTACACGGCCAGGACCACGCCCGACTCGCCGGCCTGGAAAGCCTTGAGGCGGCGGGACGCACGCCGGTGCGGCGGGAGATAGCGAACGAGAACCAGCGTCCCCACGGCTGACAGCACACCAAGCGTGCCGGATCCCGTCACCAGCCCGAAGACCAACCACAAGCCGGCGAACCGGAGCACGGGCAAGGCGCAGCCGTAGAATTCCTGGAGGTCCTCATCCGTGCCCTTCCGCTTTCGCGCGGCTTCCCGCCTCTTCGCCTCCTCCGCCTTGAAGCAACGCCGGGCGATGGCCTCCAGCGAGCCGCCCACTCCCTACCGGTCCATCACCGGCGTTCCCGCGTTCTTAACGTACCTGTCCATCCACTCGACCATCTCGGCCAGCGCGTGCATCACCGACTCACGCCCCCGGTAGCCGTGGCTCTCGTGGGGCAGCATCACCAGCCGGGCCGTGCCCCCGTTGCCCTTCATCGCGTGGAACATGCGCCGGGACTGCACCGGGAAGGTTCCCGAGTTGTTGTCGGCCTCGCCGTGGATGAGGATCATCGGCTCGTTGATATCGTCGGCGTGCATGAACGGCGACATCGCGAAATAGACGTCGCCCGCCTCCCAGAAGGTGCGGCGCTCGTTCTGGAAGCCGAAGGGGGTGAGGGTGCGGTTGTAGGCGCCGCTGCGCGCGATGCCGGCCTGGAACAGGTCGGAGTGCGCGAGCAGGTTGGCGGTCATGAAGGCGCCGTAGCTGTGACCGCCGACGCCGACCCGGCTCCGGTCGGTGACGCCCATTTCGACCACCTTGTCCACGGCCGCCGCGGCCGCGCTCACCAGCTGGTCCACGTAGGTATCGTTGGGCGTCTCCTCCCCGATGATCGGCATGGTGGGTCCGTCGAAGACGGCGTACCCCTGGGTGAGGAAGAAGAGGTGTGAGGCGCCTCCCACGCGCGTGAAGCGGCTGGGCGAGCCGCGCACCTGGCCGGCCACGTCGGGGTTCGAATACTCGCGCGGATAGGCCCACACGATGGTGGGCAGCCGCGTCCCCTCTTCGTAGTCCGCGGGCAGGTAGAGCGTGCCGGAGAGCTGCACGCCGTCCTCGCGCTCGTAGGTGACGAACTGCCGGGTCACGTCGGAGAGCTCGGGATGGGGGTTCTCGAACCGGGTCAGCTGCCTGCGGTCCTCGGAACGGGTGTCGCGCACGAAATAGTTGGGCGGCTCGAGAGGCGTCTCGTACTGGGTGAGGACGCGGCGGCCGTCGTCGTCGAGCATGGCCACCACGGACTCGTAGCTGCCGGGAGCGGCCTGGAAGAGGCGTTCGCTCTCGCCGGTGGCGAGATTCATGCGGTCGAGGAAGGGATGGTCGCCGGCATCCGAAGCGCCCGCGCCCGTCAGGAAGATCCAGTTCCCGTCCTGTACGATGAGCGACTCGCCGTTCTCCGCGCGCCGCGTCACCGGGGTCCCGGGATCGCCGTAGCGGTCCTGCGAGTTGCGTTCCCAGATTAGCCTGGGCTCGTCGCCGCCGTCCACGTCGATCTGCCAGGTGCGCACCATGTTGGACCGTCGCCACGACTCGGTCAGAAGTGCGAGACCGTCCTCCCCCCGCGAGAGTCCCGCGTAGCGGAGGGCCGTGCGCGCCACCTCCGCGGCATCACCGTCGAACGGCGCGGTCAGCCGCATCACCTGGTCGCGTTGCTCCGCCTCCGTCCAGGGATCGCCCCCGTCGAGCGCCTCGACCCACATGAGGGTGTGGTCCTCCCCGGGCATCCAGCGGTGTCCGCGCGGGCCTTCCTCCACGCCTCCGATGGGGGCTCGGTCCGCGAGAGGGATCGCCGCGACTTCGGCCACCACGCCGCCGTCCCGGCTCCAGATCTCGAGCTCCTTCGGGAAGCGCGAATCGGGCACCAGGTAGGAGAAGGGGCGCACCGTCCTCTCCGCGAGGATGTACGCGCCGCTGGGCGAACGGCTGAGATTCCAGATGCCGGGTTCCGCCAGCGTGCGCACCGTCCCGTCGTCCGCATCCACCAGCGCGGGTTGGGAAGTGGCGAAGTACTCGTACAGCGCTTCGCCGTGGGAGTCCTCGATGAGATCCTGGTAGGTGCGCACCGGAGCGGTCCTGCCTTCGGCTTCCTGGATGACCGGGCCGCCGGGAACCGGGGGCGCCATGGGCGAGGGCCCGCGTCCCGAGGGCACCAGGGTGCAGAGCAACTCGTCCCCGCCGGGCATCCAGTCGCAGGGTGCTCCGCGCACGCCGTTCAACCGCTCGCCGGTGAGTCTGCGGGCGGTGGCCTCCGAGACGCTGCCCGTCCAGAGCTCGATGCCGTCGGCAACGGTGCGCGTGATCGCGAACCGATCTCCCCCGGGCGCGAAACGCGGCACGCCCCAGCCACCTTCCGGCGCGTCGACGGATCGCTCCGAACCGTCGGAAACCCTCATCACGGAGAGGGTGGTGGTCAGTCCCGGATCGCGTCCCGTCGAGGGTCCGAAGACGCCCGTGGTCGCCGGATTGATGCGGCGGCCGCCCAGGCGAAGCATGGGCTGCGCCATGTCCTCGATCGAGGGCATGCTGCGACGCCCCGTGAGCACGATCCACTCCCCGTCCGGGCTGACGTTCACGAACGGGGGCGGAGGCGCGTCGAGGATGCGAACGATCTCCTGGGGAGGCATGCGATATCCCTCCTGGGCGGAGACGTCGTGCGCGGCCAGGCCCAGGAACGCGGCGGCCGAGGCCGCCACGAGCGTGGCTGGCAGCAGTCTCCGTCCTCCGCGGTGGAATCGCCGGGCCGTGGACATGGGGCGGGAGGGTGTGGTGGTCGGGGCCATGATGGTCTCTCCGGAATCACGTGGCGCACCAGACGTGCTGGCGTTCGAACCGTACAGACCCGGAATGTGGGGGCACCCGAGGCGCGTGAGCAAATGCCCGGACTCTCTGGCCCGCGAGTTTCGACTCCGGTAGCTTTCGCTTCTGTTCCCGAGTTCTTCAGAGGCTCAAGAGTGCGCTTGCTTTTCCGGAGGATGAAGATGGTCCGCGGAGCCCGAATGATCCCGCTGTTTCTACTGGTCGCCTTCGCGCCCCAGGCATCCGCCCAGGAGGGCGAGGTACTGTCGCTCGACAAGTACCTGGACTGGGAGTGGGTGGCCGATCCCCGCATCTCTCCCGACGGCAGCCGAATCGTCTACACGCGGTCCTGGGTGGACCAGCAGGACGACCGCAGGGCCTCGTCGGTGTGGGTGATGAACGCCGACGGCTCGCGGGCCCGCTTCCTGCTCGAGGGATCGAGCCCGCGCTGGTCGCCCGACGGCACCCGCATTGCCTTCCTGAACGACTCGCAGATCTTCGTGCGCTGGATGGACGCCGAGGGCGCCACCACCCAAATCACGCGCCTGGAGGAGAGCCCGTCGGACATCGCCTGGTCGCCGGACGGCACCCACATCTCCTTCGTCATGACGGTTCCGTCGGACGAGCGCTGGGCCATCGACATGCCCTCGCCGCCCGAGGGCGCCAGTTGGACCGAAGCCCCGAAGATCGTCACCCGGCTGACCTACCGCCGCGACCGCCGGGGCTACATCGACGACGGCTTCCAGCACCTCTTCCTGGTGCCCGCGGAAGGCGGCACCCCGCGCCAGCTGACCGACGGCGACTGGAACCATTCCGCGCCCCATTGGATGCCCGACGGCTCGGAGATCGTCTTCCAGTCGCTGCGCATCGAGGACTCCGAGGACATCGATCAGACGTGGCGCGAGTCCGAGATCTACGCGGTAAATGTGCGTTCGCGCGCGATTCGCCAGATCACCGACCACCGCGGCCCCGACGGGAGCCCGGTCCCGTCTCCCGACGGCAGCCTGATCGCCTACCAGGCCAACGACTGGTCCGACGACACCTACGTCGAGACCGGCCTCTACGTGATGAGCGCCGACGGCTCGGGCTCACGGCGCATCGCGAGCGAGTTGGGACGCCGGCTTTCGGGCGTGACCTGGGCCCGGGACGGTAGCGGGGTGTACTTCACCGCCGCCATGACGGGCAACTCGAACCTCTGGTTCGCCCCGGTGAATGGCGATCCGCGTGCGGTGACCACCGGGAACCACATGCTCGCGGTCACCACGGTCGACGAACGGGGCCAGGCGGTGGGCACGCTCACGAGCTATCACGAGACGGGAGACGTCATCTCCTTCGCGCTCGACAGCCCCGGCGACATCCGCCAGCTCACGCGCGTGAACGACGACATCCTGGCCGACGTCAGGCTCGGCGACGTCGAGGAGATCTGGTACAAGTCGGTCGACGACTTCGACATTCAGGGCTGGGTCATCAAGCCGCCCGACTTCGATGCCTCCGAGCGCTATCCGCTCATCCTCGCGATCCACGGCGGACCCCACGGGATGTACAACGTGGGGTTCAACTTCGGCTGGCAGAATCACGCCGCCAACGGCTACGTGGTGCTCTACACCAACCCGCGCGGAAGCTCGGGCTACGGCAGCCCCTTCGGCAATGCCATCAAGAACGCGTATCCGGGCAAGGACTACGACGACCTGATGAACGGCGTCGACGAGGTGATCGCCCGGGGCTACGTCGACACCGACAACATGTTCGTCTACGGCTGCTCCGGGGGCGGCGTGCTGACCTCATGGGTGGTCGGCCACACCGACCGCTTCCGGGCGGCGTCCGCGAACTGCCCGGTCACCAACTGGCTGTCGTTCGTCGGCACGACCGACGGAGCCACCTGGTACAAGAACTTCGAGCACTTCCCCTGGGACGATCCCTCCGAGCACCTGCGCCGCTCACCGCTGATGTACGTGGGCAACGTGACCACGCCCACCATGCTCATGACCGGCGAGATGGACCTCCGCACACCGATGGCGCAGACCGAGGAGTTCTACCAGGCGCTGCGGGTCCTGAAGGTCCCTGCGGCGATGGTGCGGTTCAAGGATGAGTGGCACGGCACCTCGAGCGTCCCGTCCAACTTCCTGCGCACGCAACTCTACCTGCGCAGCTGGTTCGAGCGGTGGATGACGCCGATGCCGGTCACGGAGGACGGCGCGCGCTGAACGCAGGCCCCGATGTCAGAACGGCAACGGAGCCCCGAGGATCACCTCGGGGCTCCGTTTTCGTGTTGGTGTGTCAGCCCGGATCCCTTGCGGGATCGCGGGGATCACCCCGCGGCCGCCGTCCGTTCCCGGCGGGACCCGGTGGCCAGCGGGCGGGTTTCCTTGCCGAGCAGCCGTTCGCTTGCCGTCGGGCGAGTCTCGCGCCTGCTGGAAAGGGTGTAGTCTCTTCGTCCCTTGAAACGGGTGCTGGATCTGCGGATCAACATCAACAACCTCCTTCATCTATGACTTCAGCGGGCCGCGTCACCGCGACGCGGTTCGCATGACCAATAGTACGCGGGAACGCGGGATTGGATTCAACGGCGCCGGCGATAGATGCCGACCCGCAACGGAGGATCCACGGTCCAGTGGAAGTACAGCCGGTTGCGGCCGTCCCGGACCTGGTTCTGTTTCCGGTCGCGGGTCTTGGGATAGTCGACTCCCTGGGCGCTCTCGATGACCACCACCCCCTCGCCCGCGTCGGTTTCGGCCCGGCGCAGCTCCCTCTCGAGATTGCGCAGCAGCTCCTGCTCGGCCCGATCGTGGACGGGGCCATCCGCATTTGCGGACAACTCGAACGTCTTCACGGCCTCGTACTCCTCCGCGAAGTCATCGGCGCCGAATGAGCGTCGCCGGTCGCGGCGGAATCCGATCTCGGTGAGGGCGCGGGAATCGAAGTCGGGCTGAACGCTGTGAAGTCTGGTGCCGTAACGCTTCAGGATCATGAATGGTCCGTTTCCGGTTGGATGTCCGGCCTCTTAGGAGTTCCGCCCCAGGAGACGTTCAAGTTCCTCGGGCGAGAGCGCTTCCGCGGACTTCGACCCGAAGCCGCGCGCGGATCGGGGATGCCGCCGCCGGGCACCTTCATCGCGCGGCTCGACGGGCGTCCCCGCGTAGTCGAACTCGGGCAGGTGGATGCGCTCCAGGGTGCGTCCCAGCAGGAGTTCGATGGACTTGAGGTACGCCAGATCCGGCGCGGTCAGGAAGCTGACCGCCGTGCCCGCCGCCCCCGCCCGCGCCGTTCGACCGATGCGGTGGACGTAGTCGCCGGGGTCGAGCGGGATGTCGTAGTTGACCACGTGCGAGATGCCTTCCACGTCCAGGCCGCGCTGCGCAATGTCGGTGGCCACCAGGACGCGCACGCCTCCGGTCGCGAAGCGGTCGAGCGCCCGCACCCGATGGCGCATCTGGCGGTCGGAGTGCATGACATCCACGGAAACGCCCTCGCGCTTGAGCCGGGTGAGCAGCATGTCGGCGCCGCGCTTGGTGCGGGTGAAGACAAGCACCTGGTCCCAGTCCGGGTCGGCCAGGAGCCGGACCAGAAGATCCTCCTTCTTCCCCGGCTTTACGGAGTACACCCGCTCGTCGATTCCCTCCGCGGTGGTTCCGGAAGGCGCCACCTCGATGCGCACCGGGTCGCGGGTGACCTGCAGCGAAAGGGCGTGAACGCCGTGCGGCATGGTGGCCGAGAAGAGCATCGTCTGTCGCTTCCTCGGCACCTTGCGGAGCACGCTTTCGATCTGCGGGCGGAACCCCATGTCGAGCATGCGGTCGGCCTCGTCGAGGACCAGATAGCGGACCCGGTCGAGGTTGGCCTGCCCGCGTCGCATGTGATCGATGAAGCGCCCCGGGGTGGCGGCGATCAGCTCCGTGCCGGTGTCGAGCGCCGCGCGCTGCGGCCCGTAGCCCACCCCGCCCACGATGGCGGCGCACCGCAAGGTCCTCCCGCGAGAGAGGGCAACCGCGTCTCCGAGCACCTGCTGCGCGAGTTCGCGGGTGGGGCAGAGCACCAGCGCCTGAAGACCCGCGCCCGGCACCGCGCCTTCCAGCACGGGCAGAAGGAAGGCCCCCGTCTTGCCCGTGCCGGTCTGGGCGATGCCTACGATGTCGCGGCCTTCCAGCCCCGGCGGAATCGCCCGGCGCTGCACCGGAGTCGGTGCAAGCCACCCCAGCGCCTCCACGGCGGCAAGGGTCTCGGGGGATAGGCCCATGTCCCCGAACGATGTAACTTCCGGCATCCCGCCGTCCCCCGCACTCATCCCCGATACCTGGCTCAAAAGCTCTCCCAAAGCATGACGGATTCCGCCGTAACCTCAATACTTTTCGTGTGTCTGGGCAACATCTGCCGGTCTCCGCTGGCCGAAGGCGTCTTCATCCACCTCGCGAACCGGGCCGATGTCGACGTGCGCGTCGATTCCGCCGGCACCGGATCCTGGCACGTGGGCGAGCGTCCCGATTCGCGCGCCCTGGCGGTCGCCCGCGCCCATGGCGTCGAGTTGCCGGGACATGCGCGCCGGGTTAGCGAAAGCGACATGAGCGGCTTCGACTACGTGATCGCGATGGACCGCAGCAATCTCGCCCACCTGGCGGCGCTGCGGCGGTCCTCGCACGGCTCCGCCCGCCTGCACCTCCTGCGCGAGTTCGACCCGGAAGCCGGCCGCAACAAGGATGTCCCCGACCCCTACTACGGGGGCAGACGCGGGTTCGAGGAGTGCTTCCGGATCGTGGAGCGGTCGTGCCGCGGGCTGCTGGAGAGTCTCAACCACCCCCCAGCACACGCGCCATCCGTCGAATCGCCTCGCTGAGCAGGTCGTCGGATGTGGCGAAGCTCATGCGCGCGTAACGGTCGTCGCCGAACGCCGAGCCGGGAACCAGCGCGACGCCGGCCTCTTCCAGCATGCGGGTACAGAAGTCGCTCGAGCCCTGACCGGGGCCGCAGGCCGAGTCGACCCGGAAAAAGAGGTAGAAGGCGCCTCCGGGCTCGACGAACGAGAGCTCGGGCAGGAGCTCGCCCATGAGCGAGACGACCAGGCGCTGACGCCGCTTGTACGCCTCCGCCATCTCGGCGATGTCCCCGAGCGAGCGCTCCACGTTGCCGTAGGCGGCGAGCGCCGCGAGCTGGGACGGCGTGGCCGGATTGGAGGTGGTGTGGCTCTGGAAGGCGGCCATCTTCTTCGCCCCGGCTCCCTCGCAGTAGGAGAAGCCGATGCGCCACCCGGTCATGGCGAAGGCCTTCGAGACGCCGTCGATGAGCACGAAGGGACCCAGGTCCCCGGGATCCAGTTCCAGCAGCCCGGGCGCCGTCCCCGCGGCGGCAAAGTGGATGTGGCGGTAGATCTCGTCGTTAATCAGGCGGACGTCGTTGTCCCTGGCCCAGCGCGCCACGGCGGCGAGTGCGTCGCGCGTGTAGACGGCTCCGGTGGGATTGCTGGGCGAGCACATGATCAGGCCGCGGGTGCGCTCGGTGCGGGAGGCCTCCAGGTCCTCGGGACGAACCAGGAAGTTCTTCTCCGGCGGCCCCTGGACGAAGACAGGCTCGGCGCGCGAGAGCGTCACCATCTCCGGATAGCTGGTCCAGTAGGGCGAGGCGATCATGACTTCGTCGCCCGGGCCGAAGAAGGTGAAGCATGCGTTGAAGAGCGCCTGCTTGGCCCCGGCGGTGACCACCACGTCGCTCCATGCCGCATCGGCGCCCCGGGCCACGAGAGACCTGGCGATGGCGGCGCGCAGTTCCGGCATTCCGGCGGCGGGGGTGTAGCGGGTGGCGCCCGCGCGCACCCCCTCCACGGCCGCGTCCACAAGCCAGGACGGAGTGTCGAAGTCGGGCTCGCCGGCGCTCAGGTCGATGATGTCCCGCCCCTCCGCGCGCAGGCGCTTGGCGAGCGAGCTGACGGCCATGGTTGCGGACGGCTGGAGTCGGGCGACGTTCTCGCTGAATGTCATGGGCGGATCGATGGGGAGGGACGGTCGGCAGGGGGTTGCCCGGGGATGCTCCCGCCCGGACGCGCCACCAAGTTGCCCCGGAGAGCGCCGGCGATCAAGCGGCGAGGGAGCACGCCACGACCGGTCCGGCGGGCATGCGCCGCATTGCTGCACCTCGCGCGGGGGGCGAGATTCCGCCCATGGAGGAAGCGGAGGTCATCTTCTATTTCGACTACGTCGATCCCGCGTGCTACCTGCTGGACCAGGCGCTTCGCGCTCTGGCGCCGGACGGGGTGACGCTGGCCCGCCGGCCCTTCGAGTTGCGCCGCCCGCCCGTGCCGCCGATCGATCCCGAGTCCGAAGCCTGGAGAAGCCGCTGCCATGCCGTTCAAAGGGGCGCCGCGGACTACGGACTGGAGGTATCGATTCCCGGCCGGATGCCCTGGAGCCGCAAGGCGCACGAGTTGTCGTTGCACGCGCGCGCGAAGGGTTGCTGCGAAGCGGTGCATTCCGCACTGTTCCGGGCGTTCTTTGAACGGAAGGCGGACATCGGCCGCATCGACGTGCTGATCGCGCTCGCGGAAAAGGCGGGGCTGGACTCCACCGAGGCGAGAGCCGTACTCGATGTGGATCGCTACGCGGCGCAAGTCGAGGAGATGCGCGAGGCGGCGCTGCGCAGCGGAGTACGGGGACCGCCCACGGTCGAGGCGGGCGGGCGGAGACTGGAAGGGCTGCCCGGCCGGCAGGAGCTGCTTCGCCTTCTCCGGGCGGCCGCGCGCTGAAGGACTCCATCCGGCGTGCGCGGAACCTCCCGATCCAGAATCAACCAACAAGCGAGAGAAGCAGATGGCCGGATACCAGAGGAAGACGGCGCTTTCGCCGGCCGGAGTGATGGCGCGGGCCGAGGAGATCCTCCCGGACCTCGTCGGGCTGGCCCGCGCCCGGGGTTCGTCGCACGAAGCGACCTACACCGGCAAGGAAGGGACCCTCACGCTCTCGGTGCACCGCCACGGGATGTACACATCGGTGACCGCCTCGACGGACCGGCTGCGCACATCGCGCATCGACTACGAGATCCAGAAGTTTCTCAACAACCTGCCCTACGAGCCGGGTGACAGGGGCGGGCCGGGATCCGGGGACCCCTCCTGACCGTGGACTCCTTCGGGGAACTCGGGCTCCCGCCGGAGCTGGTCGACGCCCTTGCCGCCGAGGGCATCGAGCGCCCCACGCCGCTCCAGCGAGATGTGATCCCGCTTCTGCGCCGCGGCAACAACGCGCTCGTGCGCGCCGGTCCGGGCAGCGGAACCCTGGTGGCTTACGGTGCTCCCCTGCTGGAGCGCATCCAGGCGGAGGCGACGGTGCCCAGGGCGCTTGTGCTCACCGCTTCGGCCACGGCGGCCGGGGCTCTTGCCACCTCGCTCGCCCGGCTGGCGACGGCAACCGGACACGCGGTGGCGGCGCTGGGCTCGCCCTGGGCCGCTCCGGAACATTCCGATATCCTCTTCGCCACCGCTCCCGACCTCCTCGCGGCGGTGCGGAATTCGCGGCTGCGGCTGGAAGACCTCCGCGCGCTGGTGGTGGACGGGGCCGCGACCATCCAGCGGTCGGACGGACTCGAAGATCTCGAGACCCTGATCGGTTTCGTGCCCGCGACGGCGCAGCGCGTCGTGATTTCCTTGCCGGTCACCCCGGAAGTCGGAGCATTCGCGCGTGCCCACGCGAGGAAAGCGGGGTACGTGGCGGGCTCCGGCGTGCCGCAGGGCGGCGAAGCCGGCCCGATCCGCGGAATCCTGCACTATCGGATCTGCCGCAGGAATGACGCGGATCTCGTTAGCGCGGTGTCCGAAGTGCTGGAGGAGGGCGCGCGCCACGTGCTGGTCTTCTGCGCGTCCGACGATCACGCCGCGGATGTGGGCGACCTGCTCTCGCTGCACGGCTTCCAGGCGGGCGCTCCCGGAGATGCTTCTACGACGGTCTGGCTCGCGAGCCGGGTCGACGACGCCGAACCCCCTGTCCTCAGCGGTATCGCCGACGCGAGCAGCGTCGCCACGTTGAGCGCCGACGTGCCGGTCGGGGCCGGCGAACTGCGTCACCGGCACGCCCTCGGAGCCTCGGCCGCCGTGCTCGTGCTTCATCGGGAAGTGGCGCATCTGAAGGCGGTCGCGGCCGAGGCGGGCTATCGCCTGCGACCTCTTCCGATACCCCCTCGGACCGACGCCCACTCCGAGCTCGAACGCCGGCGATCGGAGTTGCTGCGCATCCTCGAGGAGGAAGACCTCGCCCCGGAGATGCTGCTTCTCGACCCGCTGTTCGAGCGCCATGACCCGGTGGAGGTCGCCGCGGCCGCGAGCCGCCTGGCGGGGCAGGCGGCGAAAAACCCCTCGGCCCGTCGCAAGCGAGCCGACGGAGAAGCGCGCCGGGGCGCCACCCATCCCGCGGATTCACCGGCCGCGGTCCAGCTTCCGGTTCGCGCCCAGGCCTGGGTGCGCCTGTTCGTGAGCGTGGGCTCGCGCGACGGAATCGGACCGGGCGACCTGCTGGGGGCCGCCGTGGACGAGGCCGGAATCGAGCGCGGCCAGGTGGGCAGGATCGAGATCCAGGAAAACTTCACCCGCGTCGAAATCCGGCCGCAGGTGGCGGAGAAGGTGGTGCGGGCCCTCAACGGAATCACTCTGGGCGGACGCGCCGTGCGCGTGGACTACCACCGCGAGCCCGCGCGCGGCCCCTCCCGGTCGAGAGGTGGCTCCGGGCGGCGGCGCGTCAGACCCCGGTCGTGAGCCGGGATACGAGAACCCGCACGATCAGGGCCGCATGACGTGAGCGCCTCCATGAGCGGTTCGTTCTCGAGGTGGATGGCGCGCATGGCCGTGTATTTCGTGGTCGTGAATGTGCTCGGCATCCTGGGGTACATGTACTTCGAGGGCTGGTCGTTCCACGACGCCCTCTACATGACCGTCATCACGCTGACCGCGGTGGGGTACCACGAGGTCGCCCCGCTCTCCGCGGCAGGGCGCAATTTCACCATGGGCCTGCTCGCCCTGGGACTGACCGGGCTCGGCATCTGGTTCGCCCTGATCACGGCGTTCTTCATCGAAATGGATCTGGCGGGCACGCTTCAACGACGGCGCACCATGAAAACCATCGCCAAGCTGAGAAACCACGTGATCGTGTGCGGATGCGGTCGGACGGGACGGCAGGTTCTGTTCGAACTGGAGCGGTCGGAACTCGATTTCGTCGTAGTCGAAGTCGACCCCGACCGGGTGCGCTCGATCCGCAACAGGCATCCCGGAGTACTGGTGATCGAGGGCGACGCGGCCAGGGACGAGATCCTCGAGAGCGCCGGCATCCGACACGCGCGGGGTCTCATCACCTGCCTGAGCGACGACGCCGACAACCTGTTCGTATGTTTGTCCGCGCGCGTTCTGAACGCCGAGCTGACGGTGGTCGCACGGGCCGACGACCCCGACACCACCGCCAAGATGTACCGGGCGGGCGCGAATCACGTCGTCAGCCCCAACGTCAGCGGCGGCGTCACCATGGCCGCGATGCTGGTCCGCCCGTCCGCGACCACGCTGCTCGAGATCGGCAACCGCCTGCAGGAACTGAATCTGCGCACGGACCAGGTCGCCCTGAGCGCGCGGGGGGCGGCGGTGGGCAAGACGCTCGACGCCACGAACATTCGCGAGTCGATGGTCGTGGTTGCGCTCCTGCGGGGAGCGGATCAGACGGAGATCACGTTCAATCCGAAGGGGAGCACCACGCTCAAGGTGGGGGACGAACTCGTGGTCATGGGAACGCCGCGGCAGCTTCAGCAACTGGGGCGGTGGACGTAGAGGCTACTCCTCGTCGCGGGTTCCGCAGCAACCGCTCTTCCGGAGCAGTTTCAAGACGAGCCAGACGGCTGCGGCGATCAGCAGCAGCTTGAATCCAAAGGCGAAGGCCGCCGCGAGGAACCCCAGCAGCGGCACGACGATCACCCCCAGCAGCTTCAGAAGCAGGACCGCGGCGATTCCCACCGCGGACAACTGAGCAAACGTCTTCATTTCCCTCTCCGTTCGTCGGGTTCGTGTCCGCCGCCGTACGTCCGGCTCTCGCTGAAGTTTCCGGCCCGAGCGAGGTCTCCGGGCCCGATCGGGTCAAGGTAACGCCTCTCTCCTGGCTGGACACCGGTGTGATGCGTCGGCACGGGCCGGACCCACCGACGGTGGCGCAAGCACCGACACCGGTCGGATTCATCGACACCGGCGCATCCCGCCATTGACTTGCCCGGGATTCGCGCTTCGGCACGAGACGTGGATGAGTGACCCGCGAACAGGCACCGATTCGCGGATGAGGGACTCTGGAAGCGAGTGAGACAGCAATGAGCAAAGCCGCCTCGGCCCGAACTCCCCAAGGGACACCACGCCGACGGACACGGATTCTCCCGAGATCTGCTCGCTCACAAGCGACTCAGAGGCCCCGATGGCGACGCCATCTCCCGCGCCTATCGGTGTCCCCCGCGCCGGAGCATATCAACAGGCCGGCGAATCCAGTCCACTCAAAGCGGAGAACGCAATGATCAGATCGACCCGAGTACCTCGTCAACCCGGCATCGCCACCAAGGAGAACGCAATGGAGAAACCAGGCAGCAAGCCACCTCGATCCTCCGTGAGGGCGCTGTCGCCTTCCACCACGCGCCGCCTGCTCTTGCGATCCATGGTGGCCGTGTCGATCCTGGCTGGTACGTTCGCCTTCACCGGCAACCCAGCGGCCGCAGCGGCTGCCGGCTGTGGCGGTGGAGATGGAAGCCTGTGCCTGTCGTATAAGTTCTGCCTCCTCGGGATGTGTATCAGCGGCAAGAGGTATTACGCCGAAGAGCCACTACAGCTCGACGACATTGACAGTTGTACAATGGACAGCCCTTGTTACGTATGATGAGAACAACCAAGCACCTTCTGATTCTGGCAAGCAATGCACCGTGGGTGACGTTCGCCTTGGTAATCGCGGCCTCCGTATTGTTCGTAGAGAATCGTACGCGGCTTGCCGCCTCCACGGTTCTCACGGAGCACCTGGCGGCTCTGGCCAACCCGTCGTCTGGCGGCGTACTATTTGTACTTTCTCCCTTGGATTGCATCGATGCGCGAGACCAAGTTACGGCACTTGCCACGATTGCGCGTGACAACGGCCTTGTCGTACGCGCGCTGGTCATAGAGGATGGCCTACATCCTACCGATCTCCGCGCTCTGCTGGACACCGCGAATCAGCGGTTTCCGCACTACCCGGTTCCCATGCGGACAGCAGCGTTGGTTGCCAACATGTTCGGAGTTGGTCAAACACCCATGATGCTAACCGTGAACGGAGCAACGGGCGTCGTTGGCGTGGCCGCTTTGGACGGATCTGAGCAGCTGCTGAAATTGGTGCTCCGGCACGAGGAGGCAAGCGGATGAAGACACCAATTCGCCACTGGTTGCTGGCTGGTCTGTTGACGGGATGTAGCAGCGCCGAGTCGGGAACGACGATGGATCTGTGGAACAGGGGAGGAGGCAGCCGCCAATACCTGCCGGTCGAATACGATACCGTTTGGTCCTGGGGCGCCATCGACGACACCGTTCTTGCCACGCCACGACATGCAAGCCCCACTCCTTCGGGAGGGATCGTCTTGGTGGATCTAACGTTACAGCGGGTGCGAGCATTCGACTCCGTAGGACGCTTGGCTTGGTCTTGGGGCGTTCGCGGCCAGGGCCCGGGGGAAATAAGTGACGTCCGAGCACTTACCGTTGCGCCAGGCGGGGAAGTTATTCTGATCGATTCAGGCAACGGTCGACTTGTCGTGCTTGGCGACGACGGTTCACTGTTACACGAAGTCCGGCTGGAAGAGCCGGCGTATGTCAACGATGTCGCCGTCCTAGGTCCGGATCAATACCTGTTGAACACGGACGCCAATCCCCCTTGGATGGTCGTGAACCGCGATGGAAGAGTGATATCGACAGTATCGCCGCCCTGGATCGGATTCGAACAGATGGGATTCTTGCAATGGAATGGTTCCGTGACCAGGTGGAAGGAGGGCGCTTGGATCTTCGGGTTCGGCTACGGCAATGGCTGGTTTGTGTTTCAAGACGACGGATCACAGGGGTCATATCCCTATGTGGAGCACACGCTCTTTCCCCAGGTAGTGCGACAGAGATCACGCGAGGGGCTGGCGGTACGCACAGTGACCACGTTCCTGGAGAGACCGACGCCCTCTGGTATGGCACTGTCTGTCGTTGGGGACACACTCGCTGTTCTGTTCGACGGCGAGACAAATGGCGCGCTGGACAAGTATGACCTACGCACCGGAGAATATCTGTACTCGCAGGAGGTGGCGCCTACGGTGAGAGAAATGATCGCGTTGGGGAACAATACCTATGCGATCATCGATTATAGAGACCTGTTTCCAACGGCGGCGGTAGTGCGAGCTCGAATGCGCGACAGAGAGCGACAGTGATGCCAAGGATGCGAAAGGCCGGCACGGACACGATCGGGATCCCGGTAGCATGACGGCAACACATCACAAGGAACAACATCTTAGCAAAGTGAGGTATGAGTAGATGTCGACAAATCACAAGCCCGAAAGGGTGATGAAAACGAAGAGTGCACGAACCAGGACGATGGGAGTGGGACGGCTCCTGCTAGCTTTAGCCATTATTGTGGGTGTGACCACAGCGTCGTCACCTCAGCCAGCGTTGGCAGTGGGTCAGGCGTTGGTGATTGACGAGTCGATGGAGGACGCGCCGCAGTGTGGCCGGGGGGGTGACCGGGAATGCCAGTCGGTCGGTGCCTGTGTTGACTTTTGGAACTTGTTTACCGTTTGCGTCCAGGGCTATACCTATTACCTGGAGCAGGACGGCAAGAAGAAATAAGGGCGTGATTGGCACCCTCTGAAGGTGGAGCGGTGATCCCGGGACGTGAGGAGCGCAGCGATGAACGGTCCCGGGGTCACCGCTGCGGCACCCCGCCAGCACTCGTCCGGAGGTTGCGGCCGAGGTGACGAAGTGGCGCTTCACGGCGGCGCGAAGATCAGTTCGCCGCTGGCCGCACCACCACCGTGAGCTCCACGTCTGCGAACAGCCCGCCGTCGTCGGCGCGGCCGCGCAGGAGGTATGTGCCCGGCTGGTCGAAGGTCACGTTCACGGTCCAGCGGCCGTCTTCCGGTGGGTCGGGTGGGAACCACAGCGGGGCCCACGGGGAGTTGGCGCCCGTGCGGGTGTCCTCCCACACCTTCACCTGGGGTGGATCGAACGAGACGCCGCCCTCGCCGCGGTAGAGGAACCACGACATGAACAGGCCGTTCACCTTCTGGACGGTGACGCGGGAGGGAGGTGCGAGTTGCCGGCGGCTGAAGGTCGGGGGGGCGTTCCAGATCGAGTCGGCGCGCGCCGAATCTTCGGCCGTCTCGGGAGGCGGGGGGATACGGCGGCGGCGGGGGCGCAACAGGCCGTCATCTTCGACGAGCACGGTGATGGTGACCGGCCGTCCCACCGACGTCTCGCGACCATCCGGCCCCTCGAGCGCGATGGTCGGGGGCTGGTTGGCCCGCATCTCCGGGCTGCTGGAGCCGGCCCCCAAGGCACCGGTTTCGGACATGACGACCGTGTTGTCCACGATGTAGTCCGGCCGCAGGGTCGCGTAGGCCCGCTCGGTCACCCCGTTGCTGGTGAGCGTCCACACGAGTTCCTGGTCGCCCCAGTCGGGTGGGACGCGAACCTCGAAAACGAAGCGGTTGCGCCGGGGGAGGAAGTGAGTGGGCTGGCCGCGGTCGGCCGGGCCGGGCGAGAACGAGTTGTCCTCCCCCACAGCCACATCGATTTCCTCGAGCCAGTTCCGGTTCATGTAGCCGAACAGGAAGTTGAACGAGCCGTCTTCGTTCCTCTCCCAACCCTCGAACGCCGGAGCCACGTTCTGCCCGTGGGAGTAGGTCTGGGCAGCGGAGCCGGAGGCCCACACCCCCGCAACGGCCACAAATGCCGCAACGATCCCGATCATCCTGGATGCGGCGCGGAGCCCGGCGATGCTACGGCTCATACTGGATGCGGCGCGGAGGTCAGCCCCGATGTCACCCTTCACACGACCCCGGCGTGTCCTCACCTTTACGCCGCTATCGGTCGCGGGAACCCGGCGGCGGATTGCCCGTGGACCCGGATCGCTCGCCATCCGCGGCCGCCGCATCCGCATCTGCGTAGTAGCGGGGGTTCCCGTTTTCCGGAACGACCATGCACAGCGGGCAGCCGATCACATGATCGTTAGGCCCGAGGCCCAGCCGCTCCCTCCGCCTCGCCATCTCCTCCACGAACTGCTCATCGGTGAGCTCCACGCGCATCCCGAGATCGATGAACATGTTCGCCACCGAGCGGTTGCCCGAGCCCTGCCAGTTGCGGGTGTCGGGCACGTTCCGGTTCTCCTCGGAGGTGTCCATGTAGCCGACGATGTGGAGAATCGTCCCCCTGGGCAGCAGCGGCTGGTGATCTTGGGCGTAGGTGTAGCCGCGCACCCAGTTGTGATCGTAGCCGACGCAGTTGATGGTCTCGACGTTGAAGCCCCAGATCGCCTCCAGGCACATGCGCATCCCGGGGGCGTGCAGGTGGGGCTCGAAAGTGACGATCTTGGTGTGCTGGTTCAGGACCCGGTACGCGTGCAGCTCCTGTCCCGACTCGCCGGCGCGGATGTCGATGTCGCTTCCGTTGCCCAGCCCGAAGCTGGCCCGCCGGTACGTGGGCTCGTAGTCCGGAGGATGGAAGCGGAAGCCGATCTCCAGATGCGCGCGGGTGTCGCGGCCGTTGGAGTGCAGGTGCACGGAGTTGGACACGACCGAAGATCCGGCCCGCAGCAGCCGGCCCGCGTCCTCGTCGAAGATGTCGGGCTCGCGGCCGACCTCGTGCACCGGCCAGCCGACATCGGTGGAAGTCCGCTCGGCGCCGACCCCCGATTCCCTGCCCTCGAGCACGCGCGTGCTCCAGATCATGTGGTGCACCACGAACCGCCCGCCGACAGTGTGGCGTCCCTCGTGCTCGGTACCCGTCCGCTGGGACGGCACGTCGTTGACCTCGCGGATCTCGACGGATTTCACGTACCGGTCCTCGGCGAGGCCGGTCGGAACGCTCTCGATCTCGCCCCACCAGTCGGGCGCGTCCCCCTCCACGAGCACCTCGGGCAGGCGGACGATGAGGTCGGGTTCGCCCGCCGTCCAGACGATGTCGTCGTCGAATTCCAGGGGTGGAGGCATGTCCGCCGGATCACCCTCCGGGGCGCCGGCGCCGTACCACGCGTCGATCGTTGCGACTTCCCGGTCGTCGAGCGACATGTCGTCCTTGAAGTGCTGGATGCCGATGTCCTTCTCCACGTACCAGGGAGGCATGGCGCCGGCCCGATCGCGGATTTGGGTCCGCTCGGCGATTCGGCGCGCATAGCGGCGCGCATCGCGGTAGGTGACGAGCGACATGGGGGCGACGCCGTTGTCCCGGTGGCAGCGGACGCAGGCGCGCTGCAGGATGGGCGCGATGTCCCGGCTGAAGGTCACGTCCTCCAGCACAGGTCCGCCCGACGGCGATGCCGTGCCCTGTGCCGTGAGCGCCGACGCCGCGACGAGCGCCACGACGATGCCGGACGCCGCACCGGTCAGCGCCGCACTGATTGCCGCGATCGCCCGTCTGCCCGCCACGTGCCTTCGGCCAGCATGTCCGGTGCGCCGAGCCCACCGCCGCCGCCGTCCCATGCCGGCCTCGAGATTCCGACCCGGGACCGTGGTTCCAATTGTCATGGTCGCTCCTGTCTCACGGTTCGACGGTCGCGCCAACCAGTTGTGCGATCGCCGCGAGCGTGGTCTGGGCGGCGTTCAGGCCGAGGCGGAAGTCGTCGTCGGTGTAGGTGGTCCACACATCGGTCGGCTGGTGCCAGTTCGGGTTCCAGCCGGCGCCCACCTGCGCCCCTCTCTCGTTCTCGCGCAGGCTGATCGCGGGAGTGAGGTGCATGAAGGGCGTCGAGTCGGTGTTGGTCATGTGCGGACCGACGGTGGCGGGATAGTCGGTCGCGTACTGCTCGTTGGCGGCCTTGAAGAAAAACGCCAGCTCCATGGCCTCGGTTGCCAGCTCCGCGTTGGACTGGAACTCGATGTTGACGTCGGCCTCGGGGCGCTGATCCCGGCTGACCCTTCCGTCGGGGCCGGGCGCGCCGTGGTCCCAGAGCATCATGTCGTGCTGGATCATCCCAAGCCACCGCGGCTCGGGATACCTGCCGGACCCGGGCGGATCCTCGACGCCCTGCAGCGCCTCGCGCTGCTCCACGTATGCGCGCGCTCCGTTCAGGCCTGTCTCCTCGTTGTTCCAGAGCACGAAGCGGATCGAGCGCTCGGTCTCGACGTCCGGAGAGCTGAAGACGCGCGCGAGCTCCATCACCAGCGCGGTCCCGGAACCGTCGTCGTCCACGGCCTCGTTGACCCCGTGCCCGTCCATGTGCGCTCCGAGGATGTACATCTCGTCGGGGCGTGTCGCGCCCACCTTGGTGCAGAAGACCTGCGACCGGTCCCCGTCCACCGGCTCCTCGCGGTTCAGCTCGCGAATGCGCTCGTCGGGCTGCGCCATCGGGTCGCGGTTCACGCCCGTGCGGGCCCGGTAGCCGAAGATGACGCTGCCTCCGGGACCGGGGCCGCGCCGGCCGACGTCGCCTCCGGTCGGGGTGCCCGTATTCTCGTTGGGCGGCGGTGGAGGCGGCCGGGGCAAGGAGGGATCGGCGAAGGAACGCCGCGGCTGCGCGCCCGCGGGCGGATACTGGTAGTGGACGCGTTCGGTGGTGGTGCAGCCGAAGTCCTCAAGCGTGGCCTCGATCCAGTCGACGGCGTCTCGGTTGCGTTGCGTGCCCTGACGGCGGTCGCCGAACCGGGTGAGCCCCTTGAGCGTGGCCTTGTACTCGTCCAGGGTGAGACGCGAGACGAGTTCGCGGACGGGATCGTCCCCGTCCTGTCCACGCGGCTGTTGCGCTTCGGCCGGAGCGGAACCCGCGCCGGAAACGAGAAACGCAGCGAACAACCAGAGAACCGGAACGGCGACTGCTGGAATACCCCTACCCATCGAGACCTCCGCGGGCTGACTGGACAACTTCACGCCGACCGGCGCTGAACTGGCAGACATGGCAGCGGATACGGTAGATCCGCGCCGTAGCCATTGCAACACCCGGTGTTGTCCAACGAGGCATGCGCCCGGGCAGGCGCCGGGGCTGTGCCGGGCGATGACTGTACCGTGGCCCGCCTATGGCGGAGTGTCAGGCGCCATGCGCGCGCCCGGGTTGCGACCGGATCACCTCTTCCACGCCGCTCGCGGAAATCCGCCTCCGGGAGTTGCAGATGGCGGCCGCCTCAAGCACGTGCGCCAGTTCCCGGACGTTCCCGGGCCAGGCATACTCCACCAGGATCTCCTCGACGCGAACCGGCAGCGCCTTCGTGCGCACGCCGTACTTCTCGATCAGGCGCTGGAGGAGCATGTGCGCCAGCACGGGAATGTCCCCGGGCCGCTCCCGCAGGGGCGCGAGAGCGATGCGGAGCACGGCGATGCGGTGGAACAGATCGGCTCGGAAGCCGCCGGCCGGCACCGCCTCCAACAGATCGCGCGAGGTCGCGCAGACGACCCGCACGTCCAGGGAGCGAAGCCGTTCATCCCCTACCCGGCGCACTTCGCGGTCTTCAAGCACGGTCAGCAGCTTCGCCTGCTGGGGCAAGGGAAGTTCCCCGATCTCGTCCAGAAAGAGGGTGCCGCCATCCGCAATCTCGAACAGCCCGCGCCTGCTCTCCACGGCACCGGTGAACGCGCCCCGGCGATGACCGAAGAATTCGCTCTCGAACAGACCGTCCGGGATTCCGGCGCAATTGACGGGAACCAGCGGCGCGCCCCGGCGCGCGCTGTGCGCGTGGATGAGCCGGGCGGCAAGGCTCTTGCCGGTCCCGGTCTCTCCCGTGATGAGTACGGGAGCCGCCACGCCCGCCGCGCGCGCGATCAGATGTCGGACGCGTTCGATCTCGGCACTCTCCCCCAGCAGTTCCCGCTTGATGCTTTGCGCGATACCGAGCATCGTCCCCCCAGGCACGTCATCCGGTGCACTTCACCACCCTTCCGTGACAAAGCTCGCTCACGCGGACGGGCGTTGGGATGGCAGCCGGGGATGACCGGTGGGCTTCTGCGCGAACGGGGTCGGGACGGGGATCGGCTCAGGACGTGCGGGGCGGACCGACTCCGGACCTGGAGCGGCGCTACTTGTACCGATAGGTGATGCGTCCCTTGGAAAGGTCGTAGGGAGACATCTCGCACTTGACCCGGTCGCCTTCCAGCACGCGGATGTAGTGCTGACGCATCTTGCCGGAGAGATAGGCGTGGATCTGGTGTCCGTTCTCGAGACGGACACGGAAGGTGGCATTGGGGAGAACTTCGACTACGGTTCCTTCGATTTCGATCGCCTGTTTTGCCAAAAGCGGGCCTCTTATCGTGACAAGGGGGAGGGCGTCTCAGCCGAGCCCCGTGACGCGACGCCTGCCGCGCAGGGGAGTTGGGCCGCCATGAATTTCACATCCGGGGAAGAGCGTCTCCTCAAGGGGCGCCTGGACGGCGGCGAGCCGCTTCTCTGCCCGAGGTGTCGATCAGCTATGGTTCGGCGCGATGTGCGTCCACGCTCCGATGTCTCGTACGTGCGCGACCGCGTCTGGTTGATGTGCGAGCGGTGCCGGCGCACCGCGGTGCTCGAGCGGAAATAACGGCTCCGCGCCCGTGCCTCGCCTCCGGCCTCGACCCCGAAGGCGCTCCGGTTCCGATCTCGAAGGGGCACCAGCGACAACGCTACAGCCGGAACCGGTAGCTCACTTTCGCGAAGAGGCCGTCCGCCTGGGGCCTCATACGCTGGAATCGGAAGGCGCCCGTGTCCTCCATCTCGCGCGAGTAGCCGACGTACATCACCGTGCCCGGTGAAGGCTCGTAGCTCAGCAGCACCTCGACGTGGACGTCGTGTCCGATGGATGTCGACAGTGCGCTGCATGCATCCGCCGGGCAGTATTCGAGCGGAAGTCCGCTAACCGGGTGCAGCAGCGGCTCCTGATCGCGGTGGGCGTACTCGATGATGCTCCGCAGGAAGAGCGCCTTGGTGAACTGATACTGGGCCCTGATGCGCGGAATCGTGGCCGATGAATAACGGCCCCCGCCACGCTTGCGGATGAGGGTCTCGTGGTTGACCCCGACTTCCGCCTGCAGGGAGGTGAAGGGATAGAGGTTGAGGCTCACGCTGCCGGAATATTGCTCCGCGGTTTCGATGGGCACGTCGAGCGTTCGGTAGAACAGGGGCGTCTCCCCCCAGCTGAAGCGGATGTTGCCGCGCACCTTGCTCCAGGAGCTGGCCATCAGGAAGAAGCTGCCTCCGTACAGGCCCTTGAAGTGCGACTGGCTCACCGAGAGCGGGGACAGCATGTCCGATGGCTCACGCGTGAAGAGCCCCCCGTAGTCGCTCGCGGGGAAGAAGAAGTCGGTGCGCGTACCCGTCAGGAACAGAGTGATGTTGTTGCGGAACGAGGCCGTGCCCGTGAGCCGGATTTCGCTCTCCTCGGTCTTGCCGCCGTCCCAGAAGGTGTCGTGGTCCCAGAGCGTGCGCACGGAGAGCGACGGCCCCCAGCGCTCGATCAGATCCCCCGGACGCCCGATGCTGTTGAGCGAGACGTTCCCCTGCATCTGCGTCAGGCCGACGCGCCGGATGAACCCGCTGCCGGCTTCGAACGCGGGTTCGAGGTTCTCGAACTCGCCGTTGAACGAGAAGGTTCGTCCGGTGCGCGCGAAGCTGGCGGAGGTCAGCGAACCCCATTCCGAGCCGCCCTCGCTCAGGCCCCGGACACTGCCCGCTCCAATGAGCTGCAAGGTGTAGCGGCCTCCCATCACCAGGCGCGTATCGGCGCTCATGACGCGGTTGAAGACGTCGGTGGAACGGGTACGGTCGGTGTAGGTCAGCCCGAAGGTCGAGCTGGTCCCCAGGTCGCGCCGCAGACGCACCAGATTCACGACGGCGTCGTTGGCGGAGCTACTCGACGCGACCTGGTCGACGGCGCCCATGTAGCCGACGTTGAAGCTCCCCACCTTCCCGGTGATCTTCGCGCCCGCGATCGGATCCACGACCGAACGGGTGTAGACGAGCTGCTTGGGCAGCTGGAAGATGTCCATTCCCTCGAGGAAGAACGGACGCTTCTCGGGGAAGAAGAGGGCGAAGCGCTCGTTGACCGCGATCTGGCCCGCGTCGGCTTCGACCTGGCTGAAGTCCGGGTTGTAGGTACCGTCGAGGGTCAGGTTGGAAGTAAGCCCGTAGGTCGTGTAGAAGCCGAAGTCGCCGACGGGATCGTCGTGCTGGAAGGCGTCCGCGTCGGAGTCGTACGTGCCGAGGCGCTTGCCGGTCGCGACCGGATTGATTTCGAGGAACAGGCCGGGATCCAGATCCTGAAGTTCGTCCAGTGTTCCGGACTGCTCGAGCTGGTTGGCCCTGTCGCGCGAGAGCGGCGCCCAGGACTGCTGATAGCCGGTGCGCTGCACCCGGCGCATGATGTTGATGCCCCATGACTGCAGGGGCACGTTCTGAAAACGAATGCTCTTGAACGGGATGCGCATTTCGACCGTGTACCCCTGGTCGTCCAGGCGCCCGTCCGACTCCCAGATGAAGTCGGGGTTGTAGTCCACCGGCGGAGGCCCGAACCCGCCGCCCCGGCGTCCGCCACCCCCACCGCCGCCTCCTCCGCGGCCACCACGGCCCCCACCGCCGCCGCCCTGGCCACCCTCGACCCAGATCCCATCCTGCTGCACGCCGTAGGCGTTGACCATGAAGTTGTAGGCGCGCCGGCGATCGTTGAAGGTGTCGAGCACGACGCGAATGTAGTCGTCGGCCCGGCCCCAGCTGTCACGCTCGCTGAGGGAGGCGCGAACCCCGCCGGGATCGCTGTCCCAGGCGCGAACCCCGAAGTAGATGGCGTCGTCGCTTACCAGCACCAGCGCTTCGGTCGGCTGCACTGCAGGAATGCCCTCGACCGGATCGTACTGGCTGAAGTTGCGCAGCAGGGCCGCGCCTTCCCAGGCTGCGTCGTCGAGCCTGCCGTCGATGTTGATGTCCGGGTCTTCAAGCCGCGGCGTCACGATCTCGAGCTGTCCTGCGGCGCCATCGTATTCGGCGACCGCGGGCGGGCGCTCGGGCACGTCGCCCTGGGCAGGCGCGAGAATGGCCTGTACGGCGAGCAGCTTGAGAATCATGGGAGATGAGCCCTTTCGGATGACACCTGGCTTGTGGCAAGGACGCGGCGAACGCCGCCTCGGGACGGTATGACGCCGTGCGCGCGCAAGCCCGGTAACCTAACTCCCTGGACACGCAGCCGGGAAGCAGTGTTGACACGCGGGGCCCGAAATGGCTTCGTTTGCAGTTGCGCCGACCCCGGCTTTCCGGGGGCGCGCCACATCTGGATACCGGCCGTAGTGGGGTGTAGCTCAATAGGCAGAGCGCCTGGCTGTTAACCAGGAGGTTGGAGGTTCGAGCCCTCCCGCCCCAGTCGGTTCCAATCCTGAGTGCCGACAACCCGGAGATGGTTGTCGTTCCGGATGTTACGGGCTTCGCGAGATATCGCCCTCGGCCATTCTGTACATCCTGCCGTCAGCGATGAACGTGATCGGGATGGCGATCCAGACCGGCACGGGCTCGTCCACGTCCAGCGCCGGTGTGAATCGCATGACGCGGGCGGCGCGGAGAGCTGCTTCGTCGAGCGGATCGTGGCCTGACGACCGGCCAACGACGGCGTTCTGCACCACACCTGCCACGTCGACGAAGATCTGCACGTGGACCGTGCCTCCGATCCGCGCATCCCGAAGCAGCGCAGGGTACTCGTCGTCGATTGCCTGCTGGACCTCTTCTTCGTTGATGAGGTTGGGCGGTACCGTGTAGAGCGTGGCGGTCGGGGTGTCGGCCACGGGGGCGCCGGGCGCGGGTTCGTCCAGGTTGAGCGCGGGCGTGAACTGGAACACGTTCGCAACCCGAAGGGCAGCCTCGTCGAGCGTTGCGTGACCCGGAGGGTACTCTCTCTCGAGGGCCCGCTGGACCTCCCGAGGGGCCAGGTCGGGTCGCACCGTGTAGCGAGGAGTCATCGGCTCGCGCCCCAGGTCTGCCGGCGGAAGTTCCGACGGGGCGGCCACCCGGACTTGCTGATCGGCGGCTTGCGCCTGGGCATCGCGCGTCTGACGCGCCGCCAACTGCAGGTCGTCGCGTAACTCACGGGTCTGGAACGTGATCGGGATGGTGATCCACACGGGCACCACCGCATCCTCGTTGAGCGCCGGGGTGAACCTGAAGACGCGGGCAACCCGCAAGGCAGCCTCGTCGAGCGCCTCGTGGCCGGAGGGCTGGGCGACGAGGACCTGTTGCACTACGCCCTCGGCGTCGATGAAGAAGTACACGTTAACGGTCCCCCCGATTCCCGCGTCCCTCAGTATCGGGGGGAATTCTCTTTCGAGCGCCCGCTGGACTTCCCCCTCGTTCAGCAGGTTGGGACGCACCGTGTAGGGGGTGAAGGTCGGTGCGTCCGCCAGGGACGCCTCTTGTGGCACGTCCGAGTCCGCTGGGCGATTGCCCGGATCGGCGGCCCGTTCACGCAGGATGCGGTTGGCGATTTCCTTCAACTCTTCAGGCAAGTCTGCCGGGAGATCGCCGGGGTCGTCCACTTGTCCGCGGAAGATGCTGTCGAAGACCTGGCGCAGCTCCTCAGGCACCGGCGCGGTGCCGTCCGAGGCCGCGGCGCGCGTGGTGAACGTGATGGGGATGGCGATCCACACCGGGACGAGTTCGTCCATGTCGAGCGCTGGGGTGAACCGGAAGACACGAGCAACCCGCAGGGCCGCCGAGTCGAGCTCTTCGTGGCCGGAGGTCCCGGCTATGAGAACCCTCTGCACTACGCCCTCGGTGTCGATGAAGAAGTGCACGTTGGCGGTGCCGGCGATGCCCGTGTCCCTGAGTTCGGGAGGATATTCGGCCTGCAGGGCCTGCATGACCTCCCGCTCGTTCACCAGATCGGGACGCACCGTGTAGGGGGTGGGGGTCGGTTCCGCCATCAGGTCGACCAGCTCGTCCGACACCGGTCCACCCTCTCCGCGAATCCGCGGGAACAGGACCGCCAGCGTCACGACGGCCGCGGCGCCCAGCAGGAGAAGCGATGCCTGGATGCGTCGCGCGCGCGGCATCTTCTCCACCAGCCTGCGGATGCGACGCTCGAGCTGCGACCGCCCCTCGGACAGCGACACGAGCGCCAGACGATGGAGCCCGTTGCGTCCGGCGCCGACGCGCAGGAGCAGGTTCCCGTAGGCGTGGCGGCGTCCGGGCATCCGGCGTATCACCCTTCGGTCGCAGTCCAGTTCGACGGCGAGATTCAGACGATGGCGCTGAAGCCAGAGAGCGGGATTCCAGGGAAAGACGAACAGGGGCAGCGTCATCAGGAAGCGGAGCCGGGCGTCGCCGGCACGAATGTGCTCCTCTTCGTGCGCGAGAATCAGTCTCTGCTCGTCGGAGCCGATTGCGCGGACCCACGCCGGCAGGACGACGCGGGGCCGCAGGAGGCCGACGATGGTCGGGCCGGTATCCCGGGACCAGAGCACGGTGCGATGGCCCAGGGAACCGGGCTGCCACGACCTTCCCTCTCGCACCAGGCGCGCGAAGGCGAACAGCACCGTCACCACGAGCAGCGAGGAGAGCACCACCCAGCCCAGCACGAGGAGATCGTCGAGGGAGCGGAGCAGCGAATCGCGGGCGACCGTCACCGCCAGCGGCTCGAGCAGGGGAGGCGCGTAGCCCGGTGGAGGAGCCGCCTGCTCCGGTGTCCCGCCCGGAAGCCGCAGCACCGACAATGCCGTCGTCGCTGCTCCGGCGACGATCCAGACCCATCGCGTCGGGCGGCCGTAGACGGTGAGGAGCCTCTCGGCCGCCAGGCCCGCGATCAGGAACAGTACGCCGATGCCGGCCGACCAGAGCATCCATGCGGCAATCATCGTCGCTCCTCCTTCTCAAGTCGCTCGTCAAGCAGCTTGCGCAGACGCCTGATGGTCTGCGCGGAAAGGCGTTCGTCGGAGACCAGGTTGGCCACGAGCATCTCCGTGGACCCTGAGTAGACCTTTTCGCGGAGCCGGTCGAGCACCGACCGGCCGGCCTCCCGGCGCTCGAGCAGCGGATGGTAGCGGTGCGCCCGCCCCTCCCTCTCGTGGCCGACGAGGCCCTTCGACTCCAGGATGCGCAGGACCGTGAGCACGGTGGTGTAGGCCAGGTCGTCGTCCAGTTGGGCGACGACTTCCGCCACCGTGCCGGATCCCAGGTCCCACAAGACCGACATGACGTCCATTTCGCGGGCGGTGAGCGCTGTCACGGATTCCTCCTAGGGGGCCAGGGCCGTGCGCGCCGGGTACTGTGGGTGGCCACTCGTCCGGTTCGGCAGGCACTTTCTTCTTCAGGGGCAGATACTAATGATGTAGTAGCATGATAGTTGCCGGCTTGTCAACTACAGACTTAGTAGCACTGCTCGGCCTCGGATCCGCTGGGTCGCTGTTCGGGACAGAAAACCGGGCCGCGAGGGCGACCAACCCCCGCGGCCCGGATTTGTCCTGTTCCGCCCGATTCAGCTGATCGGCGGGACGTTGGGATTACGGTCGCGCTCCGACGTCGGGATGTCGAGGCAGAACGACCTGGACTGGCGGGTGAACATGTTGGTGCGGGAGCCCGGTGCGAACGCCGTGTTCTCCCAGTCGGGCGTGTCCAGGGCGCCCGGCGTGTTGTTCGCGGCCCAGCGGCGCTCGTCGGTAAGCCGGCGCCCCTCGAGCCAGAGCTCGATGTAGCGCTCGCGCTTCAGGAAGGTCCAGGCTTCCTCCAGGCTCATCGCGACCCAAGGTGCGAGCGGCTCGCCCGTAGTGTCGCTGATGTTGCGCGTGCGCACCTTGTTGATCAGCGTCATGGCCGCCTGCCAGTTCCCGGAATTGAGCTGGGCCTCGGCCTCCACAAGCCGCATCTCCCAGCCGCTCACGAGGCGCTGGTCATCGTTGCGGCTGTTGTACTTGGCCTGGTTCTTCCACTCCACCTGGCCGTACGTGTCGAGGCTGGCCGTGGCATAGGGAATGCCGGGATCGTCGAACCAGGGCGTCCGGGGATCGCCCGTTTCGGTGTAGTAGTCGTCGAAGAACGTGTAGATCACCGAATACGACCCCGCCGGCTGGCGCGCGTTGGCCTCGAAGAGGGTGTTGTAGTACGCCTGGGTCTCGTCGTCGTAGTTGATCCAGAAGACGTAGTCGTCGGGGATCGTCGCCGCGTCCGACGCAGCAGCGCTCCAGTCGCCCATCCAGGCGTGGGCGGCTGCCCGGCCGCCGCGCGCCGCATGGGTCTCGTCGGGGGTCGAGGCGAACCCGAGCGCGGCCGTGAAGCTGTCGATGGCGCGGTTGAAGTTCCCCTGCGATCCCTGCTCATAGGTGCCGGGCGTGGTGTCGTCCGGGTCCGTTGGACCGAGGACCGCGTCGCACCACCATTCTCCCATGGTGCGGTAGGTGAAAGCGTTCCAGAGGTACGCCTGATACAGCATGTTGCTGGGTGCGCCCACATCCGTGAAGCGCTTGATGGCTGTCTCGGTGATGAAGCGTGCCTGCACCCCGTCGTTCCAGAAGCCGCCGAAGCTGCCCGGCAGGATGTGCCCCGCCTGGGTGATGGGATCGTGCCCCATGAAGCCGGTCTGGCCACCGGGGAAAAGCTCGCGGCCCACGATGGCGTTGGTGTAGGTCCCGTAGCTCACCAGCTCCGCCAGACGGCGAACGCCCCCGTTGATCAGCCCCTGCTGTGACGCGGGCTGGGCCAGGAATTCGTCCTGGATGGGGCCCGGGTTGGTCACCTCGCAGCCCGATGCGGCAACGGCGGCGATTCCGGCAACGAGAATGACCGTGGTCGAACGTATTCGGATCCTTCTGTCTCTCTTTTCGTTCATCGTTCAGCCCTCCCTAGAAGGTGACCCGCACGGACATCCGGAGCGTTACCGGGGACGGCACCCGCTCGGTCTGGTTCCCGATCCCGTCGTCGAGAGCCGGCGAGTTGCCGAGCGACTCCGGGTCGTACCAGGGAATCTCCCGGTACCAGTCCATGAAGTTGCTGAGCGTGGCGGTGAAGGTGGCGTTGGAGACCGTCTCCGGAAACACGGCGTCAACCGGAACGGTCAGGCTCACCTGTCGGAGCTTGAAGTAGTCCGAGTCGAACCAGTAGTCGCGCGCGAACCCCGGAGTGCAGCGCTCGCGCCAGATGGCCGGCGTCTCCGGCTTCAGCTCGATGGAGGTCTTGGGAGAGACGTACCACGGGAAGCAGAGCGGAGACCGCACCGAACGGCTGATGGAGATCTCGTTGATGTACGCAACATGCCCGCCCTGATACTCGCCCCGGGCCGAGAGCAGGATGTTGTTCGGGAAGCGCAGCGAGAGCGTCGGCGTGATGATGTGGGTGGGCAGCTGCGGCCCGATAACCACGTTCTCACCCGTCCTGCCCGGCGCGGCCGGCGTGTCCGGATCGTCTTCGAATATCGGGTCGGCGATCTCGTCCCGATTGATGACGCGGCGTCCCACTTCCACGGGCAGCGCGTGTCCCTCGATGATCCGTCCGTTCAGGTCCCAGAACGGAGCGATGCACTCGGCGGTGGGATCGCGCGCCAGAATGATTTCGCTGGGCTCGGTCTCTCCCTTGCAAAGGCTGACCACCTCGGAGTTGGTGGTGCTGACGCCCAGTCCGGCATCCACGCCGAAGTTCGAACTCTGGAACAGCGTGGCGTCCAGCTGCAGTTCGATACCGGAGTTGTCGACGGTCCCCACGTTCTTCAGCTGGCTGGAGGTGAAGCCCTGGGAGGGGATGGAGCTCACAAACATGAGCGCGTCGCTGGTGCGCTGATCGAAGTAGGTAAAGGTCGCCGACAGCCGGTCGTCGAGCCACGAGGCGTCGAAGCCGAATTCCCATTCCCGCGTGACCTCGGGCCCCAGATCGGGGTTCCCCAGGTTCGCGGGAGTGAAGGCGGGCGTCCCCGCGTAGCCTGCGGGAGACCAGGTCCTCACCGCGTCGAAGGCACCCGGGGCGCGGCCCGACTGGCCGTATGCGGCCCGGAGCTTGATGGAGCCGTAGCCGGGGTCCCAGAAGTCCTCGTCGCTGATCACCCAGGTGCCGCTGACCTTGGGGTAGACCTGCAGCCCGAAGCCGGAGCCGAAGGCGCTGTTCCCATCGACCCGGATGCCGCCGGTCACGAAGTACTTGTTGCTGATGTCGAAAACGTTCTGAACGAAGAAGCCCGCGTTCCAGACCTTTTCGCGACTCTCCTCCGCCACCTTGATGGCCGCGGAGCTCACGGTGGGTTCGGCTGCGCCGGGGAAGTCCTCGCCCAGCAGGCGCAATCGGACCTGTGAGTCACCGATCGCCTGTCCGCCCCAGGAGAAGTTGGAGTTGATGGCGGAGGTGACCGGGAGCGTGTACGTCCCCACGTAGTCGAAGGTGAGGACCCGCCTCTGGAAGGTGTCGTTGGTGCGCGAGCCCAGCGGCTTGAGGAAGAAACCGAAGTTGCGCTGGTTCTCCCCTTCCTGGTTGGAGAAGTCGTACCCGAAGGTGAAGCGGTTGGTCAGCTGGGCCTGGGGCGTGTAGGTCAGGGTGATGCCCGAGTTGAGGCGCTCGTTGCGCTGGTCGAACTCGTATTCCAGGAGCTTGGCGATCTCGCGGGGATCCCCCGAGCCCACGTAGTTGCGCTCCTGGCGGAAGGCGTTCAGCTGGATGCCCTCGGCGTTGTTTCCGGAGGGCGTTCCGCTCAGCCACTGGCTGGTGTAGCCGGTGTTCCACTGGATCTGCAGATCTTCCACCGGCGTCATCGTGAAGTTGCCGCGGAAGTTGTACTTGGTCAGCTCGTCGTTGGCGAGGACGTAGCTGTCGTCCTGGTACTGCCCGGAGATGAAGTACTGCAGCGCCTGTCCGCCGCCGCGCACCGAGAGCAGGTAGTTCTGGAACCAGACCGATCCGGGCCAGCTGCAGGCGCCGCTGGCGCTCTTATTCACGCCCTGCCAGCGGTCGTCGTCGGTGACGCAGTCAGGAGCGTACTGGCCGCCCTCGTAGCCGCCGCCCCACCAGGCGTCGCGCATGTAGTGCTCCATCTGGATGAAGTCGCCCCCCGGGGCCCCGAAGGGCTGCATCCAGCCGGTGCCCTGCTGGATCTCGGCGGTCCACACGGGCGCGCCGGCGGAGCCGCGCTTGGTGAAGATCTGGATGACCCCCGCGGAGGCCTCCGTCCCGTACAGCGTGGTCGCCGCGGAGCCCTTGATGACCTCGATGCGCTCGATGTCGTTGGGGTTGATCATGTCGAGCGGCGTCACCGTGATGAGCGAGGGACGTCCCAGTCCGGTCCCCGGGGTCGCGACCACCGGGAAGGCATCGTCCATGATGCGGACGCCGTCCACGTAGATGATCGGCTGGTTGGACATGGCCACGCTGGAGTTGCCGCGCAGGCGTCGTCGCCGGCGGCGTGGCGGCCATCCTCAGCTTGATTCTGGAGTCCGAGGGCGAGGCCCCGCCCCCGGAGCCGGAGGTGGACCTCATGGTGCCGCTGATCTCTGTGCCCGTGGGACGGTAGGCTGGGGCGAGCCCGGCTACCGCCGCTCCGCGCTGCAGTCGGTGAGGTTCACGCAGGTCACTTCGTAGAGATGCCGCTGGCCCGGGGGGAGGGCCAGCACGCTGGCGGCCGCGACAGCGTCCCGGATGTCCACCGGCTGCCCCGGCCGGAAGGTGATGGTGGCGCGCCAGCGCTGTGCGCCGCCGTCCGCGTACGACTCGATCCTGGCGTCGATCACCCATGGGACCTCGGAGAAGGCCCGGTTCAGATCCGACAGATCGGTGGCGCCCCGCGGCCCGGTCGCGAGCGGAAGCCACACCGTGTCCACCGAGAAGGGATGGTTCTCGCGCCAGCGGTTGAGGGCCGCGTTCACCTGCTCGTGGTTCGTCCCCGTGTTCAGGAGATGCTGGGCGTAGGACTGAAGCAGCAGATCGTTGTGCTTGACGTCCGAGGCGAGCGCCTCCTCCAAGTGCGCGAGAAAGGTCTCCTCGTCCCCCTGCTGCAGCGCCTGCACCGCCTCCAGGAAGTCCGTGTCCGGGTCTCCGGGGTTGATGGCCGAGACGACATCGGTCATCTCCCCCCACTTCTCGTTCAGAAAATCGATCGGCTCCTGCCCCCGCGACACCAGGTACTCCCGGGCTCCCACGATGACGGCGATCGTGTAGATGCCGATCAGCATGCGATAGCGCCGGTACCAGTCCGCGATCACGCCTGCGAGCCCTCCATCGGCTAAAGCCCCCGCTGGGTCTGCTTGTCGCGCACCTTCCAGATGAACGAGTCGAGGTAGTAGTGCATGAGCCCGTAGGCGTAGACCATCATCTGCGAGAAGAGGGCGTAGCCGCTCGAGTAGTCGAGCGCCGGAATGCCGAACTCGGGCAGCGCGGGATAGGGCGCGAAGTTCACCACCCCGAACCCGAACTCGTCCAGCGGACGGTTGATGAGGAGCTGGAAGAGGACGGCGTAGGCCGCCCCGCCCACCAGGAACCAGCGAAGCCTGCCCTTGCCGGTCACCCGCGACCAGAAACCGGGTCTGGAGGTCCCCTTGGTGGCGGTACGGCGCATGTAGGAATACACCATGACGATGTACTGGACGCCGTGCATGAGGCGGTGCGCGACCGCGTAGAGCAGGATCGAGGTGGTCTGCCAGGCCACGAAGTACCAGAGGAAGTAGCTGGCCCCGATGAACAGGTACTTGATGGGGTTGATGGTTCCGCCCGCGGCCGCGATCTGCCGCAGGTGCCACGCGTAGACGATCAGATACCCCACCAGCACGATCTGGCTGACCGTCAGCAGCCCGTCCACGAAGCCCGCCGACACCGGCACGTGCATGCGGTGCAGCTCCCGGATCCACAGGAAGCGGAACATGGGTGCGCTGATGAACATGTACCCGTACAGCACACAGTGCAGGCCGAGGTCGAAGCGGCGCGTCGAGGGGAGCCCGGCGCCCGCCTTGAAGTCGTAGATGCGGGCGAGGCCGTGCTGCTGCATGAGGCTGTGCTGATGGTCCCAGGCGGTCACCAGCAGGAGCAGGGTGATGGGCGCGAACTGCAGGCCCAGGATGGTGAAGCCGACGATCACGATCGGGCCCGCGATCAGGCGGTTCCTGAAGCGCTCCCAGATGTCGGGCATCCCGTAGGAGCGCACCCACCCGGCGTAGTGGTGCGGGATGGTGATCCACAGATTGATGGACGCCACCGCCACGTAGGGGAGCCAGGCCTGGAAGCCCAGCGCGAGCGCAACGGCGAAGAAGGGCAGCCCGAGGAACCAGACCATGTCCGCTCGGCGATTCAGGATGTAGCCCGTCTTGAACATGCCGCCAGGTTGCAGGTTACGACGTTCCGGTGGGCCCGCGGTACCCATCATCCCACATTGGACGGTAGGACCGGGGGTGCCGGGAAAGCAACATTCGTGATTCTCACTTGCATCGAGCCCGAGCACGGGATGGGGAACACCTGACTGATGTGTGGTCGATTCACCCAGAAGCTGTCGCCGCGTGAGGTTTACGACCTTTACGGCGTAATCGAGCCTCCCCCTTCGTTTGCCCGGGAGCCTCGCTATAACGGCGCTCCCACGCAGGATTTTGCGATCTGCCGTGTCGATGACGGCGGGCGCCGGCACATCGCGGAGCTCCGCTGGGGCCTCGTCCCCTCGTGGTGGAGGGCCCCGGGCGCGGGGCCGCCGCTGGTCAACGCGCGCGCGGAGACGATTCGCGGGAAGCGGGTGTTCGCGGACGCCTTTCGCGAGCGACGTTGCCTCGTTCCCGCCAACGGGTGGTTTGAATGGCAGGGGCCCGGGCGAGCAAGGCAGCCATACTACCTGGCCCTCGCCGACGGATCCCCCCTCTCCCTTGCCGCGGTCTGGGAGCGCTGGGAGGCGAAGGAGCAAGTGATCGAGTCTTTCGCGATCCTCACCACGCCGGCGGCGGCCGCACTCGCGGACATCCACCACCGCCAGCCCGCCATCGTGGATCCGAAGTGGTTCGCGGAGTGGCTTGACCCTTCCAGTCAGGCCCACCAGCTTCTCGCTCGACTGGGCACCCCCAATCCCGGGCCGTACGAACGACGGCCCGTCAGCGCGCGAGTGAACAGCGTCGTGAACGACGACCCGGACCTTCTACGGCCCGTCGGGGAGCAGTTGCGGCTGATCTGATGAAGGAGGAATCGAGATGACTCTGGGACGCCGGACGTTTCTTTCGCGGCTGGCTTCCGCCGGGGGGCTTGCCGCGTGCGCGCCATCCCTTGCGGGGCTGGTTGCGTGCGGCAGCGAGCCGCGGGGAGCCGATCGAAGCTCGCTCGTCATCGAGCCCTATGGCCCGCTGGTGCGCTCCCCGGACTGCCCGGAACTCGAGATCGCCGAGCGCCTGCACTGCGTGCGGCTGAGTTCGGGCGGCGTTCCCTCGCCGGTGCGCGAGGGGCTCCTGGTCCCCAACGCGTTTGACGGGATGGCGGCGTTCCCGATGGCGAACGGCAACGTGCGCCTCATTCGGAATCACGAAATGACCGACCCGCCGGAGTCGGCGCGGCCGATTGGCTCGCCGGCCTACGACGACGCCGGGAGCGGGGGCACGACCTCGCTCGAGGTGCGCATCACGGGCGAGGGCGAGGGCCTGGTCGTGGAGCTGGTGGACGAGTTTGCGTCACTCGCCGGAACTCGCGTGAACTGCGCCGGCGGTCCGACCCCCTGGGGAAGCTGGCTGTCGTGCGAAGAGACCACGGAGGGGCGGGGTGATGGTTTCGAAAGGCCCCACGGGTACATCTTCGAGGTGCCCGTCGACGCCACCGGCCCCGTCGATCCGGTTCCGCTCACGGCCATGGGCCGCTTCGTGCACGAAGCGGTGGCGGTCGATCCGGAGACCGGCATCGTGTACGAGACTGAGGACACCTGGTACGTGCCCATCGTCCCCAGTCGGCCCGGCGCCGGGCTCTATCGGTTCATCCCGCGCGAGCCCGGGGTGCTTGCCGCGGGAGGGCGGCTTCAGATGATGGCGGTCACCGGGGAGCCCGGCTACCTGACCGCCCGCAACCAGACTCCGGGTACCGTACTCCCCGTCCACTGGGTGGAAATCGACGACCCCGATCCCGAAGACGCCGGACGCGACGAGCTGGCGGTATTCCGGCAGGGGCTCGCGAAGGGAGGAGCCCGCTTCGCCCGCCTGGAGGGGGCCTTCCATGGGGACGGCGGCATTTACGTAGTCTCCACCAACGGCGGCGACGCAACCTCCGGGCAGGTGTTCCACTACCGGCCGGTCTCCGCCGACGAGGGCGAGCTTACGCTCGTGTTCGAGTCGCCCGCGCCGGAGGTGCTGGACAGTCCGGACAACATCGTGCTCAGCCCGCGCGGCGGGCTGGTCATGTGCGAGGACGGGAGCGGCGAGCAGCACGTGCGCGCGCTCGACCGGGAGGGCAGGATCGTCAACCTGGCACGCGCGCCGCTGGGGCCGGAGGGAGGGACGGCCGGCGAGTTCGCGGGCTCCTGCTTCAGCCCGGACGGGCGCGTGCTCTTCTTCAACCAGCAGGGCGGGCGGCGGGCGGGCAGCACCCGGTCGAGCGCCACCTACGCGATGTGGGGACCGTGGGAGGAAGGGCCCGTATGAGCGGCGGCGCGGTGTTCGGCGCGGTTGCGATTGCGGCCGCATGGGCCCTCAGCCCCGCTGACGGGCGGGCCCAGTCCGCCGAACACGCGCCGCTCGTGCTCGAGATGCCCGCCAGCACCCGGGGGCTGGCCCTGGGCGGCGCCTTCTACACGGTGGGCAACGACAGCGACGCCGTGTTCCACAACCCGGCCCTGATCGGGGGCAACGGCTTAGTCGGCGGGGCGATGCAGCGCTTCGGGACCGCGAGCCTGCTCGCCACGGTGTCCGGCGCGGCTGACTGGTCCTCGGCCAGCGTGGCCGTGGGGGTTCAGACGCTGAGCTATGGAGTGCCGGATCGGGGCGCGGCCGTCCTGTCCCACGACGCGCAGTCGCTCTTTACCAACTGGAAGACGGGGACGGCGGAGGTCGCCGTCTCGGTGGGGTATGCGCGGGAGGTGCGGGGCATACGGGCGGGCATCACCGGCAAGTTGGTGGACCAGCGCCTCGGCGGTCACCACGACGCCACCGGGGCCGTCGACCTGGGGATGGCGGTCGGGGCCGGGCCTGCTCGGCTGGGGCTCGCCGTGCAGAACCTGGGGCCGGGACTGACCCTGGGCGAAGTCGAGGTCCCACTGCCCTGGCGGGTCACGGCGGGCGGGTCGACCCCGGCCATCCCCGTGGGGCCGCTCGACCTGGGCTGGACCGCCGCGGTCTCGCGCGAGGCGGATGGCGTGGTCGTTCCCGGGGCGGGGATGGAGATCGCGTACTGGCCGGTGCGCGGACGGACCTTCACGGCCCGCTTGGGCGTGCGGCGCGCACCGGACGGCTTCGGCCGGCCGTTCACCTTCGGGGGGGCGTTCAACGGCGACCGGCTCGCCATCGACTACGCCTGGCAGCGCTACGACGGCGAGGCGGCCCACCGCGTCGGGTTGAGCTGGCGGTAGGCTGAGGGGCGCGGGTTCAACAACCGCCGATGGGACGATGGCTCAGGGCACCCGCACCGCCGTGTACGCCGGGTCCATGCGGGCGGCGAACCCCACGTCGTCCACCACCACCTCGCCCGCGACCGTCCGGTCGAAGACCAGTCCGACTTCCCTGAGTTCGTCCAGCCGGAGACCCGGAGCCGCCTCCACGAAGTCCGCCAGCGGAATCGAGTAGCTCTGGAGCAGCAGCTCGAAGAGATTGGCGAAACGGTCGTCCTCGAGGTCGCGGCGCCGCAGGACCCGCATCTCCAGGGGCTTGCGCACCGGTCCGTAGCGGCTGAGCGGCACGGAGGCCACGGCGCCGTTCGCATCCCGCGCCACGATGCTCAGGTCGGGCGGCGCATCGTCCTCTTCCTCGTCCCCGGACTCGCGGACGTCATCTCCGGGATCTTCGGAGTCGCGTGCGTCCTCCCCGCTTTCGTCGCCGGCGCTCCGCGGCCGTGGTGTCGCTTGCGTGACCGCCAGCGACAACTCGAATGAGGCTTCGGGCCCGAGCTCCCACTCCGCGGCGAGCGTCGCGGGGAGCTCGATGGTGTACGCCGCCGCCGGGCCCAGCGTGTCCGCGCCCGCGATGCGGTTGTTCCACCCCAGCCACACGGCCTGGTTGTCCTGTGAGGCCGAGGTTTCCGGCCGGTTGCTGGACCGCAACCCGATGCGCCCTTCCCGCCAGGTCGACAGGCTGTCGCCGCGCATGCGAACTCTCGAATGGGTTCCCGAGGTGACGTCGATGTCCTCCTCATAGTCGGCCAGCGTGCGAAAGCCTTCGGTCTGGAAGCGGGTCACGTACATGGTCTTCGGCAGCCAGCCGCCGATCACCCGATGATCCCGGAACATCGGCAGATAGCGGCGGTCGTCCCGCAGCGTGGTCTCGAGGAAGGCGGAAATGTAGATCTCGGCAAAACGGCGCTGGTCCTCGCCGGGCATGAGCGCGCGCAGGTCCAGGATTCGCCCGCTGCGCGGCCCGTTGTCGTGCGCGCCCCATACCGTGTTCCACTGTCCGTGGTTGGCCCGGTAGACCCAGACGGCCGTCTTCAGGCGCGGCTGGCCGTCGGTGAACCTCACGCGCTTGTACAGGCGCAGGCCGTGAAAGCTGGTCACGTCCCCGTCGTGCGATCCGTGGAAGACCATGTAGTTGACGTTCTCCACCGGCACGAATCGGTTGGTGGGCAGGTACTGCCCGTCCACCGGGGCGATGGCGATGATGGCGCGGATGTCGTAGTCGAAGTCGAACTCGAGGGAGGCGTCGTCCGGGTAGCGCTCGAGCCGGTTGAAGGCCGCGGCGTGGCCCACCGCCTCTCCGCCCCTCGAGTGCCCGATGAGCGCGATGCGCTCCATGTCAACGCGCCCGTGGAAGAGGTTGGCGTCGTCCTCGTTGAACCCCTTCCAGACTCCGACGTGCTGCAGCAGGAACCAGCCCCGGGCGTCGTTCTCGCCCCGGATGCCGCCGTTGATGAAGTTCATGTCCACGGAGGCCAGGATGTATCCGCGGCTGGCCAGCAGCTCTCCCAGGTAGTCGTAGCCGGGGTCCGAGAAGTCGCGCATGTTGTGGTTGCCGTGCACCACCAGCACCAGCGGGAAGGGGCCGTCGCCGACCGGATACCAGACGCGCGCGTTCAGCGGGAAGCGATCCGGCTCGAAGCCCCAGTAGCTGTTGCGGCTGTCCGCCGACGAACCGAGATCGACCAGCTTCGAGGCGTCTACGGGCTCGGTAACGTAGGTGACCGAATCGCGGTACTCGGGCCGGTTCCTGTCGGACCCGCTGCCGTAGTAGAGGGTGCGCACTTCGTGGGGGCCGCGCCGCCCGGGATCGGGCGCCTCCAGAAGCTGGCGCGAAAGGACGTCATCGGCGTCGCTGGGAGCCAGTTCCAGTGGTCCCCGGCAACCCGCAAACGGAATGAGCGCGAGGATCCCGACCCATCTTCCGGTAGTCCGCAGGAAGCCGGATGGTTGCAAGACCTTTCTCCTCCACGCAAAATGCGCTAGCGGCGGCGCGTTGCTCGGCGGTGGCCCGGACGGAGCCCGGGCGCAGCATTCTAGGTGTCCGCGGCCACCTCGATCAAGCAGCCCGCCAAGGCGGACCCATTCAGGAACCTTCCGCCGGATGAAGCGATAGGAGCGTTCCGTGCTCGCGCCGGCGAAGGCGCGAGGGCAGCTCTCAAACCTGGGGTGTGACGTGAGTCGAGAGCGACGCTGGCAGCAGATGGGAGGCGGGTGGAGGCGGGGAGCCATTGGCATCGCGCTCGCGGCAGGGGGCATTTCGGCCACTGCGTTCCTCGTGGGCGAACCCTCGCTGGGGTCCACGCGGGCCGTGCTCCCCACCCCGACCGGGCTTGCGTCCGACGCATCCGCGACGATTCCGGGTGCGCCTTCCGGGCTCCCGCTCCCGGAAGAGGCGCAGCAGGGACGCCCCCTGCCCATGCACGAGTTCTACTTCACCCGCGCGGCGTACAGTGGCGGAGGCGGAGGCTTCCGGCGCTGGCGGCGGCAGTCGTGGGCGACGGACTATCCCAAGTCGGACCGCCAGTTCCTGATCGTGGCGGAGCGCCTCACCGGGCTGGACATGTTCATGGAGGCACATCCCCGGGAGCTCACCGACGAGCACCTCAACCGCTTCCCGTTCCTCTACGCACTGGAGGTCGGGGGCATGTCGATGACCCCGGAGGAAGCCACCGCCCTACGGGAATACCTCCTGCGCGGCGGCTTCCTGGTGGTGGACGACTTCTGGGGCACGTACGAGTGGGAGATTTTCGAGTACGAGATTCAGAAGGTCCTCCCCGAATACCCGATCGTCGACATTCCGCTCGACCACGAGATCTTCCACACCTTCTACGACATCGACGAGATCATCCAGGTACCGAACGTCAACAACGGCAGGGGGGGATGGCGCACCCACGAGCGTGACGGCTACGAACCTTTTGTGAAGGGCATCTTCGACGAAGAGGGCCGGCTCATGGTGATCATCAACTGGAACACCGATCTGGGGGATGCCTGGGAGTGGGCGGAAGACCCCTACTATCCGCTCAAGTACTCGACCTACGCCATCCAGATGGGCGTCAACTTCATCATCTACGCCATGAGCCACTGACCGGGCCTTCAACGTGCTTGCCAGCCTCTTCGAGTTCCTCTTCAAGTATCGCCCGGTCGTCTTCCAGGAGGGCGACTTTTCGCTGGGCGTCGCTGGCGCGGTGGCCACCGGCGCCGTCGTCGCCGGCCTGATCGGCCTGTTCGCGCTTCTGACCTACCTGGGCGTGCGCGGCAAGACCCGGCCGCTGGACCGGCTCGTCCTGGGCGGACTCCGCTTCGCGGGACTGTTGGTGCTCTCCTTCTGTCTGCTGCGCCCGGCCCTGGTGGTCTCGACGGTGGTGCCGCAGCAGAACTTCGTGGGAGTGCTTCTCGACGACTCGCGCAGCATGGAGATCCAGGACTTCGACGGTCGGTCCCGCGGATCCTTCCTGCAGGAGACCTTCGGCGCCCCGGATTCCCCGGTCCTCTCCGCCCTGTCCGACCGCTTCGCGGTGCGCTACTTCCGCTTCTCGTCGCGCACGGACCGCATCGAGGACTTCTCCGAGATGAGCTTCATGGGAAGCCGCACGCGCCTAGGGCCTGCGCTCGAGCGCGCCCGCTCGGAACTGGCCTCGGTGCCGCTCTCGGGCCTGGTCCTGGTCACCGACGGAGCCGACAACTCGGGCGAGGAGCTCACCGAGGCGCTCATGCCGCTGCAGGCGCAGGGCATTCCGGTCTACACCGTGGGCGTGGGCGAAGAGAGCTTCCGGCGGGACATCCAGGTCAGCCGCGCCGATCCGCCCAGGACGGTGCTCACGGGTTCCTCGGTGGTGGTCGATGTGGTGGTCACCCACATGGGGTACGAGGGTGAGACCGTGTCCGTGATCGTCGAAGACGAGGGACAGATCGTCAGCACCGAGGAGGTCGAGCTGCCGGATGACGGGCAGCCGGTCACGGTTCCGGTCCGCTTCACCGCCTCCACGCCGGGCGCGCGCGCCTACACCTTCCGCATTCCCGTGGCCGTGGACGAGCAGGTCACGCAGAACAACAGCCAGACCGCGCTGGTGAGCGTCGAGGACCGGCGCGAGAAGATTCTCTACTTCGAGGGCGAGCCGCGCTACGAGGTGGGCTTCCTGGGGCGGGCGGTGGCGGACGACGACAACCTGCAGCTGGTGGTGCTGCAACGCACCGCCGAGAACAAGTTCCTGCGCCTGAACGTCGACGACGGAGAAGAGCTGCAGGGCGGGTTCCCCGATACCCGGGCGGAGCTGTACGCCTATCGCAGCCTGATTCTGGGGACGGTGGAAGCCAGCTTCTTCACCGGCGACCAACTGCAGATGATCGCCGACTTCGTCGACAAGCGCGGGGGCAGCCTGCTCGCGCTGGGGGGCCGCAACTCCTTCGCCCGCGGCGGCTACGCGGGCACGCCGGTCGCGGATGTGCTGCCGGTGGTGTTTTCCGACGCAGACGCGCGTCCCGACGGCTATCACAACTTCGTCAGGATCGAGCCCACCCAGGCGGGGCTCGGCGTTCCCGCGCTCCAGCTGGCCGGCACCGAGGAGGAATCCGGGGCGCGCTGGGCGGAGCTGCCCCATCTCCTCACCTACAATCCGCTGCACCGGATAAAGCCGGGCGCGACGACTCTGCTACGCGGAGTCGCGGATGATCTGCCGGAAGACCATGTGGCGCTCGCGTTCCAGCGTTACGGCGCGGGAAAGAGCCTGAGCCTGGCCGTCCAGGACACCTGGATCTGGCAGATGCAGCTTCCGCTCGAGGACGAAACCCACGAGACCTTCTGGCGGCAGATGCTGCGCTGGCTGGTGGATGGAGTGCCCGACCAGGTGACCGGCCAGGTGCCGCGTGACCGCGCGGAGCCCGGAGAGAGCGTGGCCCTCACGGCGATCGTGAACGACTCCAGCTATCTCGGCATGAGCAACAGCGTCGTGGAGGCCACCGTGACCACCCCGCTGGGCGAGGAGGTGGAGCTGGGGATGGACTGGGCGGTGGACAGCGACGCCGGGGAGTACGAGGCCGACTTCACCCCTTCCGAGGAAGGGCTGCACACGCTGACCGTGCGCGCCTACGACGGAGACGACCTGATCGGCGTGGACGAGGCGTACTTCCAGGTGGCGCCCCAGCGGAGCGAGTACTTCGACGCGGGGGCGCGCACGCCGCTGCTCGAGCGCATCGCCGATGAGACCGGCGGGATTTCCTACACTCCGGAGACGGTCGCGGCGCTCCCGGAGGACATTCGCGTGACGGGCGCAGGGGTCACCCTGGTGGAAGAGATGGACTTGTGGGACATGCCGATCCTGCTGCTCCTGCTGCTCGTGCTGATCCTGGGCGAGTGGGGCTACCGCCGGGTGCGGGGGTTGGTGTGAGGGGTTTTCTCCCGAGGACGGGATGGCGGGCCATCGCCGCGGCGGTGGGGCTGGTGGTCGCGGTCTCGCCGGTGCGGACGAGCGCCCAGCAGACGCACCTCGTGGTCGTCAGCGGGGCGAGCGGAGCCGCAGAGTTCCGCGAGCGGTTCCACCAGTGGGGGCTTACGGTGGTGCAGGCGGCGGTGGACAAGCACGGGCTCGATCCGGACGACGTGATCTGGCTGGCCGAGCGGCCCGAGATGGATCCGCTCATCGACGGGCCGGCGCGGCGCGAGAACATCGAGGCCGCCCTCGGCGAGCTGAGCGAGCGGGCGGGCCCGGACGATGCCGTGATGATCGTGCTCATCGGGCACGGCACCTCAAGCGGGGGCGAGTCCCGCTTCAACGTGCCCGGGAGGGACTTGAGCGCCACCGACTTCGCCTTTCTGGTGGAGCGGTTCGGGACCCGGAACGTGGTGTTCGTCAACACGGCCAGCGCGTCGGGCGCCTTCATATCGGAGATATCCGGTCCGAACCGGACGGTGATCACGGCGACCCGCTCTCCGCGGGAGGGTAACGCCACCCGTTTCGCCGGGTTCTTCGCCGACGCCTTCGCGGGCGAGGTAGCCGACACCGACAAGGACGAGCGGGTGTCGGTGCTGGAGGCCTTCGCCTACGCCCGCAGGGAGGTCGAGCGCAGCTTCGAGGAGGAGGGCCTGCTCGCTACGGAGCACGCCCTGCTCGACGACAACGGGGACGGAGTGGGGAGCGCCTTCGAGGAAGAAGACGACCTGGACGGCGCCCTGGCGCGCACCGTGTTCCTCTCCCGGGGCGGGGGGCGGGTGACGGACGCCGAGATTGCGGCGGACCCCGAGCTCGCGGCGCTCTACGGGCAGCGGCAGGCACTCGAGGAGCAGATCGCCGCGCTCACGGCGCTGAAGGACACCATGGATGCAGAGCAGTACGAGGCGGAGCTGGAGGGGCTGCTGGTGGAGCTGACGCTGACCACGCGGGCGATCCGGGAGAGGGAAGGGGGAGGAGGAAGGTGAAGGCCGGATTCCAGCCGCGGTCGCTGATGCGCGCCGCGTTCCTGGTGGCGCTCGCGATCGCTCCTTCGGTGGCCGCACCGCTCGCCGCGCAGGCCGAGGCAAGCGCGATTGCGGCGCTGGCGAGCGGGGAGTACGACGACGCCATCCGTCAGCTGCGGCGCCTGGCACGTGGCCGTGACGCCACGGTGGCTGTGCATCGCGCGCTCGCGCGTGCTCTCTCCCAAGTGGGGCGATACGAGGAAGCGGAGGAAGCGGCCCGTGACGGCCGCGACCGTCACGGTGCCGCGCTCGAAAACGTGCTCGGCGAAGTGCTGGTGGAAGGGGGGCGCCATCAGGAGGCGGCGGCCAGCTTCCGCGCGGCGATGGCGGGGGGCGCCGACGACCAGGTCACCGCCCGCGTGAACCTTGCGGAGTTGCAGCTGCGCACCGGCCAGCGCGACGAGGCCATGCGCGCCTTCGACGGCTTCATCGACTTCTACAACCGGACCACCTCGCTGTCGTCAGCCGAGCTCACCGCGGTGGGCATCGCCGTGCGCCATCTCGGGATCGAGGAATCGCAACTGCTGCAGGACGCGCTACGGGCCTTCGACGAGGCCGTGGCCGCCGACCCGTCCAACCCGGAACCGCACCTGCGTACGGGACAGCTCTTCCTCGATACCTACCGGAGCCCCGACGCACGCGAATCGTATCAGCAGGTCCTCGCCCGCAATCCCCGCCATCCGCAGGCGATCCTGGGGATGGCGCTGGCGCACGAATTCGACGGCTCGCCCGAGGCCATGGGCACGGCGCGGAGCGCCCTCGAAATCAACCCCGACCTGGTCCCGGCCCGGACATTGCTGGCGCGCCTGCATCTGCGTCTGGAGGAGTACCCGGCGGCCGAAGAGGAAGCTCGTACCGCGCTGGAGGTCAACCCGTCGTCGCTGGAGGCGCTCTCGGTGCTCGCGGCGACCTTCTTCCTGCGCGACCGTCACGAAGACTTCGAGGCGGTCCGAGAGCAGGTGCGCGCGCTGAACCCGCAGTACCCGGGGATGCTGACCACGGTGGCCGACATGGCGGTGCAGACCCGCCGCTACGCGGATGCGGTCAGGCTCGCCGCCGAAGCGGTGGAAATCGATCCCTACTCGTGGAAGGCACGCGGCATCCTGGGGATCAACCAGCTGCGGGTAGGCGCGATAGAGGAGGGCCAGGCCGAACTGGAGCGGGCCTTCGCGGGCGATCCCTTCAACCCGTGGTACAAGAACACCCTCGACCTGCTCGACACCTTCGAGCGCTACCAGATCACCGAGACCGAGCACTTCATCATCGCCATCGACGGTCGGGAAGCGGAGCTGCTGGCCCCGTTCGTGGCCGAGCTGGCCGAGCAGACCTACCAGGCTCTGGCCGAGCGCTACCAGTACGAACCGCCCACCCCGATCCGGCTCGAGCTCTTCCCGAGCCACGCCGATTTCTCCGTGCGCACGGTCGGGCTCGCCGGCCTCGGCGCGCTGGGGGTGAGCTTCGGCTCCGTGGTGGCCATGGATTCGCCGTCCGCCCGCGACCGGGGCGAGTTCAACTGGGCGTCCACCCTTTGGCACGAGATCGCACACGTCTTTCATCTCGCGCTCTCCAACCACCGCGTGCCGCGCTGGCTGGCGGAGGGATTCGCCGTCTACGAGCAGCGCCGCGGCGCACCCTCCTGGGGACACAACCTGAATCCCGGCTTCCTGATCGCCTATAACCAGGGGCGAGTCCTGCCGGTCAGCCAACTCAACAACGGCTTCGTGCGCCCGAGCTATGGAGACCAGGTGGTCCACTCCTACTACCAAGCGTCTCTGGTGTGCGAACTGATCGCGCGCGACCACGGGCCCGAGGCGCTGGTTGCCATGCTCCGCGAGTATGCGGCGGGCGCCGCCACCGAGGAGGTGTTCGAACGGGTGCTGGGCACGGAGATCGAGCGCTTCGACCGGATCTTCACGGACTACTTCGAGGAACGCTTCGCCGGGGCACTGGCGGCGGTCGAGCCCCTGCCCGCGCTGGCCGAACGAGGCTCGCGCGCGCCGGACGAGGTGCGGCGGCTGGCGGCGGCCCATCCCGACAACTTCATGGCGCAGATGGCCATGGGTGCGCAGCTCTTCGACGAGGAGAGGTTCGACGAGGCCGAGGAGTACCTGGCGCGGGCCCGCGACCTGTTCCCGGAATACGCGGGACCCGGAAGTCCGGGCTGGCTGCTGGCGCGCATCCATATCCAGCGGGGCGACAGCGCCGGTGCCCTGCGCGAACTCGAGACGCTTACCAGCATCGACGAGTCCTTCCTGGAAGCGAATCTGGAGGAGTCGCAACTCAGGGAAGCGGCCGGGGACGGGACGGGCGCCATCGAGGCCCTTCAGCGGGCCGTGAACATCTACCCGTTCGACGAGGAGACCCACGGCCGGCTGGCCGAGCTGGCCGCCGGTCGGGCGCTCCATCCCGTCGCGGTGCGTGCGCGCGAAGCTCTGGTGGCGCTCGATCCCGTGGACATGGCCGGGGCGCTCTACCAGCTGGCACTGGCGCAGTACCAGGCCGGCGACGTGGGCAGCGCCCGCCGCACGGTGCTGCGCGCGCTGGAACGGGCGCCCAACTTCGAGGCCGCCCAGGACCTGCTGATGACCCTGCGCGGCAGCCCGGAGCCACAACCATGGTGACGCGGGCGCTGGTGGGGATGGCGGGTGTCGCAGGGGCTGCCGCCGTGGGCGTGCTCGCGGCCGCCGGGCCACTGGAGAGCCCGCTGCAGCCGGGGCCGGCGGCCGCCCCCGTCCAGGAGGCGAACATTCCCTACGACGGCCGCTTCACCTTCGTGCGCATCCGCACCGACGTCTCCGGCGGGCGGGGCATGCCCCGCAGCTTCCTGCCGGGTGGCCGCCGGGGCCGGGGCCAGCCGCCGTGGGCGCACGACTATCCGAGGGCCGAGCGCAACCTGGCCAGGATCCTGACCGCGACCACTCTCCTCAACACCTACGAGGGCGGCAGCAACATCCTCACCTTCGACGACCCGGAGCTCCACAGCTATCCGCTGGCCTATGTCTCCGAACCCGGCTTCTGGTGGATGGACGAAGCCGAGGAAGAGGGGCTCAGGAACTATCTGCTCAAGGGCGGCTTCGTGATCTTCGACGACTTCGGCGGCCCGCGCGACTGGGCCAATTTCGAGGCCCAGATGCTGCGGGTGCTTCCCGAGGGGAGGTTTTACGACCTCTCCGACCTGGACCCGCTGCCGACCGTGTTCGACTCGTTCTTCGAGATCTCCGAACCCGAAGCTCTGGCACCTCCCTACAGAGGCGGCTGGCCGGAGTACCATGGCATTTTCGAAGACAACGATCCCGCGAAGCGGCTGATGTTGGTCGCCAACTTCAACAACGACCTGGGAGACTACTGGGAGTTCTCCGACTCCGGATGGCTCCCCATAGATTTGACCAACGAAGCGTACAAGTTCGGTGTCAATTACATCATCTACGCGATGACGCACTGACCTCCGTTCCATCCCACCCCTTCCCCCTCGGGGGCTCCCGGAGAAACCAGAGTGGCCTTCATCAAGAAACCCGCACCGGGCGGCGCCGACGCCCTTCCGTCCCTCGAAGACACGGACGACGTCGCGCTGGCCGCGCGCATGACCGCCGGCCGCGACCAGATCCTCAGCGAGCTGCGCAAGGTCATCATCGGGCAGGACGAAGTCATCGAGCAGGTCCTGCTCACCCTGTTCGTGGGCGGCAACAGCCTGATCGTCGGGGTGCCCGGCCTGGCCAAGACGCTGCTCGTGCACACCATGGCCCAGGTGCTCGACCTGAACTTCGCGCGCATCCAGTTCACCCCCGACCTGATGCCCTCGGACATCACCGGCACCGACATCATCCAGGAGGACCCCAAGACCGGGAGGCGCACCATGGTGTTCGCCCCGGGCCCGGTCTTCACCAACATCCTGCTCGCCGACGAGATCAACCGGACTCCGCCGAAGACCCAGTCGGCGCTGCTGGAGGCGATGCAGGAACACCGCGTGACCATCCAGGGGCGCACCTACGACCTGGACCCGCCCTTCTTCGTCTTCGCAACCCAGAACCCCATCGAGCTGGAGGGGACCTACCCGCTCCCGGAGGCCCAGCTCGACCGCTTCATGTTCCACATCATCATGGAGCACCTGCCGGAGGACGATGAACTGGAGGTCGTGCGCGAGACGACGTCGCTGCAGGACATCGAGTTCTCGCACGCCGTCACCGGCGAGGACCTGATCCGCTTCCAGCAGCTTGTGCGCAAGGTTCCCGTGTCCGACGCGGTGCTGCGCTACGCGGTGCAGCTCGGGCGCACCAGCCGCCCCAGCCCGAACGGCGACAGCCCGGAAGTGATCGGCAAGTGGGTCTCCTTCGGCGCCAGCGTGCGGGGCGCGCAGAACCTCATTCTGGCCGGGAAGGCGCGCGCGCTTACCCGCGGGCGCTACCACGTCAGCTTCGACGACATCCGCGCCCTGTCGAAGCCGGTGCTCCGGCACCGCGTGCTCACCAACTTCCACGCGGAGTCGGAAGGGATTACCACCGACGAGATCATCGAAGAGCTGATCACCCAGGTCCCCACGCCTTCCTCCGGGATGTAGCACATGGCGCGCACCGCCGTCCGCCCGACCGGTCCGGGGACCGGGTTCATCGATCCGCAGGTCCTCGGGCGCATCCACAACCTCGAACTGCTGGCGCGCACGGTGGTGGACGGCTTCATCAGCGGGCTGCACCGGGCCCCCTTCCTGGGGCTCTCGGTCGACTTCGCCGAGCATCGGCAGTACATGCCCGGCGACGACATACGCAGGATCGACTGGCGCCTTTTCGCGCGCAGCGACCGCTTCTACCTGAAGCACTACGAGGCGGACTCGAACGCCAACTTCATCGTCGTCCTCGACATCTCCCGCTCCATGACCTTCCGGCAGGACGGCATCTCCAAGCTGGACTACGGGCGCTACCTGGCGGCGTGCCTGACGTACTTCTCCAGGCAGCAGAGGGACCGGGTGGGGCTCCTCACGATCGCCGGGGAAATCGTGGACTATATCCCGCCGGCGGCCGGTCACCTCGACCTCGTGCTGCACGCCATCGACCGCATCGAAGCCGGCGGCGCCGGCACCCTGGCCGAACCGCTGTTCGAGCTCACCGGCCGCATCGGGCGGCGCGGCATCATGGTGGTGATCTCGGATTTCTACGAGGAGCCCGAGGCGGTGGTGGATGCGGTCAAGGATCTGCGCTACGCCGGCCACGACGTCATCGTCTTCCATCTTCTGGATCCCGCAGAGCTCGACTTTCCCTTCGAGAGGCCGGCCAGCTTCCAGGACCTCGAGTCCGAGGCGCGCCTGCCTGTCGTGCCGGGACGGCTCCGGGAGGGCTATCGCGAGCTCATCCGCGACCACACCGAGAGGCTGTCGCGACGCTTCGTCGAGCACCGCATCGATTACGCGCTCTTCAACACGGGGACGCCCCTCGACTACGCGCTCTTCAGCTACCTGTCCGCACGCCAGAGGCTGACCCGCGTCCGATGAGCGCCCTCGCCTTCCTCGCGCCCCTGTTCCTCCTGGGCCTCGGCTTCCTGGTGTGGCCGGTGCTCGTGCACCTGGTGCAGAAGGACCGCAAGGAGGTGGTCGAGTTTCCCTCGCTGATGTTCCTCGAGCGGGTTCCCTACAAGTCGTCGCGGCGCCAGAAGATTCGCCACTGGCTGTTGCTGCTGATGCGGCTCGCGGCGCTGACGGTGCTCATCGCCGCATTCGCGCGCCCGTTCATGGACCGCGACGATGTCGCCCTGGGCGGAGCGCCGGTGGCGCGCGAGGTGGTGATCCTCGTCGATCGCTCGTACAGCATGGACTACGGCGATCGCTGGGCGGATGCCCTTGCCGGCGCCCGCACCGCAGTCCGCCAGCTGGGCCCGGAGGACCGCGCCTCGCTGGTGTTCTTCTCGGCCGGCGCGACCCTGGCGGTTCGCTCGACCACCGACCGCACGGTGCTCTTCGCCGCCCTGGATACGGCCGAGCCGGGCTCCGGCGCCACCCGCTTCGGCCCCGCGCTCGACCTCGCGCGCACCGTGCTGGAGCAGTCGAACCTGCCGGGCCGGCACGCCGTGGTGATCTCCGACTTCCAGCGCGCGGGATGGGACGGCGACGAAGGGGCGCGCCTGCCTCCCGGGACCACGGTGGACCCGGTCGTGGTGACCGGACCGTACGAGGGCGACCTCGCCGTCGGCCAGCTCCTCTTCCAGCGAACCTACCGCGACGGGCTGGAGCGGGTCGAAACCCTGGTCCGCCTCGTCAACTCCGGGGATCGCGAGGTCGAGGAGGTGGAGGTGGTGCTGGAGCTGGACGGCAGACCGGTCGGGTCGGCAACGGCCACGCTCGGGCCCAACGGCACCGCGCTGGTCACGCTGCCGGCGTTCACGCTGAGCGAACCGTTCACGCGCGGGTCGGTGCGGCTCCCGGCCGACGGCCTGCCCGCCAACGACGTCGCCCATTTCGTGCTGTCGCCGGGCGAGGGGTTCTCGGTGCTGGTGGTGGAGGACGGCGCCGAGCCCAGGGACCCGAGCCTGTACCTCGACCAGGCGCTGGCCATCGGCACCGATCCCGCCTTCGATGTCGATGCCACGACCGTGGGCGCGATGACCGCGGGCGACCTGGCCGGCCGGTCGGTGGTGATCCTCAACGGCTCGCGGCCGCCGCGGGGGGCGGTCGGGACGCGCCTGCGCGAATTCGTGGAGGACGGCGGCGGCCTGGTGGTCATCCTGGGCGAACGGAGCAGCTGGCCCGCCGACGGGCCCGACCTCCTCCCCGGTCCGGTGGGGGCGGTGATGGAACCGGAGTGGCGCGAGGGCCGCGGCGGCACGCTGGGCCGCATCGACTACACCCACCCCGTCTTCGCCCTCTTCGCCGCCCCCCGCAGCGGCGACCTTACCGACGCCAACTTCTTCCGCTACCGCAACGTGGAGCTCGCGGGGGCGGACGGCGTGCTGGCCCGCTTCGACAACGGCGCGGTGGCGCTGGCGGAACGGCAGGTGGGCGAGGGACGGGTGCTGCTCTGGACGTCGATGCTCGACAACTACTGGAACGACATGGTCCTGCAGCCCATCTTCCTGCCCTTCGCGCACCAGTTGGTCAAGCACGCCGGAAGCTTCCGCCCTCCCACGCCCTCCTACACCGTGGACGACGTGCTCAACCTCTCGGGACAGGGCGAAGGACGGGAGGCCGATCGACTCCTCGCCGGTGTCGAGCAGGACGACCGGGACGGACTGGTCGCGCTTTCGCCCTCCAATCGTTCCATTGACGTGAGCGGAGCGGCCCGACCCGGCTTTCTGGCGCTCGCGGAGCAGGGCTTCTACGAGCTGCGCGGCGGGGGCGGAGGAGGAGGGCCGGGCACACCGGCAGTCGCGGTGAACGTCAACCTCGGGGAAGCGGATCTCGAGGCGATGGACCCCGAGGAGTTCGCCGGGTCCATCACCAGTCCGGACGTCGGGGCTGAAGGCGCCGCCGGCGCCGAACTCGGGCCGGAGGACAGGGAACGGCGCCAGGGAATCTGGTGGTATCTGCTGGTGGCGGCGTTCCTGCTTCTGGCACTGGAGACGATTGTCTCCAATTATTTGTCACGAAAGGCCGCCAGCCAGCCCTAGGGAGCACCGGGGGCGGGCAGGCATCGCACCAGAGAAGGGGGAGCAGAGGTGCCTACACGACTCAACCACCGCGCCAGACTCGAGCTTCTCGACGCCATTCGACACGTGCGAACCCGCTGGCGCATGCGCATCGCGCTGCGCGGATTGGCCGCGCTGCTCGGGATCGGGCTGGTCGCCTTCCTGGTGTCCTCCTGGGGGATGGAAGGCAGCCGCTTCAGCCCCGCGGTCGTCACCGGCTTCCGCATCTTCACCTGGCTCTCGCTGCTCGTGGTGGGAATCTGGTTCCTCGTGCGCCCGCTCTGGCGGCGGCCTTCCGACGCGCAGGTCGCGCTCTATCTGGAGGAGCACGAGCCATCCCTGAAGGCTTCGGTCCTGAGCGCGATCGACGCGGGAGCCGACCCCGAGGCCGCGGGTAAGGCGCACTCGCCCGCGCTCGTGCAGCGGCTCATGGAGTCCGCGGTCCGCAAGGCGCGCGCCGTGGATGGCGGACACCGGATCGAGCGGGCGGCGCTGCTGCGCTGGACCGCGGCCGTCGCGGGCATCGCACTCGCCATCCTCATCATCTTCCTCACCGGGCCGGCCTTCCTGCGCACCGGCGCCTCGGCACTGCTCTCGCCCACGGCGGACGCGGCGGAAGTCAACCCCTACTCCATCGAGGTTACCCCGGGCGACGTCACCATCACGCGCGGCTCGGATCTGCGCATCGCGGCGCGCAACCTGGGTTTCGACGCCGTGGAGGCAGAACTCTTTCTGCGCACCGGCTCCGACGGTGAATTCCGCCCCCTGTCCATGCTCCTGGGGGGTGACACGGGCGAGGACGATGTCGGGGATTTCGAAGTGGTGCTCTTCGGCGTGGAAGACGTCACCGAGTATTTCGTGCGCTCCTCGGGCGTGCAGTCGGACCTGTACCGAATCGATGTGGAGATCCTGCCGTACGTGGACCGGCTCGAGCTGGTGTACGACTTCCCGGCCTACACCGGGCTTCCGGACCGTACCATCGACGACGGCGGCGACATCGCGGTGCTGCGCGGAACCCGCGTCCACCTGCGCGCCTTCCCCACGATTCCCGCCCCGCGCGCCAACCTGTGGCGCGACGACGCGCTGGCGAGCGAACTGACCTCCGCCGAGGACGGCTCCTTCACCGGATCCTTCGTGGTGGAGCAGAACGGCTTCTACCACCTCGAGATGGAGAGCGCCCGCGCCGGGCTGGTGCCCGCCTCGCCCCAGTACACCATCGACGTGCTGAACGACCAGCCTCCGTCGCTTTCCTTCACCCGCCCCGGCCGCGACACCCGCGCCACCGCGCTGGAGGAGTTCTTCATCGAGGCGCGCGCCAACGACGACTACGGCATCCGGCAACTCGAGCTCGTCTTCTCGGTCAACGGCGGCGAGGAACAGACCGTCGAGCTGTTCGGCTCCGGCGCCGCGCCCCTGAGCGAGGTGAGCGCGGGCTACACGTTCTTCCTGGAGGAGTACGAGCTCGTCCCGGGCGACATCATCTCCTACTACGCCAAGGCGCGCGACAACGCGGGCACGGGCAGCCAGGAAGCCATCAGCGACATCTACTTCCTCCAGATCCGCCGCTTCGACACCGAGTTCCGCCAGGCGGAGCAGCAGCCCGGAGGCGGCGGCGGTGGCGGCGGCGGCGGCCAGATGGGCGGCGAGCAGGAGCTTTCCGAACAGCAGAGGGAGGTCATCTCGGCGACCTTCAACCTGAACCGGGACCGCGACCGCTACTCACCGGAGGGGTTCAGCGAAGGGCTGGTCGTGGTGCGCCTCTCGCAGGAGAGGCTTCGCGATCAGGTTGCGACCCTGACGACCCGTCTCAACAACCGGGGCGTGGTGCGCGATCCCGAGTTCGAGCAGATCGCCCAGTTGCTGCCGCAGGCGATGGAGGAGATGGAGGCCGCCATGGAGCGGCTCGACGCCGCCGACCCGGAGGGCGCGCTCTCCGAGGAGCAGCAGGCGCTCCAGTACCTGCTGCGCGCGGAAGCGCTCTACGACGAGGTGCAGGTGAGCCAGCAGCAGGGCGGCGGGGGCGGAGGAGGGGGCGGCGGGCCCAACGCGGAGGACCTGGCCGACCTCTTCGAGCTGGAGCTGGACAAGCTCAAGAATCAGTACGAGAGCGTGCAGCGCGGCGAGCGGCAGCAGGCCGACGAGCAGATCGACGAGACGCTCGAGCGTCTGCGCGAACTGGCGCGGCGCCAGGAGCAGGAGGCCGAGCGCCAGCAGCGCCTCGCCAACCGCTCGCAGGGTTCCGCCGGGGGCGGCGCACAGAACCAGCGCTCGCTCGCCGATGAGGTGGAGGAGGAGGCGAGGCGCCTGGAGGAGCTCTCGCGCATGCAGTCCAACCAGCGCCTGGCGGAGACGGCGCGCCAGCTTCAGGACGCCGCCAACGCGATGCGGGAAGCGGCCGCCGCCAGAGGAGGCGAAGCGGCCGCCGATGCGCGTTCCGCACTCGACCGTCTGCGGGCCGCGCGGCGACTGCTGGAGCGCGATCAGTCCGGGCGTATCGAGCGGGACGCGCAGGATGCCCTGCAGCGGAGCGAGGAGCTGATCGAGGAGCAGCTCGATGTCGCCGAGGAATCGGTGGACATCTCCGGCGCCGACCAGGTCACCGCGGAACGCATGCGCAGGCTCATCGAGCGCAAGAACGAGATGTCCACGGAGGTTGCCGACCTGGAGCGGCAGATCGATGAGATGTCCGCGGAGGCCGGCTCCGAGCAGCAGCAGGCGGCCGAGTCGTTCGACGATGCCCTGCGCAACATCCGCGACAACAAGATCAGGGAACGGATCCAGTATTCGCGAGGGCTGCCGGGCGCGCGCAGCCCCGACTTCACGCGCGACTTCGAACAGCAGACCACCGAGCACCTGATGGAGCTGCGGGACCAGTTGCGGCAGGCGTCGGAAGCAATCGGCGAGCCGGTGGACGACCGCACCATGGAGTCACTCGACCAGGCCCGCGACATGGTGCGCAACATGGAGTCGCTCAACCGGCGGCTGCAGGCGCGCGCCGACGAGAACGCCCGGCGGGGGCTGGGACAACAGCCCGGCGAGGAAGCTCAGGGGCAGCAGGGTCAGGGTCAGCAGGGCGAGGGGCAACAGGGCCAACAGGGCCAGGAAGGGCAGCAGGGTCAAGGCGGCCAGCAAGGTGAAGGCCAGGAAGGCCAGCAGGGTCAAGGCGGACAGCAGGGCCAGGGCGGACAGCAGGGCCAGCAGGGCGGCCAGACGGGTGGAGGCGGCGGCCCCGACGGTCTGAGGGACATGGCCGGCGCCGGATTCGGACCGGGCGGAAACGGCTGGGCGCGCGGGCTGACCCCGGAGGACATTCGCCAGTTCCGGGGCGAATACCGTGAACGCGCCCGCGAGATGGCCGATCTGCGCGAGCAGCTCTCCGACGCCGGCGTCGGCGTCGAGGAGCTCGACGACGTCATCCGCTCCATGAGGGCGCTGGACGACCGCCGCGTCTACGACGACATGGAGGAAATCCTCCGGCTGCAGACCCGGATTCTGGAAGGGGTGAAGCGCTTCGAGTTCGGACTGCGCCGGGCTGCGGGTGAAGACGACCCCGAGCGGCTGCTCCTGTCCGGCTCCGACGAGGTGCCTCAGGGCTTCCGCCAGCTGATCGAAGAGTATTACCGTTCGCTGTCCCGCACCCCCGGAGGCTGAGCAACCCGGAGGCGCGGGAAGGGAACCAATCGGACGCAACCGGGCTGCGCCGGAGGGGCGCGGCCCAACCGGACAGACCAAACGGAAGTGACAGCATGCTGATTCGCGTGAAGAACGCCGGACTCGACGTCCCGTCCTCGGAGATCACACCCGAGGAGACCTACCTGAACAGGCGCAGGTTCATCGCCACCGCCGGCGCGATCGCCGGAGGCCACCTGATGGCGCCGGCACTGGGCGGGAAGGCCGGCAGGGCGTACGCTCAGGGCGGACAGGATTTCTCCGATGCCACGGACGAACTCGGTGGCGAGGTCAACACGTACGAGGACATCACCACCTACAACAACTTCTACGAGTTCGGCACCGACAAGCGCGACCCGTCCCGCAATTCCGGCGACTTCAAGCCGCAGCCGTGGACGGTGGAGGTGAACGGGCACTGCGCCAGACCGGGCACCTACGCGCTCGAGGACCTGCTCGCCCCGCACACCGAGGAAGACCGCATCTACCGGCTCCGCTGCGTGGAGGCCTGGTCGATGGTGATCCCGTGGCGGGGCATTCCGCTCGCCGACGTGATATCGCGCCTGGAGCCCACCGGGTCGGCCAACTACGTCCAGTTCAAGACCATTGTCCGCCCCGAGGAAATGCCGGGGCAGCGCCGGCGCGTCATCCCCATCCTCCCCTGGCCCTACCTGGAAGGCCTGCGCATGGACGAGGCCATGAACCCGCTCGCCCTGCTGGTGACGGGGCTCTACGGGCGCAGCCTGCTGAACCAGAACGGGGCTCCGCTGCGGCTGATGGCACCCTGGAAGTACGGGTTCAAGAACGTGAAGAGCATCGTCGAGATCTCCTTCGTGGAGGAGATGCCGCGCAACACCTGGAACGTGCAGACGCCGCATGAATACGGCTTCTACGCCAACGTGAACCCCGAGGTGGACCACCCGCGCTGGAGTCAGGCGCGCGAGCGGCGCATCGGCAAGCTCCTGCGGCAGCCGACCCTCATGTTCAACGGGTACGGCGACCAGGTGGCGCACATGTACGCGGGGATGGACCTGACCAGGTGGTACTAGCCCGTGCCCGGGTGACCAGCGCGGTCATCTGGGCCATCTGCCTGGCGCCCCTGCTCTGGCTCATCCTCCGGTTCCGCGAGGACGGGCTGGGCGCCAACCCCATCGAGGAGTTCACCCACTGGGGCGGCACGTCGACGCTGATCCTGCTGCTGCTGACGCTGGCCGTGACCCCGCTTCGGCGCTGGGTGGGCTGGAACCTGGTGCGCTACCGGCGGCGGCTCGGGCTGGCCGCGTTCTTCTACGGCCTGACCCATTTCATGACGTACGTCGCCCTCGACCAGTTCTTCGCCTTCGAGTACGTCCTCGAAGACATTGCCGAGCGGCCGTACATCACCGCCGGCTTCGCCGCCTTCGTGCTGCTCATCCCCCTGGCGGTAACTTCGACCCGGGGGTGGATCCGCCGCCTGGGCAGGCGCTGGCAGCGCCTCCACCGCATCGTGTACGTGGCCGCCGGACTCGGGGTGCTGCACTACCTCTGGAAGGTGAAGGCCGACACCCTCTGGCCGATGGTGGCGGCGGTGGTGCTGGCGGTGCTGCTGGCGGCGCGTCTCAAGCCGAAGGGGGCGAGACGCCGGAAGGCCCGCATCCGGCGATGACCTTTTTTTCGCCAGGGAAGCGGCAACCCGTCCTCGTCCCGTGATCCGCCTCGTCGTTGGCATCGCCCCCGCCTCGACGATAAATTCGGATCGGATGCGTGCCGCGCAGCGATCACCGCGATGGAGAATTCCGCGATGGAAGCACACAGTGCCGGTGCCTCGATAGCTGCGGGCGGGCGGGCCGTCGAGCCCTCCGTCGCGAACGCGCTCCCGCACTTCGCTCCACTTCTCCTCTTCCCCCTCGTGGTCTGCGCCGCCATGTTCGGCGGCTGGTGGATCGCGGGTCCGTTCGCCTTCTTCATGCTCGCGAGCCCGTTCGACCGGCTCCTGGGCCTGGAGGAGCGGAACATGGATCCGGCCACGACCCGCGAGAGCCAGTTGTTCCTGTACAATCTCTCGCTGTGGGTGTGGGGGGCGTTCTGGCCCGCGATCTTCGTATTCGCGCTCTGGCAGATGCTGGTCGGCGGCCGACTGTCTCTCTGGGAAGTCGGCTTGATCGCCGGCATACTGGTCATGGTGGCGCAGACCGTGTTCGTGGTGGGCCACGAGCTGGTTCATCGACGCGCGCCGTGGGAACGCCGGCTCGGCGAGTTCCTGCTGGCTTCCGTCTCCTACCCGCACTATGCGACGGAACACGTCTACATTCACCACCCCCGCGTATGCACGCCTCTGGACCCGGGGTCCGCGCCGAAGGGCGTGAGTTTCTGGGAATACCTGCCGCGGGAAGTGCTGAGCAACATCGTGGGCGCCTGGCGGTTCGAACGGCGGCGACTGACTCGCCGTCAACTGCCGCCGTGGCACCACACGAACGCGTTCTGGCGCTACGCAGTGCTGATCGTCTTCTGGTACGGGCTCATCTTCCGGTGGGGCGGCCCCTGGGCCCTGCTGCTCTACCTTGTCCTGTGCGGCAGCGTGGTCTTCTCGATGAAGATGAGCAACTACGTGCAGCACTACGGGCTGCGGCGCATCCGCATGCCCAACGGCAGGTTCGAGACGGTCAAGCCGAGGCACGCCTGGAGCGCGGCCTACAAGTTCACCAACTGGCTGTACTACAACATGCAGCGCCACGCCGACCACCACACGTCGAACCGGCGATATCCGCTGTTGCAGCACCACGGCGAAGCCACCTCTCCGCAGCTGCCGGGCAGCTACATGGAGATGAACGGCATGGCGCTCTTTCCCAAACGGTGGTTCGAGACCATCGATCCTCTGCTCGACCGTCAGCGAGCCCGGTTCTATCCCGAGATCGACGACTGGAGCGCCTACGACAGCCGGGCGTTCGCGGCGCGCCCCGACGCGTTCGACGCCATCGCGGAGATTCATGCCGCCGCCCCCGGTCTCGCCGAGTGGATTAACCGCTCACCGGCCCTCCTCGACACGCTGCGCGAGCGGGAATTCACGGACCTGGAACTGCCCGAGGGATTCCTGTCGGACGCGGAATCGGAGGCGATCGCCCGGTCCGGGCTGGCGCGCCTCTACTGGACGTACGAACTCAGCCTCTCCGAAATGAGGGCCCAGCTCGACGACATTCCCGTGCAGGACGCCGGTGAGGCGGTCGCGGCAGCGCGGGAGTGGTCGAACGGCAAGGTCTTCCAGATCGCCGTGCACACGATGCGCGGCAGCCTGTCCGTGAGCGAGGCGACGACGGCTCTGTCGCGCGTCGGCGAAGCCTGCATCGCCACCGTCCTGTCCGCGGTCGAGGAGGACTTCGCCGACCGCGGCGTGCCGCGAGCCAGCGGCGGCGTGGCGGTCGCGGTCCTGGGACCGCTGGCCAGCGGGGAGGCGCTGCCGGGCGCGGAGCTCGATGTCCGGTTCGTGTACGACGGCGGCCCGGCCAGGTACTACGAAGCATTGTGCCGCCGCTTTCGCAAGGCGCTCCGTGCGCTTTCGCGCAAAAACCTGCTGCTGGCGCCCGTCCCGCGCGGCGGGATGGAGGGCCTCCTTTCCCTCGCCGAGTTCAAGGAACAACTCCGCAATCCCGGTTCGGATCGTGAGCTGGCGGCGCTCGCGCGGGCGCGTTGCGTGTTCGTGTCGGGCGATGACGAAATCGGGGCACGGTTCGCGCAGGCGTTGCGGGACGCTCCGGGAGGGAGTGCGGCCCGCGAGATGCTGATGGCCGAGTCGCGCGAAGCCGCCGCGAGCGAAGTGATCCGTGATACCGCGTCCCGAGCCGCAACCGACATCGCCGCGCTTGCGGATGGCCCGCCCCGGGAGGTGAACGGGACTTGACCTACGACTTAATCCCTCTAAATTGCGACAAAATAGGGTTGGTAATGTGGTTCGTAGCCTCCAACGATGGAGAATTGCCATGAGAAGCGGCGATGAAATGCTGGCGCAGGTTGTTGAGAAGTCCGCCGTGGACGCGGATTTCAGGGAACAGCTTCTCGCAGATCCCAAGGCTGCGATCAGCAGCGAATTGGGGATTACGATTCCCGATTCGATGAACATCCGGGTCCATGAAAGCGACATGCAGACGGTGCACCTCGCGTTGCCGCCGGACTCGCACATCACCGAGGAACAGATGGAAGCCATCTCGGCCGGCCTCTGCTGCTGCTGGTAGCCCCGCGCCGGCGAGCCGCCGGTCAGGAGTTCCTCTTCCTCAAGCGATCACGGGCGCGGGGTTCAGGTCGGCTTCGGCGAGGGAGAGCTCACGGTAGCCCATGCTGACGGGCACGTCGTACAGGCGCCCGGGCGCAAGCCTTGCCCAGAAGTGGCGCATGCCCGGCACGATGACCCGCGCCACGGGCATGCCGATATCGGGCCGCGTCTGATCCAGCACAAGGAACTCCATCCCCTTGGCCTCGACCAGCGCGCGGCGATTCTCCACATCTTCGCGCGTGTCCGCCGATTCGGTCACCGGATACTGTGAAGCCTTGCGGGGCGGTTGGTCCGGCGCCGGCGCCAACCAGGAACAGTCGGCGAGCCGGGCGGTCTTCCACCACCAGAGGGCCAGCGGATCATCGATCCTGGGCCGGCCGTCCCTCGCCCCGGGACGCGGCAGCCAGGTGAGGCACTGGTTCAATTCGCAAAGCGCGCGCAGGGCTGCTATGCGTGGGTCGGCGTGGGTGCCGGCACCGTAGATGATGTCCTCGGTCCGGGCGTCCGGCTGGCGCGAGAGCGCAACGAAGGTGGGAATGCCGATATCGGAGGTGACGTCGAGCATCCATAGATCCCGCTCGTAGCGGCCGTAGTAGTCCGGGGCCGCTGCAATGTATTCGTCGTCGAAGCTGGAGAGATCGACTGCCGGAACCCGCAACCGGTTGTACCACCAGATGGCGAACGCATCGCGCTCAGCCAGTTCGTAGAAGCCCTGCAGGATGGCCTCTTCCAGGGTGTTGCCCGCGGCGCAGCCGTTCGAATCGGCGATCAGATCCGCGGGGCCGCGCTCCTCGGCCGGCATGCTGTAGAGGAGGGATGTCGGCAGGTAGCGGTGCCGCTGCTGCGTCAGCGACCACACCGGCGTCCAGTCGATTTCGGCGTCGGGCTCGAGACGCGGCGGGACGATGTTGTAGGGGTGGCCCTTCGCGTTGATGCTCGCCGCATCGTCTAGCTGACTCTCGCTGAACAGTTGCACCTCGTTGGGGTGAATCGCCTCTTCCTTGCCGGCGAACTCGATGAATCGCTTGCGGATACGGATCTCGTCCCCATGACGGGCACCCGAATAGCGCTCGACCGCCTCGCACAGGGCGCTGACCCTGGACTGCTGTCGTGTGCTGCCCTTGCCGGCGCTCTTGCTGCGCAGGCTGCGCCTGAGCGAACTCAGGCTCCGGCTTCTCATGCCGGGATTGCTCCCGGCCCAGTAGACGTGCAGCCAGGAGTCGGCCTCGTCGGTGGTGCGCGACAGCCAGGTCACGACGCCACTGATCGGGCTCACCAGGTGACGGTATTTCGCCAGGGTGGCTTCCGGCGCCACGGCACGTGCGCCCCCGCTGGTGCGATGAGCCTTGGGGCTCGCCTTCAGAGACACCGGCGCCGGTGGTCGATCCGGCCGGTGCAAGGCTTCGTCGCCGCAGGCCAGGCACTGTGGCCGACGCACGACCCGATGCTGCGAACTTGCGAATGTGGCCAGGTCCATCGCGATTGCGTGTTCGTGAATCGGGGCCGACTCACCCAGCACCAGCCACTTGACGATCTCCGCCGCGATCAGCCCGTACATCGTTTCCAGCACCGCGGGCTGCGCGGCGAACGGCCTGAAGGCGGCTTCCTCGCCAGCGACGTTGCGCAGGAAACCGTGGACTTCCCGGTGACTGCGCAGGCGGTACGCGAGACAATCCCGGCAGGGTCCCTTCCCGTCCGCCGGAAAGACGGGGCCGAAGAGCGGCTCCATGCCGTTCGGCCGCACCGGCGCCCACGGCGCTCCCGCCTCGAGCTGGCGCCGATTCACCTCCGCGAGACGTGCTTCGAGATAGTCGCCGCAGACTACTATGGCGAGCGTCGGCTCGCCGGTCCCCACCCTGGCGCCGTTCGCCTCCAGATGCCGGACGAGCCCGCCATCGTCACCTTCAACCGTGACGCGCGACTGCGCCAGCCGCTCCTCGACCCAGCGCGGTGACGCGCCGAGCGACGACCAGTAGGCTGCCTCGCACCGGTCCATGCCGTGGTCGGCGGAGACCAGATACCCCTTGGCCGCGAACGCGGCAATGGCTGCCAGGACATCGGTCGCCGCATGGGCGCCCTCGAGGGCCGCGACAATCTCGTCCCAGGGGTGCCGGCCGTCGAGCAGCGGCAGCAGATCACAGTGCAGCTTGCCGTGCAGCAGCGTATTGAACGACTCGGAGACGAGAAGCGCCTGCGCCTCGCCGATGTCATGGAATCGGAGGTGCGGGGCGAGCGCGGGAAGCTTGACAATGCCCCGGTCCGCAGGAGTCGTTCGGGTCAGGATCCCGTGCCGCGGACGCGCATCCCTATCCGCTGCCATCCGGCTCAGGCCCGCAGCACTTCGACGAGACGCTCCAGGGCCTCAATGCAGAACGCGGAGGTCACGGCCTCGGAGCCATGCCCGATCTGCCCCACCACGCCCCACTTCAACGACTGGTCGCCGAACGCGAGCAGCTCCGGCCAGCTGCCGTCCCCGCGCTGCGAGCTCAACAGTCTCTCCACCTCGCGCTTCGCGTCGATGCTCTCGAGGCTTGCGATGTTGTGGAGCGCCGACACCGCCTGAGCGGTCTGAAGGACATTGCCGAATCCTCCCTTCTCGTCACGCAGGCCGAGGATACGATCCGCGAGCATCGGGCGCAGGTGATCGAGAGCGGGCTTCGCACGAATCAGCGCGCGCGTGATGGCATGGCAGATCGTGACCGTGTCGGGATACCACTTCGACGAGCCCTCGAGCCTGTCCTCGGTCACAAGGGCTTCCAGCCATCGCCCGGCATCCCGGGTTGCCGGATGGTTGCCCAGGCAGGCGAGGACATTCGCATTGACGACCGGGTCGGCCTCGATACGAAAGCGCGACACGACGTCGGGTTCGTCTTCCGCCAGCACCCAGGTCATGAAGCGGCCTTCCTCGTCGCGATTCGCCAGCATGCCCGGAACGTTCCTCCCCAGCCAGATCCAGGGGTGGGTCCCGATGACGAGCGAACAGAGGGCGGTACTGTCGAGATCGGGGGGCAGGTGACGGTAGTACCGCCAGAATCCGGGGTATTCGATGGTGTCTATGAGATACGCCTTCGTAGCGGTGCATATCGCCCTGGCCCGCGGCTCATCGGAGCTCTCGAGGGCCAGCGCGCCGAGTGCCGACACGAAAGGAGGCCTCTCGAAATGCCTTGGGATCTCCGGGTCGGCCACATTGAACCGGATGCAATGCCAGGCCCCATTCTCGTCGATCATGGATTCCAGGAAGACAAGCCCGCGGCGGATCGCTTCCCTCGCTGCCCTGGCCAGCGCCCCGGAGGTGGCGCTGCTTCGGACCCCCCTTTCTTTCGGTGCAGAGGGCCGAAGGGGCGGCGCGGGGTCGTGGAGTGTCCTTCGAAGGAACTCGAGCGATGCCGCACCGGTCCTCGCCGCCTCTCGTTCGGCCTCGCTGAGCCTGCTCCGCGGCGGGAGCACGACATGCGTCGCGGCATACGACTCCTCGTGCACGCGAATCTCATGGTCCCCGGCCAGCGTCACGCCGAATTCCGCCTCGATCGTCTCCCTGGGGTTCCGGAGAAGACGTTCACGAAAGTCGCTGTCTTCTTCAGCTCTCGATACGAGGAGATCGTCCGCGCCCATTCAGGCGACCTGCCTCCTTACCAGGTCCCTGAACACCCCGTCGGCCTCCATCAACTCGTTGAAGGAGCCGCTCTGTACGACTCTTCCGGCCTGCAGCACGTAGATGTGATCGGCCTGTTCCAGCGTGGACAGGCGGTGCGCGATGACGACCCGGGTGGAGGTCAGAGCGGTGAGGTTTCGCATGACCCTGGCCTGGCTCTCGTTATCCAGCCAGTTGGTCGCCTCGTCCAGGAGCATGATTCGCGGGCTGCCGATCACCGACCGGGCGATGGAGACGCGCTGACTCTCGCCGCCCGAAAGGACAGACCCGCTCGTGCCGACCATGGTCATCATGCCCATGGGCATGCCCCTGATCTCCTCTTCGACGTCGGCGACCCGCGCGGCCGTCCATACCTCGTCACTCGCCACCTCATCGTGGTGGCCCACCAGATTGTCCCAGAGATCCGAGGGATGGAGTCCAACGGACTGCGGCACCACGCCGATTCTGCGGCGCACCTGTTTCAGGTTCAGGTTCCTCAGGTCACGTCCGTCGTAGCACACTGCTCCCGAGGTGGGCCGGTCGAATCCAAGCGCCAGCCGGAAGAGGGTGCTCTTGTCGGCGCCGGACTCGCCCGCAATCGCAACGAACTCCCCGGGGCGGACATGAATCGTGACATCGTCGAGGATCAACGGGCCGTCGGGATCGTACCGGTAGGAAATGCGGTCGAAGACAATCTCGCCCCCCAGCTCCTCGACGGGCGCTCCTTCAACTTCGGCCTCGGGGACCGCGGCGAGGAGCGGGCGCATCTGGTCGAACGCCGGGAGTATGGCGGCAACCGCGCCAAAGGACTCGCCGAGCCGGGCGACGGCGGATTGAAACGCGGCGAAGACGAGGTAGACGACGAGAAAATCGCCGACCGGGAGGTCCCCGTCGCCCAGGGCTGCGACCGCGAATAGCAGGATCCCGGCGGCAAGAAAGGGGAGCGCCGCGCCGAATGCCCGCGAATGTCCCTCGAGCGCGCCCAGCTTGAGCTCCGTACGCTTCTGCTCCCGGTAGTCCTGCGCCCAGATGGCGAAAGCCGACGCTTCCGCGTTCTCCACACGCAGCTTGCCTATGCTGCCCACGATCTGGAACAGCCGGCCGGAGACGCGCCGCGCCGCGCGGATCATCCGCCCATAGGGCGGAATCTGGCGCAGCCCGAGGACGACGGTGACCAGGAGCGAAGCCAGGCTGAAGGCGAGGGCAACGGTCCCGAGTGTGGCATCGTAGAGGAAGATGACGCCAAGCACCGGAAGCAGAAAAAGGATCGACAGCAGGCCGTCGGCCGCGACTCCCTGCAACCCGTCGCGAAGGTTCTGGAACGTCATCCCGGACACGGCCAGATCGCCAGCTCGACGGCCGTGCAGAATGCTTGGCGGAAGGCGCATGAGACGGTCCCAGAAGGCCGCTTCGACCCGTGAAAGCGAGCGACCCTCGATGCGCATCATCGCCGTGCTCTGAAGCAGGTGCAACAGTGCGCCGAGCAGGCCGAACCCCACCACCGCCACCGCCACGGCATAGAACTGGCTGGCAGTTCCACCCGCCGCCGACTGGTTCGCAACGAACCCGAGCGCGACCGCCGGCACGAGCTTGATCAGGCCGCCCGGAAGCCCGGCAAGCACCAGCCGCGCGAGATCCGCCCCCGATCCACGCAGCGCGATCCTCAGCAGGTCCGCCGGCTTCACGTTGCCCAACGGCAGTGGCCGGTAGAACATCCAGGCCTCGTCCGCCAGCGCGGCGGCACGATCCGCCGTCATCCGGACGCTGCGCTTGCTGACCGGATCGAATTCCCGGTAGCGCCCCAACCATCCGGGCAGAAGCGCCACGGGCTGGCCGTCTGCGGCGCGGAATGCCAGCATCGCGTTGCTGTCGCCGCGCCACCAGGCGTCCTCGGCCCTGAACCGCACGCGTCGAGCGCGCACGCCCGACGCATCGAGAACGTCTACGAGGCCGACTGGAGCACCGGAGGGATCCGACCGCACCGGGATCTTGAAGTCGATTCCCTCACGGCGTCCGATCGCCCGCAGGGCGTCCGCCAGCGACGTGTCCTCGACATTGGCATCCCGGTCAATCGGCAGATCATGGATATTGAAGAGCCGCTGCCGCGCGGCTCTCTCGACCGTGCGGCGGCTCGTGGTCCGCACGCGCTCCAGATTCGCATCATCGACCACGGCCAGTCGGCGGTTCAGGCGCTCCAGGGCGAAGGCAACCGCGTGAAACCATGCGAGCGCCGAGAGCAGGATGCCCTGCTTCGCCAATGTCTCGGTCGACCTGCCGGAGAGTGTCGCCTCGTCGGACAGGATGAGCCAGCTTGTCCGCGTCAGCGGTATCACCGCTTCGCGTGGGCCGCCCGCCCCGACAATGTCCGTCGGGTCGACCAGGTCCATGAACAGGCCGGTGCCGCGCGGCGGTTCGGATACCCATACGACGCCGCGCTGTACGGACAGCGTACAGGGAGCCGGCGTCCCCATCAGACCGGGCCTGGCCAGCGCAGTCGGACGCGGAAGGCGGCTCGCAAACCGCGAGAGTGTGTCCGTAATCGCGGTCAGCCAGGTATCGGTCTGTTCCGCCAGCTCCGCCGGATCGGCGTCGGACAGCACGGAGGCCGGCAGGCGTTTCAGAACGGTGCCCGGTGATCCCTTGGCGATCAGGCTGAGCGTGGTGTCGTCCTCATCGCGTGGTCCGTCCGGCGCGACCCCCGGTAGCAGCGAGCCCGATCCGCGGCGCAGCAGATGCTGCGGCGCCGCCTGCTCCACCCCGTCCCGGAATTCGACCAGGAACAGATTGACGGCGCCCTGATCGATGAACCAGACGGTGTCCGGGTCGTCGAGCTTCACCGGCAGGTTGCCGGCGCAGGGCACGGACTCGCCGGAGAGGGCGGCGAGTTCCGCGATGGACGTGTACCCCAGCCTGGTGTCGCGCATCAGCCGGACCTGACCAGCTTGTAGTACGTGCCGTCCCGATCCGCGATGAGCTCGTCGTGCGTCCCGCGCTGCACTTCGACGCCCCCGTCGAGCACGACGATCTCGTCGCAGTCCCGCACGGTGCTCAGCCGGTGCGCCACGATCAGGCAGGTGACACCGCGACGTCGCAGGGCGTCATCAACGTATTCCTCTGTCGCGGCATCGAGGGAGCTGGTCGCCTCATCCAGAATGAGCAACGTCGGATGGCCCAGCAGCCCCCGGGCGATCTCCAGCCGCTGGCGTTGGCCGCCGCTGAAATTCACGCCGCCTTCCTCGACCCGGGTCGAATACCCGGCCGGCCGAAGCAGGATTTCGTCATGGATCCGGGCATCGCGTGTCGCCGCGAAGATGGCCTCATCCGGAACGGCGGGGTTCCACAGGGTGATGTTGTCGCGCACGGACCCGGAAAAGAGCACAACCTCCTGATCCACCATGGAGATGGACCGCCGCAGCACCTCCTCGGGAATCTCATCCCGGGG
>JAJDXG010000046.1 GCA_022823365.1 Gemmatimonadota bacterium
GGACCTGATGGACCAGCCGCTAAAGGTGCTCTGCGAACTCGGAGGCTGGAAGGAGCCCACGACCGTGCTGCGTTGCTACCAGCAGGCCAACCCGGGACAACTCAGGAAGGCTCTGGATGGCCGCCGGAGGGTTCGCACCTGAGATCCCCGAAAGGGCGGGAATCATTCGGCGAGAGTCGAACTACAGAAGCCCGCAACTACCACGTTCACAACAGGATGCGCGTCTAGCAACACTTGCTGGAGAGGCGCATGCGCTCGCGGCGGCGGTCCGTTGCGTTCCAGACCCGTGCGTTCGACCAGGAACGTTTGCTGCGCAGCGCGTCGGCCACCCTGCTCGAATTCCTGCGTTCGGAAACCCGCTACACTCCCGTCCCCTGCCCCGCGGGCACCGGCATTTTCGGCACCGGGAGTTCAACCGGCAGCCTCGGCTGGCACGGAATCTCCCGATTGACCGGCGCGATGTCGACAAGCTGTATCATCCGGCGAGGAAGGACGATCAGCCCGAGGGTGTACATCGATGAAATGCCGGCCATCGGCGGCATGGACGAACTCGAGACCTACCCCACCGCGCAGATCTACGCGCTGGAGGTCTATTCCCAGGGCGCCGAGATCCGGGCCTACACCTATGGCTTCATGCAGCGCATGGCCGAGAGACCCATGGCGCTGATTCCCATCAACCTCTGGCCGTAGCGCCTCCATCAACGAGGTGTCGGCAGCGGTCGGTTATCCGTCCTCCCGGATCTACCAGATCGAGGTGTTCTCATACGGCGCGGAAATCCGGGCCTATACCTACGGCTTCATGCAGCGCATGGCCGAGCGGCCCAGGGCGCTCATGCCTATCGGCTGGCATTGAAGGAACGAGGTGCCGGCTGACTCCTGCTCTTGATCCCCGGGCGGGCAAGCGCGAGAGTTGGCTCGTAGTCTTCCCCTTGGCGGAGGCCCGCTGACGCCGCTCGCTGCACGCGATTGGGGCCTTTCCCCTCCGCTTTTCCAGGACCGTAGCCACCACATCGATGCCCGCCCAGCCTTCCCAGTCCCAGCAGCAGCGACGGGCCGACGTTCGCCGGCGCAACCGCAAGCTCGGCCGCGTGCTGCTGGCTATCGGGCTGATCGTGCTCTCGCTGCCGCTGGTGACCAACGTGGTGCGCGACCCCAACGCCGAGCGACCGGAGGACCCGCCCTCGGAGATGGTGCGCAGGGCGGGGCTGGCCGAGGGGCGGGGCGACATCGAACTCGCCACACGGCTCTATGAGCGCGTTCTGGAGCTGGAGATGGGCGAGTCGCCGCGGGATACGCTGAAGGCCCTTGTGCGTGCGGCGCGGGCCGGGCTGGCTCGCATCGCCGAATCGCCCTGAGACATCCATTCCAACCTTCCACAAGACCGATATGACCACCACCATGGCCATTCGCATCCACGGGCTCGGGGGCCCGGAGATGATGCGGTGGGAACAAGTGCCCCTGCCGGAACCCGCCCCGGGCGAGGTGCTCGTCCGCCACGAGGCGGTCGGGTTGAACTTCATCGACACCTACCACAGGAGCGGACTCTACCCGGTACCGTCGCTGCCGGCCGTGCTCGGGATGGAGGCGGCCGGGGTGGTGGAGGCGGCGGGGCCGCCGGCCGCGGAGGGACCGACCTTCCGGCCCGGCGACAGGGTCGCGTACGGGAGCGTGCTGGGCGGCTACTGCGAACGGCGGGTGATGCCGGCCGACCAGCTGGTCCGCATCCCCGACGGCGTGGCATCCGAGGCCGCCGCCGCGGCCATGCTCAAGGGCATGACGTCGTGGTATCTCTGCCGCCGCACCTACCGGGTGCGCGCGGGCGAGACCGTGCTGATCCATGCGGTTGCGGGCGGGGTGGGCACCATCCTTTGCCAGTGGTGCAAGGCGCTGGGCGCCACCGTGATCGGCACCGCGGGCAGTGCCGAAAAGGGCCGCCTCGCACGGGCGCACGGATGCGATCACGTCATCCTCTACAAGGAGGACGATTTCGTCGAACGGGTGGGCGAGATTACCGGCGGCGAGGGTGTCCCGGTAGTCTTCGACGGGGTCGGCAAGGCCACTTTCGACGGCTCCATGGAGTGCCTCGCCCGCTTCGGCATGATGATCACCTTCGGCAACGCCTCCGGCCCGGTGCCTCCCCTCAACCTGCTGCGCCTGAGCGCGAAGGGGATCAGCGTGGCCCGCCCCTCGCTCAAGCCCTATATCGAGCGGCGCGCGGACCTGGAGGAAGCCGCCGGCGAACTCCTGGGGCACATCCAGGCGGGCCGCATCAGGCTGACCATCGGCCAGCGCTTTCCTCTCTCGGAAGCTGCTGAAGCCCATCGCGCGCTGGAGTCGCGGCAGACGCAGGGATGCACCATTCTACAGCCGTGACGACATCACTTACGCGCATTCCGGAGGACCCTATGATTCGCACGCTGACTTCCGCCGCTCTCGCCGTGTTCGTTACCGCGAGCGCCGCCGCCGCGCAGCGGCCCAACACCGTTTTCCTCGACGAGCTCACCTGGACGGAGGTCCGGGCCGCCATCGACGAGGGAGTCACCACCATCATCGTGCCCACCGCGGGGACCGAACAGAACGGACCCCACATGGTGCTCGGCAAACACAAGTTCATCATCAACCACGCGTCGGACCTGATTGCGCGCGAGCTGGGCAACGCGCTGGTGGCGCCGGTCATCGCCTATGTTCCCGAAGGCGCCATCGACGGGCCCGACGGACCCACCGGACACATGCGCTACGCGGGGGCGATCACGCTTCCCAACGAGCACTTCATGAAGCTGCTGGAGTACGCGGCCCGGAGCCTCGAGGTGCACGGCTTCACCGACATCGTCTTCATCGGCGACAGCGGCGGAAACCAGAACGGCATGCGCACCGTGTCGGAGGTGCTGAACGATGAGTGGGCGGCCGCGGGGAAGCAGGGCCGCGTCCACTTCGTGGGCGACTACTACTCCGGCAACGGCTTCCGAGACTGGCTCATGGAGGAGCACGGCTACGACGCGGCGACCATCGGCGGACACGCCGGCATCAGCGATACGTCCCAGCTTCTCTACATCGCGCCCGAGCACATCCGCCAGGGCGAGTTGGCGCCCGGAGGCGGGTTCGAGGGCAGCGGCGTCTCCGGAGATCCCACCAAGGCTTCCGTCGAATACGGCAGGATGGGCGTCCAGCTCAAGGTGGAGGCCGCGGTGCGCCAGATCCGCGAACTGACGCAAGGGCGATAACCGAGACAACCCTGACGTAACGTGAGAGTTGTGGCAACGAATCCGTAAACCGACCCGAGGACCACAGAACGAAGATGAACCCCGCAACAATGACTCAGGCGACCGTGACCCAGGTTGGCGCCTCGGAGAGCACCGCCCGCCTCCTGGCGGCGCTGGGACTTGGAGATGTGAATCCGGGCGGGTTCGCCGGCGAGTGGATGGGTTCCGGGCCCGAGCTCGAGGTCCATACCCCCATCGACGGCTCGCGCATCGCGACCGTGCGCCAGGTCACCGAGGAGGAGTACGACCGCATCGTTTCACGGGCGCACGAGGCATTCCTCCAGTGGCGGACGGTGCCGGCTCCCAAGCGCGGCGAGGTGGTGCGCCAGATCGGCGACCGGCTGCGCCGGCACAAGGCGGAGCTGGGCGCGCTGGTCACCCTCGAGATGGGGAAGATCCTCACCGAGGGCGAGGGCGAAGTGCAGGAGATGATCGACATCTGCGACTTCGCGACCGGTCTCTCGCGCCAGCTCTACGGGCTCTCCATGCACTCCGAGCGCCCGGACCACCGCATGTTCGAGCAGTGGCACCCGCTGGGCGTGGTCGGGGTGATCTCGGCGTTCAACTTCCCGGTCGCGGTGTGGAGCTGGAACGCGGCCATCGCGGCGGTGTGCGGGGATGCCACGCTGTGGAAGCCGTCGAGTCAGACTCCGCTGACGGCGATCGCGTGCACCCGCATCGCGGGAGAGGTCGCGCGCGAGAACGGCTACGACCCCGCCATCTTCTCGCTGGTAGTGGGGCGGGGTTCCACCGTGGGCGACCGGCTCCTGCACGACCGGCGCATCCCGCTGGTATCCGCAACCGGCAGCTGCCGCATGGGCTACCGGGTGGCCCAGGTGGTCGGCAAGCGGCTGGGGCGCACCATCCTCGAGCTGGGCGGCAACAACGCGATCATCGTAACCCCGCACGCCAACATGGACCTGGTGCTTCCGGCGATCCTGTTCGGATCCGTGGGCACGGCCGGGCAGCGGTGCACCAGCACGCGCCGCATCATCGCGCACGAGTCCATCCGCGAGGAGCTGGAGCGGCGGCTGGTGTCCGCCTACGGGGACGTCCGCATCGGGGACCCGCGCGACGCGGCGACGCTCATGGGCCCAGTGGTGAACCACCAGGCGGTCGCCGACCTGGAGGGCGCGGTGCGGCGGGTCGCGGAGGAGGGGGGCGATATCCTCTGCGGGGGCGAGCGGCTTGACGGCCCGGACTTCCCCGGCGGCCACTACGTCACCCCCTGCATCGCCCGCGCCCGCAACGAGTTCGACATCGTGCAGGAGGAGACCTTCGCGCCAATCCTGTACATGCTGGGTTACGGGAGCGCGGATGCGAACCCGGCGCAGGCGGTGGACGAGGTCGCCGAGGCCATCGCCCAGCACAACGACGTGCCCCAGGGGCTCTCGTCCGCAATCTTCACCGAGCACATGCGCGAGGCGGAACTCTTCCTCTCCCATCGCGGCAGCGACTGCGGCATCGCCAACGTCAACATCGGGACCAGCGGCGCCGAGATCGGGGGCGCCTTCGGGGGCGAGAAGGAGACCGGGGGCGGCCGCGAGTCAGGCTCCGACGCGTGGAAGGCCTACATGCGGCGCCAGACCAACACGGTCAACTGGAGTCCGGAACTGCCACTGGCGCAGGGGGTGCGGTTCGGGTAGGGAGGCGGCTAGAGCAGCTGTTGTAATCCAACGATCAGGCCAACGATTACCGTCGCCTGAACGAGCAGCAAGCCGTACATCTGCGCTTTCGTGACGTGTTCGTCGAGCCCCCGCCGGAGTTCCGCCACATCGCGCCGAATGTCCCCTACTTCACGGCTCAGTCGCGCAATGTCGCTTCTCATCCCAGCCGACTCATCGTGCAGCTGTCCGGTTTCGGCCTTGAGCTCGGTTCGGACGCCCTCGATCTCGGCCTTGAGCTCGGATCGGACGCCCTCGATCTCGGTTCGGACACTGGCGATCTCGGTCTTGAGGTCGGTTCGGACGCTGGCGATCTCGGTCTTGAACTCGGTTCGGACGCTGGCGATCTCGGTCCTGGTTTCGACACGAAGCTGTTCGAAGTCTTCCTTGATTTCGGTTCGGAAGTCGCGGAATTCGGCGCGGAGATCCCGAAAGTCCTCTCTGGTGGCGACGTTGCCCGGGACAGGGCCGCCGAACACGGTAACCAGGACCTCCGCCTGGGCCGCGTCAAAGCCGGCCGCCTGCAGAGCCCTGGTTGCCTTAAGCGTATCGAGCCCGATCGGTTCCATGGCATCAAACATGTGGCCCCCTCTTCCATCGCAGCAAGGTCAGGACTCCCGCTGGACATCCGCATTGCGCCCGCGAGGCGTCGCCGCCGTACGACAGGGCTTCATTGCCTGAAGTCGACGCACTTCGCTGCCGGACGAGTCGAAAGCTCGTTTCTACCGCGGGGCGATGGAATGGCGGAATGGGGTCAGTTGGAGGTCTTCCGTGCCTGCCGCCACGCGCGCTCGTAGACCTTGGGCCGCACGTCAAGGTATCCCGGATACTCCTTGCGGGCGCGCTCCAGGACCGCCTTTTCCAGCGTGACGGTCGCCACCGGATCCGTGGTTTCAGCACGTCACCCGCAGGGTCCGCGACCATCGACGGTCCTCCGACGACCCCCTGCGAACGGGTCCCGGGCCGGTTCACCGAGATCACGTAGGCGCAGCTGGTGACCGCGTTCGCCCGCAGCACCAGCCGCCAGCGCGGGTAGGTTTCCGCCGGGGTGGCGCGTGGCAGGAGAATGGCGTCTGCGCCCATGGCGGCGAGCGCGTTGCATCCCTGAGGACGGTTGGCGTCCGAGCACACCTGCACCCCGATGCCGAATCCGCCCACGTCCACCGGCGCCTGCAATTCCCCGCCCGCCCGGTAGTGGTGTGCCTCCCAGTAGCCCTCCTCGTCGGGCAGGTGAATCTTGCGGTAGCGCAGCAGTTCTTCGCCGGTGGCGTCGAAGAGCACTGCGGTGTTGTGCCGGCGACCCTTCCCCGGGTCGCGCACTATGGCGCCGCCCAGCACCGCCAGCCCGGTCGCGCGCGCGGCCACGGCCATGGCGCTCTCCCGGGGACCGTACGGAGGCTCGGCGTCGGCGTCCGACGGAACCTTGCTCAAGGGAGCCCAGCGGTTGAGCGGCAATTCGGGGAGGACCGCAAGCTTCGCTCCGCGCGCCCGCGCCTCACGCAGGTGATCCAGCAGCCGCTCCTCGTCCCCCCGTGTCGGGAAGACGTCGGTGATGAGGGCGACGGTGAGGGATTCGGTATTCACGGAGGGCGGTTCCGGCTGCTGGCGGAAAAGACAGACGATCCAGATAGAAGTACGGCGGTACGTCGGAGATGATCCCGTGATGGGCCGGGACCGGACCGGATTCTCCGGGATCCCCCGGTGGCGAGTCGCGGTTGATCGTCCTCATCAAACAGACTAGTCTTATGACTAGTTAGATCGGCGATCCATGGCTTGGAGGACGCTTGACCAGAGTCTGGCAGGTTCAGGAAGCCAAGGCGCGCTTCAGCGAGATGCTGGAGTCGAGCGTGTCGGAAGGCCCGCAGCTCGTAACCAAGCGAGGCGTCGAAGCCGCGGTGCTGGTTTCCGTTGACCACTGGCGCCGGTTGCAGAAGCTGGCGCGGCGAAATCTGAAGGAGTTGCTGCTTGCGCCGGAGGCTCGTACGGAGGAGTTGATTCTCCGGCGGCGGGAACATCGCCACCGGGCCCTTCCGCCGCTCGAGTAGATCCATGTACCTCCTGGACACCAACGTCGTGTCGGAGCTGCGACGGCCGAAGCCCGATCCTTCTGTCGTGCGCTGGGTCGAGGCGGCGCCGGCCGACCGCCTCTTCATGTCCGCGGTCACGGTGGGCGAGATTCAGGCCGGGATCGAGAACGTTCGTGGCCGGGATCCGCGGAAGGCGCGGCGATTGGCGGCCTGGCTCGATGACGTCATCGCCTCGTACGGTGTCCTCCCGATGGACGCCGATGCATTCCGGGAGTGGGCGCGGATCAAACATCGCCGCCCGCGCGCGCTCCTTGAGGACGCGATGATCGCGGCCACGGCCGTGACCCACAAGTTGACCGTCGTAACGCGTAACGTCCGCGACTTCCGGCGATTGGGCGTGGCCTGGCTGAACCCATTCGAGCCCGGGTCGCTCACCCGTCCGCGATCAGCGCCTCCCTGACCACCACCTGAGGGAGCCCCGCGTCCGCGAGCCGCCGGTTGAGGCGTGGCAAATCGTCGCCGAGCATCCGCTGGAGAATACGCAGCTGTGCCTCCAGTTCCGCCGACAGCTCCTCGAAGACGGCCTGGTACGCATCGATGGGCGTGCCGTCGCCCCGCTCCAGGTGGCTGCGCAGGCCGGTCAGCCGATCGTTCAGCTTGATGGGGAAGGCGATCTTGTCCTTCGGGCTCTGGTTGCGGAGCTGGTAGAGCTCTCCCGCGACCGCCTCGATTCCCGCCGCGAAGCCCGACGCTTCGTCGCTGAGGCCGGCGTCGTCGCTCTCGGCGACGATCGCGTCGATCTGGGCACGCAGGTCGCGCGCCAGCAGCACGCTCGTGTTCGCCTGGCTCTCGGCGTCGCGGATCGCCATCGCCAGGCGGAACTGGTCGGTGAAGGCGGCGGTGGGGATGTCCTCGAGTCTCGGATCCGGGAGCACCTGGAAGGCGGCCTCCCGGGTCGTGCCATCGACGGTGAGCCGCGCCCGGTAGCGTCCCGGCGGCGCCCAGGGCCCCACTGCGGGGTTGCCCCCCTCCAGGACGATGCCCTCGAAGGTCACCGCGCCTGGGTAGCGGAGGTTCCAGCGGACCCGTCGGGTGCCCGCATCCTCGCTCTCGTCGACGAGGGTGCGCACGTGCTCGCCGTCGTCGGTCAGGATGTCGAGCCGCGCGCCCCCCGACGCGCCCACCCGGAAGTCGATGACCGCGGGGACCGATCGCCGGATTGCGTCGGCGGGCTGGAAGAGGTGGATCTCCGCGCCGGCGACGTCCGTGTCCAGCTGTCGCAGCGTCTCGATGTCGTCGAGGACCCAGAAGGAGCGGCCGTGGGTGCTGATCACCAGGTCGCGCTCCTGGACGGACAGCCCGGTGACGGGTGTGTCCGGCAGGCGGAACGAGAGGTCGCTCCAGTGCGCACCGGCATCGAAGGAAACGAAGACGCCGCGCTCGGTGCCCGCGTACAGGAGCCCGGCACGCTTCGGATCCTCCCGAACGACGCGCACGAAGGCACCATCCGGGATGCCCTCGCTGATCCGGGTCCAGGTCGCGCCGTAGTCGGCGGTCTTCCACGCGTACGGCGCCCGGTCGTCCATCTCATACCGGATCCCGGCTACGAGGGCGCTCCCGGCGTCGTGCGGGGACACCTCCACCGTCATGACGCGCGTGTGCGGTGGCATGTCCGGCGGGGTCACGTCGCTCCAGCTCCCGCCGCTATTGCGGGTGACGTGCAGGAGCCCATCGTCCGAGCCTGTCCAGATCGTCTCCGCTTCATGCGGCGAAGGCGTGATCGCGTACAGCGTGCCGTAGATCTCGGGTCCGTCCTGGTCCTTGACGATCGGGCCGCCGGAGTCGTCGAGCGTTTCCGGCTCGGCTCGCGTCAGATCGGGGCTGATCTTCTCCCACGACTTCCCGTCATCGAGGGATCGCCACAGGTGCTGCGATCCGACGTACAGCGCGTGCGGCGCCGTCGGCGCCACGGTGATGGGATAGGTCCAGTTCCATCGCTCGGGCATGTCGCGCGCGGGCTCGCCCATGACGATGCGCGGCCAGGGCTGGATGTCGGTGACCAGGCCTGTCGCGCGGTCGTAGCGGGTGAGGGTGTTGGTCGCTCCCGCGTAGAAGATGTCTGGGTCGGCGGGATGCTGCGCGATGTAGCCCATCTCGCCTCCGCCCACCGCGTACATCCACTCCGTGCTCGGGCCGCGCGGGTTGCGGAGATGCCCCGGCTCCGACGACACGCACGCCGTGGAGTTGTCCTGCTGCGCGCCGCACACGTGGTAAGGGAAGTCCGAAGTCGTCGTCAGGCGATAGATCTGCGCCGTCGGATACCGCATCGAGGTCCAGGTCCGGCCCCCGTTCACGGTGACCACGCCGCCCCCGTCGTTGCCGTTGATCATGCGCAGCGGGTTCGTGGGGTCGATCCAGAGATCGTGATGGTCGGCGTGGGTTTCGGGCACGCTCTCCAGCGTCTTGCCGCCGTCGGTCGAGCGCATGAGCCGGAAGTTGAGGATGTAGAGCGTGTTGCGGTCAACCGGGTCCGCTTCTAGGCGCTGGAAGTAGAAGGCGCGCTGCCAGATGTCGCGATGGCCGTTGATGAACTGCCACGACCCGCCTCCGTCGTCCGACCTGTAGAGTCCCCCGCGCTCGGCCTCGAGGTTCGCCCACACCCGTTCCGGATCCGCGCCGGACACGGTGATCGTGATCTTGCCGAGGACACCGTCCGGGAGCCCCGGGTTGCGCGTGATCTCGCTCCAGGTGTCGCCGCCGTCGGTCGACTTGAAGATCCCCGACCCCTCGCCGCCGCTCCACAGGCGCCACGGCTTGCGGTACACCTGCCAGAGCGTCGCGTACAGCACGTCTGGATCGCCCGGGTCCATGACCAGGTCGACCGCCCCGGTGCGCTCGTCGCGGAAGAGGACCTTCTCCCAGGTCCTGCCTCCGTCGCTGGTTCGGAAGACGCCGCGCTCGGAGTTGGGTCCGAAGGGGTGGCCGAGCGCCGCCACGTAGGCGCGGTCGGGGTCGGTCGGGTGGATGCGGATGCGCCCGATCGCGTGGGTGTCGGCGAGGCCGAGGTGCCGCCAGCTCTTCCCGGCGTCGTCGGAGCGATAGACGCCGTCGCCCTGGAGGACGTTGGCGCGCAGCTGCACCTCGCCCATGCCGATGTAGACGATGTCGGGGTCCGACGGCGCCATCGCGACCGCGCCCACCGAGGCGCTGCCGACCTGGCCGTCGGTTACGGGGGTCCAGGTGGACCCGCCGTCTGTCGTCTTGAACAGTCCGCCTCCGGTTGCGCCGAAATAGTACTCGAAGGGGCGCTCGGCGTGGCCGGCCACCGCGATCGAGCGGCCGCCCCGGTCCGGGCCGATGGAGCGCCACTCCATGGGGGGGAGGAGGGAGATGGGGTCCTGGGCGGTGAGGGCGGGCGGCACCGCGACGAGGGAGATCGCACAGAGTAATGGGAGTGTGAGGAGCGGGACTCGAATGGCCGGCGAGGGGTTACTGACGTCCATGCTGCCTCCAGATCGGGTCGCGAGCCGACTCGCGGAAGTGTGCCGTCAGAGCAGCCGCTGCAAACCCACGATGAGCCCTACGATCACGGTCGCCTGCACCAGCAGCATGCGGTACATCTGCGCTTTCAGGTTCTTTATGTCGCCGCGCACCTCGGCGATTTCATGATTGAGGGTCGCTACGTCCGCCCTTCGCTCGGTCGACTCCACTCTCAGTTCGTCACGCAACTGAGCGAACCCCGCCATGGTCTGATCGCGCAGTTCAGCGATCTCCCCTTTCAACTCTGCCCGGACGTCGGCGATTTCCGCCTTCAACTCCGTTCGGCAGTCAGCGATCTCGGCCTTCGTCTCATCGCGCAGTTGGGAGATCTCCGTCTTCAGTTCCGTTCGGAGATCCTTCATCTCCGTCTTCAGTTCAGTCCGGAGTTCCCGCACATCGCCTTTCGTTGCGGCATTGCCTGCGACCGGTCCGCCAAACACGGACACAAGGGCCTCGGCCTGGGACGTCTCGAAGCCTGCCGCCTCGAGCGTTCTCGTCGCCTTGAGCGTATCCAGTCCGGTGGTATCCATGGCATCAAACATGTATCGCCACCATCCTCCGCAGCAACTTCGTGAGCCTCTCGGCGCCAGCCTCCGCTCGGTCCGGGAGACTGATGGGTCGAGTGCCGAGTCTGATTGGCGCCCTGCGCCATCTCAAATCTCTGGATTCTCACGGGCGAAAGAATGGCGGAATGGGATGAGTCGGCGCATCGCGGCTTCGCAGGTGGCGGTGATCGAGCCGGCACGGCAGTTTCCACCTTACGTGCGTTGCGCGGCTGCAATGAGGCGCTCCGTTCAAAGGGGGATGCATCGATGAGCGAGATCACGCTCAGGGTAAACGGGGAGACGCATACGCTCGATGTCGATCCGTCGACGCCGCTGTTGTATGTGCTCCGCAACGATCTCGGGCTGCGGGGGCCGCGCTTCGGCTGCGGATTGGCCCAGTGCGGGACGTGCACGGTGCTCATGGACGGGCGCGCGATTCGCTCGTGCAACCGGCCGGTGTCGCGTTCGACGGGAGAGATCACGACGCTGGAAGGGCTGCCCGAGGACGGCGAACTCCATCCGGTGCAGCAGGCGTGGATCGACGAGCAGGTGCCGCAGTGCGGGTACTGCCAGAACGGGCAGATCCTCACCGCGGCGGCGCTGCTGAGCTACAGTCCCAGCCCGAGCGACGACGAGATCCGCGAAGGCATGAACCGCGTGCTCTGCCGCTGCATGACCTACTACCGGATCCAGTCGGCGGTGAAGCGCGCGGCCGAGGCGATGGCCGAAGGGGAGGACCGATGAGCGGCGGGCGGAGCGTGCCCAAGGCGGTCAACGACGCGCTCGCGCGCTGGGGCGGAACCACCTCCCGGCGCGACTTCCTCAAAACTTCGGGGCTGTTCGTCTTCGGGCTTAGCGGCGCGGGGGCGGTCGGGGCGGGTCGATGGGGATATGGGACGGAACCATCCGGGGACGAGTCCTCCGAGCCCGCTTCCTATCCCGATCCCGACTTCCTCCAGCTCGACTCTTGGCTGGTCGTGCACGAGGACGGCAGCGCGACCTTCTACGTCGGCAAGACCGATGGCGGGCAGGGGACCGGGACCGCCACGCAGCAGATGATGTGCGACGAACTCGACCTCGCCTTCGATCAGGCGACGGTCGTCATGGGCCGGACCGACATGACCGTGGATCAGGGCGGTTCGGGGGGTTCGGATGCGATCGAGCGCGACGCCATGGTCGGGCGCCGGATCGCGGCGGAGGCCCGGCGCGTGCTCCTGGAGATGGCGTCAGAGCGCTTCGGCGTGCCCGTGGAGGGACTCAGCGTCAGCGAGGGCGTGATTTCGCTGCGCGACGATCCCGGGCGGACGGTCACGTACGGCGAGCTGATCGGCGGACGGCGCTTCGATGTCGCGCTGACCGGGGGCAACATCAACGCGACCACCGGTGTCGCGAGCATCAAGCCGGTGCAGGATCTGAAGCTGGTCGGCCAGTCGATCCCGCGCTACGACATCCCGGGCAAGGTGGATGCGTCGCTCGAGTGGGCCGTCGATGTGAGGCTCCCCGGGATGGTGCACGCGCGGCATGTGCGGCCGCCCTTCGCGGGGGCGACGCTGGTGGGCATCGACGAGTCGTCGGTGCGCGACGTGCCCGGCTTCATCCGTGTGGTGAGCGAGGGCAACTACGTCGCCGTGGTGTGCGAGCGCGAGGAGCAGGCGATCGAGGCCGCGGAACGCCTCGTGGTCGAGTGGGAGAAGCCCGCCACAGCGCCCTTCCCGGCATCCGACCACCTGTTCGACTACATGCGGGGCGCGGAGCGAGTGCCGGGGTCGGGGGGACGCGGAGCGGCGCAGACGCAAGGGGATCCCGACGGAGCGCTGGCGAGCGCCGCGACGGTTGTCGAAGCCGCGTACGACATCCCCTTCCACGGGCACACCGCCATTGGACCCGCGCACGCCCTGGCCGATCCCTCGGACGGCCAGATGACCATCTACACCAATGATATGAAGCCGTACAGCCACCGGACCGGGATCGCCGAGTTCCTGGGGATGGACCCGGAGCAGGTGCGGGTGATCTGGATGGAAGGGCCGCAGCTCTACGGGCGCACGGCGGCGGACGACGCGGGCTTCGAGGCCGCGTACCTGGCCAGGGAGCTGGGCCGGCCCGTGCGGGTGCAGTGGATGCGGCACGAGGAGACGGCGTGGGACACGAAGGGCCCGGCGTTTGCGATCGACCTGCGGGGAGGGCTGGATGCGGACGGCAACGTGGTCGCTCTGGACTATCAGGGCCGGATCGCCAACTACGCTCACGTCGGGTACAACCAGGCCCGCACGGTGCTGATCGCGCAGTTGATGGGTTTCCGGCCGGAGCGGCCGTCTCCGGGCGGCGCGCGCGGCCCCGACGAGATGTATTACATCCCGAACCGGCGCCAGGAGACGCGGGCGGTGCGCTTTCCGCTTGCGTTTGAGACGCCGCTCCGCACCGGCAACCTGCGCGACCCCAACGGCCCGCAGACGACCTTCGCCGGGGAGTCGTTCATCGACGAGCTGGCCGCGGCCGCGGGTGCCGATCCGGTGGAGTTCCGGCTGCGCCTGCTGCGCGGGGCGACCGACGACGACGAGGCCTTCCGCCGCGCGCGCTCGATCGCGGTGGTCGAGGCCGCGGCGGAGGCGTACGGGTGGGACGCGCGCCCGTCACCCGGGACGGTGGGGAGCGGGCGCGTGCTGACGGGGCGGGGCATCGCGTATGCGTATCGCGCCCGCACCACGATCGCCGTGATCGCCGAGGTCGAGGTCGACCGCGAGACCGGACGGGTGTGGGTACGGCGCATGGTGTGCGCCCACGACTGCGGCCTGGTGATCAACCCCGACAGCCTCGAGAGCACCATCCAGGGCAACCTCCTGCACGGCATCAGCCGGACGCTCTACGAGGAGGTCCGCTTCGACGGCGAGAAGGTCACCAGCGTGGACTGGCGCACACACCCGACCCTCACGCACATGGACACGCCCGAGCGCATCGACGTCGTGATGGTGAACGGCGACCCGAACCCCGACCGCCCGGATCTGCGGCCTTATGGAGCAGGGGAGCCGTCGCATCGTCCCGTCCCCGCCGCGGTCGCAAACGCGATCTACGACGCGACAGGGGTACGGATGCGGAGGCTGCCGCTGCGGCCGGAGCGGGTGCTGGAGGAGTTGGGGGCGGCGGGGTTGTAGGGAGGACCGCACGCGCCTTGGCATCCCGAACCCGAAAGGATGGGCACAACCCAACTCTGACGTAACGTCAGGGTTGGGGCGACGATGGGCAGTGTAACCCGCTTGACCCGTCCAACCCCCGCTTGCTTGTCGTGCACTTCCGCATCCGGGTAGCTTGAGCGCGCTGATTTGACGCTCCCCTGAAACCCAGGATGGCCGCCGTGATGCGTCCCGCACTCAAGCCGTTTCTCCTCGTCGTAACGCTCTCCGCAATCGCACCCGCCCTGACGGACGCGCCGTTCGCCGCGCGGGTCTCGTCTCTCGCCGAAAACATGAACGTGGACATCGCGGGCCTGGCCCCGCTTACATCCGCGCTCCACGCGCAGGACCCGCAGGTGGTGCTCGACTCCGCCTTCCTCGCCGGCTATTCCTGGCGCAACCTCGGCCCGGACCGGGGCGGCCGCTCCATCGCGGTCAGCGGGGTCAAGGGCCGGCCGCAGGAAGCCTATTTCGGCGCCACCGGAGGGGGCCTCTGGAAGACGGTCGACGGGGGCGACAACTGGTTCCCGGTCACTGACTTCAAGATCAACTCGGCGTCCGTGGGCGCCGTGGCGGTGGCCGAGACCGACCCGGACCTCGTCTTCATCGGCACGGGCGAGACCTGCATTCGCGGCAACATCCTGCCCGGCGATGGCGTCTACCGGAGCCGCGACGCGGGCGAGACCTGGGAGCACGTCGGGTTCTCCGAGTCGGACGGCATCTCCAAGATCCGCATCCACCCGACCGATCCGGACATCATCTATGTGGCGTCCTTCGGGAAGTACGGGGTGCCGAGCGAGGAACGCGGCGTCTTCAGGAGCACCGACGGGGGCGACAGCTGGGAGAGGATCCTCTTCCGCGACGAGCGCACCGGCGCCATCGATATCGCGCTCGACCGCAACAACCCGGACGTGCTCTACGCGGCGCTCTGGGAGGCCTTCCGCAAGGAGTACACGATGTCCTCCGGAGGGCCGGGCAGCGGCATGTTCAAGAGCGCCGACGGCGGGACGACGTGGACCGAGATGACGCGCAATCCGGGGATGCCGCCCGAGGGCGTCGTGGGCAAGATCGGGCTAGCGGTCTCAAGCGCGAATTCGGACCGCGTCTACGCCCTCTTCGAGCACGACGACGGAGGGCTCTTCCAGAGCGATGACGGGGGCGAGAGCTGGGAGCTCATCAACGACGAGCGCCGCATCCGCCAGCGCGCCTTCTACTACACGCACGTCTTCGCCGACCACCACGACGAGGACGTGGTCTACGTGCAGAACACGTCGTTCTTCCGCTCGACCGACGGCGGCGCCACCTACGACGTCATCAACAACGGGACCCACGTCGACTTCCACGACTTCTGGATCGACCCCGACGACCCCGCGCACGTCGTGGTCGCGAACGACGGCGGCGGTGCGGTCAGCTTCACGACCGGCAGCGAGTGGACCGACCAGGAGTTCTCGACGGCCCAGTTCTACCACGGCGTCACGACGGCGCACATCCCGTTCCACATCTGCGGCTCGCAGCAGGACAACAGCACGCTCTGCCTGCCCTCGGACTGGAACGCGGGGCGCTTCGCCTCGGCGCTGGCCGACACCGCCGGTGACTCCGGCGCCCGGGTGCCCGACATCACCGCGGGCTCGATGGACGTGTACTACCGGGCCGGTGGCGGGGAGCCGGGCTACATCGCGCCCGACCCCACGGACCTCGACGTCTTCTTCTCGGGCACCAACAACGGCCGCTACATCGACAGGTTCAACCGGCGCCTGGGCACCTCGCGCGAGGTCAACCCCTACCCCTGGTTCTACTCCGGGGAGCCGGCCATCGACATGGTCGAGCGCTGGCAATGGACCTTTCCCATCATCTTCTCGCCCATCGACCCCAACGTGCTGTACGCCTCCTCGAACCGGCTCTGGCGCACCACCGACGGCGGCACCAACTGGGAGGCGCTGAGCCCCGACCTCACCCGCGCCGACCCCATGACGCTGGGCCGTTCCGGAGGGCCGATCACCGGTGACATGAACGGGCCGGAGGTCTACGCGACGATCTTCGCGGTCGGGCCCGGCAAGGTGGACATCGACGTGATCTGGACGGGCTCGGATGACGGGCTCGTGCACGTGACGCGCGACGGCGGCGCGAACTGGACCAACGTGACGCCCCCGGACATGCCGGACTTCGGGCGCGTAAGCCTGGTCGACGCCTCGGCGTTCGACGCGAGGAAGGCTTATGTATCGGCGCGCCGGCCGCTACTCGATGATTTTCGGCCCCATATATGGAAGACCGATGATTTCGGGGAGTCCTGGACGCGAATCGTTGACGGTATCCGCGGCGACGCCTACGTGAACTCGATCCGCGAGGACCCGAACCGGGCCGGCCTGCTCTACGCCGGCACCAACCACGGCGTCTACATCTCCTACGACGACGGCGGCTCCTGGCAGGAACTGAACCCGGACCTGCCCGACATGCCGATCACGGACGTGATCCCCGAGCACGACGAGCTGGCGATGGCGAGCCACGGGCGCGGCTTCTGGATCCTCGATAACGTCGCGCCGTTGCGGCAGCTGACGCCCGGGACGACTGCGGAGGACCTGGTGCTGTTCGACCCGGCCGCCGCGTACCGCTCGGCCAACGGGGTCGTGTTGTCGTGGTGGCTTGGGGATGACCCCGGGGAGGCGACGCTCGAGATCATGGACGCGTCGGGCGATGTGGTGCGCACCTTCGATCCCGCCGTGGAGGGCGAGGAGCGCGACCGCTGGATGGGCCCGGCGCTGCCGATGGAGGCCGGCCTGAACCGCCTGCGCTGGGATCTCCGCACCGACCCCGCCGCGTCCTTCCCCGGGATGGTCCTCTGGGGCGTCGCCACCATGGCGCCCGCGGTGCCGCCGGGAACCTACACGGCGCGCCTGACCGTGGACGGCCGCGCGGAGACGACCGAGGTGGAGGTGCGGCGGCATCCGTGGATTACGGACGTGACGGACGAGGACCTGGTCGCCCAGTACGAGTTCGGCGTGCAGATCCGCGACCGGGTGCACGCGGCCAACTCGGCGGTGATCGCCATCCGGAACGTGAAGGCCCAGCTGGACGACCGGCTGGAGGCGTCGGACGACGAGCGCCTGGCCGAGGCGGGCGAGCGGCTGCGGGAGGCGGCGTCGGCGGTGGAAGCGGACATCTACCAGGTGCGCAACCGGTCGAACCAGGACCCTCTCAACTTTCCGATCAAGGTGAACAACCGGTTGGCCAATCTCCTGTCCATGTCCGAGCGCGGGGATGGGCGGCCGGGGAGCGGCATGTACGCGGTGTTCGAGATCATGGTGGAGCGGCTGGAGGGGTACCTGGAGCGGGTGCAGGCTGTGTGGGATGGGGAGTTAGAGGAGGTGAACGAGGTGTTGAGGGGGGTGGGGTTGGAAGAGATCAGCGTGGAGGGGGAGGGGAGGGGGGTGGTGTCGTGAGGGGCGCCTTGCTACCCATCTGTCTGAAGCCGCAAGCTAAAGTGTAAGCCTCGACCGGGCCTTCACGGCAGAAGCATCGGCCCCACCCACATCACCCACACCGGTCCCCCCACAACCGCCGCCCCAACCAGGGTCGGCACGATCATCCTCACCCTCTGCCCTCGAGGGATGGAGGTCACGACGAGCCAGTACGAGAGCACGGCGCTGGCGAGGGCGATCAGAATGACCAGGAACTGGGGGATCCCCATGATCGCCGCGACGATGACTTCGTCCGGGCCCCATTCGACGCGCGCCCCGCGGAGCCTCAAGGCGAGGACCGGAATCGACCACGTCCAGTGGAAGGGTGTCACCAGCCCGACGCCGAGAACGAGAGACAGGGGGCCGGGGCCGGATCGGCGGAGCGCCAGGATGCAGGCGATGATCGTCAGGTAGGAGACGACCGGTCCCGCGGCGATACTGGCCGCTACCTGCCACGGTGGAGCAATCGCCGCCGCGGCCTCCACGTCTCCGGCCCGCCAGAGCGAGTCGAACTGCCCGTCATCGCCCCAGCCGGCAGAGGCGAAGTGCAGGACCGGATCGGGGAATCCGAACGCGGCGAATCCGCCGAAGTGCCCGAGTTCGTGGAGCAGCACCCCGATCGGGAAAGCGATCGCCCCGCCGGCCACCGCGACCCACCACCCTCGGTCTCGCCACCACCTGTCAGCCATGTGTCCTCTGCTCAGCGGGTATCAGGGGAGGAGGATGGGCCCCAGCCACAGCACCCACAGGGGACCACCGACGACCGCGGCGCCGACGAACGTGGGGACGATGGCGCGCACCCTCCGGCCGCGGGGGACGGCGACCACGATGAACCAGCAGGCGATCAGGTACAGGACGCCGGACAGAATGACAAAGGCCTGGGGGAGCCCGGCAAGCGTCGTGACAATGACCTCGTCCGGGCCCCACGTAACCTGGTACCCACGGAGCCTCAGGGAAACGAACGGAATCAGCGCCAGCCAGCGCATGGGTGTCACCAACCCTATGCCAAGCACCACGGAAAACGGTCCCGGGCCGAACCGACGGATCGCGAGCACGCAGGCGATGACGAGCACGTAGGAGGCCATCGGTCCCGCCGCCACGCCGACCGCCACTTGCCACGGCTCGGCAATCGCCGCGGCGGCCTCCAGGTCTCCCGCCAGAAAGAGGCGGCGAAACTCCCCTGAACCCGTCCAGCTGACGGAGGTGGACCGCAGGACTGTACCGGGGAATCCGAAGGTGCTGAATGCCAGAAAGTGCCCCAGCTCGTGAAGCAGCACCGCGATGGGGAACGCGAAGGCGCCGCCAGCCACTGCGGCCACCCAGCTCCCGGACCAGGCCTTCGGGGCCGTTCCGTCCATGGTGTCTCCTGCGTGCGTAAGGAGACCTCACCTCCAGCCCACTCCCCGCCAGCGGCAGCTGCCTCGGACTGCTCTCCGATCATCCGCTGATCAATCGATGATGGGACGATAGTACCTTGGGCCGATCCTCGCTCCGCTAGGGGTGCGGGGCAGCGTTGACAAGCTGTACGATGCATGGTACAGTGTACCTCATGAGGTACAGTTGGCGAGACTCAAGAGACTCCCGGGAGCGTTCTACCAGAGCTCGAGCGGAAGGGAGCCGGTCAAGGACTGGCTCCGCGCTTTGGACCAGAAGAGCAACGGAAATCACATGATGACCAAAGATAAGGGACGCGTCGGCTCCTCCTTCGAAGACTACTTGGCGGAGGAAGGGACGCTCGAAGAGACCACTGCTGTCGCCGTGAAGCGCGTTCTGGCCAGGCAGCTGGAGCAGGCCATGGAGAGAAGGCAGATGAGCAAGAGCGCTATGGCCCGGGCGATGCGCACGAGCCGGAGTCAACTGGACCGGATCCTGGATCCCGACAACGACCACATCCGCCTGGACACCCTCACCTCGGCCGCGAAGGTGCTGGACCTCAGTCTTCGGATCGAACTCGTCGGTTAGGGTTGCCACTCGAAACGGGGTGACCTCAGCCAAGTTCGTGTAACGCGGCCCTATGTGCCTCCGCCGAATCCTCTGAGAAGCAACAGAAGGTGCCCTCTACGATACCGGGCGAGGCGCTCGGGAAGCTCGCAACCTCTCGAACCGCGATTCGCGCGGCTCGGTCCACCGGAAACCCGTAAACCCCAGTCGATATCGCCGGAAACGCGATCGTCCGCAGCCCGTTCTCAACTGCCACCTCCAGCGCCCGCCGATAACAGCTTGCGAGAAGCCGGTCCTCGTCCGCGTCACCACCGGACCAGACCGGGCCGACGGTGTGGATGACGTTAGCCGCCGGCAGGCGGTAGCCACGGGTGATCTTCGCGTCACCGGTGTCGCATCCGTTCAGGGAGCGGCACTCCTCGAGCAGGCTCGGCCCGGCGGCCGCATGGATGGCGCCGTCCACCCCGCCACCACCCAGCAGCGACCGGTTCGCCGCGTTGACGATCGCGTCGACCGCGAGCTTCGTGATGTCGCCAACGACCACTACCATCCTCCTCCCAGACGCCATGAGGCCCTCCTCCCATCGAGCGGCAGGTCGCTCGGTCAGCTTCGGCCCGCCCGGGATGCTCCCTTCGAGGCGTCTCATTGTACGATACTTCGTTCAAGTGTACGTGGATCTGACGGCAACACGAGCAAGGATTCTCGACGATGAACATCGTCTCCGACTTCGAAATCACCGGCTGGGACGCCGTGCCGAACGGTGAGGAAGGCGAAGGCCCGCTCCTCTCTGAAGCACGAGTCTCGAAACGTTACCGTGGCGATCTGGATGGAGAGGGCCGTGTACGCCTGCTGATGTGCCGTGCCAGCGCCGACGGCCCGCTGGAAAACGCGGGGTACATCGCGTCGGAACAGGTCTCGGGCACGCTCGGTGGGCGCGCGGGCACGTTCGTGCTCCATCACTGGGGCATCGCCGAAGCCGGAGCCCCGCCGCGCACCGGCGGCCATGTGGTGCCGGGGTCCGGGACGGGCGAGCTGGCGGGCCTGTCGGGCACCATGGAGATCCACGTGGATGAGGACGGCAAGCACACGCTGGCCCTGGACTACCAGGTCGGTTAGCGGCCGCTGGAGTGGCCCCACTCGCCGCTACGCAGTAGATGTACTTGGCTGAGTGGTTTTGCGAGATGGATTACAAACTACGCGGCAGCCCCCCGATCACCCTCCCGCACTCGGCGTCAACGTAACCGACGCGCGCGTGAAATAGACCTCCGTCCGACTCTCGAATCCCGAATCGACCCCGATCAGGAGCCAGGCGCGACCGTCGGCAGATACCGAGGTGCCTGCCGGTGTCGACTGGCTCTCCAGGGCCTTGAGTTTCCATTCGCGGGACTGCTCGCACTGCCGCGAGTTGGCCACGTTGCCGAGCACCACCGCCTGTGTGCCGCCGTTGGACTGCCGTCCAATGTCGATGTTCATGCGCAGGTGGGAGCCTTCCATGACCGCGACCGGTTCTTCCGCGGTCACGCCGGCCTTGATCCAGACGCTCTCGCCCGGCGCACCTCCGACGCCGACGCAACCGCCCGGCGTGCTGGTCGCGATCTCGACGCTGACCTCGACGGCATAGCTCGCTCCGGGGGTCAGGCCGTCGATGGGGCCCTTGAAGTACATGAACAGATCGTCGCTCCTGTTGACCCCGGAAAGGAACAGCCCGGACCGCGACTCCAGAGGCGCCGGCAGAGCACGGTGCCCGGATGTCAACTCGTAGATCTCCTCATGGGCGGGAGGAAAGTCGGCGAAGCCCGCGACGAACCCCAGAGGTCCCTCATCGAAATCGAAGCGGAAGGTCACGGCCTCGCCGGTATCGCTCGGGAGGCTCCTGCAACCGGTGGAGAGCACGCCGATCAGCAGTCCGATCAGCAGTGTCATCGCAATACGGGGAGTCGGGCGGTACATCTCCACTGAAACAAGTCCTGTCACAGCCAATTCCGAACCTCCCCCGACCCACCCCGGTGGATCCTCCGTCCCCTCCCGCAGAAGTTCTTCGAGAAGCCGGAGCACGGCGGCCACGGTCGGCGCGGCCAAGCCGGTTCGCCGCGCATGATCCAACTGTTGCCGCCGTAAGGAAAGGTTCAAGGCGTTCGCTTTCGTTAGCGTCTTGCTGAGGAAAGGTAGTTTTCCTTAGCAGCCCTCCATCGATCCGACTCCACCCCCACCGATCCGACCTCCTCACGGATCCCGCGCCAGCGACTTGAGCAGCCCGGCGATCATGAACAGCAGCACGACGCTCACGGGCAGGGCAGCGGCTATGGCTGCGGTCTGCAGGGCCTGGAGGCCGTCGGCCAGCAGGAGCACGGCGGCCACCGTCCCCACGCCGAGCCCCCACACGATGCGGAAACGCCGCGGCGGATGAGCGTTGCCCATGCTCAGGAAGGTGGTGATGACCAGGGTGCCGGAATCCGAGGAAGTGACAAACCACGTCGCGAGCAGGAGGGTGGCCATGGCGGACATGGCCCAGGCGAGCCAGCTGACGTCGCTCATGCGGTCGATGGTCGCGTAGAGCGCGGCCTCGTAGTTCGCGGCTCGCACCAGTTCCAGGATCCCGGCCGTGCCGACGCCGCCCGCGGCGTTGAGTTCCAGATGGAGAGCGCTGCCGCCGAAAACCCCGAACCACAGCAGCCCCAGGCCGGTCGGGACGAACAGCACGCCCAGGATGAACTCGCGCAGTGTGCGCCCGCGGGAGATGCGGGCGATGAACGTGCCGACGAAGGGCGCCCAGGAGATCCACCATCCCCAGTAGAAGATCGTCCAGGCGTTCTGCCAGGCGGCCTGATCCGGAGTGTCGGCGATCCAGAATCCCATGGGCACAACGCGCCACAGGTACGCGCCGATGGAGGTGGCGACGAATTGGACGAGCCACGTGAAGGGGCCCAGAAACAGCAGGCACCCCAGCAGGAGGATGCTCAATACGATGTTCCACTCGGACAGCATGCGGATCCCGCGCCTCACGCCGGATACCGCCGACAATGTTGCCGCCAGCGAGATGGCGGCGATGAGCCCGACCTGCGTGACGAGACCCGGATCCACGTCGAACAGCACGTTGAGTCCGGTGGCCATCTGGCTTGCCCCGAGGCCCAGGGAGGTCGCGATGCCGAAGACCCCGCCGAACACCGCCAGCAGGTCCACCAGGTCACCGATCGGGCCGTAGATGCGATCGCCGATGAGCGGGTAGAGAGCTGAGCGCAGCGTCAGCGGCAGCTTCTTGCGGAATCCGAAGTACGCCAGGCACAGCCCGACGACGACGTACGCGGCCCATCCGTGTATGCCCCAATGGAAGTAGGTGACGCGCATCGCGTGCACGGCACGCTGCTCGTCCGGCAGCACGGCGCCCGCCATGTCGGCGAATGGGTTGTTCGGGTAGCCGGCAGCCGAGCTGGCGTCGAAATAGAAGAGCGGTTCGGCGATCGAGAAGAACAGCACCCCGATCCCGATTCCCGCCGAGAACAGCATGGCGATCCAGGACGATGTCCTGAACTCGGGTGCGGAAGCGTCGTCGCCGAGCCGGATCCTGCCGAACCGGCTGCACACCAGGAACAGGCAGGTGAGCACGGCGGCGCAGACGGTCAGGACGTAGAACCAGTCGAGCGTGCCCTCGATCCAGTCGCGGATGCGGCCGAAGACGGCGCCGGCGGCGTCCACGTCCCGGATCGTGGCGAGGACGAAGACCAGGACGACGCCCTTGGCGGCCAGCGCCATCGCGGGATTCAGCCCCTTCCACAGCCCGGCATCCGCCGTGGCTCGCCGATGCCGTGCGCCGCTCATGGGCAGCAATATAGGTTGGGGCTGGTGGCGCAAACCAACCCGACCTTCGAGGGCGTGGAGACAACATGACGAGTTCGGCGACAGGACAGGCGGCGTCTTCGGCAACCGGAGATGCAGCGCCTTCGGCAACAGGACGTGCGGCGTCTTCGGCAACAGGACGTGCCGCCTCGGGTTCTGGCGCAGCCACCCCGGCGTCTCGCCGCACACTGTGGGGGGCGCTCGTCGGCGGGCTCGCCGCGCTCACGGCCGTGCTCGCGGCGTGCGCCGGCTCCCCGGCCCCTGACGATTCCTTCCTCACGCGCGCGGAACGCACGGATTATCGCGAGACCAGCACCCACGCCGATGTCGTGGACTTCCTGCAGCGCGCGGCGGGCAGCTCGCCGTCGGTCCACTACACCACATTCGGCTACAGCACCGAGGGACGGGCGCTTCCCCTGGCGGTAGTGGGCGATGTCGAGGATGCGAGCCCGGCCTCGGTGCGGGCTTCGGGCAGGACGGTCGTCTATCTGCAGGGCAACATCCACGCCGGGGAAGTGTGCGGGAAGGAGGCGCTCCAGATGCTGCTCCGCGACCTCATGGCCGGCCGTCACGGCGAATGGCGCGAGTCGATGGTGCTGCTGATCGGGCCCATATACAACGCGGACGGCAACGAGCGGGTGACGCTCACCAACCGGGGCCGCCAGCACGGGCCCATCGGAGGGATGGGGCAGCGGCCGAACGCCCAGGGCTACGACCTGAACCGCGATCACATGAAACTCGACTCGCCCGAAGCGCGGTCGGTGGCGCGGCTCTTCAGCGAATACGATCCGCACGTGGCCGTCGACCTGCATACCACGAACGGGACGCAGCACGCCTACCATCTCACCTACTCGCCCCCGCTCCACCCCAACACGCCGGCCGCCATCGACGACTTTCTGCGGGAAGGACTCCTTCCCCACGTGACCGGGGAGATCCGGGACAAGCACGGCTGGGAGTACTATTACTACGGCAACGCGTTCGCGCGCGGCGGGGGCGAGCCCGGATGGTACACCTTCGACCACCGCCCGCGCTTCAACAACAACTACCTCGGCCTGCGCAACCGGATCGGCATCCTGAGCGAGGCCTACTCCTACGCGTCCTTCGAGGAGCGGGTGCTCGCGACGCTGTATTTCGTGGAGGAGATCCTGGACTACGTGCACGAGCACGCGGACGAGGTGCGGAGCATTGTGGCGGACGCCGATGCCGTCTCGGTGGTGGGCGATTCGCTAGCGCTTCGCGCCGTGCCCGAGCGTTCGCCCGCACCGGTCGACATCCTCATGGGCGGCACGATCGAGGAGGCGCACCCGCTCACCGGACGCCCGCTGCTGCTGCGCACCGATACGCAATACGTCGCGCCGATGTACGAGTACGGGACCTTTGCACCGACCCTCCTGGAGCGAGTGCCCGAGGCCTACCTGGTCCCCGCGGATCTGGAGGAGGTCCTGACGCGGCTCGCGGCGCACGGGGTTGCACTCGAGCCGGCGGAGGCTGTGCCCGTGTATGTGGAGGCGTTCCGCATCGATTCGGTACAGACGGCCGAGCAGCCGTTCCAGGGGCACAACGAGCAGACCCTCTTCGGAGGCTACGAGCCGGCCCAGGTCACCCCGGAATCAGGCGACATGCTGGCGCGCGTCGACCAGCCGCTGGGGCGCCTGCTGTTCAGCCTGCTGGAGCCGCAGTCCGACGACGGTTTCGCGAACTGGGGCTTTCTCGCGGACCGGCTGGGTGCCGGCGAGCCGTATCCGATTCTGCGGGTTCCGGGGGGTTAGCGAAGGGCTGCAACCAACCGCCATGGCGGGATACCTGGACTCCTCTCGCCAAGGGCAGGGGAGCAGGCTCCGTTACCTACTCCGTCGCACTCCAGCTCGGCGGCTTCACCAACACCCGCAGCTTGTTCCCCGTTCCCTTCGTCTGGAAGGTCTTGACGGCCAGGCGCTGGATCCCGTGCAGAAACACCTTGATCGGGTTGTTGGAGTTGAGCGGCTGCTCGATGCCGTACATGACCGGCTCTACCTCCGGCTCGAAGGTCCCGAACATGCGATCCCAGACGATGAGCATGCCCGCGTAGTTCCTGTCCCAGTACTGCAGATTCGAACCGTGATGCACCCGGTGGTGAGAGGGCGTGTTGAACAGGAACTCGATCGGCCGCGGCAGCTTCCGGATGGCTTCCGTGTGCAGGATCGCCTGGAACTGCTGGACCAGGATCTCGGACAGCAGCACCAGGATCGGGTGATACCCCAGCATGACGATCGGGAATGAGAAGAGGAGCGGGAAGACTGCATCGAGGGGGCCGAAGCGGTAGGCCACCGACATGTTGAAGTGGGGCGAGCTGTGATGCACCGTGTGCGTGGCCCATCCGACCCCGATCCTGTGCATCATGCGGTGATCCCAGTAGTACATGAGATCGGCCAGCAGGACACAGGTCACGATGGTGACCCAGTTCAGGGACAGGTGAGCCAGGCTGAAGTTCGCGTAGATCCAGAAGTAGAGCTTCGTGACGAAGAGGATGCCGAGGGCGTACTCGATGGCCACGAACGAGACGAAGGTGATGACGTTGGCCACCGAGTCGCCGATGACGTCGAAGCTCAAACGCTTCAGAAACGCGTAGCGAATGAGTTCGACGAAGAAGAACGGGACGATCACGTACACCAGGCTCAGGTCGTTCAATACGTAGAACCAGCCCATGACCGCGTCCCAGTTGAGCGCTCTCGTGATCGCGTCGATCATGGCTCTTCAGGCTCTACGGGCGCCTGGCGCTCGTCGTCCGCCGGGCCGGCCGCTTCGACACCTCGCGCAGCCCCTTCCAGCTGAAACCGCGTCTGCTCCGCCGCCTCGTCGAACGCCCTGGAGTCTTCTTCGGAACTCGCCAGGCGGGCGGCCCCGGCCAGGGCGGCCACGATGATCGCGGTCGTCAGGATCTGCGCCGGAAAGGAAAGTCGACTCGATCGGCCATGTGGCATGGTCTACACCCCCTCCCAGCCCCTTCCGCGCCTCAGCAACAGCTCCCTCTGGGCTCGATCCCGCTTCGGCACCTCGTGGCAGCGGCGGCAACGGGCCTCGTACGACTCGGCGCCTCCCACATGGATCGTCGGGCCCTCCGCGGGCGCCGGCTTCCCGTCGATGAGGCGCTGGTTTCTGGTTGCCGGATCGCCGCACACGACGCAGATCGCGTTCAGCTTGTCGATCCGTTCCGCGCGCGCCAGGAGCAGCCCCATGGGGCCGAAGGGCTCCCCGCGGAAGTCCATGTCGGTGCCGGCGATGATGACGCGCATCCCCGCGTCCGCCAGCGCGTCAGCCACCTCGCAGACGCCGTCATCCAGGAACTGGGCCTCGTCGATGGCGACGACCTGGGTCTCCGGGTGCACCTTTTCGGCGAGCTGCGTCGAGTTGGACACGGGCTCGGCGTCGATCTGGCGGCCGTCGTGGGAGGAGATGCGGAACTGACCCCCGTAGCGGTCGTCGAGGTGCGACTTGAAGAGCTGCACCCGCCGTCCGGCGATGAGGGCGCGCCGTATGCGCCGGATCAGCTCCTCGGACTTGCCGCTGAACATGACGCCGGCGACGACCTCGACCCATCCCTGTCTCGCCCTCTGCATCATGGCTTTGCTCGTGCAACGTGCGGTGTTCGGCGGGCATGTAATGTAGTCATCCTGCGGCCCATGCGTCCGCCAAGGTATCCCGCAGTCCCTGAGCGAATAACGATCGGACGGTCCTCCGATAACGATTGGACGGTGTCTCGATAACGATGGGACGCTAGCTGCGGGGAGGTTACGTGGCTCTCCTGGGCCAGAGCGGCGAGACCGAGTTCCCGGTGAACGCTAATCACCCACCCAGCACGCCGTAGCTCCCGTCCAGGATCAGGCGAACCGACACGTACAGGCCGAACATCGGAATGAACACCCAGATGGCGTTGGGTCCGATCAGGTAGGTGTACAGCTCGCCCCTGGTGATGCGCTTCTGGCTCCCGGCCACGAAGAAGCTGACCCAGTAGAGCGACGACAGGTACACCCACTGCCAGAACAGCATCGCCCCGATGATGCCGGCAATAATGGCGGGCAGGAATTTGACGGTATAGGCCGCGTACAGGATCAACGTCGGAATGGGCGTAACGAAGCCGTTGCCGACGTCGGCATTGAAGCCGAAGGTGCCGCGGTCCTCGTACGCCGAATCGATCATCGAGTAGGTTGCCCAGACGTCTGCCCAGACCGTCGGGGAGAAGATCCGGCCCGGCGGCACCCGGCCGGTGAGGAACTCGACCGCCGGCGTGCGGCCGGTTTGACGCCGCCATCCGCGCCAGTGCTCCGCGCGTGCCTCGACGTAGTCCCTTCGGAAAAACAGGCACGTCTCCCAGTAGCAGATGAGGAGGTTGGTCGAGAAAAACAGGCTGAACAGGCAATGGATGGGGTTCACATCCCCGAGGACGTAGTAGCGGGCACCGATGCCGAGCCCGGACAGCAGCGCGATCACCAGCGCGATGAGCAGTCCCACCGGGATCCCCGAACCGCCCGCCCGGCTGCCCGGGTCCCGGGCCTCGCGATCGGAGTTGCGTTCAGCCATCGGCAGTGATCCTCGTGTGGTTGGAGCTGTCGTTGCGCGTGGAGTCGCAGGCGAACTCGACACCATACATCATGACACTGGAATCATCCACGCCAACGAGCCGGGCCATCGATCTCGGGCCGCCCGGGCGCCGGGTCCCGATTCCCCGACCCTGCGCCGCCGATCTCGAGCGCCGTCCGGTGACCCGACCCCCGATTGACCGGACGCCATCGGAAGCGTAGTCATCATGGTTACTCGCATCCCGTCGGGCTCGCGCAGGGCCGGTCGGGTTTTGGCAACGAGGCGATTCACGCAGGGGTGACAAAATGGGCGGTTCTGTGAAGGCGATACTCTGCACGATGGGGCTTGCGGCCGTCCTGGCCACGGGTGTCGAGGCCCAGCAGGCGACCCGGACCCAGCCGGTCGAGGGCATGCGCGACAACGGCACCGGATTCCACGCCCTGGTGGGGGCGCGGGTGGTGACCGGGCCGGGACAGGTCATGGACGATGCCACGATCGTGATCCGCGACGGCCTCATCCAGGAGGTCGGCAGTGGCGACGCGCCGGCGGGCGCACGGGTCTGGGATCTCGATGGGCTCACCGTGTACCCGGGCTTCATTGACGCGCACGCGGACCTGGGAATGGACGACGTTCCGGAGGGCGGCGATGTCGGTCCCACGCACTGGAATCCGCAGGTGCGCGCATGGTTCTCCACGACGCGCAACCTGCAGGATGACGCCGACCGCCGCGCGGCGCTCCGCTCGCAGGGGTTCGGCGCGGCGCTGGCCGTTCCCAGCCAGGGCATCTTCCGGGGAACCGCCTCGCTGGTGAATCTCGGGGACGAGGGTGTGCGCGACCGGGTGCTGCGCCCCGACATCGCCCAGGCCATCGGCTTTCAGCGCTCTTTTGAACTCGGCGGATCGTATCCCAACTCCGCCATGGGCACGATCTCGCTCATGAAACAGACGTTCATGGACGCCGACTGGTACGAGCGCGCCTGGGATGCCTACGAGGCGAGCGGCCGCGCCTTCCTGCCTCCGGAGACCAGCGAAGCCCTGGCGGCGCTCGAAGACGCGGCGGACGGCGATCAGCCGGTCATCTTCGAGACCGGCAGCGAGGAGGAATACCTGCGCGCGCATCGTCTCGCGGCGGAGTTCGGGCTCGAAGCGTGGTACCGGGGGAACGGCCTGGAATACAGGCTCATCGACGTGCTTCGGGGGCGCACCGAACCCCTCATCGTTCCGCTCGATTTCCCGGACGCTCCGGATGTGGGTCATCCCGGGGCGGCGCTCGATGCCTCGCTCGCCGATCTGCGCCACTGGTACCTGGCGCCGACCAGCCCGGCGCAACTGTCCGATGCCGGAGTCAGCTTCGCCATCACCACCGACGGCCTCTCGTCGCTGAACGAGTTCCTGCCCAACCTGCGGGTTGCGGTGGCGCGGGGGCTCGAGGCGGACGATGCGCTGGCGGCGCTCACTACCACGCCCGCCTCCTGGCTCGGCATCGATCGCACTCACGGGACCATCGCCGAGGGCAAGGTGGCCAACCTGATCGTGAGCGAGGGCGACCTCTTCGCGGAGGAGGCGACGGTCCGCGACGTATGGGTGCAGGGAAGGGTATACGCCGTGACCCGCCCGGCCCAGATCGATCCGCGCGGAACCTGGGAGATCGCCTCGGACGACGAGTGGGGCTTCGAAGCCGTTCTCGTCCTGGAGGGTCCGTTGAACCGGCTGCGCGGCTACCTCGATATCGGCAGCACCGGGCCCGAACTTCCGGGCGGCGCGCGGATCGACCTGGAGTCGGCCAGCGCGGTCGCGGAGACCGGCCGGATCGACGTCCGCTTCAACGGCGAGGTGCTCGGCTATCAGGGCATGGCGCTCCTGTCGGGTTCGGTGCGCGGGGACGACTTCTTCGGATGGACCTCGCTGCCCAATGGGGCGGACCCCTCCTTCCGCGGCATGCGCACCGAGCCCTTCGAGGGTGCCGCGCGCGGGACGGTGGCGATGGACGTGCCCGAGATCGATCTGCCCTTCATCCGGCCCATGATGGACTACGGCCGCACCTCGATCCCGGAGCAGCCCGGCGCGGTCGTGGTGCGCAACGCGACGGTCTGGACCCAGGGTCCGCAGGGAATCATCGAGGGCGCCGACCTCCTGGTGCGCGCCGGGACGGTCGAGGCGGTCGGCATGAATCTCGACGCCCCGGGCGGCGCGGTGGAGATCGATGCGACCGGCAAGCACGTGACGCCGGGGATGATCGATCCGCACATCCACTCGGGCGTGAGCGCCGTGAACGAGAGCGGCTTCGCGATCGTCCCCGAGGTGCGCATGGGCGACGTCGTGACCCACAACAACATCTGGATGTACCGGCAGCTGGCCGGCGGGCTCACCACCGCGCACATCAAGCACGGTTCCGCGAATCCGATCGGGGGCGAGAACGTCTTCGTGAAGATGCGCTGGGGTTCGCTGCCCGAGGACCTCAAGCTGGAGAACGCGCCCCGCACCGTGAAGTTCGCGCTGGGCGAGAACCCGAAGCGGCGTCAGGGCCGCTATCCCGACACCCGCATGGGCGTGCAGGAGATCATCCGCGACCACTTCATGGCCGCGCGCGACTACGAGCGCGAGTGGCAGCAGTGGGAGGAGAACCAGGAGGGACTGCCCCCGCGGCGCGACCTGCGCATGGAGGCGATCCTGGACATCCTCGATCAGGAGCTCCTGATCTCGTCGCACGGCTATCGCGCGGACGAGTTCCTGGCGCTGGTCCGGCTGGCCGAGGAGTTCGGCTTCCGGGTCCAGACGCTGCAGCACGGCGTCGAGGCCTACAAGATCGCGCCCGAGCTCGCCGCGTCCGGGGTCGCAGCGGTTGTCTGGAGCGACTGGGGCGCCTTCAAGATGGAGGCCTACGACGCGACGGTGTACAACGCCCGCATCCTCATCGAGGCGGGAGTCGTGACCTCACTGCACTCGGACAACAGCGAGATCGCCAGCCGCATGAACTGGGAGGCGGGCAAGCTGCTGCGCACGGGGCTCACCCCGGAGCAGGCGATGTCGACGGTGACCAACCAGGCGGCGGAGGCCGTGGCGATCCACGAACAGGTCGGCTCGCTTGAGGCCGGCAAGGACGCCGACTTCGTGATCTGGAGCGGCAACCCGCTCTCGCAGTTCTCGCGCGCCGAGCAGACGTGGGTCGACGGCCGCCGGTACTTCTCCCTCGAGGAGGACGCGGCGCTGCGCGACCGCATCGAAGAGGAACGCACACAGCTCATCCAGGCCATCCTGTCCGTGGAGGGCAACGGCGACCGGAACGCTCAGATGGAGAGAAACTGATGACGAAGACGGAGCGACGGGCGATGAAGGGAACCTGGACACGGGCGAGCGGAGCCGCCTGGACGGCTCTGGCGCTGTGGCTGTTGGCGCCGGCAGCCATCGAGGCCCAGGTGCGCATGACGGTGCCCCCGCAGGCCGAGCCGATGGCCTTGCAGGGGGCGACAATTCACACGGTTACCAGCGGTGTCATCGAGAACGGTACCATCCTCTTCGAGAACGGGGTGATCACCGCGGTCGGCGCCGACCTGGAGATTCCGGACGGGACCCGCGTGGTGGACGCAACCGGGAAGCACATCTATCCCGGGCTCATCGACGCCTACAGCACGGTGGGGATCGCCGAGATCGGGGCGGTCGGGGTCTCGAACGACATCAACGAACTGGGGGACTTCAACCCCAACGTGCGCGCGGACGTCGCCGTGAATGCCGAGAGCCGGCACATCGGCACGACGCGTTCGGCCGGCGTGCTGACCACGCTCACGACCCCCGCCGGTGGCCTCGTCTCCGGCATGTCCTCGGCGATGGCCCTCGAGGGCTGGAGCTGGGAAGAGATGTCGATGCAGTCGGCCGCGGCGCTCAACGTGAACTGGCCCAACCCGAATCCCCGCCGCTTCGGTGGCTTCGGCGGCTTCGGCTTCGGTCAGCAGGCGGACCCGCCGAGCTACGAGGAGCAGGTCCAGCAACTCAAGAGCTTCTTCGCCGAGGCGCGGGCCTATCGGGACGCGGTGGCCGCCGGCGAGGAGGTGCGCAGCGACTCCCGCTATCTGGCGATGATGCCCGTCTTCGACGAGGAGCTCCCGGTGGTGGTCGCGGCCGACGGCGCGGCGCAGATCAACGACGCCGTCACCTGGGCGCAGGAGGAGAACCTCAGGATCGTCATCCGCGGCGGACGCGACGCCATACACGTGGCGGACCGCCTGGTCGCCGAGGACATCCCGGTCATCCTGACATCGACGATGGCCGCCCCCGGCCGGGACTACGAGGGCTACGACGGAGCCTACTCGATGCCGGCGCGCCTGCACGATGCGGGTGTGCGCTTCGCGATCTCGGGCGGCTCGGGCTCGCTGTACTCGAACCGGCTGCCCTTCGAAGCCGGGGTCGCGGTTGCGTTCGGGCTTCCGGAGGACGAGGCGCTGAGGGCGGTGACCATCAATCCGGCCGAGTTCATGGGGCTGGACGACCGGGTCGGCTCCCTGGAGCCGGGCAAGCAGGCGACCTTCCTCATCACGACGGGCACGCCGCTCGACATGACCACCGACATCGAGCAGGCCTACATCCAGGGCCGCGAGCTCGACATGAACGACATCCAGAAGCACTTCTTCGAGAAGTACATGGAGAAGGTGAGGCAGTACATGCGGCGGGTGATCATGTAGCCTCGAATTGCCGGGCTTGCCCGGCGTTCCCAGTCACGGATACGCACCCATGACCGCTACGCGTCTACGTCCTCCAGCTTGTTCCTTCTCCCTGGCACGGCTGACCACCGTGGTCCTTGTGACCGGGGTGGTGGCTGCCTGGGCCCCGAGTCCCGCCACCGCCCAGCAACCCGCCGCCGACCCGGCGGACGTCGCGTCCATCGACGCCATCATCACGGCCGTCTACGACGTCATCTCCGGCGACGCGGGCGTGGCGCGTGACTGGGACCGCTTCCGTTCGCTGTTCGTGTCCGGCGCGACCCTCAGCCCGGTGGGACGTCCCGGCGGCGGGTCAACCTGGGCGCGCAGGGTGATCACCCCCGACGAGTACGCGGAGGTGGCCGGCGCGTCGCTCGAGGCCAACGGCTTCCACGAGGTGGAGATCCATCGGGTGACCGAGGAGTACGGCGTCATCGCGCACGCGTTCAGCACCTACGAGTCGCGCCGGAGCGCGAGCGACCCGGAGCCGTTCACGCGCGGCATCAATTCGATTCAGTTGATGAACGACGGGTCGCGTTGGTGGGTGGTGTCGATCTTCTGGCTGGGGGAGGGGTCCGACCACCCGATTCCGGCGAAGTACCTTCCGGGGGGTGAGGGCAGCTGACCCGGGCATCGCCTTGTTGACGCCCCGGCGCCCCCGGGCGCACATTGCATTCATGCGCCGCACCGTAGCCGTATTCGCCCTCGCGGCCCTGTCGTGGTCCCAACTGGTCGCGCTCCGTTGTGACATGGGTGCGCCCGTGCCCATGCTCGAGGCGGGCCCGCGCACGTTCGCTTCCGCGCACGCGGGCGGCGACCCTGACCGCCACGCGAGCGGCCCGGCCCACCAGCCTCCCCCGCCCCCCACCGGCCACGACCACCTCCCCACCGAGGGGACGCCGGCGCCCCAGCACGGAGGGCACCACGGTGAAGGCGGCGGGTGCCTCATGATCCTGGCGGCTTGCGGCGCCGCCTCCGCGCGGACCGTGCAGGCGGCCATCCTGGTGCGCTTCCCGGCCGTCTCCGTTCGGGCGAATCTCGACATCGCGCCCATCCCCGTCGCGGTCTCGGTGGGCGTCGAAACGCCCCCTCCCCGCCACCACGCCTGACCGTCCGCGCTCCGACTCGGGGCGCACCCGTGAAGGCCGCCTGACCCACCCGGGGCGCCTCCGCATTCCGGAGGCGGCATTCCCCGCAGTCGGACGCGCGCCCCTCGTGCCCGAGGCACGTCCCCATCCACATCGCGGGATGGTCGTCTCGCGCCCGGGCATCCCCTCACGGGACGTATCGACATCCTCACGGCGAGGTGCACATGTATATCAAGCGGATCCCGGCGGTCGCGCTGGCGATCGCACTCTCGGGTGCCCTGGGCCCGGCGGGCGCCACGGCGCAGTCGCCGGCCTATGCGAACAACGGCGACCCGACGCTGGACGCGCTCCTCGCGGAAGCGCTGGAGGGCAACCCCCGCGTACGCGGGGCGCTGTCGGAAGTAGAGGCTGCTCGCGCCCGCGTCCCGCAGGCGGCGACCCTCCCGAACCCCATGGTTGCCTTCACGCAGCACCTGCGGGGTCCCCAGACCCGGGTCGGGCCGCAGACGTCCGGCGTGTCGCTCAGCCAGGCGTTCCCCTGGTTCGGAACGCTCTCGGACCGACGGGATGTCGCCGAAGCCGAGGCCGAGAGTCGCGGGGAGACCTACAGAGAGCAGGCGGCCGAGGTGGTGCGGCAGGTCAAGCTGGCCTATTACGACCTCGCCTATCTCGATGAAGCGCTCCGAATCACTGGAGAGGAAGAACAACTCCTCCTCCACTACGAGGCGCTCGCCCAGGCGCGCTACTCGCAGGGCTTCGGGCAGCAGCAGGCCGTCCTCAAACTCCAGGCGGAGGTCACGCGCGTCCTGAGCCGGCGGCAGGAGCTCCTGCAGCAGCGGACCGATTTCGAAGCGGCGCTCAACGTCCTCGCGAATCGACCGGTGGACGCCGCCATCCCGATCATCGAGATCCGCCAGCGCCCGCTGGCGAGCTTTGACGACGAGCAGTTACGGGCCGCCGGGCTCGACGCCAGGCCGGAAGTGAGATCGGCCCGGCTGCGCATCGAGAACAGCGAGCGGGCCGTCCGCCTGGCAGGCCGACGCTACCGGCCCGATTTCTCCATCGGCCTCGCCTGGGGGAGCGTTCTCGACCGGCGCGACGATCCGGGCCGCAACGATCCGCCTCCGGACAACGGACGCGACACCTACAGCCTGACCCTCGGCGCGAGCATCCCCGTCTTCAGGTCGAGTTACGACGCGGGCATGCGCGAGGCCGCCGCGAGTCTCACCGCGGCCGAGGAAGCGTACCGGGACGCGGTAAACGGGGTGGCGCTCGCCGTCCGGTCCACGGCGTTCCGCCTTACCACCATCGAAGGGCAGCTGGCCCTCTTCGAGCACGCGCTGCTCCCGCAGGCGGAGCAGGCCCTGCGCGCGACCGAGGAAGCGTATTCGGCGGGCGTCACCGGCGTGCTCGAGTTGCTGGACAGCGAGGCGGTCCTGCTGGACGTCCGCCTGGGTCTCGCGCGCTTGCGCGCCGACTACATGAAGGCGCTGGCCGACATGGAACGAGCCATCGGCTCGGCTTTTCCGGAGGAGGAGCCATCGTCCCCGGGCGAGGAGGGATCATGAGGAACACGAAGAGGTTTCAACTGGCCGCAGTCGTGGCGCTGGGTGTCGTGACCGGCGCGGGAGGAGCGCTGTTGCTGATGCGCATCCTGCCCGGGGAGCCCATGAGCGAGATGTCGGCGGGAGGCGGCGAAGGCGGAGCCCTCGCCCCCGGCGCACAGGCCGACGGTGCGGGCGAACGCAGGATCCTGTACTGGCGAGCGCCCATGGATCCGAACTACACCTCCGACCGGCCGGGCAAGTCCCCCATGGGGATGGACCTGGTTCCGGTCTATGCGGACGAGGGTCTCGCGGACGGCCAGGTCCGGGTGAGTCCGAGCTTCCTGCAGAACTTCGCCGTGCGCACGGCCGAGGTGCATCGCGGAGCGCTCCCCGTCTTCATCCGCACGGTCGGCATCCTGGCCCACAACGAGGAGCGCGTGGTCTCGGTCCAGACCAAGTACGAAGGCTGGATCGAACAGGCCAACGTGAACAACGTGGGCGAGACCGTCGACAGGGGAGATGCGCTCTTCGAGATCTACAGCCCGGAGCTGGTCTCGACGCAGCGCGAGTTCATCGGGGCGATGGAATACGTCGGCCGCCTGCGGGAGGGCGGAGCCTATCCGGAAGCCATCGAACGCGCGCAGTCGCTCCTGGAGGCGACCCGGGAACGCCTGCTCTACTGGGACATGACCGAGGCGCAGATAGACGCGCTCGCCGAGTCCGGGGAGGTCGCGCGCACGGTCCGGGTATTCTCGCCCGCCACCGGCTTCATCGTCGAGAAGATGAGCGACTCGATGGAAGGGTTGCGGATCGGACCCGGGATGACGGTCCTGAAGATCGCGGATCACTCCACGCTCTGGGCCGAGACCGAGTTCTACGAGGACGATCTCAGGCACGTGGGCGAGGGCGAGGCAGTGGAGATCGAGGCGGACGCATTCCCGGGCCAGCGCTGGGACGGGCGCATCCTCTTCTTTCGTCCCGCGGTGAATACGCAGACGCGGACGCTCACGGCGTTCGTGGAGGTGCCCAACGCCGACCTGCGGCTCCGGCCCGGGATGTACGTCGACGTGACGGCGCGGGCCAGCGGCGCGTCCGACGCGGTGATGGTCGCCGCAGAGGCGGTGCTGCACAGCGGAACCCGCGCGGTGGTGATCGTGGCCCGGGGCGAGGGCGTGTTCGAGCCGCGCGAGGTCATGCTCGGAACCGAGAGCGAGGGGATGCAGGAGGTGACGTCAGGGCTGACCCCGGGAGAGCAGGTCCTCGTCTCGTCCCAGTTCCTCATCGACGCCGACGCCAACCTCAAGGCCGCCATCTCGCAGCTCTTGAGCGGCGCGGAATCCGGGCAGCCTGCTGCAGACGGCGAGATGCAGCACGGGGAGATGCCGGGTTCGCCCGGGGCGATGCGGGGTGCCGCCTCCGGCATGCCGCCCGGCCGCTGACGGAGGTCCTTCATGTTCGCGCGCATCATCGACGGCTCCATCAGGAACCGGCCCCTGATCCTCGTCGGCGCCCTCGCCGTCGTGGTCGCGGGCATCTTCTCGCTGTCCCGCACGCCCATCGACGCCATTCCGGATCTCTCCGACGTGCAGGTCATCATCCAGACGGAGTATCCGGGCCAGGCGCCGCGCATCGTCGAGGATCAGGTCACCTACCCCGTCGCCACCCAGATGCTGGCGGCGCCGTTCGCCCAGGTGGTGCGCGGCTATTCGTTCTTCGGGGTGTCGTTCGTGTACGTGATCTTCGAGGAGGGAACCGACCTCTACTGGGCCAGAAGCCGGGTTCTGGAATACCTGAACTCTCTCTCCGAGCAGCTGCCGGCCGGGGTCACACCCCAGCTCGGACCCGACGCCACGGGAGTCGGCTGGGCCTTCGTGTACGCGCTCCGGTCCGACCGCCACGACCTCGGGGAGCTGCGCTCGATCCAGGACTGGTTCCTCAGGTATGAGCTGACCGCGGTGCCCGGGGTCTCGGAAGTGGCCAGCGTGGGCGGCTTCGTGCGGCAGTATCAGGTCACGGTCGACCCGAACCGGCTGCGCGCCTACGACCTGTCCATCCCGGCCATCCGCTCCGCCATCCAGGAGAGCAACAGCGATGTCGGGGGCGGGCTCATCGAGGTCGCCGAGCGGGAGTTCATGATCCGCGGGCTCGGCTACATCCGGTCGGTGGACGACATTCGCCGGATCGGTCTCGGGGTGAGCGCGGACGGGACGCCGATCCTGCTCGAGGACGTGGCGCGCGTGAGCGTTGGGCCGGAGGGCCGTCGCGGCCTGGCGGAGTGGAACGGGGAAGGAGAGACGGTCGGCGGCATCGTCGTGGTGCGGTCCGGCGCGGACACGCGGCAGGTGATCCGCGACGTGAAGGAAAAGCTGGCCCAGGTCGCGCCGGGCCTGCCGGAGGGCGTCGAGATCGAGGTGGCCTACGACCGCAGCGCGCTGATCGACCGGGCGGTCGGGAGCATCCGCATGAGCCTCGCGCAGCAGCTCGTGATCGTGGGCCTGGTGTGCCTGGTGTTCCTCTTCCACCTGCGCAGCGGGCTCGTGGCCGTGATCGCGCTCCCGGTCGGGATTCTGATGGCGCTGATCGTGGTGCGCATGCAGGGGCTGACGCTCAACATCATGTCGCTGGGCGGGATCGCGGTCGCGATCGGGACGATGGTCGACGCCGGGATCGTGATGGTCGAGAACGCCCACCGGCGCCTCGCCCAGGACGGCGGCCGAAAGCCCCACTGGGAGATCGTCGCCTCGGCGGCGCGCGAGGTGGGCCCGTCGCTGTTCCTGGCGCTCCTCGTGATCACCGTGTCGTTCATGCCGGTGTTTACCCTCGAGGCGCAGGAGGGGCGGCTGTTCAAGCCGCTCGCCTTCACCAAGACCTACGCGATGGCGTCCGCGGCGCTCCTTTCGGTGACGCTGGTTCCGGTGCTGGTGGGCTACTGGGTACGAGGGAGGATCCGCCCGCCGACGCGCACCCCGGTGGGCAGGCTCCTGGCCCGGACGTATTGGCCGGTTCTCTCGCTGGCTCTGCGGTTTCGGACGTGGGTCCTGGCCGCTGCCGTGCTGGGGCTGGCGGCGACCGCCGTGCCGCTGTCGCGGCTGGGGTCGGAGTTCATGCCGCCGCTGTGGGAGGGCGACCTGCTGTACATGCCCACGACGCTGCCCGGCGTCTCGATCACCGAGGCGCGCGAGATCCTGCAGCAGACGGACCGCATCATCTACACCTTCCCCGAGGTCCAGCACGTCTTCGGCAAGGTCGGGCGGGCGGAGACGGCGACCGATCCCGCGCCCCTGTCCATGCTCGAGACCACCATCGCCCTCAAGCCCCGCGACCAGTGGCGGTCCGGGATGACGCCCGAGCGCCTCATCGAGGAGCTCGACGCCGCGCTGCAGATTCCGGGGCTGACCAATGCCTGGACCATGCCCATCCGGAGCCGGATCGACATGCTCTCGACCGGAATCCGCACGCCCGTCGGCATCAAGATCGCCGGTCCCGATCTGTCCGAGCTGGAGAGGCTGGGGCGCGAGATCGAGGATGTGCTGCGCGACGTTCCCGGGACCGCCAGCGTGTACGCGGACCGGGTGATGGGCGGCAACTACCTCGACTTCTCCATCGACCGCGAGGCCATCGCCCGCCACGGACTCACCGTGAGGGACGTGCAGGAGGTGATCCGGACGGCCATCGGCGGGATGAACGTCACGACGACGGTCGAAGGCCTCACGCGCTACCCGGTCAACCTGCGCTACAGCCGTGAACTGCGGGACGATCTGCCGGCGCTGCGCGCCGTCCTGGTGACGACGCCCCAGGGGCACCAAGTGCCGCTGGGACAGCTGGCGGCCATGGACTACGTCGTGGGTCCGCCGAGCATCAAGAGCGAGGGGGCGAAGCCCAACGCCTGGGTGTATGTCGATCTGCGCGACGTGGACATGGGCGGATATGTGGAGTCCGCGCGGGATGCGGTCGCGGCCGGGGTAGCGCTGCCGCCGGGGTACACGCTCGCGTGGAGCGGGCAATACGAGTATCTGGAGCGCGCCGAGCGGCGTCTCATGTTCGTGGTTCCGCTGACCCTGGTCCTGATCTTCGTGCTGATCTACCTGACGAACCGGTCCGCGACCGAAACCTGGCTCGTGCTGCTGGGCGTTCCGTTTGCCGTCGCCGGATCGTTCTGGCTGTTGCAGATGCTGAACTACGACCTCAGCATCGCCGTCTGGATCGGGATCATCGCGCTGGCCGGCCTCTATGCCGAAACCGCGATCGTGTTTCTGCTCTACCTGAACCTCTCGCTGGCCGACTACCGCGACCGCGGCCTGCTGACCGATCGCGCGGCGCTTGCGCAGGCGATTCGCGCCGGGTCGATCAAGCGCGTCCGCCCGATCATGATGACCATCGCGACCGATGTGATCGGGCTGATGCCGATTATGTGGAGTGCGGGCGCGGGCGCCGACGTCATGAAGCGGATCGCCGCGCCCCTGGTGGGAGGGGTCGTGACGTCGGGCGCCGTGGTGCTGCTACTCTTCCCGGTGGTGTTCTACCTGTGGAAGGCACGGGGGCTGCCGGAGGGGCCGGAAACGGCGCACTCGCTGGCCGGCTGAATGATATCATCGCGGTTTGGCAGGTGTTACCACGGGCCGGCGAGAGTGCCGGCCGGGCGTTGAACGCCGGGGGTAGGCGCGCGACCGGCGCGCGGGTAATGTAGTGTTGTCCGCAGACCCGCCGAAGGATCCGCCCATGCCCGCACGACAAACGAACAGAGAGGCCGCGAGCCTTCTCTCTCGCGTCGCCTGCTGGATCATGCTCCCGCTACTGGCTGCGGCGTGCGCGGATGCACCGCTAGACTCGGCGTCCGGCACGGTGGTGATCACGGGGATGGAGCAGACGTCCGATCCCGGTCCCCAGGCTCTCCCATCCCAGCCGACCCTCGACTCGCTCGCCGCCCAACTAAGTGATATCACAGCGGCGCAGCAGTTGATACTATCCCGGCTGGACGCGATGGAGCAGGGCGGGACAGTGGCTGCGGCCCCGGCCGACACAGCCGGCGTCGCCCTCGATCTGGAGGAAGCGACCGAGGAGGTCCGGAGTCTCGGGGTGGGCATCTTCTGGTCGCTGGTCATTATCGTCGTCTTTCACTTCCTGATCCGGGCGCTGGCATGGATCCTCGAGACGCTGGCCGAACGGAGCGTCAGGCGCCGCCTCACATTCAAGTGGCTCATCCCCATTACGCGCATGGCGCTGTGGGGGATCGCCGCCTACCTCATCCTGCGCACCGTCTTCCGGGTCGACGCCCAGGGGCTTCTCGCGGCGAGCGCGGCGCTGGGCCTGGCACTCGGCATCGCCGCGCAGGATCTGCTCAAGAACGTGTTCGGGGGCCTGATCGTCGTCTTCGACCAGCCCTTCCAGGTGGGCGACAAGATCTCGGTCGGGGGGACCTACGGAGAGGTGGTGTCGATCGGCCTCAGGTCGACACGCATCGTTACGGCCGACGACAACCTGGTGACCGTGCCCAACTCCCAGGTCGTGGAGGAGCAGGTCGCCAACGCCAACGCCGGACAGTTGAACTGCCAGGTCGTGACCGATCTCTACCTGCCGGGACGCGTGGACGAACGCAAGGCCAGGGAGATCGCCTTCGAGGCGGCGGTGACTTCCCGGTACGTCTTCCTGAAAAGGCCCATCGTGGTGCTCGTCGGAGACGAGTTCCGCACCACGTTCGTCACCCGCGTGAGAGTGAAGGCCTATGTGCTGGATCCCCGCTTCGAGTTCCTGATGCAGAGCGACATCACCGAGCGGGCGCGCGACGGCTTCCGCGCCGCGGGGCTCATGCCGGAGCATGACTGGTATCCGATGGTCGAAGCGCCGGAGGCCCGGGATTCGGCTGGGCGGAGACCTGGATGAACGGGAACTCGCGCAGGAGACCCGACGACTCCGACATCGTCGCCCGCATTTCCGCGGTGGTGCACGAGCCCTTCGCCGAGGCCTGGCGGGGCTACGAAGAGAAAGAGTGGGATCCCATTCGCCGGACGCTGGAGGACGCCGCGGGTGCGCATGAGCGGGCACTCGACGCCCTCTCCTTCGAGGGATCGGAGGGTGCCGGTCCCGGCGCTGGAGAGCGGAAAGGGCTCGCGGGGGAGGGAGTCCGGGGCACGCCTGCCGGCGAGACGGGCCGGGATGCACCCGGAGCGCCGGCGCGGTATCGCGACGCAGTCTCCGAAGAGGTCATTGAGCCCCTCCGTGTAGTGCTGGCTCGATCGGGTGCCGCGACCAGGCTTGCGCGATCGTTCGCCTCGGCCACCGATGGCGCGCGGGCGGCGGTGGCGCGGCTGCCGGCGTTCCTCCAGGCGCCGGCTTCGGGGTCCCCTGCCGCGCGCATCTCCGGTGTCGGTACCATCCGCACGATCAAGCGAGCCGCCGCGCGCGTGCTCGGCCCGGTCGTGTGGCGGGGCCGGATGCGCCGTGTCCCGGTGGCCAGGCTGGCCCGCCAGCACCTCGACCAGGTAGTGCTGCGCGCGCAGGGGAGCGCCTTCAGGCAAAGCCAGCACGACCGCGCGGAATGGCTCGCGCACCTCGAGCGCGCGTGTTCGGAGTGGGCCGGCGCGGTGCTGCGGCCGGCCCGCGCTGTGGATGCGGCCGAGCGGACGGCCGATCCGGAGGCGGAGCCGCTGCCTGACGAAACACGGATCCACCACACCGCCGGAGCGGCGCTTCAGGCCGAACTGCAGGTGCTCGCCGACGAGGTCGAACGGGTCTGCGGGAGCTCCCGGAGCGCCCACTTCCGCGGCCTGGAGGAGTTGCTCGCGGCCTCGGTCGCCGTGGCCGGCACCTTCGCGGCGGACCCTCCTTCCAGCCGCCCCCGCGCGGGACTCCAACCGGAGCTGCCCGCGCAATGGGATGCTTGGGCGGAAGGAGCGGCTGCCCGGCTGGAGTTGTACCAGGGTCTGGTTGCCATGCGGCGGGACGTCGATGGGATTCTCGGCGAGCTGCGGGGCGGCTGGTCGGGCATCATCCGGAACGCGGATGCGGTGCTGGCGGACGTAGCGGCCGAACTGGGCCGGGGCCGGGAGCGTGCGGAGGGCCTGTCCGCCGGCGAAGCGGAACTGCCGGCGATGCTCGAAGCCGAACGGCAACGGACCGACCGCGCGCTCGCGCTCGTCCAGGGCAGCCTGCCGGAGCCCGATGCCGTGTTCGAGGCGCTGATCGGCGCGGTGGAGGAGGGAATCCACGCCCTCGACCAGCTTCGGGAGCGGATGCCCGGAGCCCTGACCCTCCACGACATCCCGGCGCCCGGAGATGTCCCGCGAAAGCCGGGGGCCGACGCCCGAAGCGTGCGCCTCCGCGAGACCTTCCTGCGTGCGTTCGATCTCCTGCGCAGGGAACGCATGCGCGCCGCCCCCTCGGCCATCCGCGAAGCCATGCGCAAGGCACACCTGGAGGCGGCCGAACTCCGGGAGGTGTCGGGATACGGATACGAGGCAGCGGTCGCGGAGGCGAAGGATCGGCGCGATCCGGAAACGCCGCACCCAACCGCGCTGGTCGTCAACGCCCTCACCCGTGCCGGCAACAAGGCGGCCGCCACGCGCCGACTGCTGCGCGAAGCCCTCACAACGGCGGAAGACAGGTTCGCGGCCGAGATCCGAGGCGGTTCGCGCCAGCTGATCGAGCAGGCCACCGCGGACCGGATGACGGCGGGCTTTCTCGAGACTCGCACGTTCCTGGCGGCCGGGTTCGCGCGGGTGTGGAAGCGGATGCGGCGGATTTCCGCTCAGGTCGGCGCCCGAGCCACCGCGGCTGCATCGTGGGTCCTGGCCCTCCTTCGGCAACTGGGCGCGAGCCTGGGTCTCGGTCCGGCGCCCCGGGCCGTCGCCGATCGCCGCGAACACTCCCTCGCCCACGCGGAGGCGTACCCGCGCGCGCTCCCGGTCGTATACAGGCGCCTCTTCTCGCTCGAGCCGCTCACCGATGGGCGGCTGCTGGCGGGACGGGAAGACGCCCTGGCCGCGGTGGTGTCGGCCTGGGGCCGGCGAGCGACCGGGGAGCCGAGGTCCCTGGTCGTCATCGCATCGCCCGGCGCGGGCGTGACCAGTTTCCTGAACGTCGTGGCGAGCCGCCTCTCCGAAGAGGCCCCGGACGGGGTGCGGTGGACGTTAGCCACGCGTGTCCGGACAGAAGCACGTCTCGCGGAATGTCTGGCCGGATGGCTGGGTCTCGAGGAAGCGAGCGATCTCGACTCCCTAGCGGAGCGTGTGCTGAAGGCCCCACCTGGGTCGATTCCCGGCTTCGTCATCCTGGAGGCGACGGAACACCTTCACATGCGCACGCCCGCGGGGAGCAGGCTGTTCGAGCGGCTTCTGACCTTCATGTCGCGCACCGAATCGAGCGTGTTCTGGATCACGGCCATGACCTCGTCGGCCTGGCAACTGGTCGAGAAGCGAGCGCCGGCGTTCGTGCACGACATCGAGCGTGTGAAGCTGGGAGAGCTGTCGCCCGAAGAGCTGAAGCAGGCCGTTCTGGCCCGGCACCGGCTGAGCGGTCTTCCCATGCGCTTCGCCGAACCACATGACGGGCGCGCGGCGTTGCGGCGCCGGACCCGCCGGCTGCGGGGCGCGGAGAAGCAGGAACGGCTCGTCGAGGCGGACTACTTCCAGCGCCTGCACCGCGCCTCTCAGGGATCGGTTCGCCTGGCGCTCTTCTACTGGCTGCGTACGGCGGACTTCGCCTCGACCCCGGGCAGCCTCCTCGTGCAACCGCTGAGCACGCTGGATTTGGGAATCGAGGACCTGGATCGAACGCAAAGCTTCGCTCTCAAGGCCATCCTCGACCACGGCACCCTGACCGTAGACGAGTACTGTGACGTTGCGCGGACCGCGGGCCCCGAGAGCCTGCACATCCTCCGGTCACTGGAGGAGTTCCGGGTGATCGAGAGGGTCGAGGACGCGATCGAGAAAGTCGGGGACGCGGGCAGGGAGACGCCGGGCGCCGAGAAGGCGACAGGAGACAGCACCGATCCGTCCCGCTATCGCATCCGTCCGCTCATGGTCGGCCCGGTCTCGGCGCACCTGAGGTCAAGCAACATCCTGCACTAGCTGAGCGAACTAGTTACCGGGCTGCACGATCTGCGCTTTCCGCCTTTGGACGGCATCTACCTCCGTCGTCCAGAGACAGCGGGGATCGCCTCAGTTCGGGGCTTCCGTTTCCCCCTCACGCCAACGGTTGGTCACGGCATCTCCAAGAGCCGCGAGAACACAGGTCCCTTTCTCCGTCTCGGCTCGCAGCCCTTCCTGCAGCCATCACATCTGCTCAAACATCGTCAGCGCGGCGGTCCTCGCGATCGGCGTCTCGGCGATAGGATTTCGCGATTCCTCGTAGCATCTGTGCCGTCCGGGGATGCGTAGCTCGCGCCGCGATGGCGTAGCCCTCGTATCGTTGGGCGAGCTCTCGCTCGGCCACACCTCCCGCCGCCGCATCCTTGGTCACCACACCACGGCTATTGTGGACGCCGACCGCGACCCCCGTCTCCAGGTCGGCGTTCGCCACCGCCTCAATCACCTCTCGTACAGCGGCGCACGGCCACAATCCATCCCGGCCGTGAGGACTCCCGCTCAACATCTGTCCAGCGACCGTCAAGCCGACTGGGAGCCGTCCCACGGCGTCGAGACCGGCTTGGGCGTCCGTAATCCACCTGTGGAGCAGGCGGTGGCTAACCCGGCCGTTGTCCTCACCGGGCAGCGTTCGCCAGGAAGACAGCAGGGAGTAGGCACCTCGAGCGATCCGTCTCGTACGTTCGTCCAGTTTCTCCCGATCACCTTCCGGTGAGTACGCAAGCGCCACGACCTCCACGAAGAACGCCGCGTCTTCGGCCAGGATCTCGTGCAGTGCACCCGGCGGTCGTTCATGCCGGGATACATGGGGCAGCAAGCCCCACTCCAAACGGGCCAGATCCTTACTGTCATAATCGGCTGGCGCGAGCGTGTCGAGCAGGGACGCGATGTCTCCCCCGAGTTGCGGATTCGGAGTGTCGCACTTCCCGTCAGCCGAGACGATGGCGCGGAGTACATCCGCAATCACTCCTGGCGAGACGAGATTCCTTGTGACCCGCTCATCGTGCGCGAGGACGCTCGCGGCGTCGAACGGCCGACCGGCGTTGACCAGGCATGACGCCCCCTGGGCCAGATCCCGGTCCCGTGCACATCCAGAAAACACCTCGACCTTGCGCCAGTATTCCTCGCGTACGGCCTCGCCGCGTCGCGCGGCCGCCTCCCAAGTCTCGCTGCAGAAAGGCAGGATCATCAGAAGCGCTACTTCCTGGTCGGCGGAAAGTGTCAACTCTCCGCGGTCCAATTGCCGGATCACCCACGACTTGCCACGCACGCGATAGCGCCCCGACGCGAATCCGCGCGCGAACCGGCTTAGCGCTGTCTCCGCGTGGGCCAGGTACTGAGGCAACAGGGCATGGGCATCCACCAGCCCGTTGGGCATGCTGCCGATGGCGAATCCCAAGTCGTCGGGCCTGTCAACCGCTCCGGCGAGTGCGGCAAGAGCCGACAGTCCGCCTTGCTCGAATACCGCTGCCGCAGCCTCCATCTGCTGCTCTACCTGGGGCACGCCATCCGCGAAGAGCCAGGCGAAGCGTGTGACTGGATCGGACGGATGGAGCCGAATCAGGACGCCCTGAAGCCTTGTCAGGTCAGCCTCCGGCATCGCCCACCGTGCGGTCTTGTACCGCCGGTGTCGGTCCAAAGTAGACCTGACCGCCCGCCAGATGGCCGCACATGCGTTCTCGGTGTACTCGTCGCGATTCAGGTTCTCCAGTTCCGTCATCACATGGTCGCGCTCGCCAGCGGGCAGCCGCTCGAGCCGTTCGATCAGGTCTGTCCACCGCTGACCGCATGGTCCCGCATCGTCCACCATCCGTGTGACGACCTCGGACGTAGTCCGGGCACGATCCTCCCAAGTCGCGTGCGGCGTCTCGTCGGGTGCCCACTCACGCACCTTCGGCTTCGAAGCTGGAAACCCGACCGCGTGCGGCTCGGGCAGCATGGAACGCATCACGCACCAAGCCGCATCACCGTGCGAACTGCGCAACTGGTCGAGGGTCGCGAGCCGTTCACTCAGCGATGCGCTGGTCTCCGGGAGCCAGCTCCGGAACACGGCCTTGAGCACGGACGACGGACGGGGACGGGAAACTCCATAGCCATCGTTGTCCTCCCGAAATTCTGACGCCGGATCCAGCCGATCGAGGCGTGCGAGAAGCGGTACCACCAATCCGAAGTGATCCGGGCACCACGCCAACACTTGCATCGCCACCATGAGCCCGCGAAAGCCTTGCGGGTGAAACAGCGCCATACCACTTCCGGCAAACAGGTTGGCCAGCACTGGCTCAGGACCTTGCAGACCTTGCTCAACGGCGCGTACAAAGTCATGAGGAGCGGCCTCGGCGAGCAGGGGCAGGTTCTCGCCCAGCGACGCCCAGATGCGCCAGTCATCATTGGCTTTCCGGAGGAGGTCACGAATCATGCCCTCGGCCATCTCACTTCCGGAGACCATGGGGCCACCGTGAACCCCCATGACGGCCAGATTCATGGCCAGACCCTCGCGTAGCAGGTTGGAGTGGTCCCCGTCTTCGCCCCATACGTCCACCATCCACCTCTGTTCAGGCGGGCGATAGTACGCGGATTTCACCTGCCCCAGTACAGATATGACGGCTTCATCAAGGAGGCTCAGATCGTCCGGGAGGATGTAGCGATTGAGGAGACGCCAGGCGTCGTGGACCGAGATCAGATACCAGGCATCGCCTCTTTTTCGGACAAGCGGGTCGGCCGTCATGCTTTGCGGGAGGAGTGTGTCGACCAACTCTTCGTAGGAGTAGCGTCCGAGAGCAGCAACGACCTCGCGGTCCCTGGGGTTCCCGTCGCTCCACGAGCCCGCCAGAAGTGCAGGTATCACGCTCCGGGCTTCTGAGGGCTTGGACCAGTCGGGCTGACGGACCGCCGGGGTCGCGGCGCATTGCCGTCGAAACGCGGACATGCTTCCATGGGCAAGTCCCGCCATCTCGCGAGCTCGCTTGTAGGGCATCCCGACACCCTCAAGGGCGCGGGTGGCGGGCTGGCGACCCACTGGGCCAACAGAGACTACAAGGTCCTGCGGTGCTGGCGTGGTCCCGTCGAGAGGCACGACTACGATGTGCCCAGTCTGCGCACCAGCGGACGCCAGATTTCCGGCTTCGAACGTTGGTATCAGTACAAGCGGCCGCTTGGCGGAGATCAAGGACCGCAAGGCATCCGCCGTGTCCACTACCAGGGATCCGGCGAATAGACCTTGGGCCTGTTCCGTTCCAAGGGCGAGGGCGGCGCAGTAGAGGCAGGCGACTGCTTCTTCCTGGGATTCGGCCTGAATCGCCCAAGTCTGGCCGGTTCCCTCCAGTAGCCGCTGACGGATCACTTCGAGCGTCTGGTCCCGACCAGCCAGGACGAACTGGGGCGTCAGAGGTGGACGGGTTCCCCTGGACCACTCCTCCCACCAGGACTCCAGATCCACCACTTTGGTGGGCCTCTTGCCAATCTGGATCGACAGCCAGACGTGTACCGCGGGAGCGTCGTCGAGCCAGGCCGCCAGATCGTCTGCATCCAGGACGCGCACCTCACGCCATGGCCCCACGTCGGCCCTTTCCCGGGCCCACTTTTCCTTGTCCCTCCAGCGTCGAGACGTGACGAATACAAAACTGGCTTCGTCCGCCTGCAGTGGCTCGCTGTTGGTGGACCGGGTCTCCCAGTCATCGTCCGCCTTGCTCTTCGGGTCCTTCGCCACGCTCATCTCCCAGCCGGATCTGCCCTTGGGGACGAACGGCGAACGCTGCTCAGAGTGAACGATGCCGTCCCATCCGGATAGCTGGACGCCTTCGCTCGTTCGCACATGCAGCTTGGAGCACCCGACCGCAGTGGCGTGGATGAGCCGCCTCACAAGGAGCGGCAGCATTTCCTGTGCCTCACGCCGATCCGACCACTGTTCCAGGTCTGCTGCGTTGCAGAGGGTGTCGCCCAGAATCGCCAGACCCGTTTGGGTGCCCGAGTCCCCGTACGGGGATTGACCATGCGCGGGGTGGCCACGGCGGTCTCCAACGCCATGCAATGCTCGCTCAATCCTGGCTCGGGTCAGGTCCGAGAGCTCGTCCCGGTTGACGGCCCGGGACACGGTCTGTCGACTGAGCGAGGTCTTCCTCGCCAACCAGGCCTGCGTAAGCCCCAGCGCCTTGAGCCTCTCCCGAAGCCCGGTTCCATAGCCGGAGACGGTCTGAATGGTTCGATCTTCCATGGTAACCTCGCGTGTGTTCATTTGATCATATGTAACATGTCAACACCTATTAGACACGTCAAATAGTAAAACCGTTGGAATCGGCGGAAGCGTTCAGGCGCAAGAGTGAGGATGGCGGCGTCGCAGACCGCGACGCCCGAGCTACCAAGGCCGTTCCGTGGCCGGTACGTTATCGTAAAGGGGTTCCCGCGCGGCGCGGGCAGTTCCACACCCGAAACCCACGACCCACATGACCGCGCCCCACCTGAACTGGCTCGCCAACTACATCGGGCGCATCGCGGACGACGCTGTCCCCGGTGTCCCATCCGGCTGAAGACGACATGGCGAAGGAGGCCGTACCATGACGAACTGGAACGAGTGCCCGGCCGTTGAACGGACACCGGGCCGGGTTAGCGGAGCCTGGGTCTTTTCGGGCACGCGGATTCCCCTTTTCGCGCTCTACGAGAACCTTGCCGCGGGCGCCACGGTCGAAGAGTTCGTCGAGTGGTTTCCGGGGGTTGAGGAACGCCAAGTCAGAGCGGTGCTCGAACACGAGGCGCAGACGCTGAGAACGGCGTTGGTCCGTTGAAGCTGCTGTTCGATCAGGGCACGCCCGCGCCTTTGCGGCGACAGTTGCCCGGACACTCCGTGGACACGTTGGCGGAGAAGGGATGGTCGGAGAAGAGCAACGGCGAGTTGCTCGATCTGGCGGAGCAAGAGGGATACGCGGTTCTGGTAACGACCGACCAGAGTCTGCCCTTTCAACAGAATCTGGCCCGGTGGCGAATCGGGCTCGTCGTGCTGCTGTCCACGGATTGGTCTCAGATTCGCCTCCGCACCCGCGAGATCGCCAGGGGGATCGAGGCGGTGCGTCCGGGCCACGCCATCGAAGTACCGATCCCACGTCCCGGGTGAGATGACCACGGACACGTCCGAGTGAGGCCTTGACTACGGCGCCGCCCTTCCGACTGCGGGCAGCCTCCTCGTGCAACCGTTGACCACGCTGGATTCGGGAATCGAGAACCTTGACCGGACGCAGAGCTTCGTCCTCAAGGCCATCCTCGACCACGCAACCTGGACGGTAGACGAGTACTGTGACGTTGCGCGGACTGCGGGCCCCGAGAGCCTGCACATCCTCCGGTCACTGGAGGAGTTCCGGGTGATCGAGAGGGTCGGGGGCGCGGCCGGGGAGAAGCCGGCCGCAGAGAAAGTGGCAGGGGACAGCGCCGCGCGGTCCCGCTATCGCATCCGCCCGCTCATGATCGGCTCGGTTACGGCCCACCTGAGGTCACGCAACAACCTGCACTAGCAGTCCATGGATGAATCCGCCCGAGCACCGAGAGCGGCGAGGCGCCGGACTCGCAGGTTTCCGATGGAGTGATCACGGCAGGATGTCACGAAAGTTCAACCGGGGCTGCACGATCTGCCACCCTTGCCGTCCTCGGCCTGTCGATCCGCCGCGTCGGAATCGAAGGAGTATTCGGCACGGAGTGGCGGGAAGCCAGCTCCTCCCCCACGTGGCTGTGGAAGCCGCCATTAGGTGCTTTCCGGTTTCTCCTGTTGCAGTCGAGGATCCGGCCGGCGTAGGCGGCACCTATGCGACGGCGGAGTCCCCATGGCGTGACTTGTGCGAGATGGAGGCCGAGCGATCTGCTCCGCTCCCGAGGAATAAATCGAGGCCGACGACGGTATATCGGAAGCTAAGTCCGCGACCCTCGTAACCAAGCGGTTCCTCTCTCAAGCAAAGATGGCTAGGTTGTCCGATTCGATTTCGGCTCGGCGCGCCAGCATGTCGTATGGCAAGACCTCCATCCTGTGGAGCGTCAGGTTCAGTTGGTCCAGAATCGTAGCGGCTTCCGGAGTTGGCAGTGAGGATCTGAGTCCTATGATGATCGTTACACGGGGGTTCCTTACCTGCTCGACGCCGTACTGAGCCTTCATGGTGCTGTCAGGTGTGATAGCCAGCCATTCCCGGTACAGGTGAGCCTGCGCAAGGGCTTGCCCGAGTTCCGACGACAGAGAGTAGGAGCTGGGGTGCGTCGGGTCTCCCCCGAGGAATCGAATGATCTTGCAGTCCGGACGCTTGAGTTCAAGCAGATCGTGATATCCGTCGTGACGCCGAACCATGAAGTCGACTTTGCCTCGCGGGATTTTATGCGCGGGCAGCACTTGGGCGTACCTGAACCCCAGCAGGAAAGGCTTTCCCTCGATGTACTTCTGGAGTTCAGGTTCCGTGACGTCCGCGCGCAACAGCTCCCGGAATTCGCGCGCAGCATTCCGGAGGTCCTCGATTCGTACCGAGAGGCGTTTGGACATTGCGCCAGACGCCGCTTCCCGTCCCTGCGACGTACTGGTCAGTTCGTCGGCCAGCTTCTCGATTACCCCTGCTTCTGCGTCCTTCATGATTCGCTTGATGAGATCTAGAATGGCGTCTTCTCTGACCATATCTTGGGAGCGAAGAGGCTCGTGGCCTTCGGGAGGAAACGCCATCTGTAGAATCGCGAGTGCGTCTTCCAGAACCGCGATCCGTTCGGTGTTGCGCTCGGCCCATCTTACCAATCTCTCCGTCGTAATTGAGGTTGCCAGAACCTCGTCCAGTTGATGGTCGTCGGTAACGCGCTTGAGAGCCCGGCGCGCAGCAGTGACGGCGTTGAGCCCGGAATCGTCGGCAAAGTAGCCTAACGCCCTCTTGGTGGGCTTGTATTCCTGATACCTCTGAATCTGAGTGACCACGATATAGTGCTTGTCCTCGGTGAGGAGTGGCCCCTCGTCTACATCGTCCTGGACGGTTAGGAGCAGAACAGGCTTTTTCCCTGCCGGACATCCATCCTTCACCTCCTACGCCAAACTCTTGCCCCTGCGAAACGCCGTACGATTGTGCCCGATCACATGACGCCACTCGAAATCGAAGTATACGCTTATCCCACCGAGCAGCATTGGGGCGCCAGTTCTCTCCTGCAGCGCTGGTTGCCAGTTCTCCTTGATGTCCGCCAGCGTGCGGTATTCTTCCCGGTTCATTCGCGGACTCCTATCTCCCAGTGATTTCGCAAAGGAGCCCGACAGTAACGTCATGCGGATCCGGGCCGCAAGCTCGGTCCCGCTCTGTCACCACCTAGAGGGATCCCGCATAGAGACTCGCGGAGCAGGCTCACGGTAATCGTGTAGGTGCGGATCCATGTGCTCGATGACCCGTGCATCGTCGTCAATCCTCGCATCGCTAGTCGCGCGGTTGGAGAGCAGTCCGATCAGGTGCCCGTCGGCGTCCTCCACTCGGAGATGGTCGAAGATCGGATCGCGGTTCCGCGTCCGGACTTCAGACACGCGATTGCTCGCGCTACATAGCCTGAGTTTGGGGCGTGGAATGGCGATTTGTCCGGTCGTGGAACGGGCGTGAACGTCCCTCGAACCCTGCACTCTGCCGCCTTGTATCGGGCTTTCCGGCACGCATCTTGTACGCTCCCGTGAGGGAGGAATCGACTGGAGCGTCCTTTGCTCGAAGCACCTGTCTCGGCTCCGGAGCGTCTCAGGACGGCTCCGGTGTGCATCGTTCGGCGACGCTTAGACGGCTGTCCGGGCGTGGTCTCAAGCGACCACCTAACCCCAACTGGGATACCACTCGTTGACGTGATCCCACAGGCAACCCACGAACCGATAGTTCCAGTCCGTCGGCGCCGGACCGTTGCGATAGGGGGTCCAAACCGAGCCCGCCTCAGTGACATAGAACCGACCTCCAAGTCCACCCTTTGCCGCCCAGATTGCGTCTGCCAACCGCTCATAGGTGCGCGTGTGAGTGTCGAGGTACTCGCGGTGACGGACTCTGACGAATTCGTCCTCGTTCTGGAGGACCGTGGGCCGGTAAATGCGAAGGCCTCTTCGTCCTCGCCGAACGTCCAGCCAATACGGTATCCCACAGCGAGGGCCGCCCCAGTCGTCGCTAGGGGCCAACCGCCCCTTCGGCCGGTGCGGGGGGCGATTATCCCACACCCCATCGAAGAGTCCGAACCGGAATCGGCATCGTGGGAACTCGCCGACGTAACGCAGTTCGACGTGTTCGTCGGACCAGATCGGCTTAAGGACCTGGTTGTACTCGTTGAAGTAGAAGGATCCACCTCGCCGCCCGTGGTGTTGCAGGGCTACCCGATTCACCGCGGCTACGAGCTGCGGACACTGGAGAACGGTCGGCACCCATGCGGACGCCAGTTCATGGACTGGCCGATACCATACCATCACCGTCCACCGGTTCCGGTGCCGCTTCACATGATACTTCCGGTCTTGCCCGGGCAGGGAGACACCATACCCCTTCCAGAGATCACCCTCGCGGAGCATCGGGTTCGTGCTTTTCGAACCAAGGATCCGATTCGACATCGACTCGGCCGACGAAAACCGGCATCTGCGCTCCTTCCGTCCGAGGCAGGAAGGCGAGCCCGTGCTCATTGACGTAGAATCGGCCCGCCCGGCGGCCGGGACGCGCGCGGGCAAACGCGCTCAGGAGACTGGCGGCCGGATGATCAAGAGTCTGCGTCTCGTAAACTGCCGCAAAGTCCTCCCATGAGATGGTCTCGCGAGAGATCGTTCCGACCGAGAGGTCGTACTTGTACCTCATCCCGACCTCCTGATGCTTCCACTCGTCTCCAGGGCGGAGGCCGTCGCTCGAGGCGTTGTCGAAGACCCGGCCGCGGAACGAGAACCGAAAACGCAGGTCGGGGAACTCTCCGAGATACAGGACTTCGCGGAACCCCTCCTCTCCCAGCACGGGTTTGAGCACTTGCTTCCATTCATTGACGAAGAACGGACCTCCGTCGGGAATTCGTGACTCGATCTCTGGATGGGGGACACGGGAGAAGAGAGTGACTTCGGCGTCCCGCTCCCGATCCGGGATCACGCACGCGACACGCCGACCCAGCTTTGGGTGGTATCGCACGGCGTACTTGTGGGCCCGGATCGTAGCGGGGGCGTATCCCAGCCACTCCGGTGTTCGATCATCTGCCATGTAAGAGTTCCTTTCTCAAGTCGTCGAACGATTCCTTCCCCAAGGGCCATCCATCTTCTTCGCCCAGCCTCCCAAGCCGGCACTCCCGCCCGCTCACGCGCACGAGCACGCCCCTGCCGCGTGTCAACTCGACCTTGTGAATGGGCCCAACCTCGCCCTGCCGAACCCCCCGGACAAGCGCCAGAATCCGCCGAGCGGCCGGGGAACGCATGTCGTGTTTGTTCCCAGCACCACTGGCGACCACGACGCTTCCCCCGTGTCGCGCAGATACCTTGAGCGGGATTCGCTCCTGTGGCCGATGCCACTCAATGGGTTGCGAAAGACGGCCGCCGTAGAATACCTGCCAGCGGCCTTCGGCGTTGCGTGAGGGAACAAGCACGTGATTGCGGCGGGGTGTTACCCGGATCAACCCACCGCCTGGCCGAATCTGCCGGATAGCTTCGACAACAGCGGCGGGGATCGCGCCGATGTCTCGCGTGCCGTACCCGCCCGCCCTCAGGTTGCGATAGACGTTCCCCTGAGTGTCGATGGACAGTTCATGCCCCTCGTCCTTGCCCGGATACGGCTCTCCGACCTCCAACCGATCCTCGACAAGGTCTGAATCGGAGGGGAGGGGCTTGTGCGGAGGACCGTCCTGCGCCTCCCACTGCTTGGGGCCTAGCCACCTTCGGTACTCGACGCTTCCAACGCCCAGAATCTGCTCGAAGTTCATGCGCCGGAAGATATGCTCGTCGACCGACTCACCAACGTACAGGTTGTAGATTCGTGACGTTTCCTTACCGGCATATCGTCGCATCACCCGGCCGAGAGATTGTATTTTCTGGCGCGGAGAGGTGGAGGCCGCGACGATCACGCCAATATCCGTCGCCGGGGCGTTGACGCCTTCGATCAGCGCCTTGACCGAGAGCAGGATCGGCGCGGTGCCGCGAAGGTACAGCGCGAGCGAGCGCTCGCGCTGCGACTCGGTAATACCTGTATGATCCAGGACGACCGACCTTCCGTCGCGAACGAGGCCCTCGAACAGTCGGTTGACCTCCGAAATCCGCTCGTGGAACGCCATGATCCGGACATCACCGGCACTGCATTCCTCGTCGAGGATGGTAACGAAACACCTCCGTCTATTCTTGGCCCGGTAAAGGATCTCCTTTCGCTCGTTCGTGAGCGCTTCGTACCGTGCTGCGAGCTTCCTTGCCTTCGACCTTCCTCGGGCAAGGGACTTGATGAGCCGAAACTCGTTCGGCACCCCTGAGCGTCCCTTGATGTATGCTGGCTCTTGGCGTAGACGGTCGCGTACATGTTTCAGTTCCCGACTGAGCCTGTCGTATGTTCGGCGCTCCCCGCGCGTCAGGCGTACAGCTACGTGGATCAACTCGAACGGAGGGACAATCCCCTCTTCGAGCGCCTGTCGGAAGGTGAGTTCGTAGATGATCGAGCCAAGCTCCTCGTTGATCACGTCGGACACGTCGTGGCTCGACACCGCGCCGCTCGCCTGTCTTCCTACATCCCGCTCGGGCGTCGCGGAAAGACCTAGGCAGAAACGGCGTGGGACCTCGAAGATCTTCCTGTTCTCCGCTGATCCGGCACGGTGACACTCGTCAACGACCAGGAAGTGGGTGGACCGAAGCTCCTTGCTGCGGAGAGGGCGACCGAGCGCGGTCCGGGCAGAGTTCACGACATAGATCATGACGCGCCGGCCCTCGCGGAAACTGTCCTTATGCTCCCCACTCCGCCGACCGACCCATGCCGTTGGGAGGCCGAGAGTGCAGGTGAGTTCATGATACCACTGATCGAGTAACACGCGTGTGGGAACCACGATGCTCGCCCGAACGGCTTGGTCCTCTCGGAATAGCCGCTCAAGGCACATCAGCGCGAGCATCGTCTTACCGGCGCCGGTCACCACCTTGACGACGCCTCGCCGCCCGTTCCGTTCCCATGCTTCGAGGGCGTCGGCTTGCCAGGGATAGGGCGGCGTTTTCTTGGGGATACCCCACGACCCGGACAGCACCTGGTCTCCAGATGCCCGATCATCCGAGCCAGGCGCCTCAGGGGAAACCAGAATCCGCCGTAGAAGGTCGAGCTGGTGCCAATGCAACTCATCGGCCTGAGTGAAGGCTGGATGCTTCGGTCCTACCTTGGCCTCGGTGTCTTCCACGTTGTTGCCACCCGACTCAACAGTGTCTTATGTAGGTCGCCTGCCGTCCCAACCGGTCGTAGCGCCCGCCACATCCACAGGCACGCCGCCTGTTCAGCCTGCTGGTACCCTGACACAATCGGTAACCCAACAGCGGACAGCCCACAAGCTACCCCGAGGGCGACGCGGTCGGCCGCTAACGAAACCGGACCGGCGCGAGCGACTGGAACGAGATTTCGGTTGGGGAGTCACAAAGTGGACGGTCGGAAGACTGCGCGAACGCCGCTGGAGCGTAGGTCTCCAGGGGTTCGAAGGGGCGGAGTCCCTCGCCAGCTCAGCGGACGCCCTCGAAGCGGACGCCGAAGATACCGGGGCGGATGGTGCCCGGCACGTGGTCCGCGCCGGCGGGGTTGGCCGCGTCGGCGGCCGACCGCCGCATCCGGCGCAGCCCGACCTGGACGGGCTGCTATGGCGCCTCCCCCCCCAATCGCCCGTAGCGCAGGAAGAGCGCGGGAATGACGAACATGTTGAGGAAGGTCGACGTGATCAGGCCGCCGAGCACCACGACCGCGAGCGGAGCCTGAATCTCCTTGCCGGGCTCGCCGATGCCGAGGGCCAGCGGAATCAGCGCGAGTCCCGTGGTGAGCGCGGTCATCACGATCGGGCTGAGGCGTTCCGCTGATCCGCGCCGGATGGCGTTCGGGAGAGGAAGGCCATGTCCGCACAGGTGCTTGTAACGGCTGACCAGCAGGATCCCGTTGCGCACCGCGATGCCGAACAGGGTGATGAAACCGACCAGGGTGGCGACGTTGATGGCGCCTCCGATGAGCATCACCGCGGCGACGCCGCCCGCGAGCGCCAGCGGCAGGTTGGCCATGAGCAGCACGGCCGTGCGGACGGTCCCGAAGGCCCGCAGCAGCACCAGAAAGATCGCCGCGATCGAGAAGAACGAGAGGATGGTGATGCTCCGCGTCGCCGCCTGTCCGCTCTCGAACTGGCCGCCGTACTGAAGCGAGTATCCCTGCGGCAGCGCCACTTCCGCCGCGACCCTCTCCTGCAGCTCCGTCACCGCGCCGACCACGTCGCGGTCGGCCACGTTGGCGCTGATTGCGATCTTTCGCTGGACGTTTTCGCGGCTGATGGTGTTGGGACCGCGCGCCGGCACGACGGAGGCGAGCTGCGAGAGCGGGACGGTGGCCCCCGCCGGCGTCGACACCAGCGTGCTTCCGATGGCATCGGCGTCCGCGCGGTGCTCCTCGCCGTAGCGCACCACCAGGTCGAAGGCGCGCTGGCCCTCGCGGATCAGCGAGACCTCCTCTCCCTGGAACGCCACATCCACTGCGGCCGTCAGCGAGCCCGGGGTGACGCCGTAGCGGGCCATGGCGCGGCGGTCCGCCCGGACCTGGAGCTGCGGCACGTCGGCCTGCCGTTCGACGGAGATTTCCACGAGGCCGGGGACCTGGCCGGCGACGGCCTCGATCTCCGCCGCGATGTCGCGCAGGGGCTGCAGCTCCGGCCCGAACAGGTTCACCGCGATGGCGGCGCGCGTCCCCGAGAGCATGTGGTCGATGCGGTGGCCGATGGGCTGACCCACCGTGATGCTGGTGCCCGGAAACCCGGTGAGGTCGGCGCGCAGCTCCGCCAGGACGTCGTCCAGGTCGTAGTCGTCCAGGTCGAGGCGCGCGTCGATCTCGGAGGCGTTGGGGCCCTGTGCATGCTCGTCCAGGTCCGCCCGCCCCGTCCGCCTTGAGGTGGAGACAACCGCCTGGTGGGCCAGCAGGCGCCGCTCCACCCGGGCTCCGATCGCGTCCGACTCGGCCAGCGAGGTTCCCGGCAGGCTGACCACCGAGATGGTCAGCGAGCCTTCCCGGAACGGGGGCAGGAACTCGCCCCCGAGCGAGGGAATCAGGGCCAGCGTGCCCAGCAGCAGCACACCCGCCCCCGCCACCACGAGACCGGAGCGGCGCAGGGTCGATTCCAGCAGGTTGCCATAGACGCGCTGCACCCCGCGCAGCAGCCAGGGCTCCTGCTTCCTCGCCAGCGTGCGATCACCCGACAGGAGCAGCGAACAGAGCACGGGGGTCACGGTGACCGCCACCAGCAGGGACGCCAGAATGGCCACGATGTAGGCCTGGCCGAGCGGGCGCAGCATGCGGCCCTCCACCCCGGACAGGAAGAAGAGCGGCACGAACACCACCGTGATGATGATGGTCGCGTTGACGATCGGGTCGCGCATCTCGCGCGCCGCGTACCGGATCAGCGGCAGCGTCGCCTGCCGCATGTCTTCAGGCTGCTGCCGGTTGCCGCGCAGCCGCCGGTAGGCGTTCTCCACGAAGATGATGGCGTCGTCGACGAGGGCACCGATGGCGATCGCCATCCCCCCCAGGGTCATCGTGTTGATGGTGCCCCCGAGCAGCAGCAGGGCGATAACGGCCAGCGCGAGCGACAGGGGAATCGCCAGCACGGAGATGACCGTCGTGCGCAGGTTCCAGAGGAAGAGGAACAGGATGACGACGACGAGCACCGCCCCGTCGCGAAGGGCTTCGACCACGTTTTCCACGGCGAGCGAGATGAAGTCCGCCTGGCGGAAGATGCCCCGCGCGAACGAGACGCCTGCGGGAAGCTCGGCCTCGATGGCGTCCAGCTCGGCGTCGACCCGCTCCGTCAGCTCCAGCGTGTTGGCGCCGGGCTGCTTCTGGATCGAGAGGATGACGGCCGGCTCGGCATTCACGGCGGCCGTCCCGAAACGGATCTTCGGGCCGATGCGCACGTCGGCGACATCCTCGATCAGCACGGGCACGCCGTCGCGGACCGCGACCACGGTGAGACCGATCTCTTCCAGGCCGCGCGCGCGTCCGAGGCCCCGGATCAGGACTTCCCGGCCCCCGGAGCGATAGACTCCGCCCGACACGTTGCGGTTCGAGGCGGCGGCGGCGGCGAGAATCTCGTCGAGCGCGATCCCGTACGCCCGCATCCGGCCGGGGTCGACCAGGATCTGGTACTGGCGTACTGCGCCCCCGATCGGGACCACCTGCGACACGCCCGGCACGGCCAGCAGACGGCGCCGCACCGTCCAGTCCGCCGCGGTGCGGGCTTCCATGAGTTGCGCGTCCGGCGCGGTCATGCCGACCAGCAGGATCTCGCCCATGATCGAGCTGACCGGGGCGAGGACGGGAGCCGTCACGTCGTCGGGGAGCTGCGCGACCGCGAGCTGGAGTCGCTCGTTCACGATCTGGCGCGCACGGAACAGGTCCGTGCCCCAGTCGAAGTCCACCCAGACGATGCTGATGCCCTGCGCCGAACTGGACCGCACCCGGCGCACCCCCGGGGCTCCGTTGACAGCGGTCTCGAGGGGGAAGGTCACCAGGCTCTCGACCTCTTCGGGCGCCAGGCCATGGGCGTCCGTGAGCACCGTGACGGTCGGGGCGGTGAGGTCCGGAAAGACGTCGACGGGGAGGGTCGCCGCAACCCATCCTCCACCGGCGAGCGCGATGGCCGCGGCGCCGACGGTGAGCAGCCGGTGCCGGAGGGACGCGCCGACCACCGCGTCGAGGAGGCCGGTCCGTTCCCGTTCGGCGGGCGTCAAGGCCATCAGCCGCTACCCGTCAGTGCGTGTGGCCGTGGTCGGCGAGGTCCGCTTCGCCCAGGGACGCGAGGAACACCTGGTAGGCGCCCTCGGTGACCACCCGCTCCCCGCTCGCCACGCCGGTGACCAGGGTCCAGGCCCCGTCGGACGGCCCCCTCTCCACCACCCGGCGCTGGAAGCTCTCTCCGCCGACCTCGACGTAGACGACCCCGAGCCCATCCTCGTCCTGGATCGCCGCGGACGGGACGGCGACGCCGGTGACCGGCTCTCCCGTGAGCAGCCGCCCCTCGGCCAGCATGCCCACCTTGAGCGTGCCGTCCGGGTTGGCGACGGCGAAGCGCAGGGGAAGGGTGCGGGTCTCGGGGTCGATTACGGTGCCGGTGGAGACCACCCGGTCGGTGGTGTAGGTCGCGTCCGCCCCCTCGACCGTGAACCAGGCCTCCCGCACCCCTCCCGCCCGCGCGGCCTCCCGTGCCGGGAGCCGGGCGATGAACCAGAGGGTCGCCGGGTTGACCACCGTGAACGCATGCGTGCCCGCCTCCACCTGCTCCCCGGGGGCGACATGGCGCTCGGAGAGGACCCCGCCGATGGGGCTCCGCAGCGCATAGAGGTGCGCGGCCTCATCGCCCTCCGGCGACTCCATCCCGCCCACGGCCGCGAAGGCTGCCTGCGCCACCTCCAGTTCGTGCCGCGCCTCCAGCAGGCGGCGTTCCGGGACGGCCTCGGCGGCGAACAGCCGCTCCGCGCGCGCCGCCTCCCGCTCCGCGTGCGCCACCCGCACCTGCATGCGCGCGAACGAGTCGTCCAGGCTGGTGGGCGCGATCAGCGCGAGCGTCTGTCCCGCGGCGACCGCATCCCCCGGCGCGGGCGTGGGGCCCTGCACGACCACCAGGCCGGTGACCGGCACGGAGACGTGCGCAAGGCCGTCGGCGGGCGCGACGATCTCTCCCGCCGCCGGAATCGACCGGGGGATGCTCTTCTCCTCCGCGGCCGCCACCGCGAAGGGCATCACCCATTGCTGCTCTTTCAGCAGCGTGATCAGACCCGGAGGCGACACCTCCTCGTCCGGCAGCAGGGCGTCCACGCTCTCGAAGACCTCGAGTTCGCCCACCGGGACCGGATACTCCCGGCCGCCGACGGCAAGCGTGAGGTCGGCGCGCCAGATGCCGGCGGCCGGCAGCACCGGGGCCGCCGTAAAGACGCCTGCCCGGGCGGGCGCGGGCATGACGATTTCCTCACGCGCCCCACCCGGCCCTTCCAGCGCCAGCGTCAGGCTGCCTTCCTCGACCGGCGACCAGTCCGCGAGCCAGGTGAGGTGGATCGCCCACACGTCGCCCTCCAGCCCGCGAACGTGAGGCGGATACTCGACGAAGAGCTCGAGCGCGTCGGTCCAGTGGGTTACGACCGCGCCCCCGGCAAAGGCCTGCTCGGGCTCGGGCGCAACATCGTCCACGGCCGGACCGCAACCGGTGAACGACAGCGCGGCGGACCCGCACACCAATGCGCCGGCGAACCCGGGCCTCCCCGTCACCGCCAACCCGGGCCTCCGCGCCATCGCGATCCCGGGTTTCAGCGCGGTCGCGACCCTCGACGCGAGTGCCGTCACCATTCCGGACGCCAGCGCCGTCCCACTCCCTCTCATCATGATTCCTCCCCGGGGCCGCCGCCCATGGCGCGCACGAGGTTGTAGTAGGCGATCCAGGCTTCCGCCCGCAGGGTGAGCGCGCTGAGCCGGGCATCCCTGAAGGCCCCCGTTGCGTCCAGGAACTCCACCAGCGTCATCTCGCCCTCATCGTACGCCATCCTGGCTGCCGAGAGGAGCACCTCGGCTTCGGCCATGATGCCTTCGCCCGTGACCTGCAGGCGTTCACGCGCGACCGAGTACAGATCGGACGCATCGACAAGGTCCAGTTCGGCCTGGCGCCGGAGGAGGTCCAGTCCCGATGTGGCCGCCGATTCGCGCGCGGCGGCCTCTTCGCGGGCGCCCCCGGCCCGGTTGAAGATCGGCAGGGGCAGGTCGACCCCGAGCGTCGCGCCCTTAAAGCCGTCCGCGTGCTCCTTGTACGCGAGGCTCAAGGTGGGATCGGGCACCCACTCCAGGTTCGCGACCCGGTGTTGGGCTCGGGCCGCGTCCAGCTCCCGCGCGGCCGCCTCCAGATCGGGACGCCGGGAGAGGGCATCGCGGGCGCTCCCGGAGGCGATGGCGGGCGGCACGCCGACTATCGCACCCGCGGGTCCCAGCTCGTGCAGGGAAACTTCCGGAAGGACCAGGGACCCCAGCAGCCTGCGGGCGGCGCGGCTCCGGAGCTCCGCATCCACCTCATCCTTTTCGGCCTGAATCCGCCCGAGGCGCAGACGCCGGGTTTCGTACCCCGAGATGTCGCCCGCCTCGAGCCGCTGCTCCGCCGCGCGCGTTACCACCTGGATCATCTCCGCAGCCTGCCCGATGGTGCGCTCCGCCTCCTCCGCGAGCCAGGCGCGCACATAGGCCTCGCGGACGGCGAAGACCAGCTGCAGCGAGTCCGCTCGAAACCGGGCTTCGGCCCCGGTGATGGTGTGGCGGGCAGCCACTCCGCGGGCCACGGTGCGACCCGGCCATTCGATCTGCTGCATCAGCCCTGCGGTCGCTTCCCAGTAATCTTCGCCCGAGCGACTCAGATCTTCACGCAGGAGCGAGAAGGCGGGGTTGGCGTAGCTGCGGGACTGGCGCGCCCGGCCCGCGATCCCCGCCGCGTCGGCCCGGGCCATGCGCAGCGCGGGGCTGTTCTCGGCGAAGGCTTCCAGCGCTTCCGCGAGCGTGACCCGCGGCACGCCGTCCTGTCCCAGCAGGGCGAGAGGCCCCGAGGCGAGAGCACCCGTCAAGAAGACCACACCGACCTGCGTCAATCGCATCTTGCCTCCCCGAGGAATTCACCGCCCGGACCTCAGCAAGGATGATATGGCTTCGCGGCGGACCGGGCGAAACGGCGGGGAACGTGTCTCCTATCCCCCCAGCGCCGCCCTGGCCGCGGCTGCCGCGGACGCCGCGTAGCCGCCGCCGAAGAGCCGTGCGTGCACCAGCAGCGGGTAGAGCTGGTACGCGGGCCGCCGTCGCAGATGGCCCGGCTGAAGCGGCCAGGCATCCTCGTAGTCCTCGCGGAAGGCCCCCGAGAAGCCGCCGAACAGGTCGGCCATGGCCAGGTCCACCTCGCGGTGACCGACGTACACCGCCGGGTCGATGAGCACGGGCGCGCCACCGCGGGCGAAGAGCACGTTGCCGGACCAGAGGTCGCCATGGAGGAGGGAAGGGCCGTCGGCCGCCGCCGCCGGACCGAGGAGTTCGCCCGCGCGCTCGGCAACCGCTTCTACGATGCTCGCCTGGGCCGCCGAGAAAGCCCCCCGCGCGCGCAACTCCCGCGCCAGCGGTCGGATGCGGCGCTCCGCCCAGAAGCCGGCCCAGTCGTCGCTCCACCCGTTGGGCTGCGGCAGCGATCCGATCAGGTTGTCGCCGCTCCACCCGAAGCGGGCAACCGGACCTCCCGGGCCCGGGTCCCGGTGGAGTGCGGCCAGCTCCCGGCCCAGCCGCATCCAGCCCGTTCTGCCGGGCCGGCCCTCCTCGATCCACTCCAGGAGCAGCCACGCGACCTCGTCACCGGGCCCGCTGGCGGCCATGACGGACGGCACCCGCACCGCGCCCGATGCCGCCAGCGCCGCCAGGCCTTCGGACTCCACGCCGAAGAAACGATGATCCGCCTGCCGGTTCCACTTGACAAAGAAGTCGCCCCGGGTGGTGCGCAGGGCGCTGCCCTGGTTGATGCATCCTCCTCCGACGGGACTGGCGCTCAGGACGTCGGCGGAACCCAGGCCGATCGCGCGGCAGGCGCTCTGCACCGCGATCGCGGTCGGACCACGGCTCGGCTCCACGGCCTCGATGTCCCGCTTTCCGCCGGTCCGGCGCCTACTCGTCCGGCTCGCCCGAACTTCGCTCGACCCGCTGACTGCGGATCTCCAGCACCTGCCGCAGCAGACGCCCGGCGACGCGCAGGAGGAACGCGTCCTCATCCGCCATCCCCCGGATCGAGAGCCGGATGTCCGAGGTGACCTCGACCTGCGACCAGGTGTCGATGGCGTCCGGAGCGAGTTCGCGGCGCCGCCGGGCCTGGGACCGCAGTTCATTCAGCACCCACGACAGCTGATTCGCGAGGGTATCGGCTTCCTCGTCCGGATCGCCCGTGCTCCGATGCCGGCCAGCGGAGTCGGTCGCTCCGTCGTCCTCGAACAGGGATGCCGGAGGCCGGGGAGCGGCCAGGTACATCGCGCCGGGGTCCTCGATCTCCCGGGGCATCGCCACCGCGAGTTCATCCATGTCTCCCTGGGGTTCGCGTTCTTCCATGGCTCGCACGTCGGGTGTCCGGTCCTCGATGAACGGGGGCGCGGGCCCCTGGGCCAGGAGCCGCTTCCGGAGCGCGGCCACCCGGTCGACCATGGAACGCTGCTCGACGGACGCGAGGGAGACGATGTCGGAGGTCATCGGGGTGTCGCCGGCGGCGACGCTCGCGACCAGCCCGGGGGGCAGGGCCTCGAACAGCTCGCGCAGCTCGCGGAGGGGCACCGGCCGGATCTCGCTCTCCGCCTCGGCCTCGCGCACGCGGCGGACAAAGAGGAGTCGATCCCGCACCAGCTCGGGATAGCGGGTGCGCGGCCCTCGTCGGCCCACCCGCGGAAGCAGGCCCTCCTGCACGTAGTAGGCGATGGTCCTCCGGCCAAAGCCGGTGTCGCGCTCCAGTTCGCTCGTGGTGTAGCTGCCCATTCTCTGCCTCTCAGGACCGCCGGCGTCTGCTCGCCCGCTTCAAGTGTCGTTTACTGGTGTAATCTGACAACTACTGTTGACATGGGCCAACCGAGTCTGTATACTGATGACAACTGGTGATTACTGACAATATACAAGGAGAGACGATCATGCGCCATCGATCCGCCGCCGAAGCCACCGACCGCAAGACCGAACCCGCTGCCCGCGCCAACGAAACCCCCATCGCCAGCACCAGGACCGCGCTGTCCAGCCTATCGATCGGAGAGCCTTCGCATTTTGCCGGGTTGACCGTCTTCCCGCTGTCCTCGGATCTCCGGAGTTCCGTCCGCTACTTGCTCCTGGAGGAGGGACTGCACTCCGGGCTGGTTTCCGTGCGCGAAGTGCAGAAGGAGGGCAGCGTCCCCAATCTCGCGGTCGAGAACCGGTCCGATGCCGACGTGCTCATCGTCGACGGCGAGGAGCTTGTGGGCGCCAAGCAGAACCGCATCGCGAACCTCACCCTGCTGGTGCCGGCCGAGCGCACCACGACCATTCCGGTGTCGTGCGTGGAGGCCGGGCGCTGGAGCTACAGCCGGCCCGATTTCGGTGTGACCGAGCGGGTGCAGTACAGCCGGGGGCGCGCCGAACGACTCCACGGCGTACACGCGTCGATGCGCACCACGGGGACGCGCGTCTCCGACCAGGGCGCGGTGTGGGATGCCCAGCGCGAGAAGGCCGCCCGCATGGAGGCACACTCGCCGACCGAGGCGATGAGCGCGATCTACGAGCGCCATGAGGCCACGCTGGACGACTACGTCGAGAAGTTCTCCCTCGAGGCGGATCAGGTCGGAGCCGTCTTCGTCACCGGCCCGCGCCAGCTCGGCATGGATCTCTTCGACAGGCACGAGACGTTCGCGGCCTTCTTCCCCAAGCTGGTGCGCAGCTATGCCATCGACGCGATGGAGCGGCCGCCGGCCGGCGACCGGGCTGCGAAGCCGGAGCACGCTCACGCCTTCGTCAACTGCCTGCGGGAAGGGGCGTTCGACGTCCACCCGGCCGTCGCGCTGGGGCATGACGTGGGGATCGTGGCGAGGGACGCGATCGCGGGGGCGCTGGTCCACCAGGAGACTGCCCTGCACCTGACCGCCTTCTCCGACCCCACGCGCGCCACCGAGGACCATCCCGGGGCGTACGCGAGCTACCGGCAGCGGCGGGCATCGCTCCGGCGCCGGCGCGGGAGGGAGTAGGCGTCCACCTTGCTCGGGAAGCTGCCCGCGCTCTATCTCCAGAGGTGCCATCGAGGGCACCACCGGACCAACAGCGCGGAAGCGGAAACCGATGACCAGGACGCCCCAACCTCGGACGGTTCCTCCAGCCGGCGCCCTCGTGGCGTCCGTCGTCACGCTCGTCCTGGCCTGCGGGGCCGAGAGCGGCATCGGACCGGACCTGCCCCAGGTTCCGGAGTGGATCCGGCTGCCGACGGAGTCGGGGTCCGACGTGAGCATCGCAGTCGTGCGCCCGGAGGTGGCTCCAATGGGCGTCGTGGTGGCGTTCCCGTGGGGCGCGGGCGATGCGAGCCTCCTGCTGGGGCTGATCGACTCGTACTGGGACCAGGCGGCGCCGGCGGCCGGATACGCGGTCGTGGGCGTGGAGACCTACGGGCCGGGCCTGGACGAGGACGCCGCGAGCGTCATGTCCGCCGTGATGGGCTGGATCGACGAGAACTTTGCGGGTGCGTCGGGCGACATCGTCATGACGGGCGCGTCCGCGGGCGGGATCGGGGTCTTCCACGCGGCGCTTGCGGTACCGGACCGGGTCGGAGGCATCATCGCCATGCCGGGGCGCTATGCGGGCGAGGAATCGCTGGAGTCGCTGGCCGGGGTGCCCGTCTGGATGATGGTGGGCGAGGGCGACGCCCGCTGGGTGGAAGGGTCGGAGACCACGGCGGAGCGCCTGCAGGACGCGGGAGCCGAGGTTACGCTCGACATCCTCGCGGGGCAGGGCCATGTGCTGATCGTCGCGCAGGATTCGCTGGTTCAGTGGATGGCGGGGAGATAGGCGATGAAGCTTCGCGTCCCCCATCCCCTGGTGCTCCTGACGGCCGGCGTGATTCTCGCCGCGGCCGCCAGCTACGTGCTCCCGGCCGGCGAGTACGAGCGCCGCGACGACGAGGCCACCGGGCGCGTCGTGGTGGTCGCGGGCACATATGAGGAGGTCGAACCCAATCCGGTGAACCTCTTCGAGGCCATGGTCGCGCTGCCGCGCGGAATGATCGACGCGGCCGACATCATCTTCCTCGTTTTCCTGATCGGTGGCGCCTTCACGGTCGTGGACGCGACCGGCGCGCTACGGCGGGGCGTGACGTCGCTGACCCGGGCGCTCCAGGGGCGGGATCTGCTCATCATCCCTGTGGTGGCCGTGCCCTTCGCCATCGGAGGCGTCGTCCAGAATCTGCAGGAGGAGATCATCCCGCTGATCCCGGTGCTGTTGATCCTCACGCGCCGGCTGGGCTTCAACGCGATGGTGGCGGTGGCGATGAGTGCGGGCGCGGCGTTCGTGGGCTCGGCCTTCAGCCCCATCAACCCCTTCCAGGTCGCGATCGCGCAACAGCTCGCGGAGCTGCCGCTGGCCTCCGGCGCCCTGTTCCGGATCGTGTTTCTGCTGATCGCGCTCGCGTTCTGGATTGCGATGACCATGCGCTATGCGCACCGCACGCGGGATCGAGGTCAGGCTGCGGACAGGGCAGCGGCCGGGGGCGAGGATGGAGGCGAAGGCGTGCGCGTTTCGGACTGGGGGATCTTCGCCCTGGTGGGAGCGGCCTTCGGGCTTGCGGTCATCGGCATGCTGCTGTGGGGCTGGGGGTTCAACGAGCTTTCGGCGGCCTTCTTCATCATGGGCGTGATCGTGGGCCTGCTGGCGGGGCTCGGCGTGGCCGATACCACCGAGGCCTATCTGCGCGGCTTCCGCGAGATGACCTTCGCGGCGCTGCTGATCGGGTTCGCGCGCGCGATCTACGTGGTGCTGCAGGACGGCCGGGTGGTGGACACCATCGTGCACGGGCTCTTCACGCCGCTGGAGGGGCTGCCGGTGCTGGCGTCGGCCTTCGGGATGGTGGCGGCCCAGGCGGCGATCCATGTGCCGGTCCCCAGCGTGAGCGGACAGGCGGTGCTGACCATGCCCGTACTGGTGCCCCTCTCCGACCTGCTCGGCATGTCGCGCCAGGTGACCGTGCTGGCCTACCAGTACGGTGCCGGCCTCTGCGAGCTGCTCACCCCCACCAACGGCGCCCTGATGGCCATCCTGGCGTCGGCGAAGATCCGCTACGAGGACTGGATCCGCTACACGTTCCCGCTCTACCTGGGGCTGGTCGCCATCGGCATGGTGGCGATATGGGTGGCGCTGGGGATCGGGCTGCAGTGAGAGAAGGCGACGGTCATTTGCAGACCATCAACGCGTCGGACTCAATTCGGCGACTGCTCATCGCGGGCTTGGAAGAACCGAGAGCTTGGCCACCACTTCGCCGACGATCGTGGACGGCGCCTTGCACGCGAAACGGGCTCGTCTGGCTCGCCAGTCCAGGCTCTTGATCTGGTCCGCCAGGACCACGCCGGTGACCTTGCCCCTCGGCGGCAACACGACTTCGAACGGATAGCCCTTCCGGCTCGATGTGATCGGACAGAACAGCGCCAAACCACTCCTGCTGTTGTAGTTCCGGGGACTGAGCACCAGCGCGGGACGGTGTCCGTGCTGCTCGTGACCCGCCTGGGGCGTGAAGGCGAGCCAGACGATATCCCCGGTATCCGGCGGGTGTGGATCTTCTACCACTCCTCTCTACCCTGGGCAGGTCCGGTGTCGATCTCGCCGTGGAGCGTTTCCGGCGTAATTCGGGCCAGCATCTCGGTCAGATCGAAAGCTCTCTTGCTCATCACGAGCTGATGGCCGCGCGGCACCATGTCGATCCTCGAGCCCTCGCGGACGCCCCATTGCTCCGCGACCGGCTTGGGAATGCGGATAGCCAGACTGCTTCCCCACCTGGCGATATGTGATCGGGCACCCATGGCGATCTCCTCTGCGTTAGGGATATACAATAGATATCTAACGGTGTCGCGGCGCAAGCGTGGGCGTTCGACAATCCAAAGGTAGCACTCGTGTATCAGCGGATGATCATCCTGTTGACCTCAGGGTCACCCACCCACGCATTGCGACCGCGCCGGACGGAGCGAGCGCCTCCACGATGCGCTCCTGCTGTGGGCCGGATCCGTCCGCGCCGGCGGGGGCCGCCCGGCCGGCAAGGGCGATCGGCTGGTCCACGAAGAGCGGCGCCAGCGCCCGGTAGCGGAACTGTCTCACCGGACGTGGGCTGTGTCGCCCGGCGGCATCCAGGAGGAGGAGTGCGGTCAGGGGTCCGTGCACCAGGAGCCCGGGATAGCCTTCCTGCTTCGTGACGTACGGATGGTCGTAGTGGATGCGGTGGCCGTTGTAGGTCAGGGCCGAGAACTGGAAGAGGGTGACCGTGGTGGGAAGGAAGGTCTCGGTCCATTCGGACGCGGGATCGGCACGCCCGCTGTCGCCGCTTGACACGTCGTCGGCGTCCGCCGCAACGGCTGTACCGCCGCCTTCGCCGGGTGCGGCCGCCTTCTGCCGGGCGGCCTGAGGCCGGGCGGTCGCAGCAACCGGGCGCCGCGCGGACTCCCGGTAGACGATCACCTGCTCCTCCTCCACGCACCGGCGATCCCCCTGCAGGACCGTGTGGCCCACGGTCACGAATACGAGCCGGCCGCTCTTCCCGCGCTTCTCGGTGATGCTCGCGATCTCCGACCTGAGTTCGGCCGGCTCGCCGAGGGCAACGCGCCGCAGCGACCGGAGCGTCCCGCCCGCCCACATGCGCCGGGGCAGGTCGACGTCGGGCATGAAGGCTCCCCGCACCTCGTGCCCGTCGCGCGCCAGATGGGAAGCGCGGCAGGGCTGCCTGAAATAGAGCCAGTGCCATCCGAGGGGGAGCGGGTCGCCCTCGGAGATGGCGCGCGGATCGCGGTCGAGCAGACCGAGCATGGCCCGGGCCGGCCCGGGCGCGAGAATGTCGTTTCGCACCCGCGTGCGCCTCTCACCTTCGGTGGGCACCGCTGATTCCTTCACTTGCGTGTTTCTCGGCTGGCGGCGGCGCGAGCCCGGGCCAGCACCCGCCTCGCCACCTCGGCGACCGGCCGGTCCACCATGCGGCCCTCCAGTGCGACCGCGCCTCCGCCCGCCTCCCTGTCCGCGTCCAGAATGCGTTGAGCTCGCTCGACCTCGAGTTCCGAAGGGGTGAACACCTCGTGGATGACCGGAAGCTGCGTCGGATGGATGGCCATCTTTCCCGCGAATCCCAGGAGACGAACCCTGCCGGCCTCCTCGCGCAGGCGCCTCATCTCACCGAAATCGACCGACGGCATGTCGATGGCATCCAGGCCGCTCAGGGCGGCCGCGTGGACCACGCGCGAGCGCGCGTAGAGAAGCGGCTCCCAGCTTGGGTCGGCGCGCAGTTCGAGGGCCAAATCGAAGCCGCCGAACACAAGCCCGGCGACGGCCGGTGACGCCTGCCCGATGTCGGCAGCGTTCTCGAGTCCGAGCGCCGTCTCGATGAGAGCAAAGAGCGGCGCACCATCGCGGAGAAGCCCGGCCGCGCGGCGCAGCCCGGCGGCGGTCCTCACTTTGGGGATCATGAACGCGTCGGGTTGACGAACGCCGCGGAGCGCTTCCGCGTCCGCTCGCCCCAAGTCCGTTTCGGGGTCGTTGATGCGAATGATGAGGTGGGGCGGGCCGCCAGCGCTCCGGGCCCCTCCGGCCGCCCGCTTTGCCAGGAAGCGCACGGACGCTTCACGCGCCACCACCTTCCGCTGCGGCGGCACCGCGTCCTCCAGGTCGATGCACACGGCGTCGGCCCCGGCCGCCAGCGCCTTGCCGAAGCGGTCCGGACGGTATCCCGGAACGAACAGGATCGAGCGGCAGCCCAGCCGCGCATGGGAATGCCCGGCCATCCCTGGCCCTTCCGTTGCGCCTGCCCCGTCGGTCATGGTTCGCATCCCCTAGAACGATCTCGGCATGCCCAACACGTGGGTCGCCACATGGCTGAGCACGAGGTTGTTCGCGACCGGGGCGATCAGGTACAGGCGGGCCTCGCGGAATTTGCGCTCGATCCCGTATTCGGCGGCCATGCCCCAGCCACCGAAGGCGTCCATGGCCGCATTGGCCGCCTTCCACGCCGCGCGCGAGGCGAGGTACTTGGCCATGTTGGGACCATTCCCTCGGGTCTCGCCTGCGTCGAAGTCCCGGGCCGCCTGGTCGCGGACGGCGGCTGCCGCGCGCACGTCCATGTACGCGTCGGCGATCGGGAACTGCACGCCCTGATTGGCCCCGATGGGCCGGTCGAAGACGCGCCGGGAGCGGGCGTACTCCGATGCCCGGTCCACGAAGTAGAGCCCGTCCCCCACCGACTCCGAAGCCAGAAGAATGCGCTCCGCGTTCATCCCGGACATGATGTAGCGGAAGCCCCGGCCTTCGTCGCCGATGCGGTTTGCGGCCGGCACCTCGACGCCGTCGAAGAAGACCTCGCAGCTCTCGTGGTTGATCATGGTCTCGATGGGTTTCACCCTGAGCGCGTCCCCGGCATCGCGCAGGTCCACGATGAACGCCGAGAGGCCACCGGTGCGCTTCTGCACCTCGTCCAGCGGCGTGGTGCGCGCCAGCAGGATCATGAGGTCGGACTGGCGGACGCGCGAGATGAAGACCTTCTGTCCCGTGACGACATACCGGCGCCCCCGCCTCTCCGCGAAGGTACGGATGCGGGTGGTGTCGGAACCTGCGTCCGGCTCGGTCACGGCGAAGGCCTGCAGCCGGAGTTCGCCGGACGCGATCCCCGGCAGAAAACGCCGCTTCTGCTCTTCCGAGCCGTGCCGCAGCACGGTGCCCATGGTGTACATCTGGGCGTGACAGGCGGCGGAGTTGGCTCCGGAGCGGTTGATTTCCTCCAGGATGACGCTCGCCTCCCGGATCCCCAGCCCCATCCCTCCGTACTCCTCGGGGATCAGGCACGCCAGGTATCCCGCCTCGGTCAGCGCGTCGACGAACTCGTGCGGGTAGGCGCGGGCTTCGTCGGAGGCACGCCAGTAGTCGTTGTCGAAGCGGGCGCAGAGCGACCGGACGCCGGCGCGCAACTCATCGTGGAGGGATGCCATCAGCCATTCATCGGCTCAGCGTCCCATCGGGTGCATGTCCCGCCCGCCGACGACATGCTTGATCACCCGCCCGCCGAGCATCACGAAGCGGACATCGCGAGTCACCGAGATGTCGTCGAGCGGGTTGCCCGGCACGGCGATGATGTCCGCGAGCATGCCCTCGGCCAGGCGGCCCCGGTCCGGCGTGTCGAGCAGATCGGCGGCATGGATGGTTGCGGTGCGGAGGGCGTCCAGCTCGCTCATCCCCATTCCGACGTAGATGCCGAACTCGCCGGCGTTCTCGCCGTGTGGAAACACCGCCGCATCCGTCCCGAAGGCGATGGGGACGCCGCGCGCGATGGCCCGCCGCAGGCTCTGGCGCGCGAGCGGGGTGATCTCCTCGGCCTTGGCGCGCACCAGGGGCGGCAACTGGTCGAGAGCGATCCGGTCGACCAGATAGGTCGTGGGCACCAGGTAGGTCCCCTTCTCGATCATGAGGTCCATGATCTCGTCGGTGAGGATCGACCCGTGCTCGATCGACGCCACGCCGGCCTGGACCGCGGCCAGGATGCCCTCCGGGCCGTGCGCGTGCGCGGCGACCTTGATCCCGTGGCGGGCGGCTTCCTCCACCATGGCGGTCAGCTCTTCCAGCGTGTACTGCTGGGCCCCCACCGGGCCCTCAAGCGACATGACCCCGGCGGTGGCGCAGGTCTTGATCACCTTGGCGCCGTGCTTGATCTGATAGCGGACCGCCTCGACGACCTCCCAGGGCCCGTTCGCGATGCCCTCCTCCGGTCCACCCTCGCGGATGCCGGGCGCGAAGCCCGTGATGTCGCAGTGACCCCCGGTGATCCCCAGCGGATGGCGCGACGGAATCACGCGAGGCGCGACGATGTCGCCGCGCTCCACGGCCCGCCCGAGTTCGACGGCCACGGGTCCGTCGTAGTCGCGCACGGTGGTGAATCCCGCGCGCACGGTGATTCCTCCGTACCTGACCGCGTTGAAGGCCCCGTAGGCCTCCGTCCGCGTCACGTAGTCCGTGAAGAAGTCCGCGCCGACCTCGCGGGTCAGATGGGTGTGCGTGTCGATGAGACCGGGCAGCAGCGTGACGTCGCCCAGGTCCATGTCGTGCATCACGTCGGGGACGGACGCCGGATTCACGGCGGTGATGAGCCCATCCTCGACGACCACCACCGCGTCCCGGTGCATTTCGCCCGCTTCCACATCGAGCAGGCGCGCGGCACGCAAGACGGTAGGGCCCGAATACATGCCCATGGGCTCCTGGGCGTGGATGGGCGCGGGCGCGAGGATGCAGGGAAGGGTCGGAAGCGTGCCGGCGAGCAGTGCGAGGCCGAAAAGTCGTGCGCCTGCGGGTGCCGGGATCACGCGGAGATGACGGATGCAAGCTTTCATGGCTGTCGGTCTGGTGGAGAGTCCTTCCCGTGTGGGAACCGCGGGGTAGAGCGGGGTTGGTGCGGAACCGGAATTGATCCGATCCCGGTACCGGGCGCAAGCGATCCGGCACACAACAGCTACATGTCCTCATTTGCAACGCGGATAGGGCTGGATTTGCAACCCTGACGTTACGTAAGGGTTTGCCCTGAACGGACTCCCTCCGGGGCGTGTAAGAGCCGGTCTGGCCGAGGGTCAGCGATCGCCCTCGCCGACCACACATGCGGGCGTTTCGCCGCGCACCCAGGCGGCCAGCATCTGCCATTCGGGGTCATCCGTCGATGCCCAGCGCCGGGGACCGCCGTGGAAGTAGTCGCCCCCTGCCGCGGGCGCGAGGGGATGCGTCAGGAGCCGGCTCATCATCGGCTCGCCGGGCTCCACGTAGCGGCGCGCGATCGCGTAGTTGCGCCGCGTCTCCTCCTCGTTCCAGAAGTCGCGGCCCTCGGGGACGGGCGGGGCGAAGCCGCGCACGCCGGAAGCGTGACAGTGGACGCACTCCACGTCGCCCGGGCGCTTGTCGAGGAAGACCCGCTGCACGCAGTCACGGAAGAAGTCGGCGTCCAGACGGGGCCCGAAGGTGGCCTCGACGGGATCCGCCGCCGCGACCCAGTCGGCCATCGCGCGCCATTCCGGGTCGTCCTTCGATTCGAAGAACTTCCCGCCCACATGAAGTGGCGAACCGCCGGCCGACTCCACGAGGGGCTGCCTGAGGAGCCGGCTGCGGTCCGGATCCCCGGGGGTGACCAGGCGGGAGACGACCTCGAAATTCCTGCGGGAATCCTCTTCCGACCAGTAGACCTCGCCCTCGGCGGTTTCGCGCAGCCGCTGCAGGCGCAGGGGCGTGCCCTGTTCGACGTGGCAAGTGGCGCAGGGCGCGCGTCCGGGACCCCATCCGCCCCGGTCGGCCAGAAAGATCGGCTCGACCGTTGCGCGGTAGTCCTCGAAGCTCAGCGGCGTCTGGCCCGCGACCTTGCCGGCGCCGACAACCGACGCGACGAGCGCGATGGCAAGCGCCAGGCCGGACCGCGCCGCTGCGAACCGGACCGACCGCCCGAAGCGGCTCACGGGAACACCACCGTCTTGTTGCGCTTCGGCACCTGGCCCACCGGAATGCGCGCGATCTCCCTCATCTCCTGCGTATCGACGACCGACACGTCGTTCGATCCGGCGTTCGCGACGTAGAGGTAGCGGCTGTCCGGCGTCATCGTCAGCCAGTCGGGGATGTGGCCGACCTCGACGCCGCCAAGGTACTCGAGATCAGGGAGCGACCACGCGTACACGTAGCCGTTGGGCTTGCTCGTCGACCAGAGCTGGCGCCCGTCCGGTGACACCGCGAGGCCGTGCCCCGGCGATCCCTGCAGTGCGTCGTTGGTCACGCGAGAGATCGGGAGGCTCGGCATGTCCAGCTTCTGCACCACCTTCCGCTGCGCGAAGTCCACTACGTAGACGCCGTGATAGTTCGATATCTGGATGAACAGGCGCCAGGTCGAACCGTCCGGATGGGTCTCGAACGCCATCGGCCGCACGCCTCCGTCCGCGTATCCGCCCGTGGTGCGCCCGCTGAAGTGGAGCGACCAGATCGCCTCGTCGATGGAGGTGTCGATGATGGTCAGGGTGCGCGCGCCGATCATCCCCGCGGCCACGTGCCGCCCGTCGGGCGACATGAACACGTTGTGCACCGTTCCCAGGGTCGCGATCGACTTGACCACCTCGCCCTTCTCGAGGTCTACCACATCCACGCAACTGCAGTCCTGGATGATCGCTACGTACACCGTGCGGCCGTCGTTGCTGATTGCGACGTTGTGCGGCCGTCCGGAGAGCGGGATCTGCTCGGTGACCTTCATGACGTCCGTCGGCACGATGTCCAGCGTGCGGTGGATCTCGTTGCTGAAGTAGAGGACGCTCCCGTCCGACTGGGCCGCGACGCCGTGCGCCTTCGGGATCCCCTCGATGATCTGCACGACCTCGTTCGTGACCGGATCGATGATGTGCACGTTGTCGCCGGCCGAATTCGTCTGGACGATGCGCACTTCGCCGGACTGAGCCGCTGCGGGGGAGACTGTCACCAACTGTAGTGACAGAGCCAGAGCGAGCAGGCCAGGGCCGACCAGCCTGCGAGCGGGATGAACATGGGGCGGGAAAAGGTGTTTCATCGCAACCTCCGGGGTTCGCGCCAATCCGGGTTCAAGGTACGGCGTGGTGCCCACGGTGGGCCATACTCAGCGGCGAAGAAGCGCCGGAACGGGCGACAGGTGGGTACGCGGGATGACCTTCGACATCGCATTCGTGCTCGGTCTGACCGTCGCGGCGCTCGTTCTGTTCGCCCTCGACCGGATCCGGGTGGACCAGGTTGCCATCGCGGTCCCGGTCGTTCTCCTCCTGAGCGGCATCGTCACGCCGGCCGAAGCGGTGTCGGGCCTGTCGAGCCGTGCGACCGTGACGGTCGGCTCGATGCTCGTGCTGGGCCTGGGGCTCCGCAAGACCGGTCTCGTGTCGGCCATCGGGGCCTGGGCGCGCACCGCTCCTCTTGGCGGCAAGTACGCGCGCATGCTCGTCCTCTGCCTCATCTGCGCGTTCCTCTCCCCGTTTCTCATGACCACCGCCGTCGTGCTGGTCTTCATGCCCGTGTTCCTCGCGCTCGCCGAGCAGGCCGAGGAGCCGGCCTCCAGGTATCTGATGCCGCTCTCCTTCGTCTCGATTCTCGGGGGGACGGTCACCCTGATGGGGACCACCACCAACCTGGTCGTGCACGGCGAAGCGATGAGGCGCGGGTACGACGCACTCGGCATGTTTTCGATCACGCCGCTGGGGCTGATCAGTCTGGCCGTGGGTCTGCTGTATCTGTTCACCGCGGGCCGGGTGCTGCTGCCGCGGCGCTTCCGGCCGCCGGACCTGTCCGCCAAGTACGATGTCCGCCGCTTCGTCACGGAACTGCACGTCCCGGAGGATTCGCCCGCGAACGGCCGCTCGCTGGCCCAGCTGAGGTGGGGCGAACGCTATGGCGTCACGGTGCTGGACATCGAACGGGGCGAACAGGAGATCACCGCGCCGCACGGAGACCGCCACGTACGGCCGGGCGACATCCTGTACGTGCAGGGGCCCGCCGAGCGCCTCCTCGATCTCGCGCGCCGGCAGCGGCTCGATACCCCGAGGGAACGGAAGGAGCATGAACTCGACCAGGAGGGCGGGCGCGGCCGCCTGGTCGAGATTCTCGTGGCGCCGGGATCGAGTCTCGTGGGCCGCACCCTCCGCGATCTGAACTTCGCCCAGCGCTTCGATGCGGCGGTGGTCGCCATCCAGCAGCACGGTGTCACCGTCCAGGAAAGGCTGGCGGGGATCTCGTTCCGGGTCGGCGATCTGCTCCTCGTGCGCGGAACGGCGACCGCGCTCCAGCGCCTGGCCGACGATCCCGGATTCGTCCCGCTGGCGGAAGTGAAGGCGGACGCGGGCAACAGGCCGCGGGCCGGCGTGGCCGCAGCGATCATGGCCGGCGTGGTGCTCAGTGCCAGCTTCGGTGTGCTCGACATCATGACGGCCGCGCTCACCGGCGTGGTCCTGATGGTGTTCACGCGCTGTGTGCACATCGAGGAGATCTACGGGGAGGTGGAATGGCTGGTCATCTTCGTGCTGGCGGGCCTGATTCCGCTCGGCGTGGCGCTCGAGACCACCGGGGCGGCGGAGTTGCTCGCGGGCTGGGTGGTGACCCTCTCGTCGCCGCTGGGAGAGATCGGGCTGATCGCGGCCTTCTATCTGCTGACCGCCGTGATGACCGCCGTGGTGTCCAACGCGGCGACGGCCGTGATGCTCACCCCGGTCGCGATCTTCGCGGCCACGCAGGGCGGCGTGAACCCGTACGCGCTGCTCATCGCCGTCATGTTCGGGGCGTCGGCCTCCTTCGTCACGCCCTTCGGTTACCAGACCAACGTCATGATCTACGGGCCGGGCGGATACCGCTTCATGGACTTCGTGAAGGTGGGCGGCCTGCTCAACCTCATCCTGCTGGTCACGGCCACGCTCTTCATTCCGCTCTTCTGGCCCAGTTAGGATCCCCGGCGCTCAGAATGACAGCGTGGTTTGCGCGAAGGTGTAGGTCGCGTCCCCCTTGCCCGCGTTCTTCATCAGCCTGCCCGCGGTGAGTCGCACCAGGCCTGCTTCCACGCGGACGCCGGTCGCACCCAGCTCCCACGCGCCGATGAACTCCCACTGGGTGCCGACGTACCGCGCGGATCGGCCATCGGTGTTGGCAATGCCCGCGGTCGTCCACTCGTCCGCGGAGGACGCCAGCCAGTAGCCGCGCGCGGAGCCCAGCAGGTTCACGCCCGGCCGAGGCGCCAGCGTCAGGCGCACGCCGGGGGTTGTCACGTTGGAGCGGGCGAAGGCGCCGTGAATGCCGCTGGGTCCGTGTTCGAACGAGCGCGACCCGTACAGGCTGCTGAACCGGTTGTTGCGGCCATCCGCCGGATCACGGTCACCGCTGGCATGGTCGAATTGAAGCTGCAACCGGGGCGTGCCGGGGGCGGCGAACGTATATCCCGCGCCGATGTGCTGAAGATGGGCGACGTGAGTCAGGTCCACGGCCGCGGAACGCGAGGGGCGCGATCGGCCGAACTGTAACGCGGACTCGATCTCGAAGTCGAAGCCGGCGATGGTCGCGGGACGATGGAAACGGACCCCGATGGTGTGAAGATGCCGGTCGGCGGTGGCCAGTCCGGGAGCATCCGCCTCGTCCAGGCCATAGTAGTAGACCTCGCCCGGGTCGCCCCAGGGAAGGCGAGGGCGCGAGAGATGAACGCCCCAGAGCCGTACGTTGCTCCATTCCTTGTCGAGACGCGGACTGTTGTCGAGGATGTTTCCCGACACACGTCGCTCGACCGGCAGGGTGTAGAACGCGCGCACGCGACTCTCGCCCGCACCCGTCCATCTCCATTCGATTCCGGTGAAGCCGTCGGACGTGTTTCGGAATCGATTGCGCGAAACCAGGCGTCGGCTGCCGATGTCCATGGTTATGCGTCCCGCGCGCAGGACGCTCCGACTTCCCGGCAGGAAGAGGTCGTCGAGCGCGATCTCGACGTGGGCCTGCAGCAACTCCAGCGGGTTCACCATGGAGGTCGTGACGGCCGCGACGGAGTCCGCCAGATGTGACCGCGAGTCCTGCAGCTCGGCCCGCAGCCGGAAGGATCCCGCATCCAGCTCCGCAGAGACCCGGGTGCGGAGCATCAGCGCACGGGCGACGCCGTCGAGACCGGCGCGGAACTGGTTGCTCAGGCGCTCGTAGCGGGTGCGGTGGTCTCCCGACAGCGAGAACACCGGAGACCCGCTCGCCGGAGCCTCTTGCGGAGAGGGCGCGCCTGCCGACATCGTCCCGCCGCCACCAAAGGCGGCGACCAGTATGGGAACTGTTTGCAACAGCGGCGCCATGGTTGTCATCCTGTGGAAACGGTACCGTCTACACGACCGCTATCGACATCGGTCCGGAACGAAGGAATGCCGATCACGACTTTACGGTTCCGCTTGAGTCTGGATTCGCCGTCCGGGAGGGCCGGCTGATGACGTTGGACCTCGTTCTCGTGCTGGCGGTTCTGGTGGTGGACGTCGTCCTGTTCATGCACGGGCGACTCCGCATGGACCTGGTCGCGCTCCTCACCCTCGTGTTCCTCGCCGTGACCGGGCTCATCGAACCGGCCGCGGCGCTCGCGGGGTTCTCCAATCCGGCCGTCGTGACCGTCTGGGCGGTTTTCGTGCTGAGCGGGGGACTCGCCCACACCGGCATTGCCAACCTGGTCGGGCGACAGGTCATACGCTTCGCGGGCGGAAGCGAGACCCGCATCATCCTGGTGATCATGGCGACCGCCGGCGTGGCGTCCGCCTTCATGAACAACGTGGGCGTGGCCGCGATCCTCCTGCCCGTCATCATGGATCTCTCGAAAGAGACCCGAATCCCGCCCTCGAGGCTTCTTCTGCCCCTCGCGTACGCGTGCCTTCTGGGTGGCTTGACCACCCTCATCGGCACCCCTCCCAACATTCTGGTAGCGGAGGCGCTCAGCAACGAGGGTCTCGAGCCGTTCGGCCTCTTCGACTACTCGCCGGTGGGACTGCTCGTGATGGCGGCGGGCTTCGTCTTCATCCTCGTGGCCGTTCCCAGGCTGCTGCCGGAGCGCCGCATAGGGGTCGAGGGTCCCGCAGGAGACGATGAACGGGTGCTGCCGGACATCTATGGGCTGAACGAGCGGTTCATGGTCCTGAGGCTGCCCGAAGCCTCGGCGCTTGCGGGAAAGAGCCTCGGCGAGATCCGGCTCGGGTCCGTGGCCGGGCTTCAGGCCATCACCGTCATCCGTGACGGGCGGCCCCGACCCTCGCCCGGCCCGGACTTCCGTCTCCGGGCGGGGGACCGCATCGTCGTTCAGGGTCCGATGGATCGGCTGGACCGGCTGCGCGACAGTTCGGCGCTCGATATCGAGGAAGAGGGGCTGGGCGTACGGGTGCTGGACGCTCCCGAATTCGAAATCGCGGAGATCGGAATACCGGCCGGCTCCGAGCTGACGGGGCGCACGCTCCGCGACGTGGACTTCGCCGTCCGCTTCGGGGTTCGCGTGATGGCGATCCAGCGAGACGGGAGGTCCCTGCCGAGTCCCCTGCAGGATGTGCAGCTTCAGCCCGCCGACACGCTGCTGGTCCAGGGTCCACCCGAGAAGGTCGAGGACCTGGGTGCACACGAGGCACTGACAGTCGCTCCCGCCGACCACATCGACCTCTACAGCCTCCAGGACGAACTGTTTGCGGTTCGGGTGCCCCGCGACTCCTTCCTGGCGGGGCAGACGCTGAAGGAATGCGGATTGGGCGCCTCTCTGGGGCTGTGGGTGGTCAGCGTCCGTCGCGAAGGCCGAACGATCGAGATGCCTGAGCCCGGCGAGCGCCTGCAGGCCGGCGACCTGTTGGTCGTGAGGGGCCGGCCCGAAGGGTTGTCGACGCTGAAAGGATTGCGAGAGCTCGAGGTCGAGGCCGAGGGGACGGAGGAGAGGCCCGCCCTGGAGACCGAGGACATAGGGATCGCCGAGGTCGTCCTCTCACCCCATACGCGGCTCGTAGGGCAAACCCTCCGCCAGCTCAGCTTCCGCAGGAAGTACGGGCTGATGGTGCTCGCGATCTGGCGCGAGGGACGGTCCCATCGAACCGGTCTGCGCGATCTGCCGCTGCGCTCCGGCGACGCGCTGCTCGTTCACGGACCTCGCGAGAACCTCCGCGTCCTCGCCTCGGATCCGAACTTCCTCGTGCTGACCGAGGGTGTGCAGACGCCGCCCCGCCGTCGCAAGGCGCCGGTCGCGGCCCTGATCCTGGCCGTCACGCTGGGGCCGGTCCTGCTGGGGTGGCTGCCGATCTCGATCGCGGCCGTGGGAGGCGCCGCCCTAATGGTCCTCCTCGGGTGCCTGACCATGGAGGAGGCCTACCGGTCCATCGAGTGGCAGGCCGTGTTCCTGATCGCCGGGATGCTCCCGCTGGGGGTGGCGCTGCAGGACGCGGGCGCTTCGGCGCTCCTTGCGGAGGCGGTTGTGAGGACGGTCGGGGACTTCGGGCCCCTCGCCGCCATGGGCGCCCTGTTCCTCGTTACCTCCGTGGCGACTCAGGTCATCCCGACGGCGGCCCTCGTGGTCCTCATGTCCCCCATCGTGCTGGGCACGGCGGAGAGCCTGGGCATCTCCCCCTACCCGCTGATGATGGCCACGGCGATGGCCGCGTCGGCCAGCTTCGCCAGCCCGGTTTCCCACCCGGCCAACGTCCTCGTCATGGGGCCCGGCGGCTACCGGTTCACCGACTACCTGCGCGTGGGCCTGCCCCTGACCGCCGTGGTGTTCGCGGTGGTCATGCTCGTGATCCCGGTGTTCTGGCCCTTCTGAAGCATCGCGGACCAATCCTGCAATACGGACCGGGCGGATCGGGAACCGGGTTTCGATGCCCTCGGGGCTCAGTCGATGACGATCTCTTCCACGGCGTGCACGAACACGATGTCGTTCGCGGCCCTGTGGCTCCGGAGAACCTCGGTCAGGCTTCCTCCGTTCATCTGCTCCGCCGAAATCCCCGCGATCACCAGGTCCGCGTCCGAGGACCGGTACTCCACTTCGGATTCGATCCTGGCCTGCGACTCGACCGGCAGCGTTTCGATGTTCTTTCGCCCGATGGGCAGGCGTCCCTGATCGACGAGTGCGGACAACCGGTCGGCCTCATGCGCATCCCCGTCCGTGCCGATGCACGCGAACACGCGGATCTCGGCGGTTCTCCATTCGGGATGACCGACGATGATGTAGGCCAGCATCAGCATCATCGCGGCGTTGGGCAGGGTCTCCGGGGTCAGCCAGACATGGATCGAGGAACGGTAGCCGAAGCGGAACGTGCTGGAGCGCAGGACCACCACGTTGAACCGGGATGAGGCCGCCAGGAGCATGGCCCGCTCCAGCCTCGGGATCTCCTCGGGATGCTCCTGGTCGAATTCCAGCAGAATGCTGTTGTTGGGCAGCCCCGAAATCCCCGGGTACTGGAGAGCCTGCGTGACCGCGTTCTCGAAGGAGGGCGCGATCAGCGTGTCGACGAATGTCCCCGCCCGGCTGAGGTCGGAGCGCTTCACCAGCTTCGTGAGCTGGGCTCGGGCCGCCAGCTCCGTGTCCAGGGCATACTCACCCTTCATGTGCTGGACGAAGTGGCCGAAGCCGTGGCGGTGGGAGATCCAGCGCAGCAGGTCGAACTGGGCCACGCGGCGGTCGCCGAACTGCGTGAGCGCCACGAACGACGGGCGCCACCCGCCGTCCTGCTGCGCGCTCTGGTTCTTCTGGAGCATGATCTGCAGCCTGCGGACAAGCTGGAACATCGCCCCCTGTAGAATCGCGGCCAGATCGCGTTCACCGCGCCTCGACCGCTTCAGCCCCAGGTAGATGACCAGCATGATCGCCATGGCCAGGAGCGCATACACGGCGCTCATCTGGATCATCATGAGCACGCACATCACCGCCCCGACCAGCGATATGTACCAGCGCGAGCGGAAAGTCGGACGGTACGAGGGGTTCCCCGCGAAGTACTCCAGGAACGCCACGGAACAGAGCGTGCCGTACGTCACCATGAAGAACATGCTCAGGATCTGGGCGATGAAATCGATATCGCCGAGCGCCACGAACACGGCTGCCAGCGCCACCGACACATAGGTGGCGTTAATGGGCTCACCCGCCTCGCCCCGCCCGGTGGCGAGGAGTTGGTTGACCCTTCCGCCCGGGAAGACGCGGTCGCGGGCCAGAGCCTGCAGCGTACGCGGGGCGACCATGATGGAGCCGAGCGCGGAGGAGAAGGCCGCGGCGGCGAGTCCGATGTATATGGAAGGGCCCCAGAGCGCGATGCGGGCCATGATGAACTGGTCGTCGGCCAGGGCGTCCGGCGTGGCGCTCTGCGCGAGCTTGATCGCGACCAGCGCGTAGACGGCCATGCCGGCAAAGGTCGCCCCGATGGTTCCCAGCGGGATCGAGCGCATCGGGTTCTTCAGATCGCCCGACAGCCCGAGGCCTGCGATCATGCCGGTGAAGGCGGGAAAGCAGGTGGCGAACACGACTCCGAACCCGTCGGGGTTGGCGATCGTCGATGTCAGATTGAGTCCGTCGGGCCGGATCTCCTCGGGTCCCGATCCCAGCAGGAAGGCTCCGATGACCGCCGCCAGGATGCCGCAGACGACCCACAGCACGCGCACGCCCTGGTCGGCACCCTTGGTCAGCATGAGAGCGACCAGGACGGCGAGGCCGGGAACGCTCACCCACTGGAGACCGAGGGCGACCTCGAATCTGCCCCCGATCCACTGCAGGACCGGCTGGAAGGCTTCGGCGAAGGCCACCAGGTAGAAGGCGACCGAGATCGCCTGCGACAGATAGAGCGCGATTCCGATGGAGCCGCCGATGGTGGTGCCGAATGAGCGGCTGATGATGAAATAGGCGCCGCCCCCGGCCACGCGGCGGTTTGTGGCGATTTCGGAAACGGCCAGCACGGTGGGGATCGTGACCATGTGTCCGATGACGATGATCATCATCGTGCCCCACAGGCCGACATGGCCCACGGCATAGCCGAAGCGCAGGAAGAGGATGGCGCCCAGGATCGTGCTGATCGACGCGAGGAAGACCGGCGCCGTGCCGAAGCCGTGACCGGATTCGGAGGGCTCGCCCGAGGGGCCGGATGCGCGACTCGCCGCCACTCCGCGAGGCGGAGTACCGTCGGTGTTTGCTACCGTTGGCGCGACCATTGAGGGCTCCGGGAAGCGGGTGTCCCGCCCGCAACGGGTCCGGGACCGAAAGGCCAACCGCATCGCGAGCACCACCCTCGCAACCATGCGCCGGAGGGCAAGTCCAATTTAGAGCCCGGGGAACAACGCGTCTATCGATGGCGCAGGGCTCCGGCTTCATGGGGCGCTGGCGGCAGGGCCTGCTCCCCGCGATAATGACTCCATCATCCCGGATGGCGCGCGCCGGCGACCAACGGTGGCGCCGGCCCCGTCGGCCGTTGTGGGATGAGCCGGGCCCGCTGTCACGGTGCGCCGTATATCAGGAAGGGTTCCACCTGGACTATGGAGGCAGGCGAAATGGAAATGGATTGGAATGCGATCCTGCTGGATCCGGTCCGCACCTTCGTCGGGCAGTTGGTCGGCTTCGTACCAAACCTGTTGGCCGTAGTTGCGATTCTCGTCGGCGGCTGGATCATCGCGAAGGTGATCCAGGCCGTGCTCGTCCGGCTTCTGGAGGCGGTGAAGGCCGATAGTCTGGCGGAGAGGGTCCAGCTCGCGGACATGCTGTCCAGAGGAGGCATTCAGCGAACCTTCTCCAGGCTGTTGGGAGCCATCGCGTATTGGCTTGTCATGCTCGTCGTGCTGGTCGCGGCCCTCAATGCGCTCCAGCTCACCGCCACCGCCCAGTTGCTGCAGGGGTTTGTCGGTTTCCTGCCCACCGTTGTGACGGCGATCGTCGTCTTGATCGTGGGGATCCTGGCCGCCGGTTTCCTGGCCGCTACGGTCCGCACCGTAGCCAGCAACGCCGGCATCGCTCAGGCGGAGGTGCTGGGGCAGTTCGTCCAGTACATAGTCATCATCTTTTCCGTGGTGGTGGCTCTGCAACAGCTTCAGGTCCAGTTCGTGGGCGATGCCTTCCTGATCATCCTCGGAGCCATCAGCTTTGCGCTGGCTCTGGCTTTCGGGCTGGGCTGCAAGGACCTGGCGGGACGCTGGGTGAGCGGGCTGGTCGACCGCCTCTCCCCGCCGGCGGAGTAGGCCGGGGACGCGAACTGGCCGCAGGCGCGGACGTAACGTCGGGGTTTAGCTTGAACCCGTTGCCAACTCCTCCCGTGCGTCCACCAGCGAGCGCGCATCGTCGGGGATGGCCCCCGCCCCCACCACCTCCACGACCGGGCGGATCTTCACGGCCTCGCGGATGCAGGCGGCGAGTGTGATTGGGTCCACCACGGCCCCGGGCGCCGCCTCGACTAGCACGGTGAACACGTCCCGTGCCCCGTCCGCGGACACCACCGCCCGGTAGCGCGCCACGGCCGGGTCGGACCGCAGCGCCGCGGTCAACTCGCGGGGGTGGACGAACATGCCCTTGACCTTGACGCCTTCCCCCACCCGGCCCAGGAAGCCCGCCAGGCGGGGACCGGGGCGGCCGCACGAGCAGGGCGGGCGCTTCCAGGCAGACAGGTCGCCGGTGCCGAAGCGAACCAGAGGGTAGACCTCGTTGGGGCTGGTGACCACCACCTGCCCCGCCTCTCCTTCCCCGGCCGGGCGGTCGTCGGCGGGCACCAGAACCTCGACCACCACCTCGGGCGCCACGTGCCACCCGTCCTTTGCGGCGCACTCGTAGCCGAGCAGGCCGGTGTCTGCGGTCCCGTAGGCCTGGTAGACGTCCACGCCGAAGCCGTCCTGCAGGCGGGCGCGCAACGAGGGTGGCAGCGGCGCGCCGGTCACCAGTGCGCGGTCGAACTCGAGCGGTTCGCCCGATTCCTCCGCCCGCTCGAGCAGGGTCAGCAGGAACTGGGGCGTGCCGGTGTAGCCGGTGGCGCCCACCGCACGCGCCGCCTTGATCTGGGCGGTCGTGGCCGACACGCCCCCGGGGATCACGGCACACCCAACCGCGCGCAATCCCCCGTCGAGCATCAGGCCGCCCGGCGTGAGGTGGTACGAGAAGCTGTTCAGCACCACATCGCCGGGGCGGAAGCCGGCGGCGCGCAGGGCCGTCGCGAAGCGCCAGAAGTCGTCCCCGGCCCCCTGCGGGTCGCTGATCGGCCCCGGCGAGCGGTAGATGCGCGCGAGCGACCCGGCCGCCACCGTGAGCATCCCCCCGAAGGGCGGATCGGCGGCCTGCAGGGCGGGCAGATCGTCCTTGGCCAGAACCGGGATCGCCTGCAGATCCGCGACCCCCGCGACGTCCGTTGCCGACATCCCCGCGCCCGCAAGCCTGCGCCCGATCTCGGGGCTGTGCCCGGTCCCGTACGCGACCGCGCGCGAGGCCAGCCTGTCCTGCAGCGCGTCCCAGTCCGTCGACCTGCCCGTCACGACGGGCATCTCCATGCTGCAGCGGGAACGCGGGGGTCGCCGCGCCGCTCTCCCTTCACGACAACCACCGCTTCCGCCGCCGATAGTGCTTCACGTCCCGATACGACCGCCGCCCGCCATCGCCCAGCCCGAGGTAGAACTCCTTCACGTCCTCGTTGGCCCGCAGCTCCCCGGCGGCGCCCTCCAGCACGACCCGGCCGCCCTCCATGATGTACCCGTAGTCGGCCACCGACAGGGCGATGCGTGCGTTCTGCTCGACCAGCAGAATCGTGGTCCCTTCCTCGCGATTGATGCGCCGCACGATCTCGAAGATGTTCTCGACCAACATCGGAGCCAGCCCGAGCGAGGGCTCGTCCAGCAGCATCATGCGCGGAGATGCCATCAGTGCCCGTCCCAGCGCCAGCATCTGCTGCTCGCCGCCCGAGAGATGGCCCGCGAGCTGCCCGCGCCGCTCGGCCAGCGCCGGAAAGTAGTGGTAGACCCTGTCCGTCTCGGCGTTCAGGCCGCGCCGCGTCCCGCGTGTGTACGCCCCCGTCTGCAGGTTCTCGCGCACGGTCAGGTGCTCGAAGACCCGCCGTCCCTCCAGCACCTGGAAGATGCCCTTCTCCACGATGCGGTGGGCGTCCATCCCCTGGATCTCCTCGCCGTCGAAGACGATGGTCCCGTCGCTGACCTCGCCATCCTCCACGTACAGCAGCCCCGAGATGGCCTTGAGGGTCGTCGTCTTGCCCGCGCCGTTGGAGCCCAGCAGAGCCGCGATCCGCCCCTCGGCCACCTCAAGCGACAACCCGCGCAGCACGAGGATCACATCGTCGTAGAGCACTTCGATGTTGTTGAGGCTGAGGAGCGGCGTTGCATCCGGGCGCCCATTCAACTCCGTCGCGCCGCGCCGACCGAAGGCCGAATCCGTCATCCCATCGCCCTCAGGACGCCGGCGCCTGGATGAAGTCCGTGAACGGAACCCAGACCCCGCCCTCCACCCGGAAGATGCGCAACCCCTTGGAGCCGCGGTGGTCCGTGGAAGTGAGGGTCACCGGAGCGGTCACCCCGCCCATGTCGTAGTCGGACAGCGTCTCGAGCGCCGCCTTGATGCTCGCCCCGGTGAGTTCCTGGCCCGCCGCCAGCACCCGGCGCATCCCCTCGGCGAATGCCGCGAAGGTCCACCAGCCCTGGGTGTAGGCATTTGTCCTGCCCTCGGCGGACTCGCCCCTGGATGCGAGATAGTCGTGGATCACGCGCGTCCCGGGCACGTCCACCGTCAGGGGCGCGTACGGCATCGTCCCCATCAGCCCCTCGGCCGCCTCCCCGGCCAGCTGAACGACCTGCGCGTTGGAGCACCAGTTCAGGCAGAAGAAGGTGGCGTCCAGGCTCAGGCTGCGCGCGTTCTGGAGCGCCACCGCCGCCGGCCCGGACGTGTTCTGGAAGACTACGTACTGGGCGCCGCTCTGGCGGATGCGCGAGAACTCGGCCGTGAAGTCCACCGCCCCGCGCGGCATCTCGTAGAGCGTGAGATCGATTCCCTGCGCCTCGGCGAACTCGATCCCGCCCTGGTTCGCCGGCGACAGCCCGAAGGGACTCGCGTTGTGCATCAGCGCGACGATGGGCGTTCCCTCGCCGTGGTTCGCGGCGATCCAGTCGAGGGCAATGCGGAACTGGTCGCTGTAGGTCGTGGCCAGCAGGAAGTTGTAGGGGGCCTCGGCCGGATCGCCCAGGCGATGGGAAAGGGACGCGGAGCTGAACGGGATCTCGTCCTCGGCGATGCGCATGCGCAGGGCCTCCGTGTCGCCCGTGCCCCATCCCATGAAGATCACCGCGCCCTCGCTCACGAACTGGCTGTAGAGCTGCTCGGCCCGGTCGACCTGGTATCCGTAGTCCTGGAAGATGAGGTCGATGGGCCGCCCCTCGATGCCCCCCTGCCCGTTGATCCAGTCGGCGAAGGCGCGCACGCCGTCGCCGTAGTCGGTGCCGACGTCGGCTGTGGGTCCGGTCAGGTCGAAGATCGCGCCCACCCTGATGCTGTTGTCGTCCGCATCGGCGCCGTCGCTCCCGCAGGCAACGCAAACGAGCATCGCAACGCCCGCAGCCCACCCCTTCGCTCGAGCCTCAGCCGGCGCATTCCTCCATCCCTCCGCCCGTCGTCCGCTGCCGGCGTGCACGCAGTCCATCTCGCTCATCTTCTCATTCCTTCAGTTGGCCCGGCTCTCGCCGCGCCGGTACGCAAACGGCCACACATGGAAGTAGTCTTTCACGTTCTCCCACAGTTTGGACAGTCCCCGGGGCTCGAAGATGAGGAAGAGGATGATCACGATCCCGAACACCGCCTGCTGGGCGTAGGGGAGAAGTGACGCTGCCTGCGGAGCGGTGTCCTGAATGGCACGCCCCAGGTTGGTGATGAGCGCCGGGAGCAATGTGATCAGCGCCGCGCCCAGAAACGATCCCCGAATCGAGCCCAGGCCGCCGACGATGATCATCGCCAGGTAGACGATGCTGGTGTTCAGCGTGAAGCGCTCCCAGGTGACGATGTTGCGGTAGAATGCGATCATCGCCCCCGCGAGGCCGACGAAGAACGACGAGGTCGCGAAGGCCAGCAGCTTGGTGCGGAAGACGTCCACCCCGATGACGCTCGCGGCGATGTCCTGGTCCCGCACCGCCTCGAAGGCCCGGCCGATGCGGCTGCGGAAGAGGTTTGCGGCGAAGAGCGCGGTGCCGGCCGCCGTGAGTACCGCCAGCCAGTAGAAGTTGAAGGTGGTGTTCAGGCGGAGGCCGAAGAGGCGCGGGGCGGGCACGACGATGGCCTCGGTCCCGCCCGTGACCGTCGTCCAGTGGGTCATCGCCCACTCCACGATCTCCTGCGCGGCCAGGGTGGCGATGGCCAGGTAGAGACCCTTGAGGCGCAGGGAAGGGAGCCCGAAGAAGGTGCCCGCCACGGCGGTGAGAATGCAGGCGCAGAACACGCTCGCGCCCCAGGGGACCCCGAAGTTGAGGGTCAGTAGTCCCGCGGTGTAGGCCCCGATCGCCATGAAGGCGCCCTGGCCCAGCGAGATCTGGCCGGTGTAGCCCACGAGGATGTTGAGGCCGATGGCGCCCACGGTGGCGATGGCCACCTGGTTGGCCAGATCCAGCCAGTAGGTGCTGGCCACGAACGGGAAGACGAGCACGAAGAGGGCGAGAACCGCGAGCCGGATCCGCTGCGCCGGCCGCGGACGGAGTCCCATGTCGGACTCGTAGCGGGTGTGGAAGACCCCGCACTCCATGCTCATGGATAGAGTCTCATACGCGTTCGATGATCTCCTTCCCGAAGAGCCCGTAGGGCCGGACCATCAGCACCATGATGAGCACCAGGTAGGGGACCACCAGGTTGAGCCCGTGCCCCACGTAAAAGCCGACGTATACCTCCAGCAGGCCGATGATCGCGCCGCCGACAACGGCCCCCTTGATCGAGTCCAGCCCGCCCAGGATCACCACCGGGAAGACGCGGAGACCGATGGCCGCCACGTTGGGGCTCACGCCCACGATGTTGCCCAGCATGATGCCCCCGATCGCCGCCGAGGCGGCCGCCAGCCCCCAGGCAACTCCGAACACGCGAGGGATACTGATCCCCATGCTGAGGGCCGCCTGCTGGTCGTCGGCGATGGCGCGCATGGCGATGCCGTCGCGGGTGTAGCGGAAGAAGAGGCCGAGCCCCGCCAGCACCGCCAGGGCGATGGGGATGGAGAGCACCCGCGCCGCGGAGAGCACCGCGGGCCCGATGACGAGGTCGCCCGCGGGCAGGAACGACTCGAACGCGCGCGGATTGGGTCCCCAGATGGCGTTGATGGCCCCCCGGAGCACCGACGACAGCCCGATGGTCACCATGATCATCGAGATGATGGGCTCGCCCACCAGGGGCCGCAGTACCAGGCGCTCGATGGCCAGCGCCACCGCGACCGCCAGCAGCACGGTCACCAGCACCCCCAGGCTCCAGGGCAGCCCGGTCTGGGCGACCGCGAAGAAGATCAGGTAGGTCCCCAGCAGGAGCAGGTCTCCCTGGGCGAAGTTGATGACGTCGCTGGCCTTGTAGATGACCACGAAGCCGGCCGCCGCCAGTGCGTAGATCATCCCCGTGCTGAGTCCCGAGACGGTCAGTTGCAGGAAGATGTCCATGGAATTCAGCGCTCACGGGCCCGCGAGCGCGGGCGGTGGCATGCAACGGCGGGGCGTACGGCGGGTCGGGTCATGGCCTGCTCACTCCATCGTCTCGATGCGCAGATCGTGCTCCACCGCCGCGGTCCGACCGTCCTGATAGGTGATCTCGGTCGCCACCGTGATCGACTCGCCGTCTCCCTGCAGGGCCGCGATGATCTCCGCGAACCGATCGGCAATATGGCGTCGCCGGACCTTGCGCGTGCGGGTCAACTCGGCGTCGTCCGCGTGCAGTTCCTTGTGCAGAAGCAGGAAGCGGCGGATGCGGGCCGCCTCGGGCAGTTCCTCGTTCACCTCGGCGACATGCTCCCGGACCAGGGCGTACACCTCGCTCCGCCGCGCCAGGTCGGTGAAGGTGGTGTAGGGAACGCGGCGCCGCTCCGCCCACTGCCCGGCGTTCTCCATGTCGATGGCGACCATCGCCGTCACGAACGGAGCCCCGCCACCCCCGAAGACCACAGCTTCGGCCAGGTAGGGACTGAACTTGAGCTTGTTCTCGACGAACTGCGGGGAAAAGTTGCTGCCGTCCGGCAGCTTCATCACGTCGGCGAGGCGATCGATCACCACCAGGTGCCCGTCCTCGTCGAAGTAGCCGGCGTCGCCCGAGCGCAGCCAGCCGTCTTCAAGCGTCTCTGCGGTGGCCGCGGGGTTGCGGAAGTAGCCCTGGAACACCGCGGGACTCCTGCAGAGGATCTCGCCCTCGTCCGAAATCCGGATCTCGGTGCGGGGCAGCGGCACCCCCACGGTCTGGAAGCGGATGTCATCGTCCCGGTGGACCACCGAAATCCCCGACACCTCGGTCTGGCCGTAGAGCTGCTTCAGATTGACGCCGATGGCGTGGTAGAAGCGGAAAACGTCCGGCCCCAGCGCCGCGCCTCCCGTGTACGCGCACCGCACCCGGCTGAGGCCCAGCTGGTCGCGAAGGGGGTGAAAGACAGTCCAGTCCGCCAGGCGGTGGGTCAGGCGGCCGACCGGACCGATACGCCGGCCACGGAACCGCGCTTCGGCGGCCGCGGCCCCCTGCTTCATGGCCCAGCCGTAGAACCAGCGCTTTAGCCGGGTGGTGTCCTCGGCCATGACCTGCACGTCCGAGACCATGTTCTCCCAGATGCGCGGGGGCGACATGAGGAAGGCCGGGCCGATCTCGCGCATGTCCTTGCGCGCCGTCGCCGTCTCCTCCGGGAAGCTGACGGTGAATCCCGCCAGCAGCGCGCTCGCGACGGCGATCATCTGTTCCCCGATCCAGGCCAGAGGCAGGAACGAGACGAACTCGTCGCCCGGGTTCATCGCGTCCACGGTGCGCAGCTGCGACGCCATGGCAATCAGGTTTTCGTGCGAGAGCATGGCCAGCTTGGGGATGCTGGTGGTGCCCGAGGTCGTGCACAGCAGCGCGATGTCGCCGGGCCGGACCGCGGCGAGTCGCCGGCCGAACTCGTGCGGCGATCGCTCGTGCCGCCGTTCCCCCAGCGCCTCGACCTCCTCGAAGGACATGAGTCCGGGGGCCTCGTAGCCGTACATCCCCCGGGAGTCGTAGTAGATGATGTACTTGAGCCCGGGCATCTGGTCCCGCACCTCCAGCACCTTGTCGACCTGCTCCTGGTCCTCGGCCACTACGATGCGAGCCTCGGCGGCCTTGAGCATCCTCGCCAGCTCGCCCGCGATCGAGTCCTGGTAGAGCCCGAGGGGCAGGACGCCTCCGGCCTGGGCGGCGAGCTCGGCGATCGTCCACTCGGGCCGGTTGTCGCCGACGATCGCGATGCGGTCCCCCTCTTCGGCTCCCAACGCCGTCAGCCCCAGCGAGAAGGCGCGCACCCGGCGGAGGTACTCCGCCCAGGTGATCTCCTGCCAGATCCCGAACTCCTTCTCGCGCAGCGCGACCTCGTCGGGGTGGCGCGCGGCCTGTCGGGCGAGGAGGCCGGGAAGGGTGTCGGGAGTGTGTGCTGTGGGCACGGCGTGGCGGAGGGCGAGCGTTATCGACCGGAGGCGGGCAGGGGTACGATAAGAACGACGCCTCCGCCGCGCAGGGTCCTTCCAGTCGCCGAGCATCCGGGGCGCATGAACAAGCGCCCATGGCCAGGCCTACCTCATCTCGAAAGTCAGGGTAGCCCAGTTGGACTCGTAGTCGAGGTCGGGTTCGTTCGTTGTCTCCACCATGTGGATGGTGCGCACGTACCAGCGTCCGGCACTGCTCAGCGGGATCGTGGCCACGCCATCGGCATCCGTCCGCGTTGCGACCGCTTCGGCATGCTCGCCCTCCGCTTCATGCGCGTGATAACCATCGTGGCTGGCGTAGACGAGATGGTTCGCGACCGGTCTGCCCTCGCGCATGAAACGGACCCGCAGCTCGTCGCCGACCGAAAGCTCGTACGGGTTTTCAAGGGGCACGAACTCCACAGGGTAGCCGAGTACGGTCGCCCATTCGGCGCTACGGGCGCTGCCGACCTGCACCAGGGCCTTTACGTGCTTGCTGTAGAACTCGAGGGCATCGTCGTCCATCATGCCCGCCGCCTGGCGCCGCTCGATCGTATCAAGCAGTCCGTCGTGGGCCAGGTAGCCGTTGAACGACTCGGCCGTGAGCGCGATGATGCGCGGCGCCGTCGAGACACCGATCACGTAGGTGCCGGGTTCGCCGGTCTGGAATGTCAGGACGGCCGTGTCCAGGCTGTCGGGGTTCCAGATTGAAGAGTCCGCCCAGGCCGCAACGGGCGGGTGCCTGACGCCATCGGGACCGACTACGCTCACATCGAGCATCCGGTCGCGGGTGATCAGCTCCAGGCCTTCGTCGAACTCGCCGTTCATGAGCAGGACCACGTTGGTCGAGTGCGGCTCCAGGAAGAAGCTGTCGAGTTTCAGGAACATGCTGTGCGCGCTCAGCGCGGCGACGCCGATGGCCAGCGCGGCAAGCGATGCGAGAAGGCGAAGGATGCCTCCTGTCGGGGCGCTGGCGCGGGAGCCTGGTCCGGCAGGTTCCTCCGGTGCTGGCGGCGGGTTCTGGTCAGGCATGGTTCTCGTTTTCTCGTTGGGGTGGTTGCGTCGAGTTTTGGCCTTGGCAAATCATACTATCACCAAAATCTCGATAATCAAGAGGCCGAGTAGCTCGTTATTTGTGTTTAAAGCGGTTAGGATAACAGATATATTATAAGCTATCAGTTATGACATCATCGAAGCGGTACGCGTCCTGCGGGACCGGGGGGAAGGAGGGGAGAGCATGCCGACAGTCGAGGAACTGAGCGGAGAGGTCCGCGCGCTGCGTAAGCGGCTCACGAGGCTGAGCGAGGCGAGTCTGCAGATCAGTGAGAGCCTGGACGTGGACACGGTCCTGCGCGAGGTGGCGGAGAGCACGCGGGCGCTTACCGGCGCGGGTGGCGCCTTCATCACGACGATGGACGATTCGGGCCGCCTGCGGGATCTCGTCTCATCGGGTACCGAAGAACACGCCCGGTTTCGGGAACACCCCCACGGTCCCCGGCTGTGGGAGCACCTGCGCGAAATGCCCGGTCCGCTCCGGCTGAGGGACCTGGCGGCCTACCTCTGCTCGCTCGGCTTCCCCGAGGACCCGACGCTGGCGCGGAGCTTCCTGGGGATGCCGATCCGGCACCGGGGCGAGCGTGTCGGCGGCTTCTACCTCGCCGACAAGGAGGGCCTCCGGGAGTTCACGCGCGAGGACGAGGAGGTGCTTGCGCTCTTCGCCTCGCAGGCCGGAGCCGCGATCGCCAATGCGCGCGCCTACCAGGACGTCGAGCGGGCGCGCTCCGACCTTGAAGCGCTGATCGATACGGCGCCGGTGGGCGTCGTGGTGTTCGACGCCCAAAGCGGGGCGCTGGCGTCTCTGAACGCCGAGTCGCGGCGAATCGTGGGTGCCCTGTGCCTGCCGGACCAGTCGCCCGAGGATCTGCTGAAGGTGCTGCGCGTGCGGCGCGCGGACGGGCGCAAGATGGCGCTCGACCGACTTCCCCTGAAGGAGGTGCTGCGGGAGGCGAAGACGGTGCGGGTCGAGGAGATCGTGCTCGAGGCACCGGACGGCCGCAGGATCACGACCCTGATCAACGCGACATCCATCCGTTCGGAGGCGGGGGAGGTCGAGTCGGTGGTGGTCACGATGCAGGACCTGACGCCGCTGGAGGAGCTCGAGGTGCTCCGGGCCGAGTTCCTGGGCATGGTCAGCCACGAGCTCCAGGGCCCCCTGACCTCGATCAAGGGCTCGGCCGCCACGGTGCTGGGGGCGTCGTCGGCGCGCCCCCCCCCCCCGGCGCGGAAGTTATTACGGGTCAACGACCAGCAGGCCCAGAACAAGCGCGGGGTT
>JAJDXG010000004.1 GCA_022823365.1 Gemmatimonadota bacterium
AGGCTCTGGACAGCCGCCCGAGGGTCCGCGCCTGACCCAATCCAAATCGGCGGGAATCATTCAGCGGGAACCCGACCGACCAATCCCGTAAGCTGAACGATCACAACGACATGGGAATCGGAATGCTCATGTCGCGTAGGCCACGCTGGTGAGGTCGCGCAGGGTGACGCCCGGCCTGACGGCTTCGATGATCGCGTCGGCGGCCCGCGTGCTGACCAGCAGCTTCTCCCGCTGAATGTCCGTGAAGGTCCCGTTTACGGGGAAGGTGCGCCCGACATCGCTGATGTAGCCGTCCACCTCGCATCCGACGTCGAAGATGACCAGGTCGCCGTCCTCCATTCTGCGGTTGCGGCGGTCGTAGTGGGCGGCCAGCACGCGCCAGGGCCAGAGGCTGTTGGGACCCGACTTGATGATGGGCGTGAAGGGCAGCGCCTGGGACCCGAAGGTGCGGCAGGTATTCTCGAATTCGCCCTGAAGCGTGCGCTCGTCGACCCCGGGACGGATGCGCCAGGCGGCCGACTGGATCCCCGCCATGGTCGCATCGGCGGCGACGCGCATGTGATCGATCTCGGCGGGGGTCTTGATCATGCGCAGGCGGGCGACCACGTCGAAGGCATTGACGATTTGCGCATTGGGATGGTCGGTGCTGAGCCGGAGGATCAGCGATGCCGGCGGGTCCAGGCCGCCGACCAGCGGCACTTCCGGGGGCGTGATCTCCCCGGTCGAGCCCGCGTTCACCCGCAGGGTCGCTCCGCCGCGCACCCGAAGCCGGAGGAAGTCGCCGAAGTCGTCGATGTCCCGGTACTCGTCGATGCCCGCGATGCTGCGCAGCTGATAGTCGTCGAGCAGCGGGCGCCCGGGGAAGTCGTTGGGCCGCCCCCGATTGTCGAAGCGCGGATCCCGCCGGGGCATGAAGAGGATGGAGCGGTCCCGCTCGGCATCCAGAACCAGCATGGACTGTACGATCTCGAGGCCGGTCAGATACCAGAAGTCCTCGAGCTGGCGGAAGGTCTCGCCGTGGGTGAGCCCGTCGGAGGAGGGCGTGAGCAGGAGCCCGCCCCCGCTGGCGCGCAGGCCGTCCAGTATGCGCGCGCGGCGGTACGCGTACTCCTGGGCCCGGAACTCCAGCCGGGTCCAGTCGGTGTAGCGCTGTTCGGGGGTCTGGGCGGCCAGGGGCGCCGCCGGTGTCGCGATGCCTCCCTCCGGACCGGGGCCGACGAACAGGGCGGGGCTCGCGAATGCGAGAATGAGCACGATGACACTGCGGCGGAGCACCCTGGCCGACATGATTCACCATCCCTCGTCGAAGACTGATGCGGTTCCGGGCAACTTGGCGGTCGGGACGAGCGGCGTCCATGGCGCGCGGCACCGCACCAGCCCAACGCGGACGAGTCCGTGCATGTCCAGCAGGGGAACCGATGTCCCAAATCGCCGTCCCGGCGCCCCTACTCCACAGCCGGTGAAAACGGTACACTTTCCCCGTCCTTACACACTACCGCCCGAGGATCCCACGATGTACGACCGCCGTCTCCGCACCCGTCAAGCCTTGTCGCACTCAGGCCGCGTCTGCCTCCGCTGCATCTCTGCGGTGTCGACCCTGATTCTGCTAACGGCACTGCTGCCTGCGGCGTCCACCGCGGGGGGCGTGCCCGGCGGGCTCCATGCCCAGGAATCCGACGACGACGGCCCGGCGGAACTCAACTCCGGCCTGCTCTCGTCGTTCAGGTGGCGGAGCATCGGGCCCGCCGTCGCATCGGGACGCGTCGCCGACATCGCCATCGACCCGACCGACCGCAGCACCTGGTACGTGGCCGCCTCCTCCGGGAACGTCTGGAAGACCACCAACGCGGGGACCACCTGGACGCCCATCTTCGACGACTACGGCTCGTACTCCATCGGGGCCATCGCGCTCGACCCGAACGACCACCTGACCCTCTGGGTGGGTACGGGCGAGAACAACGGCCAGCGCTCGGTAGGCTACGGCGACGGCGTGTACAAGTCGGCGGACGGCGGGCGCTCGTTTACGAACATGGGACTCGAGACCTCCAGGCACATCGGCATGATCGCCGTGCATCCGGACGATTCCCGCACCGTCTTCGTAGCGGCGCAGGGGCCGCTCTGGAACGCGGGCGGCGAGCGCGGACTCTACCGGACGCGCGACGGCGGCGAGAGCTGGGAACGGGTGCTCGAGATCGATGAGCACACGGGGGTCAACGAGGTCTACTTCGATCCGCGCAACCCGGATGTGATGTACGCGTCCTCGTGGCAGCGGCGCCGGCACCAGTGGACCATGATCGACGGGGGTCCCGGCTCGGGAATCCACAAGTCCACCGACGGCGGCGAGACCTGGCGGGCCATCAACCGCGGGCTCCCCTCCGGGGACAAGGGACGCATCGGGATGGCCATTTCGCCGATCAACCCGGATGTCCTCTACGCCATTGTCGAGGCGTCGGGGAACGACGGCGGGACCTTCCGCTCGGAGAACATGGGCGAGAACTGGAGCCGCACTTCGCGCTACCAGTCGACCGCGCCGATGTACTATCACGAGCTTTATGCCGACCCGCATCGCTTCGACCGCATCTACGCCATGGACACCTTCCTGGAGATGTCCGACGACGGGGGCGAGACCTGGAGCCGGCTGCCCACTCAAAGCGTGCACGTCGACCATCACGCCATCGCATTCGACCCGGACGATCCGGAGCATCTGATTCTGGGGAACGACGGCGGACTGTACGAGACCTTCGACTTCGGGGAGAACTGGAGCCACTTCACCAATCTTCCCCTCACCCAGTACTACAAGGTCGCGACCTCCAACGACGAGCCCTTCTACTATGTCTATGGGGGGACGCAGGACAACAATACCATGGGCGGGCCGTCGCAGACGCTGGGGGGCGGCATCCGCAACTCCGACTGGTATGTGACGCTGGGAGGCGACGGCTTCGATCCGGTGATCGATCCCGAGAATCCCGACATCATCTATTCGCAGCTGCAGCACGGCGTGCTGTCGCGCTTCGACCGGGGAAGCAAGGAACGGCTCGACATTCAGCCCCAGGCCGATCCCGGCGGACCGCCGCTGCGCTGGTACTGGGATGCGGGGCTGATCATGTCGCCGCACGACAATCACCGGCTCTACTTCGGGGCCCAGATCCTCTTCCGGAGCGACGACCAGGGCTCGAGCTGGCGCGCGATCTCCGGGGACCTGTCGCGCAACATCGACCGCAACCAGTTGGAGGTGATGGGACGCGTGTGGAGCGTCGACGCCGTGGGCAAGAACCGGTCGACGTCGGTGTTCGGCCACATCGTGGCCATCTCCGAGTCGCCGCTGGTCGAGGGACTGATCTATGTCGGTACGGACGACGGCCTCGTGCAGGTCACGGAGGACGGAGGCGAGACCTGGCGCGAGATCGCGAGCCTGCCGGGCGTTCCGGACACCAGCTTCGTGCACGACGTCGAGGCCTCGCTGCACGATCCGGACGCGGTCTTTGCCGTGGTGAACAACTTCAAGCGCGGCGACTTCCGGCCCTATGTCCTGAAGTCCGAGGACCGCGGGCGCAGCTGGACCGCGATCACCGGCGGGCTGCCGGACAACAGCCCGTCCTTCTCCATCGTTCAGGACCATGTCGAGCCCGACCTGCTCTTCCTGGGGGCGGAATTCGGGGCTTTCGTGTCGGTGGACGGGGGCGAGTCGTGGATGGAGTTCGACAGCGGGCTGCCCACGATTCCGGTGCGCGACCTGGAGATCCAGCAGCGGGAGGGCGACCTGGTGGCGGCGACCTTCGGGCGCAGCTTCTACGTGATCGACGACTATACGCCGCTGCGGGAGCTGGCGCGCGGGTCGCAGCCCATCCTCGCCTCCGCGGGTCACCTTTTCGAGGTGGCCGATGGCGACATGTACGTGCCCTGGAACCCGGGCGGGGCCAACGGCGCCGATTTCTATGCGGCCGACAATCCGGAGCTGGGCGTGACCTTCACGTACTGGGTCGGCGAGACGCTGCGCACCCGGCGGGCCGAGAGGCAGGCCGAGGAGCGGCGGGCCGCCGGCCGGGGCGAGGACACCCCGTATCCGTCGTGGGAAGAGCTGATGGAGGAGGACCGCGAGGAGGCGCCGCGCGTGTATCTGACCGTGCGCGATGAGGGCGGACAGGTGGTGAACGTGGTCAACGGCTCGACGTCGCGCGGCGTTCACCGTGCGGTCTGGAACTACCGCTACCCCGCGTACACGCCCGTCACCGGCGGAGGTGGCGGGGGCGGCTTCGGGGGCTTCGGGGGCGGCAACGGGCCGATGGCTCTCCCGGGCAGCTACACGGTGTCGCTGGCACAACGTGTGGACGGCGAGGTGACCGAACTGGCCGGTCCCGTGCCCTTCGAGATCGCCCCGCTGACCAAGCCCGCCATCGCCGCCCAGGACCGGGCGGTCGTGCTCGCCTTCCAGCGCGAGACCGGAGAACTCCTGCGCGCCGTCACCGGTTCGCAGCGCGCGGCCGCGGGGGCCGCCGAGCGCATTGGCGCGGTCCAGCAGGCACTCGAGCGCTGGCCCGCCGCGCCGGCCGCCCTCATGGCGGAGGCGCGGGCGCTGGAGCTGCGCCTGCTCGACCTGCGTGAAGCCCTCGACGGTTCACGCACGCGCACCTCGCGCGCCGAACCCGACCTGCCGGGGATCGCCGGGCGGGTCAACCAGGTCGTGCGCGGACACTGGAACGGCACCCACGGACCCACGGGCACCCACCGGGAGCAGTACCGCGTCGCGCGCGAGGCGTTCAGCACCATGTATCCCGAGCTGCAGCGGCTGGTTGAGACCGACCTTCCCGCGCTGGAGGGGCGGCTGGAGGAAGCGGGCGTGCCGTGGACCACAGGGCGGGCGCTGCCGAGCTGGCCGCCGGGAGGTTAGACCACCTTCAGCCGATCAACTGCCCGGCACCCGAATCGCGCTTCTTGAGGAGTTCGATCGCGACATCACGCGCGCTGTCGAGCGTCCTCACTCTCTGCTTCCTGGGCACTCCGTCCAGGATGTCGAGGGTCCGCAGGGTCTCGGCCGGCGAACCCGAAAGGCCCATCACGATGACGTCGGTTTCCTCGCGCTCGGCGACATCGAGGAGCTGGCGTATGAGCATGGCGGCGCTGTCGTCGAGGTAGGTCACGCTGGTGAAGTCGAAGATGGTGACCTCGTGCTCCTTGATGTCTCCCCCGATCACGGCGACCAGCTTGTGCGCGGAGGCCACGGTGAAGCTCCCCTTGAGGGCCACCAGCCCCACCCGTGCCGAGTACCAGTCCAGCAATGCCGGATCCTCGTGTTCGCCGAAGAACATCTGGTCGAGCAGAGGCACCGACACCACGCTGTCCAGCTCCAGGTGCTCGAGCTGGCTGGAGTGCGCCATGCCCGCGACGATCAGCCCGATCGCGACCCCCGTCATCAGGTCCACGAACACCGTCAGCCCGAGCGTGACCAGCATCACGATCATGTGCTCGCGGCGCAGGTGATGGACGCGGACGAGGACGCGCCAGTCGATGATGTCCCATCCCACCTTCACCAGGATGGCCGCGAGGACCGCGTGCGGGATCGGTTCCACGTACTGGCCGAGCCCCAGGAGCAGCGCCAGGACCAGCACCGCGCGCAGGGCACCGGAAATCGGAGTGCTGCCCCCGGCGCGGATGTTGACCACCGTGCCCATGGTCGCCCCGGCGCCCGGGAGCCCGCCGATGAGCCCCGACGCGATGTTGCCGATGCCCTGCCCGATCAGCTCCCGGTTGGCCCTGTGGCGGGTGCCGGTGATCGAGTCCGCCACCAGCGACGTGAGGAGGCTGTCGACGGAGCCGAGGATCGCGAGGATCAGGGCCGGCTGCAGGGCGCTCACCAGGAACGCCGCTGAGGGAAGCGCGAACTGAAGCGTCGGCATCCCCGTGGGGATCTCGCCGATGACCGGGATGCCGCCGATCCAGAGAACTCCGACCGCCGTGCCCGCCACCAGCGCCACCAGCGGCGGCGGGACCAGCTTCCTCAGCCGGGGGGGCCAGACCACCGCGACCGCCAGGGTGATCACGGCGACCGCCACCGCGCCCGGGTCGAGGTTGGCCAGCGCGTCCGGTAGCGCCCGCAACGCACCCATCGCTCCACCGGCGGCCGGGGGCAGTCCGAGGAACGGCATGCTCTGGATCAGGATGATGATGATGCCGATCCCTGACATGAAGCCGGACACGACCACGGCGGGCGTGTACGCGACGAAGCGGCCGATCCTGAGCGCGCCCATGGCGATCTGCAGCAGCCCCGCCATGATCACCACGATCATGGCCTCCGCGAGCGTGGCGGAGTGCGTGGTGAGAATCGCCGCCATGGCGACGGTCATGGGCGCGGTGGGACCCGAGATCTGCGAGCGCGTGCCGCCGAACACCGCCGCGAAGAAGCCCACCGCGATCGCGCTGTAGAGGCCGGCGGCCGCGCCAAGCCCCGACGCCACGCCGAAGGCCAGCGCCACCGGAAGCGCCACGATGGCCGAGGTGACCCCGCCGAAGAAATCGCCGCGCAACGCGTGGTAGTCGTATCTCATTCGCTCCCTCGCTCCGCCTTCGCGATCACGCCCAGGAAGTCTTCACCGTAACGCTCCAGCTTGGTTTCGCCCACCCCGGTAATGCCAGCCAGCTCCTCCGGCGTACCCGGACGGCGTTCGACCATCTCGCGCAGGGTGGCGTCGTGGAAGATGACGTACGGCGGCACGCCCTGCGCCCGCGCGAGTTCCAGCCGATGCGCGCGCAGCGCCTCCCACAGCCCCTCGTCCCATGTTGCGGGATCGGGGGGTGGCTGCTCGGCCCGGGGCTTGCGCTTGCGCGCGGCAGCCGGCGGGCGCACGTCCCGCCGCATGTGCACCGGCGTCTCGCCCCTCAGCACGGGCCAGCTCTCGTCCGTGAGCCGGATCGAGCCGAATCCGGCCATGTCGACCCAGAGGAGGCCGCGGGCGACCAGCTGGCGGAACACCGAGCGCCATTCGTACGGGCTCAGGTCGGCGCCAACCCCATGGGTCGGAAGGCGGTCGTGCCCGAAGCGCCGGATGCGGTCCGTTTCCCTGCCCCGCAGGACATCGATGAGATACGCGGCGCCGAAGCGCTGACCGGTGCGATACACGCACGACATGGCCTTCCGGGACGCCTCGGTCGCATCCCAGGTATCGACCGGCGTCAGGCAGTTGTCGCAGCTGCCGCAGGGCTCGGGCATGGTCTCGCCGAAGTAGGCGAGCACGGTCTGGCGGCGGCAGGTGGTGAGCTCGCAGTAGCCCAGCATCGCATCGAGCTTGCGCACCTCCAGCCGCTTGCGCGCCTCGCCGGCGTCCGATCCCTCCACCATGTTGCGCAGGGTCACGACCTCCTGCAGCCCGTACACCATCCATGCGCTGGCGGGGAGCCCGTCGCGGCCCGCGCGGCCCGTCTCCTGGTAGTAGGCCTCGATGCTCTTCGGCAGATCGAGATGGGCCACGAAGCGGACGTTGGACTTGTCGATGCCCATGCCGAAGGCGATGGTCGCCACCATGACCACGCCCTCCTCGCGCTGGAAGCGGTCCTGGTTGCGCCGGCGCTCGGCGGCCCCGAGCCCCGCGTGGTAGGGGAGGGCGTCGACTCCCTCGCCCTGAAGCCATTCCGCGGTGGCGTCCACCTTCTTGCGCGACAGGCAGTAGACGATGCCCGCGTCGCCCCGGTGACGCCGGTCCAGAAAGCGCCGGAACTGGGCGCGCGCATTGTTCTTCGGGACAACGCTGTAGCGGATGTTCGGGCGGTCGAAGCCGCTCACGAAGACTGGGGCGCCCCGGAGCCCCAGGCGGTCGACGATCTCGCGCCGGGTCAGCTCGTCGGCGGTGGCGGTGAGCGCGATGCGGGGCACGTCGGGAAAGTGCTCGCCCAGGGCGGAGAGCTGGAGGTACTCGGGGCGAAAATCGTGCCCCCACTGCGACACGCAGTGCGCCTCGTCGATGGCGAAAAGCGACAGCCGCGCCTCGGCCAGGAGGTTCAGCGTGCGCTCGCCGAGCAGGCGTTCGGGGGCGACGTAGAGCAGATCCAGCTTCCCCGCGCGCACGGCGGCTTCCCCCTCCAGCACCTCCCGGTACGAGAGGGAGGAGTTCAGGCAGGCAGCGCGCACCCCCAGTTGGCGGAGCGCCTCGACCTGGTCGCGCATCAGGGCGATGAGCGGCGAGACCACGACCCCGGTGCCCTCGCGCACGATGCCGGGAATCTGGTAGCAGAGCGATTTGCCGCCGCCCGTGGGCATGAGCACCAGGCAGTCGCCCCCGTCCACCATGTGGCGGATGACTTCCTCCTGCTGTCCCCTGAACCCGGAGTAGCCGAACGTGCGCTCGAGGACGCGGCGAATCATCCTGCGCTCACCTCAGGCCTTCCAGACCGCGCCGGGCGCTGCTACCAGATGCGCCGGATGCCATATCCGTCGAAGAGTGACTCGATGGAAACGAGCGGGAGGTCGTGGGCGAGAGATTGGGCGATCAACATGCGGGCAAGCCACCACAGGAACGCGTGCGTATCGAGGAGAATCCGCAAGGGTCCTCAGGACTCCCACGACGCCAGCTCGGACTCCGGCAGGGGATCGAAGAAGCGGTCGTCAACGACGAGCCGCCCCCGAAGGGCGCCGAAGCGTCGTCTGCCCTTTCCGCTCCGGTGCGCAACGAGCCTGGCGACCGGCTTGCCATTTCGGGCAATTACGACCTCCTCGCCCTCTTCCACCCTCGCCAACAACCGGGACAGATGCGTCTTGGCTTCGTGCACATTAACGGCAACCACTACTCTTCTCCCCGTGTGGGCATCGATTAGTCATAATCATGACTACCTAGGACCCAGCCTGGGTCAAGGATGGGAATCCCGGCGGCGGGCGCCGATGGCGCGTCCCCTGCTCGTACGCGTATGCGAGGCGGAAGAGCAGGCCCTCGTCGTACGGGCGTGCCAGAATCTGCAGTCCCGCGGGGTGCGTGCCCTCGGTGAACCCCATGGGCACCGTGATAGCGGGCATCCCGGTGGCGGGCGCGACCCGCTGGCTGTTGTCGCCGCTGTATTCCTCGTTGCCGCGGTCGATGTGCGCGGGCGGGCTGAGCCAGGTGGGATAGACGACGGCGTCCACCCCGGCGGCATCCATGGCCTCGGTCAGGTCGGCCAGGTAGCCCTGCCGCTGCTCGTTGTCGAGGTAGTCCGGGCATGGCGGATCCCACTCGGCCGGGGGGACATCCAGCGGCATGCCTTCCGACCGGCGCAGCCCGCTCTCCGCATCGCCCCCGAACTCCCCGGTTTCGAGCACGGCCAGCACGTCGGTGAACGGGGCCGCGTCCCCCAGCGACCGCAGGTAGACATGCATGTCGTAGCGGAAGCGGCGGCACGACATGCCCTCGCGCTCCAGCTGCGCCTGCAGGTCGAAGCCGAGGGGGTCGACGATCTCGGCACCGAGCCCGGCCAGTTCGCTCAGCGCGTTCTCGAAGACGGCGACTACCTCCTCGTCCGCGTCCTCGGTGTCGACCAGGGCCCGCAGGACCCCGATGCGCGCGCCCTCGAGACCGTTCGGGTCGAGGAAGCCGGTGTAGTCGTCCTCCTGGCGCCCCCGCCCGGCCTCCGTGTAGGGATCGGCCGGGTCGTAGCCCGCCACCACGTTGAAGAGCCGGGCCACGTCCTCCACGGTGCGCCCCATCGGCCCGGCGATGTCGCGGTCGAAGGCAAGCGGAACCACGCCGTCCCGGCTGGTGAGGCCGATGGTCGAACGAATGCCGACCAGCGCCAGGCGCGAGGAGGGGCCGCGGATGGAGTTGCCGGTATCGCTGCCGAGCCCGATCAGGCCGAAGCTGGCCGCGACCCCCGAGGCGGTGCCCCCGCTCGACCCGGCCGGAACGCGGTCCAGCGCGTAGGCGTTGCGGGTGGTGTCGAACGACGAGCTCACCGACTGGCGCGGGCTGAAGGCCCACTCGGCCATGTTGGTCTTGGCCACCACGATGGCGCCCTCCTCGCGGATGCGGCGCACCATGAACGCGTCGTCGGGCGGCACGCTCGCGGCGAGGCCAACCGAGCCGGCCGTGGTCACCATGTCGTGGGTGTCGAAGTTGTCCTTCACCAGGACGGGCACGCAGAAGAGGGGGCCCGGCTCCTCGCCGGCGGCCAGCGCCGCGTCCAGCTCGTCGGCGCGGTCGAGGGCGGCGGGGTTCACGACGGTGATCGCGTTGATGCGCTCCTCGTAGGCCTCGATGCGGTCGAGGTGGGCCTCCACCACCAGGCGGCAGGTGGTGGCGCCCGAAGAAATCGCCTCCTGCACCCCCGCGATGGTGGCCTCCACCACGTCGATGGGGGCGGGGGCAGGGACGTCGCAGGCAGTGGCGGCCAGGGCGATGGCCAGGGCGGTGGCTGCGGGTGCGCATGCGCCCGTGCGGGCTGGTCCTGTCTTCCCTTCCATCAGTTGATCTCCTCCAGCAGTTCCACGTTTCGGAGGCCCTCGCGCGCGTCGACCGCCGGGGGGCGGCCGTTTCGCACCGCCGCGGCGAAGTCCGCCAGCTCGCCCACGTAGGGGTTCTGGACCACGTAGGGCACCATCCCGGCCCTGGTGAAGACCGTGCCCGCACCCCGCGGCCCCAGGGTGTGGTTGCCGATGACGTATCCCTGGTCGCCGTAGACCTCCACCCGCGAGGGCGACTCGAACTGCACCGAGGAGCAGAACTCCGCGGTTGCGCCCGACTCGAAGGTCAGTGCCACCAGGGCCGTCTCGTCACGGGACCCGCCCCACACCGCGTTGCTTGTCACCGCGCGCACCTCCACGACCTCGCCGCAGCCCGGCACCATGAACCAGCGGATCATGTCGAGGCAGTGGGTGCCCACCCCGGCGAGACTCCACCAGCGGCCCACATCCGACCCCGCGCGCCAGTTGGAGTCGTCGGGGGCGGGCCAGGTCCACTGCACCCGCATGTGCCGGAGCGCCCCGAGCGCCCCGCCGCTGATGAGCCGCTCCATGGCGCGGTGGCCCCCGTGCCAGCGCAGGTGGTAGGCGACCCCCACGGTCACGCCGGCGGCCTCGGCGGCCTCCAGCACGCGCCGTCCGTCGGCCGAGGAGGTCACCATCGGCTTCTCCACGAAGACATGCTTGCCCGCCGCGATGGCCGCCAGCGCCTGGTCGGCGTGCAGGGCGTCCGGCGTCGCGATCAGCACGGCGTCGAGCCCCGGATCGGCCAGCATTTCATCCAGGCGGTCGTAGCCCGGCTCCCGCGACCTCGCCCGATGGCGTCGCGCAAAGTCGGCGGCCCGCCCGCGGTCCCGGCTCAGCACACTCCACAGACGAAGCCCGGAAGCCGAGGCCAGAGCCGGCGCCAACTGGGTCTCGGAGATGCGCCCGGTGCCCAGCAACGCCACGCTGAGCGGCTTCGGCTTCATGCCCATGTCAGCGGACCGCCATCATCTGGATCTCCACGCCGAGGCGGCCCACGAGCGGCAGCCCCGCCACGGTCGGCTCCGGGGCCCCCTCGGGCATCACTTCGCCCAGAATCTCCAGCACCGTTTCGGCGTCGCGCACGTCCGTGAGGTACACCCAGACGTTGGCTACGTTGGAAAAATCCAACTCGGCAGCTTCCAATGTTGCATTCAACCTGTCCAGCGTGTTGCGTGTCTCCGCCGGAATGTCCTCGCCCGCCGCCAGCATTCCCGACAGCCACAGCCGCTCGCCCGTGTCGATCGCCGGCGAAAGCGGCGCCCGACCCGGACCCTGTCCTGCGGGACGAACCACCGCGCGGGCGTCGGAAGCCTCCGCGACGCACTGGATCTCGACCAGGAAGTCGGAATTCATGAGCCCGCCGCGCACCGCTGCACGGGCCGGGGGATCGTCCGCGGTCACGAACTCGCGGTAGGCCTCGTTCATGTCGCCCCAGAGACGCACGTCGTCGAGGAAGACCTGGCAGCTGACCAGATCCCCGTAGTCCATGCCCGCCGACTCGAGGATCATCCCGATGTTGCCGAAAACGCGCCGGGTCTGCACCTGCACGTCGCCCGGCACCGGCTGGTAGGTGTCGGGGTCGCGGCTCGTGGCGCCCGCGATGAAGAGGACGTCACCCGCCCGGATCCCCCACGAGTAGGGCAGCGCCGGCGACTGCAGCCCCGACGGAGAAATGACCTCGGTGTCGTCCGGGGTGGCCACCGCCGAGATCTGAATCAGCGCGCCCACATCTGGCAGGTCCGCCCTCACGGTCGCGCGCGTGGGCGCATTCTCCGTGAAATAGGTGCGATAGACCCCGTTCATCCCCTGGAAATGACGCGTGTCCCGGAGGAAGACGTTGACGGCAACGACGTCCTCGTATCCGAGCCCGTGCCCGGCGAGCTCCGCCCCCAGGGCATCCAGCGTGGCCGTGGTCTGCTCCTCGATGGTGGTGAGGGCGCGGTCGCCGTCCGAGGTCCCGGTGATGTTGGACAGGAACACCAGTTCGGGCGTCTGCGCAGAGGCCGCGGGCGCGCACGAGAGCGCGAGCGGAACGGCCAGCAGGACAAGCGGGAGAGGGCTCGCGGGTCCGGTGCGGACGCGCGATCGCGGGCTCCGGACGTGGAGAAGGCGCGAGGCGGAAGGGTTCATCGGATGACCTCCGGGATGGGCGATGGAAGGCTCGCAGTCCTGATGGTAGCCGCAGCGGGCGCGCGCGCAAAGGGAACCGGCCGAAGTCGTCCCAACGGCCCATGAATGCGCCCTTTCGGGGTACCCTGAGCCCTCGCGGAGATGCCCCATTCACACATGGCGACACCCCGCGCGAGGACGCTCGCCGGCTTGACTTGATCCGGCGCCCTCCCTACATCGAACCCACATCACCGCCGGGGCTTTCCGGGACGGCCATCCAGACCTCCCGGCGTGCTTCGTTTTCCAGACGGGGCACGGCGCGAGGCGGCACTGTCGCGGAGGATCGGGGGGCGCATGGCAGACTCGACGACGCAGGATCAGGGCATCGCGGCGCGCCTCCTCAACATGGAACGGGGCGAACTCCCTCTCGCCGTCCTCTCCGCGATCTTCTTCTTCTTCGTTCTCTGCGGGTACTTCTTCCTGCGGCCGGTGCGCGAAGCCATGGGCGTCGCCCGCGGAATGGACGAACTGCGCTGGCTCTTCGTCGTCACCTCGATCATTTCCCTGGTGGCGGTGCTCGCCTTCGGCGGAGTGGTGGCGCGCATGAACCGGCGCCGTTTCATCCCCGTGGCCTTCCTCTTCGTGATCGCCTGCCTGTTCGTCTTCTCGGGGCTGATCATCCAGGACGTGCGGGCCGGAGGCGGGCTCATCGGCACCGATGCGGAAACCGCCCTCGCACGCGGCGTGGGCTACACCTTCTTCGTGTGGCTGACGGTCATCAACCTCTTCACCACCAGTCTCTTCTGGGCCTTCATGGTCGACATCTTCGACGTGGACCAGGGGAAGAGGATGTTCGCCTTCATCGGCATCGGCGGCACCCTGGGGGCGCTGGCCGGGGCCGAAGCCACCAGCATCATCAGCGGGATGACGGAGTCGTCCTACCTGCCCGCCGGGCTCATGCTGATCGCGTGCGGCTGCTACAGCATCGCGATCGCGACGGTGCTGTGGCTGGACCGGAGGGCGATCCGGTCGCGCGCGTCGCGCCTGGAGGCGCTCCCGAAGGGTCGCCGCGACGACGCCGCGCCCGACGGCAGCACCCGAATCGGAGGCACCTTCTGGGAGGGCGCCAAGGCGGTCGTGGCCTCGCCCTACCTGCTGGGGGTCGGACTGTGGGTGGTGTTCATGGCCATCTCCAACACCATGATCTACTTCACCCAGGCCAACATCATCCAGCAGGCCACCGACACCTTCAGCCAGCGGGTGGAGAGCTTCGCCAACTTCGACTTCCTGGCCCAGTTCGCGACCCTGCTGACCCAGATCTTCATCACGACGCGCATCATCAAGAAGCTGGGCGTAGGCTGGACGCTCGCCATCCTGCCGCTGGTGACGGTCGTCGGATTCGCGGTGCTGGCGATTTGGCCCCTGTACGGGGTCATCCTGATCTTCCAGGCAGTGCACCGGGCGACCCGTTACGCCATCTCACGGCCCTCGCGGGAGACGCTGTTCAGCGTCGTCACTCCCTCCGAGAAGTACAAGGCGAAGCCCGTGGTGGACGTGTTCCTGTATCGCGCCGGGGATGCCACGGGCGCCGGGATCGACGCCACCTTCGCCGCCCTCGGCATGACGCTGGCGCTGGTGGCGGCGTCGACCGTGCCGCTGGCGGGCATCTGGATCGCGCTCTCCGTCGGGATGGGGCGGGCGCAGGCGAGGCGGATCCGGGAGTAGCAGCCAGCGGACCGCAGCCTGGCGAGGCCCGCTACAGCCCGAAGAAGACCTTCGCCGCCACCTTTCGGAACATGCTCCGGGTGAGCAGCCCGGCCTCGAGGGCCCGCGCCACCGGAAGGCGGTCGTAACCCCAGCGCGCGGCGTGCTTCCACGCCAGCTTCGGATACGCGCGCCGCACCACCGGACCGGGATGTGCACCGCCCGCCAGGTGGTGCGCGATGGCGTCCCCGGCGATCTTCCCGAACCGCCAGGCGTGGTGGATGCCCCCGGCCGTCAGCGGCGACACCATTCCGGCCGCGTCCCCGATGAGCATCACCCGTTCCCCGTAGAAGTTGCGCAGGAGTCCCCCGAAGGGGATCATGCCGCCCCGCTTCTCCACCACCCTCTTCCGCGACAGCCCGAAGAGGGAGTCGAGCCTTGCGACGAACCCGGGCAGGTCGGCCTGCCGGTCGCGGTGCAGCGCCAGCCCCACCTGCGTCGTCGCCACCCCCGGCACCACCCACCCGATGTAACCCGGGGCGAACTCGGGATCGATGAAGCAGTGCAGGCAGTCGGCGACGCCGTCCACGGGCTCGAATTCCCACTCGACCCCCTTCAGGAGGCGGCGGTTGCGGTCGAGGCCGAAGCTCCCGGCCACTTGGGAGCGCGCGCCATCGGCCCCGACGAGGAATCGGCAGGTGACTCCGTCACCACCCTGGAGCAGCAATGGACCTCGTCCCGGCGTCACGCCGCGGTATCCTTGTCCGAACCGGATCTCGACACCCGCGCGCCGGGTCTCGCGGGCCAGATGGCGCATGAGCCGGGCGGTATCGGTGGCCATGAAGAAGTACCCGTTCCGCTCCAGCTCGATATGGTCGTGCGCGGGCGTGTAGACCCTGACCCGGTTGATTCGCCGCACCAGCGGGGCCGGCACCTTCCACTCGGTCCACACCTCATGCACGAGAATCCCGGTGGTGTGGATGCGGGCGCCGGGTCCGGACTGCCGCTCCAGCACCAGGACCGAGAGGCCGCGCCGGGCGGCCTGGCGCGCGCAGGCGAGACCGGCAAAGCCGCCCCCGGCCACCACCACATCGTAGTTTTCCGGCAAGCCATCTCTCCTGTTGCGAACGACGCTGTCGGAATCATGCATCACGGCGCCCGGCGCGACACCGCCACAGAAGATATGTCACGGAGGGTTCCGGGTTCCTGAAACGGCTTGCGGCGACCTCGCCGGGTGGGCCACCTTCACGCGAATCCGCCATCCCGCCTCACCGGCGCCCGTTCCCAGGAGCCAGCCATGAACCCGCACAGCCGCCCTCGATTCTCGACATGGACACCGGCCATCGGCCTGTTCCTGACGCAGTTCTGCCTGATATCGCCGCTGTTTGCCCAGGATTCCGCCGAATTGCCCGACATCGAGCAGGGATACATCCTCCCCGACCAGGCCATTCAGGACCTCTTCGCCACCGATCCCAACTACGCCACCCTGGACCACGTCAGCCCGGACGGCGACCACTTCGTCATTCCGCTCTCGACCGAGCTGTCGACGCTCGAGGAGGTCGGAGAGGAGACGCTGCGCCTGGCCATGCTCGAACTCCGGGCCGCCACCGACCGGCCCTGGCACCTCGACATCTACGGGCTCTACGGATTTCGCTTCTATTCGCTGGGCGAGCGCTCGTTTACGGATGTTGAGCTGCCCGACGGGATCTACGTCAGCGACCTGATGTGGTCTGCGGACGGTGACCGGCTGGCCTTCCTCGCGCACCTGGAGGAACGGACCGAAGTCTGGATCGCGTCGGCCGGGGACGGCAGCGTGACCGCGGCGGGCGACGCGCGCGTGATCGCCAGCCTGGGCACCTCGTCGGGGGGCCAGGGATCGGCGCCGTCCGAAATGCTCCAGTGGACGCCCGCCGGGTCGATCATCACCCTCGCGGAGCCGGCGGACCGCGGCGCCGCGCCTCCCGCGCCCGCCCTGCCCGACGGGCCCACCATCCGGCACACGCGCTCAAGCGCCACGCCCACGCGCACCATGCCGTTCCTGCTCGAGGGCGACCACGACTCCGACCTGTTCGAGTACTACACGCGCAGCCAGATCGTCGAGCTGGCGCCCGGGCGGCCTCCCCGCCCGATCGGGGACGCGGGGATGTACGAATCGGTCTCGCTCAGCCCCGACGGACGCCACCTGATCGCCACCCGCATCGAGCGGCCCTTCTCGTTCATCGCCAGCTACACCGGCTTCCCGCGCGTGACGGAGGTGCTGGACGTCGAGAGCGGCGATGTGCTGGCGACCCTCGAAGAGCGCGACCTGCGCGAAGGCCGGGGCGGCGGCCCGGGCGACGGCCCCCGCGACTGGCAGTGGCGCCCGGATGGGAGCGGCGTCGCGTATCTGCATCGCGCCGCCCCCGACGACGACGCCGGCTCGGACGCGCCGCGTCCCGACCGCATCATGCTGCTGCGCGCGCCCTTCGGCGACGGCGACGAGGAAGAAGTGGCGTCGAGCGCCGACCCGATCAGCGAAGTGACATACTCTCTGGACGGCCGCCACGCGTTCGCGTCCGTGCGCCGGGACGGAGAGAACGCGCTCGCCCACTTCGCGCTGGACGATGGGGCCCAAGGCAACATTATCGTGCCCTTCCACGATCCCGCCGACGCGGTCTCGCTCCCCGGCGACCTTCTCACCGCGCGCACCGCCAACGGGCTCGACCATGCGTGGGTGTCCTCCGACGGCGGGAGCGCCTACCTGCGCGGCAGCGGCTTGAAGGAGGACTTCCGTCCCCAGCCCTTCGTCGACCGGGTTTCCCTTTCCGACGGATCCACCGAGCGGCTCTTCGAGGGCTCGCGCGACAGCTTCGACCGGCCGCTCGTCCCACTGGACCGCGACCTCGAGCGCATGATCGTCAGCCGCGAGGGCAGGAACACCTTCCCCGACAGCTATCTCTGGACGGGGGGCGGCGAGATGGAGAATCTGACCCGCAACGTGGACCCCTTCCCCCAGCTCACCGCCGCGCGCCGCATCGACTTCGAGTTCACGCGCCGCGACGGCCTCGAGATCCAGGGCCGGGTTTCGCTCCCCATCGACTATGTCGAGGGCACCAGGGTGCCGGCCATCTTCTGGACCTATCCCCGGGAGTACAGGAGCGAGGAGGCCTTCGACAACGCCACCATCCGCGCGCGCAACCACAACGCGTATACCCGCCTGACCTGGCTCCGCTGGTCCGACATATGGCTGACCCAGGGATACGCGCTCGTATATCCGGATATTCCCATCGTCGGCGAGAACTATAACGACTACTATATTTCAAATATGGTCGACGGGATGTACGCGGCGATGCGCGCGGTCGATGGCCTGGGGGTGATCGACATGGACCGGATCGGGCACGGCGGCCACAGCTACGGGGCCTTCGCGACCGCCAACTTCCTGGCTCATACCCCCTTCTTCAGCGCGGGCATCGCCGGCGATGGCGCCTACAACCGCTCGCTCACGCCGATGGGCTTCCAGGCCGAGCCGCGCGACATCTGGGAGGCGCCCCACGTCTATATGGAAATGTCCCCCTTCTTCAAGGCGGACCAGATCAACACGCCGCTGCTCCTCTACCACGGCGCCGACGACAACAACTCGGGCACCTATCCCATCCAGTCGCGGCGCATGATCCAGGCGCTCACCGGGCTGGGGAAGACGGCGGCGCTCTTCGAATACCCCTTCGAGTCGCACACCCCGCGCGCCATCGAGAACAACCTCGACATGTGGGCGCGCTGGGTCGACTGGTTCGACACGTACGTGAAGGGAGAGGGAGCCGAGACGCGACCGGTGTCGGAAGGAGGATCGACGCGCTAGTCACATCGCGGCCATGACCGCGGCCGAAGCTGGACCATCTGCCGCGACCCGAGCCCGGGCATCGCCCGCGGCGGCCACCAACAAACCGGCAGGGATTTGGGGGAGGAGGAGATACCGCATGGCATCGCACGAAGGCGGGTCCGGGTCCACCGTTCGCTACCAGCCCGACGAGAGTCCGCCGTGGCCGCTGGCGATCGGGCTGGCGCTCCAGTACAGCATCCTGGCGCTCGGAGGCGTCGTTCTCACCGTCGCCATCGTGCTGCGGAGCGCCGAGAGCAGTGATGCGTACCTCGCCTGGGGCGCGTTCGGCGCGCTCATGGTGAGCGGTCTCACCAGCATCGTCCAGGTCATCCGGCTGGGACGCCTGGGGTCGGGATACGTTCTCATCATGGGCACTTCGGGCGCCTTCATCGCCGTCTCGGTGGCCGCGCTGGTGCAAGGGGGCCCGGCCCTGCTGACGACGCTCGTAATCGCCTCGTCGCTCTTCCAGTTCCTCCTCGCCGGGCGCCTCTCCATTCTGCGCCGCATCATCACGCCGACGGTCGCCGGGACCGTGATCATGCTGATCGCGGTCAACGTGATGCCCTTCCTGTTCGATTTTCAGGACAACGCCCCGCCCGGCGCTTCGCCCCTGGCCGCCCCTGTCACCGTGCTGGCCACGCTCGCCGTGACGCTCGCGGTGATGCTCAAGTTCACGGGGCCGGTGCGGCTCTGGGGGCCGATCATCGGCATCGCGGCCGGGTGCGTGGCCGCCGCCTCGTTCGATCTGATCGATACCAGCGCGCTCGCGCAGGCCGCGTGGGTGGGCGTGCCCGCGGCCGGCTGGCCGGGACTGGGCCTCGATTTCAGCGCCGCCTTCTGGGCGATTCTTCCCGGCTACACCTTCGTCACCCTCGTGGGGGCGATCGAAACCGTGGGCGACGCGGTGGCGATCCAGCGGGTGTCGTGGCGGGAGCCGCAGGCCACGGACTACCGCGCGGTCCAGGGAGCGGTCGCCGCGGATGGCCTGGGCAACCTTCTCTCCGGACTCTTCGCCACCGTCCCCAACACGACCTACTCCAGCAGCGTCTCCATCGTCGAGATCACGGGGATCGCGGCACGGCGGGTGGGCGTCTGCATCGGCCTGATCTTCTGCGCGCTCGCCTTCCTTCCGAAGCTGACGGCGCTGCTGCTGATCATCCCCGATCCCGTGATCGGCGCCTACGCCATGGTGATCATCGCCGTGCTGTTCGTGCTCGGGACCCGGATCGTCCTCCAGGACGGCATGGATTACCGCAAGGCCACGATCGTGGGGGTCTCGTTCTGGGTCGGGGTCGGATGCCAGAGCGGCGAGATCTCCACAGCGGCGCTGAACCCCTTCCTGCAGCAGCTGCTCGGCAACGGCATGACGTCCGGCGGCCTGACGGCGCTCGTGCTGACGGCGTTCATGGAGCTGACCGGGCCGAGGCGCGTGCGCATGCAGACGACGCTCGATGTGCAGTCGCTGCCGAAGATCCAGGAGTTCCTGGAGAGCTTCGCCAGCCGCAAGCGCCTCGGGGCCGAGACCGGGCTCCGGCTGGGGCACGCGGCCGAGGAAACGCTGCTGCTGCTCATCGAACAGGGCGAGGACAAGCCTTCGGCCGGACAGCGGCGCCTGCGCCTGACCGCGCGCACCGATTCGGGCGGGGTCGAGATGGAGTTCCTGGCCGCCAGCGGCGAGGGCAACATCGAGGACCGCATGGCCGTGCTCGGCGGGCGCGCCGCCGAGGAGCCCGGAGAACACGAGATCTCGCTGCGGCTCCTGCGCCACCTCGCAACATCGGTCCATCACCACAAGTACGAGGACGCCGATATCGTGACGGTGCGGGTGGACGCCGTTCCGGCCCGGGCCGGGACGTAGCCGTCACCCGGGCCGGGGCATAGCCGTCGCTCTGGGCGGGGCGTAGCCGTCGCCCGGGGCGGGTGGGGAGTGCGCCCGCTCAGCGCATCCTGATGGCCGCCCCCACGCCCGCGAAGAAGTCTTCGGCGGCATCGTTCAGCCCGACGCCGACCCGGATATCCCATTGCGAATCGTCGGCGGTGAGCCAGGTGAGGCCCGCGTTGAAGTAGTGTTTCTGCGGGGCATCCGCCCCCGTGGGCAGAAACGCATACCATTCGCCGTACACGCCCCCGCGCGTACCGAGGCCGGCTCCCGCGACCGCCGACTGGGCCCACTCGGGGTAGCTGCCGTCGTCGTCCGCGACGGCCAGATTGACCTGCGTGCTGCCCGCCAGGGAGAGTCCTCCGGGCACGTCCCAACTGTAGACGAAGTTCACGCCCGGCAGCGCGCGTCCGCCTGAGAACAGCGTGCTGCCCGTGGGCAGGGTCATCTGGGGCAGGAGCGCAAGTGCGGGAAGGCGACCCGCCTGCCGGGTGAGCTCGAGCTTGGCGCCCAGGTAGAGGTCCTCGATCCCGCTGTCGCTGGCTCCGCTTCCCTCGGAGTCCACGCGGGTCACCGGGCTGGCCGCCACCCGGACTTCCAGCCAGTCCGCCGCAACGCCCGCGCGCAGCAGCAGTTCGCCCAGCGTATGCGTCTGGACCGAATTGCCGCCGGACCAGTCTCCGCCGAACGTGTAACCGAACTCGATCTGGAGTACGCCGCGGCCTACGGTGGAGGCCGCTTCGGTGAAGTCCGGGCGATCGGCGGTAAGAGGACGGGACGCCGGGGAGCCAGCCGGTGCCCTGGCAGGCTCCTGTGCGGATCCGTCCGCCGGGTACCCGAGCATCGTGCCAACCGCCAGAGCGGCGAGCATAACACCGGGAACCGGTCGAGTCGTCATCTCCAGCAGCTCTCCCAGGTAGTTGGGACACGAAACGTACCGGAACGCGCCCCCTCGCGGAATGGAATAGCCCGAGCCACCGAGCTTCCTCAGCCGCAGCAGGACGTTGTCCACGCAGGGCAAGGGCAGTAGCCGGTCCTCGCCGCCCCTTGCGCCGCCTGCCCATCGCCATCGCCGTCCCCCTTGCCTGAAGACACCGTGTGCCTCCAATTTGATTCGCGCCAACGACTGTTGCGGACGACTCTAACGTCAGCGCCTCGCCAAGACCTGCCATGCATCTGCGTCGACTATCCGGGGGACTTAAGGCCGCGTTCGGTGAAACGAACGTCAGCCGGCGCGTGCGGAATCTCGAAGGATGGACGGACAGAGCGTTCGGCGCGGATGGCGGCGCGGCCGACTACGACCACACCCGGACCGTAACGGAATACTACGACCTTTGCAACGAATTTATGGTCTTCCACTGGGGAGAATCCCTGCACTTCGCACCGCTGTCGCGCGGCGAGAGCCTGAAGGACTCAAAGGTGCGGCACCAGCGGCAGATGATCGCCAGGCTGGAACTGCGTGAAGGCATGACGGTGGTCGACATCGGTTGCGGCGTCGGGGGTCCAATGCGCCGCGTCGCCCGCGAGGCCGGTGTCCGGATATTGGGAATAAACAGCAATGAAGTCCAGCTGAGCAGAGCCAGGTCGCTGAATGCGGAGGCGGGGCTCGATCACATGATCGACTGCCTCGCTTGCAGCTTCATGAATATGAGCTCCATCGCGGACGCGACCTTCGACCGGAGCTACGCGATCGAATCGACCTGCCATGCTCCCGACAAGGTGCGCGCGTTTGCCGAAATCCACCGTATCCTCAAGCCCGGAGCCCTTTTCTGGGGCCAGGAAATGTGCATGACGGATATGTACAATCTCGACGACGATCGCCACCGGGCCATCAAGCGGGAACTGATGCAAGGCATCGCGCTCCAGGAAATCGCAACGTTCGGGGAGGTAGACCGGGCCCTCGAAACCGCGGGATTCGAGGTCCTGGAGGCGACGGACCTCGCTGTCGGTGAGACCGGTCCGGCGACGCCGTGGTATCGGCCCCTGGAAACCCGGCACGGATGGCTTGGCACCGCTCTCTTCCGGACTCCCTTGGGTCGCAAGGTGTTTTCCTGGGGATCCAGGCTGGCCGAGCTTCTGCGGGTGTTCCCCAAGGGATCGGCGGAGGTTGCCAGACTTATGGATCGGACCGCGGACGCCTATGTCGCCGGCGGCAGGACCGGGATCTTCACGCCGCTCTACTGCTTCCTGGCGCGCAAGCCTCTTCGGGGCTAGGAGTCCCGGGTGGTCAAGTGCAGGCGCAGCGAGGAAAGCGCGGGCACCAGGAACATCAGAATGGCCGTGGTAAAGAGGATGCCGCACCCGATCGAGGCTGAGAACGGGACGAAGAACTGCGCCTGAATCGCGTCTTCGAGAATCAGCGGGGTAAAGCCGAGGAAGGTGGTGAGCGAAGTCAGCATGATCGGACGAAAACGGCCCTTGGCCCCCTCGATGATCGCCTCGCGCGCCGGAAGGCCCTCCTCAAGCTCCTGATCGATGAAGTCCATCATGACCAGGGAATCGTTCACCACCACGCCGGCCAGGCCGAATATCCCGACAAAGGACTCCGCGCTCACCGCCACTCCCAGGATCCAGTGGCCCAGGATCACGCCGACGAACCCGAACGGGATGATGGCCATGATGATGAACGGCTTGGTATAGGAACGCAGCGGAATGGCCAACAGCGCGAAGATAATCAGCAACGCTATCGCGAAACCGCGGTAGAGCGCACCCAGAGAGTCGATCTGCTGCTGTTGTTCGCCACCAAAGGTGTAGGTCAGGTCAGGGTTCGCATCGACCAGTCCTGCGAGGATGGTGTTCTCCAGAATGCCATTGGCTTCCCCGGCGGAAATAACGCTGGCGTCCACATCGGCAGTGACCGTGGCGACGCGTTGGCCGTCCTGGCGACGGATGGCCGGCGGCGACAAGGCCGCGCTCAGTGAAGCCACACGGCTCACCGGCACCTCGGCACCCGTTGCCGTACGGACGAGGTAGCTCTCGACGTCGGTGATCGAGTTGCGCTGCTCCTCGGGCAGCCGGACGTAGACCCGGACTTCGTCGCGTCCTCGCTGCACCCGCAGGGCCTCCGCGCCAAAGAAGGCGGCTCTCGTCTGCTGGGCAAGCGCGTCGAGCGTGAGGCCGAGGGTTCGTGCTTCGGGCAGCAATCCCAACTGGACTTCCGGGATGCCGGGCGTGTGGTCCGAGCGAATGTCAAAGACACCCCCCACCCGACGGAGGTCATCGACCACGGACGATGCGATCGCGACCAGGCGCTCCGGATCCGGATGGGACAACACGGCTTCCACCGGGTTGCCCAGCGTGTAGATCTCGCTCATGAAGGTGATCCCGCGCACATGGGGCAGGATGCCCACCTCCTCACGCCAGGCCTGCATGACTTCTCCCGACGTGATGGTCCGCTGCTGCGCCGGCAGGAGCTTGAACTCGATGGTGGCGATATTGGCTTCGGGGTTGAGGGTGGGCGAGGGGTTGAGACCTCCGGTCTCGATCCTCGACCGCTGGCCGACGACCACCGTAACGCCGGACAGAAGCGGAGACGCATCTTCGGGCCGGCCCTCGGAAAGGCGCTGGATGACCCGGCGACCGGCCGCCTCCAGTTCCCGTGCCACCGCGTCCGTCTGCTGCGCGGTGGTTCCGTCCGGCATCTGAAGGGTGGCGGTTACGAAGTCCCCCTCGACCTCGGTCGCGAAGGTGGTGGGCACGATGCCGGCCGGCAGCAGGGAAACGGTGAGTATGAAGAGCGCGATGGCCGCGGAGAGCGTCACGCCGGGCCGATCGGTCGCGAACCGCATCCCGTGATCCAGGGGGCCCTGTATGAAGCTGTTCAGCAGGGAGTCGACCCGGCCCTGGATGCGGGCGACGAAACGTTCCGCGCTCGTGCGGGGCGCCCAGCCGGGGCCGTGCAGATGGTGCGACAGGTGGTTGGGCAGCACCAGCAGCGACTCGATCAGTGAGATCACCAGCATGGCGATGACGATGATGGGCAACGCCTTCCAGACTTCCCCGAACCCCGCGGGAATGAAGAGCAGGGGGAGGAACGCAACGATGGTGGTGAGCACCGCGAAGATCAGCGGCACCTTGATCCGCCGCGCGCCGCGGATGGCGGCGACAACTCCCGGCGTACCCCGCATTCGTTCCAGATGAATATGTTCGGCGACGACGATCGCATCGTCCACGATGATTCCGATGGCGAGTACGAACGAGAAGAGCGAGACAGCGTGGATCGGGATGTCGAACACCATCATGGCGGCCAGGGCGCCGATCCCCGCAACGCCAAGGCCGACGGCTACCCAGAAGGCCAGTCGGATTTCCAGAAACAGGCCCAGCGCGATCAACACCAGCAGCAGCCCCAGAGCCCCGTTCTTGAGGAGGAGGGCGCCACGCTCCGAGAACGCCGTGGAATCGTCGTTCCAGATGGTCACGCCCACGCCGCCGGGGAGTGAAGGCACCACCTCGTCCGCCACATGCTCCTTGACGGCACGGGCCACGCTCATGACCCTTTCGCCCTCCGCCTGCGATACCTCGACGAAGACGGCGGGCTGGCCCTGATGGCGCACGATCAGATCGGAGTCCTGGAAACCGTCGCGCACCTCGGCGACATCACCCAGACGCACGACCGTGCCGTCGTCCCGGCTGAGGAGAACGATTTCCTCGAAATCCTGCTGGTCGTAGCTCTGGCCAAGGGTGCGCACCCGCACCTGGGACTCCCGGGTATCGATGCTCCCCGCGGACAGGTCCAGTGAGTTGCGGCGAATCGTGTTCGCGATGTCGGTCAGGGTCAGACCGAGAGCCCTGAGACGCTGTAGCGGCACCTCGATCGAAACCTCGTAGTTGCGCACTCCGCTGGTCGCGACCTGGGAGACGGAGGGAAGCGCGGCGAGCTCGTCTTCGATCCGGTACGCGAGTTCCTTCAGCGAGCGCTCGGGAACGTCGCCGTAGACGACCAGGCGAATCATGCTCTGGGCGTTGGTCATCTCGCGTATCTGGGGCCGCTCGGCTCCGCCCGGAAACGTCTGAATACGCCCGACCGCCGACTCGATCTCGTCCTTCTTGGCGCCCATGTCCGTGCCGGAGTTGACTTCAACCCTGACGGACGCCATCCCCGGGGCGGCTATGGACTTGACCGCCTTTACATCCGCGAGTCCCCTGACCTGGTCCTCGATCTTGACGACGATGGCCTCCTCCACCTCCTCGGGGGTTGCTCCGGGGAAGGGTACGGAGATCTCGAACTGGTTAAAGGGTACCTCGGGCCATCCCTCCTGCTCGAGCCCGGTCAGCGACACCAGACCCGCCGCGATAATCCCGAACATCAGCAGATTGGCGGCGACGCCGTTGCTCGCCATATAGGCAATGGGGCCGCCCGGTTCGCCGTGGTTGTTGGAGTTCCGACTCATCTGTGCTGGATTCGGCCTGGGTGTGGACGAGGGACGCGCACGGACAGGATACTAATTGGGTACTCGCCGTGCACCTCGGGTGTTGCGTCACAACGACGCTTTCTCGCGACAGATTCCGTTTGACGCAGCCGTGCCCGTGGAGCTATGCTCATGTTCAAGTGTATCTTAGCTGGAGGAAGCTCTTCCGTCCCGGCGTCTGACGAAGAGAAACGGAGCATGAGGTTGCCGAGGTCAGTGGGGCAGTCTTCCCGTATCGAGACGAGGGACCAACGCTGATGGCTGTTGCGACAGAGAATGTCTCCACCCAGGCGCTGACGCTGCCCGAGGAGCTCATCCTGATGCTCCTCAACGAGGAAAACGGGTACTTCCATCAGGTGCCCGGCTGGCGGCTGCATTGCGCCGTCATCGGCGCGGTGCTCGCGGAACTCTCACTCCTGACGCGCATCGACACGGACATGGAGTCGCTGTTCCTGGTGGACGCGACGGAAACGGGCGACCCCGCACTGGACCCCATTCTGAAGGAGATCGCAGGCGAGCGAGTTCAACGGAACGCCCAGTACTGGATCGAGCACCTCGCGCACCGTGCCGAGTCGATCATCGATCTGACGCTGGACCGCCTGGTTGAACTCAAGATCCTGCAACATCACGACGGCGAGTTCTGGACCCTGGCTCGCAGGGTGTGGCAGACGGAACTGTACGGCGACACCGAGGAAGGCACCGCGCGCCAGTTCATCAAGACGCGCATCGGCAGGGTCATCTTCACCGAGGAGATCCCCGACCCGAGAGACATCATCATCGTCTGCCTGGTGAACTCGTGTGATGTCTTTCGTTTCATATTCCAACTGGACGACGAGGCCCAGGAGCGCATCGAACTCATCTGCAGGATGGACCTGATCGGCCGCTCGATCGCGGCTGCGGTGGTGACCAACCTCGGTGGCCCGGTGGTTCAACGGTCTCGCCTCGCGAAGCAGATTCCGCGTGTCTCGCTGCGCAAGGTGCTGTCGAGTCCTCACCTGCGCAGTGGCAACCTGCCCGCGCTCTTCGCGGATCTGGCCAGGGAGTACGGCCCGGTGTTCGAGCTCCGGCCACCGTTCTCGCAACCCATGGTCTTCCTTGCCGGACCACGGACAAACCGCCGGGTTAATCGGCACGGGCGCAGATATCTGAGAGCCAGGGACTATTTCGCCGACTTCGAGCAGGTCTATGGTGCGTCCGGAGTCCTGCCCTCCCTGGATGGCGCAGACCACTTCCGGCTTCGCAAGTCCATGGCGCCAGGCTTCTCACGCGCGAGGCTGGCAGGACAGGGAGACCAGTTGTTTCGTCATGCCCGTGCATACATGGCGGATTGGACGGTGGGTGCCACCTACCCGGCAAGACGCCTTTGCCGACGCATGATCAACGGCCAGATCTCTCCTCTCATGTTGAGCGTGGATTCGCAGGATATCATCGACGATCTGATCGTGTTCAAGGAACGCGCACTCAACGTCCACATCCTGAATGCCCTTCCCAAGTTCATGCTGAAGACCCCGGGAATGAAGCGCCGGGCGAAGGCCGTGGAGACGTTGCTGGAACGGGTTTACAGCGTCCATACTCCCGCCCAGCGGGCCGGCTGCCCGCGCAGCCTTGCCGATGACTGGCTGAGCCTGCACGCGAGCGATCCACAGTTCGTACCGGAGTCGAATCTGCGGTTCGCCCTGTCGGCCGCGCTGGTTGCCAGCGTGTATCTCGGGGATGCATTCAACTGCGCGCTTTATGCCATGGCGTCACAGCCTGAGCTCTATGCCAGAATCCGGGATGAGGCCGGTGTCTTCTTCGCAAACGGGGAACCGGGTGGCGACGACCTCAGCCTTTCCGCGATGGACGTCACCAACCGTTTCATCAAGGAATGCCTGCGGATGTACCCGATCGTCCCGATGTCCATGCGGAACGTGATGAACACCTGGGTGGTCGAGAACTACGAGATACCGATTGGAACGCGGGTCGCCATCGCCCAGACAGCCTCGCACTTCATGGAGGACGTTTTCCCGGACCCCTTTACCTTCGATATCGACCGCTACAAGGATCCCCGCAACGAGCACCGCAGCCCGGGGTACGCCCCCTATGGCCTGGGCACGCACAGGTGCCTCGGCTCCCGGTGGATGGGGTTGCAACTGGGCATCAACCTCCTGTTGGTCGCGCACTACTTCACGATCGAGGTGTCCCCGGCGAACTACAAGTCTCGATTCAGCCCTTTTCCGTCGATGAAGCTGAGCAAGGACCTCAAGTTCCGCATCGCAGAGCAGGTGCGTGAACTGCCGTCTTGACCGCGTTGGGTGATGTCGGCGGGCGGCGGGCATCGACCTCCGTCCGCAGCCACGGCCTCCCGCCCCTCCTCCGAAGCATCCCCGTCATCGCGGCCCTGGCCGCCTGCGCCGACTCCGGCACCGAGCCGCCCGGCGAGCCGCCACGCGCCCCCGCGGCCATCGTGGTCGTGTCGGGGGGCGGGCAGGAGGGGATGGCGGGCAGCGCGCTCGCCGAGGCCGTGGTGGTGCGGGTGGACGACGCGGGCGGCTCGCCGTTCGCGGGTGCCAACGTGACCTTCTCCGCCGCCGACGGGCAAGGATCCGCCGACCCGGCCACCGCGGCCACCGACGCGGCCGGCCTGGCCAGCACGACCTGGACGCTCGGCGACGCGGCCGGCGCCCAGACCCTCACGGCGTCGGTGGCCGCAGGAGTGTCGACCGACATCCGCGCGGCCGCGGGAGAGCTCCCCGCCCCGCCCGACTCGGCCGCCTACAGCGTCGTCTTCAACGCCACCTGGAGCGCCGCCACCCACCCGACCGACTACCCGGGCGGCGCGCACTTCTCGCCGCTTATCGGGGCGGTGCACGACGACGGCGTCCGCTTCTGGGCGAGCGGCGAGAGGGCCACCCCCGGCATCGAGAGCATGGCCGAGACGGGCGGGACCAGCACGCTAAGGTCGGAAATCCGCGCGCACCTCCCGGCCGCCGTCCTCTCCGTCATCAGCGGACCCGGACTCGGCACCAGCCCGGCCCGCACGACCATCTCCAGCGTCGTCGTCCGGGGGGACTACCCCCTCGTCACCCTGGTCACCATGATCGCGCCGAGCCCGGACTGGTTCGTGGGCGTTTCCGCGCTGTCGCTGATGGACGACCTGGGGCAGTGGGTGGACGAACTCCAGGTCACCCTCTATCCCTACGACTCAGGCACCGACGACGGAACCACTTACACCTCCGCCAACGCCGACTCCTCGCCCAAACGGCCCATCCGCAGCCTCCGCGGCATGACCCCGTTCTCGGACGCGCCCATCGGCACGTTTACGTTCACCCGGATCGGGGGCTAGGCGCATCGGGGGTTAGGCGCATCTTCAGCGTTCCGCGCTGAGCCGACCGCCGGGTGAGCGTCTTCATCTCCGTCCACACCCCTCCGTACGGTGTTGCATTCTGGAGAAAGCAACGATTTGTTGCATCATGGAGAATGCAATCATTTGTTGCATCATGAGATGCGCAACGATTTGTTGCATTTGTCGGTTTGCAACACGCTGCGGAGGGTCCCGACAGAAGATATCCAAGGCCCGACCCCGCCGGCTCACCGTGGGCTGGCGCCTGCGATGAGCGGCGGTGTCCCTGCCCACCCGCATCCCGAATCCACATCCGAGCGCCCGCGCCTTCCGGCGGACGGACTGCCCGGGCCCGAGCTACCAGTCCGACGACTCCTCGTCGTGAAGTGCGGTCGGCAGCCGGTACGAATACCTCAGCTCCTCGAAGCCGGCGAAGTTCATCAGGGCGTCGAACCGGGCCCGATCCTGTCTCGCCCCGAGGCCGGGCAGCGCCTTTCGGACGATGCGCCGGGCACGATGCTGGATCCGCATCCAGGGAATCACCCTGCGCCTGCGCCTGGGAAACATGAATGAATCCGCGAGCTCGTCGCCGATCAGTTCCCGGGACGCCTGGGTCACGACACGGGCCATTTTTCTGCGCTCGGCGGGCTCCTCGACACCGATGATCACGGGCGCGCTGTTCACGATGCTGTTGGCCATGATGATCGCGTCCAGGTCCGCGGGAGGTTCGCACATGGAGCCGATTTCGAACGCCCGGCATGCCGAAGCGAAGTCGTGGAAGAGGATCTCCTCGGGGATGCCGATGAGCAGTCCGGTATAGCGCCAGACGTGGATGTAGGCTTCCCGCTCCTCGTCGCTGAAATCCCCCCCCAGCGTGCCCACATGCTGCATGAGGCGACCGGAAAAGGCCGCGCCGGCCAGGAGCATGTGCGCGGCGCTGATCGGTTCTCCGAGCCGTTCATGGTCCCATTCATCCGACTGGTTGATCAGGTATCGGGACTGCGCGTGCACCAAGCGGACGCGGAGCGTGAGCCGCCATCCGTCCCCCCCGGGCTCCATTCCCCCCGGGAGGTACTGCTCGACCAGCTGCATGCCGTTCTGCTTGAGGCGCCGCACACCCGAGTCGATGACCCGTCCCCGGATGCGGAACGACTTGCTGATCAGGGTGGAGAACCCCTCGACGATGCTGCCGCCCACCAGGGACGCGAGAACGATGTCGGAGTTTCGCAGAAAGGCGCGCGAGGCTATCCGGGCAACGCCGGCGTCGAACCAGTCGGGCACGGTGGTGGAGTACTCGAGGAACTCGACGAGGGAATCGGGGGCGCCCGTCTGTGGTGCGTGCGGATTGTCCAGTGCCTGTGCCAGCGTCTGGTGCAGCTCCCCCGGATCCAATGCCGAAAGATCCCGGATGACGGCATCCGCCAGCGGATCGCCGACCATCGTGTTGCGGACGTAGCCTTCCGCAAGCTCGGGATCGCGCTGGCGGGCGGCCTCGTATCCCGCGACGTAGGCAGTGGGAACTTCCAAACCCTCTCCCGAACCGGCTCGCAGCGGCGGCTGGCGGATCATCGTCGTCTTCCGAGGATGAATCCGCGTCTCAGACCGGCACCTCGCACACCTTCCCGGCGACGCGGAACTCCAGCTTCCTGCTCGGCTTCATCGACGGGAAGGGGCTGATACGGTGCTCGTAGCTCGTCGGCACCACCTCGAGCGTAAAGTGATGCGCCATCATCAGTACGTTCACCATACGCTGCGGTTCCATCATGTCCCGTTCCCCTCCGGCAGATGCCCGGATCCGATTCGATCCGCCCACGCGCGGCGCAGCCCACGATCCGAGGCTGGACCGGCGGTCTTACTCATACCTATGTCGGAGTAGAACTGACGGCAATACAGGCGGTACTTGCCGATGGGGCCGTCGGCCCGGCAGAGACGCGGCGGGGACTGGTAGCGCTTCCGCTCCCAGATCACCACGTCCTGTGCCACGTAGCGCCGCTCCTCGTAGATCAGGATGCGGTTCATCACCCTGTTGCGGAGCTTCCTGGGCAGGAACCCCAGACCCACGATGAACCGCCCGGGCCGCGCGACCTCGCGCGCCTGGCTGACCAGCGTCAACTCGACGAACTCGCCGTCGACCGGAGTCGAAAGCACCCACAGTCTGGAGTCCATGCCGATCGTCTTCTCGTGAACCTCGACGAACGAGAATCCCAGACCATGGACGTGGGTGACGACCGATATCTCGGACACGATGTCGATCAGCCCCGCGATCGTGCGGACGTTCCTGAAGTCGAAGCAGCTCTTCAGGTAGGCGCCGTCGATCGAAAAGGCGGTCGGGTCCACATCGTGGTAGCCGTGCGTGTACTCCAGGTGCTCCACGTCCACCGAGTTTTCGGTCGTTTCCTGGGGATGGCCCCGGAAGCGCATGGTGGTGGAGCGCAGCCCGCTCCAGTCCGCGCCCGTGGGCGGCTCTTCCGGCAGATCCCACTGCGGCGCCCGCCCGCCGACGCCATACCAGGCGAAGACCATGCCCAGGATCTCCCGGGTCTCGTAGAGCTTCAGCTTCGCGGCCCTGGGGGCCGGGGCGTTAGGCGTGGCGACGCACTGGCCGGTGGCATCGAAGGTGAACCCGTGGAAGGGACAAACGAGGCACCCGTCCCGGATGGTGCCGCCGGCTGTCGGCCCTAGGTGCGAGCCCAGGTGGGGGCAGAACGCGTCCGCCACGCAGACGCGGCCCTCGTCGTCGCACCAGGCGACGATCTGCTCGCCCATCCACGTCTTCTCGATGAGCTTTTCCTTCAGCAGGGCATCGCGGGTCGCGATGAAGTACCACCCCTCCGGGAACGGAGGAAGTCGATCGACGCGGCGCGGGATCCGCCCGTTGGCTTTCGTGATCATGCGGCTCCGGGTTGCTGAAGGGTCGATGATCGCGTCCGGGGCTCATGTGACTAGAGCTAACTGCTGCCTTCTTCCGCCGTTACGGACTCTGCAAATGTCGCGCCGCGGGAGCCGTTTGGCAAATGCGTGTGCGACAAAATGCCGAAGAAATGCGACGATTTCATATCTGCCTGTCGAATGATGGGCCGGATCACCCGCGGAGATGTTGCCTGAACGTCACGCCGAACTCACCGTGGATGTTCAGCCGCTACGCTTGTGGGAGCGGCTGGCGAGGCCGGCTTGACCGTACGAGGTGACCCATGTCCGAAATGAATCGACGCACGTTTCTCGGCACCGGCGCGGCGGCCGGCGCTCTGGTCGCGCTCGGGGGCTGCGACGCTCCGGGCGGCGACGCTGGTTCGGATCGCGGTGGCGCCGGGGGCCAGAGCGCCCCGGGCGGCGTGCCGGATTTCGCCCTCGACGAGATCACGATCGACGCGGTCCACGAGGGCATGCGGACGGGAGAGTACACCTGCCGCTCGATCACGGAGATGTACCTCGACCGCATCGAGGCGCTGAACCGGCAGGGGCCGCGGCTGTTCGCGGTCCTCGAGGTGAACCCGGACGCGCTCGAGATCGCCGACGCCCTCGACCGCGAGTTCCAGGCCTCGGGCCCGCGGGGGCCACTGCACGGCATCCCCCTGCTCCTGAAGGACAACATCGATACGGCGGACGGGATGACGACGACGGCGGGGTCGACTGCGCTCGCCGGGTCGATCGCGCCGCAGGACGCCTTCGTGGCCGCGCGGCTGCGGGAGGCAGGCGCGCTCCTGCTCGGCAAGGCGAACATGAGCGAGTGGGCGGGCTGGAAGTCGTTCGAGTTCGGGGCCTCGGGCTGGAGCGGCCGCGGCTGGGACGGCGGACGGGGCGGCTTCTGCAAAAACCCCTACGCGCTCGACCGCACCCCGGGCGGGTCGAGCTCCGGGTCCGGGGCAGGCGCGGCGGCCAACCTGGCGGTCGCGACGATCGGGTCGGAGACCGACGGCTCCATCGTGGGCCCGTCTTCGCGCAACTGCCTGGTCGGCATCAAGCCCACGATCGGGCTTCACAGCCGGGGCGGGGTCATCCCGATCGCGCACAGCCAGGACAGCACCGGCCCGATGGCGCGCACCGTTCGCGACGCCGCGATCATGCTCGGAACGATGGTCGGCGTCGACCCGCGCGATCCGCTGACCGCCGCGAGCGCGGGCAACTTCCTCACCGACTACACCGGCGCGCTGGACCCGGCCGGCCTCAGCGCCGCCCGGGTCGGCGTGCTGCGCGAGTACGCCGGCTTCGACAGCCGCGTCGACGCGCTGTTCGAGGAGGCGCTCGACGTCATGCGGGCGGAGGGCGCGACGGTGGTCGATCCCGTCACGCTCCCCGGGGAGCTGCGCTTCGGCAACGAGTACGAGATGGAGGTGCTGTACCACGAGTTCAAGGCGGATCTCAACGCCTATCTCGCCTCGCTGGGTCCGGACGCCCCCATCAAGTCGCTCGCCGAACTCATCGAGTACACCGAGGCGAACCACGACCTCGAACT
>JAJDXG010000014.1 GCA_022823365.1 Gemmatimonadota bacterium
CAAGGGCAACTACATCGACGACTTCACGCTCCCGGGGATGCTGTGGCTGGACATCGTCCGGAGCCCCATCGCCTACGGCAAAATCAAGAACATCGACTCCTCCAAGGCGCTCGAGATCCCCGGCGTGCTCGCCGTGCTCACGGGCAAGGACCTGGAGGCGTACAACCTGCACTGGATGCCGACCCTCATGTCGGACACCCAGATGGTGCTCCCCACCGACACCGTCATGTACCAGGCGCAGGAGGTGGCCGGCGTGATCGCGACCTCGCGCTATGCGGCGGCCGACGGCGTGGCCGCGGTCGAGGTCGAATACGAGCCGATGACCCCCGTGATGGACCCGTTCAAGGCGCTCGAGGACGACGCGCCGGTGCTGCGGGTGGACAAGGAGGGCAAGACCGACAACCGCATCTGGCACTGGGAGGCTGGCGACAAGGAGGCCACGGACCGGATCTTCGACGAGGCCGACGTGGTGGTGCGCGAGAAGATGCACGTGCCGCGCATCCACGTGGCGTCGATCGAGACCTGCGGCTGCCTCGCCGACTTCAACCCGGTCGAGGGGCACCTCACCGTCTACATGACCACCCAGGCGCCGCACGCCATCCGCACCGTGCTCGCGCTGGTGGCGGGCCACGTCGGGCTCTCCGAGGAGAAGATCCGCGTGGTGAGCCCCGACATCGGGGGCGGCTTCGGCGGCAAGGTGCCGGTCTACCCCGGCTACGTGATCGCCATCGCGGCGTCGGTGGTGCTGGGCACCCCGGTGAAGTGGATCGAGGACCGGATGGAGAACCTCCAGGCCGACTCCTTCGCGCGCGACTATCACATGGACGCCGAGATCGCGGCTGACGCCAGCGGCAGGATCCGGGCGCTCCGCATCAAGACGCTCGCGGACCACGGCTACTCCGATGCCCAGGCCGCGCCCTCCAAGTTCCCCGCGGGCCTCTTCTCGATCTGCACCGGTTCCTACGACATGGAGCAGGCGTACGCCGAGGTCGACGCGGTCTACACCAACAAGCCGCCGGGAGGCGTGGCGTACCGCTGCTCCTTCCGCGTGACCGAGGCCGTGCACTGCATGGAGCGCATCGTGGACACGCTCGCGCACAAGGTGGGCAAGGACCCGGCGACGCTGCGCGAGGAGAACTTCATCCCCAAGGAAGCCTTCCCGTACCACTCGCCGCTGGGCTGGGAGTACGACAGCGGCGACTACCAGGCCGCGATGGACAAGGCCAAGGAGATGATCGGCTACGACGACCTGCGCAGGGAGCAGGCCGAGAAGCGCGCGCGCGGCGAGCTGATGGGCATCGGCGTGTGCAGCTTCACCGAGGTGCTGGGCGCCGGCCCGTCGAAGGACTTCGACATCCTGGGCATCAAGATGTTCGATTCGGCCGAGGTGCGCGTGCACCCGACCGGCAAGGCCATCGCCAGGTTCGGGACGAAGTCACAGGGCCAGGGCCACGAGACGACCTACGCGCAGATCATCGCCGAGGAGCTGGGCCTCCCGGCCGAGCACGTGCAGGTGGAGGAGGGCGACACGGACACGGCGCCGTACGGGCTGGGGACGTACGCGAGCCGCTCGACCCCGACCGCGGGCGCCGCGGGCGCGATGGCCGCGCGCCAGATCCGCGACAAAGCCGCGAAGATCGCCGCGCACCTGCTGGAGGTGAGCGAGGAGGACCTGGACTGGGAGCCCGGCACCTTCTCGGTGAAGGGCGCGCCCGACAAGTCCGTGTCCATCCAGGACTGCGCCTTCGCCGCCTACACCAACCTGCCCCCGGGGATGGAGCCCGGGATGGAGGCGACCAACTACTACGACCCGCCCAACCTGACCTTCCCGTTCGGGACCTACATCTGCGTGGTGGACATCGACCGGGGGACGGGCGAGGTGACCGTGCGGCGCTTCGTGGCGGTGGACGACTGCGGCAACATCATCAACCCGATGATCGTGCAGGGGCAGATCCATGGTGGCCTGACCCAGGGGCTGGGTCCCGCGCTGTACGAGGAGATGGCATACGACGAGGACGGCAACAACCTGGCCGGTTCGTTCATGGACTACCTGGTGCCGACGGCGGTGGAGACGCCGGCGTGGGAGACCGGGCATACGGTGACGCCGTCGCCGCATCATCCGCTCGGGGCGAAGGGGGTTGGTGAGTCGGCTACGGTGGGGGCTCCGCCGGCGATCGCGAACGCGGTGGTCGATGCGCTGGCGCACCTGGGGGTGACGCATGTGGAGATTCCGATTCGGCCGGATCGGGTTTGGGAGATTCTGAGGGAGAAGGGGGTGGCGGAGTGAAGGGGGGCAGCCAACCGAACTGAGACATAGCGCACGTTTGGGTGCGCGAGCTAATCCTCTGCACAGGAGCGGTATAAGTGCGCTTGCCAGAGATCTACGAGCATAGTGTCACCAACACCGGGATTGTGACCTATGGGATCGAACTTGAACACTCAGGTTTGAAAAAGCATAAGGTCATCAGAGATCGAGACCCCGACATGCTCGAACGCCGCGCGATGTTACAGCTCGAGCAGTGGGAAGAGCAATGGGCCAAGAAACAAGCTCGCCAGGCAGCAGCGGACGCGCGGGTAGCTGCGCAAAAGGAAAAAGAGCAAGCACAGCAGGAAGCGCAGGACCGAACCGATGCGGCACAGCAACGCTTGGCGGCGATCGAGAGTACCCTCCACGATACACTTGCTCATGACGACACGGTAGACTGGGAAAGCCTGAAGGACTTCAGTGCGTTTCCTGACGACAAGCCCAAAGCCGATCTGCCACTGAAACCTAAACCCCGCGATCAACCTCAGAAGCCCTATGCTCGGGCGGATAAATACAAGGCCACGTTTTCGTTCCTCGACCACCTTAGTTCACGCCGCAAGAAAGTTCGACGTCAAGAGGCAAGAGATCGATACAATGCGGATGTGCGCGAGTGGCAGCGGAAGTGCGAGCGAGTGACGCGCGCGAACGAACGACGGGAGCGCGAATATAGGGCCGAGCTCGCACGCGTCGAAGCAGATCATCAGACTGCCTTGGACAAGTGGCGTGACGCGCGGGAAGAGTATCTCGTCAAACAGCGGGCGCGGAACGACAAGGTTGATGAGCACCGAACACGATGGCAGAAGCACGATACGAACGCGGTTGAGGCTTATTGTGACATCGTCTTGTCTCGCTCGTCGTATGACGACTGCTGCCCGCAAGAATTCGAATTCGAGTACAACCGAGATAACCGGATGCTGTTGGTAGACTACCAACTACCTCCGCCGGACGCACTGCCGACACTTTCGGAAGTCAAGTACGTGATCTCAAGAAAGGAGTTTACCGAGAAGAGCCTCCCTGTAACTCGGCGGCGTAAGATGTACGACACCCTACTCTACCAAGTCACGCTGCGCACGCTCCATGAGCTGTTCGAGGCAGACACGGTCGACGCACTGGACGCCGTAGTATTCAACGGTTTCGTTACGTCAATCGACAAAGGAACCGGCAAACAGGTAACTGCGTGTATACTATCAGTACAGGCGACCCGGGAGGAATTCGAAGCGATCAATCTCAAACATGTTGAACCGAAGACTTGCTTCCGGCGGCTAAAGGGCGTTGGAAGCACGAAACTTCACAGCGTAACTCCGGTGCCACCGCTGCAGACCTTGAGCCGGGATGATTCACGTTTCGTCGCTGACCAAGACGTGATTGACGCGCTGGATGAAGGCGATAACCTTGCCGTCATGGACTGGGAGGAGTTCGAACATCTCATCCGCGAAGTATTCGGCAAAGAGTTCTCCGGTGACGGTGGTGAAGTCAAGGTGACTCAAGCCAGTCGGGACGGCGGCGTGGACGCAGTCGCGTTCGATCCCGATCCTATCCGCGGTGGCAAGATCGTAATCCAGGCAAAGCGGTACACCAACACGGTGGGTGTCGCTGCCGTCCGCGACCTGTACGGGACGGTCATGAACGAAGGAGCGATGAAGGGTATCCTGGTCACGACGTCGAGCTACGGTCCAGATGCGTACACGTTCGCCGCCGACAAACCCATCACGCTACTCGATGGTAGCCACCTTCTCCATCTGCTTGAACGGCATGGCCACAAAGCCAAAATCGACCTCGCGGAAGCCAAGAAACTGATGATTTGAGTTTCGCTTGCTGGAAATCGCATTTCTGCCCTCTCTAGGACCAAATCGGCCCGCGATCGGACGAGATTAGGGGTTGCGATACCTTAGAGCCCCTTGAACCAGGACAGTACACATAAGCTGGCTATCCCCGGCCTTGCCGGTTCGCTTCAGGCCGCATCGAAGTTCGCGGGCGACGCATAGCCCCGTCCCAGTTGGAGTCGACTTGCGTCAGTTGCTATGACCAACAATCCACTCGGTGCGTTTGAGCAAAGAGTCCCGGTGCCAGCAGATCCTCGCACTTTTGCTCTTGATGCCTTCCAGATATCCGCGGAGGTTGTTCACAACCCTCTTCGAGGGGTTACAACTCACTAACCACCACCGCGTAACTTGTCTCGATAGGCTCAAGTCCGTTTGACTGCCTTTGCGTAGCATCCGGAGCTGCTGTTGGGCAAAGCTGTCATCCCGGAGGTGGCGGTCGTAGTAGAGAGCCAATTCATTCAGAGGTGGATCGGGATGGTATGCAAGATCCTGTAGTCGTTCTCGCACGGTCTGGACCTTACCACGCGTGAGAAGGACAAGCCCCGCGCGGCGCACCCATGGCTCAGGGTCGTCTAGGAGTTTTGAAGCAACAGATGCGGCGTGGTCTTCCCTGTATGGATAGACTGCAATTGTCTCACCCGCCTTCTGCCGCACTGTCCAATCCCGCTTGGAGGCGAGTGCGTACCTGCGCACACGAGACGCGATTGAGCCAAAAGTTTCCGGATGCATGACACCAATCTGTTCAATCACTCGTGCCGTTTGATAGGACAAAGGAAAAACGCCGTCTTCAAGCATTCCCAACATCTTAACGACCAATTCTCGATGCAGTTGGTAATCAAGCTGGCCTAGGTATGCAAGAGACTTGTTTAGCATTCGCAGCTCAGGAAGTTCTTTCAGGCATGCCAAGGCCACATTTTTGAGATACGGGCGACCAGTCTTTCCATAACAGGTCATTAACCTGCGGAGCGTCCTATTGTCCCACTTCCCTAGCTTCCGCACGCTTGCAGGGAGGCCCCGCCTAAAACGCTTTGTCAATGGCCGGAGGTCGCTAAGAAGCGCTGTTACGGTCTTCGCATTCGCCCTAGCCCGGCAGTCCAACCTGTCAATGACTGACCAGATTCTATCGAGCAGTAGCTGATCGCTGTTTTCGTGCTCGATAACAAGGTCATCTCCAGTCAAAATCTCCGTCTTGCTGCCCTGCAGGTTTAGATGGAGAGCTCGCAGACTCTCGTTGATCTCGAACACGACCGCTCGCGCCGCTTCGGCAGAATGTGTATAGACGTCAATGTCATCCACGTACCTGAACCACGTTGCATCATGTTTCTTACAAAACGCGATTAGAGCCTTATCAAGCGGCAGCAGATAGATGTTGGCTAGGAAGGAGCTGACGTCGTTGCCTTGCGGAATCCCACGGCCCACCGGCGTTCCACCTTCAGTTCGACGAGTCCAAGCGGCGAGGATTCGCAGAAGAAGCTGGACAAGAACGGGCTCGTTAGGCAGTGTCTCGCGTAGTGCGTTCTCGAGTATTCGCAGATCGATATTCTCAAAATAGGCAGTAATATCCGTACGGGTCAAATGTGTGTATCCATCGGAGAGCACAGCGTCTCTTCTGGTTCTGTCGAATTCTGGCCAGGCGTCGTACCAAGACTCGAACGGGTCGAATTGGCGAATTGTTGCGTTGCGCAAGAAAGGGATGTCACGTGGTGCCTGTCGGAACATCCCGTGGCCTTTGGAGATTCTTTTCTCCCAATCTTTCGCGAGGCGATAGGAGAAAGCTTGATCGCTGAGCCTTCGGTCGAGTCGCGGGGCAATCAGGAGGACGATGGCGTGAAGGACAACAGCGTCGGGCATTGGCAGGACGTTGCCAGGTCGGACGCTCAGGCCAGACTTGGGCACATCGATCTCAAGAATGTGTCGAGGCTGAAACCTCCTGGCTACTAGGTCACGGAGGACATATGTGATGGTCTCGGACAACGAGGCAGCGAAATCCGCGTAGCCAACGACATCCCGAAGGAAGTTGTCTCGACTATCCCGCTGGGCTAGGTGCCAACCGATCCGCAACGTTTCTGGTGTACAGAGGTGTTTGTACAACACGTTCCGAGCCAATTCTCGTCAACCTCCCTTGAAAAGCGATTGTCGGAGTACCGCCAGATAGGTCTACAGGAAAAGCCTCATCCTCTGTTCCAGGAGCGGACGACTCAGGATGCCTGTCATGTTGAGGACCTCGAGATTGAACCGCCCGTCGGTACAGCGCGACCACCATTCTTCCGCGACCCAGCCTAGGTTCTCGGCCGCGATCACCGCGATGTTGGTCCCCGCGCATTCGGCCGCGAGCTGCCAGACTCTGTCCATTGCGGAGTCGTCGGCGTCCGCGACAACGACTAGGAAGCAGGCGACCGGGTCACTCGAATCGCGGATATAGCGCTTGAACTGTCTCAAATGGGAGGGCGGAAACGTATAAGCGGCCTCCGTGCTCTTGTTGTCCCACATCAGCACGTCCCCAGCTGTCTTCCGACGCCCGCCGAACCGGATGCAACCGTCGGGGTGCTCGGTACCGGTCATTTCCATCAGCTTGAGGCCGAGCCTTGACTCGAAGAGGAACCGCGTCGCTGCCTCGAACCCGTGCTCGATATCGAGGTCTTTCCTGATGATCTGGTTCGCAAGCAAGTTCTCGCGGTCGCGTCGGGCAAGTTCCGGTAGGTATTTGTAGAATCGCTCGCCCGGCGATGCTTCGTCGGACACCTCCTTAGTGATCAGATTTGCGAAGTAGCCGACGATTCGTCGGACTCGCTCCGCCTTGGTGCCGCTCACCGGGACACCAGGAAGCGAGGAGCACAGCTTGTGTAGCTCCCCGCTAGACAGGGTGCTCAGCGTTCGGCTAGGACTCAGGCCAGAGGAGATCATCCGGCTCTTGAGTTCGGACTTCGTGCCCGAAGTGGGGAGTTTCTTCCTGACTAGCGTCTGCTTCAACTGGCTAACCGTCAGCGTGTCGAGGAGGAGGCCCCACGCATGCAGCCCGAGTTCCAAGCCGAGCGCATCCATTACGGAAGCCCGGATTTCGTCCGGAATCACATAGGGCGCGCCGTCGGCCTTGTTGCAGTGGAAGACGATGCCCCCCCACTGCAGTTTGTTCAGCACTTCGCGGCATTCGCTCGGCGTGTGCAAGACGTTCCCTGGCTGGGGGAAGTGGTCAAGCTGAGCGAGCACGATGCGGAAGGTGGCCTCGGACATTCCGAAGCTGTCGCGGAGAGTACGCAACAGGTTTAGCTCACGGAACGTGATGAGCTTGTCGTCTAGCGCCGCCCTGAGCACATCCCTCAGGATTGCGATGCGCTCAGGATCCTCGTAGCGCAGGCTGTCGTCCGCTGCGGCGGCGTCGAGCACGTCTTGCTCTAAGCGGGTCAGACTCTCCACGATCTCCTGCTCTGATGCCGACCAGTCGGGACGGTTCACGAACGCCTCGAGCATCAATACCTGCCGGATCTGGTCCTTGAAGGGACCGTCGAATTGTAGAACGGTCGTGATTCGATTGCGATCGGTGAGTTCCTCGACATTTCGGAGAATGATGTCCCGGGCCTGGTCTTCGTCGGGCTTCGGGAAATCCTTCGTGAAACTGTCCACAATCCGTTGCAACGGCTGCTTCGACATCTGCTTGATCGCATCTGCCACCTTCATGGGGCCTACTCCGTCGTTTCTACTTCCGTTCGATCCAAGCGGAGATCAGCTCGGCAAACGAACCGATCAGGCGCGTGAGAAAACGATCCGCCACACGGAGACCGGCATGTCCTCGGCGGTTGCCGTGTAGTGATCGTCGAAGTTGGCCCACGTAAAGCGTGGCTGCTGGCCACGTCAGGGCGTCTCCGGCTGTGAGGATGTTCGCTTCGAGGCCAAATCGCAAGGCTGTGTTGAAGGAATCGATCCCGTGGAGGGCATCAGGTTCGTCCATAGCCGGATCAGATACACAACGTAACCGTTGACAACAACATCGTTGTGTTTTTTCTTGAGGTTAGAATCCTACCCAAGGAGCGCCATGAGACCAACAGCCGGTCGCTGGGTGAGCGGCGACGACTTCTTCGACCGCGAGCCCGAACTGCGAGTCCTGGAGTCCCACGTCGCCGATCGCAATCATCTGCTCCTGACCGGGCAGCGGCGCATGGGCAAGACCAGCATCGCGAGGGAACTCGGACGACGCCTTCAGGCCCAGGGGTGGATCTTCCTGTTCGCGGATGTCGAGGGTTCAACCTGCGCGGAGGACGCATTGGCGACCATCGCGAAGGAGACGTACTCCATCCGGTCGATCGGTTCCCGGCTTGCGAGCGGGCTGCGGGACCTCGTTTCGGAGAACATCGAGGAGGTCGGTGCTCACGTCTTCCGCGCGAAGATCCGCGCCGGACTCAATGCCGGCAACTGGAGGCGCCTCGGCGACAAGCTTCTCCATCATTGCGCTGAACAGGACAAGCCGGTGCTCCTCGTGATCGACGAGTTGCCCATCTTCCTCAAGCGGATGCTGCACAACGACGGCGATGCGAGGCGCGTGGACGAGTTCCTGAGCTGGCTGCGTGGCTCGATTCAGTCTTTGGGCGACCGGGGCCCCGTCTTCATCGTGTCGGGCAGCATCGGCCTCCAGCCGCTGGTCAATCGCCTCGGGATACCGGACAGGATCAACCACTTCTACCCCTTTCGCCTGCGGCCCTGGGATCGAAACACGAGCGTCGAGTGCTTCAACAGGCTCGCGGAGGGTCAGGGATTGGAAGTCGAAGAAGGGGTCGCGGAGGCAGTCTACGACGCCTTGGGGCTTGGCATTCCGCACCACGTCCAGTCGTTCTTTGCCCGGATTCGCGACTTCGCCACTCTGAGAGGCTCGGGGGCAGTTACCGTCGCGGATGTTCACCAGGTCTACCAGACCGGCCTGTTGGGGCCCTTCGGACAGAACGACCTGGTACACTACGAGACGCGGCTCAAGGACGGTCTGGACGATGAGACCTTCTCGATCGCGATGGAGATCCTCGCGGAAGCCGCGACCCAGGGGGTGTTCACACCTCGCGCGCGACGGTGCCTGGAGGTCGTATCCGAAGCACTGGTGGACGATGTCCGCGGGCGGGTGGCCGACGCCGTCGAAATCCTGGTGCACGATGGCTACATCGAGACCGTCGAGAACGGACACCGGTTTCCATCCCGGCTGCTGCGGGACTGGTGGGCCGCTCGGTTCCGCGATCACCACACTCCGCTGGAACGTCGGTGCCCTGACTCAACGAGCGGGAGCTGATGACGATGAGCGACAGCGCTGAGCGGGTCATCCGCAAGTTCAATCCCGGACTCCTCCAGTCGGACCAGGAGATCAAGGAGCAGTTTGTGGTTCGCAGCCACGAGCTGGGTTTGGTGCTGGAGGAATTGCGCGTAAACATCACCGCGCCTTCCTGCCAACACATTCTCGTGGTCGGGCCCCGGGGCAGCGGCAAGACCATGCTCCTTGCCCGGGTCGCCGCGGAATTGCGCAGCCACGGCGAGTTTGCCGACGCGTTGCTTCCGGTCCGTTTCATGGAGGAGAGCCAGGAGATCTTCACCCTCACGGACTTCTGGCTGGAGACGATGTTCCACTTGGCTAACGAAGTGGACCAACATGACGCCGCAATGGCTCGGGAGTTGCGGGAGAGCCGGGCGGCGCTGGCATCGCGCTGGCGCGAGCAGATAACGGAGGCGCAGGCTCGTGCCGCCGTCCTGGACGCCGCGGACCGGTTGGGCAAGCGGCTCGTCGTCATCCTAGAGAACCTGCAATCGGTTTGCCGGGACGCCCGTGACGAGTTCGGCTGGCAACTCCGGCAAGTGCTGCAGACGGAGCCGCAGATCATCCTGCTCGCCTCCGCCACCAGCCGCTTTCGTGCGTTGGACGACGTGAGCGAACCCTTCTTCGAGTTGTTCCGCATCGTCGGTCTGGAGCCTCTGGACACGGAGGAGTCCAGTCGCCTCTGGCAGATCGTGAACGGGAAGCCCGCGACCCTGCTCGAAGTCAGGCCGCTCCAGATTCTGACCGGCGGGAACCCTCGCCTCCTGGTAATCGTGGCGGAGTTCGCTCGGCATCGATCCCTCCGCCGGTTGATGTCCGAACTGGTCACCCTGATCGACGAACACACGGAGTACTTCCGCAGCCATCTGGAGGCCTTGGCAAAGACGGAGCGGCGCGTGTACCTGGCCGTGGTCGACCTCTGGCAGCCCTCGTCAGCGAGCGAGGTTGCGGCGCGGGCTCGTGTCGATATCCGCGTGGCATCGACCATGCTCGGGCGGCTGGTCGAACGGGGTGCGATCATCCGGCAGGGTCGCGGCCGAAAGCGATTGTATGCGGCCGCAGAACCATTGTACAGCATGTACTACAAGCTGCGGCGGGAGCGTGACGAGGCGGTCGTCGTCGAGAACCTGATCCGGTTCATGGTGGCGTGTTACCGGGTGGATGACTTGTGGAAGCTGTCCGGTCCGCTTTCTGTCGAGGCAGCGGCATCGGGCACGCTTCGTCGGGGCATCGGGCGGGCGCTCCGTCACCGACCCCAAATCGTGGCGGAACCATCCGCCGGGTCGACCTACGACGACATTCTGCTGGACGAGAAATGGCGAGCCATTCAACAGGTCTCGGACCACTCCTGGTCCCGCGCGGAGGCCATGGCGGACGAACACCTTCAGGATGCCGTTGACGCCGCGTTGGAAGCGGACGCATTCGAGAGAGTTCTTGAACTCGTCGACGAATATGTGAGGTCCGGATGGCTCGATGTCCGGGAGTCAATGTCCGAGATACGCAGGGCCTGGACGACGTACCTGAAGGTTTGCGCACTTACGGGATTGGACAACCTCCGCGATTTGCTCACGGTCTCCGACGAGGTCGCAGCACTCGCCGGCAGCCCTGACGTTTTGGTCCTGATCTGGACGGCTCCAACGCTAGCGCTCAGGGCAGACGCTCAACTAAGCCTCGGTGAGTTCGCTACCGCGATTGCTACCTGCGACGACATTCTCCGTCGTTTCGGCTCCCGGGAGGAGCGGCCGTTCCCGGAGGTAATCGCGGATGCACTGCTTACCCGCGGATGCTCCAAGGCGCATCTGGATGACGATCCCGGCGCGATCCGCGACTACGAAGAGGTGATGCGTCGATTTGGCGATAGTGAGCGCCCCGAAATTATCTCGGCGCTCATGAACAAGGGACTGGCATGCCGGCGCCTCGGTGATTCCGAAGAAGAGATCCGCAGCTACGATGCCGTCATTGAGCGCTTCGAGTCCGCCGGTGTCCGGGATCTCAGGCAGCACGCGGCCGTTGCCCTGAGCTACAAGTGCATGGCACAGGCTCAGATCGGTCTGGCCGACGAAGCGCTAGATAGCTGCCGGAAACTGGAGGACGTCGCTCGCTCTTGGACGAACGAAAGCGAGGAGTTCCTTGGTGTGCCCTGGGTCGCGTGGCTCAAGTGTCGCATCGGCGGCGCGAGGGCTCTGGCTTTGGCGGTTCGAGCCGAACATCGACCCGCGATTCGGCAGTTCCGAGTCGCCTACGCTGCCTCCGCGCCAAACCACGAAGCGATGACACACGAAATGCTACGCCTCGTGCCGGCACTGGTTGGAGCCGGAATCGCCCCCCGAGATCTGCTGGCTGTCTTCGCCAGCGATATCGAAAGGTCCACCGGCCTGCAGCCTCTCATCGTCGCCCTCGAGGAACACGCCGGCAATCAGATTCGTGCCCCGCGGGAAGTGCGGGAGGTCGCGGCCGACATCCGTAACCGGTTCACCGAGGCTGCGGAGCGGATGCGGACAACGGGGCACTAACTCGTCGCTTCGGAAGCAACTCGGAAGTCCAGCGCTTCCGAGTTCACTCAGACATGGGCCGTTCCCGCCCTGGCCGTGCGGCTCAGCGACCGACGCGCATCTCCGACTGACCGGCTAACCGTTCCATCCGGCTGGTGGAGACATTGCGGGCCTTGCGGCACCTCGATCAGCGCCCATTATGCAGTGCCGGGAAGTCCCTCACCCTGAGAACACGGTTGGCGAAGCGGAAACAGGAGGCACGAGCGTTCATGAACGATTTCGAAGAGCGAGCCGAGGTCTTGATCGATCTCTTTCGTGAAGTGTTTGACTGCGACGGACGGCGATTCGGCAGTTTGTCGCTTGGCTATTTGGGCATCTCGGATGGGCGAGAGGGAGTGCAATGGAACGCCGGGTACACCCAGTCGGAGCAGATGGCTTCGTTGGGGGTCAACCTTGAGGGCAAGAGGTACGACGACTGGCCCGTCGCCCGACTCATCGAGCGGGAGCTGTCCCAGCCGCTCCTGCTCCCTCGGTATCGCGCCGACGTCGCGAGACCTGCGATGGTCACGGTGAATTGGAGGCGGGAAGCGTGGCAGGTCTCCAGCCGCGTCCAGATTAAGGAGGCAAGGCTTTCGCCCACTCCGGTTGCGCTGCATCGGCTCGACGACGAAGGCTGGAAGCGTGCACTACAGGGCGCGAAGGAGTGCCTGGATCCGAAGCGGGGATATCGTGGGCGTCTCCGAACCAAGGTCACCCTGCGCCGCTCGGGTCAGGTGGTTGAGCGGCAGGTGACCCCTCACCTCCACCTCGGGATGTTCCTCACCAGGATCACACTCGGTGAAATGCGACGAGCGAAGAGCAACCTCGAGGCGCTTCACGACTGGGCCTCTCACCAAGCGAGGCCTCTGGGGTCGTGAGTCGGCTACGCCGAAGGAGCGGGATCGAAGGCTAGACACTTCAGGTAGGTCTCGATCCTCCTGAAGTCGCGCTCGAGAAATGCGGACATCCTGCGTAGCGTCACGGCCTGGATCTCCGCCACAGGAGTCGTTGACAAGACCTCGTCTGTCATTAGCGGGTGCTTGTACACCATGAGGCAACCCGTCCACGGAACATCCATCGGATACCTGTTCCTGCGCTCCGAGAAAGCGTCTATAGGGTTTTCTTTCATGAATCTCGTGATCCGATCGACAACCGGTCCTGCTGCCTCCTCTTTCGATGGGTCGAGCTGCAGTTGCAGCAACACCTCCCGGCGGTGAAAGGCGATCACCCATCGAGGCTGCCATGGCAGGTTCAGCGACTTCCTTGCCTCCTCCATGCTCGCGTTCCAGAAGTACAGGAAGAACCATCGACCCCCCGGGGGCGTGTTCCTTCGAGTCTGAAATCCCCTGCCCCGCAGGAACGTCTCCACTGCCGATCTCAGTTGCTGGGGCTGCTGTCGGAAGTCACTCACCAGCCGGTCGACGGTCTCCGTGTAACCGCCGAGGTCGTCCGGCAAGTACCCGACGACGCCGTCGGCACGCTCCTCCCGCTCTTCAGACAGCCTGTTCAGGATGGGCCGGTGATCGTCGAGCAGCGTCGTGAAGTAGTCCCTGTTAACCTCCGGTTGGACCGCGAAGCTCTCGACGATTTCGAGGTAGTGCCCGAGGAACGCTCGGACCCTCTCTCCTTCGTCGAAGTCAAAGCTCTCGCGCTGGCGGAGGGACCTCACGATGTCACGGATTCGGGTCCAGCTCATGTGAATGAAGCTGCCGTCGGGAACGTCCGGCGTGGGCGAAGTCGTCAGCAGGACGCTCTGGATCACATCGTACACACCTCCGTCTTTTTCGCGGATTGTCTCTTCGTATTGCTCGACCTGCCTCTTGTGCTCCAGTAACGCTTCGCCCGTCTTGTTCTCGATCGCGAACACCATTCTCTCCTTCTCGAAGAAGATCGTGATGTCGACGTAGTAGCGTTCCCGTTCGACTCGAACATGCTCCGCTTCAAAGCTGGTCGGAACCCGCCCCAGGCGAATGCCTTGCCTACCGGCTTCGTCGGCTAGCGCAGTCGTGAACTCCCTAATGAATGCATCCCCGATTCCGTGACTCTCGTTTGGCTGAAGGAGCCACGCCAGAACGTTGCTATGTCGGATTTCATAGTCAGAGTACCGAAGAACGTCGAACGGATTGAATCTCTTCCCCCTTACGGTCTCCGCGTGGTACTTCAGGAATCGAGGATCGTCGATGAGTTTCTTCAGGTCCGCATCCATCGTTTGACCTCCATCCCAGATTTCAGAGGCCGCGTGGGACTGCGACACGTGCGACACCCGTGTCCCAGCCACCTCCCACGGCCTCGAGTAGGCCGAGCTTCCACTTTATCCTGGCAGGACCAGATGCGCGCGGGCAATCATGGACCACCCACCCGAGGAGCGCCGCTTAGCCATCGACGCCCGCCACTAGATCGGTTCAAGCTTGACACGCGAGGCTCCAAATCACAGAGTGAGTCATAACCCATCATTTTATGAGTCACTCTCGAGAAAACAAGGCATGAAACAACTCACGGTTCGCGGCTTCGGAGACGAGTTGTCCCAAGCCATTCGCCGACTCGCCAACCGCGATGGAACCTCGCTCAACCGGGCCGCCGTCAAGTTGATGCGCCGCGGCGCGGGACTGGAGGACGGACAGGGACCGGATACCGTCGGCTCGTCGCTGGACGACCTCATCGGGACCTGGAGTCGCACGGAAGAAGACGAGATGGAGCGGGCATTGCGGCATTTCGAGACCATCGACGAGGCCGCGTGGGAATGAGGGTACTGCTCGACTCAAACGCCTATTCGCAGCTGATGCTCGGACGCGAGCAGGTCAGCCGGATCGTGCGCGACGCGGAGGAGGTGCTGCTGCCGGCGGTCGTGCTCGGCGAGCTTCTGTACGGGTTCCGGCACGGCTCGCGCTACGAGCGCAACGCCCGGGACATGCGCGCCTTCCTCGACAATCCGTACCTGTCACTCGTGCCCGTCGGGGCGACCACTGCCGACCGCTACTCGAGGATCGCGGCGTCGCTCCGCGCGAAGGGCCGTCGCATCCCCACCAACGATCTCTGGATCGCCGCCCACGCCATGGAGACCGGGGCCGATCTGGTGTCGGCCGCCCGCCACTTCGAGCATGTGGACGGGATCGCGTGGACTCGGCTGAGGGGCGAGCGGCGTCCGACCTGGCCGACGGTGTAGAGCAACTGCCCGGGCACGTCGCACTGGCCATCTTCCGGCCAACCTCCGCGTTGCACGCGGCGCGTACGCACGATGTGGAGCGCTTCAATGCGAACGCTGCCGCCTCTGGCTACCGATTCGCCACGAGCGCATGCACCGCGACCCGCTGAACGTCCACCTCATCCAGGGTTCGTACAACCGCCCAGTCAGGACCGATGTCCAGCAAGACGGTGCGGGAGGGCAGCACGAGTGTGCGAGTCCAGTTTCCGTCCGCGTCGAAGGCGAACCACTCGCTTCGCTCCCCGGGCCGAAGGTAGTCGTGGACCCAGAGCACGCCGTCATCTCCCATAATGAGCCCCTGATAGGCGGGGAACACGTCGGGCACGATCTCGCTTTCCCACTCCCAACGCCTCTGGAAGCGCGCGCGCCAGTCGGCACCGCCGCCCTGGCGGTAGCTCTCCTCGAGTGAGTCACGGTATCGGTTGATGTCCTCCGGCGTCACATTCAGATCCGGACCCTCCCAGCGGATGCGCCGAATGGTCTCGCCCGTCCAGCCGACCAACTCGATCTCGTAATCTTCGCCCGTACCGAACCATACGCCCTGGTCGGCCGCCGCGAAGACCGCGTCGTGCGACCAGATGTTCCCGGGCATGGCATCGCCGGGGCCCAGATACCTCATCTCGGAGGACGGAATCCGCTCCCGCAGCGTCGCGGCGACCGTGTCGCCCAATTCCGCAGAGCCCAGCGACAGCAGTTCACGGAAGATCTCTCCGGGTTCAGCGCCCGTCTCGCCCGTCCTGACGCTGGATCCCGCGAAGCCCAGCCGCCCGTTCGGCGCGCAACTGAAGCGCCTCAACGGCAAGCCGTTGAACAGGAACGGGTAGTCGTCCGAGAGTTCACCATCGCCGCTGAAGACCGAGATCCGGGCGGTCCAGATGTCGTACACCACGATCCGTTCTGCGCTCACGCACCCAGGCGCGACCTGGACATACCCAAACTCGCCCGGCCCCTCCCCCTCCCGTCCTCGGCTCCACAAGTGCTCCCCGTCCGGGCCGAACTTCTGGATCCGGAAGTGCGCCCGGTCGGAAACGACCACGCTGCCATCGGCGAGGAGCGCACCACCGTTGATCCCCGCAAAGAGATACTCGTTCGCACCTTCCACGAGGCCAATCGAGAGAAGCGGCTCGACCGACAAGCCCACCTCCGCGGCCGGTCTTGGCTGACCGACCTGCGCGACGGAACGATGGGGTCCCGCAGCCAGGGCAACTACAGAGACGGCAACGGCTTGAACCAGGAGCTTCATTGCACGAACACCTCCGAGGGGCCATGGAAGGCGGGGGGTGACCGCCAGCCAAACGAAAACGTGCCCGCCTGCGCTACCTGATTAGCCAGCGCACAACAGCCGTGACAACTCCGCCCCCGTCGCCGTAAAGCTCCGCCCGTTCTGGCGGCTCATACTGGCGCGCGGCTGCAAGCTCCGCCTCAACGTCGTCAAGCTGGCGCTCCACTTCGGCCAGCCGTTCGGCCATGTCGCGGGCTAGGTCTTCAGGATCGTGCATGGCGGCATCTACCCGCGACGGCCCGAAAGGGGCCGCCGCATCCCCACCAACGATCGCTGGATCGCCGCCCACGCGATGGAGACCGGAGCCGATCTGGTGTCGGCCGCCCGCTATTCCGAGCATGTGGACGGGATCGCGTGGATTCGGCTGAGGGGCGAGCGGCGGCCAATCTGGCCGACGGTGTAGAGCAAATGCCCGAGCACGTCGCATAGGCCATCCTCCGGCCACCCCCGGGTTCCACGCGGCGCGCAACCCGGAAGCACTCGGAAGCCAAACGCTTCCGAGTTCCCTTCACTGCCATCGTCGGCGACGAGCCGTTAGGTAGACCCTGGCGCCCCATCCAGCCATTCGGCCGCCCGCGGATTTCGGCCAGATTGGAGCCTCCCCAATCGCGGAGTCTCCGTGCACGACCCCTTCCTCAAGTCGGTCTTCGCCGACCGCCGAATGATCGAGATTCTGATCCGCGACCACGTGCCCGAATGGGCCGACGAGATCGACTTCTCGACCCTGCGGGAAGAACCGACCGAGCTCGTCAGCAGGAAAACCCTGCAACAACGCCATCCCGACATGATCTGGTCCGCCGACACGGCCGATGGCAGGAGGGTCCTGTTTCTGGTCGAGTTTCAGCGAAGGGCCGAGCGGCTCATGGCGCTGCGAACGACCACGTATACGGCATTGGCGCTTGAGAGAATCGTCGGCCAAGGGGACATCCGGTCGGAGGATCCGCTCCCGGAGTTCGTCTATCTGGTCCTCTACCACGGCGACGGCCCCTGGAGCGGTCCAGATCATGTGACCGACCTGTTCCAGCGTTCCGACCCGGGCCGCTTCCGCCTGGTCTCGTGGAGAGAATGGGCGGGGGCTGGTCGGCCACGGGACGACACGACGGCCCTGGTGCTGAGCCTGGCCCGCAGCCTCTCCTTTGAGGAAATGGCCGCGCAGGTGGCGGCTCTGCGACTCAGGGTCTTGGAGCGCGGGGACGCGAGCCTGGACGCGTTCATGGTCGGGCGAATGGACACCATGTTAGTTTCGAGGAACTACCCGGAGGAACTGAAGCTGGGAGGAGCGAAGACGATGACCGAATTGGTGGACAGGTTTCACCGAAGCCTGGACGAGTTGGTCCAGCGGGGCGCTCGGCAGGGTCGCCAACAGGGTCGCCGGCAGGGTCAGAAAATGGTTCTCCGGCGGCAGATCGTCCGGAGGTTCGGCGAGGAAACGGCGGGGCAGGTCTCGGATGTGATTGAGGGGCTACGCGGCCCTGAGGGCATCGACCGTGTGACTGACGCACTGCTCGAGTGCGGCACGGAAGAGGAGTTCATCGAGCGGGTGCGGACGGCCTGAATCTCCAGCATCCGTCGGAGGTGCTGCTGCCGGCGGTCGTGCACGGCGTGTCTGCCGACCGCAGCCGGCCCACATACCCTCCGCCCACACCCCCGATCCGACTTGCCCGCTACGCACGCACGCGGGCTTCGGAAATCTGCCACGCCTCCGCAGCCCCCGCTACCCACGAACGCAGCGCCTGGTGCAACTCGGCGAACTTGGCATATAATGCGGCACTGCCGCACAAACAGTTCACCTGAGTCCAGCAGACCGAAAGGCGTTGGCCCGGCTTATGGCCGCGATCAAGCAGGAGGCACGAATTCGATGACCACCCGGAGAACCGACTTGGGACGGGAGGTGGAGACGGCCCTTGGCGAAGTGCTCGCCCATGTACGCGGCACGGCCCCCCTTCCCTGCCGCATCGTCGACGACCCCGCCGCCGAGCACATCCTGGCTCTTCGCAAGCGAATGAAGCTGAGCCGCCAGAAGTTCGCGGACACTTTCGGGCTCGATGTCCGGGCGGTGCAGGAATGGGAACAGGGGCGGCGAGTGCCAGATCGGGCGGCCCGTGTGCTGCTCACGGTAATCGACCGTGACCCCGAGGCGGTTGTCCGCGCTCTCGGCAATTGAGGGCTCAGGGGCCCTCGGATCCTGCGTTCTTCAGCCGCCGAGCTCCGGCATCCAACAAGGCCTCAATGACGTCCGGGGCCTCGCTCAGTGCCGCTGCAACGTGCAGCGTGGTGCCGCCAGTCTGATTGTCCCGTGCGCTCGGATCGGCTCCAGCCTCCAGCAACGCCCCGATCGTGCCTGGGAGCGACGCGACGATCCCCTCCTGGGAACCTATCGCCACCGCACCGTGCAATGAGGTCCATCCGTGAGGGCATCTGTAGCCGTCTGCCCTCACCCACCCGCCCCACCTCCCCGCCCCTCGATCTCCCGCCGAACCCTCGCGACCTGATCCGCAAGCTCCTCCCGTGACGGAAGGTACAACTGGTACTTGGACGCGTAGATGTTAGCGTCCTCGGGGAGCGTGAGCTCGACCACGGCGTCGTTCTTACTGTCGCAGAGCAGGATCCCGATAGTCGGCAGCTCGCCATCGGTCTTCACGTAGCGGTCGAAGTAGTTCACGTACATCTGCATCTGGCCGAGATCCTGATGGGTCAGCTTCCCGGTCTTGAGGTCGATCAGCACATAGCAGCGCAGCAGGCGGTTGTAGAATACGAGATCGACGAAGAAGTGACTGTCATCGAAACTGAAGCGCTTCTGGCGCGCTTCGAACAGGAAGCCCTTGCCGAGTTCCAGCAGGAACTGTTGGAGCCGATCGATGATGGCCCTCTCCAGGTCGCTCTCCGAGTACGCGGGCGTCTCCTCCAGACCGAGGAACTCCAGCACCACCGGATCCTTGATCAGGTCCGACGCTTTTTCGAGCACCTGCCCCTCGCGGGCGAGCCGGCGGACCTCGCGCTCGTCGCGACTGAGCGCGAGTCGCTCGTACAGGGAGCTGTCCAGTTGCCGCTTGAGTTCGCGGACGCTCCAGCCGTTGGCCGCGGCTTCGATCTCGTAGAATCGGCGAGCCTCAGGGTCTGTTACGGAAAGGAGCGTGATGTAGTGTGACCAGCCGAGCGGAAGCTGCTCGGCAAGTTGTGCGAGAGTAACGGTCGTGGGGGCCGACAGATCACGTGAAGAAATCCGCAACGCCGTTGCGGAAATCGACTGGTTGCCGGGAGTCCGCAACGGTGTCGCGGATTTGCCCGCCGTCGGTACATCTGAGAGGATGTGCTCGTGGCCCAGGTAGAACCGTCGCATCCTCTCCAGCGCATCCACGGAAAACCCCCGCCCGATCCTCGCCGTCAGGGCTGCCGACAGCTTTTTCAGGGTCTGCGTGCCGTACTCGGCCCGATCTGCGCCGCTCTGCTCGTACTCCACGAGGTACCATCCGAACAGCCAGTTCCGCACGACCAGCGAACGGTCCACGGCGCGGGCCGCGGACCGCCGAGTCTCGTCATGGGTACGCCGACACAGCTCGACGAGGCGTTCGAAATCGAATCGCTGGCTCACGCCGGCAGCCCCATCCGCCCCAGGTGGCCCTCGACTCTGGCGCTGTAGTTGTTGCCCGGCTGGTAGGTGTCGTCGTGCTTTAGAGCCAAGTCCGGACTCCGGCGAGGCGGGGTTCGCGTGGCGGCCAGAGGGGCATCCTGCTAGGCTGTGAGCCCGGTGCCGCCGGTAAGTATCGGACCGTCGGCTGGGCGAATACATGGCGGAACGAGACTGACTACTCCGGGCGGCGGCGGCCACGACAGGGAGCTGTCCAGTGGCCGCTCGAGTTCGCGGACGCTCCAGCCGCTGGCCGCGGCCTCGATCTCGTAGAAACGGCGGGCCTCGGGGTCGGATACCGACAGGAGGGTGACGTAGTGGGACCAGCCGAGGGGGAGCCGCTGCTGGAGGGCGGGCACTGAAGCCTCCGACTCCCCGCCAGTCGAAACGGGCAATTCGGAAAACAGTGTCTGCCGAATCTCCTCGGTGACAGAAACGGAAAACGCCGTTCGCCGCTTGTCGGGTTCCGACACGACCCCCTTGAACTCCAAGTAGAATCGCCTGAACTGCCTCAGGTATCGCACCCAGAACCCCCGCCCGATCCTCTCCTTCAGGGCCACCGACAGTTTCTTCAGGGTTTGCGCGCCATACTCGGCTCGATCCGAGTCGCGGTTGTTGAAGGTTCTCCCAAACACTACGATAAACGGTCAAATCACGACCCAAACACACTCGGCTCTCCGAGCGGCGCGTACGACGGGAGGGGTTGAGAATGCGGTACAAGCTGCTGGGCAAGAGCGGTTTGCGCGTGTCGGAGGTCTGCCTCGGCACGATGATGATGTCGACGGAGTCCCCCAGCTCCGCCGGACCCGAGGAGAGCCGCCGGATCCTGGAGGCGTTCGCGGAGAAGGGCGGCAACTACTTCGATACGGCCAACGAAGTGTACAACGACGGTCTCAGCGAGCGGATCCTGGGCGAGTTCGTCGCGTCCGATCGCCATCGCTACGTCGTGACGACGAAGTACACCAACACGCGACTCAGTCTCAACAGGCTGTACAGCGGCAAGGACCCGAGGATCCGGGACCATCCCAACGCCGGCGGCAACCACAAGAAGAGCATGGTGCAATCGGTGGAAGGGAGCCTGAAGCGCCTCGGGGTGGACTACATCGATCTCCTCTGGATTCACTTCTGGGAGTACAGCACGGACATCGCGGACGTGATGCGCAACGTGAACGACCTGGTGCAGCAGGGCAAAGTGCTGCACTTCGGCCTCTGCAACACTCCTGCCTGGGTGGTGGCGCGGGGCCAGACGGTGGCCGAGCAGCGAGGCTGGGAGCCGATCTCCGCACTGCAGTACCGGTACAACCTGGTCTCGAGGGACCTGGAGCTCGAGGTCATTCCCTGCGCCCCCTCGCTCGGCATCAGCGTCAACGCCTACTCGCCGCTGGCCGGCGGCTTCCTGACCGGCAAGTACACGCGGGACGACAGCACGGAGAGCCGGCGCTACGACGGCGGGCGCTTCAATCAGGCCGCCTTCCCGTTTGACGAGAAGTCGTACGAGATTGCCCGCAAGGTGGACGAGATCGCCGACCGCCTCGGGACCAGCTCGGCCGCGGTGGCCCTGGCGTGGGTGCGGGACCGCGGCGTGATCCCGATGGTCGGGGCCCGCAAGGTCTCCCAGATCGAGAACAGCCTGCAGTACCTGGAGGTCACCCTCCCGCAGGAGGACATGCGGGCGCTGAACGAGATGAGCGCCCCGGCGCTGCCCTGGACCTACGACATGCTCCACAGCGAGAAGAGCCTCGTCCGCCAACTGGCCTCTGGCGGCATGCTGGACGCGATCGACAACGAGCACTTCCCCGCCTGACGAGCGCGGCGGCCGGCTAGCGCGAAGCATCGCACATTCACAGCGTTGACCCCTCCCGAATGAACTTCGACATCCTCGGCAACCTCGGCGAGTTCATCGGTGCCGTAGGCGTCGTGCTGTCGCTGCTTCTGGTTGCGCGCCGGATGCGGCTCGGCATCGAGCAGACGCGGCGCAACACGAGGAGCGTACGCGCGGCCACGTTCAACGCGATGGTCGAAAACAGCATCCGCCTGCTCGAGCACGTCTTCCGCGATCCGGAACTCGCCGACTTCCTCGCCCGGGCGGCCGACGGCCCGGATCGGCTCACGGCCGGGGAGCGGTTGCGCTGGGACTCCTACATGACGGCGGTCTTCCGCCACATGGCCAACCTGCTCTACCAGCACGAAACCGGGGCCATGGAAGACAAGATGTGGGAGTCCTACCGGCGCTCCTTCAAGGACCACCTGCGCGGCGAGGGCTGGGTGGCCTGGTACCTCGACCATCACCATCTCTTCGACGAGCGCCTCGCAGACGAGGTGCACGCCATCCTGGAAGAGCTGGCGAGCGAAGGGGTGCCGCACGCGGTGGCGTGGAAGGCGGCACGCCCGGGGTAGAGTGCCCGCTAAGCGGTTCCGTCACCCGCAGGTTGACTCGCCGGGTCTTGTTGAATGGTATTGCGGGCCGCTTGAGGAGCGATCTCCATCTCGCGGTCGGCCTCTGAAGCAGGCCTCAATTCACCCCGTTCGAACTTTTCGAGGATCTCCCGCTCTTCGGTGTTCAGTTGGTCGTTCACGATGGTCGCCTCTTCCGGTAGTGCCTAGTCGCCTTTCGACTCGGGATGATCGTCAATCCGGGAGACCTCCGACAAGGCCGCCGTTGTCCCGCGAAGCGGATTCCGACATCTTCGGTCGCCATGATCCACGCGACGGACATCCGATCCCTCCGCCCCCTCGGAGCGACCTGCACCTGTAGACGGGCCTGCACCTGTAGGTGCTCCTGTCCCTGCATCGCCTGGATCCGGGTGTGTTGATGCGCTGAGTCCCGAGCTCACGCCGCCTCCGAGCCGCCCCGGTCAGCCGATCCGGGCGGTTTTTCGTGCTCCTGCCGGTCCCGCGCGACCGCCTCGAGTTCCTTGGATCCCTCCCAATACCGAGAGAAAACCATGATCGGCCCCGTTCCGCCGACGATAAATATCCTTTACGAAAATCTCCTCTGGATTCCGCCCCTCAAGGAAGCGCTCGAGAGGGAGGGCCTTCGGGTGCGCCTCGTGCATGTGAACGAGGGGATCATCGATCCGTCGACGCCTCCTCCCGAGGGCATCTGGATGAATCGCATCAGCCCCTCGTCACACACCCGGGGCCACGTCTACACGGTCGAGCTGGCGCGCCACCTCCTGTACTGGCTGGAGTCCCACGGCCGGCGCGTGATCAACGGGCTGTGCGCCTTCGAGCTGGAGATGAGCAAGCTTCGTCAGGATCTCGTCCTGCGGCGACACGGGATCAGGACGCCGCGCACCGTTCTGGCCATCGGGAGGGAGCACCTGTTTGAAGCGGCCGCGACCTTCGATGGCCCCTTCATCACGAAGCACGATCAGGGGGGCAAGGGCCTGGGCATCCGGCTCTTCCGCGACTCAGGGGAACTCGAGAGGCACCTCGAGGGCGAGGCCTTCGACGCCGGACCCGGCGCCAGGACGATCCTCCAGCAGTACATCGGCGCGCCCGAGCCGTTCATCACGAGGGTGGAGATCGTCGGGGGCCGCTTCGTGTTCGCCATGCGGAGCTCAACGGCCGGCGGGTTCGAGCTCTGCCCCTCGGACGTGTGCAACCCGATGCCCCGGCGGCAGGAAGAACTCCGGATCGGCGCGAGCCGCACAGGCGGCGGGGGCGCGAACGACACGGGCACGGACCACACGGGTGCGAACGCCCTTTTCAGCCCGTCACCGATCACCGCGGACGATCCGCTGGTGCGGAAGTACATCCGGCTCTGCCTCGAAGAAGGGATCGAGATCGCCGGGATCGAGTTCGTGGAGGACGCGCGCGGGGACCGCTATACCTACGACATCAACGGCACGACCAACTACAACCAGACCCTGGGTGCCCGGATCGGCGTGGACGGAATGCGCGAGGTGGCCAGGTACGTGCGCAGGGCGGCGGTGCCGGGCCGTCTGCCGCGGCGCATCGCGTGTTGAGCGGGGCTGGCTCCTCGCCCGCGGTGCGAACCCCCGGGCCAGCTCTCTCGCTAGCATGACGATAGCGAAGAGGCGTATCATCGGGACTGTCCGGATTCCACGGTCCGCTCAGGGGAGAACCCCGCGATGAAGCTGTTCCTTCGAGCCACCCGCGTCTTCGCGGCGGCCTTGGCCGCTGCCTGCCCGATGGTGGCGGCCCTGCTCGCCGCCCCGGCCGTCGCGCAGGACCAGCCGCTGACGGTAGACATGACCGACGTCTACCGCGTGGGCGGCGCGAGCGCGCGTGAGGAGTGGGCCTTCTTCGGGCCTGCCCTGCAGGCGAGCTTCGACGGCGCCGGCAACCTGATCGTCCTGGATGGTTTCAACCATCGGGTCGTCGTCATCGGACCGGACGGCCAGCTTGTGCGTGTCGTCGGTCGCGAGGGCCAGGGGCCGGGCGAGTTTCAGAGCGTAATGGCCTTCGCAGTGTGGCGGGACGGCCGCTTCGCGGTACCCGACATGGGTCATTCCGCGATCCAGGTGTTCAGCCCGGACGGCGGACTGGAGCGGTTCGTCCGGATGAGCGACGAGGGCTGGCCTGCATCCAGCACCCTCTTTCACAGCGAGATTCGGGCCGATCCGCTGGGCGACAGGATCATCGCCCGTGGGGTCGCGGGTGTGCTGGTCGCAATGGCGAATCGTGCGAACCGCCGCATGGGACACGAGGACGATACTCCGCCCGGGGCCGACGACCGCGCGCTCGAGACATTGGACCTCTCCGGCGATGAGATCGCGCAGGAGCCTATCCTCCAGGGATGGAGAGCCCCTCGCTCGGATACGGAGCTGTCAGCTGCCGAGCAGGAGGACTGGGCGAAGGTCGTCGCGTCGATGGAGGACCGCTACTTCGAGCCTGCGTTCGTCTGGGATGTGCTGCCCGACGGCACCGTCGCCTGGTCCGATTCCTCTGCCTACGCCATCAAGCTCGCCTCTCCCGACGGATCGGTGATCGACGTGCTGAGACGGCCGCTCGCGCCGCAAGCAGTATCCCAACGCATTCGGCGGGAAACGATCGCCTACCACATCGAACGCCTCGACGAGTCGTCGCGAAACCCTCCCTCGACAGGCCTGCCTTTCTTGACGCCAGACGTCGAGGGGCGCCGCCGCAGGATCCAGGAACGCGGGTTCTATCACGAAATCCCCGTGGTGCTGGGGTTGAAGGCCACCTGGGACGGCGGGCTCTGGATCCAGCGCCACGGAGAGGACCCATGGTTGGACAAAGGCCCGATAGACATCTTCAACGCGGACCGCGAGTACCTGGGCACGCTCCCGGCGGGCGACCCGCCGATGCCGGCCGCATTCGGACCCGATGGTCTCGTGGTCCACCTGGAACGCGACGAATTCGACGTGCCGACGCTCGTGGTGAGCCGGTTGCGGGAAGAGTAGGAAGCATCGACAACAACAGCGGAACACAACGCCGCGGGAGACGAACGATGGTTGGGAAGACGACGCAGCAGCGGACGCAGCGTGCGACGGCCGTCGCGATGGCCACGCTGTCCATCACGGTAACCGCAGCCCTGGCTGGTCCGCTCGCCGCCCAGGAGGTAATCGAACTGCCGGCGGAGGATCTCCCCCTCGACGCCGACTTCGAGGAGATCTACCGGGTGGGCTCGCTGGATGGGGATGGGTGGGACACCTTCGGCCGCGTTGGCACGGTCGGCTTCGACGGTGCCGGCAACCTCTACATCCTCGACACGGAGGCGGTGCGGATCAATGTCGTCGACCTGCAGGCCAACCTGGTTCGGCAGTTCATGCGAGAGGGCCAGGGCCCGGGGGAGTTCGGAAGCGACACCGCGCCGGCGCTGGAGTTCGCCGTCATGGAGGACGGGCGGGTGACCGTCTACGACATCGGACGAATGGCATTCACTATCTTCGGCGCCGGCGGCGAATTCGAACGCATAGTCCGCTTTTCAGGTGCGCAGACGAGTTCGGCGATGATTCCGGAAATCCAGGCCGTCCCGGGAACGGATCGAGTCCTCGCGACATCGGAGGTCAACTACCTCAGAAGGACCGCGCCCGGTCCGGACGACGAGCCGTCGGAACCCTCGTTCCGGCATATCCTGAGCTATGACGTGAGCGGCGACGAGGTACGCATCGACTCGGTTGCCGCGGGGTGGCTGCCCCCTGGTGATCCAGAGGGATTCAGCCCGCCGCTCAGGGCGGGCGTGCTGCCCAGCGGAGCGGTCGTGTACACCGACTCTTCCACGTATGCGATCAAGTCTGCCGTGCCGGGCGGCCGCGTGACCCGGGTCCTGACCCGTCCGTTCCAGCCCCGCCCCGTGACGCGCCGCGTCAGGGCCGATGAGATCGAGCGGCGGCTGGAAGCACTCGGAGACGCCCGCGGCGACCCGATAGTGCAGCGGATGATGGAATTCCGCCGCGGCCAGATCGAGGCGATGGAGTTCTTCGACGAGATCCCCGTAGTCGTCGACCTGCGAACGAGTCGGGAAGGCACCATCTGGGTCCTTCACCGGGGGGACGCGGACGCGGAGGACAACCGGATCGACCTCATATCGTCGGACGGACGCTACCTGGGCACCCTCCCTCCCGGCTCCACCGCGATGCCTTCCGCCTTCGGCCCGAACGGGCTCGTCGCCTTTGTGGAGAGGGACGACCTGGACGTGTCCTATGTGTCGGTGAAGCGTCTGCCGGAGGGGATACGCTGAGTCAACCGCCCCGAATGCGGCCGCGGACGACGTATTGCACGTCCAGCTCGTCTGTCGCGATCAGCCAGATCGTGTCGCCCCGCACAACCGGAGCGACTCGGTCGAAGAGCTCGAGGCCGGATTCCAGGCTGGCCGTTCCGAGATGGGCGCCGTCCCCCGAGTAGACGTCGAACAGGACCCCTTCCCCGCCGGACGGGGTGCGGACCCACAGGTTGCCCTCGGCTGACTGGAAGATGGCTTCGACGGCGGGCTTGACGTTGGGGATCCGGGACCAGTCGAACTGGCGGGGGATCGGCCGACGCCGCGAATCAACCTCCCTCCGTACGCTCGAGCGTCTCCAGCCAGCGGTAACCGTACGCCGGAACGAAGGACGCCCCCGTCACGCCTTCGAGAAACATGTCGAATCTCTCGACGCGCAGGCGGTAGTCATAATCGTGCGCGGGCTGGAAGCCGACGATCTCGCCGCGGAAGGGAGCGCCGTTCACGACTTTGCAGTACCCCGGATGGCCGTCGTCGCACTCTACACGGTGGCGATCGATGGTGATCTCCTCTTCCGCGCCCGCCGCCCTCGTCTGTGAAGAGACCCCGCTCAGCACGTATCGGCCATCGCGATACAGGTTGGCATCGAGCACGTAATGATCGCCGGCCTCGTATTCGAAGCTGGTGATCAGGTCGTCGTACAGTTCGCCGTCGACGACCAGGCAGAAGTCGTCGCTGCGGACGCAGGTCACCCGCGTCGGAGCCAGCGACAGGGTTGCGGGGGTGGACGGCGCGGGGGTCTTCTCCAGTTGCTCGATCAGACGGTAGGCGTATTGCCCGGCATCCTGCGGCGGTTCATTCCCCTCCCAGGGATCGTACTTGCCGATCCGGAGGCGATAGTCGTAGCCGGGCTCGTAGTCGAACCCCTCGATTCCGTCGTAGAACAACCCGCCGTCGACCACCATGCAGGACTGCGGGCCCACGCCGTAACACTTGGCCAGGGTGGGGCCTACGGTAACCTCCCGCGTCTCGATGTAGTCGGGCCCGGCAAGATCGCAGCCGACCAGGACCACGGCCGCGAGGCAGAAGCAATATGCCGGTCCACCGCTCATGGGTTTCCCCTCACTCGATCCACTGTCCTTCGGTCACAGGCTATTCAGAACCTCCTGATTGTGATGCTGTCTAGTAACTGAACGACCGAGAGCGTCGTCTTGTGACAATCGGGCGTGCCGGCGTGAGCCCGGGAGCTCTCAGGCGCCACGCAATCGAAGACGCGAACCGCGCGCATCGATAGGTACACGCGCAAGATCCTCGATGGCAAGGGATTCCATGACCGGTAGGCCGGATGGATCGTGACGGAACGTCGGCTCAGCGTTCCAGAGACTCCTCCACGGCTTCCCGTGCAGCGGCTTCGATCGCCCACGGAATGGCGGAATCGCGATAAAGCGCGGCCCCGTTGGACAGGGTGACGCGTTCGCCCCGCGACGGGCCGCCGGGGTCAGCCGATGGGATCGGCGGCAAGCCCTCGGGCGCGGACTCCGAGCACACCCGCGCGTCCGTCTGCACCCCTGGCCTCGACGCATCCGCTCGCGCTCGCTCCTGCGGCGCATCCGCCCCCACTTGCCTCGCTGGCGGCGCATCAGCCAATATCCGCCCGCCCCGCGTGAAGAACAGCATCGTACCGTCGGGGCTCCTCCCGACCTTGACTCGCCCCTCGTGAACCGTGCGGTGGTGGCGCCGGCAGAGCAGCACCGTGTTCCTCAGGCTCGTCTCGCCGCCGTCCGCCCAATGCTTCACATGGTGCGCCTCCGTGAAACGGCTCGCGCATCCCGGAAAGCGGCATCCCCGGTCCCGTTCCTCCAGCGCCCGCCGGATGTGCGGAGGAATCGTGCGCGTCCTGCGGCCCACGCTCAGCATCGATCCGTCCTTCGCGTGCACCATCGCCACCACCGCGGCGTCGCACGCCATGCGCCGCGACGTCTCCGCGGAAACGCGAATCCCGTCCAGATCCGAGCGGCCGGGGTCGCCTTCGGCCGCCAACGTCGCGGCGTCACAGTGGACCATCACCTGGTAGCGCTCCGCGCGGGTGCCGGATGCGATGCCCGGTTCGCCGAGGTCACCGCCGTCCGAGTCATGAGAGCCGTCGCATTCGCGCCTTCCGAAGCCCGCCGCCAGTGCCCGCTCCGCCAGCAGCCCGACCGCGTCCGCGCGGCGCTGCTTCGGCTTCGGTCCGGCATCGCCGACAGCGCGCGAATCGTCGGCACCGCGCGAAACGTCGGCAGCGCGCGAAACGTCGGCACCGCGCTCATCGCCGGTAGCACGGACAGCGCCGGAGCCGCGCGAATCGCCGGCGCCCCCTTCGCGCCGGAACAGCGCATCGGACGCGGCTTCCACGGCCCGCATCAGCACCGCCCCGACCTCCGGCTCCAGCCGCCCCTTTACCACGTACATGCCGTCGCCGTCCACGAAGACCGAGAACGCGCGGCTGCGGTGTCGGGCCTCCTCGGCCGTCAGCTCGCCCTCGCGTGACAGCTTCTTCCACATGCGCACCATCCCCTCCAGCCTTGCCGCCGAACCGGCCTGTGCGAAATTGAGCAGTTCGGCTTCGCTTGCGGGCGTCGCCACGCGGGTGAGCGCCCGCACTTTCGCATACGAGATCCGCCCTGCCCGAAGAGCCTCGGCGGTCTGCGGCAGGCCCGCGAGTGCACGGGCGGTCCGGACCCGTTCGCGCGCCGGGCCGATCTTGATGCCGATTCTCCACGCCAGCCACTCGGCGCAGGAGGAGTACTCGCCCTTCCAGCCGCCCCGGCGATCGAAGTCGGCGATCAGGGTCATCATCCGCGCCTCGGCGGAGTTGATACGCTCCGCCAGTTCCGCGATGCGTTCGCCCAGACGGTAGAGTTCCTCGTCGCCATCTTCTGCAACGCCGGGATCGGAGGGACTGGGGCTGGCGCAAGGAGCTGCGTCGTCGGCGTTCGCTGCGGCACCAGGTCGCGCCGCTTCTTCCGTCACGGCGGCAGGCCCCGGCGAAGGCTCTTGGCGGGTGTCATGGAGGAAGTCCGGAGATGCGATCATCGTTTCTCCTAACATAAAATGGTACAATGAGTTATGTACTAATATAACACCGACCGGATCGGCCTCTCAGGATGGCCTGTACTGGCCAAAGTCGGGTCGGGAGACCTTCGGAGGAAGAAGGGGCCCGCGTTCGCCGTCAGGGGGCCCGTGAGCCCCTCGAAGAGGGATTGGATCCTGGGTGCCGGACATCCCCGAACCGGGAGATCCGGAATCCGTCAATGGCAGAATGGGACTACCAGATGTGAATTCGGGCGGACCGGCCGCCGGGTAAGTGCGACCTCAGGAGCCTACTCCGTCAATGGCAGAGCGAGTTTGCCAGATGTGAATTCGGCCGCACCGGCCGCCGGGTCAGTGCGAACCCAGTAGCCTCGACTCCGTCGTGGGATGCCGACCGTGGCCCTTGGCGAGCCGGGACGGGACGCGTTGGTTGGAAACAGTCGCGATCCGCGAAGCCAGCTCACGCGCCCGGGATCACCCGGATGTCGGGACACTGCAGGAGCGACTCATCGGCCGTGACCAGGACGAGCTCGTGCACCACGGCGGTGGCCGCGATGAAGCGGTCGGCCGGATCGTCATGACCGAGTCGGATACTGCGGCTGCCGAGCGCGATGTCGAACGTCAGGGGGACCTCGCGCATGGGCCGGACGGCCAGGGCGGTACGGATCCAGCTCCAGGGATCGGGGCGGAGAAGCACGCGTCCCTTTTCGGCAAGCACCAGCGCCTCCCAGACACTGACGGGCGAGAGCGCCAGGGTGTTCGCCGGATCGATCAGTTCGCTGCACGCCCGGTCGGAAACACGATCGGGATCCAGCAGGCTCCAGAGCCAGATGTGGGTGTCGAGGAGGAGATTCACGGCTTCCGGACATCGTTGGGCTCGCCGACGTCCGAGCGCAGTGCGGCCCACTCGGAGGGTCCGGTTGCCGGGGACACGACGTCGCCGACGATCTCACCGACATCGCTCATGGCGCCCATCCATTCGCCGCTGCCGGACTGGATGCCAGGGCCCATGTCAGCCGCTGGCCCGGCCGCCTCGGCCACGGTCTCCCGGTCGCTCGGATTCGCCCGGTACCTGGCGGCCATCCGGGCTCGCTCGCGCACGATGCCGAGCGTGGGTCTCGGGGCCGTGGAGCGGGCAAGCAGGTAGCGCAGTTCTCCCTCGAGCGAGCGATGGTTGGCCCTGGCTCTTGCCTTGAGCGCGGCGATGACGTCGTCGTCGACGTTCCGAATGGTGAGTACGCCCATGCGTCCTCCGTGCGCGTGAGGATGGCGGTGACGGTGTCGTCAGGGTGGCGTGACGGCGTCGTCAGGGTGGCGTGACGGCGTCGCCAGCAATGATGACAGCGTAACATATGCGAAACGCCGTCATTATGCCAGCATCGAACCGAGCGCCCCGCCGATCAGCGGGTTTGACTTCTGCGGACGGCAGGAGTTCCTCCCCTACAGCACCTCCCACTCCACGCCGTCGAAATGGCGAACGAAGTCGGCGCCGTACGCCGAGGATGGCGTCTGGTATCCGGCCTTGAAATTGCCGTTCCGGACGCGCACTCCGACGGCGACCAAGGTCTTTGCGGTGAACCCGTAGGGATCGGGGACGCGCATGCGGGCGGAAGCGCGCCGGCCCTGGGAATCCTCGATCTCCGCGACCAGGATCCCCTCGCTGGTCCTGCGTTGCGCGCCACTCGGTCCCTCGGGTCCACGGTCGATCCACCGGCCCAGCAGCGCCTGGGCCGTCCGGCCGGCCAGCAGCCAGCCAAACCACCGGCTCAGCCGCATAAGTCGAGGAAGCCGCCGTCCCGCGCGATAGTAGGCCTCGATGTTCTCGATGCCGGTCGACCACCAGGCGGTCGACACATCCGCCAAGGGTGTCACGAGAGCCGCGGCTGGCCCGCGCCCGAAGTCGAACTCGTGGCGCAGGCTGCCCGCCGCGACCCGCATGACGCGACCGTCGCGCCGGATGCGCATCGCGTTTACGCCCTCCAGCGCCGTCTTCATCGTGCCGCGCGAGGCGCCCGAGCGGACGAGCAGGCCAAGCCGCAAGATGCGTCCCCCGGGATGACGCGCGGCCAGATCGGCGATCAGGCAATCGCTCGGCACCACATCGAATCCGGCCGCAGGGAGCACCATGATCCCCGCCTCCCGTGCCTCCGCATCCCGGGCCGCGAGCGCTTCGCAGACGGCGATCTCCCCGGTGATGTCCACGTAGTGCGTGCCGGCCCGGAGGCAGGCCTCGAACATCGGCAGCGCGGTGCGCGAGAAGGGCCCGGCGCAGTGCAGCACCACATCGATGTCCCTGAGAGCTGCCTCGATTCTCGCCGCTTCGTCCAGGCCGAACGCGCGGGTCTCGAGCGGCGCGCTCCGGGACTCCCCGCCTGCACCCCTGCTGAAGGAATCGGCCAGTGCGCCGAGCTTTCGCGCATCGCGCCCCGCGAGCACGGGCCAGACGCCGGCTTCGACTGCTTCCGCCACGACCAGCCGGCCGGTGTATCCGGTCGCGCCGTAGATCATCAGCTTCCGTTCCATTCGGTCAAGCTTCCACGCTTCGGGGTGCTGTCTACTTTTCGCTGGCCAACGGCCGCGAATCGGCGCGGCCCGAGAACGTGATTGAAGGGATCGCTCGGCGACGGCACGCGCTGGCGACGGAACAAGGAAAGGGAGAGCCGACGGGCATGATGAAGACACCAGTTCGTACCGCCGCGATCACCTTGTGGGGATCGCTGTTCCTCGTCACGCCGCTCATGGCACAGCACAGAAGCGTCCCGCCCCCCGCGGCCTACGCGATCGAGGGTGTGACGGTCGTCGGACCCGGCCTTCAGGAAGAGGCGGGCGTCACGGTCATCGTCCGGGGAGGGCTTATCGAGGCGATGGGCGCCGGACTCGAGATTCCCGCCGACGCGGAGCGGCTGGAGGGGGACTCCCTCTATCTTTACCCGGGACTCGTGGACGCCGATGGCGTGAGCGAGGTCGAGTTTCCCGATGCTCCGGAGGATGGGCCGCCGTCCTGGGCGCCCACGCGAATCGCTCAGCGCGTCACGCCGTACCGGCGCGTCGCCGACCACGTCACGGCGACCGGAGGCGCGCAGGGCGAGCAGCGAAGGCGCGGGATCGTCGCCGCTGCGGTACACGCCGGCGACGGAATCGCCCCGGGGCGGAGCGCGATCCTGCTGAATCGGGTCGACGCCGAGACCTCGCGCGAGTTGATCGCCCGCGCCGACGCCGGGCTTTCGATGAGCCTCCAGACGGCGCAGGGCGTGTACCCCTCGACGCTCCTGGGCGTGATGGCCACCATCCGGCAGGCGTTCCTGGACGCCGAGCGCCAAGCCACCCTCGAGAGCGCCTTCGCGAATGGCCGCGCCGGCATGACGATGCCCGACTGGGATCCGGACTACGAAGTGCTGCGCGATGTGGCGTCGGGCGAGACGCCCGTGTTCTTCCGGGCGGCGGATTCGGAGGACATCCGCCGGGTGCTCGGGCTCGCGGACGAGATCGGCTTCCGCCCGATCATCGTGGGAGGCGACGAGGCGTGGATGGTCGCGGATGAACTCGCCGACCGGGGCGTCGCCGTCCTCATCGATACGGACTTTCGCGAACCCGATGAATGGGATCCGGAGAGCGAGGAGGAACTCGAACCCGCGGCCTTCCGCGAGAAGCGCGAGCTTGAAGCGCTGTACGGCAACGCGGCCGCGCTCGAGGCCGCAGGCGTGCAGTTCGCGCTGACCAGCGGAGAGGGCGACGCGGACCTGATCGAAGGGGCCCGCAAGGCCGTGGAGTACGGGCTCTCCCGCAACGCGGCCGTCGCGGCCATGACCACCGCTCCCGCCGAGATCCTGGGGGTGAGGTCGCTCATCCAGGTCGGCGAGGGCCGACCGGCGACCTTCCTTCTGGCTACCGGTCCGCTGCTCGAGGACGGGAGCGAGATCGCCTACACCTTCGTCGAGGGCAGCTACGAGGTCGGGCCGGGATCCGGCGCCGGCGGCGGCGAGGCCCCCACGGTCAACGTGTCGGGCTCCTAGGAAGTAGAGGTGACCGCGCAGGGGATGACGGTCCCCATGGAGATGGAGCTCGCGCAGGAAGGGAGCGAGTTCTCGGGCACCGCGGCCGCGGACATGTTCGGTGACGCCGAGGTGCGCGGCGGACGGGTTTCGGGCAACGAAGTCACGTTCCGCCTGGTCGTCTCGGCGGGCGGCCAGTCGATGGAGTTGTCGTTCGAGGCCGACGTGGAGGGCGATCGCATGAACGGTTCGGGATCGAGCCCGATGGGAGACTTCCAGATGACGGCCCGACGGGCTCCGGGAGGTGCGCGATGAGCATTCGGCACACGACGACGATCCGGCACTCGAAGACCATTCGGCGCACGATGACTATTCGAAAGATGGCACGCGCGGCCTTGGCGATCGCGGCGACCGGCCTCCTTTCGGGAGCCCCTGCCGCGGCACAGGAGTGGGATGTGCAGCTCCCCGCCGACGCGGGCAGCTACCCCACGGGCGATCTGTTCATCAGCAATCTCGAGGCTCTGCACACGGCGGCCGGTCCCGTGCTGGAGGGAGTCTCGATCCTCATCCGGGGCGGGATCATCGAGGGCATCGGGGCCGGCCTCACGGCGCCGGAAGGCGTGCGCGTCATCGATGGGACGGGTCTCACCGCGATGCCGGGCATCGTCGACGAGCACTCGCACACCGCGCTTGTGGCCGGCAACGAGGGCACCGCGCCCATCGTGCCCGAGGTGCGGGTCCTGGACGCGCTCACGACCGAGGACTTTGGGATCTACCGGGCGCTGTCGGGCGGGGTGACGACCGCGCGCATCATGCACGGCAGCTCGAACCCGATCGGCGGCCAGAGCGCCGTAGTAAAGATGCGCTGGGGGATGGACGCCACGGAGCAACTGCTGATCCCCGGCGCGCCCAGGTTCGTGAAGTTCGCGCTCGGAGAAAACGTGACCCGAAAGGCTGCTCCGCCGAGCGCCAATTCCCGGTTCCCGATGAGTCGCGCGGGCGTCGAGGCGATCTACGTCGAGGCGTTCACCGCCGCGCAGGCCTACCGGGCGGAATGGGACCGCTTCCGCGAGAACCCGGGCGCCTTCCCCGCTCCGCCGCGCCGGGATCTCCGGCTCGAGGCGCTGGTCGACATCATGGAGGGGCGCATCCGCATCCACGCGCACTCGTACCGCGCGGACGAGATCCTCATGCTCATCCGCGTCGCGGAACGGTTCGGATTCAGGATCGACGTGTTCACGCACGTCATGGAGGGTTACCGGGTGGCGACCGAGATGGCGGAGCACGGGGCCGCCGGCTCGACCTTCTCCGACTGGTGGCAGTACAAGCTCGAGGCGTACGAGTCGATCCCGCACAACGCCGCGATCATGCACCAGCACGGCGTGCTCACCGCGATCAACTCCGACATCCCCTCGCTCCAGCCCTTCATGCACCGGGAGATCGTGAAGCCGGTGAAGTACGGGGGCGTGAGCGAGCTGGAAGCGCTCCAGATGCTGACGCTCTTTCCTGCCCGGATGATGTACCTGGACGACCGGGTCGGAAGCCTGGAGGAAGGCAAGGAAGGCGATGTCGTGCTGCTCGACGGATCACCCTTCGATTCGTTCAGCCGCGTCGAGAAGACGATCGTGGACGGAATCGTCTACTACGATGTGGATGACGAGGAGGGGACGCGGGGCGAGCCCGTGCGAGCGGTCACGGATATCGTTGCGGCGCCGGCCACGCCGCGGACATCAACACCTGGCGACGGCCCGGACGCTGGCGATGGCTCGGAGTCGGGAGCCGGGCGCGCGCCCGGCGTGAACGGCGCGAACGGAGAAGCGCGGCCGCTCCCGCCCGCTGCACAGGAAGCCGCGACGGCCCTGGTGGGCGGAACGGTTCACACGGTGTCGGGCGGCACGATTCCGGACGGGGTAGTGCTCGTCCGGGGCGGCACAATCGAGGCCGTGGGCACGCGGTCCGAGGTGCAGATTCCCGCCGATGCCGCGCGGGTCGAGGTGACCGGGCGGCATGTCTATCCGGGCATGGTCGACCCGTTCACCACGCTCGGCCTTTTCGAGTTCGGCGCGGTCGGCCAGGCCACCGACATCGCCGAGATCGGGGACTACAACCCCCACATCCGCGCGCTCGCGGCCGTGAACCCCTACTACCCCAGCCTGAACGTGGCGCGGGCCAACGGCATCACCACCGTTCAGACGGCCCAGGGCGGCGGTGTGGTGCGGGGTACCGGCTCGGTCATCCAGCTCAACGGCGGGGACACCTTCGAGAAGGTGGCCGTGGCTCCGGAGGCGGCCCTGATCGTCGATCTGCCGTCGGGTCCCGAGGGCGACGAGGATGAAGAGCCGGAGCTCGACGCCAGCGCCATGGAGGACCTCGTCGACCTGTTCGAGCGCGCCCTCGCCTACGGAGAGAACCCGTCCACCTCCGACGACCCGACCGCGCCCTTCGAGGCGAACACGTGGGGCGGAGAGGCCGTCCTGCTCGACGCGCTTCAGCCGGCGCTCCGCGGCACGGTGCCGGTCTTCTTCTCGGTGGACACGGCCTGGGAGATCCGCACCCTGTTCGTCTTCCTGGACGCGTTCCCGGCGATCGACCCCGTCGCGCTGGGCGGGCGAGAAGCCTATCGCGTGGCTTCAGACCTGGCCGCGCGGAGCATCCCGGTGATCCTGACAGGCACACTCCAGGCACCCGGCGACCGCGATGTCGCCGTCACTTCAGGCTACCGGAACGCCGGGCTTCTGCACCAGGCGGGCGTCGCGGTCTCGTTCTCGACGGCCAGCGACGCGGATGTCCGCAACCTCCCCTACCATGCGGCGCTCTCGGTGGGCTTCGGGCTCCCCGAGGATGCCGCGCTGCGTGGCGTGACTCTGGGCCCGGCGGAGGCGCTGGGTCTGGGAGACCTCATGGGGAGCATCGAACCCGGCAAGCGGGCGGATCTGCTGGTCACGGACGGATCCCCGCTGCAGTCGCTGACGCGGATCGAACGCATGTGGGTCGGAGGGCTCGAGGTGGATCCCCGCGCGAACAAGCACGACCGCCTGTGGGCGGCGTTCCGGGGTCGGTAAGCCGGACGGCCGGGGGTTGTCACGATCCACGGGGCGCACTCGCCCGGATCGGTGCCCCCGGGCCGGCTTCCCTTACCCCCCGTCCTCCTGCGTCACCGCCCTGGTCCGGTACTTGTCGAACCACGCCTTGATGTAGAGCTGCGTCATGATCCGGTGCGATACGGAGCGCGAGCCGTGGTACTCGTCCGGAATCTTGACGTGCATCGTCTCCTGGCCGAGCACCTTGAGCGCGCGGTAGAACTCCTCGGCCTGGGGCATCGGGGTGCGCAGGTCCTCGACGCCCGAGAGGAGCATCGTCGGGGTGGTGACGTTGCCGACGTAGTGCAGCGGTGACCGCTCAGCGTACTCCACGGGGTCCTCCCAGGGATAGGAGCGGAAGCGGCGGTACCAGCCCGACCCGTCCGTCGTCCCCACGAAGGAGTGCCAGTTGATGACCGGCCGCTGCGACACGGCCGCGCGGAACCGGTCCGTATGGCCGACGACCCACGCGGTGAGGACGCCGCCACCGCTGCTTCCGGTGACGAACATGTTGTCCTCGTCGATGAAGCCGCGGTCGATGGCCGCGTCGACGCCGGCCATGAGGTCGTGGAAGTCGTTGCCGGGATAGAGGTAGTTGATGCCGTTCACGAAGTCCTGGCCGTATCCGGTGCTGCCGCGCGGATTGGTCCAGAGCACCGCGTAGCCGTCCGCGGCGAAGTTCTGCCAGTTCCAGTTCCAGCGCACGGTGTACATCGAGACCGGTCCGCCGTGGATCCAGAGCAGCAGCGGGTACTCCCGGCCGGGCTCGAAGTCGGCGGGCTTCATGAGCCACCCCTGCACAGGCCAGCCGTCGACGGACTCGGTCCAGATCTCCTCGACCTCGCCGAGCTTGATGTCGGCCAGGACGTCCTCGTTATAGTCGACGAGTGTCTCGAGCTCGTCCGGATTGTCCAGGTCGAAGGTGACCAGGTAGTTCGGGCGATAGAAGGTCGAGTTGGTGGCGGCCACCCGGCCATTGTCTGCGATCGAGACGCCGGTGATGTAGTGGACGCCGTCGGTGACCTTCTCGATGTCACCGCCGGTGGACACGAAGTGGAGGTTCGACGAGCCCTCCTCGCCCAGCGTGTAGTAGAGGCCGGAGCCGTCCGGCGCCCAGGTGACGCCGCTCGGGGAGTTCTTGAGGTTGCCGGCGAGCATCCGGCTGCCCGAGCCGTCCGCGTCCATCAGATAGAGGTGCGACAGGTTGCTGTAGTTATCGTTCTGGTCGTAGCCGGTGTACGCGATCATGCGCCCGTCGGGGGACGGGACGGGGCCGTTGTCGGGGCCGAGCCGGTCGGTCAGCGCGGTGATCTCGAGCGTCGCGAGGTCGATGGCGTGCACCTCGGAGTTGCCGCGCTCATAGCCCTCGTCGGGAATGAGGTCGCCGCTGAAGTAGAGCTTCGTGCCGTCCGGCGCCCAGCGCGGATTGCCGTGCGAGGTGTCGCCGAAGGTGATCTGGCGCGGGGTGCCGCCGAGGTCCGCGTCAACGATGAAGATCTGCGTGTTGCCCCTGCGCGTGTACCCGGTCCCGTCGCGCTGCCAGGCGATGCGGTCCTCCACCACGGCCGGCTTCGCCAGGTTCGCGCCCGGCGGGAAGGCGGGCATCGTGATGGGCAGCGGGGACCCGGTCTCCGGGATGAAGCTCGTAAACGAGATGTGCGCGCCGTCCGGCGACCAGCGGATCCCCCCGGGGGCCCGGTCGAGGTTGGTGAGCTGCTTGGTCTCGCGCGTGTCGAGCCACATGACGTGGATCTGACTTGTCCCGCTCTTGTCGGACAGGAAGGCGATGCGCGTGCCGTCCGGCGACCAGATCGGCGACGACACCTCGAAGCTGCCGGTCTCGAGCTCGCTGATCCGCCGCGTGGACAGATCCATGATCATCAGTTCGCTCTTGTTCCGGTCGTTCATCTTGTCGACGCTCCCGCGCGTAAACAGGATGTAGTTGCCGTCCGGAGAGATGCTCGGGCTGCCGACCGACTCCATCTCCATGTAGGTGTCCATGTCCAGGAGGCCGCCGGGCTGCTGCGCGGCCGACGGGGCCGGCAGGGCGAGGGCGACCATGAGGGCGAGAAACGCGGAGGCGGTGCGGAAGTGGCGGCGGGAGGTCATACGGGTCTCCTTGGGGTGCTGCGAGTCGCGCGCGGGCTCAGACGACAAGCATAGCAGATGGGCCATGGTCCGCGCACGCGCCCCTGCCCTCTCCCGAACAACACGCTCACACCGCGTAACCGTTCGCGAGATCCTGTATGTTGATGTCGCCGTCTTGTACGTTGTCATGTATGATACTTGTATTATCCTGTGGGTTGCGGACCTCATTCCTTGCAAGCTGAACGGTCGTCGCACAGATTTCAATGATGATGATCGCCTCTGACTGCGTGGCGGTTTTCCGCACATGAACGAGACGATCCCGCAGCGAATCGCCATCATCGGCGGAGGCATATCGGGGCTCGCGGCCGCGTGGGCGCTCGACCGCCACCCGGACCGGTTCGACTTCCGGCTGTATGAGGCCCGGGACCGGATCGGCGGAAATGCAGTCACCGCGGACATGCCCCAGCGTGACGGCAGCTCCATTCCCTTCGACATCTCCGTCACCGCCTGCATACCGTCGGTATACCGGCACATCATGCTGCTGATGGAGGAGTACGGCATCGAGTTGATCGATACCCGTTTCAGCTACAGCGTGAAATACCGGGGCGGCATCTATGCCCACGATTTCGACTCGGGCATCAGGGAGCAGTTGCAACCCGAGATTGCCAGGTTTCAGCGAATCCTCGGATGGCTGCACCGGTTCGGCTGGCTGACCCGGTCCCGGTCGAAGTTCCTGAACGCCCTCAATCCCTTCAACTACGTCAGCATGGGGACGGTCCTGAACCTGGCCGGATTCTCCGGAGACTTCAGGTACAAGGTGCTGAAGCCCATGTTCGTCAACTTCCTGATGGCGACGAACGTGTTCGACATGCCGGCGGCGCTCTTCTCGCGGTACCTCGAGTTTTTCGACATCGAGTCGGCCACGCCCATGCAGACCTGGGACCAGGGGACGCGGCGCATCTACGAGAATCTGACCGCGACTTTCCAGGACCGGATCTACCTCGACCGGCCAGTGCGGAAGGTGTATCGTCATTCGTCTCATGTGGTGGTCGAGGACGAGGACGGTGCCAGGGAGACATTCGACGAGGTGATCTTCGCATGTAACGCGAACCAGACGCTGATGATGCTCGACGAACCCACGCTGCTCGAGCGCTACATTCTCTCGTCGGTGCGCTATGAGAGCGAGCTCCACAACCACACCATCATCCATTTCGACGCCTCGGTGCTCCCGGACAACGAAGTGAAGCCCCTGACGACGCGGAGCAACCACATAGAACAATACGGCGCCAGGCCGGACAACTATGAGATCACCTATATCATGCACAATCAGCAGCCGTGGGCCGGCCGGTCCGACCGGCCCTGCCTGGTGACCTACAATCCCATCAGCCGAATCGATAATCGGAAAATCATTGGAACGTGGTGGTTCCAGCACATCGTGCATGACGTGCGCCACGTCGCATGGCTGGTGCCGCTATTCCGCAGGATCCAGGGCCGGCGGCGTACCTGGCACTGCGGCGCGCATACGCTCATCAACAGTCAGGAAACCTGCTTCGTCACCGGGCTCGCCGCCGCGACACAGCTCGGCGCGGACTATCCCTTCGACGATGCCGAGGCGAGGCGCTCGTTCAATCACTACGGGAGCATCCTGCACGGCTGGCGCTTCCGGAAGGCGAAGGGCTAGGCCACCTGCCGCTTGTCGTATTCCTCCGAACCGAGTAGCATTGCAGTGCTACCACGAGGAGGTTCAATGGTTCGAAGTGTGAAGCTGCGGCGCATGGGTGGGTCGGTCGGGGCTACCCTGCCGAAGGACATGGCGGAACGCCTTCGCCTCGCCGCCGGCGACGAGGTGCTTGCCGTCGAGACCGCCGACGGGATCCTGCTCAGCCCATACGACGCAGACGTTGAGGAGGCGCTGGCCATCGCCGCCGACGCTCAGAAACGGTACCGGAGAGCCCTTCGAGAACTCGCGAAGTGACGCCGCCGGAACCACGCTGGGTTCCCCGCCTTGTGCTCGAGGCGGTCCACCTCGACCAGCTTCGCGAACACGGGGGCCTGCTCGGCATCCGGGACGAGAACGCGCTCGAATCGGCGCTGGCTCGGGCGAGGCAGAGATGGACGTACGACGACAGGTCGGATTTCCCGCGTCTCGCGGCCGATTATGTCTTCGGAATCTGCACCAGCCATCCGTTCCGCGATGGAAACAAGCGGATTTCGTTTCTGGCCGCGGTCGTCTTCCTGGGCCTCAATGGATTCGACCTCGTCGCAGATGATCGTGAAGTCGTGAAGATGATGCTGGCCGTGGCATCGGGGAAGCTGGACGAGGAGGCGATCGCGGACTGGATCCGGTTGCGAACCCGCCTCCGAGCGGACACCTGACGAAGATCGCCGGGAGGAAGACCCATGAACACCACTCGACGCAGCTTTCTTCGCCGGTCGGCGGGCGCGCTGGCGCTGGCTCCGGTGGTTCCCGTAGGGCAGCTCGCCGTTCTCGGCGGGAGAGATGGCGCGGGCTCGGCGGCAGCCGGCTCCTTTTCGCTCCAGGAGGCTTGGGTGGCCCGCGCCCGCGCCGAGATCCCCGCCTCGACCGGCAGCCTCTATTTCCAGACGGGCGGGATCGGGCCCTCCCCCGAGCCGGTCATCGACCACGTCCGGGAACGCCTCGCGTTCCAGAACCAGAGCCCGGCCGAGCCGCGCATTGCGACCGAGATGACCCGCATCGAACCCGACCTGAGGGCGCAACTTGGGCGGGTATTCGGAGCCGGGACGGAGGAGGTCGCGCTCACGCACTCTACCTCGGAGGGGATCTCCATCGTCGCGTGGAGCCTGAACTGGCGGGCGGGGGACGAGGTCGTGATTTCTAACACGGAACATCCCGCCAACGTCATCCCCTGGTACGTCCTGCGGGACCGGTTCGGGATCGTGATCCGCGAAATCGATCTGAGCACGGGCACAGGGCTCCTCGACGAAGTCCGCGGCCAACTCTCCGACCGCACGCGCATGGTGAGCGTCAGCCACGTGTCCCGGAACAACGGGCGGACGCTGCGCACAGACGAATCCGCGGAACTGGGCGCGCTGCTCCGCTCCCGCGGCGTGCGCTACCACCTCGACGGCGCGCAGGGCCCCGGCTGCGTCCCCACCGACTTCCGCGCACTGGGCTGCGACTGCTATTCCACCTGCGGGCACAAGTGGCTGCTCGGCCCGAAAGGCACGGGCGCGCTCTTCGTGCGGCGGGAAGCGCTCGACGAACTGCGGCTCAGTTGGGCCGGCTCGCACAGCCACGCGACCATGGACTACGAAGGCGCGTACACCCTGCTCCCCAGCGCCGCCCGCTACGAATTCGGCACCCGCGCCCTCGCGGACTTCGCCGGCTTCGCGCGCGCCGTCGAGTGGATGGAGGACATCGGCCTGGCGAGGATCGAGGAACGGATCCAGTCACTGGTCGACCATGCGGTCGATGCCGTCGACGGCACGGACGGGCTCGGCGTGTCGTCGCCGCGCACGCACCCGGACCGTTCGGGCGTGTTCGTCCTCCAACTCCCCGCAGGGTGCGACGCCACGGAACTCTACAACGACCTGCGGGACGACGACGGCGTTCTCGGCTCACCGGTGCGGCAGCCGCGCGATTTCCGCCTGTCGATCCACTTCTTCAACACGCGCGACGAGATCGACGCAGCGATCGATGCGATTGCGGCACGGTGCGGGTGAACGCCGCGGGAACCGAAGACACACCCGGGATCGACGAAACGAAATAAATAGTTCGTCTAAATGAAAGTTTGGGATCCGTCCAAACGAAAATACAAGGCGGCATCCGACGCCACGGGATCGCCTAGTCCGCGCCCCCCACCAGCCGCCGCAGGGGCACCGCAAACAGCCGGTCGCCAAACGGTACCGTGGCTTCCCCATCGTACAGGACCACGCCTCCGGCGAATCGCTCGCCCAGTGCCTCCCGGAGCTTGCGGAGACCGCGAAAGTCCCCTGCCCGCACCGTTCCCGACGCTTTCACCTCGACGCCCGCGACCCCGGTAGCGCCACGCTCGATGACGATGTCGACCTCCGCCCCGTCCTTGTCACGGAAGTGGTGGAAGGACATGCGCGCATCGTTCCAGCTGGCCTGTCGCCGAAGTTCCTGGAACACGAAAGTCTCGAGAAGCTGGCCAAACAAGCTGCGGTCGTAGGCCAGTGCCGGACCGTCCAGGCCGAGAAGCGCGGCGGCGATTCCCGTATCGCACAGGTGCAGCTTCGGCCGCTTGATGAGCCGGCTCAAGCGGTTGCTGTGCCAGGCCGGAACGCGCTCCAGAAGAAAGACCCGCTCAAGCAGCGTCGTGTAGTCGCGTATCGTGGGCCGACTCACCTCGAAAGGCGCGGCCAGATCACTCGCATTGAACATCCTCGCGGTCTGGCTGGCGGCACCGGCGAGCAACCGCGGCAGGATCTCGAGCTTCCGGATGCTCGCCAGGTCGCGCACATCGTGCTGGACCAGGGCATCGACGTGATCGTTGTACCAGTTGGCCCTCCGACGTCCCGGCGGGCGGGTGAGTGCCGCCGGATACCCGCCCGCGACGATGCGAACGGGAAGATGGTCGCCCAGCCGGGCGGTGTGTTCGATCGCGAACCGGGCCGCAAACAGGCCATCAAGGAAATCGGAGTCACGCTGTTCCAGCTCGCATTGTGCCAGCGGATGGAGCCGGAGCGTCTGCAAGCGACCAGCCAGCGACTCCGAGAGTTTCGGCACCAGGAGCACGTGCGTGGAGCCGGTGAGCAGGAATCGTCCGGGAGTGCGCCGCCGGTCGATCTCCATCTTGAGGGCGGTGAACAGCGAAGGAGCTCGCTGCACCTCGTCCAGAATGACGCGCGCGGGTAGACCGGCGGCGAATCCCAGCGGATCCTCCTCGGCGGCGGCGCGCACCACGTCGTCGTCAAAAGTGACGTACCTGTATCCGCGCGACGCTCCCACGATGCGGGCCAACGTGGTCTTCCCGCACTGGCGGGGCCCGTGAATCAGGACGGCCGGCGAGTCGGCGAGCGCTTCGAGCAGATGCGGCTCGACGAAACGGGGATAGAGGGTGGTGTCGATCATCATCCAAACGCAGGATACAAGTTCGTCTAAATGAAGGAATGTTATTCGTCCAAACGAAAGAATCTGGGGATGAACACCGGAAACTGTCAAACATCGCTCCCTGCCGCTATGATATGCGCGACCCGACCCCGAGGAGGCCAGGCTGCCAGCAACCCGCAACATCCCGACCTACGTGTGGACCTTCCTGGCCTTGGTAACCGGCCTGGCCGCGGGCGGTCTCCTTCCCGGGCCGCTCGCGCCCGTGGCCGACGCCACCGCCACGCTCATCGCCTTGGTCGTGGCCATCGTGCCGCTCCTGATCCTCGCGGCCCTGAGCCCGGCCATCGCCACCCTGGTGCGGCGCGGGCTCGCCGGGCGCTTCGCCGGCGCGGTGGTCCTCTGGTACGTGTTTACCTCGACGGTCGCCGGGCTCATCGCCCTCGTGACCTCCGCGGCCATCTTCCGCATCCCCCTGACCACGGGCGGCCGGGGCGTGTGGACCGAAGCCGCGACGATGCTCGAGAGCCTCGGGGCGGGCGGCGCCTCGTGGCCGCTCCTGGCTATTCTCGCGGGCATCCTGCTCGGGCTCTGGGGCGCTCGCCACGACCCGACGTACCGGGTGCTCAGGCGCGTCGCCGACGCCATCGAGAGCGCAGGGAGCGGGCTCGCCTATGTGATGCTGCCGCTCATCCTCGCCTTCGGGATCACCCTGGGCGTCCGCTTCGGCGCGAGGCTGGGGCTGTCCCACTACCTCACCATGACGGCCTACACGGGCGCGCTCGTGCTCGTCTGGTGGGCGTTCTACTCGTTCGTGCTCGTGCGCCGGGTCGGGCGCCGGCCCGTGGGACCGGTCCTGAGCGGGTACTACCTCCCCACCGCCGTGTTCGCCGCGGGGACGTGCTCGTCGCTGGCGACGCTTCCCGTCAATCTGGCCAACGCGAAGCGGGTCGGCGTGCGCGACGAGGTGGCCGACTTCGTGCTGCCGTTCGGCGCGGTCGTGAACCTCGACGCCAGCGCGCTGGCCTACGTCGCCTACGGGCCCTTCGTCGTGAGCCACGTCTTCGGTTTTGAGCTCAGCTGGATGATGATGCTGGCCGCGTGGCCCGCGGTCGTACTGTTCACCATCGCCGCGCCCGGACTGCCGGCCGGGATGGGCACGGCGCTTTGGAGCGCGACGCTCTTCGCGAGCATTCTGGGGCTCGAAGGCCCGGCGCAGGGCGAGTTCATCGCGAGCTGGATCGCGCTCTCCGGAGGCATCCCCGACATGCTGCGCACCGCGACCAACTGTACGGGAGACGGCTACACCGCGATCATCTTCGATGGCCGGTTCGATGAGTTCTTCGGGAGGGGACGTGATGGAGGCGGGAATGTCTGAGGCGGGCGTGGATCTGTCCCCCGGCGCGCAGCGGCTGGTGCGCGTGAACGGGCGCGTCCAGCCCGGCGAGGGGGTGCTGGTCGTGACCGATCCGACCATGCGGCGCTACGCGGATGCCGTCGCCCGGGCCGCCCGCGAGGCGGGAGCCGACGTGACCGTCTCCGTCATCCCGGTGCGGGACCAGGACGGCCAGGAGCCGCCCCCTCCCGTCGCGCGCGCCATGACCGAGGCGGCCGTGATCTTCTCCCCCGTCCGCATCTCCATCACCCACACGCGCGCGATGCGAGCCGCGCTGGAGGCGGGAGCGCGGGTGTGCATGATGACCGCCTACACCGACGCCATCATGACCAGCCCCGCCCTCCTCGAGACCGACTTCGAGGCGCAGGCCGGCGTCTGCCGCCGCCTGGGCGCGGCGTTCACGGCAGGCCGGTCGGTGCGCCTCACCTCCCCGCGCGGCACCGATCTCCGCTTCGGCATCGAGGGCCGCGGCGCCAACGTGCTGACCAACATCCCCGATCCCGGGCAGTTGGCGCCGGTCCCCGACATCGAGGTCAACGTGGTGCCGGTCACGGGTTCGGCCGAGGGCACCATCATCGCCGACGCCTCCGTCCCCTATCTCGGCATCGGCATCCTGGAAGAGCCCGTCGTGTGCTCAGTGCGCGAGGGCTACATCGTCGAGATTACGGGCGGGACGCAGGCGGACTTCCTGCGCGAGCACCTGGAGTCGTTCGGCGACCGGCATTGCTTCAACGTCGCGGAGCTGGGCGTGGGCCTGAACCCGAATGCGCGCCTCACCGGGGAGATGCTCGAGGACGAGGGCGTGATGGGCACGATCCACATCGGCATCGGCACCAGCCATACCCTGGGAGGGGAGATCGTTGCCCCCACGCACTACGACCTGCTCATGTGGGAGCCGACCATCGCCGTCGACGGCCGCGTGGTGCAGCGGAACAGGCAGGTGCTGGTGTAGGGTCAGACCGCCATGGTCTGGACGTCATACAAGCGTATGCGCTCGTCTCCCGTGACGAGGACAAGCCCCTCGGCCTGCGCCTGCGCGATCAGCATCCGGTCGAACGGATCACGATGATGCATCGGCAGAGCGGCCGCTCTCTCCGCGTGCTCGAAGGTCAGCGGAAGGTGCTCGAAGTGTTTTTTCTCGACCAGTGCGCTCAGGTTGTCCGGCGCGACGAGCCGACCCCTGGCCTTCTTGATCGCTACTTCCCAGCCCGACACCCCGCTCACGAAGACCTCATTCCCGGGATCGGCGATGGCCTCCCGAGCGGTCTCGTCGATTTCACCCCAATCCGACACCCAACAGAGGAACGTGCGCGTGTCCAGAAGGAGGCGCATCGTCACTCGGTGCCAGGGAAGAGCGTGTAGTTCTCGGAGGATGCGCTGATCTCCCCGGCGTCCGCGTCGAAGTCGGCGCTGAAGCGGATCTGACCCTCCAGCCCACCCGGCAGCCGGCGCTCGAGCCGCTCGCGATACGGAATCAGGCGCAGCCACGGCTGTCCCGACTTGCAGATCACGACCTCCTCTCCCTGCCACGCCCGTCTCGCCAGACGTGACAGCTGCGATTTCGCCTCGTGCATGTTGACCTTCATTGGGCGTCCTCCAGAAAACCTCGAATCTCGGGCACCATGACCGCCGGATCCAGAATGGCGGCCGTATCCGCCCCGGGAATCTCGCGCACCGTCCAACCCATCGCCTCGAGTGCCGGCCGGGCTTCGCGGAGCCGTTCTACCAGGCGCAGCGGGATTCCCGCCACGGCGCTTTCGGCGCTCGAGCCGATCAACGCCAGGCGGGGACAGGTGACCGCCGCGACAACATCTTCCTCCGGCCACTCCTGCAAGGCGGCGTAGAAGGTGCGCCACTGCGCGTACTGTCCGGGGTTGCGCAGGATCACCATGGCGTGCGCCGGCGGCTCCGCGAGCTGCATCTCGACGCCCCGGAGCATGTCCGGGTAGGGCGCGCCCAGCGGAGACCAGGTGCCGCAGATCAGCGCCGAAACCCGATCCGACCGCGACGCCAGCATGAGCCCGTTGATCGCGCCCCAGAGGTGGCCACAGTACGCGAAGCGGTCGAAGCCGGCGGCATCCGCGACGGCAAGGAGGTCGGAGTACACGCGGTCGGGCGTCATTTCGCCGGGGGACGGGACCCGGGTCCTGCCCACGTTCGGATAGTCCACCAGAAGGACGCGATAGCGATCGGCCAGCATGTCCAGGAAGCCGTCCTTTACGGCGGTGGCCAGGTCCGGGCCGAAGATCTCGCCATAGGACGCCATCAGCGGAAAGCCCAGAAAGAGCGGGACGCCGTCGTCGGGGCCGTGCACTTCGAAGTAGATGGGAGACGCCTCCGCAACGCGGCAGGAAGGGAGAACCGCGCCCGCAGCGAAGGATGCCGAGACCTGGACGAAGCGGCGGCGATTCATCCCGCCGAGAGCTCCGCCAGAAGATCACGCACGACCTCGACCACGAATTCCGGCGTCTGGTAGGGGTAGTTGTGTTCCGTCCCCGGGGGCGTGTGGATCAGGCGCGCGTCGGACGACACCTCGAGGTACCGCACGCGCACGCGCTCGAAGAAGTTGATGGCGCGGGTGGCCGACGCGTCGTCCATCCCCAGCGGTTCGATGATTCCTGCGGCGCTCTCGTCCGGGATCACGACCAGGACCGGCATGTCCCCGAGTTCGCCGTCGTACACCATCAGGTCGGGGGCCGTGGCCGAGACTGCGTTCGCAAGGAACTCGCGGAAGATCGAAGCTTCGGCGAACGACGACGCCGGGCGGCGGCGGTTCGCCTCCACTGCGTCGTCCACCTCGGCGAGCAGTCGGCGCTGGTTGCGCACGATCTCGCCGATCCCGGTGTCCGTCTCGGCCAGCGCGTCCCCGGGGTCGGTCCATCCGCCGAACACCTTGGCGAGCCCCTGTCGCTCCGCGTCCTTCACCAGTTCCTCCAGGGCGCCCGCGCCGTATGCCGGCGCGTAGATGAAGGCATCGGGGGGAGATGCGTCGAGGAGCACGAGGGCGGCGGTCCGGTCCGGGTGGCGGCGGGCGAAATTCGCCGCAAGCAGCCCGCCGTAGGAGTGCCCGGCCAGCACGAACGGTCCCGCCTCCCCGGCCCCTTCGAGCAACGCCGCCAGCTCCTCGGCCTCGAGCGCGGTGCGTCTCGGGAACGGCCCCGGGTCGCTCCAGCCAGTGCCGGGACGGTCGAAGAGGATCGAGCGGGTTTCGTCGCGGATGGCGGCATGCAGGTGGTAGAGGGCGAGCCCCTGGCCGTGACCGCCCGGAATCCAGATCACCGTGGGTCCGTTCCCGGCGTCTCCCTCGGCGAGGATGTGCATGTGGTAGCCGCCGACATCCACGAGTGCGCCGGGTGGAGGATGGTTGCGTGCGAGCCGCGAAATGTCGATGAAGGACGTGATGCCGCCCCAGAGCAGCATCGCCGACGACGCGCCGGCGGCGAGGACGGCGAGGGTCCCGGCCCGTGACCAGGCAGAGCGCGGCTCCGGTTGGAGGCGCCGGAGGCCGACCGCGACCAGGGAGCCCATCACGGCGACAACGGCCCCGACGGCCATGCCCGCCCATGGCTGCGAAAGAAGCGGGTAGAGCAGGGGAAACATGATTCAGAGCGACTCGATCACGCCGTCCAGCCTCCTCAGGTCGTCGATCACGGCGACGGCGAGCTTCTCCGCCCCGCCCCCGTCGAGCCCCGCCGGATTGTGCCACACGACCTCGAGGCCCGCCGAGACCGCGCCCCGGATGTCGCGCGGCGAACCGGCCACGAACAGCACCTCGCCCGCGGGGACGCCGAGGGCCTCGACCCCCGCTTCATACATGCGCGGGTCGGGCTTGTAGAAACCGGCCGACTCGGCCGTGACCACCGAGCGAAAGGGGGCGCCGATCAGCCCTGCCGCGCGCACGCCCAGCACCTGCGAGCAATTGGTGGCGACGCCGATCGGCAGCCTACGGGCAAGCCGCCGCAACGCCGCGCCCGCCCCCGGCCACGGGGCCAGCTCGTCCCAGCGCGCCTCCAGCTCGCCGGCGAATTCCCCCGGCAGGCCGACGGCGGCCGCCGACCCCTCCACGAGATCCAGGTAGGGCACGTACACGCCGGTCCCGTAGGTGAGGCGCAGGTACTCGAAGCGCCAGCGACGCCCGCGCTCCTCGCTTCCCGCGATGTCGTCCCAGAGCGACCACGAGTCGAGCAGCGCCGAGAGCAGGTCGAAGAGGACGGCTCTCACGGAATCTCCGCGCGCGTCATCCCCCAAGATCCACTATATGGAGATTCCGCCAGCGCACCTTGATCCCGCCGCCGTCGTGGATCTGGAGCGCGATCGAGCCCTCGGCCTCGCCGATCTGCGCATCCTCGAAGTCCACCATGCGCGTGCCGTTCAGCCAGGTTGTGACCCGGTCGCCCACCGCCCGGACCCGCAGCGTGTTCCAGTCGCCCATCTTCAGCGCAGCGTCGAGCGCCGGATCGGGCTGCACCAGCCAGCCGCGCCCGTAGGACTCGTAGACTCCGCCGGTGAAGAGTTCCGGCGGCGCCACTTCGGCCTGCCAGCCGGTCACCACCGTGCCCTCCACGCGGGAGCGGAAGAACACACCGCTGTTGCCGTCCGCTTCCTGCTTGAAGTCAACGGTCAGATCGAAGTCTCCAAATAGCTGTTCTGTCGTCAGGTAGCCGTATTCAGCATCAGGGCCGCTTTCGCACACCAGTTCCCCGTTCTCGACATACCAGCGCTCGGTTCCGTGTACGCGCCAGCCGTCGAGGTTCTCGCCGTTGAAGAGCGAAACCGGCCCCAGCGGAAGAATCCTGATGTTGCGATAGAAGACATTGCGCCCGTGGTCCTGGAGCCCGATGGGACCCGAGGCCGCGCGGCCGTAGCGCGGATAGGGCGCGAACTTGCTGGCCGCGACCAGCGCCTCCCATTCCGCCGAGCCGAGTTCGTACTCCACCGTCTTCACGCCGTTCAGCCAGTGCTCCACATGGTTGTTCGCGATGCGGATGCGGCCCTCGTTCCATTCGCCGGGGCCGTGCAGGGTCTTCTCGCCGGCGGCGTGCAGGTCGTAGTTGTCGCCGGTGAGGTGAGTGCGCATGTCCATCGTGCCCATCTCGATGTACGCGGTGTCGTCGAGCACCTGGTACTCGGGGGCGTTGAACCAGATCTCGGCTCCCTCCTCCTCGATCACGCGGTAGAGGACGCCGCTGTTGGCCACCTCCGAGAGCATGAACTCGAACCTGAGGTCGAAGTCCGAGAAGGATTCGGTGGTGACGATGTCGCCGCCCACCGGGACATCGGGATCCACGGCGGTCGCACCGACGACCAGCATGCCGTCGATCACCGCCCATCCCGTGTCGGGGAAGGACTCGCGGTTGTAGCCACGCCAGCCGTCCGTGGTCTCGCCGTCGAAGAGGAGGCGCCAGCCGGCGGCGCGCTCGGCTTCAGTGAGGGTGTTGGGGGGTGCGGCCTGTCCCGGAGCCGCCGCGTTCATGTCGGCGTCGGGCGTGGTCTGCCGCGGAGCGTCGGCGGAATCTGCGCACGCCGCGGCCAGGGCGCACCCCGCCAACAGCGCCGCCGCGAGCAGCCCGCTGACTCGCGACCCCGCTCTTCCTCGAGCCACGAAGCCATGTCTCATCGTCTTACGTATTCTGCGCATTCTGTGTATTCCATCCATCAAGGCACCGGTCCCGGCAATCCATAGCTGACCAGCACGCGGTCGCGAGGCACCCTCCCGAAGGGCGCATCCGCCGCCACCGTGGCGGCGGCCGCCTCGGCGGCTTCGCCCCGCAGGATGGACCGGATCCGTCCGGTTGAGCGGTCCGTCACGATGGCCACCGGCGACGCGCGCGTCTCCCGGTCCAGCGTCGCGGAGCCTTCCGGCCCGGAAAGCACGATGCGCTCCAGCGCGGCGATGCGATCCTGGGCGAACGGGAGGAGGAAGAAGAAGCTGCCGCCTCCTTCCGAGACCATCTCCATGTCGAAGTCGAGCGCGAACGCGCGGATGCCATCGCTGGAGAAGCCCTCGACGCGGTACGGACCGGAACCCGAGGGCAGCTGTGCCGGGGCGTCGAGCGCGAACGCGGGATCCATGTGGAGCTCGCCGTCCGCGGTCAGGTGACCCCGCAGCAGCAGCCGGCTGCCCCGGGGCTCGTCCCGGGCGGCGACGGCGCGTGAGCGGGTCTCCGTCCGGAGCCGGTACTCGAGCGCCTTCCTGAAGTTGTAGTCGCTGATCCATTGCGGATGGCAGTAGGACATGAGGTCGTGCGTGGAGGAGTCCACCAGCTCCTCGGATCGGGCGTCGTACCCGAGGACGCCGATATTGCCGTCCGGATAGGGGTAGTCGGGATCCACCTGCCAGGGATTCCCGCAGGGCGAGTGCATGAGGCTCATGCTGTGGCCCAGTTCGTGCGCGAAGACCTCGGCATCGGGAACGCCGAGGGCGACCCGGCCCTCCACCAGGGCGATCCCCCTGATGCCTTTGTCTCCGTCGCGGTTCACCACGCCATACCAGTATCCGCGGCCGCCCTCGGCCTTCCGGACCAGCTCGATGTCCTCGAGGATGACGATCCATTCGGCGCCCTTCGAGGCATCCGGGGCCGAAGAGATGGTGAGCGGTTCTCGAACGGTGAGATCGAGTTCGGCGACCGGCAGCACCGCCCGCACGAACTCCACCGGCGGATCGTCGGCGTCCCGGACCCACTCCACCAAATCCGCGTCCGCGCTGGATCCCGTCACGACGGGCACGATCGTGAGTTCCAAGGGCGGCAGCTCGCGCACGTCGAGGGGAAGCCGCACCTCGTCCAGCGCCGCTCTGGGCATGGTGCTGTCGGGATCGACCCGCACGGCCATCTCGACTCCGGGGCGCAGGGCCGCGGCCGGAATCGCCGCCTGATACCATTGGTCCAGCCGTCCCGGAAGGTTCTCGGCCAGGCCGCGGGTCGACTCGAGCGCCATCTCGGCCGCGTGGGCTTCCCGGCCATCCACGACGAAGGAGGCACGGGCACTCGGCTTGAAGTCGTTGGCCCGGTCCGCGGTGGCCAGAACCCGCACTAGCCCCGGACGCCCGGCGATGAGCGGAACCGCGCCGCCGACGTCCTGGGTGGCCTGCGACAGGTGCGCCTCCGCAACCGACACCGAGAAGATCCCGTCGCAGGTCGGCCCGGAGCGGCTCTCCACCGACTCGAGCCAGGTCTGGAACCATGCCACCTCGGGGGCGCAGGCGCCGCTCCCGCTCCAGTTGAAGTCGGAAAGCGAACTCAGGCTGGTCAGGATGCCGGGGAGCGCGCCCGCCAGTTCGTTGTCGGACAGGTCCATGCGTTCAAGCGCGCCGAGCTGCGCGAGATCGCGTGGGACCGGCCCCGAAAACCCGTTGCCGGAAAGGTCGAGGGCTTCGAGTTCCGTCAGGTTTCCGAGGTCCGGGGGCAGACGGCTCGTCAGCGCGTTGCCGCCCAGGTCCAGACGCTTGAGGTCCAGGAAATCGCCCACCGCGGGGGGGAGCCTGCCGGCAAGCCCGTTGTCCGGAAGCTCCAGTGCCGTGAACAGACTGTCCTCCACGGTTACGCCGTACCACGAAGCCACGGGGGCATCCCTGAGCCAGTTCGTGTTGTTGGTCCAGCCTGCACCGCCGGTCGCCTCGAAGAACGCGGTGAAGATTTCGCGCGGCGGAAGGGTGCAGCCGGGGCCTCCCTGGTGGTTGAGGATACTCTCCAGCCAGGACTGGAATACACGATCGCGCGGGGAGCACAGGCCGGTGGCCTGCCAATTGAAGTCGTCCAACGGGACCTGCATGAGTTCACGGGGAAGCGCCCCGGTGAGACCGGCGTTTCTGAACACCGAGAGGAACTCCAGGTTCGGCAGGTTCCCGAGGTGGGGCGGCAGCGCGCCGCTCAACAGGTTGTTGCCCACTGCCAGGGATTCCAGGTTCGTCAGGCGGCCGAGTCGCGGCGGGATCACGCCGAAGAGCCGGTTGGTGCCGAGGCTCAGCCGGACCAGCCCCGTTATGCGCGTGACGCTCGTCGGGATGGGCCCGGTCAGGAAGTAGTTGCTCGCGAGATCGAGGAATTCCAGGTCGTCCAGATCGTCCAGCCACGCGGGGATTCCTCCTTCGAACTGGTTGCCGGACAGATCCAGGTGGCGCAAGCGGCGGAGCTGTCGGAGTACCGAAGGAATCGGGCCGTCGAGCGAGTTGCAGGTCAGCGACAGGTACTCGAGTTGCGCGAGCCTGCCGAGTGCGGACGGGACCGTGCCCGTGAACTTGTGCCCCCTGAGGTCCAGTTCCCTCAGGTTGGTCAGGTTTCCGAGTTGCGACGGGAGGCGTCCCGAGAGCACGTACCGCGGACGCGGAGGCGTCAGCGTGAGATCGTAGCTCACCGCCAGGTTCAGGCTCTCGAGTCGGATCAGGTTGCCCAGCTCGGGCGGGAGCGTGCCCGTGAGCCGGTTTCGGGAGAGCGACAGCGTCTTCAGGTTTGCGAGCCTGCCCAGCTCGGGCGGGATCGACCCGGACAGCTCGTTCAGATCGAGAGTGAGCGTCTCGAGGTTGGCCAGCTCGCCGAGTTCGGGAGGAATGGGCCCCGCCAATCGGTTGCCACCGTTCCGCAGGCCGGTCCCGGAGCTGAGCGGCGCGCCCATCGGGACCTCGGTCACGAGACCGGCTCCGTGCTCGCGGCCCTCGCCGGTGCGGGTCGCCCAAGAGAGCCAATGCAGGCTTCGGCCTTCCCGTGCGGATGCGGACCAGCCGATGTCTCTTCCGTCGCGCGCACTCGACTCGGGAGGACTGGACGGCCGATAGCACCAGGTCTGGGGGACCGATGCCGCGTCGAGCCGGAGCTTCCGGAGCGCATCGAGCCGGCCGAGTTCAGGCGGGATGTGCCCTTCCAGGTTGTTGGCGACCAGCTCGAGACCGACGACCCGTCCCTCCGCGTCGGTGTCGACGCCGTACCACTCCCCCAGCGGCGCGTCGCTGAGCCAGTTGCGGTTGTTCCTCCAGAAGCGGCCTTCGGTCGCATCGTACACCGCACCCAGGATCGCGCGGTCCTTGGCGGAGCCCACGAGCAGGCTCACCGTCACCGCCGCGCTCCCCGAGACCGAAGCGGTCGTGGCCGTCACCACTCCGGTCCCCTCGCGTACCGCGGTTACCAGCCCCGTGGCGCTCACGCGCGCCGCCCCGCGGTCGTTCGACCACTCGAATTCGGTGTCGGGCACCTCCGTCCCGTTGGCGTCCAGGGCCCTGGCACCGAGCTGGGCCGTGGTGCCGATGGAGAAGAGCGTCACCCAGCCGGGCAACACCTGCACCTCCGCCACGACCTGCTCCACGTTCACCGCCGCCCCGCCGGACACGGTCCCGGTTGTGGCCGTCACCATCGCATTCCCGTTCCCCACCGCCGTCACCAGGCCGTTCTCGTCCACCGCGGCCACCGAATCGTCGCTCGACCACTCGAATACGTAGGTCCCCGGCACCCGCCGGCCCTGCGAGTCGAGCGCCTCGGCCTCCAGCCGCAACGTGTCCCCGATGGCGATCAGCGTGGCCGAGTCGGGCGACACCCGCACCTGCGCCACCATCTGTTCGACGGTGACGGTCGCGACCCCCGTGGCCGCCCCGCTCGCGGCCGTCACCACGGCGCTCCCGTTCCCGACCGCGGTCACCAGGCCGAACCCGTCCACCCGCACCACCGACGCGTCGGTGGACGTGTACCCGATCGGGACCCCGGTCATCGCGTCGCCGTTCTGGTTGAGCACGGTGGCGGCGAGCCGAATCGTGTCGCCCAGCGCGTCGAGCGTCACCGACGAGGGTTCCAGGGTGACGGTCGTGGCAACCAGCCCGGGCGGCGGGGGCGGAGCCAACACCGCGGGCACTTCGTCTCCGCAGTTGACGATCAGGCACAGGGTGGCTGCCAGGGAGAGGAGTATCGACCGGCGGTGCTTCGCAGCCCGGGCCGTCCTGCGCACCGGATCGGAGCCGGCGGAGACGGGTGTCACTCCGCTCGTCGGAGCCAGGTCCATCAGGCGAGTCTCATCGCGTCGGAGCCAAGTCCATCAGGCGAGCCTCATCGCGTCGGGATCCCAGCGCACGATCCGGTCCTCGAAATAGCTGAGGTTGCACGCCAGCGCCGGAGCCGCCGCGCGCAGGCCGAATACGGCATCCTCGATGACCGGCGGGCCGCCGCGGATCGCCTGGAAGAAGTTGAAGAAGTGGTCGACGTGCGCGCCCCGGTAGCCGCGCTCGACCTCGTAACGGGCCTCCGCGGGCGGAAGCATGCGCACGCGCGCGGGAAGACCACCCTCACCCGCGGCCGCTTCGGCCATCTTCTCCTGCGAGAATGCATCCATGGGATCGACCGCGACGTTCTTGCGCAGCACCACGTCGGTCCAGGTCACGTCCATGGCGCCCTCGCTTCCCACCAGCCGGAGGAAGGTACTGCCCGACGTGCCATCCACGAAGTTGACCCGCAGGGAGAGATTGAACCCCGGATGCGCGTCCGTCTCCGGATAGTCGAAGACGCCGAGAAGCACGTCCGGCACCTCCCGCCCGTCCTTCCAGTAGCGCAGGCCGCCGGCGGCCTGGATGCGCGTGGGTCCCCGCGAAGAGACCACGAAGTGGAGGCTCGAGAAGAGGTGGACGAAGAGGTCACCGGCCACCCCCGTGCCATAGTCCCGATAATTGCGCCAGCGGAAGACCCGCAGCGGATCGTAGGGACGGTCCGGGGCCGGTCCCCGGAAGCGCTCCCAGTCGACCGTCTCTTCCGAGGCGTCGGGCGGGATGGGGTACTGCCATGCCCCGATGGGATCGTTGCGCGCCCAGAAGCCCTCCGCGTAGTTGAGCTGCCCGATGGCGCCCTGCTCGTACAGCTCCTTCGCCTTCTCGTTGCCGAGCGAGCTCATCCCCTGGCTGCCCACCTGGAATACGCGTCCCGATTCCTCCTGGGCGCGGATCAGATCGTGGCCTTCGGCGATGTCGTGCACCATGGGCTTCTCGCAGTAGACCGCCTTCCCTGCCCTGAGCGCTTCGATGGAGATGGGCTGATGCCAGTGATCCGGCGTGCCCACGATGACCGCGTCGATGTCGTCGCGGGCAAGAACTTCCCTGTAGTCTCGCGTGGTGAAGATGTCGCCGTGCCGCTCGCGGGCGGCATCGAGGCGCCCGTCGAAGATGTCGCACGCGGCCACGAGTTCGACGCCGGGGATGCGCAGCGCCGTGTCCACGTCGGCCATGCCCATGCCACCCGCGCCGATGACGGCCAGTCCCACGCGGTCGGAGGGGGCGACCTGGCCGAGGGGCATCGGTTCCCGAGACAGCGTCCGGGGGACGCCAGGCACTCCCTCCGCGGAAAGCACCGACGGCAGCCCCGCGGCGAGCGCGGACCCGGCTACGGCGGACTTGACGAAATCCCGCCGGCTGCGGGCGCGAGGCTCGGGTTTCGATCCGGGAACGGGCCTCGATTTTCCTGTTTCGATCATGATGAAAACGCGTGTGGAAGTCCGTGCGAGAGCGCTGTTCGCCAACGCTTGCGTCCGACAACCTAATTACACGCCGATCCGGTCAGCAAAGGTAGGGCCCGGCGATGGCGTTGCCGGGCCAATGCGATGCGGGATTTACACTTCACGCCGCGAGAAGCCGTGTCGGCTACCGCTCGGGCTCAGGACGCACCGGTTCCGAAGGCTTGGCGGGATCGGGAGTCTGGCCGGGGTCACGCCCCGAATGCTGATCCAGTAATCTCGCACCACCCTTGGGCAGCAGGAGCCGATCGGCGATCGCCGCGATCTCCTCGGCCTCGCGCCAGGCCTGTTCCAGGCGCCATAGCTCGCCTTCGAGCGCGCGGCGCTCATCCTCCTCATGAAGGGCCATCTCCAGCGCAAGCCGGACGGGACCGGGCATCCTGAAGAGGGAGCCGGGAACCCCATTGCGAAGATAACTCTCGCTTCGGATCGCGATCTGCTCGAGGAATGCGTGCGCATGCCCGCGTTCGCTGATCTCCGAGACGGCGGCCTCCACCGTGCGCGCCTCGCCGCCAAAAGCGTTGAGGGTTGGGAGCGTCGCTCGGAGCACGCGCAGCGCGTCCTCTCCTTCAAACCACTCCGCCGAAGTGATGTCGAAGCGCTGAGGCAGCGCCAGCACCCGAAAGAGAGACTCGTCGTCGGTCGGCCGGATGCGCATCTCACGGAGACCACGGGCGCTCATCCGCCTGAGCAGCCCATCTTCCGGCCGAAAGCGGATTGAGGGGCGAACGTAGTTCAACAGATTCACCCAGTAGGCTCCCTCGAACGCCAGGAGCGTGCCCACGGCGCCCCCCAGGACGCCGGCGACAGCCACGCCGCCGGCCAGCCCGACGCCCGCCGCGGTCCATCTCACGATCCTGTGCCTCCGCCGGCGCCCGAACTGGTCCCCATAGCGCCAGGCGGCGAATTCCCGCCACAGCGGCTTTCCGATCCGCACCAGCTCGAGCCCCTCGGGGTGGCGGGCCAGGCCGATGTTCTCCGAAGACATGCGCATGCGGGTCTCGCGAAAAAGCTTTTCGCATGCCTCGACCGCTTCCCAACGTTCCTCGAGCGGCGTCAGGTTCCAGCGCTCACAGCTCCGGCATACAACCCAGAGACGTCCCTTGTCTGCGTCGAAGGCCAGCCTGCGCCCCACCGGAAACGCCTCTACCACTTCGTTGGCGCCCAGGGGCCGCTGGCAGAACATACATGTGGTGTACATGGCTATCGGTCCTGCTTTGAACATTCCCGCCCGACAATAGTACCTGCCAACGGCTGTCGGATCACCTCGAACCCCTTCAGCAGAGAGCCGATACGTGAACGAAACAGCAGTCCGGCTGTCGGGCGTCACCAAGTCGTTCGGCGCGCACACCGCGGTTTCCGACTTCGACCTCGACATCCCCCGGGGCACGATCCTCGGATTGCTGGGCCCGAACGGGTCGGGCAAGACGACCACGATCCGCATGATCATGGCCATCCTCCTGCCGGACGAGGGCTCCGTCGAACTGCTCGGCGGCCCAGCCGACATGAAGCGCAGGGGCCGGGTCGGGTATCTCCCCGAGGAACGGGGCGTCTACCCGAAGATGAAGGTGATCGAGCAGCTCGTCTTCCTCGGTGAACTCCGGGGCCTGGCGCGGCGCGATGCGCGGCGGCGGGCGGCGCAATGGCTCGATCGGCTGGGTCTCGAGGACTGGGCGGCCAAGAAGGTGCAGGACCTCTCGAAGGGGATGCAGCAGAAGGTTCAGTTCATCGGGACGATCCTTCACGACCCGGACCTCCTCATCCTCGACGAGCCGTTCAGCGGGCTCGACCCGATCAACCAGGATGTGCTGGAGTCGATCGTCCGCGAGGAGAGGGAACGCGGCAAGACCATCCTCTTCTCCACCCACCTCATGGAACAGGCGGAGCGGCTGTGCGAGCGCGTCTGCATGATCTCCCGGTCCCGCAAGGTGCTCGACGGCGACCTCAGGGAGCTCAAGCGGCGGGAGCGGACGGGCGCGATGGCCGTGGAGTTCGAGGGCGACGCCGACTGGCTCCACCGGGCCGGCGTCGTCGACGCCGAGAAGGTGAACGGCGCCTGGCACATACCGCCCAACCGGATTTCCCACCGTGACCTGCTCGGGGCCGCCATGCGCGAAGGCGTGAACCTGCGCCGCTTCGAGGTGCTGGAGCCCCGCCTGCACGAGATCTTCGTGCGCCACGCAGGGGAGGAATCGACCGAACCGGCGATGCGGCCGAAGGGAGGCGCGCGGTGAGGCAGGTCTGGGTGGTGCTGCGGCGGGAGTACCTGGAGCGGGTCAGGACGAAGGGATTCATCATCGGCACGATCGCCCTTCCGCTCTTCATGATCGGGATCATGGGGCTCAACATCTTCATTGCGGTGCAGGCCTCTGACTCCGACCGGGAGCTGGCCCTGGTGGACTTCACGGGCACCATCGGCGAGGCGGTGGCCGGGCGGCTCGACGGGCTGGGCTACGACGTCGAGGTAATGGGACCGGACGTCAGCCTGGAAGAACTGGATCGCCAGGTTATCGACGACGAACTGGAAGCCTACCTGGTGCTCGACGACCGCACGCTGTCGGAGGGGGTGTTCGCCTACCACGGGCAGGACTCGCCCGGAATCACGCGCGTGGCCCTCTTCGAGTCCGCGGTGAACGATGTCGCGCTCGAAAGCTACCTGGCGACGATCGGTACCGGGGAAGAGCTGCGGTCGCTCATCGAAGGCGGGCGGCTGGAATTCGAATCGGTCGTCGAAGTGGAAGACCAGGCGGAGGCCGAAGCGGCCCGGATGTCGGGGATGGCGTTCGGCTTCGGAGGAGCCTTCTTCCTGTACATGGCCACGCTCCTCTACGGGGCCTTCGTGCTCCGGTCCGTCCTCGACGAGAAGCGCAACCGCGTGGTGGAGGTGGTGATCTCGTCGGTTACGCCGTGGCGGCTCCTGCTGGGCAAGGTGCTCGGAGTGGGATCGATGGGGCTGACCCAGATGGGCATCTGGGCGGCGTGCGCCGGCATTCTGCTTCTCGTCGCGGCACCGATGATCGCGGCGCAGATACCGAACGCGGACGTTGAGCTCTTCACGCAGGTCCTGCCGGGGCCGGGCGCCCTGGTGCTCCTCATCGTTTTCTTCCTACTCGGCTACTTCCTCTATGCGTCCCTGTTCGCCGCGGTCGGAGCCATGTGCGCCACCGAGGAGGAGGCCGGCCACGCCCAGTTCCCGGTGATCATGCTCCTCATCATCCCGTTGATCCTGCAGTCGGCCACCCTCGGGGGAGGCACCATGCCGTGGATGGACTGGGTGGCGCTCTTCCCGTTCTTCAGCCCGATCATGATGTTTCCGCGCGCATTGCAGGGTGCCGTGCCCTGGTGGATGACGGGGCTGTCGCTCGTGTTCATGGCCGGCGCCGTGGTGGGCACGTCGTGGGTGGCCGGGAGGATCTACCGCGTCGGGATTCTCATGCAGGGGAAGCGGCCCACGCTGCGCGAGCTGGTGAGGTGGGTGAAGGAGGCCTGATGGGGGTTCACCCGTGCCGCGCGAGCCAGGCGCGCAGGCGCTCGGCCTCCCTGGCGGCGGAGGGGTCGAGTTCCGCCTGGTAGAGCCGGCTGCGCACGACGAAGATGTCCATTTCGTCCGGCGGGGCGTCACGCGAGAGGATCTCCCGCACCTTGCGGAGGAAGAAGCTCCCCCAGTCCGGCCTGCGGCCATCGATGTCGGTGAAGCCGTACTCTTTCGCCAGTTCCCAGCTCGAGTAGAGCCCGCCGCTCTTTCGGGCGACGTCGGGGTCGGCGGCGAGCGCCGCGATCGCGCGGCCGACGAAGCACGGTGTCTCGGACTCCGCGAAGTACTCGTCCTTCCCGATGGCCTCGCGCCAGTTGGACTCGGTCACGCCGAAGTGGTCGAGCACCGCCTCGGAGCGCAGGAATCCGGGGGTGACCGCAAGCGCCGTCACGTTGTGCGCGTGGAGGTCGCCGGCCATGGCATAGGCAAGCCGGATCACCGCGTTCTTCGCCAGGTCGTAGAAGAGGTTGCCGCGGTAGCCGAAGGTGTCGCCGTCGGTGACTTCGACGATGAGCCCGGCGTCGCGCTCGATCATCAGCGGGGCGCCGTGGCGGCTGGTGATGATGTGGGTGTGGACGGCGCGCTCGAGCAACTCCAGCCCTTTGGCGGTGGAGAGTTCCCAGAAGGGTGTTCCCCACTCGGTGAGCGCGTCGCCGCCCCAGATGTCGTTGACCAGGATGTCGAGCCGACCTGCTTCGGCGCGGATGCGCGCGAAGAGTTGCTCGACCTCCGACTCGACCGTGTGGTCGGCGCGGACGGCGATGCCCCGGCCTCCCTCGGCCGTAACCAGCGCCGCGGTCTCCTCCAGGGTTTCCGGACGCCCCGGGGTGGCGGGACGGCCACGCACGCTGCGGCCCGTGCAGTAGACGGTGGCGCCCGCGGCGCCAAGCATGCGGGCGATGCCGCGGCCTGCACCGCGCGTCGCGCCGGCGACGACGGCCACATGGTCCTGGAGTGGAAGGTCCGGCACTGCCGCCTCCTTCGATGTGGGTGCCACGATGGACCATGGCCCATCGCAGAGAAGATAGCGCGTCACGGAGTGCAACAGGCTTTGGCGTCCTCCACCGCTTGCCCATGCAGGACACGCGGACCCATCGTGCCAAGCGTCGCCGATCCAAGGTCCGCGCGACGAGGCGTGACGACGACTTGACGGGGGATGGGCATGAAGTTTCGTGAATCAATTGCGGCCGGCCTGGCCGCGGTGGCGATCTTCGTGGCCGCCGCCGGGTGCGACTCCGCCTCCCCTCCTGTACACACAATACGTACCGACTCGGCCGGCATCCCCATCGCCACCGCCATCGAGCCACGGTGGGGCCCCGGTGAAGGTTGGACCGTCGAGCCCGAGCCTCTCCTCGAAATCGGCACCGTCACCGGCGCATCCGAATACCTGTTCACCGACGTGGTCGCGACCGTGCGTCTGACCAATGGCGACATCGTGGTGGCGGAGCGCGCCGCCTCGGAACTGCGCAGCTACGACGCAGCCGGGAACCTTCAGTGGCGGGCGGGAGGGTCCGGCGAAGGACCAGGTGAATTCAGGAGCCTCGACTTCGTCGGTACCACGGCGGGGGACTCCCTGGTGACCTACGACGGAGCGCTGCTGCGCGCCCAGCTCTTCGACCCGCAGGGCCGCCTGGCGCGAACTTACCGGGTCGCGATCACCGAAGGCGAGGCCCCCGGCAGAGGCGTTTTGGCCGACAAGGCGGTGGGTGTCGTCGACGGCCTGCTCGTCGTGCGCTTCATCGAGTACGGCGAAAGGATACCCAGCGGCATCGTACGATGGCCCCCGGAGCGCTTGGCGGCGGTGGATCTTGCCAACGGCGCCGTGAGATCGCTGATCGTGCTGCCGGGCAACGAAGCGTATATGCAAGCCCGGGAGGGAGGGGGCTATACGGACAGCCCATATGTCTTCTCCAATGGACCTGAGTATGGTGCCGCGGCGGGGCGTCTCGCGGTGATCGACACCGAGGCCTGGTCAGTGCGCCTGATCTCATCTCGCGACGGCGCCACCACGGCGGTGTTTCGACGCGACGTGGCGCCCCGCTCGGTGACTCCCGCCCTCGTCGACCTGCATCTGGACGGCATCGTAGCGTTGGCCTTTGCGGATCCGGACCAGGCCGCGGCAGAGGATGTGGAACGGTTCCGGCAGGGGTGGGGCGGATACCCGCGGGCACCGCGGCTCCCCGTTCTCCGCTCGGTCCACGTCGATGGTGCCGGGCACCTGTGGCTAAAGCCGTACTACGTGGCCGGCGCCGAACCACCGCCCTTCGAGATTCTCGCCCCCGATGGAACCTGGCTCGGCAGCGTTTCGCTGCCCCCCGGGCTCGTACCCGCCTTCACCCAGTACCAGGCGCCCTACATGGAGATCGGCGACGACTACGTGCTCGGGGTCTGGACCGACGAGCTGGATGTCCAGTACGTCCGCATGTACCGGATCGACAAGTAGACTCAGCCGATCGCGGGGGAGCCGTCCTCGCCCGTCCGGATCCGGTAGCACTCCGCGAGTTCCAGCACGAAGATCACACCGTCGCCGATGTTCCCCGTGCGCGCGCCCCTGATGATCGCGTCCCTGGTCCGTTCCAGGAAATTGTCGTTTACCGCGATCTCGAAGCGCACCTTCTTGCGGAGCCTCACCTCGAAATCCGCTCCCCGGTAGGTCTCCGTGAACCCTCCCTGCTGCCCGCAGCCGAGGGCGTTGGTCACCGACATCCGGTTCACCTCCACCTCCGCCAGGGCGTCCTTCACGCTGTGCAGCCGGTCGGGCTGAACGTATGCAATCACGAGTTTCATCATGCACTCCCGTGTGGTTTGGGTGGTCTAGCGAGCCGTGAAGATGGTGTAGTCCGGGTAGGCCTCCATGTTGTGCTCCGCGAGGTCCAGACCCCGCCGTTCCTCCTCCGGGCTCACCCGGAGGCCGATGGTGCTCCTGAGAACGAGGAAGATGAGCGCCGCGGCCGGGAAGGCGATGGCCCCGCACGCCGCCACGCCCACCAGTTGGGTGAGTAGGCTGTGATCCGCGCTGAAGATCCCCACGGCGAGCGTCCCCCAGACGCCGCAGGTCAGGTGCACGGAGATCGCCCCGACGGGATCGTCGAGCTTCGCGCGGTCGAACGTCTCGACGGAGATGACGACGATCACCCCCGCGACGAGGCCGATGATGACCGCAGCCGTGACACTCACCACGTCCGCGCCGGCGGTCACCCCCACGAGCCCGGCGAGCGCCCCGTTCAGGACCATCGAGGCGTCCGGGTGCCGGTGGACCACCCAGGTCGTCGCCATGGCTCCGACGATGCCGGCAGCAGCCGCGAGCGAGGTGGTGACGAGCACGTACGAGACCAGTCCCGGGTCGGCGCTCAGCACCGAACCTCCGTTGAAGCCGAACCACCCCAGCCAGAGGAGGAACATCCCCATGACGGCGAGCGGGAGGTTATGGCCGAGGATCGGCCGGATCTCGCCGTTCACGTACTTGCCGAGCCTGGGACCGAGGAAGATCACGCCCGCGAGCGCCGCCCAGCCGCCCACGGAATGGACGATCGTCGAACCGGCGAAATCGTAGAACCCCAGCGCGTCCAGCCAGCCCCCGCCCCACTTCCACGACCCGACGACGGGATAGACGAACATGACGTAGATCGTCGCGAAGAGCAGGAACGAGCCGAGCTTGACCCGCTCCGCCACGGCGCCCGACACGATCGTCGCCGCCGTGGCCGCGAACATCGCCTGGAACAGGAAGTCGGTCCAGTACGTGTAGCCCGGGTTGTACTCGGCCGTCACCCCGGCGGCGTCCGTCCCGATGCCCATCCCGGTGAAGCCGAGGAAGCCGCCGAGCGCGAACTCATCCGGATACATCAGGTTGAACCCCACCAGGGTGTAGGTGAGCAGCCCGATGGCGATGATCCCCATGTTCTTGAAGAGGATGTTCACCGTGTTCTTCGACTGGGTCAGCCCGGACTCCAGGGTGGCGAACCCCAGGTGCATGACGAAGACGAGGAAGGTCGCCACCATCATCCAGGTGTTGTTGACCGCGAAGAGCGCATCGGCCGCCGAAGCCGCCTGCGCGGCGGCCGCATCGGGAAAGGCGGCGAGGAGCACGACTGACGGTGCGAGCGTCATGAGGAACCGCATGGTTCACCTCCCGGGAGTCGGTGCGGCGTGGGGGTCTGCATCGCTCTCGGGGCGGTACATGGGGCAAGCGACGTGCCGGGGGCGGCGAAGGGTGCCCAACCTGTTGCCGTGTCGTATCTTGCGGGACATGCAACCAGTTGGATTGGGGTGCCGCCCGGACGGGCGATTCCTACATTTCGGTAGGATTGGGCGGCGACCTACAGAAATGTAGGTCGCACGAGGTCAGCTTGCGGTGAGGCCGTACTTGGCGACCCGGAGCCCCATCACCCGCTCCGTGATGCCGAGCTGGCGCGCGGCGGCGGCGCGATTGCCGCGGCTCACCTTGAGGGCGTCGACGATCAACTCCTTCTCGAGCGCATCCAGCTGCACCTTCAGCGGCCCCGAACGCTTGTCCCCCGGGGCGGCCATCTGGAGGCTGGGCGGGAGGAGCCGGGCGTGGATCACGTCGCCGTCGGCCAGGAGCACGGCTCGCTCGATGGCGTTCTCCAGCTCCCGGACGTTCCCCGGCCAGTGATAGGCCATGAGGAGATCGATGGCGGGTGTGGACAGGCGTACGATCTCGCGCCCGTGGCGCCTATTGTATTTCTCGACGAAGTGGTCCGCGAGCAGGATGATGTCGGTCCGGCGGTCGCGCAGCGGCGGCACGTGGATTGGAAAGACGTTCAGCCGATAGTAGAGGTCCGTGCGGAAGCGGCCGTCCTCGATGTCCGACTCGAGATCCCGGTTCGTTGCGGCGACGATCCGGACATCGGTCTTGAGCATCCTGTTCCCGCCCACCCGTTCGAACTCGCGCTCCTGCAGCACGCGCAGGAGGCGGATCTGCACCGAAGGGGGAAGGTCGCCGATCTCGTCCAGGAAGATCGTTCCGCCCGCGGCCCGCTCGAAGCGGCCCGCCCGCTGCTGCAGCGCGCCCGTGAACGCGCCCCGCTCATGGCCGAACAACTCGCTCTCGACAAGCCCCTCGGGGAGCGCCGCGCAATTCACGCGGACGAAGGGCCCCTCGGACCGCCGGCTCCCGTAGTGCACGGCCTGGGCGATCAGCTCCTTCCCGGTACCGCTCTCGCCGCGGATCAGCACGGTTGCGTCGCTCCCCGCGACCTGGCCGATCATCTCGAACACCGGGACCATCTCCCGCGAGTTGCCGACGATGTTGTCGGGCCTGTACCTGTCGGCCAGCTCCCGCCGAAGACGCCGGTTCTCGGCAACCAGTGCCTTCTCTTCCTCCGCGAACTGCCGGAGCCGCACGGCGTGGGCAATGAGGGAGGCCAGCACCGAGAGGATCTGGATGTCCTCGTCGAAGGAGGCCGCCTCCCCGCAAGGGCGTTCGGCGCTCAGCGCTCCGATGGTCTCGTTGCCGTGCCGCACCGGGACACAGACGAAACCGGTCCCGTCGCGCTCCTCCAACGGACGGGCCCGGCTCAGAAAGCGCGGTTCAGTGGCGACGGAAGGGATGACGACGGGGACGCCGGTCTCGACGACGCGTCCCGTGATGCCCTCGCCAAGCCGGTAGCGGGCGCGCTCCCGTTGGTCGTCCGTCAAGCCCACCGCCTCGTGGAGCAGGATCTCGGACGTCCGGCGGTTCAGAACGGTGAGCGTCGCGCACTCGAGTTCCATGCGCCGCGAAAGCGCGCCCAGGATCGGCCGCACCGACGATCCCAGATCGGCCGTCTCGTCCAGAATGGTGCTGACCTCGCGAAGGAGCGCGAGGGGGTGGGACCCGGCCGTCATCGTCCTGGTGGTCCTGCCGGCGGCGCTCCGAGCACGAACTCCCGTCGGTAATACGGCGTACCGCGCTTCACCGTGAGTTCCACCGAGCGCAGGCTCTCCGGCCCGGCCAGCGGGTCTTCCCGCAGGAAGACGATGTTGGCGTGCTTCCCGGGTTCGATGGTGCCGATCGAGTCTTCCAGCCCCAGCGCGACCGCACCGTGATGGCTGGCCGCCTTGAGCACGTCCAGCATCGGCATGCCCACGTCGTCGTGCAGGTGGCGGATTTCGTCGAAGAGCGCGGGGAAATCGGAGGTGGGCGGAGTCATGCCGTCCGTCCCGGTTGCGACCATGACGCCCGCTTCCCACGCCCGGCGGGTGAGCGCGATCGCGTCGGCCGTCTCGCACCCGGCCCGCACGCCGCGGCGCCGCCGGTCGATGGGTGGACGCCGGGGCCCTGCGCCCGCGCGGTCCGCCGCTTGACCGGGAAGGGGCGCGTTGACCGTGTCGATCGCCGCCATGCGCCTCAGCCCGACCTGGACGACGACCCGGATGGTCGCGTCCAGCACCGTGCGGTTCCGCCTCATGAGCGCGAACACCGAATCCACCGCCGGGTGGTTCAGGTCGACGTCGACGAACCCGGTGCGCCGCCCCTCCTGTCCCTCGCGAAAGACGTCGTCGGGGATCGCGGCGCTGCCGACGCTGCACACGTGGGACATCGAGCGCACGCCCGTCCCGGCCACCTCGAGCGCCCGCGCCGGTCCGACGTGCGTATGCGACCACACGGGGATTCCCTGCCGCCCGGCTTCGGCGGTGATCGCGGCCAGCAGGTCCCCGTCGATCGCCGCATAAGTCTTGATGCCGGTGGCCCAGGTGCCGCGCGCCAGCGCTACCGCCTGCGCCAGGTCGGTGTCCTCCGTGACGGCCTGCATCCACGACACCTCCCCGGGCGTCTCGCCCGCCGCCGACGAGACCGTGCGCGGATCGGTGAAGAACTCCGGCCCCGCCATGAGGGCCGAGAAGTACAGGTCGGGCGCGTCGATCTCCTTGACCAGGGAGGCGCGCTGCAGGTCCATGAGCGAACGCACGTCGCCGGCCATGTCGCGCGCGGTCGTGATCCCCGCGTACAGCTGGCGGTTGAGGATGAACTCGGCGCGGGCGCGGCTGGCCATGGTGGCCACGTGGGTATGCGACTCTACGAGGCCGGGGATGGCGAACCATCCGCTCGCGTCGATGACCTCGGCGCCCTCGCGTAGCTCGTCGGTCAGGTCCGCAGCCGGGACGACTGAGGCGATGCCTTCCCCTTCGACCACGATGGCCACGCCGGTCTTGGCCGGAGCCCCGGTGCCATCGATCACCGTCGCCCCGTCGAAGATGGTTCTGATCGGGGCGGAGTCCTGCCCCGGCGGTCCGGCCTGGGCTTCGAGCGTAGCCGGCAACGCTGTGGCGATCAGGATCGGGATAACGCGGGCGGTCCTTTCCGCCGAGCCCCGCAATCGCCCGGCTCGGATGAACAGCCGCGCCGACACCAGCCAGAGCAACACGAAGAACCCGTTCAGGCCCAGGATCTCGACCACCGAACTGACCGGGGAGTGCTGCTTGCCGATGATCAGCGCGATCACTGCCACCAGCGCCTGGGCGAACGCCGCCGCGACCATCGCGCGCGCCATTCCGCCTGGCCGGAAGCGGGCGATCAGGGCCCCGACCATGCCGACGGCGAGCACGCCCCCGTAGGAGCGGTCGAAGGGATCGCCCTCCACGCCGATGAGCCCGACCGCACCGATGATCCAGAGCAGCATCAACCCCGTCGCGAGCGCGGCGAGGATGGCGAGTCGATACGCCGACCTGGGTGCGGACTTCATGGCTTCCTCCGGCTGGCGCGACCGTATCGGGGAATCTTTCGTGCGGCTCGACAACAGAAGTATTATGCCCGCCGGAGGAAAAGCGATCCCGGCCGACAAGTGGGGTGGTCATGGACAGACGCGATTTCGTGAAATCCTCAGCCGCGGCGCTCGGGGCCCTGCCAGCCCTGGCGACACCGCTTTCCGTGCGTGGCGGACCCTTCCGCGCGGGCACGGATGCTTCCGTGTTGAGCCACGAACGCCCGTCCGCGACGCCTGGACAGGCCGCCGGAACCGCCCTTATCTACGATCCGCGCTACCTCGACCACGTGCTCATCCGGCCGGACGGCGGCCGACCGCCCGAGATCCCCGAGCGGCTGGTGCGCATGCGGGCCGAACTGGAGGCGCGCGGCCTCATCGAGGCGACGGTGCCGATCGCGCCCACCGCCGATCCGCTGCTCCGCATCCGCGCCCACCACACCGGCCAGCACGTGGATTCGGTGCGCCGGCTGGGTGTGAGCGCGAGCGTCGCCGAGCTCGCGGTGTCCGGCGCCCTTACGGGCGTGGACGCGGTCGCCGAGGGCCGGGCGCGCAACGTCTTCTGCGCCATCCGGCCTCCGGGCCACCACGCCAACAACACCGGCGCCGAGGAGGGCTTCTGCTACTACAGCAACGCGGCCATCGCGGCGAAGTACGCGCAGGAGATTCACGGCCACGAGAAGGTGCTGGTGATCGACTGGGACTACCACCACGGCAACGCCACCCAGAACGCGTTCTACGACGATCCGTCCGTGCTCTTCTTCTCCTCCCACGACTGGGCCGCGTATCCCGGAACCGGCGATCCGTCGCTCACCGGCGAGGGAGAGGGCACGGGCCTGAACATCAACGTCCACCTGGACTGCGGCTCCAGCGACGCCGACATGCTGCGCTACTGGGACAACGCGCTCTCACCGGCGGTGGCCGCCTTCGACCCCGATTTCGTGATCGTCTCCGCGGGCTTCGACAGCCGCCGCGACGACCTGCTCGGGTGTTTCGACCTGACCGACGACGCCTTCCGGCGCATGACCCGCATGGCGATGGACTACGCCGACAGCTGCTGCGATGGACGACTGGTGTCGCTGCTGGAGGGCGGATACAACCTGGACGGGACCGCGCTCGCGGCGGCCGCGCACGTGGAGACCCTGCTGGAGCACTGACCGGGCCGCGGTGGTGCCCCGTCGGTCTGCGTGGGCGTTGGCGAGCGCCCTAGACCATCCGAGCCAGCACCCCCAGCAGACGGTCCACGTCCTCGCGGTTGTTGAACATCGCCACGGCGGCGCGGAGCAGCCTTCCCTCTTCCTGGAAGGTGATGGCGATGCCCTCGTCGGCGAGTGCCTTCGCGAGAGGCTCCTGCTCGAGGCCGTGGTAGAAGCTCACGATGGGCGACGGATTGCCGGGAGGAGTGAACAACTGCATCCCCAGCGCCTCCGCTCCGTCGCGCAGTTCGCCGGCCAGCGCGTGGGTGTGCCCGGCGATGCGGTCCAGCCCCACCCCGGCCAGGAAGTCGAGCGCGGCCGCCATGGCGGCCACCGGACCGTTGGCCAGGCTCCCGTACTCGAACCTGGCGGCGCTGCTGCGCAGGCGGTAGCGATGCCCCGGCAGAGTCTCGGCCACCTGCCGGTGCCCGTAGCGGTCGGGCGCCATCCAGTCCAGGTGCTCGCGCCGGACGAAGAAGGGCGCGCAGCCGAAGTCGGCGTGCAGCCACTTGTAGCCGTTTGCGCCGGCGAAGTCGACGCCCTCGTCCCGCAGGTTCACGGGGAAGGTGCCCAGCGCCTGGACGGCATCGGTGTAGAGATAGGCACCGTGTGCGTGCGCCAGTTCCGCGAGCGCGGGCAGATCGTGGCGGAAGCCGTTCCGGTTGGACACCCACGCCACGCTGACGAGCCGGGTGCGCGCGTCCGTCCGGTGCTTGAAGTCCTCGGTGGTGACCACGCCGTCGCGCGACGGCACCACCCGCAGTTCGACTCCCATCCGCTGCTCCAGCTGCCGGTGGAGCACGTAGGTGGAGACGAAATGCAGTTCGTCGACCACGATGTTGTCACCCGCGCGCCAGTCGAGGGCGCTTGCAACGATGTTCTCCGCGTCGGTCGTGGAATAGAGGAGGGCGATCTCGTCCTCGTCGGCCCCGAACAGACCGGCGAATCCAGAGACGGCCCGCTGCCGCGGGGAGGGGCCGGAACCGCCGCCCTGTCTCCGCATCTTGCCGTCCGCGTACGCGTACAGCGCGTCGCGCACGGGAATCGGGATGGGACCGACGGAGGCCGTGTTGAGGTACGCGAGTTCGTCGGTCACGGGGAAGCTGGCGCGGACGCCGAGCGGATCGTCGAGGGAGGGACTCGAGGGCGCGGGGCTGGGCGATGCGCTGTCCGATGCGGACTCGGCCCCTTCGGCGATGCGGGCCGCCAGCCCTCCGGCGGGAAGCGCGGCCAGACCGGCGGCCGCGGTGGTGCGGATGAAGTTGCGGCGGTCGAGCGGCGTCATGCGGCTCCTCCCCTGAAGCGGTCGCCCGCGTCAGCCGGGCGATGGCGGACCGCTACCCGCGAATCGGGCGCGGACAGACGCTAATCGTAGGGTGGGGAAGAAGCGGCGGCCAGCCGCAAGCCTACTTGGTTACGAACATCTTGATGACGCTCGAGCGGCCGTTCACCGTCAACTGCAGGAGATAGACCCCGGACGCAACCTGGTTGCCTTCAAGGTCGCGTCCGTCCCAGTAGGCTTCGTAGTCGCCCGGTCTTTCGTACTCCATGTCGGACACGGGAAAGCCGTCGCTGCCCGGGTTGCGCAGGGCGGTGGGGGAGGCGACCAACTGCTGGAGTACGTTGTAGATGCGAATCGACACGACGACCGGCTCCCCGCCCGAGAACAACTCGTCACCCAACGAGAAGGGGATGCGGGTCTCCGGGTTGAACGGATTCGGATAGTTCTGACGCAACTCGAATCCGGGATTCTGCTGGCGTCCCCGATCACCCGTTTCCTGGGCCGAGGTAGGATCCAGACCAACGAGCGGGATGAGGAGGAGGCCTGTCAAGACGCGTAGGAAGCGTCTCATATCAACCCCTCCGCACAGTTTTTCTGTGCAGTAGCTTAGGAACGATAGCCCTCCCAGGCATCCTGGAAAAAATGAGTCTGCACCACCACGGCATGGTACGAGGCTCCTGCCCTCCCTGTCAACATCGATGGCCGCCGCCGTGAGGTGCGTTGCTGCCCATTAGGACACCACACAGGCCCGAAACGTTCACCTCCCGGATCGAGTCGGGATGCACGTGCTCACAGGCTCGGGCCCGGGCTGGCGGGCACTTCCCGCCCGCTGCCGCGCCGAACCGTGATCCCGAGCCGGTCGAAGCAGGCGAGCAGAGGGAGCAGGTGACGGCGGGTGACCGGCAGAACCTCGCGGAAGTCCGCGGGACCGAGGCCGGATCGGCCCACGAGCCGTTCCTGAACGTCCCGCGCCCCCCGCTCGACGGCGTCGGCGTCGGCGAAGAAGTCGTCGTTCAAAACGACGATGTCGCCGGCCTGTTCCATCAGCTTGAGGATGGGCCACAGGTCTGGATGGTCGCGGAGCGCGGCGGGAAGATCGCGAATTGAGGGCGGAGAGAGACCCGCGGCCCGGTATTGCTCCGCCAGGCGCGACCGCACGCCTTGCTGTTCCGCGGTGAGGGAGGGCGTGAAATCCGGTTCGCGCACCAGGTCGCGGCGGACCTCCAGTTCGCCCTTTTCCGCCAGGTGTGCGAGCAGGGCATCGGCCAGTTCCGCGCCCGCGCCGGGGGGCAGAGCCTCGCGCGCGTCGGCGAGCGGCATGCCGGGTCGGAGCGGCTGGGTTCGGTGGTAGCGGGCGATCTGGCGCCGGAGCAGGCGTCGCCCCTCGTCGGCCACCGTTCCGGAATAGAGCGCCCGGCCGGTCGCGAAGCCGGTCTCGTCCTCGCGGGAGGCAAGCGTCCCCGGTGGGTCGCCGGTGCGGATGGGGAGTTCGTCGGCCGGGACGCCCACCCATCCGGCCAGGTCGAGCACCGCCCGGCGGCGGAGGCCACGGTCCGGTCCCACCATCGCCTCGAGCAATTCGCTCTCCCTGCCCCGAAGCCGCGTCCGCGGCGGCGGTGACGGCTCGGCCACGATGCCCCCGCCGATGGTGGTCATGGGCGAGTAGGAGCGCAGGACCACGTGGTCGCGCGCTCTCGCCACCAGGGGCGCCTCCAGCCGCAGTTGCGCCCACGCCACCTCCCCCGCCACCATCTCGGCGCAGTCGAGCAGGAAGACCCGGGCCATCACCTCGGACGTCCCCAGGTGCACCCGCACCCGCTGGCCGCGCTCGATGGCCCAGGCGGTGTCGGGGAGCAGTTCGATGCGCGCGGTTACCCGGTCGGCGGCCACCCATGGATCGGCGCCGACCACCACTTGTCCCCGCCCCACCGCCTCCCTGCCCACGCGGCTGCCGGCGAGGGCGACGGCCGTGCGCTCCCCCGCGCGCGCCGCCTGCACCGAGCGCCCGTGCACCTGCAGACCGCGCACCCGCGCCGCCAGCCCGCCCGGCTCGAGCCTGACGCGCTGGTCAAGCGCCAGCGACCCCGACCAGAGCGTGCCCGTCACCACGGTTCCGGTACCGCGCACCGTGAAGACGCGATCCACCGGCAGGCGCACGATGTCGTCGTCCAGCCGCGCGCGCGCCTTTGCGCCCTCGCGCGCGAGCGCCGCCCGCAGTTCGTCAAGCCCCGCCCCGGTCACTGCGGAGGTCGGCACGATGGGCGCGTCCGCATGAGGCGTGCCGGCGAGCAGCTCGCGGACGTCGTCCAGCGCGAGCTCCAGCCACTCCTCGTCCACGAGGTCGATGCGGCTGAGCGCCACCACCACCCGCTCGACCCCGAGCAGGCGCACGATCGCCAGGTGCTCGCGCGTCTGCGGCATGGTGGCCTCGTCCGCCGCCACCACCAGCAGCACCAGGTCCATCCCGGTGGCGCCCGCCAGCATGTTGCGGATGAAGGACTCGTGGCCCGGCACGTCGACCACACCGAAGGCCAGATCTTCGCTCACCGGGAGCTCGGCGAACCCGAGGTCGATGGTGATGCCGCGCCGCTTCTCCTCGGCCAGCCGGTCGGTGTCCACGCCGGTGAGCGCCTGGACGAGAGCGGTCTTGCCGTGGTCGATGTGCCCGGCTGTCCCGAGGATCAGCCTGCGCATGAGCTCTCCCGCGGTTCAGACGGCTTCGCCAACGACGCTCTCGAGAAAGGGAAAGGAGGGCAGCGGACGGGACCCGGAAATGTGATGGTGGACGTAGTTGCGCAGCACTCTCAGATGCTGGGTGACGCGGTCGAGCCCGTCCACCGGTTCTCCCAGGAGAAGCGTCCTCAACTGTTCCCGCGCGCGCGGCCCGATGCGGGGCGCCTCGGAGGCCGGCCCCGCGCAACGCGGGCAGCGCACCCCTCCCGCCGCATGGTCCAGGCGGCCAACGGCGGCGGGGTCGAGTCGGTCCCCGCACGCCACGCATACGGTGAGTTCAGGAGCGTACCCCATCAACGATACCAACGCCCAGGCGCTGGACAGGATGAGGACCACGATCATCTCCGGAGGAGACTCGGCCAGCCGTCCCAGCGACGCGTCGAGTCCGGCAAAGAGGGCCGCGCTCGGTTCCTCGCCGGCGTGGTGCAGCACCAGGTCCGCGAGCAGCGACGCGCCCGCGAACCGCCGCACGTCGCCGGCCAGAGCCCGGTGCGCGTGCATGACCGAGAACTCGCGATAGTTCTGGAGATCCCGGTTGCTGCGGTAGTAGAGCACGAGAACCCCCGAAGAGAAGATCTCGGGTGGGGTTCCGCGCCTGCGCAGGCCCCGCGCCATCACGCTCACCAGGCCTCGCTCGCGCGTGAAGAAGCGGAGGATCAGGCTGGTTTCGCTGAAGGGATGGGCCTTGAGCAGGATGGCGCGCGTCGAGAGGAGCGACATCCTCTAAACCCGGGGATCGTCGGCGAGCCCGATGCGTGCCAGCAGCCGCTCGCGCCTGCGCCGATAGGCCTTCCGGGCCTTGCTCCCCAGCTTCCCCTCGCGCGCATACGCTTCGTCCAGAATGGCCACTTCGCGAAGCAGCCTGCGCCGCTCATCGGCGGCGGAAGCCGTCGCCGCCGCAGGGTCGCGGTAGACCGCGTACAGCCCGAGCCATGCGAGGACGACGGTCAGGATAACCGCCATCCATTCCAGCGGAAGTCCTTCCTCTTCCTCCGCCAGGAGCAAGCCCACCGCGTCATCGACGATGTCGCCGGCGGCGTAGCGCCGATAGGTCACGCCCTCCTCCACCTCGATCGGCGGAAGCGGCTGCAGCCCGGTGACGGCGGTCGGCGGAGAAGGTTCGAGGACCAGCAGCTCCATGGTCTCGGTGAGTCCCGGAAGCGGCGCGACGAACTGGTGGCCGGGGACCGTGTAGCGGACCGCGTACAGGCGCTCTCCCGGCGGCACCGGAGCCGCGACGAACATGCGTCCGTCGGCGAAACGCACCGCGTCCTCAGCGAGATCGCTTTCGCCCACTTCGAAGTCCTGCGCGCCGCCCAGCAGCGGATACGACCACACCGGCTCGCCATTCGCGGGGATCAGGGTGCGGAAGCCGTCGTTGCGGATCTGGATCAGGTCCACCGCGCTCCACCCCGTGCCCACGTCCTGCAGGAAGAGGTTGCGCACCGAGACCGTGAAGTCCGCGCCGCCCGGCGGGGCGGGTTCGGTCTCGTACACGCGGATGACGTAGGTACTGTCGAGCTGGATGACGCTGTTTACGGGGATGCCGAAGTAGAGGATGTCCTCGTAGAGGGTCGACGCGAAGAAGACGGTTCCCGATTCCGGGTCCGGGACGCGGGGCAGCTCGAAGGCGAAGGATCCGTCGTCCGCGACCACCACGGAGTCGATTTCGCTTCCTCCCCCGAGCGCCACTTCGTGCAGCGTCACCAGCCCGGACCCGACTCCGGCGTCGCCAAGCAGCACCCTGCCCCGGAGCGTCGCGGTAGCCTGCTCGCTGGTCGAGGCGGTTGCGGCGGCTTCCTGCGACGACGGACGCATCGCCGATGGGGGGCGTGCATTACCGGTCGACGCCGTCGCGGCGTGGGCAGGAATGGCCCCGAAGCCCGGCGCAGTGAGGAACGCGGCCAGCAGGAGCGCCCGGGAGTCAGGGCGTAAAGCGGCCAAAGTCCTCGGGATGAAGCTTGCGCAGGTGTTCCTTGAGCTCCTCCGCGTCCATGCCCGGCGGAGACTCTTCCTCGCCTTCGGCCGAGGCCGCATCTTCCTCGTCGGTCACCTCGATTGAGGTTTTGTGGAGGAGATCCTCCTGGGCGAAGATGCGCGCCTCGGTCCGGAGGGCGACCGCGATCGAGTCCGAGGGCCTCGCGTCGATGGAGACGACGTCGCCGTCCCGCTGCACGATCAGCTCGGCGTAGAAGGTGTTGTCGAGGACGCGGGTGATGAGCACCCGCTCGAGGGTGCCGCCGAGCCCGCCGATCACAGAGACGATGAGGTCGTGGGTGAGGGGTCGGCTGAACTTCATGCTCGCCAGCTCCATCGCGATCGAGCTGGCCTCCCCCGGACCGATCCAGATCGGCAGCACCCGTTCGCCCTCCACTTCCCGCAGGATGACTACCGGCGTGTTGGATGAGGGGTCAAGCCCCAGGCTCTGTACCCTGACCTCGACCAACGGTCCTCCTCGCGGGACGCTACCCCGCCGGCCGTCCCGGACGACCGCAGCAGCAATGCGCGTTGGCGCTCAGTAGCGGTAGTGGTCGGGCTTGTACGGGCCGCCGACCGGCACGTCGATGTATTGCGCCTGCTCGGGAGTGAGCGTCGTGAGGCGCGCTCCCAGTTTGTCCAGATGCAGGCGCGCCACCTTTTCGTCCAGGATCTTGGGAAGGGTGTAGACCCGTTTCGTGTACTCGTCGGCCGCGCGCTTCTGCCAGAGTTCGATCTGCGCCATGCACTGGTTGGTGAAGCTGGTGCTCATGACGAAGCTCGGGTGGCCCGTGGCGCAGCCGAGGTTGACAAGGCGGCCGCGCGCGAGAAGGACGATGCTCTTGCCGTCCGGCCAGGTGATCTTGTCGACCTGCGGCTTGATCTCGGTCCACTCCAGGCCCGCCAGCCCGGCCACTTCGATCTCGGAGTCGAAATGGCCGATGTTGCAGACGATGGCCCCGTCCTTCATGCGGTCCATGTGCCCGCGGGTGATCACGGAGACGTTGCCCGTGGCGGTGACGAAGATGTCGCCGAAGGCGCAGGCCTCGTCCATGGTCACCACCTGATGGCCCTCCATCGCAGCCTGCAGCGCGTTGATGGGGTCGATCTCGGTGACGTAGAGGGTGGCGCCGAGCCCGGCGAAGGCCTGAACGCAGCCCTTGCCGACATCGCCGTAGCCCAGCACGACGCACTTCTTGCCCGCCACCATGATGTCGGTGGCGCGCTTGATGCCGTCGACCAGCGACTCGCGGCAGCCGTACAGGTTGTCGAACTTGGATTTGGTGACCGAGTCGTTGACGTTGATGGCCGGGAACAGCAGGGTGCCTTCCTCGGCCATGCGGTAGAGCCGGTGCACGCCGGTGGTGGTCTCCTCGCTCACGCCCCGCACATCCGCCGCGAGCGACCTCCAGAAGTGCGGATCCTCTTCCAGCACCCGGTCGAGCAGCCGGCCGATCTCCTCCTCTTCCTCGGAGGCTCCGGGCGCGCGCGCGACCCCGGCTTCCGCTTGCAGCTCGCGTTCGACCCCCTGGTGGATGAGGAGCGTGGCGTCCCCGCCGTCGTCGACGATGAGGTCGGGGCCGCCCTCGGGGTGCGCGAGCGCCATCCAGGTGCACCACCAGTACTCCTCCAGCGTCTCTCCCTTCCAGGCGAAGACGGGCACGCCCGCGTCGGCCATCGCGGCCGCGGCGTGGTCCTGGGTGGAGAAGATGTTGCAGGATGCCCAGCGCACGTCCGCGCCCAGCTCCACGAGGGTTTCGATGAGCACGGCGGTCTGGATGGTCATGTGCAGGGAGCCCGAGATGCGGGCGCCCGCGAGAGGCTTCTCGCCGGCGTACTCCTCCCGGAGCGCCATCAGCCCCGGCATCTCCCTGCGGGCGAGCCCGATCTCCTGGCGGCCCCATTCGGCGAGACCCGGGTCCTTGACCTTGAAGGGGGGCCGCGCGACGGCTGGCCGGGCCGGTCGGGATTTCGTAAGCGTAGACATTCTTGCTGGATGGGCTTCCCGAAGAATCGGAATGTGGGGTGGTCCGGCTGGAGTCCACCGGCTGCTAGACCCCCGCTTGCGGGTGAAGTTCCGGCAGTTCGGCGCAGGGCGGAGCCCGGCCGCTCCGGGTCACATCCCCAGCGCCCGCCTCAGCTCTGCGACCTGGTCGGTCTTCTCCCAGCGGAACAGCTCGACCCCCGTGCCGTCCTTCCAGCGCACGCACTCGGGTTTGCGGCCGAAGTGGCCGTGGACGGCGGTGGGCGTGAAGACGGGACGCCGCAGGCCCAGACGGTCGATGATGGCGGCGGGACGAAAGTCGAACACCTGCTGCACGGCGGCCGCGATGTGCTCGTCCGCCGTCCCGCAGGTGGCCGTGCCAAAGGTCTCGACCGCCACCGAGACCGGCCGCGCCCTGCCGATGGCGTAGGCGAGCTGGATCTCGCAGCGGCGCGCGATCCCGGCGGCGACCACGTTCCGGGCCGCCCAGCGCGCGGCATAGGCGCCGGAGCGGTCGACCTTGGTGGAGTCCTTGCCGCTGAACGCGCCGCCTCCGTGGCGGGCGGCGCCCCCGTAGGTGTCGACGATGATCTTGCGGCCGGTCAGGCCCACGTCTCCGTAGGGACCGCCGATCACGAACCGGTCGGAGGGGTTGATGTGGCGGATGCAGCCTTGCCACTCGAAACCGGCCGCGGCAAACACGGGGGCGATGACGTTCTCGGTGATTCCCTCGCGGATCTCCTCGTCGGCGGCGTCATCGTCGTGCTGGGCGCTGACCACGACGGTGTGCACGCGCACGGGACGGTCGCCGTCGTACTCCATGGTGACCTGGGTCTTGCCGTCCGGCCGCAGCCAGGGCAGCAAGCCCGACGTCCGTACGAAGGTGAGCCGGTGGGCGAGCTGGTGGGCCAGGAGGATGGGGGCGGGCATCAGCTCGTCGGTCTCGTCGGTGGCGTAGCCGAACATGAGTCCCTGGTCGCCCGCGCCGCCGTCGTCCACGGCGGCCCCGATGTCCGGTGATTGCGGGTCGATCCTCGACTCGACCCGGCAGCCGTGGCCGTCGATGCCGTACTCGTCGCGGATGTAGCCGGCCGCAAGGATGGTCTCGCGGACGATTTGCGTGTAGTCGAGGTCGCCGGCCGTCGTCGTGATCTCGCCCGCAACCAGGGCGAAGTTGGTCGAGACCAGGGTTTCGCACGCCACCCGGGCCCGCGGATCCTGCGCCACGATGTGGTCGAGGATGGCGTCTGAGATCTGGTCGGCGAGCTTGTCCGGGTGCCCTCCGGTGACCGACTCGGAGGTGAAGAGCTTCGTGCTCACCGGCCGGCCCAGTGCTCCACCTGCTGGGTCCGGCCGCGGCGCAGGATCTTGCTCAGGCGATCGGCCACCTGGTCGAGCGCGGTCGGGAAGTCGCGCGCCTCCCCGCGGGCGACCACCGGCTCGTGTCCGTTGAGGGAAAGGAAGGCTTCCACGCGGTGGACGTGGCGCTCGACCCGGAACACGACTTCGGCGGAGGTCAGGCGCGGGTCGAAACGGACCAGTTTACCGATCTTCCGGTCGGCCCGTTTGATCAGGTATTCGGGCACGTCGCAGCGGCGAGCGACCGTGTTCACTTTCATGTCTCGTGCAACCCTGGTTCCAGTGGGTTTGATTTCAGCCCCGTCGAAGGTAGAAAGGACGGGGGCACAGGTCTACGGGCCGCGCCGGTCAGCGTTCATCGACGACCGTGCGCGCCTTCATCACCGCGTCCAGCACGCCGTTGACGAAGCGGTCCGAATGCTCGCTTCCGTAGCGCTGCGCCAGCCGGACCCCTTCCTGGATCGCGACTGCGGGCGGCACCCCGTCCACGAAGAGCATCTCGGTCACCGAAAGGAACAGGATGCAGCGGTCGACGCGGGCGAGCCGCTCGATCCGCCAGTTGTCCAGAGCCTCGCTGACCGCCGCGCGCACCTTTTCCTCGTGCCTGGCGAAGCCGCGCACAACCCGTGCCAGGTGAGCCTGGCAGGCGGGCGCCACACGCCGGTTGGCCAGCGTGGTCTCAAGGGCATCCAGCACCGACTCGCCGTCCGCCGCCTCCCAGCGATAGAGCACCTGGAGCGCCCATGCCCGCGCGCGGGTGCGGTTGCGGCGGGGTCGCTCGTCGAAGGCCATGCCCCTTCAGGCGAGCCCGTCGAACAGCATCGCCATCTCGACCGCGGCCGACGCAACCTCTCCACCCTTGTCCATTCCCTGCGGATCGGCGCGGCGTTCGGCCTGCGCGCGGGTGTCGGTGGTCAGCACGCCGAACACGACGGGGACCGGCGACGAGCGCGCGACCTCGCCCAGCCCGTATGCCGCTTCGCCCGCCACGTAGTCGAAGTGCGGAGTCTCGCCGCGGATGACGCACCCGAGCGCGATGATGCCGTGATGGCCGGCACGCGTCGCCAGGCGGGCCGCGGTCTGCGGAAGCTCCCATGCTCCCGGGACCCGGTAGACATCGACGTCCCCGTCCGCAACGCCGTGTTCGGCCAGGCGAGCCAGCGCCCCGGAGAGCAGGCTGTCGGTGATCTCCCGGTTGAAGCGGGCCGCCACGACGGCGAACCGCCTTCCCGATCCGTCGAGCGATGCGCTGAAGACGTTGGAGCCGGTCATCTGGGCTAGATCAAGTGGCCGAGCTTCGCGCGCTTGGTGTCGAGGTAGCGCTCGTTGAAGTCCGAAGGCTCGATCTCGAGCGGCACCCGTCCGGTCACGTGCAGGCCGTATCCCTCCAGGCCGACGATCTTCCGGGGATTGTTGGTGAGGAGGCGGATCGAGCTGAGGCCCAGGTCAAGCAGGATCTGAGCACCGATGCCGTAGTCGCGCAGATCGGGCTCGAAGCCAAGGGTGCGATTGGCTTCGACCGTGTCCTGCCCGCCGTCCTGGAGCTGATAGGCCTTCAGCTTGTTGTGCAGGCCGATCCCCCTGCCCTCCTGCTTCAGATAGACGATGGCGCCGCGGCCCTCCTCCTGCACCTGGCGCATCGCGGCGCGCAACTGCTGGCCGCAGTCGCAGCGGACCGAGCCGAAGACGTCCCCGGTCAGGCATTCCGAATGCATGCGCACCAGCACGTCCGCCCGCCCGTCGATTTCGCCCTTCACCAGGGCCACGTGCTCGCGGTCGTCGAGCGGGCTGCGGAAGCCGATCACGTCGAAGGAGCCGACGCCGGTGGGGAGCCGGGCGGTGGCCACCCGCTCCACCAGCCGCTCCTTGGCCAGCCGATAGGCGACCAGTTCGGCCACCGTGATGAAGAGCAGATCGTGCTCCCGGGCGAACTGTTCCAGCTGGGGACGGCGTGCCATGGTGCCGTCCTGGCTGAGGATCTCGCAGATGACGCCCGCGGGCTCGAATCCGGCCAGGCGGGCCAGGTCCACGGAGGCCTCCGTCTGCCCCACGCGGCGCAGTACCCCGCCGGGGACGGCGCGAAGCGGAAAGACGTGGCCGGGGCGGCGCAGGTCGCCCGGGCGGCTCGCGGGATCGATCAGCACTTCGATGGTCTTGGCGCGGTCGAAGGCGCTGATGCCGGTGGTGACCCCATACTTGCGGTGCGCGTCCACCGAAACCGTGAAGGCGGTGCCCTGGGGGTCGGTGTTGTCCTCGGTCATGGGCGGAAGACCGAGTTCGCCGGCCCGCTCGCGCGTCAGGGCCACGCATATGAGGCCGCGCGCGTGCTTGGTCATGAAGTTGACGACTTCGGGCGTGGCGGCAGCGGCCGCGCACACCAGGTCACCCTCGTTCTCCCGGTCCTCGTCGTCGGCGACGATGACCATCTTGCCTTCGCGAATGGCGCGGATGGCAGCTTCCACGCGGGAGTGCGGCACGGGGCTCAGCCTTGCGGAGAATCCGGGGTGTGAACTGACAGGAGCTTACCCACGTACTTCCCGATCAGGTCCCCCTCGACGTTGACCGGGGCTCCGGGGGCCAGGACGTCCAGGTTGGTGTGCTCCCAGGTGAAGGGCACGATCGCGATCCGCACCAGGTCGGGGCCGGGCAGCTCGCTGACGGTCAGGCTCACCCCGTTGAGGGTGATGGAGCCGTGCAGGATGGTGGCGCGGGCCACTTCGGGTGGGACGCGGAAGGTGAGGAGGCGGGCGCCGTCCCGGGGAGCGGAGTCGGTACGGGAGACCAGTGATCCGACCCCGTCGACGTGCCCCTGCACCAGGTGGCCGCCGAGACGGTCGCCCAGGCGGAGCGCCCGCTCGAGGTTGACGCGCGTCCCGGCCTGGTAGTCGCCCGCGATGGTGCGCGCCAGGGTGGCGGGCACCACGTCCACGGCGAAGGTGGCGGCCTCGAGGGCGGCGACGGTCAGGCACGCCCCGTCGACCGCCACCGAGGCGCCGTCGGTGAGGCCGGGCGCGATGCCCGGGGCACGAACGGTCATCCGCCGGCCCTCCGGCCGGGCCGCCACCGCCACGACCGTTCCGACTTCCTCCACCAGCCCGGTGAACATCAGCCGTCCCTGTCCAGGACCCAGAGTAGGTCGCGTCCGAACGCGGCCGGCGGCTCGGCGGGTCGCCACCCCTCCCAGGCCGCCTCGTCGAGCCCCGGGAAGGCCGGGACCGAGCCGGATCCCAGCGTGAGCGGGGCCAGGAAGAGGTAGAGGCGCTGTACGCGTCCCTCGCGCAGGAGCGAGGATGCGAGGACCCCGCCCCCCTCGCAGAGGATGGAGGTAAGGCCCGCCCGGTAACAGGTACCCAGCACCGCGCCCAGGTCGAGGCCGCCCGCCGAGCGGGGAACGGCGTGCACCGTGGCGCCTCGCTGCCGAAGCGCGCGCACCCGGTCCGCGGGCGCTTCCGCACCCGTGAACACGCGCACCCGCCCGCCGCCGCCGTCCCGCAGGAGCCGGGCTTCCGGAGCCATGCGGGCAAGGGAGTCCAGCACGATGCGGTCGGGCGCGCAGCGGGGCTCAGGCCGCCCGCGGGCCGTGAGGCGGGGGTCGTCGATGCTCATGGTGTTCGCTCCCACCATGATCGCGTCGAAGCCGGCGCGCAGGTAGTGCACGTGCTCGCGCGCCGGCGGCCCGGTCAGTCCGGTCTGCTCGCCCGCGCGCGAGATGCGTCCGTCCAGGCTGAGCGCGAGCTTGAGGGCGACGTAGGGCGACGCGTTCCGCGCGACATGGAAGAAGGCGGGATTGTGCGAAGCGGCCTGGGCGCTGGAGAAGACAGGCCCGTCGACGCGGATCCCGCCGGCACGCAGCACGGCGGCCCCGCCGGCGCCCGCGCCCGGGTCGGCGGCGCCAAAGACCACGCGGGCCACGCCGGCGTCGAGGAGGGCACCCGTGCATGGGGGCGTACGGCCCATGTGGGCGCACGGCTCGAGGCTGGTGTAGGCTGTGGCGCCCCGGGCCCTCTCTCCCGCCTCGGCGAGCGCGTGCACTTCCGCGTGCGGCCCGCCCATTTCGCGGTACCATCCCTCTCCCACCACCTCGCCCTTCCGCACCACGACGCACCCGACCATGGGGTTGGGCGACACCCGGCCCCATCCACGCCGTCCGAGCTCGACGGCTCGCTCCAGGAAGCTCAGATCCGCCTCCGACACCCGATCATTCGGCACCGGGTCGAGCCCGCCAGTCCCGCTCTCGGTCATGCGGCCATCTCCGCTATCGGGTAATCCGCAGGCTCAGGGACCCGAACACGCTGCCGGCGGTCGGGTCGAAGGGTTGCACGGAGGAATCCGGCACGCCATCGAATCCGTCGGCCCAACCGATCTCGCCCGCCACCACAAGCACCTGCCAGGTGCGGGAGACGCCCATGTACACGAGCAGACGATCGAATGCGGGGCCGTCGAGCGTCACGCTGCGCGGCTGACGGCCCGATTCGGGGCCGTCGATGGTTACGGTTCCCGAGTACCGGTCCCATCCCGCGCCCGCAACGATGCCCGCGACCGAAAACTCCTTGCCGATCAGGGCGCGGAAGGAGGTTGCCGCCGGTTCGAGTCGCACGGTGATCGCTCGCGCAGCTCCGAGCCGGACATCTCCGAGGAAGCGTCTCACGGCGGAGACCGAGACACCCGGAACGTCGAAGGACTCGCGGAGCAGGCCGACGCGGGCACCGACTCCGGCCGAGTAGGCGTCGCCCTCGAAGCCGTGCGCCTGCGGAAGCCCGAGTACGCCGACGGAAGCGACCAGATCCAGCGATAGAAAGCCCCCGTACTGCGGCGCCCAGCGGAAGCCGTCGAACAGTCCGACCGCGCCCTCCAGCGAGGCATGGGAGACGGTGGAGCGGAGCTCCGGGAGTTCGAGGGCAATGGGTTCAACCAGGTCGGGAAGCGGGATGCGGGCACCCGTGAAGCGGGCGCTCAGCGCCATGCGCGGACCCAATCCACGCCGCCACCCCAGGGTACTCGAAGTCCCCGGGATGTCACTGCCCGCCGATGCGGCCAGGCCGATGCCCGATGCGGCCGCCTGGTATGCCGTGGCACCGGCTGCGCACCACGCGGCTCCACCGGACGCGTCGCTGCAGCGGGCCGTGAGTTCCGCGGCCGATTGCGCGCGCAGGGGTGCAGCAAGGCTCAGGAGAGCGAGCATCAGCCCCGCACCCGACCTCACACCAACTCCACTCCCGAACCCCGTACGACTTCCCCAACGATCCACGCCTCCTCCCCCCGGTCCCGCAGGCGGGAGACGAGGCCGTCGGCTTCCGCAGGCGCGACCACTACCAGCATGCCCACGCCCATGTTGAAGACCCGGTACATCTCCTCACGCGCCACGCCGCCCGCGCGCGCCAGCACGCCGAAGACGGGAGGAGGTCGCCAACTGGAGGTGTCGACGCGCGCGCCCAGCCCCGCCCCCAGCGACCGCGGCAGGTTTCCGGGGATGCCCCCGCCGGTGACGTGCGCGAGCGCGCGAACGGCGCCCCGTTCGAGCTCCGGGGTGAGCGACGCCAGATAGCTCCGGTGCACCGCCAGCAGCGTGTCCGCGACCGTCCCGCCGGAATCGGGGAACGGGCTCCCGGCGTCGAGCCCCAGGACATCGAAGACGATGCGGCGGGCCAGCGTGTAGCCGTTGGTGTGGAGCCCCGAGGAAGCCAGCGCCACCAGCACGTCGCCGGCCCCCGTGCGCGAACCGTCGAGCAGCGCGTCCCGCTCCGCGATGCCGACGACGAACCCGGCCAGGTCGTACTCGCCGGGGGCGTAGAAGTCGGGCATCTGCGCCGTCTCGCCTCCCAGCAGCGCACAGCCGTTGTCGCGGCACGCACGGGCGACCCCGGTGACCACCTGGCCCACCACACCGGCGTCCATGTCTCCGGTTGCGAGATAGTCCATGAAGAAGAGCGGCCGCGCGCCCTGGACCAGGATGTCGTTTACGCAGTGGTTGACCAGGTCCGCCCCCACCGTGTCGTGGCGACCGGAAAGGAACGCCACCTTGAGCTTGGTGCCCACCCCGTCCGCGCTCGACACCAGCACCGGCGCGTCCATCCCGCCCGGCACCGCGTACATGCCCCCGAACGAGCCCATCCCCGAGAGGGTGTGGCTGTCGTGGGTGCTCGCCACCAGCGACTTGATGGCCTTCTTGGCCTGGTCCGCGGCGTCCAGGTCGACGCCCGCCGCGCGGTAGTCCAGTGTCGGGGAATCGTCAGGCAAGGCTCGCTCCTTTCGGCGAGGTTCCGAGAGCAGTTTGCTCGCCGAGGACGCGCGCCCGCTCGGCCACCTCCCCGACATCCAGCTTCCGAAGACGGTCGAGGGCGAAGGACTCGACGGCGAAGGAGCCCATGACGGAGGCATGTACGAGCGCCTCGCGCAGTGCATTCATGCTGCTCCGGGACACCCCCGCCAGGTATCCTGCGAATCCCCCTGCAAACGCATCGCCCGCTCCCGTGGGGTCCACCACCCGGGACACAGGGTAGGCGGGGCACCGGAAAGCGGCCTCTCCGTCGAAGAGCCGCGCGCCCCGCGCACCCTCCTTCACAATCACGCGTCGCGGCCCGCGTTCGCGTACCCAGCGAGCGGCCCGCACGGGATCGGCAATGCCGGAAAGCTGATGAATCTCGGTGTCGTTCACCATCAGAACATCGATACGCTCGAGAAGCGACATGAGCGCATCCCGCTCCCGCTCGATCCAGTAGTTCATGGTGTCGCACACCACCAGCTCGGGTTTCTCAACCTGGTCGAGCACCTCTCCCTGGAGAATCGGGTGGATGTTGCCCAGCGAAACGATGCGAGCCTTGCGGAAGGACGAGGGGATGGCCGGACTGAAGTCGGCGAAGACGCCGAGGGTCGTGAAGGTGGTCTCTCGGGCGCTGAAGTCGGCGTTGTAGGTCCCTCCCCAGCGAAAGCTCTCCCCGCGCGCGACTTGAAGCCCCGAGAAGTCGACGCCCCGCTCCTGCAGAAAGTCGAGTTCCGCCAGCGGGAAGTCGTCGCCGACCACCGCCACCACCTGGACCGGCTGATAGATGCTCGCCGCCGCCGCGAAGAACGAAGCCGACCCTCCGAGCACCTCCTCGGCTCTCCCGAAGGGCGTCTCGACCGTGTCGAGGGCAACGCTGCCCACAATCAGCGGCGACACGCCCGTCCCTCAGTCCTCGCGCCGCGCCATGCGGGTCGGAGCCTCCACGCCCAGCAGAACGAGCGCGTTGCGGAGCACCACGCGCACGGCCCCGGTGAGGGCGAGACGCGCCGCCCTCAGCGCCGGGTCCACGGCAAGCACGGCGAGGTCGGGATTGCGGGTGGGATTGCCGGCGTGGTACCACGAGTTGACCATGCCGGAGGTGTGCTCCAGGTACTCGCACACCAGGTGGGGCGCCCGCGCGCGCGCCGCTCGGCGCACCAGCTCCGGGAACTCGCCCAGCCGCCCCATCAACTCGCGCTCGCGCGGATGCTCGAGCAGGGACAGGTCGAGACCCTCCGGGGCGAGTTGGTCCGGCGTCATGGAGTCGGGATCCAACCCCGCCTTGCGGAAAATGCTGCACATGCGCGCGTGCGCGTATTTGCTCTTGTAGACCGGGTTGCGGTCGGAATGGTCCAGGGCGGCGTCAAGATCGAAGACCAGGTGCGCCTCCGGCTTGCGCATCAGGAAGAAGTAGCGGGCGACGTCCACGCCGACGGCTTCGACCAGCTCGCAGAGGGTGGTGTAGCCTCCTGAACGCTTGGAGAGCTTCACCTCCACCCCGCTGCGCTCCACGGTCACCATCTGGTGGAGGAGGTACTCGGGATATCCCCGCGGCCGGCCGAGCGCCTGCAGTCCGGCGCGCACCCGGTCGACGGTGCCGTGATGGTCCGAGCCCTGCACGTTGATGACCTCGTGGAAGCCGCGCCGCCACTTGCTCATGTGATAGGCGACGTCGGGGAGGAAGTAGGTGGGGCTGCCGTCGCTCTTGACCATCACCCTGTCCTTCTGGTCGCCGAAGGCCGTGGTGGCGAGCCAAATGGCGCCGTCCCGATCGTACACGTGCCCGGTCTCGCGCAGCGCCGCGATGGTCGCGTCGACGGCCCCGTCCGTGTAGAGCGAGGATTCGAGGAAGTAGCGGTCGAAGCGCACGCCGAAGTGGGCGAGATCGCGGTCCTGCTCCTCGCGCAGCACGCGCACCGCGAAGCGCCGGCAGACGGCGTGCCGTTCCTCCGGCTCGGCATCCACCCACCGGTCGCCCTCCGCTTGCGCGAGCCGCTCGGCGATCTCGACGACGTAGGCCCCGTGGTATCCGTCGTCCGGGAAGTCGGCCTGGACGCCGAAGTGGTGCAGATAGCGGCAGGCGACGCTCTCCGCCAGGCGTTCGATCTGGCGCCCGGCGTCGTTGTAATAGTACTCGCGGTACGCCGCCCAGCCGGTCCAGGCGAGCAGGTTGGCCAGCGTGTCGCCGAGCGCGGCCTGGCGCCCATGGCCCAGGTGCAGCGGGCCGGTGGGGTTGGCGGAGACGAACTCCACCATGATGGCCCTTCCTCGCCCGTCCCCGCAGCGCCCATAGAGCTCATCGCGGCGGAGAATCTCCACGACGACCGAGGATACCCGCGAGGCCGAGAGGCGGAAGTTCAGGAAGCCCGGGCCGGCGACCTCCACGGAGGCGATCCCGGTGCCGTCCAGCTCAAGCCGTCCCGCGATCTCTTCCGCGATGGCGCGCGGAGGCCGCCGGAGCCGCGAGGCGAGGGTGAGCGCGACCGAGGAAGCGATGTCGCCGTGGTCCGGGTCGCGCGGCCGCTCCAGCCGGACTTCGTGCCCCGTCACGCCCATCCCGGCGAGCACCTGTTCGAGGATGTCGCGCAGCGCCCGCCGGCTCATTGCTGCGAACCCGCCGTCGCGCGGCCGCCCGCACCGCTCGCAGAGCGGGACCCGCCCGAACCGCCTCCCGATGCTGAACCGGCCCGGCCGTCTCCCGAGGAATTCCTGCCCGAATCCGAGGACGACGTCTCCGCCGTCTTCGCTTCGCTCTTCTTCGCGGATTCGCCGGCACCCTCGCCGGACGCCTTCGCGCCGGATGCCGCAACAGGCTCCTTCCCCTCGTCGGCCGCCGCCCTGTCCCTGTACTCCTTGCTGCGGTGGTCGGTGATGTAGAAGCCTTCGCCCTTGAAGATGAAGCCGGCCCCGCCGGAGATCCTGCGCCGGGCCGACGCCCCGCAGTCGGGGCAGCTGGAGACCGGCTCGTCCGACATTCGCTGGAAGACCTCGAAGGCCTGTCCGCAGCCGCTACACTGGTAGTCGTAGGTAGGCATGGATGATGGATCGCGGGGTTGGTTCGACCCGCCAAACTAATCGTGTTTGCGGAGGACGCCTACTGCCCGGCGTACCTCCCCCATTCGCGCGCCAGGACTTCGCTGATCTCGCCGAGGGTTGCGCGGGCACGCACGGCGGCCACCATGGGCGGCACCAGGTTGGCGTCCGTGCGCGCCGCCTCCCGCACCCGGTCGAGGGCGCGGGCGGCCGCGGTCGAGTCGCGGCGGGCGCGCAGCTCCTCCAGCCTGGCGCGCTGCCCGGCCTCGAGCGCCCGGTAGTCGGGGCCGCGGCGGGGCGGGTCCGCGCCCTCTTCGACGTGGCGGTTTACCCCGACCACTACCTTCTCGCCCGACTCGACCGCGAGCTGGGTGCGGTACGCCGATCGGTGGATGTGGTCGCGCATGTAGTCGAGGGACTGCGCGGCCCCGCCGGTGGCGGCGATGCGCTCCAGGTGAGCGCGCGCGCGCGACTCGATCGTATCGGTAAGCGCTTCAACGAAATAGCTCCCCCCGAGAGGATCGACCGTGCGGGCCACCCCGCTCTCGCGCAACAGGATCTGTTGGGCGCGCAGGGCAATACGGGCCGACTCCTCGGTGGGGAGCGCGAGCGCCTCGTCGTATCCGTTGGTGTGCAGAGACTGCGTCCCCCCCAGCACCGCCGCGAGCGCCTGCAGGGTGGTGCGGGTCACGTTGTTGAGGGGCTGCTGAGCGGTCAGCGTCGACCCGCCCGTCTGGGTGTGGAAGCGCAGCCGCGCGCTCCGGTCGGAGGCCCCGAACTGCTCGCGCATCAGCCGCGCCCACAGCCGACGGGCGGCGCGGAACTTGGCCACCTCCTCAAGCAGATCACTGTGCGCGGCGAAAAAGAAGGAAAGGCGCGGGGCGAAATCCTCGAGCGCAACCCCGGATGCGAGGGCGCGGCGCACGTACTCGAGCCCGTTGGCGAAGGTGAAGGCGACCTCCTGGGGGGCGGTCGAACCGGCTTCGCGGATGTGGTAGCCGGAGATCGACACCGGATTCCACCTGGGCAACTCGCGCGAACAGAAGGCGATGACATCCGACACCAGGCGGAGCGAGGGCTCGGCCGGATAGATGTAGGTGCCCCGGGCGATGTACTCCTTGAGGATGTCGTTCTGGACCGTTCCGGCCAGCCGCGCACGCGGTACGCCCTGCTCGTCGGCCAGCCCGACGTAGAGCGCGAGCAGGATGGCCGCGGTCGAGTTGATGGTCATGGAGGTGGAGACGTCCTCCAGCGGAATCCGCTCGAAGAGCAGGCGCATGTCCTCGATGGAGTCGATCGCCACCCCGACCCGGCCGACCTCGCCGGCGGCCATGGGATGGTCGGAGTCGTAGCCCATCTGGGTCGGGAGGTCGAAGGCGACCGAGAGCCCGGTGGTGCCGCTCTCAAGCAGGTAGCGGTAGCGCCGGTTGGTCTCGGCCGCGGTGCCGAAGCCGGCATACTGGCGCATCGTCCAGGGACGACCCCGGTACATGGTGCGGTGGATGCCGCGCGTAAACGGGAACTCCCCCGGCTGGCCGGGATCGTCGCGGGGCGCGGGATCCGACGAATCGGGGCCGTACACCCGTTGAACAGGGATGCCGCTGTCCGTGGCCGAGCGCGGACCGTCGCTCATGGCGCCGCCTCGCTGTCTGAATCGCCAGGCGAACGATTCCGGCCGTCCCGGGCGCCACTGTGGCCCGCGTCCTGCTCGAACTCGATCAGGACGTCGCCGCGCCTGACGGATTCCCCGACTGCGACGAGGACGCGGCGAACCCGTCCCGTAGCGCGTGCGCGCAACTCGTTTTCCATCTTCATCGCTTCCACGATCAGCAATCCCTGGCCGTCCTCGACCCTCTGACCTTCCTCGACGTCGACCCGCAGCACGAGCCCCGGCATGGGTGCGCGCACGGGTTCGAGGCCGGCGGCGGGGGACATCCCGTCGCTCCGCACCCGGCGCATGCGCCAGCGCCGTTCATCCGCTACCTCGACCCGGAACGTGCGGCCGCGGTGATGGATCTCCCAACTGGTCTCGCCGGTCCGGAGTCCAAATACACGGTGGGGGCGGCCTCCCAACGACAGGATGCGCGATCGCCCGCCCCCTCCATCGAGCACCCGCGCCTCGTCGCCGGCACCTTCCAGCCGCACAGTGTCGCCGTCCACCTGCACCGGGAGGACGCGTCCCTCGACGGCAACATGGAAGCGCACGGACTTCGTCGGATCCGCGCGCCCTCCTCCAATCACGGCAGCACCGCCCACTTCACACCCGCTCTGCGCCACGCCGAGAAAGCCGGACGCCCGTCCGCATGCGCTCCCCGGGCCGGGTACGGGCCCCGCTCTCTGTCCGCAAACAGCGCCGCGGCCGCCGCGACCACGGCCAGCTCCTTCGCATCGACGTCGCCGGCCGTGAGTTCGGGGTGGTCCTCGATGAACCGGATGCTCAAGTCGCCGCGCCGGAAGGCGGCATGCCGCATGACCCGCTGGTGAAAGGGCACGCCGGTGGGTACTCCCACGATGGTCAGCTCCTCGAGCGCGCGCGCCATGCGCCGCACCGCCGAGTCGCGGTCGGGTCCCCAGGCGACCAGCTTGCCCAGCAGCGGGTCGTAGTGGGGGCCGATCTCGGACCCGGCGCGAATGCCGCCGTCCCAGCGCACCCCCCCGCCCGCCGGAGCCTCGAAAACCTCCACCCGCCCGGTCGCGGGCAGAAAGCCCTGGAAGGGGTCCTCGCTCGTGATGCGGCACTCGATGGCGTGGCCGCCCAGGCGCACATCCTCCTGCGTGAAGGGGAGCGCCTCTCCCCCCGCCACCCGAAGCTGCCACTCGACCAGGTCGATGCCGGTCACCAGCTCGGTCACCGCGTGCTCGACCTGCAGGCGGGTGTTCATCTCGAGGAAATGGAAGTCGCCGTCGAGGTACAGGAACTCCACCGTGCCCGCGCCGACGTAGTCGACCGCGCGAGCGGCCCGCACCGCCGCCTCGCCCATGCGCGCCCTCAGCCCGGGCGTGCCCACCGGAGAGGGCGACTCCTCCACCAGCTTCTGGTGCCGCCGCTGGATGGAGCACTCGCGCTCGCCCAGATGGACCAGGTTGCCGTGCTCGTCGCCAAGCACCTGCACCTCGATGTGCCGGGGCGCGTCCAGGTATCGCTCCAGGTAGACCGCCGGATCGCCGAAGGCCGCCTGGGCCTCGCGGCCGGCCGCCGCCAGCGCCCGCTCGAGCCCGTCCGGGCCCTCAACCACGCGCATCCCCTTGCCGCCACCCCCGGCCGCCGCCTTCAGCAGCACCGGAAAGCCGATCTCACGGGCCTGTCGGCGGGCCTCGTCCGGGTCGCGCACCGGGCCCGGTGAACCCGGAATCACCGGGGTGCCCGCCGCCCGCATCAGCCTGCGGGCGCGCACCTTGTCGCCCATCGCCGCGATGGTCCGGGGCTTCGGGCCGATGAACACCAGCCCGGCGTCCCGCACCGCACGCGCGAACACGGCCCGCTCCGACAGGAAGCCGTATCCCGGGTGCACTGCCCGGGCCCCCGAGCGCGCCGCGACCTCGAGCAGGCGATCGATGCGAAGGTAGCTCTCGGCGGAGGGCGCGGGCCCGATTTCGTGGGCCTCGTCGGCCGCAAGCACGTGCGGCGCGCCGCGGTCCGCCTCCGAGTACACGGCGATGCTCCTCACGCCCAGCTCCCGGCAGGCGCGCACGATGCGCAGCGCGATCTCGCCCCGGTTGGCGATCAGAACCGATTCGAGCACCGGCGGCTCCTCAGAGCGGAATGTTGCCGTGTTTCCGGGACGGGTTGGCGTCGCGCTTGTTCTCGAGGATGTCGAGGGCGCCGGCCAGCCGGGCGCGGGTCTCGCGCGGATCGATGACGTCGTCGACGTACCCGCGAGCCGCGGCGATGTAGGGATGCGCGAACCGCTCGCGGTACTCCTCCATCCGCGCCTCGAGCGCGGCCTCCGGGTCGTCGGCCTTCGCGATCTCCTTGCGGAAGAGGATCTCGACCGCACCCTTGGGCCCCATCACCGCGATCTCCGCGCTGGGCCACGCGAGGCTCAGGTCTCCGCGGATGTGCCGTGAGTTCATCACGTCGTAGGCGCCCCCGTACGCCTTGCGCGTGATGACGGTGACCCGGGGCACGGTGGCCTCGGCGAATGCATACAGAAGCTTGGCGCCGTGGCGGATGATGCCCCCATGCTCCTGGCCCACGCCCGGAAGGAACCCCGGCACGTCCTCGAACACCACCAGCGGGATGTTGAAGGCGTCGCAGAAGCGCACGAATCGCGCCCCCTTGTCCGACGAATCGATGTCCAACACCCCCGCCAGCACCGCCGGCTGATTGGCCACCACCCCCACCGCGTGCCCTCCCAGATGGGCGAAGCCGGTGATGAGGTTGGGGGCGAAGAGGGCGTGCACCTCGTAGAACACCCCGTCGTCCACAACGCGCCCGATGACCTCCTGCATGTCGTACGGCTTGTTGGGGTTGGACGGCACGACATCCAAAAGCGCCTCGTCCCCACGATCCACGAGGTCTTCCGTCGGCCGGCGCGGGGCGGGTTCGGTGTTGTTTTGCGGGATGTAGCGGAAGAGCTCGCGCACTGAGGCAAGGGTGTCGGGCTCGGATTCGCCCACGAAATGCGCCACCCCCGAAGTCGACGCGTGGGTGCCGGCGCCGCCCAGGCTTTCCATGTCCACGTCCTCGTGGGTCACCGTGCGCACCACCTCCGGCCCGGTCACGAACATGAAGCTGGTACCGCGCACCATGTAGACGAAGTCCGTGATGGCGGGGGAATACACGGCCCCGCCCGCGCAGGGCCCCATGATGACGCTGATCTGCGGAATCACGCCCGAGGCCAGGGTGTTGCGCAGGAAGATGTCCGCGTAGCCCCCCAGCGAAACCACCCCCTCCTGGATGCGCGCGCCCCCGGAGTCGTTCAGGCCCACGACCGGTGCTCCGGTCTTCAGCGCCAGGTCCTGCACCTTCACGATCTTTTCGGCATGGGCTTCCGACAGCGAGCCCCCGAAGACGGTGAAATCCTGGGAGAAGACGTAAACCACGCGTCCGTCGATGCGTCCGTAGCCGGTGACCACACCGTCCCCGAGAACCTTGCGCTCCTCCAGCCCGAACCCGGTCGCGCGATGGGTGACGAAGCGGTCGAGCTCCACGAAGCTCCCGGGGTCCAGAAGCAGATCGAGACGCTCGCGGGCCGATAGCTTGCCGCGCGCGTGCTGCGCCGCCAGGCGCTCTTCCCCTCCGCCCCGTTCCGCTTCCCGGCGCAGGCGCCGCAGGCGGTCCAGTTGCTCGCGCGTACTCATGGGAGAAGAGGTTCGGGCAGGACCGGCGTCACCCGGGTGAGGGCGGGCGCACACCGGGACATCAGTAGACCCGGACCAGCTCCCGATCCCGGATCACGACGACCTGGTAGACCCGCGTGATGCGCCCGTTTTCCACGGCGAGGGTTCCGGTCGCCCCCTCGAAGCCGTTGATCTCCTCGAGTGCGGCGCGCACTTCGTCCGGGGCGCGTGCGCCCGTGCGGAATGCCGCGAGCAGCAGGCCCATGATGTCCCACCCGAGCGCGGGAACATCACTGCGCAGGGACTTCCGGTGCACCGTTTCGTACGCCCGCACGAAGTCCTCGTACGCCGGTTCCGGGCGCCCCGGCGGGCGGGCGGTCACCGTAAGGACGCCTTCGGTGAAGTTGACGTCGACATCGCGCAGCACGTCGGGGGTCGACCACCCGGCGGTCCCCAGCACTTCGACGCTCAGCGAATCGTCCAGCCCATAGTGCTGTACCTGGCCCGCCACCTGCGGGATGTCCATCGCGGGCAGGGACGGCAGCGGAAGCAGCACGGCATCCGGATCGATGCGGATCAGCTCTCCCACCTCCGCGCGAAAGTCGACCTGTCCCGGGGGATAGTAGAAGGCCCCGGCCAGAACCCCCCCTCCCAGGCGGAACGCCTCGCGGAAAACGTCCACCTCGAAGCGCGCGTACGCGGTGGACGGAGCGATCGCCACAACGCGCCGGATGCCCTCCTCCCATGCCGCCCGGCCCAGCGCTCTGGCGGGACCGGGATCCGGTCCAGCCAGCGAATAGACGCCGGCCTGGCCCTCGGGCAGCTCCCGGGCGGCGGGCGCGATCATCGGCACCGGTCGCCTGCGGCCCTCGGCCACCCGCGCCACCGCGGCTTCCTGCAGCGGCCCCACGATCGCCGACAGGCCCGCCGCCTCCAGCTCGGCGAGCGCCCGGCGGGCCTCGTCGACCCCTCTGCCGCTGTCGATGACGCGCACGACCGGCAGACCGTCGCGCCCAGGAGCCGAGGCGATCGCGGCGCGCACCCCTTCCTCGATCAGCTCGGAATACTGCCGCATGAACGGTGAGCCCGACATGGGAAGCATTACCCCCACCAGGGGAGCCGCGAGCTCCGGCTCGGGCTCGGGCACCTCGGATTCGGGCGCGGTCAGGGGTGGGGGTTCCGCCTCCGGTGGCGGGGGCTCGGGCGCCGGCGGCCCTGTCGCCACCGGCACGCAGCCGGCTATGACCGTGAGGACGGCCTGGGCTCGGACACGGAGCGGGCTAGCCATCACGGATAGGCGCTACCCCTCGTCGTCGGGCCGGGCGGCGAGCGTCTCGTCCACGGCCTCCCCATCGTCCACGGCCTCCCCACCGCCGACCTCTTCAGCCGCGCCGACCGCCTCCTCCGAGTCGTCCGCGGCCTCCCGACCGTCCTCTGGCGCATACTCGGTGTCGTGCTCCTCGGTGATGCGCCGGCGGGGCTCCGCCATGACCTCCACCACGATCCTGCGGTTGGCGGCGTCCGACTCGAGCACCTTGAGGTCGACCTCGTCCCCGGGCCCGTAGTAGTCCTCGAGCGACTGGTTATCCCGCACACGACTGTGCGAGATCGGGACGAAGGCTTCCACGTTTTCGCCCAGGTCGACCACGACCCCCTTCTCCTGAACCCGCACGACACGGCCTTCGCACTCCACGCCCGGTGCAAAGCGCTCCGAGAGCCAGGGCCAGGGATCGTCGAGAACCTGCTTGATCCCGAGCGAGATGCGCTTGTTCTCGCCATCCACATCGAGAACCATCACTTCCAGTTCCTGGCCCTTGTTCACGATCTCCGAAGGATGCTCCACGCGCTTGGTCCAGCTCATGTCCGACACGTGAACCAGCCCGTCGATGCCCGGCTCGATCTCGACGAAGGCGCCGAAGGAGGTCAGGTTGCGCACCTTGCCCTGCAGCCGCGTCCCGGTGGGATACTTGAGCGGGAGGGCCAGCCAGGGATCCTCCTCGATCTGCTTCATGCCCAGCGAGATCTTCTCCGCCGCCGGATCCACCTTCAGCACCACCGCCTCGATCTCGTCCGCGATGGAGACCAGCTTCGAGGGATGGCGGATGTTGCGCGTCCACGACATCTCCGAGATGTGGACGAGCCCTTCGACGCCCTTCTCCAGCTCGACGAAAGCGCCGTAGTTCGTGATCGACACCACCTTGCCGTGTACGCGCACGCCGACCGGGTACTTGAGGTCGATGTCGGTCCACGGATAGGGAAGCAACTGCTTGAGCCCGAGCGAGATCCTCTCCCGCTTCCAGTCGATGTCGAGGACCTTGACGTCGAGCTCCTGGCCGATGCTCACCATGTCGGAGGGGTGTCCCACCCGTCCCCACGACATGTCCGTGATGTGCAGGAGCCCGTCCAGCCCACCGAGGTCGATGAATGCGCCGAAATCGGTGATGTTCTTGATGATGCCGGCGCGCACCTGGCCCACCAGCAGTTCCTTCACCAGGGTCTCGCGCTTCTTGCCGCGCTCGGCCTCCAGGATCACGCGCCGCGATACCACGATGTTGCGGCGCCTCTTGTTCAGCTTGATGATCTTGAAGTCGTAGACGTCGCCAACCAGGTCCTCGATGTTGGGCACCCGGCGGAGGGCGATCTGCGAGCCCGGCAGAAAGGCGTCCACGCCCATGAGGTCCACGGTCATGCCGCCCTTGATCTTGCGCACCAGCGTGCCCTCGATCGGCGAACCGCTCTCGTAGGCTTCGCGGATCTTCTCCCAGACCCGAAGGAAATCGGCCTTCTTCTTCGACAGGACCACGACCCCGTCGTCGTCCTCGAGGCTCTCGAGCAGGACCTCGACCTCGTACCCGGGCGCAAGGGCTTCGTTGTCCCGGAACTCCTCCCGGGGGACCGCGCCCTCGCTCTTGAAGCCGAATTCCAGGATGACGGTGGCATCCGTTACCCGCACCACCTTCGCGAGTACGATCTCTCCCTCGCGCACCTCCTGGATGCCGGACTGGAAGTCCTGGAGCATGGTGCCGAAGTCGTCGCGCGACATCGACGGATCGTCGTCGCCCCCGGGGTCGTCCGAAAGGCCGAACCCGGTATCGCCACGCGGATCGGCGAAGAGCTCGTCCGGGGCGTCGAACGCCGCGAAGTCCCCGAAGGCCTCGCTCGGGGACGGATCGACTCGAGCGGTATCACCGGAATCTCCACCCTCATTGGAATCGGTTCCCTGAGAATCGCCGGAGGGGAGGGCGGAGGCGGGTACGGATTCCGGTGAAGGGGAGTGAGTGCCTTCTGTCTGGTCGGTCATCGGTTGTCGTCCCTGGCGCACCCCCTGAAGGGAGCGCCGTTTCTTGCCGGTCCCGGATGTCGCGGGCCGGGTTCAGGGTTTACGGGATGTCGGCGGAGGAAAGAACGCGGCCGGGCGGGCTTCCGGTTCACCGGAGGCCGGGATCGGGGACTGCCTTCCTCCAGCAGAGGTACGGGCAAACGACTACTTTTCAGCACTTTAAGGTATGGTTCGGCGGTTCATGCGTCAATCATTCCCTGGAAGTCGAGATCCCTGGCATCCCGATCGCCGACCCGCGCACGCACCACGCGGAGGATTGCCTCCACCTGCTCTGCGAACGAGAGGCGGGTTCCGTCGACTTCGAACGCGTCGGCCGCCTTCTTCAGCGGCGCGATCCCCCGGGTGGCGTCGATGTGGTCGCGGGAGCTCAGGCGGTCGACCTCCGCCGACACTTCGCTCCCCGAGTCGGGCTCTCGTCCCTTCTGGAGCAGGCGGCGGCGGGCGCGTTCGGCGACATCGGCCACCAGGAAGACCTTCACCTCCGCCTCCGGGAACACGACCGTGCCCAGGTCGCGCCCGTCGCCCACCAGTGACCCTTCCTCGCCCGCCTGCCGCTGCCGGTCGAGAAGCCACCCGCGCACCGCGGGCAGGCGCGCTACGGCGGAGACGTGCGCGTCGACTTCGGGGCTCCTCAGTTCGGTGGTCAGGGGGCGCGCGCCGAGCATCGTCCGAAATGCGGATCCGGCGGCCACCATCCGCACGGGATGTGCGTTCAGGTCCGATTCCGTCAGCGCGGGCCATGACTCCGGAGGCCGGCCCGACTCGAGCAGGGCGCAGGTGAGAGCCCGGTAGAGCGCACCCGAGTCCAGGTGGCGGAAGCCAAGCCGGCGCGCCACCTCGCGGGCCGTGGTGGACTTGCCAGATCCCGCCGGGCCGTCGATGACGATCACGGGTCCGCGCCCGCGCTCGCGGAATGGTCTCGCGGGCTCCAGATCGTCCTCGCCGGAATCCCCGACGGGGGGTCGGGCGGCCGGCCTGGAAGCCCGCTCGAGCATTTCCCAGAAGCCGGGGTAGCTGACGTCCACGGCCGCCGGCGCGTCAACGTTGATGGCGTTTCCGGCGAGCGCGCCGAGCACGCCGAAAGCCATCGCGATGCGGTGGTCGCCGCGGGCCTCGACGGCACCGGACAGGGGGCGGCCGGTCCCTTCGATCACCAGGCCGTCGGGAAGCTCCTCCACCTCCACGCCCAGGCTGGTCAGGTTGGCCGCGAGCGCGCCCAGCCGGTCGGATTCCTTGACCCGCAACTCCTCCGCGCCCGTGATGCGCGTGGTTCCCCGGGCGCGGGCGGCGAGCACCGCCAGGACCGGGACCTCGTCGATGAGGCCCGGAATCTCCCCGGGCCGAACCTCAGTGCCGGTCAGGTCGGAGGGGTGGATGACGAGGTCGCCGGTCGGCTCTCCGCGCTCCGGGACGGACCGCTCGTGGACTTCGATGCGCGCGTTCATCCTGTCCAGTACGGGGAGCAGCCCAGTCCGTGTCGGGTTGAGGCCGACTCCCCTGAGCACAATCCCCTCACCCGCCCCGCCCAGCAGAGCGAGCGCGACCGGAAAGGCGGCGGACGAGAAATCGCCCGGAACGACCAGGTCCACGGGATCGAGGGCGGAGGGCGAGGCGGTGAGATGCACCCGGTTGGCGACGCCTTCGCGGGAGCTGGCCAACGCACACCCCGCGGCCGCGAGCATGCGCTCGGTATGGTCGCGCGAGCGGCCGGGCTCGACGAGCTCGACGGGTACCCCACCGGTCACCCCCGCGAGCAGGAGCGCGCTCTTGAGCTGGGCGCTGGCCACGGGGAGGCGATAGTCGAGGAAGCACAGGGGTCCGCCGGTCACGCGCAGCGGGAGCCTGCCGGGAGCGGAGAGCGGTTCGAAGCGCGCGCCCATCCGCGACAACGGATCGGTCACCCGCCGCATCGGCCGGCGCCGCAGGGACTCGTCGCCGGTGAGGGTGGCCTCGAGTTCCTGCCCCGCCAGCACGCCCAGCATCAGCCGCGCGGTGGTGCCGCTGTTGGCGCAGTCGAGGATCCGGTCCGGGGCGCGCAGGCCGCGCACGCCCACCCCGGTGATGCGCAGTTCCGCATCGGCGACCAGGGGTGGCACGCGCACTCCCAATTCCCCGAGGATGGAGGCGGTCGCCCGGGGATCCTCCCCGGTAAGGATGCCGCGGATGCGGCTCTCGCCCCCCGCCAACGCGGCCAGCAGCAGCGCCCGGTGGGAGATGGACTTGTCGCCGGGCACCCTCAGCTCGGTCATCACGGCCGGACTCCGGTCGAATCCCCGGAGTCGGGCTGATCCGGGGCTGCCGGTGACGCCGCTGGTAGCGGCCTGGCGACCCCGGCGCGCCAGGCGCGCGTGGACTTCATCCAGCCTTCGATGGCCTCCAGGTCGCGGCGGTCGAGCGCGTCCGCGAGCTCACCTGCTGCGCGCGCGAGGTCTCGCAGCGCGGCCCCGGCCCCGCTGCGCTCCAGGAGCGGAAGCCACATCTCCGGAGAGCTCCCCGCGAGGCGCACCATGTCGGTGCCGCCGGTACCCAGGTCGGATGGGGCGTGACCGGACTGTTCCAGCACGCGCGCGAGGGCATTGGCGGTAAGTTGGGGGAGATGGCTGCACCACGACATGAGCCGGTCGTGTTCGGCCGCGCCGGTCCACCGCGTACGGGCGCCGACGGCCCGCCAGAGCGCCTCCACCGCATCCGCCCCCGCCCCCCGCCCCGTCAGCCAGACGGTCGCGCCCGCGAACAGGTCGGCCGCGGAGTGGCCGAACCCCGACCCCTCCCCGCCGGCCATGGGGTGGGACCCGGTGTAGCGGGCGCTCTCGCCGAGGGCGGCCATCGCTTCCTCCACCGGGGCCTTCAGGCCGGCCACGTCGGTCACGACCGCCCCCGCCGGCCAGCGGCCGCGGTGGTCCGCGAGCAGGCGCAGGGTCACGTCGAGAGGGGTCGCGTACACGACCAGGTCGGCGTCCGCGAGGACGGCCTCCGGGTCGGTGAACCCGGCCTCGATGACCCCCGCGCGCCCGGCCAGCTCCAGGTCGGACGCCGAGTCCGAGGATCCCATCACGCGAGGCGGCCGGTCGAGCGCCGCGAGCGCGCGGGCAAGCGACCCGCCGATCAGTCCGAGCCCCACGATGGCGACCGTGCGAAAGGGGTGGCCGGGGGCGGCGGTGGCACCGGCACGCCTGTCGCTCGCGGGCCGAGGGAGTCGTTGGCCCGCGGCTTGATCGCGCCGGTCGCGGGCCGCGGGGGTGGCCGGGTCGCCGGTCGCGGGGTTCACGTCGCTCACCCTCCCTCTCCGGCGGGCGGGGTGGCGGAGGGGTCGTCGCGGTAGGGGACTTCCAGGGTCATCCCGTCCGCGGCCACGACCGTAGCGGGAAACACCCGGCGCGCCTCGCGCTCGAGGCGCGCCGGGTGCTCCGAATACCTCGCGGAGATGTGCGTGAGCGCGAGGCGGGCCACTCCGGCGTCGCGGGCGACGCGCGCGGCGCCCGCGGCGGTGGAGTGGAAGGTCGCGCGCGCCCGCGCGCGTTGGTCGCCGGAAAACGTGCACTCGTGGATGAGCAGCTCCGCTCCCGCGGCGGCTTCTACCGTCGAACGCATGGGGCGGGTGTCGCCCGTGTAGACCACCGTCCGACCCGGACGGCTCGGTCCGACCACCTCCTCCGGACGGATCCGGCGCGCGCCGACCTCCACCACCTCGCCCCGGTGCAGCAGGCCGAAGGCAGGGCCCTCCGGAACCCCCAGCGCGCGTGCCCTCTCCACATCGAACCGCCCCCGGCGATCGTCCTCGCGCAACACGTATCCGAGCGCCGGCATGCCGTGGTTCACCCGGAAGGCGCGCACCTCATAACCATCTCGCGAGACGCAGTCCCCCGGCCTCAGTTCCCGGACCTCGACCGGAAAGCTCAGGCGGTCGAATCCCAGGTGGACGGCATCCTCGAGAACCCGCCGCCCGGAGACCGGACAGGTCAGCAGCAGCGGCTCGTTGCGGCCCTGAAGCGCCATCGTGCGCAGCATCCCGGTCACGCCCACGAAGTGATCGGCGTGCATGTGCGTGATGAACACCGCCCACAGGGAGAACCCCGTGCCGTAGCGCATCATCTGGCGCTGGGTGCCCTCGCCGCAGTCGAAGAGCATCAGGTCGCCCTCGCGCTGCACCGCGATCGCGCTCACGTTGCGGCGCACGGTCGGACACGCGGCCGAAGTGCCCAGAAACGTCACTCGCATCATCTCTAGCGCGTGAGGCGGGCCCGGTCAGCTCCGCACGTCCAGCCGCACGAAAAGGTGCCGGCCGGGGGCGTCGATGCCCGAGCCGTGAACGCGATACAACTCGTCGAAGAGGTTCTCGATCCCGGCGGAGATGCGCAAACGATCGCCCCAGGAGACGCCTCCCCGAAGGGAGTGGACATGGTACGCGGGCGTCCCCCCATCCTGGATGCGGCTGTCGATCCGGTCGCGGAAGCCGAGCCGGTCCTGGCCGCCCGCCATCTTGCCGAAGTACTCGATCCAGCCCGACCCGCCATCGCGGGACAACGGCCAGCGCACGCGATACGAAAGCGTCGCAGGAGGCACGCGGCTGAGCGGCTCCTCGGCGAGCACGCCATCGCGCGCGACCACCGCATCTCCAAGGGTCCACGAAGCCGAGAGATCCAGTCGTCCACGGCCGGGGAGGGACCCGGACAGGCCTCCCTCGACACCGTCGACGGTGGCCGAACCAACGTTCTGGATGGTGAGCACGGGGAGATCGTCGGGCCCGTAGATGCTCTGCCCCTGGAACGTTCCGAAGGTGCGCTCCAGCAAATCGTCGATTCCAATGCGAAAGACGGTCAGCTCCGTCGTCGTGGAGCCCCGGGTCCAGGCGGCCCCCATCTCCAGGGTGTAGCTGCGCTCCGGGCTCAGATCCGGATTGGGCAGAGCGATGCCGCCGGGGACATCGCCCACCAGGGTGAGATCGTAGATGTTGGGCGCGCGAAAGGCCTGGGCCGCCCGGGCCCGCAGCGACACCCCCTGCGCGGCCCGGTAGACCAGACCGAGCTCGCCGGTGACGTTGCCGACCCGGGAGTCCACGTCGCCGCCGAAGTCGTCGCCCACGCGCGTCGTGGTCCGGTAGACGCTCGCGCGGCCGCCCAGCTGCACCCGCAGCCTCCCCCAGGGCTCGTCGGCGAAGGCATAGAGCGCGCCGCCGCCGAAGCGGGAGCCGTCGGGAAACCGCCCGGTGGGCACGGCCTCCTCCCCGCTCCACCGGAACGACGCGGTCGTAGCGCCCGTGGCCAGGTTCTCTTCCCGGCCCTGCGAGCGGGTGACGTTGTCCCACACCTCCAGCCCGTACGTGACGCCGCTGCGGCCATCGCCGTGAATCGCCTGCCCCTGGACATCCAGTGCCACCGAGCGCACGTCGTCCGTCACGTAGCGGACGCGGTCGGACGGCACCAGGATATCGTCCCTGAGCGATTGCCCGCGGATCGAGCGGCCCTCGCGCTGAACCTGCCAGGACACCTGCACGTCCAGGGTGGACATCCAGGGCCGGCTCGTGGCCAGCGTCCCCTTCAGGCGCGCGAGCGAGCGGTCCTGGGGCTCGAAGAGATAGAGCGCGCTCCGGCCAACCCCTCCTCCGGCCACACCGGGAGCCCGGAAGTCGACGTAGCGGTCGTAGCGCGGGACGTCGCTCTGCTCGGCATGCTGGCCGGCCATCTCGATGCGCAGCCGGCGGGTGGCCTGCAGGTCGAGGCGCAGGTCGCCGCTCCACTGGTCGTAGCCGGTCGGATCCTGGGGCGGGAGGCCCCCGCCCGGCTTCAGGTGCGACCAGGAGCCGAAACTGCCGCCTCCGAAGAGCTCCAGGCCCGACAGAAAACCCGGCACCGCGGCCGCCGTCGAGACCCGCGCGCGGCTCCCGCTGGTGGCTCCGTCGAAGGTGTAGGAACCCTCCGTCACCCAGCTCTCGCCCGGTTCGAGCAGGTCGCCCGCGCGCCGCGTGATCACGTTGATCACCCCGCCCATGGCATCGGAGCCGTAGAGCGTCGAGGAAGCGCCCCGAACCACTTCCATGCGCTCCATGATCTCCGGGTCCACGGAGGACAGGTACTGGCTCGGGCCCTGGCGGAAGGTGCCGTTGTTGAGGCGAACGCCGTCGACCATCAGGAGCACCTGGCTTCCCGTGAGCGCGCGCACGAACGCGGCTCCCTGCCCCGCGGTGGTCTGCTGCACGAGCACGCCGGGCTCGGCGACCAGGGCATCGAGGAGGAGGCGGTTGGGCTGGCCGCGCAGTTCGGCGCGCCCCACCAGGTTGACCGACACGGCGAGCTCGTCGGTGGTGGTCGCCAGACGGGTCGCGGTCACCACCAGGGGATCCAGCTGGAAGGCCGTCGAGTCCGGATTCGTCTCATCCGGCGGCGCCTGCGCCACGGCGGGACAGGCAGCGCCCAGGAGGGCGGCCGCCCAGACCCGGACGCAGACCGGACAAGGCAACTTCGGCATCGCAATCCTCTTCCTGTTCATGCCTGGGTTGCCTCGCACCGCGCAAGACGGGTGAGGTTTCGAGGGATGGGCCGCGTGGGACCGGATGGGCTGTTCGCAAGCACGAAGACGACGCCGGAATAGCCCGTCGGCGGACGAAATGTTCCCGGTTCGGGGACGCCTGCGAAGCCGCGCCAGGCCCGCCTTCCCTCACGTTTCAGGTCGCGCCCGCGCACGCGGCAGGCTGCCTCCGTAGACAGGTGACATTTTGTCCTCCGCGTCGTATCGTGGCTGCAACGGAGCGAGCGCCCATCCCCTGCAGGAGACACCCGATGATGCCCAGCCGCCGCCAGTTTCTCGGTTCCATGGCCGTGCCCGCCGTGGCCGCAGCCGGACTCCCCCTTCTGCCCTCCCGCCTCTCCGCAAGCGCCCGCGAGATCGCCGACGAGCTGGGCGGCTGGTCCGGAACCCCCGGACAGATCGCGCGCGACGAGGACTTCTGGGTCGAGGTGGCGCGCGCGTTCACCGTCGACCGCAGCCTCATCAACTTGAACAACGGGGGGGTGAGCCCCTCGCCGCGCTGGGTGCAGGAGGCGATGAAGCGCCACCTCGACTACTCCAACGAGGCCCCCACCTACACGATGTGGCAGATTCTCGAGCCGCAGCGCGAGACGGTGCGCGCGCGCCTGGCCCGCGAATGGGGCGTGGACGCCGAGGAAATCGCCCTCACCCGCAACGCCTCCGAGGGGCTTCAGATCCTGCAGCACGGCTTCGACCTGGAGCCGGGCGACGAAGTCCTGACCACGACCCAGGACTACGGGCGCATGATCACCACCTTCCGGCAGCGGGAGCGGCGCGACGGCATCGTCCTGAAGCAGATCCGGATCCCGGTGCCCGCCGAGGATCCCGCGGAAATCGTGCGGCTCTTCGAGGAGGCCATCACCCCGCGCACCCGCATGATCCTGTGCTGCCACATGATCAACCTCACCGGCCAGATCCTGCCAGTGAAGGAGCTCACCGCCCTGGGCCGACGCCACGGCATTCCTGTGCTGGTAGACGGAGCCCACGCACTCGCCCACTTCGACTTCGACCTGGGCGAACTGGACGTGGACTTCTACGCCACCTCGCTGCACAAGTGGCTGTTCGCGCCCCACGGCACCGGGCTGCTCTACATCCGCAAGGAGAGAATCCCGGAGGTCTGGCCGCTCACCGCCGCCCCCGAGAGCAGGGACGGCGACATCCGCAAGTTCGAGGAAATCGGCACCCATCCAGCGGCGAACTACCTCGCCATCGCCGAGGCGCTCACCTTCCATCAGGGGATCGGCGGGGCGCGCAAGGACGCGCGCATGGTCTACCTGCGCGACTACTGGGCCGACCGGCTGCTACAGCACGACCGGGTGCGACTGCACACCAGCCGCAAGCCGGGGTTCGCCTGCGGGCTCGCCAACGTGCAGATCGACGGCGTCGATCCCGGCGCGCTCAACCAATACCTGTGGAACGAGCATCGCATCATCGCGGTCGGCATCGGCCACGAGGAGTGCACCGGTTCGCGCATCACCCCAAGCGTGTACACGACGCTCGAGGAGCTCGACCGCTTCGGGGACGCGATGGAGCACGTGATCCGGCACGGGTTGCCGGCCTGACCAGCGGTGCTGCCGGGGGACCGACGGGCGTGGAGCGTCGATATTGTCAGTAATAGACAGTATACGACAGTAATCGTCAGATCACGGTTCCGAACAAGACGGCGGCGGGTCCGGTGATCGCGACCCGCCGCCGTTCTTGCGTTCGGCCGGCAGACCCGGCCGTCCCGCGCTTCCGCTCTACGCGTTCGCCACCGCCTCGCCGAGGTTGTCAAGCGCCTTCTGCACCAGGACGCGCGAGGTGGCCAGGTTCATGCGCATGCGGCCGCTGCCGCCGGTGCCGTAGGAGTGCCCGGGATTCAGATAGATCCGGGCGTTTTCGGCGAACCAGCGCTGCATGACCTGCTCGGGTGTGACCACGGACTCGGAGGTCTCGTTCTCCTCCGCCGCCTTCTCGCGGGCGCCCACCTTGTCCATCAGCCCGTTCACGTCCAGCCACGCCAGGTAGGTGCCCTGTGCCTTGGTGTAGTTCACGCCGGGGACGTTCTTCAGGTAGGACTCGGCGAGGTCGTGGTTGCCGTCGAGGTAGACCAGGAGCTGGTCGAGCCACTCGTCGCCGTCGGTGAGCGCGGCCCGGTTGGCTTCCATTCCCAGCGTGCTCAGGTCGGCCCGGGTGAAGGCGCGGGCGCGCGCCATCAGGTTGCGGTTGGTGGAGAAGTACCAGGCGGCCTTCATGGCGGCGAGGCTGAAGGTCTTGCTGGCCGCTTTGAAGGTGAGGCTGTTGTCGACGATTTCCTTGTCGGGCAGGCTCGCAAACGGGGTGTACTTGTTGTCCGCCGTCACGAAATCGCAGTGGATCTCGTTGGCGAGCACGATGACCCGGTTGCGGAGACAGATCTCGCCCATGCGCAGCAGATCCTCCTCCGACCAGCAGTTTCCGGTGGGGTTCTGCGGATTGCACAGCAGGAAGGTGTTCACCCGGGTGGCGCGCCGCTCGAAGTCGTCCCAGTCGACCTCGTAACGGCCGTTCACGACGAACATCTCGCTGTCCTCGGCGATCGTGCGGGTGAAGCGCAGGTCGCTGTAGAACCCGTTGTAGGTGGGGGTGTTCATGAGCACCCGCGACCCCGGGGGCGAAAAGGCGTGCAGGGCTGCGATCAGCCCGGGGTGCACGCCCGTGGTCAGCTCGATGGTGGAGGGGTCGACCTCGAGGCCGTAGCGCCGGTGGTTCCAGTCGGCGATGGCCTGCGTATAGGAGGCGGGACGGGCCAGGTAGCCCCAGTTCTCATGGTCGCAGCGCTTCGCGAGTGCCTCGGTGATGCAGGGGGCGGCGCGGAAGTCCATGTCCGCGATACCCATCCCGACCTCGATGTCCTCGCCGAAGGCCGCAATGGCGCGGTCCCACTTGGTACAGTCGGTGCCCCGGCGGTCGTAGATCTCGTCGAAGTCGAAGCTCTGCCGGGATGTCGAGGCCAGGAGTTCAGCAGTCCCTCCGATTCCGCCGGGTTTGGCCCCCACCGCGCCGAGAACCGCCGTCGCTCCTGCGCCTCTCAAAAAGGTTCTGCGGCTGAACTGATGCTTCGACATGGGGCCTCCTCGCCGTTGTGTCCTGGGGAAACGTTCCTCGTTTCCAAGTCGTTGTCGGATGTTCGACGGGCATAGTAACGCCTCGCGCCCGGTTTTTCACGCGAGTGCCCCGCTGCCTCGATCGGGCACCGACGTGAGCCTCGCCGCGAACCGAATGCCGGGAGTGGGATTCGAACCCACACAGGCCTGAGCCTGGGGGATTTTAAGTCCCCTGCGTCTACCGTTCCGCCATCCCGGCAGGATGTGATTTTCGCCGCTTCGCCCGCTCACCGCGAATCCTGGCCTCGAGCTCGTGCAGGCCGTGCGTGAAGGGCCGAACGCCAAGTGTCATAAAGCCGGATCCGTGTCGAGTTCAGGTCTCCCCAGCCCCGTCCAGATCGCCGCCAGCATCACGGCGAGGAGCGCCCAGGAATATGTGTTGGCCAAACCGGCTTCGAGGGCCGACACACGCGCGATCCCGAACGACTCGCCGGAAGCCGTGGCCGAGGCGGCCAGGATTGTGGGAATGAAGAAGGGAAGGAGAAACGGGTAGGTGCACACGGTCATGTCGAGGAGGTTGGCGCGCCTGAAACGGCCGATGCCGGCACGCCTGCCCGAATCCCGGACCAGGTCGCCGACGGCGAGGATCGCCATGACCGAATGCGTCGTCAGCAGGACCGCCACGCTGGTCACGCCGAAGATGCGCAGCTCCGCGGCGCGCGCGGTTTCGGCCGCCGACCGGGAACTCTGTGCCAGGCGGTCCAGGATGCCGGCCTCCTGCGCGGCCCCCACGATGCCCATCAGCAGGATGGTGAACACGACGATCCCCACCGCCCCCTCCATCCCGTCGAGGATGAGCCCGCGGGCCTGGAAGGCCTCCCGGTCGATGTAGACGAGGTCGGCCGGCGCAATGAGCCCGAGGGCCAGGGCCAGGACCACAGCCGCCGCCACGCCGGAGAACAGGCTCTCCACCAGGCCGCGGCCCCGCCACAGCATCACGAAGGCGGCCAGAGGGGCCAGCAGCATGGGGAGCGCGGCCGGGGTGCCCTCGAGCATCCCGCCCTGCCCCGGCGCCTGCGTGACCGCGGTTTCCCCGCCTCCCACCAGAGTGAGCACGAGGGCCGCGACCGCCGCGGCGGGAAGCGCGTAGCGGAGGCGGCTGCGCACCACGCCCCCCATGGGCGCCCCCTGGCTGCTCGCCGAGGCGATCGTGGTGTCGGACACGGGCGAGACGTTGTCGCCGAAGGTGGCCCCGGCCAGGATGGCCCCGATCAGGACGACCGGACTTGCCTCCAGGACGCCCGCGGCGGGATAGAGGAGCGGAGCGCAGATCAGGATCGTGCCCAGGCTCGTCCCCGTGGCCGTGGAGAACAGGACCGCGATCAGGAACGACATGAGGACGAAGCCTCCGCCACTTACACCGAGTTCGCTCCCGGCCCAGACGAGGGCGTGTACGAGCCCCGCCTCGCGCAACACGACCGAGAAGACGCCCGCCAGCAGCCACGCGGCGACCATGAGCATCACGATGGGGCGGGACATGCCCCTGAGCGCGGCCGCGCTGTATGCTGACGCGCTTCTGGCGAGCAGCAGTCCGACCCCGAGGGCCCCGAGGAGCACCGGCCACAGCCCGCGCTCGTCGGGAGCCGCTGAGAAGCCCAGCCAGGCCGCGCCGGCGGCGAAAACCAGGATGGGAGCCGCCGCGCCGACAAGGCCGAAGTGGAAGCCAAGCGGTGCCGGCGGCTGCGCGTCCGCGCTCGCGGGAGGTGTCGGATCGGGTGCGGAGTTCACGGTACCGGGCGGGTTTTGCGGGTGACGGGACACGCCCTATGATCGAGGATCGGCCCCGGCCGGGCCAGCTTCCGCAATCCGTTTCCTGGCGAATGAGGCACGTGTATGAGCGTCGATGACGTCTTCGAACTCTACGACCTGCGGGTCGAGGTGGTCGCCGGGGCGCGGGACATGGTGTGCAGCCACAAGGCGGGCGACTACTTCGAGCTCAGCGGAGAGAACCTGTCCTTTCCCGCCGGCCAGACCTTTCCGCTCTATCCCCTGGCCGCTCTCCTTCCCCTCCTTCCCGCAAAGCAGCGCGACACGCATCCCCACGACTGGATGACCACGGACACGGAGATCGCCTGCCCCGACCCGCACTGCGGCGCCCGCTTCCGCATCACGCGGACCGGCAGGTCGTCCTTTCGCCACAGCGAGGTCACGCGTGTTCCGCTGGACTGACCGTCCACCACTTCGGCTGCCTCCGTCCGGGGTGATCCGGGGGTGCTGGCAGCTCTCCGAGGGGCACAGCGACGGTTGGAGCAGGGAGCGCGCGTTCGCGGCCCTGGACGCCGCGGCCGCGGCTGAAAGCCCCCTCGTCCTGGACTGCGCCGACATCTATACCGGCGTGGAGCGCATCATCGGGGACTGGCTGGCCGGACGGCCGGACATCGCCGACGACGTCGCCGTCCATACCAAGTTCGTGCCCGATCTAGACGCCCTGTCCACCATCGACCGCGACTACGTCCGCCGGGTCGTCCTGCGGTCGCGAGACCGCCTCGGGGTCGACGCACTCGAGCTGGTGCAGTTTGCGTGGTGGGACCTCTCGCAACCGAAGTGGGTGCACGCCGCCGAGTGGCTCGCCGAGCTTCAGCAGGAGGGAATCATCCGCCGCCTGGGCGTCACCAACTTCGACCGGGCCGCGCTCGGAACCCTCCTGGACGCCGGCATTCCGGTGGTGTCCAGCCAGGTCCAGCTCTCCCTTCTCGACCGCCGTCCGCTGAAGGGCCTGACGGAGCTCTGCCGGGAGCGGGGCGTCACCGTGCTCGCCTACGGGGCGCTGGCGGGCGGGCTCCTGTCGAACGCCGGCGGCACGCCGCTGGAGTCCCGGTCGCTGACCAAGTACCGCCTGATCGTCGAGGAGGTGGGCGGCCGGGAGGTGCTGGGCCGGGCGCGCCGGGCGCTCACGGAGCTGGCCGTGCGGCACGGGGCCACCATGGCCGACGCGGCGGTGGCGTACGTCCTCGGCCAGCCGGGTGTCGGGGCCGCGATCGTCGGGATGAGCCGGAGAGGCCTGATGGTGAACGGGAGCCGTGTGCGTCTCTCCTCCTCCGATGTGGCGAGGCTCGAGGCGACGGTGCCGGGGACAGTCAGGGGAGAGGTGTTCGAGGTCGAGCGTGACCGGCAGGGCCCGCACGGCCGCATCATGCGCTACAACCTGAACCTGCCACACTGACGGGCGCGGTTGCCGACTCCGGCGCATCGTCCCCAGTTTACCAGGTCCATCCCGCCCATTCCCCGTGACAGTCGAACCTGCGCGCAGGAATGGCGGGATATTCTGCAGGTACACGTCCCGGGGAGGGGGCCGTGCGACGCACGATGAACGCAGGGTCTGCATCAGGCTCCGGCCTGCCGGCGGCCCGGGGGCTGTACAGTCCCCGCTACGAGCACGACAGCTGCGGCGTCGGCTTCGTGTGCGACATCAAGGGACGCGCGAGCCGGTCCATCCTCGACGACGCCAACCGCATCAACTGCCGCATGGGGCATCGCGGCGGCATCGGCTGCGAACCCGGGACGGGGGACGGCGCGGGCATCCTGACCGGGCTGCCGCACCTGCTGCTCGACCGCGTCGCCCGGGACCAGTTGGGCGTCTCCCTTCCCCCTTCCGGCCAGTACGGGGTCGGCATCGCCTTCCTCCCGCGCGACCGCCGCGAGCGGCAGATCTGCAAGGAAAGCACCGAGGCCATCATCGCCGAACAGGGGCAGCGCCTTCTCGGCTGGCGCAGGCTCCCGCACAGCGCGGAGCGCGCCGGGCTGACCACGACCGCGCTCGGGTCGATGCCGCACCTCGAGCAGCTCTTCGTGGGGGCCGGCGACGGGTTTGCCGACGCCGCCTTCGAGCGCCAGCTCTACATCATCCGCAAGTACGCAAGCCACTGCCTGCGGGGCGATCCGCGGCTTTCGGGGCGGGAGCTTCCCTACTTCTGCTCGCTCTCGTCCAACACCGTCATCTACAAGGGGATGCTGACGCCCCATCAGCTCTTCGAGTTCTTCGACGACCTCCGGGCCGGCGACTACGAGTCGCACATGGCGATGGTGCACTCGCGCTTCTCCACGAACACGTTCCCCTCATGGGACCGTGCCCAGCCCAACCGCGCCATGTGCCACAACGGCGAGATCAATACGCTGCTGGGCAACTGCAACTGGATGAACGCGCGCGAAGGCGTCCTGCACTCGGAACTGTTCGGGGACGAACTGGAGAAGCTTTTCCCGATCATCGAGCCCAACTGCTCGGACTCGGGCAACTTCGACAACGTGCTCGAGTTCCTGCTCATGACCGGACGCAGCCTGCCGGAGTCGGTCATGACCATGATCCCGGAGGCGTGGCAGCAGCGGCCGGGCATGCCGGCCGACAAGCGCGCCTTCTACGAGTTCCAGTCGTGCCTGATGGAGCCGTGGGACGGCCCGGCTCTCATCCCCTTCACCGACGGCCACTGCATCGGCGCCGTGCTCGACCGCAACGGGCTGCGCCCGAGCCGCTACTACGTGACCGACGACGACCGCTGCGTGATGGCTTCCGAGGTGGGCGTGCTGCCGGTCGCGCCCGAGCGCGTGGTGAAGAAGGGACGGCTGCACCCGGGACGGCTTTTCCTGATCGACTTCGATGCGGGGCGCCTGGTGCCGGACCACGAGCTCAAGTCGGAGTGGGCCAGGCGGCGACCCTATGGGGAGTGGCTGGAACGGCAGCGCCTCGAACTGGGCGAGGCCGCCGATCCGCACGGCTACGACGAAGCGACCGTTCTCCGGCGCATGCGGGCCTTCGGCTATACCGCCGAGACCGTGCAGTTCATGCTCCTCAGCCTGGTGCGCGACCGGCGCGATCCGCTCGGCTCCATGGGCAACGACGCGGAACTGGCGGCGCTCGCGGACCGGCCGCGCATGCTCTACGACTACTTCAAGCAGCGCTTCGCGCAGGTGACCAATCCCGCCATCGATTCGATCCGCGAGGAAGTGGTCATGTCGCTCGAGTGCTACATCGGGCCCGAGGGCAACCTGCTCGAGGTCACCGAGGAGCACGCGCACCGGCTGCGCCTTCCTCATCCGATCCTCTCGAACCGGCAGTTCGCAGCACTCTCGCAACTCGAGGAGCGCGGATGGCGGAGCCGGACGCTCGACACCACCTTCGCGCGCGGCCCCGGGAAGCGTGGTCTGCTCGCCGCTCTCACCCGCCTCGAGAAGGAGGCCGACCGGGCCGTCGAGGAGGGCTACCGGCTGCTCGTGCTCTCGGACCGCGCCATCGGCCCCGACCGCCTCGCCATCAGCTCCCTGCTCGCCGTGGGCTGTGTGCACCATCACCTGGTACGCACGCATCAGCGCACCCGCATCGCCCTTGTCGTCGAGACCGGCGAGGCGCGCGAAGTGCACCATCACTGTCTTCTGCTCGGCTACGGTGCGGACGCCATCAACCCCTATCTCACCTACGAATGCCTCTGGCACGTCCGGCGCACCGGGCGGATGGACGACTTCGACCACATCGCTTCCGATGACGACGTGGTCGCCGCATACCGCAAGGGGGTCGGCAAGGGCATCCTCAAGGTGATGGCCAAGATGGGCATCTCGACGCTGCAATCCTACAAGGGGGCGCAGATCTTCGAGGCGGTGGGACTCGGAGCCGAGGTGGTGAACCGCTGTTTCACCGACACCGAGAGCCGCGTGGGCGGGATCGGGTTCGAGGTGCTGGCGGAGGAGATCGAGCGTCGCCACGAGCTGGGCTTCGCGGGCACGGCGCAGAGCAACGGACGAGCCCTGCCCAATCCCGGCGACTTCCACTGGCGCAAGGGTGGGGCGCGCCACATGTGGGACCCCGTTTCGGTGCGCGGCCTCCGGGTCGCCGCGCGCACCAACTCGCCGGAGGCCTACTGGCGCTTCGCCCGCCACGCCAACGAAGAGAACACGCGCAAGGCGACGCTGCGCGGCCTGCTCAGGTTCCATCCCACCGGTCCGCCGGTGGATCTTGACGAAGTCGAGCCCGAGGCCGAGATCGTGAAGCGCTTCGCCACGGGCGCGATGAGCTTTGGCTCCATCTCGAAGGAAGCCCACGAGTCGCTCGCACTGGCCATGAACCGCATCGGCGCCAAGTCCAATTCCGGCGAGGGCGGCGAGGATCCGGCGCGCAACGTCCCGGATGCGGACGGAGGGCTGCGGCGCTCCGCGATCAAGCAGGTGGCGAGCGGGCGCTTCGGCGTGACGATCGAGTATCTGACCGCGGCCGAGGAGCTGCAGATCAAGATCGTGCAGGGAGCCAAGCCCGGGGAGGGCGGCGAGCTTCCGGGCCGCAAGGTCGACGACTACATCGCGTCGATCCGGCATTCCACGCCCGGCGTGGGACTGATCAGCCCGCCTCCGCACCACGACATCTACTCCATCGAGGACATCGCCCAGCTCATCCACGACCTGAAGAACGCCAACCCGCAGGCGCGCATCAGCGTGAAGCTGTGCGCCGAGATCGGCGTCGGCACTGTGGCCGCCGGGGTGGTCAAGGCGCGCGCCGACCACCTGGTCATCTCGGGCGACAGCGGGGGCACGGGCGCCTCGCCCCTGACCTCCATCAAGCACGCGGGCCTGCCGTGGGAGCTGGGAATCGCGGAGGTCCACCAGACCCTGGTGATGAATAATCTGCGCTCGCGGGTCATCGTGCAGACCGACGGGCAGCTCAAGACGGGCCGCGACGTGGCCATCGCCGCGCTGCTGGGCGCCGAGGAGTTCGGCTTCTCCACCGCCCCGCTGATCACGCTGGGCTGCGTCATGATGCGCAAGTGCCACCTGAACACCTGTCCGGTTGGCGTGGCGACCCAGGACCCGGAGCTGCGCAAGAAGTTCTCCGGGAAGCCGGAATACATCATCAACTACCTGTTCATGGTCGCGCACGAGCTGCGTGAGATCATGGCGCGCCTCGGCTTCCGCACCGTGAACGAGATGATCGGGCGCGTGGACGCGCTCGAACCCGCACCCCGACCCGGGCACTGGAAGGCGAGGAGCGTGAACGTGGACGCGCTCCTGATGCCGGCGCTCGAGCCGGAAGACTGTCTGGGGGTGTATTGCCGGCACGAACAGGATCACGGGCTGGAGGGCGCCCTCGATCACACCCTGATCCGCCTGGCCGGGCCCGCGATCGAGGAAGGCCGGCCGGTGCGCCACGACATGGCCATCTCCAACGCAAACCGCGTGGTGGGGGGCATGCTGTCCAACCACATCATCCGCCGCGTGGGACCGGGCATGCTTCCCGACGACTCCATCCACTTCCGCTTCCGCGGGAGCGCGGGGCAGAGCTTCGGCGCCTGGCTGGCGCGCGGGGTTACGCTCGAGGTGGAGGGCGACGCCAACGACTACGTCGGCAAGGGGCTCTCCGGCGGCAGGATCATCCTGTATCCGCCGCAGGCGTCCCCCTTCAAGGCCGAAGAGAACATCCTCGTCGGCAACGTGGCGTTCTACGGCGCCATCAGCGGCGAGGGCTTCTTCCGGGGCATCGCGGCCGAGCGCTTCTGCGTCCGCAACAGCGGCGCCACCGCCGTGGTGGAGGGCATCGGCGACCACGGCTGCGAGTACATGACGGGCGGACGCGTGGTCGTACTGGGCGAGACCGGGATCAACTTCGGGGCCGGAATGTCGGGGGGGATCGCCTATGTGTGGGATCCTCGCGGGACCTTCGAGGGCCGCTGCAACATGGACCTGGTGGTGCTGGAGCGCCTTGTCGACGCGGAAGAGCGCGAGGAGATTCGGCGTCTCATCGCACGGCACCGCGAGTACACGGGCTCCACCGTTGCGGCCGACATCCTCGCGGACTGGGACGCCCGCCATCCGGAGTTCGTGAAGGTGGTGCCGATCGACTACAAGCGGGCGCTCGAGGAGCGCGCCGCCGCGGGCCGTTCCGAAGCGCTGCCCGTCGCGGTGGGAACCTGACGGCGAGCCGCATGGGCAAGGTCACGGGCTTCAAGGAGTTCGCGCGCGAGGCGGCCCCCTACCGCGACCCGGCTACCCGCATCCGCGATTTCGACGAGATCTACACCCCGCACGCCGAGGATCGGCTCAAGACCCAGGGCGCGCGCTGCATGGACTGCGGCGTTCCGTTCTGCCAGTCGGACGACGGCTGCCCGGTCTACAATCTGATCCCGGAGTGGAACGACCTCGTCTACCGGGGGCGCTGGCGCGAGGCGCTCGATCGCCTGCACAGGACCAACAACTTCCCGGAGATCACCGGCCGGGTGTGTCCCGCTCCCTGCGAAGGCTCCTGTGTCCTCGGCATCGCCGATCCCCCAGTCACCATCAAGAACATCGAGATGGCGATCGCCGACCGGGGCTTCGACGAGGCGTGGGTGCGGGCTCACCCGCCGTCCGCGCGCACCGGCAAGAGCGTGGCAGTGGTGGGTTCGGGCCCGGCGGGGCTGGCGGCGGCCGCACAGCTCAACTCCGCGGGGCACCGGGTCACCGTCTACGAACGCGACGACCGCATCGGCGGCCTGCTCATGTACGGGATTCCCAACATGAAGCTCGACAAGCGCATCGTGGATCGCCGCGTATCGCTCCTGCGCGAGGAGGGAGTCGAGTTCGTGACCAACGCGACGGTGGCTGACGGCGGCGGCGGGTCGCTGGATGTGCGTCAGCTGAGGAGGCGCTTCGACGCCCTGCTCCTGGCCACGGGCGCCACCCGCGCGCGGGACCTGCCGGTGGGCGGACGCGAACTGCCCGGCATCCACTTCGCCATGGAGTACCTCACCGACAGCATCCAGGCGGGGCTGGGCGATCATCCGCCGAGAATCCCCGCGACCGGCCTCGATGTCGTCGTCATCGGCGGCGGCGATACCGGCACCGACTGCATCGGGACCTCCCTGCGCCAGTCGTGCCGCCGCCTGATCAACTTCGAACTCCTGCCGCGGCCGCCCGCTGAACGCGCCCCCGACAATCCCTGGCCTGCCTGGCCGCTCATCTTCCGCGTGGAATATGGGCACGAGGAGTCGATCGCCCATCTCGGACACGATCCGCGGGTCTACGCGATCTCGGCGGAGAGCTTCTTCGCGGGCCCGGACGGCAAGGTTGCGGGCGTACGCACGCTCGACGTCACCTTCCATGGCGGCCGCCTGCGCAAGATCCCGGGGAGCCAGCGGGAGTGGAGCGCGGACCTCGTGCTCCTCTCGATGGGGTTTCTGGGCCCCGAGCACGCGCCTGCGGAGCCGCTGGGCATTGAATACGACAAGCACTCCAACTACGCCGCCGAATTCGGTTCCTACGCCACGAACGTGGACGGCGTGTTCGCCGCCGGCGACTGCAGGCGCGGACAGTCGCTGGTGGTGTGGGCCATCCGCGAGGGGCGCGAGGCTGCGCGCGAGATCGACCGCTGGCTGATGGGCGAGACGCGACTGCCCTGAACGTCGTCTCCTGACCGCCGTCTACCCCTGTCGCGACGGGCACCGACAGCGCACTTTGTCCGCTGTGGCCGGTGCCCGCGCGCGTGACCTTGCGGCGCCTTCCAACCCGCTCACCGACTCCAACCGCTCACCGACTCCAGGGAGGATCAGACATGCGCAGGTTCGCCGCCCTATTCCTGCTGGCCGGGGTACTCGGGCTCGGGGCCCCCGCGGAGGCGGATGCCCAGCTCCTAGAGGTGGGAGCGATGGCTCCCGACTTCGAGTTGCCCGGGGCCACCCGCTTCGGCGTGCTGCAGGACCCGGTTCGCCTCAGCGACTACCGGGGAGAAACCGTTGTCCTCGCCTTCTTCTTCCGCGTTCGAACACGTGGCTGAACGGTGCAGATGACAGCGTACCGTGATCAGTACGCAAGCTTGTTCAACGAAGGCCGGAACGTCGTCGTCGTCGGGATCTCCAACGACAGTCCCGAAGAGCTGGGCTCCTGGCTCAAGGACGAGGACTTCCCCTTCCTGTTCCTCAGCGATGCCGGAACCGACGGCGCCACCTACGAGGCGTTCGGTGGCGGCAAACGCGACAACAACATGGCCGACAGCCGCTCGGTAATCGTGGTCGGCCCGGACGGTCGCATCGCCGGGGTGATCCCGCAGTTCGCCCAGGTGGACCCGACCGCCTACGAGGAGTTGGCGGCGATGGTCGACGCCGCTACGCCGGAGCCGTAGGCGGAATCCGAATCCAGCGCCCTTCCCGGGTTCCGCGTGGGCCCGGGAAGGGAGTTGATTCCCGTCGACGAAAGCCGCCCAACCCCCTCCTGGATGGTCCTCTCTCCGTTCGTCGACCTCGTTCCGATGCTGATATGCGCCGATGTGCAGGCGTCGGTGCGCTTCTATTGCGATGTGCTCGGGTTCGAGGTGGTCGACCGCATGGACGATGTCGGCGCCACCGGCTTCGCCTCACTGCGAAACGGTCCAGCGCAGATCATGCTGGCGAGCCCGACGTACATTCCGCGGGCTCCGAGGGTCGAAGGACGTTATCCGCAGTCGGCGTACTACTTCTATGTGGAGGAAGTTGACGCGCTGCGCCGGGCCGTCGTGGAAGCCGGCTGGCCCGCAACCGAATGCGTCGACCGCTTCTACGGCCTGCGGGAATTCGAGGTTATTGACCCCGAGGGACACGTGCTGCTGTTCGGGCAGGACATTGGTCCGGTCAGCCCGTCCCCGCCGCCCTCCTCCTCAGCCACCCCACCGTAAGCAGCAGCGCGGCCGCGAACACGATCAGGAAAGTCGCGACGGCCAGGATGGCCGGGCTGATCTCCTCGCGGATGCCCGCCCACATCTGGCGCGGGATGGTGTTCTGCTCCACACCGCCCAGGAAGAGCACGACCACAACCTCGTCGAACGAAGTGGCGAAGGCGAAGAGCGCCCCCGAAAGCACGCCCGGAGCAATCAGCGGCAGCTGCACGCGGGTGAAGGTCCGGAGCGGTCCCGCACCCAGCGACGCGGCCGCGCGGTTCAGGGTGGTGTTGTAGGCGGTCAGGGTGGCAGTCACCGTGATCACCACGAACGGCGTCCCCAGCGCCGCGTGCGCCAGGATCAGCCCCAGGTGGGTCTGGCCCAGCCCCATGCGGGAATAGAAGAAGAACATCCCCGCGGCCGAGATGATCACCGGGGTCACCAGCGGCGAGACCAGGAAGCCCATCAGGAAGCGGCGCGCGGGCATGTTCGGACTGGAGAGCCCGAGCGCGGCCAGCGTGCCGAGAAACGTGGCCAGCGCCGTGGCCGCAGTGCCGATCACCAGGCTGTTGACCAGCGCGCTCCGCCACACGTCGCTGGTCGCGATCTCCCGGTACCACCGCAGCGACCACGCTTCCGGGTCCAGCCTCAGCATGCCTTCGGTGAAGGTGAAGTAGGGCTCCGCGTTGAAGCTGAGCGGCACGATCACGAGGATGGGTGCCATCAGGAAGAACAGCACCGCCGCGCAGAACGCGACGTGCATCGTCCTTCCCGCCCGCTCCGCCCGGCTCAGCGCGCGCACGTCAGGCGACTCTCACGCCTTCGGTCCCGGCCAGCCGCTCGTACAGCAGGTAGAGGCCGATCACGCACGCCAGGATGATCGCGCCCAGCGCGGACGCCAGCCCCCAGTTGAGGGAGGTCTGCATGTGATACGCGACCATGTTGGAGATCAGTTGGCCGGTGCTCCCGCCCACCAGCGCCGGGGTGATGTAGTACCCGATGGCCAGGATGAACACGAGCAGGCTCCCCGCCCCCACCCCGGGGAGCGTCTGGGGCCAGTAGACCCGCAGGAACCCCTGTGCCGGACCGGCTCCCAGCGACGCGGCCGCGTCCATGTGCGAGCGGGGAATCCCGCGCATGACCGAATACAGCGGCAATACCATGAACGGCAGCAAAACGTGCGTCATCGCCACGAACGTGCCCGTCATGTTGTAGATGAGCGCGAGACGGCCGTCGTCGGACACCAGCCCCAGCGCGACCAGGATGTCGTTGATCACGCCCTGGCCCTGGAGCAGGACGATCCAGGACGTCGTGCGCACCAGCAGAGAGGTCCAGAACGGAACCAGCACCAGCGCCAGGAGCAGGCCGGCGCGGCGTGGCGGCGCGTGCGCGATGAAGTGCGCGAGCGGGTAGCCGAACAGGAGGCACAACCCGGTGATGGACAGGCTGACCAGGAAGGTGCGCGCGAACAGTCGCAGGTAGATGCGGCGGTCCTCGTCCTGGCGCGCGATCGATCCGTCCGGAAGTCGCCGCAGGTCGACCGCGGCCAGGTAGTGGCGGCTGGTGTAGCGCTCACCGGCGGTGCGCACCGCGTGCCAGGTGCCCGCCTCGCCCCAGGCCGGATCGATCCCGAGGAAGGTCTCGCGCCAAGAGCCGTCGGGGGCGGCGGCAAGTCGGCGTCCCGTCACCGCGACGATGCTCCGCATCCCCCCCTGCACCCGATTGACCCGGCCGGCCACCTGGCCGATCACCCGCTCCTCCTGCGCCTCCATCAACTCGCGCGCCGCCGCGGCGAAGACATCCTCGCCGGGCGCGCTCTCCCCGTCCCATCCCTCCAGCAGGGCCAGAGTCTCGGGCAGCGCGTCCGCCACCACCGCGTCGTAGACACTGCGGCTGAACATCGTGGCGAGAGGCGCCACAAAGGTCACGCCGACGAAGGCCACGAGAGGCAGTGCGAGCCCCGCCGCCCGCAGTTGCGGCCGCCAGTTGCGCCCTCGCGGCATCGATTCGGAGCTCACCGTCGCGCGCCGCCCGCCATCGAGCCGCCCCTCACCGCGCCAGCCACGAGCTGAAGCGCTCGTTCATCTCGTCCGTGTGGTTCACCCACCACTCCCAGTCGTTGCGCAGCGCCCGCTCCAGGTTCTCGGGGGAGGTGGGCATGTGCGGAAGCATGTCGACGCCCGCCTCGGCGTGCGCCCCCACGAGCGGCAGTCCGGAGTAGCGCGTCGGGCTGTAGGAGATGTTGGCGCTGACCCGGGCCATGGACCGGGGCGTGGTCGCGAAGGCCAAGAACTCGAGCGCCGCCTCCAGGTTCGGCGTCCCGGCCACGATCACCATCTGGCCGAAATCGAGCAGCTGCCCGTCCCAGATGATCTCGAAGGGCTGGTCTTCCAGCACCTGGGCGTTGAAAATGCGGCCGTTGTACGCCGTGGTCATGGTCACTTCCCCGTCGGCGAGGAGCTGGGGCGGCTGGGCGCCCGCCTCCCACCACACGATCTCGTCCTTGATCGTGTCCAGCTTGCGGAACGCTCGCTCGATCCCCTCGGGGGTGTCCAGCAGCTCGTACACCTCCGCCGGCGGCACGCCATCGGCCATAAGCGCGAACTCCATGTTGCCCATCGGCTTGCGGCGCATTCCGCGGCGGCCCGGAAAGGTCTCCAGGTCGAAGAAGTCCTGCATGGTCCGGGGCTCGGGCCCGGCGATGTTCTCCCGGTTGTAGGCGATGACGGTTGCGTAGAACTCGGCGCCGACGCCGCACTCGGTCAGGGTGCCGGGGAAGAAGTCCTCCTCGGGTGGCGTTCCATCCGCGCCGGGAGCCCACATCGACGGATCGAGCGGCTCGAGCAGCCCCTCGTCGCAGCCTCGCACCGCGTCGGCGATCTCCATGGGCACCACGTCCCAGTGAATCCGTCCCACGTCGACCTGCGCCCGGACTTCGGCCAGGCCACCGTTGTACTGGGCGTCACGGATGACGATGCCGGTCTCGGCAATGAACGGCTCGTAGTAGGCGAGCTTGCAGGCGCGCGTGTAGGCCCCGCCCCACGCGCCCACGGTCAGCGAATCGCCGGCGTCGCCGCCACAGGCAACAACGAGCGCCGCGAGCCCCAGCGCCGCGATCCGGTGGGGCAAGGGAGCCTCCCTCCGGCGCGCGGGGCGGCTGCTGCAACGCTCGTTCACACCGCGCCCTCCGCGCCGCCGTAGTCCAGGACCCTGCAGTCCGCCGCGGTCCATCCCACGCGGATTTCGTCGCCCTCCAGCACCGCGCCCTGCCCCACCACGTTGGAGATCTTCGCCACGAAGTCCGCGCGCCCGCAGGTCTCCATGTGGATGCGCAGGTGATCGCCCACGAAGGTGATGTGCCCGATGACCGCGTCGAACTGGTTCGAGAACAACCCCGGTTCGGGATGCAGCGTGATGCGCTCCGGCCGGATCGAGAGGGTAACCGGATCCCCCGGCCGGCAGTCCACCACCCGATACCCCCGCACTACATGGCCGCCTACCTCCACGTCGCACACTTCGCCGTCAACCTCGGCGACACGCCCGTGCAGCCGGTTGTTTTCGCCGATGAAGCGCGCGACGAAGGAGCGCTCGGGTTCCTCATACAGGGCTTCGGGCGCGGCCACCTGCTCCACCATGCCGTCGCGGAGGACGGCGATGCGGTCCGACATGACCATGGCCTCCTGCTGGTCATGGGTCACGTACACGATGGTCACGCCGAGCGTCCGGTGGATGCGCCGGATCTCGTACTGCAGCTCTTCGCGCAGGTGGCGGTCGAGTGCGCCCAGGGGTTCGTCCATGAGCACCAGTTCGGGCTCGAAGACCAGCGCGCGCGCGATCGCCACCCGCTGTTGCTGCCCGCCCGAGAGCTGCCCGGGCCGGCGCTTCTCGAAGCCCTCCAGCCGGACCAGCCGCAACGCCCGGTCGACCAGCTCGCGCCTTCGGTCGCGCCCGATGCCGCGCACGTCCAGCGGAAAGGCCAGGTTGTCCTCGACCGTCATGTGGGGGAAGAGCGCGTAGTCCTGAAACACCATGCCGATGCCCCGCTTGCGTGGCGGCAGGGCGTGCACCGAACGGCCGTCGATGCGGATGGCGCCGGCGGTCGGGGTCTCGAACCCGGCGAGCATCATCAGGCACGTCGTCTTTCCCGAGCCGGACGGCCCGAGCAGGCTCAGGAACTCACCCCGGCGCACGCTGAGGTTCAATCCCTGGACGGCCATCACCCGCCCATCGTAGCTCTTGGCGATATCCTGGAACTCGACGTGGGCCTCTGCCGGAGTCGTCACGCGCTGGTCCTGTGTCGGAGCGAAGAGGATCGTACGCCCGAAGGCGCGAACAATCTAGTTTCAAGACGCGGTAGCGACAAAGCGGCCGGTGGTAGCGACAAAACGGCACGTCGTCCTCGGGCCGTCCGAGCCCCTCGTCTGGTGAGAACCCCCGGCCGACAATAGGTTACCATGGGTATTGCGTTGGTTTTCCGGGCCCGTCCGGGGCGCGCTGAGCACGCGTCGCCACGGCCCGTCGAATCGTTGGTGTCGGTTCCGTCAACAGCGAGAAGGCAATGCTCCCCTCCAGGCCAGCCCCGCCCTACCCTCTCCTCGCCATCCTTCTGGCGCTCGCCGGCTGCGGGGGCGAGGATCCGGTGGAGCCCGAGCCGGAACGACCGCCCGACCTCACCGGCACCTACACGCTGGAGTCGCTATCCGCCATCGTGACCGGCGGGCTGACCCTCACGCCGCCGGATGTTTCGGGCACCTTTTCGGTGCAGCAGACATCGGTCGCCGGGCCCGAGGCCTCGGGCACAACGATGATCGACATCACGCTTCCGGACGGTCTGGGCGGGACCACCACGCTCGAAGATCAGGGCACCTACGTCAATCGACTCGATGGGACCTGGGAACAGGCCGGCGTCCTGTTGCAGGGCCTCGGGACGTATACGCTTCAGGGTGCCGTCCTGACCGTTGAAGTCACCGAGCCCGCACTCAACGTCTCCACGACGGTCTGGCGGAAGAACTGAGGGTGGCCGGGTTCCTGCGCATCCGCCCACCACGCCCGTTGGCCCGGATCGCGCTCGTCGCGCCCTTCATTCTTCTCGCCCCCGCGCTGCTGGTTGCCCAGGCCGGACCCACCATCCGGGGCGTCGTGGTGGACGACGAGGACGGCAACCCCGTCCTGGGCGCCGAGGTGCTCGTGCAGTCGACCCCGCTGCGCGCGCTCACAGCCGACGATGGCAGCTTCGAGATTCCCGTGCCGGAAGGCGGCACCTACGTGCTGTTCGTCGTCGCCGACGGCTACGGCAACGCCGAAGTCACGGCCGATCCCGCCACCACCGCAACCGCCCCACTCCGCATCTCGCTCGAATCGCAGCTCTTCGACGTCCCGGGCGTCACCGTCACCGCGAGCCGAACCACGGTCCGTCCCGGCGACGCGCCGGTGAGCGTCGCGATCCTGAGCGCGGACGAACTCCGGCGCCGCGACGTAACCAACCTCAAGGAGGCGCTTCCGTTCGCCCAGGGAGTGACCTTCAACGCGGGCCACATGGATATCCGCGGCTCCAGCGGCTTCGCCCGGGGTGTCGGCAGCCGGGTCCTGATGCTGCTGGACGGCCATCGGGCGCTCACCGGTGTGGAATCGAGGATCGACTACAACATCCTGCCGCTCCTGGACGTCGACCGCGTCGAGATCGTGAAGGGCCCCAACTCCACCCTTTGGGGCACGAACGCCATGGCCGGCGTGGTCAACGTGATCACGCGCCCGCCCCTGGGGCCTCCGCGTACCGCCGTGCGCGGCTACTACGGCGTGTTCGACACTCCGGGCAACCTCGACTTCACCGACGAGCGCCTGAGCATGCGAGGCCTCCAGATCCAGCATTCGCGGCAGATCGGGGGCGCGGGCGTCACGGTGTTCGCGGGACGCGAGGGGTCCGACGGCTTTCGCCAGAACGGAGGCCAGGAGCGCTGGCAGTGGCGCGCCAAGGCCGTCTTCGGAGCCGAGTCGTCAAAGCCGCTGGAGGTGTTCGCCAGCGGGAAGCGCGAGGACGTGGAGGAGTTCTTCACCTGGCTCTCCCCCGAGCGCCGTCTCGAGGTGGATCCCGCCGACCTGGGCGACTGGAAGCGCCATTCCGATCTCATCTTCGGAATGACGGCCACCCCGGTGGTGACCTCGACGCTCAAGCTGCAGTTGCGGCCGCAGGTGCAGCATGTCCGGAACCAGAACTACTTCCACGACAACGAGGACTTCCACCGTGCCACGCGCTACGGCACGGATCTGCAGCTTTCGTTCTTTTCCGGCGGGCGCCATGCGGTCACAGCGGGAGGAGAAGCGTCTCGCACCGATGTGACCTCCAACTTCCTCAGCCCGACGCCGGACATCACCGATCTGGCGCTGTTCGTTCAGGACGAAATCGATTTTTCGGAGCGGCTGCGCGGCTCGGTGGGCATCCGGCTGGATTCGCACAAGGCCTCGGTTGTGGAAGGCGATCTGACGCTCAATCCCAAGATCGGGCTCGTCTTCGAGGCCACTCCGGACATGAGCCTGAGGACATCCCTGAGCCGGGGATACCGGTCGCCCAGCGTCGTGGAGCAGTTCACCAGGACCACCACCTTCGGCTTTCGGGTGGTGCCCAATCTCGAGTTGCGCGGCGAATCGGCGTGGGCCGGGGAGGTGGGCACCACCATCGTCCCGAACGAAAGGCTCTGGCTCGACGCGGGACTCTTCTGGAGCGAGTACTCCGGCCTCATCGAGGTCACCGGCGCCCCGAACCAGCCCCTCACCTTCCAGTTCCGCAACGTGGCCGAAGCACGGGTGCGCGGGCTCGACGCCGGCCTGCGCTTCGGGGTCGTGCCGCAGAAGCTCAACCTGCACGCGAACTACCTCTTCATCAACTCGCATGATCTCGACACCGGCCGGCCGCTCGCGTACCGGTCGCGCCACAACATCACGACGACGCTTTCCGGCTGGGCCGATCTGCTGGCGCTGGACGTGCGTCATCGGAGCGAGGCGGAAACCGTTCTCGCCTATCCTCTGGATGAACGCGGCCCCATCACGCTGCTGGACCTGAGGCTCGCGCTCGAAGTCATGGACATGGATGTGCGGGCGAAGGTGGAGAACCTTCTGCAGGCGGAATACGTAGACGTCCAGGAGCGCAATCCGGGAGCGACCCGGAGCTTCCGGGTCACCGTGACCTCCCGCTTCTGAGGCGGGCTCCGGGGCAACTCCGGGATCCGCGCGGGTGTCCAACGGATACCACCGTCCACCGAGGAGGCCCGTGACCCCATCCGATCCAATGAGCCTGGAGGACCATGCGGCGGGCCATGCCCCGGCGGAGTCGGCGCTCGTCCGCTTCCTCTATCCCGCCCCGGCCGAACGCACGGTCGGCGGGATCGTCAAGTGGTGGGAAAAGCGGCGCCTGGCCTACAACGCGGTGCTCGCGGGATGCGGGACGGGCACCATCTTCATGGCGCTGCTCACCCTGAACCCGCTCTCGGAGGTGGTGCAGGCGCTCCCGGCGATCGTGCCCTTCGCGATCATGGCGAACCTCTGCTACACGCTCGGATGGATGGTCGAGGGTGTTCTGCACAAGATCTGGGGACGCAGCCTGCGCCCTGTCGGGCCGGCGCTCTTCCGCGCGGGGCTGACCCTCGGGATGGGCGTTGCCTTCGTCATCCCCACGATCATGCTCATGGTCGCGTTCGTGGTGCGGTTGGTGACGGGGAATCTGTAGGGTTTATCTCCCGACGATCTCCAGCAGTTCGATCTCGAAGATCAGCGTCGCGTTGGGGCCGATCTGCGAACCCGCGCCGGCTTCGCCGTACGCCAGCTCCGACGGGATCGTGACCCGGATGTGACTGCCGACCGACATCAGCTGGAGCGCCTCGCTGAATCCCGCGATAAGGCCATTCACCGGGAAGGTGTTCGGCTCGCCCCTGTCATAGGAGGCGTCGAACTGGGTTCCGTCGGTGAGCGTGCCGCGGTAGTGGACGACGACCTCGTCGTTCATGGTCGGCATCGGGCCGTCACCCTGTCGCAGCACTTCGTACTGAAGGCCGCTGGCGGTGGTGATCACTCCTGCCCCATCGCCCGCGCATGCGACGCTGGCCAGCGCCAGCAGGGCGAGCACACCGCGAAATGGATTGCGCATCTTCTTCTCCTTGGATGGTGGAAGCTCCCGGGATGGTGGAAGCGTCGGCAGGAAGCTAACGCCCAGACCCCGAAGGCGGGGACTCCCCCTCGCTACCGCGCAGGGTGCGGCGCACGAATTCCACGGCTTCGTCCACGCTCTCGGTCGTCGGCACGGACGCCGGCAGGTTCGAGGCCCGAGCCGTGTCTCCCAGCAGGATGAGAGGTCGATGGTATCGGATCGCGAGTTCGACTTCCGAGGCCGTTCCCGCGGATCCCGGCAGCGCGATGACGAGATCGGACGACAGGATGTTGATGTGGTTGCGGGAACGTAGGCCGGAGCCATGGTCGCCGCGGGCGTCGAGGTGAGTGCGGATCGCGAGTTCAACCCACGGATTGGGATAGCCGGGGGGAGTGCCGGGGTCCGCATTGGCTCGATCGGGAGGCGCGCCCTCCGCAGGGAGGATCCCGATGACCAGTCCCTCGCGACCCGGCACCGCGCTGAAGGCCCGCGAGACGGACTCCATGACTCCCGCCCCGCCCCCCGTCAGCAGGTGCACGCCGATATGGGCCAGCGCGCGGCCCAGCGGCTCGGCGAGATGGGCGTGCCGGGCGGAGCCGGAGCCCATGACGCCGACCACAGGGCGCCCCAGCGGCATTCTGCTCGGCGAGAGGGAGCTCCCGGTCTACTTCAGCAGAATGAACCGCCGATGGAGCGGCTGCACCGGACGCGCGTTCATCGGATACAGCGCCGCGAAGGCGTCTACCTGCTCCTGCGAGACGGCTATCGACTCGGTCATCACCACCCAGCTCACCACCTCGGAGCAGGGCGGCGTGGTCAGGGAGCCGGCGTAGCGGAAGTAGGCGCCCCCCTCGGGCAGGAAGGCGTTCGGGTCGATCCCGGCCAGCGGTGCGGGCGCCTCGTCGACGCCGGGTATGGCATCCCAGATGGCCTGTGTGGCCGCATGGGCCTGGCCGGCATCCATGAAGACCCCGACCACCGCCAGGTCGCCCTCCGCGGACTGATGCACGAAGTGCACTTCCATCGGGTAGACCCCTCCCTCGACGGTGTGCTCGCTGGGCAGGTGGAAGTGGAACTGCAGCATGGAGAATTGCCGGCCCTCCAGGGTGATCGTATTCCCTTCGGCCATGTTGACCTGGATGGTGTGCCCGTTGTCGACCACCTCCCCGTCGGTGGGCTGCCACTGGATCTCGAGCCCGCCGCCGCCCGCCGGAATCCCGCCCGCGAGGTCGATCGGCGACTGCTGCACGCCGGCGTCGCAGACCGCGAAGGACGGGTCCAGCCCGCCCCAGCGGTCGGGACCGGTGTCGCCCTCGTAGCTCCAGTGAACCTCGCTGCCCTCCGCCTCCTCCGCGTTTTCCTCGTCCATTTGCTCCTCTGCTTCCGACTGGCCCGGTGCATCCGCCTGGCAGGCGAACTGGGCGCTGGCGAAGCAGGCCACCGCGAGGCCGGCGGCGAGTGTCTTCGGGAATGAGTGATGATGCTTCATGGGTTCCTCCCTGCTGTCTTCGGCGCAGCCGATCTGCGACACGCCGATTCTACTGCCGGGCGGGTCGCCGGTCCAACCCGGAGGCGTATTATGGATGGTCGGATCGAGACGGAGTCCAAGCCCAGGCCCTCCATGCGACCCACTTCAACAAACGTGCGCGGCTACGGCTTCCACGCGGCAGCGGCGGTCGTGGTCGCCAACATGATCGGCACCGGCGTGTTTACCAGCCTGGGCTTCCAGCTGGAGACCATCCAGTCCACCTTCACGCTCCTGCTGCTCTGGGTGGTCGGGGGCGTGGCGGCCTTCTGCGGCGCGATCACCTACGCGGAACTGGGCGCGACGCTACGGCGTTCGGGCGGCGAGTACACCTTTCTGGGACGCATCTACCACCCCGCCGCGGGATTCGTGTCGGGATGGATCTCGGCCACGGTCGGGTTCGCCGCCCCCACCGCGCTGGCCGCGATCACCTTCGGCACCTACCTGGCCTCGGTCTTCCCCGCCCTGTCGCCCACCTGGCTGGCCGCCGGCCTGGTCGCGGCGGCGGCGTGGGTGCACTCGGCCACCTACGGTGCCTCGTCCTTCTTCCAGCGCAGCTTCACGACCGTCAAGGTGATCCTGATCGCCGCCTTCTGCGCCGCCGCGCTGGCCATGGTCGACGCTCCGGAGCCTGTCGCCCTCCTCCCTTCGGCGGGTGATGCCGAACTCGTCTTCGGCGGCGCGTTCGCCGTGTCACTCATCTACGTCTCGTATGCGTACACAGGCTGGAACGCGGCCACCTACCTGACCGGCGAGCTCGAGAATCCGGGGCGCACGCTGCCCGGCGTGCTCGCGGGCGGCACCCTGCTGGTCATGGTTCTCTATCTGGCCCTCAACTACACCTTCCTCAGGGCGGCGCCGATGTCTGAGCTGGAAGGAAGGCTTGAGGTGGGCCACATCGCCGCCATGCACATCTTCGGGCCGCTGGGCGCCGACATCATGGGCGTGACCCTGGCCGTGCTGCTGGTCTCCACCGTGAGCGCCATGGTGCTGGCCGGGCCGCGCGTTCTGCACGTCATCGGGGAGGATTATCCCGTGTTTCGCTTTCTGGAGAAGAGGACCTCGTCCGGCATCCCCCGGGTCGCGATTCTCACCCAGGCGGCGCTCGCCCTCTTCTTCATCTTCAGCGCGTCCTTCGAGGCGATCCTCGTGTTCTCCGGCTTCACGCTGGGGCTGAACAGCCTGCTCGCCGTGGCAGGTATCTTCGTGCTGCGGAGGCGCGAGCCGGACCTCGAGCGCCCCTACCGCGCCTGGGGATATCCGATCACGCCCCTGGTCTACCTGGCGCTGACCTCCTGGACGCTCGCCTTTATCCTCGTCGACCGTCCGGCGCAGGGCCTCATCGGCCTGGGACTGATCGCGGCCGGGCTGTTGTTCTACTGGGTGGCGGGCCGCCGGAAGGCGTAGCGGCGGGCCTGTTCGAAGACCTGACCCACGCTGCCCAGCTCCGGCTCCGCTTCCAGCAGCCGGGCAAGAACACCCGTCACGTTGGCCACCGCGAAGCTGATTCCGCCCAGGTTGCGCGCGGGGGAAACGCCAGGGATCGGCCGCGGGAAACCCGAGGCCAGAAACGCCGGATCTCCCTGATGGTCGATGCCCACCCGCACCGAATGGCGGGAACAGCTCCAGTCCAGCAGCACCCCGATGGCGCCGGCAATCGACCCCGGAAGCCAGCGCACGCCATCACTCTGCCGAGCCGAGACTACGAGCACTCCCTTCTCTGCCGCCCGTGTCACGGCCGCGGCCAGCCTGGCTTCGTGCGCCGGATTCGACGTGCCCAGGCTGAGGTTTACCAGCCGGGCCTCATGCTCCGCCGCCCAGTCGATGGCCCGCACCAGGGCGCCGCAGCTGGTGGCCAGCCGGTCGCCGAACACCTTCACGGCGAACAACTCGGCTGCGGGCGCCTTCTCCTTGATGGCGGCGGTGACGGCCGTCCCGTGGCCGAGCCAGTCGACGTAGTCGTCGGCTTCCGATCCGTCCGACCCAATGGCCACGCCGCCGGCCACCCCACCCACGTGGGGATGCGCCGCGTGAACGCCGCTGTCCACCACCGCGACCCGCACGCCCTCGCCTCGAAGCTCATCCGGCGGCGGGGCGTCCAGCCGCAGCTCCAGGTGTCCCCATGAGTGGCCCATGCTGCTAACCTCCCTCCCCCCGGAACAACCGCGCGAAGGCGCCGCGCCGACCCGGCAACTCCGCGGCCGTGCCCTCCTCCACGATCCGTCCGCGCTCCAGCACCACCACCCGATCCGCCCGCCGGGCGAGCGCGAGACGGTGGGAGACCAGGATGGTCGTGCGGCCCCGCATCACGGCCTGGTAGCCCTCCATCAGCGCGCGCTCGGAGGCCGGGTCGAGCGACGAAGTGGGCTCATCGAGCACCAGCACCGCCGGATCGGCCAGGAAGGCGCGCGCGACCGCGACCCGCTGGCGCTGCCCCGCCGACAGCTCCCGTCCCTGCTCGCCGACCAGCGTCTCCAGGCCGTCCGGCAAGGTCGTCAGGAAGGCGTCCAGCCCCACCGCCCGCGCGGCCGCCGCCACCTCCGCGTCGGACGCGCCCGGCCGGCCGTAGCGGATGTTCTCCGCGATGGTGGTGTTGAACAGGAACGGCTCCTGCTCCACCGGGACCACGGCCGCGCGCACGTCCGCAAGCCGAAGCGCGCGCAGGTCTCGGCCGCCCAGCAGGATCCGGCCCGCATCCGGGTCGAGCTGCCGCGAGAGCAGATCCACGATGGTGGACTTGCCGCTTCCGCTCGCACCCACGACCGCCACCACCTCCCCTTCGCCCACCACCAGGTCGACCCCGTCCAGCACCGGGTCCCCGCGCCCGAACGAGAAGCTCACCCCGTCCAGCCGCATCTCCCCGCCCAGCCTCTCCCCGGGGGCCGGTGCGCCCGGCTCGCGCGCCTGCACCTTCCCCTCCCCCCGCAGCTCCTCGACGTGGACCGGCCGCTCCGGGTCCCGCACGTCGACCGGGGTGTCCAGAATGACATGCACGCGCCCGAGCGAGACCCGCGCGGTGGCCAGGCTGGCGTACAGCCCCATGAGCCCCTGGATCGGTCCCAGCAGCCGCATCTGGTAGGCCATGAAGGCGACGAACGTCCCCATCGTGATCGCCTCCGCGATCACCCGCTGGCCCCCGTACAGGAAGATGACCGCGACCCCGCCCGCCAGGATCAGCCCGGGCAGCCCGCCCGCGAGGTAGGTCAGCAGCCGCATCGACATCAGCGTCCGGATGAAGGCGTCGTTCTTCCTCCGGAACCGCTTCTGCTCTCGCCGCTGCGCGTTCGACGCCACCGTAAGCTTGAGCCCGAGGATGGTCTCGATCAGGAAGCTGCCGATCCCGGCGCTCCGCTCCCGCAGTTCGGCGGTGACGCTCTCGAGCCGCCTCCGGTAGCGCACCAGCGCCCACAGGCAGGGCGGCAGGATCGCGAGGCTCACCAGGAAGAGCCGGGCATCCAGCCAGAGCAGGATCCCCACCGTCCCCAGCAGATACGCGATGTTTCCCAGCCACGACAGAAGGCTCTCGGAAACCACGCGCTGAATCTCGCCGATGTCGTTGTTGATGCGCGACATGATGTCGCCGATCGGGGTGCGCGCGTAGAAGCGGGGCGAGAGCCGCTGCAGGTGCCGGTACAGGGCCAGGCGCATGTCGAAGAGGATGTCCGCCGACGTGCGCGTGTAGCGCATTCCGGCGACCACGTTCAGCCCGAACGATACCACGGTGATCCCCGCGAAGAGCGCGACGATGCGTGTGAGCGCGCCGCCGTCCTGCCCCAGCAGGGCGGTGTCCACCAGGTCCTTGGAGAGGTAGGGGATGTAGAGCGAGAGCGCGGTGCTCGCCAGGCTGAGGGCGAGGACAAGGACCAGCCACTTTGCGTAGGGGCGGACGAAGCCGAGGGCCCAGCGGACCTCGCGGTCGAACAGGGCTCGCGAGCGACGCCTCACGGGCTCCGCAGGGGAAGAACGTCTATCCCTGGGAACCGCCGTTGGTGGCCGCGTCCCCGGGCACCAGCAGGAAGCGCGTCATGTCGGCGTCGAGCCACACGGTGCGCAGCAGCTCGTGGGTGTCGGCGTCGTAGACGTCGATGGTGTTGCCGGCGTTGTAGATGTACAGCAGTTCGCCGTTGGAGCTGGGCACCAGCGACATGCGCGGACGCCCCGGGAACTCGACCCGGCTCTCGACCCGCCGCCCCTCCAGATCGAAGGTCCAGAACTCGTAGAAGCCGATCTCCGAGCGGAGCCCGTACCCTTTGCGTCCGCCCGGCGCCAGCGCGAAGCTCACGCGCTCGCTCGGCCCGAGGGTGTAGAAGTCGACATCCTGCTCCGCGAGGTTCACGCGCGCGATGCCCATCATCTGACGGCCCTGCACCGGGTCCGTCATCCGGAAGAGGTTCGTGAAGATGCCCTCGTCGTCGTAAGGGCTGCGCTGGAAGCTCATGTTCATGCGGCCGAGCCCCTCCTCCAGCGGCTGCGACAGCTCCCAGCGGTCGACCTCGGTGAAGTTCCCGGTCTCCACGGCGATGATGTCGCGGCCGAAGAAGTAGAGGAGGTCGCCGTCCGGCGAGAACATGAGGTTGGCGCCCTGGCGCTGCTCTCCCACCGAACTCGGCACGGTGTCGGTCACTTCGTGCGAATCGAGGTCGACGCGAAGGATCGCGAACTCGCCGATCTCGAAGCGGTCGAGCAGCTTGGTGTAGCTCCGCGCACCGAGCAGGATGTACTCGCCGCCCGGCTCCACGACCATCGAACGGATGCGCACCCTGGTGTTGCCCTCGCTCAGGGTGAAGGAGTCGACGGAGCGCCCCTCGGCGAGATCGACCACCTCGATGTGCTCCATGGCGGCGTCGCGCACATAGAGCATCCGGTTGTCCGGGGAGAGCTGCATCAGGTTGGGGATGCCGGTGGTGACGGGGATGCGCTCGGTGACCTCGAGGGTCGCCTCGTCGATGACGTAGACGGCCTCGTTGTAGGCCCCCATGTAGATGGTGCCGTTGCCGCCCGAGCGCACCTCCTGGGCGGCCAGCGCCGCGGGGAGGAGGGCGATCAGCACCGCCAGGTATGACATTTTGTCAGACATGTCTGCCATTTTGTCAGGTTTCGTGGAGGAAAGGAGGCTCGCGGCCTACGGGAAAATCATCTCCAGCTTGCGCCAGTCGTTCTGCGCCGCCGCGCACTTGCCGGTCCAGTCCGGGCTGTGATTCAACTGATCCGGGACGTGGGCGGGCCAGAAGCAGGCCAGGTGGCAGTCGAAGAGGTCGCGCTCCACCGGCTGGCAGAGTCCGGCGGTGCCGCCCGCCTCGTCCACCTCCCAGCCCGGCGCAAAGACCAGCGAGCACCCCAGCGGGATGTGCGGGATCTCCGGCACCTCGGGAAGCCGTCCCCCGAGCGCGACGACATCCTCGGCGTTCTCGTCGCCGCCCTCGACCGCGCCCGCGGCCGGCCCCACGGGACCCGCCATCTGCTCGGCCGGGGGCACGTCGCCCTGGTTCGCCAGGTAGGTCACCATCCGGTCCGCTTTGCGGTTGATCGGTTTCAGTGCCAAGGGTCTCTCTCCTCGTTGACTCGGTCGCGGTGGATCCGGCTCAGGCGTCGAAGCGCGCCAGGAAAGCCGGGTTGCGCTCCGAGATGGCTCCGTAGACGCGAAGACATGTGTGGGTCCAGCTCCGAACCCACTCGCAGAAATGGAGGTTCGGGGTTGCAGTGGTGCCGTACCGGGTATGGGCCTCGTGATAGCATCCGCCGGCGCAGATGGGACGGGCCCAGCAGGTGCGGCAGTCGGTCTTGCTGTTGATGTGGTGCTTCTTCAGGTAGTCGTACTGTACGTCGACGTCGACGCCCTCCGACACCGACCCGATCTTGTGCTCGTCCGAGCCGGCGAAACGATGGCAGAGCGCCACGTCGCCGTCCGTCGCCACCCCCATGAGCCCGAGGCCGGCGCCGCAGGGGTACGCCTTGCTCACGCCCTTGTGGATCTCCTCCAGGGTATCCTTCACGTTGGAGAAGCCGTGATGGCGGTCGGCGCAGGCGTGCTCGAGGAAGTCGTGGGCGAGCTCCTCGAACTGGCCGAGCATTTTGTCGTAGCCGGCGTCCGAGATGGAGAAGTCGCGGCACGACGAGCTGGTCACCGGCGCGAAGCCGACCTCCCAGAACCCGATCTCCTCGGTCAGGTGCCTGAAGATGTGCTTGACGTCCAGGTTCTGGCTGGTCAGCGTAACGCGCGCGCCGATGGGGCGGGTGCGGTGGCGCGCCAGCAGATCCTTGATCCTGGGCAGGATGATGTCGTAGCTGCCCATGCCGTTGGAGAAGACGCGCAGGCCGTCCTGCACCTCGCGCGGGCCGTCGATGGAGACCGTCACGCCTACCCGGTTCTCCGCCAGCCAGTCGACGATCTCCGGCTTGAGCAGGGTGGCGTTGGTGGTGAGGCTGAAGTCGACCTCCTTCCCCACCTCGCGGGCGCGCTGGCGTGCGTAGGTGGCGGTTTCCTTGAGCAGCTTGAAGTTGAGGAGGGTCTCGCCGCCGAAGAAGGTCAGGTGCACCAGCCGATTCGACCCACCCTGCTCGAACATGAAGTCGACGCTCTCGCGGGCGGTCTCGAGGTCCATGTAGCGGGGCTTGGAGTCGGCCTCGACGATGCGGTCGTCGCCGTACTCGTAGCAGTAGGTGCAGGCCAGATTGCACTTGCTGGTGACGTTCAGGACCATCGTGGTGAGCGGGAAGCCCTTGGGCGGCAGCATGTCCGGAGGGGCCGGAGCGGGCTTGCCGAGGAGACCGATGGCGCGCAATCCCAGCAGTTCGTCGATGCGGTTGGTGACCTCCTCCACGGGGAAACGGTCCCCCAGCCGCTGCACCAGTTCAGCGGGCGTGCGGTTGGCCCTCTCGAGCGCCCGAAGCACCGCGAGCGACGCATCGTCCATGCGGAAGATCGCCGCGCTCGGCACCAGGTAGAGGAACGTCGCGCCGTCCGCCTGGAAGGCGTGGAACTCCCCCGGAGTGAGGAGACCCGGGGCTGCCGGCGAGGCGCCGGACGAGGGGGGCGGCGCGGGCGCCGGGGCCCCGTTGGCGCGCGTGGCCGCCCCGTTTGCAGCCTCGGTGGCTGCAGCAGTAACCGGTGTCGCGGTTGCGGCGCTCACCGACAAACCGCCCGGCGAAGTGATGCCGGCTGTGCTCATTTGGGGCTCCCTCCCATTCCGGGATTCGGTCCCGGGGTTCGGCCTCCGCGCCCGTTCGAGCTTGCCGCGGGATCCGGGCTCGCACCCGTACTCACGTTGGCTCCCGGGTCGAAAAGGAGGTAGAGCGGGACGGTGACGACCAGGTGGGCGCGCGCCCGCAGGGGACGGTCGCCGTTGTCGTCCTGCGCCAACGTGGCCACCACCCACACGTCGCCGACGTTGTTGCGGTTTCGGTCGCGGTCCGGGTTGGGGCCGTCGGCGGCGGGCACGAAGAGCCCGGTCCGGTCTATCGAGCCGACGAACTCGATGTCGTTGTCGTCGAAGGTCGCCGCGTACTCCTCGAGGCTCCAGTCGACCTCGACCGGCCCGAGTTCCAGATCGTCGTCGGAGCTGGGACGCCCGTCGCGTCCGTCGTCGAAAGCGACCGCCTCGAACTGCTGGTACCCCTTCGGGAAGACGATGCCGCCCACGCGGGCCATGCCTGTGCGCGGAAGCACCTGGATGCGGTCGATGCCATCGTGGACGATCACGGCTCCCGCGAGGCTCGCGCCCCCCACGAAAACGTCGCGGCCGCCGGGGACCGCATCGGGCGCCAGCGTCACGTTGAGAGCGATTTCTTCGGAGGAGGCGCTGACCACCCTGTTGACGGTCAGCCCAGGGCCCAGATCCACATCTCCCGGCCCGACTCCGTCCGCGAATCCCGCCCCGAAGATGCGCACCTCGCGCTCGCCGCCCCCCAGTTGGAGGGCGCGGGGATGCACGCCCGCGACGACCGGGGAGCCGGCCAGGCGCGTGAGGCGCACGTCCATGCCGATTTCGTCGTAGTCGCCCCGGAACCAGCGCCCGCTGATCTCGTTCATGCCGCGCTCGACGACCATCACCTCCCGCATCGCCCCATCGGCCTCATCGGACTCGAAGGAGCGCCCTCGCCACTGGTATCCGGTGTAGACCAGCCCGCGGCCCCGCCGGGTGACGGTCTCGCCCGTGGCCGGAAACGTGTAGCTGGCCCGGGTGACGAACGCATCCTGTTCGCCGCCGCCCCCCATCGTCACCGTGCCGTAGAGCGCGCCGCGCCCGGGCTGGTGACCGGACATGACCCATGTACCCTCCAGGCGCGGCGGGCGCATGGTCGCCGACCACGCCGCCCACTCGGGCGTGTGGAGGGGGAAGACCTCCGAGAGGTGATCGACGGCGCGCTCCATGGGCTGGCGCGTGTCGGGCGGCTCCCCGTCGGGACCGGGCTGATCGGGCGTGGGGCCCATGCGCAGAAAGGCCTGGAAGTCCGCGAGCGGATAGTAGCCGCGGTGCGTCGACATCAGGAGCTCCCACTCCTCGTGCGTGCGCCGCTGCGTGATCACCCGCCCCATCGAATGGCACTGGATGCAGGTGAACTCGACGTCGGTGTCCGCCAGATAGCGGTGGTCGATCATCCGCTTCTCGACCTCGAAGAGACCGGGACGCAGTTCCTCGGGCGCCAGTCCCTGGTGGTCCGAGAGGTACTTCACGATCTCGCGCGCCTCCTCGGGCGCGAGGGTCACGCCGTTGAGCGAGATCATGCGCTGCAGCGAGCCCTGCCATCCCTCCGGCGTCTTGCGCTCGAAGGAGATGCGCGACATGCGCCCCTCCGAATCCGGGAGATGGCACGCCGCGCATCGCGCGCGGATGGTCTCGTGCTCGATCGGGAAGCCTTCCTCGTCGCTCTGGGCGCTGGCGCCGGAGGCGGCGACGAACGAGCCTGCGGCGAGCAATCCCGCCAGGAGGCGCGCGCGGGTCAAACGAGGGCGGTGAACCATGCGGGGACCCGGGAGTTGGAGAAACTCTTGTTTACCGGTGTATGCGGCATACGGATGATATCGTCTGCGGGGATGGGAGACAAACGTTGAGATCCGACGGGGCGGAGAGCACACGAGCCCCGGTCGATGCCCGCACGTTGCATCGGTGATGTATTGGTTCTATGGTGTGTTCATGTCTCAGCACCGTCGTTGAAACCCGGGATTTCGTGCCATGCCACGCCTCACAATCAGCTTGACGGACCGTACGCACCGCGCCTTGCGAGAGGCCGCGGCACGCCAGGGACGCTCCATGGGCGCGATCATCGAAGAGAGCCTTGAGTTCAGGGGTATCCTGCCTTCCGAAACGGCTCGCGAGATCGTTGCGGCGGCCCGGTCGAGTTCCGGGTTGAGCGATGAAGAGGCGATGGCCATTGCTGTGCGTGAAACCAGGCTCCATCGAGCCGGGAAGAACGGTTGATCCGAACGGCGTTCGTGGTCGACACCTACGTTGTCGCGTCCGGGTTGATGAGCACCGATATGAGCAGACCCCCGCCGCGGATTCTGGATGCGATGCTCGACGGACGCCTGCTCTACCTGATGTCGGGCGCCCTGTTCTCGGAATACTCGGCGGTACTCCGCCGACCCCCCGTTGTGCGGTATCACCAGCGCACCGAGAGACAGATCGATCAGCTGCTGACCGACCTGGCGGCCAATGCGGTATGGCGCGAGCCTCCGGCCTCGGATGCCGCACCGGATGACCGTGACAGACATGTTTGGGCTTTGCTGGAGGGCCACCCCGGGAGCTGCCTCATCACTGGCGACCGCCGTCTGTTGGACCACCCTGCCCGACCCGGGTCGGTCGTGACGCCACGTGAAGTCGCGGATACGCTTGCGGACGAGCCATACTACGGCAGTCCAAAAAGGAAAACCCGATGAACCTCGACGTCGCAGAACACCTGGGCGCCGCGGAGCGCTCGGTGTCGGTGCTGGAGCGTGATGGAGAGCCCGCGCGCGCGGTCACCCTCTCCCGCAGTTATCACACATCTCTGGAGGATCTGTGGGACGCCGTCACCAGCAGCGAGCGGCTGCCACGGTGGTTCCTGCCTGTCAGTGGAGAGCTCAGACCAGGCGGGCGTTATCAGCTGGAAGGAAACGCGGGGGGCGTAATCACGGCCTGCGGGCGGCCCTGGCATTTCGCGCTCACATGGGAGTTCGGCGGAGATGTGAGCTGGTTGGAGGTCCGGTTTTCGCAAGGTGGAGCCGGGCGGGCGAAGCTGACGCTGACGCACACGCAGCGGCTGTCGGAGCACTGGAGCCAGTACGGTCCGGGGGCGACCGGCGTCGGCTGGGAATTGGGTCTTCTGGGTCTCGCGCTGCATCTCGCGGATCCGGACGCGCCGAAGCCGGATGAGGTGGCCTTTGCGATGTCGCCGGACGGCAAGGCGTTCATCCGGCGCAGCGGCGAGGGATGGGGGCAGGCTGCGGTCGCGTCCGGAGAGGACCCGGACGCCGCGCGTGCGGCGGCAGGGCGCACCGTCGCGTTCTACACGGGGGAACCGGCCGAGCCTGCCTGACGGCATCCAGGACCCGGGCCGTTGCCGCGTGTGCGTTGTTCCAGGAGCCGCCGCGCACCACTCGAGGAACGCAGTATCCGCGCGTCCAGGCGCTCCCGTCGGCCGGGGCTCATCATCGCCGATCTCCCTGCGGCTCGTTCGTCAGCATCCCCTTGCCGAGTAGAACGGAGAGTGCGCCGAGGAAGTCCGGAAGCGAGACGGTGGCGACGCGGTCCAGGTAGGCCTGGTAGAGGTCGGGGACCTGGTCGAAGCTGCCGGCCATTTCGACGAGGGACGGGAGGTCCACGTCGCGCAGGAAGCGCACGCCGTCGGGGAGCGCGGCAGAGGCGAGGTGCTCGTCGAGGACGATCCGGCGGCCGCGAACCGCGGGTAGCCGGGGGCGGCGCAGGCCGGGCGCGGGAAGAAGGCAGATGGCGGGTGCGGCGCGCAGTTCGCTGAAAGCGCGCAGGACATCGGGGTCCTGGCGCAAGGCGGCGATGTCGGGCTCGGTCGGCACAGGGATGTGCACTTCCGCGGCGGGGTCGAGAGCGGGGGTTCGCGCCGCTTCTGGAAGCGTGGGCGCTCCAACGTCTCCAGCGGCCTCCGCGCGGGCGCTCCAGAAGCCGTGACCGTGAGCCGCAGTCGCCTCGCGGTAGTACCGGGCGGTGTGGCGCCGGTGGCCGAGCCAGGTCGCTCGTTCGCGGCTGTCGAAGAATTCGAGCGCGACATCGCGCATGGCGGGCGTCGCGATGCAGGTATGGACCGCGACCGCCGCGAGCCACGCGGAAGCGAGCGCCTTCTTGACGCCGGCCGACGCGAGCGGATCGATGAAGCTGCCGGCATCCCCGACCAGCAGAAACCCGTCTCCGGCGAAGCGCGAGGCGGTGTACTGGGACGCGGTGTGCCCGCTGATGTCGCTCTCCAGGCGAGCGTCGGCGACGAGGTGGCGGGCCTCCCGGGTCTTCTCGAGTTCCGCCAGGTAGAGGCGGCGGCGGCCCTGCCCCTTGAGGAGCTCGGTCCTGCGGGGGTCGATCATCATGGTCAGGTAGCGACTGGTGTCCGATACCGGCATCGACCAGGCCCAGCCGTCGCGGTAGCTCTCCACCAGCGTGCAGGGCTCGGCGGGGGGCGCACCGGCATCTGCCCGCCACACCCCGGCCAGGGCGACCGTGGCGTTCGACTGGTCGTGGACGCGCAGCTCCGCGTTGGCGATAACTCCCGCGCGGCCGGAGCAGTCCAGGACGAAGCGGGCCTCGAGGACCGCGATGCCCCCATGTCCATCCTCATACTCGACGCGCTGCGGGTGCTGCTCTTCCCCCTCGTCACCGCATGCCACCTTCGCCAGCCGCCGCACGGTGGCATCGCGCCGCACCTCCGCACCCGCTTCTTCAGCGAGGTCCAGCAGCAGCCCATCGAAGGCGTCGCGGATCACGTGATGGCCAGCGCTCCCGGGCGCGAAGTCGGCGCGCCGGAGCGGCGCATCGCCCCAGCGGACGAGATTGCCCCGGGCCGGGAAGAACCCCGCGTCGTCGATCTCCTGCGCGATTCCCAGAAGGGCGAAGAGCTTGCGCGTGCTGGGGGGAACGGACTCGGCAAGCGCGGGATGGCCGGTGAGCGGACGCGTGAGAAGGACGACCGAGTGCCCCCAACGCGCGAGCAGACGGCTCACGGCGGACCCGGCCGGCCCACCGCCGATGACGACGGCGTCTACAATACCGCGCCGCCGGACTACGACACGGGCCGCTCGGGCGGCTCGACTTTCACCGACCAGAGCCCGGAGTTGGTGTCGGAGAAGAAGACGTGTCCCTTGAAGGGCATCGCGCTCCACACCATGGTCGAGTTGGGCACCCAGCCGTTCACGTCCGTCGACTTGTGCACGGCGATCTCGCGGCCCTGGGTGTACAGGTTGCCCATCAGCTCGCCGGAAACGTCGACCACGCGCAGCCCGCCCTCGTAGTACGCCTGGTAGAGCATGTCGTCCTCCACCCAGATATTGTGGGTGCCGTACTCGCTGACCTCGTAGCGGGCGACCATCTCCGGGTTGTCGGGATCGGTGAAGTCGATCACCTGGATATAGCCCTGGGTCGCGAGCGGTATCCCGTTCATCCCCGTCTCCGGGTCGTACGGCAACTGGTACGTTCCGCCGCCCCGCGGTCCTGCGTTGGCGAGGCCCCTCCGCTGCATGTTCTCGTCCCCTACGAAGACGTAGAACCGGTCCGTGGATTGCGAACGGTAGGGGAAGATGGCGTGGGTGGTGCCGGTCGGCACCGCCAGCTCGGAGATGAGCACGGGGTTCTCCGGGGTGCCTCCCCAGCGCCCGTTGCCCACGTCCACGGCCACCATGCCCTTCTCCCACTCGGCCGAGTAGGCGATGCCGTCCAGCACCCACACGTCGTGCAGGCGGCTGTCGGGATGGTTGTACTCGCCGACCACGCGCGGATTGTAGATGTCCGCGACGTCGATGATGACGTACTTGTCGCCGGCTGCCAGCACGTAGGCGTAGTCGTCGTCCGGGAAGGCGTTGTGGACCCCGCCGGTGAGCCCCTCGACCACCTCGGAGGCGATCACCGGATGGGCCGGGTCGGCCAGGTCGAGGAAGACCACTCCGTTGCGCCGGTTGGAGGCCCCTTCGCGCGTGAGCGTGGCGTAGCGGGCATCGGGGGACACCTTCACGTCGTTGACGGCGCGCGCGTCCACCTGCAGCGAGTCGGTCTTGAAGATGTTGGCCGGGTTGGTGACGTCCCAGGCGTAGGCGTACCCGTCCGACATCTTGGCGCCCGTGAGCGCGTAGTCGCGGCCGTCCAGCCCCTCGAACACCCAGAAGTCGGTGGTGCGCACCGTGGCGGTGCTCCCCGTGCCCACCAGGGTGAGTTCGCGCACGGCGTCGCGGCCGACGGCCTGGAGGGTCGAGCGCGCCGACAGCGGGCCGGCGTTGGCCACGATCGTGTACACACCCGGCACGTCGGCGACGAAGCGGTCGCGCGCGATCTGGCCGGGCGCGCTGGGCGCGATCATCTCCGCGTCGGGCACGGCCGTGTGCGTCCACGTCACCGGCACGTCCGCGACGACCTCGCCGGCCGCGTCGCGTGCCACCGCGGCGAGGTGTTGCACGTCGCCGGTGCGCACCTCGTCCGCCAGCCCGGTGATGTCCAGCGAGACCGCGGGGAACGGGGCCACGTCGTAGGCGGCCGCGCCGGCCGTCCCCTCCACATCGGCCCGGATGGTGACCGCACCGGTGCCGGTGGCGGTCACGTAGCCGAAGCGGTCGACGGTGGCGACGGACGGATCGGAACTGGACCACGACACCACCGGGCCCGGCCGAACCGATCCGTCGGCGTGGCGCGCGGTGGCGGTGTGGCGGAGGGTGGTCCCCTGGTACAGGCGGCCCGGCTCGGCCGCGACCTCCACCGTGGCGACCTCCGGAGCCAGCACGGTGAGCGGCACGCGCAGGCTGGGCAGGGTTCCTTCGTATCCGGGCGGCGCCAGCAGCGTCGCCACGATCTCGTACTCGCCCATCGTCCGCCCGCGGACCGTACCGCCGCGCACGGTCGCCGCGGCCCGGGGCGCCACCGTACGCACCTGGGCGTCCGCCACCACGCGTCCCTGGGCGTCGAGGGCGCGGACCTCGAAGGGAACCTCCTCACCCGTCATGACGACGACCGACGGGGGCGATGCCTCGAGCCGCACGACGCTCTCGGCGCCGGCCTGCGCGCTCGCGCGCTCGGGCGCGAACGCAAACGTCGACAGGAGGGTCAGAATCGCGAGGACGGTCAGCCGCTGCATGGCACGCTCCAGCTCGAGGAATCCGCAGGGAGACGATAACCCGGAAATCGCCGGGACCGCCAGCACTCCGAAGCCCGGCAGCCCGTGAACTGCTATGCCACCCCCAGCACGAACCGCAGCGCCTCGTCTATGGACGGGTGCAGGAACTCGTAGCCCGTGCGTTCCGCCTTTGCAGGGAGGGCCCGCTGCCCGCCCAGGAGCACGGTCCGTCCCATCTCGCCCATCAGGGCATACACCGCGAGCGACGGTACCGGCAGGAGGGTCGGCCGCCGGAGCACCCGGCCCAGCACGCTGGTGAACGTGGCGTTCGTCACCGGCAACGGGGCCGTGACGTTGATGGGTCCCCGAACCTGCGGAGTGACGATCGCGTGCAGGATTAGCCCGAGGGTATCGTCCAGACCGATCCACGGAAGGTACTGCCGCCCGCTGCCCAATCGACCTCCGGCCCCGGCCCGGAAAGCGGGCAGCATCAGTTGCAGCGCGCCGCCGTCCGGCGACAGCGCCACCCCCTGCCGCAGATGCACGACGCGGATCCCCGCCCGGCGCGCGGGCGCCGCCGCGAGTTCCCACGCCTTGCACACCTCGGCCAGGAAGCCGCGGCCCGGCCGGCCATCCTCGGTCAGCTTCTCGTCGCCGCGATTGCCGTAGTATCCGACCGCGGAGGCGCACACCAGCACCCGCGGAGGCGGCGACAGGCGAGCCGCGGTATGGGCTATCCACTCGGTGCCGTTCCTGCGCGACCGCATGATCTCCTGCTTCTTCGCCACGGTCCAGCGCACGCCGACCAGGGGCTCGCCCGCCAGGTGCACGATCGCGTCCACGCCCTGCAGCCCGTCGTGATCCACTTTCCCCTCTGCGGGATTCCAGTACACGGACCCCTTTCCGGCCTTCTTCCGCGAGCGCACCAGGCGCAGCACGCGGTGCCCGCCGGTGGTGAGAACGTGGCGCAGGTTTCGCCCCAGAAAGCCCGAGCTTCCGCTGATGGCGACCGTGAGCGGCCGCCGCTGGCGGTAACGCGCGTGCAGGGCGAGGTCGTTGGCCAGCCGCCGATGCCGAAACGCGAAGCCCCGTTCGAGGATGCGCTCGATCCGCCGCACGAAGGGCGCCGCGTCCACGTTCAGCGGCGGGCGCCAGTCGATCTCGTCCTCCATCACGCACCCACCCTCCCCGTCCGGCGAGAAGCGATGCGTGTGCACCCAGTGGTCGAAGGGGCCGCGCACCTGCTCGTCCCGGAAGAGCACCCCCTCCTCGCAGGCCGTATGGCGGACCGTCCAGGCAACCCGCAGTGGCCCGGAGCCAACCCGGACGGTGACCGTGCCGCCATCGGCGATGCCGCCCTCGCGCGCCACCACGCGCACGTTCTCCCACGGGGGAAGCAGACGCTCCAGCGCACCCGGGCGCATGTGCCACGCGAACACTTCCGCCGGTGAATGCGGCAGCCGATGCGTGCGCCGGAAGATGGCCATGACCGTGGCTACGGCGTCAGCCGCCCGGGGTTTCCACTGCGTTGCGGATCGCGGAGACCCCGGCAGCCACCCCCTGCGGATGCCCGTAGATGGCCGATCCGGCGACCAGCACGTCCGCGCCCGCGCCGGCGACCCCGGGGGCCGTCGTGGCGTCGATCCCGCCATCGACCTCGAGCGCCGTCTCCTCGCCCCCGCATGCGTTCAACAGTTCGCGCGCCCGCGCCAGCGTGGCGAGGGCGGAGGGGATGAAGGCCTGTCCCCCGAATCCGGGGTTCACGGACATCACCAGCAGCAGGTCGATGTCGGGAAGGATGGGCGCTGCCGCCTCCACCGGGGTGGCCGGGTTGAGCGCCACCCCGGGGCGCACTCCCGCCGCGCGGATGCGCTGGATCGTCCGGTGCAGGTGCGGGCAGGCCTCCTGGTGCACCGTCAGGTAGTCCGCCCCGGCATCGGCGAACGCCTGGATGTAGCGGTCGGGCGCCTCGATCATGAGGTGCACGTCCACGGGCAGCCGCGTCGCCCGCCGCACCGCCTCCGTGATCGCCGGACCTATGGTGATGTTGGGGACGAAATGGCCGTCCATCACGTCGACGTGGATCCAGTCGACGCCGGCCTCCTCCGCCTCCACCACCTGTTCGGCCAGGCGCCCGAAGTCGGACGCCAGAATGGACGGGGCGATGCGAACCTTCATGCCAGCTGCCTCCTCATTCCGCCCGGCTCGATCGAACGCACACCGCCGGGCGCCGCGATCAGGGCCCGGGTGGTCATCCCCAGAAAGAGCCCGTTCTCGACGATGCCCGCGCGCGCGCGCAGGCCCCGGTCCAGCGCCACAGGATCATCGATGCCTTCCGGGAAGCGCGCATCCAGAATGTAGTTGCCGTTGGACGTGACGTAACGGCTCCCGTCGGCGGTGCGGCGCAGCGCGACCTCCGCCCCGAACTCCGCCACGAAGCCCTGGTGCCTGGAGGAGCCGAAGCGGGTCACCTCCACCGGGAGCGGGCTGCGCGTGCCCAGTCGCTCGACCACCTTGCTTTCGTCCACGATGACGATGAAGCGGTCGGACGCCTGCGCCACGATCTTCTCGCGCAGCAGCGCGCCCCCCAGCCCCTTGATGAGGTTGCCCCGCGGATCGACCTCGTCGGCGCCGTCGACCGTCAGATCCAGGCGCGGCTGCGCGCGCAGGCGCGAGACGCGGATCCCGTGCCCCCGCGCGATCTCCGCCGTGCGCCGGGAGGTCGGCACCCCGACGACGTCGCTCAGGTTGCCGGCGCGCACGCGTTCGCCCAGAAGGTCGAGGAAGAAACGGATCGTGCTGCCCGTGCCGAGCCCCAGCACCATCCCGTCGCGGACGCTCTCGAGCGCCCGGGCGGCGGCGGCCCGCTTCAGAGCGTCGATGCCGGTCATGTCCCGGACTCCCGTGCCGCGCGTCGCCGGTGGGCGATCGTCAGGACGGGAACCGGCTCAGGATCTCCTTCACCTGGCGCACGATGTCGAGCGCCTCCTCGAAGGGGCGCTGCCACATGTTGCGGCCGAAGATGAGCCCGGTGGCGCCGGACTCCATCGAGATCCTCACCTTGTCCAGCATGTCCTCGTCGGAGAGCTTGCTGCCCCCGCTCACCAGCACCATGGTGCGGCCCGCCGAGCGGAAGACCCGCCGCGCGCCCTCCGCGTAGGTGTGAACGATCTCGGCATACTTGCCCGGCTGCGCGGGATTGGGGCCGATCGCGGGCGGAATCACCAGCTTGGCGATGTCGGCGCCGAGCTCGAGAGCCGTGCGCGCCGCGTAGTCGACCGCGTAGAGCGAGGTCGCGCCCCCCTTCGCGTCGATGGCCTCGCCGCGCGGATACGACCACACCACCAGCGGCATGCCGAAGCGCTCGCAGTCCTGGCGCACCCGGCGCAACTGGGCGAAGTCGTCGTCCTGGCGCGGCGTGCCCACGTACAGCGTGTAGCCGACCGCGTCGGCCCCGATGCGCACGGCGTCCTCGACTGTGGACGTGAGCGGCGACAGCGCCTTGTCGGCGGGTGGGATGTTGGTCTTGCCGTTCAGCTTCAGGATGAGCGGCACCTGGCCCGCGTACATCGGCATGTACTTGCGCGCGAGCCCGTAATGGCAGGCGATCGCGTTGAAGCCGCCCTCCACGGCCAGCCGCCACTGGAATTCGGGATCCTGCGACGGAGGGTTGGGGAAGAAGTCGATCGGTCCGTGCTCGAGTCCCTGGTCGATGGGCAGCGCGAGCATGGTGCCGTTCCGGAGGCCGTTCCGGTAGAGGATCCTGTGGAGGCGGGCACGCTTGCCCAGGTCGATGTCGAGATCGTGGAGCGAGGGTCGGGTCGTCGTCATGGAATCGTTCTGGAGGGGGCTGTCGTGACCGGCGGGTTCACTATATTGGGGCGCTGAACGCGCCCGGAATCTATTCGGGCGCCACAGGAGCGGAAAGGCAACCCGACACCCGGGACCGCGCGCGCGGGCACTCGGGCTCCCCGACACGCGCACGGGCTTCGAAGCGGAGAAACAGATGATTCTCGTCACCCGCAAGGGCATCACCGAGGACGAGCTGGACCACATCCGCGAACGCGTGGAGTCGCTCGGGCTGCGCACGCACGTGTCGCGGGGCGAGACGCTGACGGTCGTGGGATGCATCGGCGACGAAGAGCGGCTCCAGCACGTCCCCCTCCTCTCCATCCCGGGGGTGGTGGCCGCGCACCCGGTCATGAAGCCCTACAAGCTGGCCTCGCGGGAATTCGCGGCGGATCCAACCAGGATTCCACTGGGGGACGTGGAGGTCGGAGGACGCGGAGTGGTGGTGGTCGCCGGACCCTGCTCGGTCGAGGGTGGCGACATGTTGCGCGAGACGGCGGCGCGGGTGCGGACCGCCGGAGCACACGGCATTCGCGGCGGCGCCTTCAAGCCCCGCTCCTCGCCCTATTCCTTCCAGGGGATGGGCCAGCCGGGTCTGGAGCTGCTGGTCGACGTGCGCAATACCCACGGTCTTCCGGTCGTGACCGAGGTCATGGACACCCGGCAGGTGGAGCTGGTGGCGGGATACGCCGACGTGCTCCAGATCGGCACCCGCAACATGCAGAACTTCAACCTGCTGACCGAGGTCGGAAGGGTGCAGAGGCCGGTCCTTCTGAAGAGGGGCATGTCGGCGACGATCAAGGACCTGCTGATGTCGGCCGAATACATCATGCAGCAGGGCAACAGCCAGGTGATCCTGTGCGAGCGCGGCATCCGCACCTTCGAGACGGCGACCCGCAACACCTTCGACCTGGCCGCCATCCCGGTGTTGAAGCGGGAGACCCACCTGCCGGTGATCGCCGACCCCAGCCACGCCGGCGGGCGCCGCGACCTGGTGGCGCCGCTGGCGTTCGCCGCCATCGCGGCCGGGGCCGACGGTTTGCTGGTGGAAGTGCACCCGGACCCGGAGTCCGCGTGGTCGGACGGGGATCAGTCGCTGGATTTCGGGGAGTTCGAGCGGCTGATGGGGCAGTTGGTTCCGTTCGCGGAGGCTGCGGGGAGGAAGCTGGCTCCGCTGTAGCCTCCTGTCAGAGCCCCGCCCCGAGCGCCTCCCGCGCCTGCTCGAGCTGCGCGGCCACGGCTTCGCGGCCCGTGCTTCCGCTCACAACTCGCGCATCCGCGGATCGGACCGGGTCGAATACCTCCGTAACGCCGGGACCAAAGGCCTGGTGCTCCTCCCCGAGGGCCTCGGCGGACAGCTCCGCGATAGAGCAGCCCAGCGCCTCCGCGCGGCGCACCACCCGGCCCACCACCTCGTGGCTGGTGCGGAAGGGCACGCCCTTCCTGACCAGGTAGTCGGCCAGGTCGGTGGCCAGGAGGGCGGGGTCCAGCGCGCCCTCCATGCGCGCGGGCTGGAACGCCGCGCCGCCGATCGCCCCCGCCACCGCCGGCAGGGTGAGTTCCAGGGTGTCGACCGTGTCGTAGAGGGCGGCCTTGTCGTCCTGGAGATCGCGGTTGTAGCCCGTCGGCAGGCCCTTCAACTGGATCATCATGGAAACCAGGTTGCCCACAAGGCGCCCGCTCTTGCCGCGGGCGAGTTCGGCCACGTCGGGGTTCTTCTTCTGCGGCATCAGGCTCGAGCCGGTGCAGTAGCCGTCGGAGAGCTTCAGGAACCCGAACTCCTCGGAGGCGAACAGCACCAGGTCCTCGCACAGCCGCGAGAGGTGCACCCCGATCATCGCCCCCGCGAAGAGGACGGAGACGATCCAGTCGCGGTCGCCTACCGCGTCCATGCTGTTGGGGGTCACGGAGCGGAAGCCCAGCTCGCGGGCCATCGCGGCGCGGTCGACCGCGAAGGGACACCCCCCGATCGCGCCGGCGCCCAGCGGCAGCACGGCGGCCTCTTCGGCGGCGGCGCGCAGGCGGGCCCGGTCGCGCACCAGCGGCCAGACGTGGGAGAGCACCCAGTGGGCGGCGCGCACCGGCTGCGCCCGCTGCAGGTGGGTGTAGCCGGGCATCACCAGTTCCTGCGAGCCGGCGGCGAGATCGACCAGAGCACCGCCCAGCCGGACGACCTGTCCGTCCAGCGAAGCCACCGCGTCCATGCCCCACAACCGCACGTCGGTCGCTGCCTGATCGTTGCGCGAACGGCCCGTGTGCAGCTTGGCGCCTGCCTCACCCACCTCCTCGACGAGCAGCCGCTCCACCAGGGAGTGGATGTCTTCGTCCTCTACCGCGGCGGGATCCATGCCCTCCAGGCGGGTCGCCACCACCTGCAGGCCGGCGTCGATGTCCCGCCATTCCGCGTGGGTCAGGACCCCGGCTCGCAGGAGGGCCCGCGCCCACGTCCGGCTGGCGCGCACGTCCTCGCGCCAGAAGCGGAAATCCATGTCCAGAGAACGGTTGAGCGGCGCCATCTCCGGCGCCATCTCCTCGGAAAATCGCCCCCCCCAGAGCCCGTGACCCGGAGTGCCGGCTCCTGCCTCTCCGGGGTCGGTCACTCCCCCGCCTCCGGGTACTCCAACGACAGGCTGAAGAGCCTGATGAAGCCGGCGGCATCGCTTTGATCGTAGTCGCCGGAGCCGGATTCGCCGAAGGAAGCCAGATCGCCGTCGTAGAGGCTCTTCGGGCTGGTGCGGGACACGCTGCGCGCCGATCCCTTGTACAGCTCCATCGTTACGCTGCCCGTCACCCGCCGCATGAGCACATCCACCAGCCCGTCGATGGCCTCACGCTCCGGTGTCCACCAGCGGCCCTCGTAGACCAGGTCCGCGTACCGGTCCGCCACGAGGTCCTTCAGGGCGATGGAGCGCCGGTGCAGCGTGAGCTCTTCAAGCTCCTTCAGGGCCGCGTAGAGGATGGTGCCGCCTGGGGTCTCGTACACGCCCCGGGACTTGATGCCGACCAGCCGGTCCTCCACGATGTCGGCCCGCCCGACCCCGTGTCGGCTGCCGGCGGCGTTCAGCGCCTTGAGCAGCTCCGCAGGGTCCAGCCGCTCGCCGTTGACGGAAACAGGGTACCCTTCCTCGAACCCGATCTCCACGCGCTCCGGGTCGTCGGGCGCGTCCATCGGCGACACCGTCCACAGGAACATCTCCTTCTCGGGCTCGAAAGTGGGATCCTCGAGCGGGCCGCCCTCATAGGAGATGTGCCAGAGATTCTCGTCGCAGGAATAGAGCTTCTCCTCGTCGATGCCCGTCAGATCGATGCCCCGCGAGCGCGCAAAGGCGAGGGCGTCCTCACGCGAAGCGATGTCCCACTCGCGCCAGGGGGCGATGACGTCGAGCTCCGGGGCGAGCGCGCGGTAGGTGAGCTCGAAGCGCACCTGGTCGTTGCCCTTGCCGGTGCATCCGTGCGATATGGCGTTCGCGCCCGTGGCCCGCGCCACCTCCACCTGCCGGCGCGCGATGAGCGGCCGCGCCATCGAGGTTCCCAGCAGATACTTGCGACCATAGACCGCCCCGGCACGGAGCGTCGGCCAGACGTAGGAGGACACGAAGTCCTGGCGCGCGTCCACCCCGTGGAAGGCCGCGGCGCCGCTGGCGAGGGCCTTTTCCCGCAGCCCGGCAAGCCCTCCCGGCTGGCCCACGTCGACCGCCACGCAGACCACTTCCGCCTCGTAGTGCTCGATCAGCCACCGGGCGATGACCGACGTATCGAGCCCGCCGGAATAGGCGAGCGCCACCCTCATTGCCATGGTGTCTCTCTCACTGGCAGTCCGTGGATGAATCCGCGCTGCGGAAGCGGCTCGCTAGGCGCCGGCCTCGGCTCCCACGGCCTCGCGGACGAACCCGCGAATGACCTCCGGCTCGAAGCCGAGGCTGCGGCCGATCTCCTCCCCGTCCCGGAACAGCAGGATCGTCGGCACGCTGCGGATGGCGTAGCGCTGGCACGGCTCGGCCGAGCGGTCGCTGTCGACCTTCACGACCAGCAGCCTTCCCCGCTCCGCCGCCGCGATCTCGTCCAGAAGGGGCACGACCAGCTTGCAGGGACCGCACCAGTCCGCATAGAAGTCCGCGAGCACCGGCACGCCCGCTCCGAGCACGGTGGCCTCGAAGTCCTCGGCTTCGACCTTGACGGGCCGATCGATGAGGATGGGCCGCGAGCAGCTCCCGCACGCTGGCCCGGTGCGCGCCTCGGCCAGGCCGATCCGGTTCAGGGAGCGGCAGAACGCGCATCTCAGTGTGGTGAACTCGCTCAAGGCCGGGTCTCCGCGGGATGTGGATCGCGACAGGCCGGATCCCGCCTCCGGCTGCGCGCAAACGTTACCACGGGCGCACACTCAACGGAAGGCATAGGTGAGGCTCGCCACCAACAGGCGGCCGATCTCGGGCGCCCCGATGAACTCCTGGTGACGGTCGTCGAGGAGGTTGGTGCCGATGAGCGCGGCGCTGACGCGCGGCAGACCCGGAACCGGGAGACCGACCTGCGCATCGAGCACCGTGTACCCCTCCACGTCCCCGGCATATACGCCAGCGTTCGCGTAGAAGCCGCGCTGGCGTCGAATGCGCGCCTCCGCGGAATAGCCCGATTCCGCCCCTTCATAGCGAATCGAAAAGCTGCTTTTCGTCTTCGGCAGATTGAGGGAGATGTCCTCCAGGTCCGAGCAGTCGGTTGCGGCATCCTCCACGAAGTCGAAGCACTGCTCGCTGATGTGCGCATGCGTGCCCTCGAGGGAAAGCGCGGGGGTGAGCGATACTTCCGCCGAGAGGCCGGCGGTCGAGAGGTCGACCCTGCCGTAGTTTCGATAGGTAAGCAGCAGGCCCGGGGTCGTGACCTGATCCGGCATGATCGTTCCGACCGGGAGTTCCAGCACCAGGTTGGTGAGGTCGTGAATCAGCAGGTCCCGCAGCGCGGGAAAGACAATCCCCTGCCTGACCATCGGCTCCACGCGCTTCTCGATGAACGCTCGCGTGGATTCGGGCTCGAAAAAGACGGTCGGCGTCTCTACCCGAAGGGGGCCGATGAAGTTGTCGACTGAGGACCGCCCGATCGCCGCCGAGATCCGGCCCCGTCCCTCGACCTCGATCCGGTAATGCAGCGACAGCGAGTTGACGATGCTGGGCTCGAGCGGATCGACCGGGTCGATGCCAACGGGACGACCCAGCACCTCCTCGCCCAAGAAGGGAGGCCGGCCGGCTGCCCACTCCTTCTGGTTGAAGAGAAGCAGCCGGGGAAGGAGTTCGCCCGGCTCCGGGTCCCTGAAGAATGGCCTCAGGGGCCGGAGCGCCATGGGATCGCTGGCCGCCGCGATTTCGACCAGCGTGTTCCAGAGTACCGACGGATCCGCCGGCAGCCTCTCGCCCGGAGCCAGCGGTGAGCGCATGCAGAGATCGCGGTAGCCTCCCGGGCAGCGGTCGTTGAAGGTGAAGCCACCGTCCGGCACACCGCGCGCCATGAGGTCGTAGATGAGCACGCCGGCGGTCATTCTTCCGGCTCGGACATCCAGAAGAAGCTGGTCTGCCGAGGGCATGAACGCCGACCGTGCGGCGGTGGCGAAAAAGCTGTGCCCGCGCGCGGGCTGGAGGATCAGGCTTGCGGCCGGGGAGACGGTGAGGCCGCCGACGCGGGAGTGCCGCTCGAGCTGCAGTGCCCCGGCCAGATGCAGCCGATCGGAGATGCGGGTGGAGGAGTTGAGGTAACCCCCGGCGACCAGGATTTCGTCGGCGTCCTCGTAGACCCCCGTGACCGTTCCGTCCGTGACGGGGCGCGTGTTGCGGACGTCCGCCCCGTACAGAAGCTGGTGCCGGCCGCCAAGCCGGATGGAGTGCCCGATTCGGCCGGCGAAGAAGAGCGACCGGTCCTCGATGGCCCGGCCGGTGCGGTAGAACACGGCCTCGCCGGCCCCGCGCCCGCGCACCAGGGCGTCGGCCGACAGGCGCCCCCGGCGGTAGCGTGCCTGTCCGTGCCAGCGGGTCCAGCTGCCGGCATGGGCGGCGCCGAGCTCGGTGAGCTGGTTGCCGCGCAGGCGGTCGAGGCCACCCTCGAAGACCCAGCCGTCGGGGTCGTCCGGACGCCGGTCGTAGCGCATGCCGGCGCCCCATCGCTCCAACCGGTCGTCGCGCGCCGGGAGGAACGCACTGCTCTCTCGCAGCCGCTTCTCGACCGGATCCACGAAGGGCCAGTCGGTACCGCGCAGGTAATGGCCGGTCGCCTCGAAAAGAGCACCGCCCCCAACCCGGTCGGCGTGGCGGAATCTGCCTCCCGCGAGCGCCCGCCCGCCCCCGAAGAGCGTTCCCTCGGTACCCGTCGAGTCGCCTCGGGAGAGAGGCTCGAGGCCATATGGGAACGAGAAGCGGGTCCACTGCTCGTCGTGCCAGCTCACCGGCAACAGGCTGCCCGCGAACGCATTCGTGAAGTTGGGCCCGATGAACAGCCGCTGCACCAGCCCGACCTCGAGCGGCGATCCGGGATTCACGGACAAACCCTGGGCCTCGGCCGCCCGCGGCGTCGGATCGAGCGCGAGCCACGCCAGCGCGAGGATGAGCGGGAGTCGTGGCGGCAGCTGGCGTCGGGGCATGCGCCGCAAGTATCCCACCAGACGGCGGTTGTTCCCACAGAGGCGCGGATGGGCAGCCCTTCCCTCACTGGCGCGCCCGCCGGACGTGGCGCATCATCCTCGATTGGCCCGCCGGTCCCTGGCCGGCGCGCCAGCGCTCTTCGTCAGCGCTCAATCGCCCGGTATCATATCGTCAGTAGATGACATCATATTGTCAGTAATTTGTCACCTGTGTCCCTCACTCCCTCGGGTTCCGCAATCGAACCGCTGGTGACGCTGGACGCGGTCCAGGAGGCCCGGGCCCGCATCGGCGCCCGGCTGCACCGGACTCCGGTGCTGTCGTCGCGGCGCTTGAGCCACCAGGCGGGCGTCTCGCTGCGGCTGAAGATGGAGAGCCTGCAGAAGACCGGTTCCTTCAAGGTGCGCGGGGCGCTCAACAAGGTGCTGGTCGCCGGCGAGGCGGCCCGCGGCGGCGTGGTTACGGTGTCGGCCGGGAACCACGCGCAGGCGCTGGCATGGGCAGCGGGATGCGTGGATGTGCCGTGCGCCGTGGTCATGCCGGCAGGCGCCTCCGAGACCAAGGCGCGGGCGAGCGCCGGCTACGGGGCGGAGGTGGTCGTCGCCGACGACGTGCACCAGGCCTTTGCGCTCGCGGAGTCGCTGGCGCGAGACCGGGGGATGCTCTTCACCCACCCGTTCGACGACCCCGCCGTCATCGCCGGCCATGGCACCACCGGGCTCGAGTTCGCCGAGCAGGCCGTGGATCTGGATGTGGTGGTAGTGCCGGTGGGGGGCGGCGGGCTGATCGCCGGAGTGGCCGCGGCCATGAAGCGCCTGCACCCCGACCTTCGCATCTTCGGCGTGGAGCCGCACGGGGCCGCGGCCATGTCCGAAAGCCTGCGCATCGGGCGGCCGGCCCGTCTGGAGCGCGTCGGCTCGGTTGCCGACGGGCTCGCCCCACCCATGGCGGGCGAAATCACGTACCGGCATGTGCGCGCCCTGGTGGACGGCGTCGTGCGGGTGAGCGACGCCGAGATCACCGCGGCCGTGCGCGCGCTCGCGGAGACCGCCAAGATGGTGGTGGAGCCCGCCGGGGCGGCCGGTGTGGCCGCGCTCCTGTGCGGGCGTATCCCCGACCTTGGCGCCGGCCCCGCGGGGGCGATCATCTCGGGCGGCAACGTGGACTCGAGCCTGCTTGCGGAGATCCTCGCCCCGGAGCGCGCCGGGGGTGCCGCACCGCCCTGAGTTGCACGCGCCGCATCCCCGGCAAAACTTCTTCTCCGAAGCCGGCAGCCCATCATCCTCCGAAGGAGAGACAAGCGCCTTGTGCCGATTCGTATGCTATTCCGGCGATGAAATGCCCGTCCGCCCGATCGTGTTCGGGGGAAGCCACACGCTCGTGCGGCAAAGCTATGACGCAAGGGAGATGGGCCACGGGATCCACAACGCGGACGGGTACGGCGTGGGCTGGTATCACGACGGACGCCCGGTGCGGATTCGCGAAGCGCGCCCCATCTGGCACGACCCGGACCTCGAGGATGTGCTCTCGTCCGTGCGTTCGACGTGTTCGCTGGCCCTCGTGCGGAGCGCGAGCCCGGGCATTCCGCTGGACCGGGGGGAGGTGGCCCCGTTCGTGTTCGAGCGCTGGTCCTTCGGCCTGAACGGGTACGTGCGCAAGTTCCATACTCACGCGATGCGCGCGCTCCGCTCGACGCTGCCGGACGAGCTTTACACGCAGATCCGGGGGACATCCGACACGGAGACCCTCTTCCTGCTCGCGATCGCGGAGGTTTGGAAGGGGGCGTCGCCCGGAACGGCGCTGGCGCGGGCCGCGGAGCGCGCGGGCTCGCTGGACGTGCGCTGCAAGCTCAACATGATCCTGGCCGACGGACGGAATCTCGCCGTGATCCGCACTTCGAACTTCGGCGAGACCAACACGTTGTACTTCGCCCGCCGGCATCCGCTCGCTCCCGGGGGCACGCTGATCGCCTCGGAGCGGCTGGACGAGGATGGGGAATGGCAGGTCGTTCCGCCCCACTCGGTCATCGAGGTCACGGACGCGGGCGAGCCGCGGATCACGGAAGTGGATGCACTGCTGGGGGGACGGGCCATGTCGCCTGTCGGCGCGGCGGGGGGCGGGGCTGGCTAGGAGCCGGTCGGGCTGCGTACGCCGCCGCGTCCCACATGGACAGGAGGATGCAGAGATGAGACGGTTGACGTTGGTTGCGGCGGCGATCCTGACGGCATGGACGGGCTGGGGCTGCACCCGGGAAGCGCCCGCGGCCGAGGGTGGTGCGGCGGGCTCGATGACCGACGGCCCGGTCAGCGCGGAGGCGCTGGTCGACCTGCGGGCGGCGGTCGGTGGCAGCCGCTCGCCCCAGTGGGCTCCCGACGGGTCGACGATCACCTTCGTGTCGGGGAGCGGTCTGGGGGCGGTCGCCACGGAGGACGGCGCCTTCCGCGCGCTCTCCGACGACCTCAGCCTGAGCGGGGTGGGCTCGCTCGGCGCCCCCCAGCCGGTGTGGTCACCCGACGGCCGCTGGATCGCCTACACCTCCGACAAGAGCGGTGCGCCGGAGATCTGGCTCTGGTCCGCCGAGGAAGGAAGCGGCATGCGGGTCACCACCGACGTGCAGCTCACCAGGCTGGCCGCGCGCGCCAACGGACTGGCGTGGTCGCCGGACAGCCGGTGGATCGCCTTCTCCGGCGACCGCTTCGGCAGCATGGACATCTGGACGGTGTCTGTTCCGGACGGGCAGGTGCACCGCCTGACCGGCGACCCCCTCTACGAGGGCTATCCCAGCTGGACCCCGGACGGCGACCGGCTGCTCTACGTTCGCATGGACGACCGCTGGGTCGACCACGATGTGATCGAGATCGACCCCGACGGGAACAACCCGCGCATTGTCGTGCGCGACACCGGCTTCTTCGACTACCGCGCCGGCAGGGCGTTCGGGGCCGCTCAGGTCTCCCCCGGCGGTGAGACCATCCTCTTCCGCTCCCAACGGAGCGGCTGGCTGAACTTCTGGGTCGTGCCCCGCGCCGGCGGCGATCCGCGTTCCGTCGCGGCATCCGACTACGACCAGAGCGATGCCCGCTGGTCCCCGGACGGCCGCTGGATCAGCTACACGGAGAACCGCGACGGCGTCCATTCGCTACGCGTGGTGTCGGCCGACGGAGGCGAACCCAGGGTCCTCGTGGACCCGGACGTGGGCGCGGCGCTCCGCCCGGAATGGTCTCCTGACGGCGACCGCATCAGCTATACCTTCGAGACCCCGGTGCGCCCCGCCGAGCTCTTCGTGATCGATGTGGGTTCGGGCGAGAAGCAGCTTCTGCACAGCGAGATCCCCGCGGGCGCGGCGGACGCGCTGCACATGCCCGCGAAGGTACGCTACCCGAGCACCGACGGGCTCACCATCGAAGCCTACCTGCACCGGCCCCCGGACGCGGCCCCGGGCGAGCGCTTCCCCGGCGTGATGTGGATCCACGGCGGCCCCACTTCCCAGTTCGACGACCAGTTCCGCCGCCACCAGCAGGTCCACTTCTTCGCCCAGCGCGGCTACGTAGTGCTGATGCCCAACATCCGCGGCAGCTCCGGCTACGGCCTCGAATTCGAGGATCTCAACAACGGATGCTGGGGCCACTGCGACCTGGAGGACGTGCTGGCTGGCGTCGACTACCTCAAGACCTTGCCCTACGTCGACCCCGACAAGATCGCGGTTACCGGAACCAGCTACGGCGGCATCATGACCATGGCCGCGGTGGCCTTCGCCCCGGATGTCTTCCAGGCCGCGATCTCGCTCTCGGGCTACGGCGACATGACCGACTTCCACACCGAGGTCCACGAACTGCAGCACATCAAGCTGGTCGAGTACGAGCTGGGTCCGTATCCGGAGAATCGCGACGTCTATCTCAACAGTTCCGCGATATTCAAGGCGCATCAGGTGACGACGCCCACGTTGGTGATTCAGGGCGAGGGCATCGCGGCCGACTGGCGCCTGGAGGAGGGAGGAGCCCCGGCGGCACTCGACTTCGCGCGCAAGCTGGACCAGCACTACAAGATCGTGCGCTACAAGGCTTATCCGGGCGAAGGATATTACGTATACGGGCGCGACAATACGATCGAGAAACTCCACGACATGCTGGACTTCTTCGAGGAGTTTCTGGTGACGGAGATCGAATACGGGGAGCCAGCTCGCGCCGATCTGGAGAGATGACCACCGGCCGGGCCCCCGGCCACCTTCGACACTTCACCCAACAGGGAGGCGCCCGATGCGCGTATCCATCGAATACTGCACCGCCTGAAACTACGAGCCCAAAGCCGCCAGTTTGGCGGCCACGCTCAGGAAGCGATTCCACGGCGTCAACATCGAGATGATCCCGTCCGGCGGGGGACGGTTCGAGGTCGTCGCCGACGGCCGACTTGTATACTCCAAGGCCGCCAGCGGCCGCCACCCGACCCATGACGAGGTCGTGTCGGCGATCGCCGGGGCGTGACGACACCGAAACGTCACGCCGGCGTCTCCACACCGATCTCGGGTGCCGCCGCGACGAGGTGACGCACGTTCCAGGTGAGGATGGTCGCGGCGCCAGCCTTTAGCGCACATGTCGCGATGAGCATGTCGTACGTCTGTCCGCCGATCACTCCCCGCCGCTGAGCCCGACGCAGCGCGCCCCAAGTCTCTGCTGCCGTCAGATGTACGACCGGCGTCTCCCGCCAGTTGGCCTCCAGCAGAGTGATCGCGTCCCTGGATCGCAGGCGGCCGGGCCCGGGCAGCCGGGTGAGGACGGCGTACGTTTCCGCCAGCGAATGCGCGGCAAGCACAAGCGCCTCGCCCCCACGCTCGCGTCGTTCGAGTTCCGCCAGGGTTCGCGCATGGTGTTCGTGCCAGGAACAGACGGTCGCGACGAGGACGCTGGTATCGCAGAGGTACCGGGTCACTCGGAGGGCTGTCACCCGCTCATCGACGAGGAGCCGGACCGGAGGTTGGCGGTCGTCTCGTTGACTTCCGCCACCGTCAGTTCGGGCCGTCCCTCTCGCGGCACCGCGACCACGGTGGAGCCATGTCGTTCAAGCGATACGTCGAGTGGTACCGGCTCGATCTCCACCCGGCCGTACTGGACCCGGAATCGTACGCGGGTCCCGGGGTATAACCGGCTCGCCTCGCGAACTGCCTTGGGCACAACCAGGCGGCCCGCCTTGTCGATGGTAGTTTCCATGGGAATTATTATGGCATTTTCGGTACCATCGAGCAAGCGGCGTCGCGGCCAATGAGAAAGACCACGCCCGTGATCCCGGATCCTGCCATTGCCAGAGCGGTATCCTCGGGCGAGCCACTCCACGAAGCGAAATCCCTGCCGAGAGCGATCCATGCGTGACCAGCCCGAAACGATCCTGATCCCCTCCCGCCGCCTCCTCCGGCTTGCCGCCTTCACCCTGCTCGCGGCTACGGCGTCGGGGGCACTGCTCCCCCGCGACCTCTCCGCCCAGGACGCCCTCTCCGTGGGCCGCACGCTGTCCGGCTCCCTCTCCGAGGGCGACACCGCGCGCTTCACCTTCGAGGCCGGGGAAGACTACTTCGTGCTCGGCGAGGTCGATCAGGTTTCCGCGGACATCGACGTGCGTGTGCTCGGATCGGACGGAGAGACACCCTGGGGCAACTCTTCCGGGCCGGGCCGGGGCGCGGAGCGCTTCGCGGTGCGTCCGCCGGAAGCCGGCGCCTACACGGTTGAGCTGACCGCCGCAGAAGGCGAATCGGGCGACTACACCATCACCCTCCTTCGACTGGAGCCGCTCGAGACCGACCCGGAGAAGCTCACCGACCAGCTCATGTCCCGCTACGACGGCGAGGATTCGCCGGGCGCGGCCGTTCAGGTCTGGCGCAACGGCGAGACGCTCTTCTCCAGGGCCTACGGCATGGCCAACCTCGCCTACGGCATCCCGTTCGCCACCGAAACGCGCACCAACATCGGCTCGACCTCCAAGCAGTTCACCGCCTTCGCGATCATGCTGCAGGCCGAGCGCGGACTGCTCTCGCTGGACGACGACATCCGCAAACACATCCCGGAGCTGCCCGAGTTCGACCACACCATCACCGTACGCCATCTCATCACGCATACCTCCGGGCTGCGCGAGTTCCTGAACCTGACGCGCATGACCGGGCGGCGCCTCGACCGCGGCGACTGGATCGACCGTTCCGAGATCATCGACATCGTCAAGCGCCAGCCCGCGCTCCAGAACGAGCCCGGCGCCGAGTACAACTACAACAACACCGCCTTCGGGCTGGCCGCGGTCATCGTGGAGCGCACCTCGGGCCAGGACTTCCCCACCTTCATGCACGAGAACGTCTTCGAGCCGCTGGGGATGACCCGCACGCTGGTCCGTCCATCACCCATCCACATCGTCCCGGAGATGTCGGAGGGCTACACGCCCGGGCCCGACGGTTTCCTGCAGATCGGCGACCTGGGTGGCGCGGCCGGAGCCGGCGGCATGTACTCCACGCTGGACGACCTGCAGACCTGGGTGGAGAACTACGCGAATCCGCGGATCGGCAGCGCCGGGATCTTCGAGGAGATGATGACGTCCTACGTCCTCTCCGACGGCGAGGAGACCGGCTACGGCTACGGCCTCTCCGTCGACGAGCAGCGCGGCCTGAGGCGGGTTTCGCACGGAGGCGCGGACGTGGCGCACCGCTCGATGCTGGCCTGGTACCCCGAGATCAACGCCGGCATCACCACCCAGAGCAACCATGCGGGCTTCAACAGCGCGGTCGCGTACGAGCTGGCCGAAGCGTTCTTCGCGGACGCGATGAAGCCGGAGGATGCCGTGGCGGAGGAAGCGGATGAGGGCGCCTTCGATCCCGCCGACTACGACCCCGAGGATTTCGACGACTTCGCCGGCCGCTACGCGCTCGACGAGACGCCCGCCTTCATCCTCACCTTCACCCGCGAAGACGACGCGTTCTACGCGGAGCCCACCGGTCAGCCCCGGCTCGCGATGGTGCCGACGTCCGACTCCACGTTCGCCATCAGCCGTGTCGAAGCGACGATCATCTTCCACCGGAGCGAGGACGGCACAGTGAGCCGCATGACGCTGGACCAGAACGGCCTGCATCCGGGGACGCGCGTTTCCGGCGCGGAGGAGGCCGACGATCCCGAGGCGCTGGCCGACTTCGAGGGCCGCTACTTCAGCGAGGAGATCGAGACGTTCTTCGAGATCGTTCAGGCGGACGGCGAACTGGTCATGAAGCAGCGCCGGCTGGACGACGCGACGCTCGAGCCGGGCCGGCCGGACACGTTCTCCGGCGGCGGCTTCACCTTCCGCTTCGAGCGCGACCGCAACGACCAGGTGATCGGGTTCTACCTGTCGAACGGGAGGACGCGGGACGTGCGCTTCGGGCGGGTGCGGTAGGCCGGGAGGGGCAGCGGCATGCGGCCGGTCCGCTCAGGTTCTGATGAGGAACGCGAGCATGAGGCCGGGGAAGAGAGCGAACGAGTAGAGATTCCACACTACGAATCCCTTGACCAGCGTCCGGCCCCATCCCTCCCCATAGAACCTGCGCAATGCGATGAGGACATAGAGCGGGGACACCACGACAAGGAACAGCTTCACCCAGTTGCCGGTGGCTTCGCCGGGCACGAGCAGAGCCGCCGCCAGCATCAGGAACGCGAAGGTGTGGATGTGCATGCCGAACACCAGGTGCTCGACAAAGAACCTCTTCCTGCGGAAGTAGCAGACCCCGAGGATCATGGCGAAGACCGGAAGCAGAAAGAACATTACGATCGGCAGGTTGCCGATGGCCCGCTGCAGAAAGGCCTCTGGGCTGTGGAAGGCATCGATCACGAGGCCTCGCCCGTAGCGGGTGAACCATCCGGGCACGCCGCCGGCGCGCTCGTCCGGATCCGCCGATCCGGCGAGGCCGCGGACCACCCCCTTCGCGACCGACTCGCCCGGTCGGCCCAGGATGTCATCCACCTTGCGGGCGTGTTCGGGTAGCAGTCGAGCCTTGAGGGCCGCGAGCTGGACGGAATCCACCGCTGCGCCCCCCTGCTCATCGCCCGCGTCCATCTGCGCTTCCGCCGCGTCCGGCGGTTCGCTCGCCGGGCCCGCGGGTGCGCCATCGGGGAGGGCACTGTCCCGCGGCGCGTCCGCTGCCAGCGCACCATCCGCCAGCACGCTATCCAACAGCGGACCAAGCCCGAGTCCGGCCGGAAGCCCCCGCTCGGCGAGCGCGCTGTCCGCCGCCGCCAGCACGCTGTCCGCCACCGCAAGGGCGCTGTCGGCGGCCGCGGGATCATCCCCGGCGTCCATCTCCAGATTCACATCCGACGGGTCCAGATTCCGCAGCCATCCCCCCGCCGAAATCGACAGCACCAGGAAGAACAGGAAGCTGGTGAAGAGGTAGAGCCGGACCGGCGACATGTAGGCGGCGCGGCGGTTGCGGGAGAACTCGCTCGACAGGTGTCCCGGCCGGAAGAGCAGGGATTTCAGCGTGCGGAAGAGTCTCGAGTCCAGCTCGAACATCTCGCGGAAGAACTCGTATACCACCGACCAGACGCCGCGCATGTAGTCGCGGTCGTTCTGGCCGCAGTGGCTGCAGAAGCGGTCGGGGCGATACGATCCGCAGTTGGGGCAGGCTTGTGTCATATCGGGCATAAGGGTTCAGAGCCAGTCGAGCAGGCCTTCGTCCGGCACGATCCGCGCCAGAAAGGCCTCCACCGGCAGACACCAGATACCGTCGATTCTCAACCGTTCGGAGCCACGGTACAAGAGTGCCCCGGTCGCCTCCGGGTAATCCCCTCGGAATGTCCGCAGGGCTCGGAGGTCGGAGGCATGCACGCGACGGGCGTTCTTGACTTCGAATGCGTGGAAGCCGGCTTCTCCGTAGACAACGAAATCGACCTCGGACCCTCCTCGGGTGCGCCAGAAGTACACGGACGCGTCGCCAGGTGAATACGCCGCCCAGGCCCGCAGATGCTGAGCCACCAGCCCTTCGAGCGCCTGGCCGTCGATCTCGCCGGGACGGTCGAGTGGTCCGGTGGGACGCAAGGAGCGGAAGACGCCCGTGTCGAACAGGTAGACCTTGTCGCGGGCTACGGTCGCCCGTTTGGCGCGCTTGCGGAACACCGGCAGCCGAAACGCGACCAGGAGGTCCTCCAGGATGCCGACGTAACCGGCGACCACCTTGCGCTCCACTTCGCACTCCCTGGCGATGGACGAGATGTTCAGCTGCCCGCCGTGGGAGAAGCTGATCGCTTCCAGAAACCGCGCAAAGCCGCCGACGTTGCGGGTAAGTCCCTCGGCGCGCACCTCCTGATCGATGTAGACGCTGGCATAGGCGCCCAGGCTCCTTTCGGGATCGCGCGCATCGACGACGAGGGGGACCAGGCCGGTTGCAAGAGCGCGCTCGATATCGAAAGTGGGCAACTCGGCAGCCATGAAGGGATGAAGGGTGCAGTGCAAGGCCCGGCCTCCCAACAGGTTGACATCACCGCGCCTCAACTTGCGGGCGCTCGACCCGGTCAGCACGAAGCGCGGTGGCGACGGGCTCTCCAGGATTGCGTGCACAACGGAGAGCAGTTCCGGCACCCTCTGAACCTCGTCGATTACGACGGTGCGCGCCTGCGGGGAACCGGCCAGCAGCCGGCGGAGCCGTTCCGGGCGCGCCAGCAACCTTCGGTGGAGGGGCGGTTCCAGCAGATCGAGGTACAGGGAGTCGGGCAATTGCGCGCGCAGCCATGTAGACTTGCCGGTTCCACGGGGACCGAACAGGAAGAAGCTCTGCTCGGGAATGCGGAAAAATCGACGTACAAAATCCATTTTGGGTCGCAAACTGGAGTTGACGATGCCAAAATGTACGGCTCGGGGTGGCATGAGTCAATGTGCGCGCAAGTCGTGTGCCCCCAACAGGAAGCCCGCTTGCGGCGCTGTTGCCAACCTTCGCGCCCACCTGGGGATTCTCAGAACGGATTCGTCGCGAACACCGCCAGTTCGGGCACGAAGCCGCGGGAATCCACCTTGAGCGCGCCCACTACCGCGCTGGCGATCTCCCTGGGCGTGAGCTTCTTGTCGGAGCGCGCGCGCTCGACGCCCGCCTTGGCGGCGAAGTTGGTCATGACCTCGCTCGGATTGACGAGCGTGACCCGGATGTCGTGGCGGCGGAGTTCATCGCGCCAGCATTCGGTCATGCCGCGCAGCGCGAACTTGGAGGAGGCGTAGGCGGTGCGTCCGCCGCTCCCCCGGAGCCCCGAAGTCGAAGCGATGTTGATCAGCTCGCCCCTTCCCCGATCGATGAAGTGCCGGGCGGCCTCGCGCGCCATCAGGAAGGCCCCGAAGACGTTGGTGCGGTAGACCCTCTCGAGCTCCTCGAGGGTCATGTCCACCAGCGGCTTGAAGAGGCCGAAGCCGGCGTTGTTGACGAGGATGTCGAGGTGGCCGTGCTTCCTGATCACCTCGCTCACGGTGTGCACGGCGTCAGCCTCGACGCTCACGTCTCCCGCGATCCAGTGCGCCCCGGTCTCCTCGGCGGTCAGCTGCAGGAAGTCCTTGCGGCGACCGGTAATGGTAACGATCGCGCCCTCCGCGATCAGCGCCTCGGCGATGGCACGGCCGATCCCCTCGGACCCGCCGGTGACCAGCGCGACGGCATTGTTGAGTTCCATGAATGTCTCGGCGCTGGATTGGCGGGGTGGGCTACGGCGAAGTGCTGGCCCGTCCGGGCGGCGGCGTGATCGGGAACGCGATGATGCCCTCGACGATCCCCCGTGCGACCAGCTCGGGCTGCGACACGATGACCTCGCGGTCGCCGGCGTTGGTAAGGAAGCCGGTTTCGATGATCGCCGCGATGGTCATGGGATGCAGGGCGTGTTCGTAGCGGCGGAAGTTGAAGGCGTAGTAGTTGCGCATGCGCCGGGTGACGGTCGGGAGGCGCCTGATGCCGGTCACCTCGCCGTATTTCCGGTTGAGCAGGTCGACGAAATCGGAGGCGCGGCCGGTGGCGTCGCGGCCCGGGGCCGCCACCCGGTAGCCGGTCGTGCCGGGGTCGTTGCTCGCATCGGCGTGGATGGCGATGAAGAGGTGGGCGCGGTAGTCGGGGGGCACCACGGCGGGCAGGATGTCGACCACGTAGCCCAGCTCCTCCAGCATGGCGCCGGTGTGGCGCGCGATCTCGAGGTTCACCTCCCATTCGGCGAGCCCGTTCCAGCTGGCCCCGTTGCGCCGCAGTCCCGACAGCTCGCGGGGGGCCTCCTCGGTTCGCCAGTGACCCACCTGCAGGGCGATCCGCACCGCGCCGTCGGGGGCGCGCCACTCCTCCGGGGTGGGAATGGGTCCCGGGTAGCGGTTGTAGTTCCGCCAGCGGCGCCGACGAGGTGCCTCCTGGGGCGGCGCCTCCTGCGCTTCCTGTATGGTCGGGG
>JAJDXG010000045.1 GCA_022823365.1 Gemmatimonadota bacterium
ACAGGTCCAGGTCGCCGTCGTTGTCGAAATCGGTCACCGCCGCGGCCACGCTGCCGTATTCCGCCCCCCTGCCAGCGTGGCTCATGCCCAGCGCCGGGGCGACATCCACGAAGCGGCCGTCGCCCTCGTTGCGGTAGAAGGCGTCTTCGTCGCCGTTCTGGTTGGATACGTGCACATCCAGATCGCCGTCCCGGTCGTAGTCGAACCAGGCGACGCCGACGGTGCGGCGGGGGTCGCCCAGGCCCGACTCGGCGGTCACGTCGGTGAAGGTCCACGCGGGAGCGTCTCCGGTCGCCGAGTCACTGGGGCTGTCCCGCGGAGCCCGGTCTTCGTCCGGTGCCCCGTCGTTCCGGAACATCCGGTTGGGCTGATCGCGCAGCGCGACGAAAAGGTCGAGGTCGCCATCCCCGTCGTAGTCGACCCAGGCCGGCTGGCGGCTGGTGCCCACCAGGTCCACGCCGAGACCGGGCGCCACGTCCGTGAAACGACCCCGGTCGTTGCGATAGAGCCGGTTCGGCGTGCCCTCCGCGACCGGATACCCGACGTAGAGATCAGGATCGCCGTCGCCGTCGTAGTCACCCCACGCTCCGGCGCGCGTGTCCTCGAGGTCCGCGAGCCCCACCTCCGCCGCCACGTCCACGAAGCGCCCACTGTCGTTGCGGTAGAGGCGATTCGGCGTATAGCGCATCCCCACGAACAGGTCCAGGTCGCCGTCGCCGTCGTAGTCGGTCCAGGAGTTGGTCTGGGCTCCTGGAGTCTCGAAGAGGTCCGGCTGCACCCGGTCGAACGCAACGGGGGTCACCCCGGCCTCCCCCGTGTCGCAGGCCGTCGCAAAGGCCAGCAGCAAGAGAAACACCCGCAGTCGATGTCCCGAGTTATTCAGCAGTCCATCTCTCGAGTCCAGCCGTCTATCTCCCGAACGAGTACGAGAAGTTGATCAGCGGCACGCAGCAACCGCCGTCGCCGTCGGCGATGGCGCCCATGGCTCCGACTTCGGTGTTGAAGCGGTCACCGATGATACGGACTCCTCCCGACAGGACGACACCCACTGCGTCGGGAAGGACATAGTTCTCGGTGATGAGCTTGATCCTGCGGCTGACCCGGGTTTCGCCGCCCAGCATGAACGCCGGCTCGTTGAGGACCTCGTCTCCCGAATAGAAATAGCCGATTCCCGCGGACAGGGCTCTTTCCGTGTCACCGAACGTCGCCACCCCGTACGCGACCCCGACCACCTCGTCATCGAAGAAGAAAGCGAGCGTTCCGACGGATGCCTGGACCTCGGCCTGCCGGAGAATCTGCAGCTTCGGACCAAGGTAGAACGGCTCGAGCTCCCCGAAGAGAATGGGCGCCCCGCCAACGATGGTGAAGCGGTCGGTGATCCCAACCGCCGCGAACGGCAGGACGACCACGTAGGTGCCGATGTACGACTCCCCACCCCTGAGCGAGCGCCCGGTCGATGTGAAGAACAGCCGCGTACCGCCGGGATCCTCGGCCCAGAACTCGCCCTCCACCACCTGCCCGGTGGCCGGACGGACAGCTTCGATCCCGGAACGTTCCACGTCGAGGCGGGCACCGCCCACGGTTTCGAAGACCACACGTGCCTCATCCAGCTCCACGACCTGCGCAAAGATCACCGAGCCGTCGCCGAGGCGAACCTCGTAGATGGTGTCGCTCGGAGCGGGAATGTCCGGGGGTGCCTGAGCCTGGACCGTGGCCGGGAAGACGAATGCGCCCGCGAGAGCGGAAACGGCGATGACGAGCACCGGCACCGGGGAAACAGATGGAACTCGGCGCAAGCTGCGCATATGTCCTCCGTGCAATCGCGACTGCGTGGACTCCGGAACACCTGGTCCGAATACACTCCCGCAGCGCTGAAGGGCCAACCAGGGCAGCATCAGACAACGTGACGGCGCGCTGCCGCACTCAGAACGAGATGTAGCCGCCGATCTGGAACAGGACGAGCGCATCGTCACTGCTTGCCAGCGACTGCCGGTCCAGGATCACCCGTCCGCCGTACCGCCGGCCGAGCGTCAAGCTGGCGCCGAGCGTAGGGAGGATATCGTCACCATCGTACGCGAGTCCCACGCGGGCCGCTGGCCGCACGAGCCAATCGGCGCGTCCGAGCCGGACGGACAGCCCTCCCCGGCTGGTCGTGCCCGCGGCATCGATGCAACGCCAGTTGTCAACGTTGGCGTACACCGACACCGGGTCGGCGACGCGGGCCTGGACGCCGACGTAGTGCCCGGGACAGGCGATGCTGTTGCCGCCGTCGATACCTGCTTCAAGCATCAGCACTCCCGGCGCATCCTGGGCCTGTATCGGCGCAACCAGCAGCAGGCACGCGACCATCAGACGTTTCATGACTGATCCTCCGCCCCCGCCATCGCCTCCTCGACACCCCCGTCGCGCCGCAGCTGCTCCAGGTCGTCCTGGTACTTGAGCAGCACGCCCAGCGTGCGATTCACGGTCTCGCGGTCCAGGACCCGGCGGTCCAGCGCCATCAGCGCGCGCGCCCAGTCCAGGGTCTCGGCGACGCCGGGCCGCTTGAAGAGCTCCATCTCACGCACCCTGCGCACGAACCCCACCACCTGGCCGCTGAGCTGCGCCGGGGCCTCCGGAACCCGCGACGCGAGAATCGCCATCTCCCGCTCCGCCGTGGGATAGTCGATCCAGTGGTAGATGCAGCGGCGCTTGAGGGCGTCGTGGATCTCGCGGGTGCGATTGGAGGTGATGACCACTACCGGCGGAGTCTCCGCCCGGATCGTGCCCATTTCGGGAATGGTAATCTGAAAGTCCGCGAGTACTTCGAGGAGATAGGCCTCGAAGGGCTCGTCGCTGCGGTCGAGCTCGTCGATCAGCAGCACGGGAGCCACGCCGCCGGGCGGGTCCAGCGCCTGCAGCAGGGGACGCCGGATCAGGAACTCCTCTCCGAAGACGTCACGTTCGGCGGCGGGCAGCGAACCTCGAAGACCGGACGCGCCGTCGTCTGCACGCCCGTCCCGTCCCAGCTCCGCGGCCCGGATGTGGATCATCTGCTTCGCGAAGTTCCACTCGTAGGCCGCCGCGGCCATGTCCAGTCCCTCGTAGCACTGGAGCCGCACCAGGGGCTTGCCCAGCGCGCCGGCCACCGACCGGGCCAGCTCTGTCTTGCCTACCCCGGCCTCTCCCTCCAGGAACAGGGGGCGGCCCAGCTCGAGCGCCAGAAAGAGCGCAGTCCCCAGGCTCGCATCCGCGACGTACCCCTGGCTGCCGAGCAGCGCCACGGCCTCGTCCACGGACCGGGGAAGGGGTGCAGGACCGCCCTCCCCGTCGACCGAACGCGGCGAGGGCGCAGGACCGCTCGCCTCAGCGCGGCCCCGCGCCCCCTCTTTTTCTTTCATCTGCCGGTTCGTCCGGCTCCGCTAGCCGCAGGCCTCCACGGCCCGCTTCGCCATTACCGTGACCAGGTGGGCCCGGTATTCGGCGCCCGCCACGTTGTCGGACAGGAGCCCGTCCGAGGACACGCCGATCCCCGACACCGCATCGGCCGAGAAGTCATCCGCCAGCGCGGCCTCCATCTCCGCCACCCGGAAGACCCCCGCGCCCGCGCCGGTCACCGCGACCCGCACTCCGTCGTCACCCTCGGCCACCATGACCCCCGCGACCGCATACTTCGACGCCGGGTTTTCGAACTTCGCGTACGCGGCCCGGTCCACGATCGGGAAGCACACGGCGGTGACCAGCTCATCCTCCTCCAGCGGGGTCTCGAACATCGACCCGAAGAAGTCGTCCGACGAAATCTTGCGCCGGTCGGTGATGATGGTCGCCCCCAGCCCGACGCACGCCGCCGGATAGTCGGCCGCGGGGTCGTTGTGCGCCACCGAGCCCCCGATGGTGCCGCAGTTGCGCACCTGGGGGTCGCCGATGCGGCCGGCCATCGCCGCCAGCGCCGGGATGCGCTCCTGCACCACGCTCGAAGCCGCAACCTGCGCGTGCGTGCAGCAAGCCCCGATCTTGAGGCAGTGCCCGTGATCCTCGATGTCGCTCAGTCCGGGCACGTTGCGCAGCGACACCAGATCGCTCGGGGCCGCCATGCCCAGCTTCAGGACGGGCACGAGGCTCATTCCGCCCGCGAGCACCTTGCCGTCGTCCGCGCCCCTGAGGGCGCTCAGGACACCGTCAACCGAAGACGGTGCGTGATATTGGAAATCGTCCACGTTCGCCTCCGGTCAGTCCTGGGCCTGTGCGGCCTGAATTGCTTGCCAGACCCGCTGTGATGTCGCGGGCATCTCGATGTGGGTCACTCCCAGCGGGCTCAGCGCGTCGACCACCGCGTTGATCACCGCGGGCGGAACGCCGATGGAGCCGACCTCGCCGACTCCCTTCACGCCCAGCGGATTGTGGGTGCAATGGGTCGTGTTGTGGTTGATGTTGAAGTTGGGCAGGTCGCCCGCGCGCGGCATGGTGTAGTTCATGTACGAACCGGTCACCAGCTGGCCTTCGTCGTCGTACTCGCAGTGCTCCAGCAGCGCCTGTCCGATGCCGTGAGCCAGGCCCCCGTGCAACTGCCCGTTGACGATCATGGGGTTGATGATACGGCCCACGTCGTCGGCACCGGTCACCGCGACGAGCTCCACTTCGCCCGTCTCCGGATCCACCTCCACCTCGGCGACGTGGGTCCCCGCCGGGAAGGTGAAATTGAGCGGATCGTAGAACGCGGTCTCCTCGAGCCCCGGTTCCAGCCCCTCGGGATAGTTGTGGGGCACGTACGCCGTCAGCGCGACCTCGCCGATGCTCTTGGAGCGGTCGGTCCCGGCCACGGTGAAGTTGCCGTCGGCAAACTCGATGTCCTCCTCTGAGGCCTCCAGGAGATGCGCCGCGATCTTCTTGCCCTTGGCGATGACCTTCTGCACCGCGTTGTAGATGGCCGTGCCGCCCACCGCCAGCGAGCGCGACCCGTAGGTGCCCATGCCGAACGGGATGGCGTTCGTGTCGCCGTGCACCACGTCGACGGCCTCGAAATCCACGCCCAGCGTCTCGGCGACGATCTGGGCGAAGGTGGTCTCGTGTCCCTGCCCGTGGCTGTGCGTGCCGGTGAAGACCGACACCGAGCCCGTCGGATGCACGCGCACGCTGCCCACCTCGTACAGGCCCGCGCGCGCGCCCAGCGATCCCACCACCGCCGAGGGCGCGATGCCGCACGCCTCGATGAAGGTGGAGATGCCGATGCCGCGCAGCTTGCCCCGGCCGGCCGCCTCGTTCCGGCGCGCCTCGAAGCCGTCCCAGTCCGACGCCTCGAGGGCGAGATCGAGGGTGGCGTCGTAGTCGCCCTGGTCGTACTGGAGCGCGACCGGCGTCTGGTAGGGGAACTCGCGGATGAAGTTGCGGCGCCGGATGTCGACCCGGTCGATGCCGGTCGCGGCGGCCGCCTTGTCGACCAGGCGCTCGAGCAGGTAGGTGGCCTCCGGCCGCCCCGCCCCCCGCAGAGCGTCCACCGGGACGGTGTTGGTGAACACCCCCTCGACCTCGCAGTAGATGGCGGGGGTCGTGTACGGCCCCGCGAACAGGATGCCGTACAGGTAGGTCGGCACGCAGGTCGCGAAGGTGGACAGGTACGCGCCCAGGTTGGCCTGGGTGGAGACCTTGAGGCCGACGAACTTGCCGTCCTCGTCAAGCCCGAGGGTCGCCGTGCTGATGTGGTCGCGGCCCTGGGTGTCGGAGACGAACGCCTCCGAGCGGTCCGAGGTCCACTTCACCGGCCTGGCCAGCTGGCCCGCGGTCCAGGTGAGGATCGCCTCTTCGGCGTAATGGGGGATCTTCGACCCGAAGCCGCCCCCGACGTCGGGCGCCACGATGCGCAGCTTGTGCTCGGGCAGCCCAAGCACGAAGGCGCCCAGCAGCAGCCGGATCAGGTGCGGGTTCTGGCTGGTGGTGTAGAGGGTGTACTCGCCGGTCGTCGGGTCGAAGTTGCCGATGGCGGCGCGCGGCTCGATCGCGTTTGGCACCAGCCGCTGGTTCACCACGTCGATGGAGACGGTGTGGGCGGCACCGTCGATGGCCGCCTCCGCAGCCGCGCGGTCCCCCACCTCCCAGTCGTAGCACAGGTTGCCGTCGGCCTCATCCCATACCAGCGGAGCGCCATCCGCGCGGGCCGCCTCGAGGGAGGCCACAGCGGGCAGATCCTGGTAGTCGACGTCGATCAGGGCCGCCGCCTCGCGCGCCTGGTCGCGGGTCTCGGCGACCACGATGGCCACGATTTCGCCCACATGGCGCACCTTGCCGATGGCCATGGCCGGGTGCGCGGGCTCCACCATGGGCGACCCGTCCTTCGAGTGGATCAGCCACCCGGTGGGGACGCCGCCCACGCCCTCCATGTCGGGTCCGGTGAACACCGCGTGCACACCCGGCGCCGCCTCCGCCGCGCTGGTGTCGACGCTCCCCAGGTTCGCGTGCGCGACCGTCGAGCGCAGCAAGTGGGCGTACAACTGCCCGGGCAGGTTGATGTCGTCGGTGTAGCGGCCGCGTCCGGTGAGGAAGCGCGCGTCCTCCTTGCGCTTCAGCGACGCGCCGATGAAGCCGGTGCCGTTGCTGCCGTTGTCGCTCATGACCCACCTCCCATCGCGTCCGCGCCGGCCATGACGGCCTTGACGATGTTGTGGTAGCCGGTGCACCGGCAGAAGTTGCCGTCGAGCCAGTGCCGAACCTCACCCTCGCTCGGGCTCGGATTCCGGTTCACCAGGTCGATGGCGCTCATCACCATCCCGGGCGTGCAGAACCCGCACTGCAGCCCGTGGTGCTCCCGGAACGCCTCCTGCATCGGATGCAGGTCCGCCCCGTTCGCGAGCCCTTCGATCGTGGTCACGTCCGCCCCGTCGGCGTCCACCGCGAGGCAGGTACAACTCTTCACGGACTGGCCGTTCATGTGAACGACACAGGCCCCGCACTGGCTGGTGTCGCACCCCACATGAGTCCCGGTCAGCGCCAGCTGCTCGCGCAGGAAGTCGACCAGGAGGGTGCGGCCCTCGACATCCGCCGAGCGCGAAACCCCGTTCACCGTCATCGTTACCGCGGGCATCGATCCTCCTTTCGCAAGATGAGGATGCATCAACAAAAGCATCGATTAGTCAGATTCACGGGCGCCGTTCTGCCGTATCGACGCAACCGGTCCCGCCGAGTTTATCTAGGGTGTCGCCGCTGACGCAATCTTTGTTGCCGCGCCGCGCCGCCCTACCTTGGCGGCAGCTTGCTCCTTCCCCGGGGACGGGCGCTTCCCACGCTGGGCGGCGGGCCGTCCCCCGGCCGGTGGCAGGCCGTGGAACACCACTCCGAGGAGGACCGATGATCGCTCGACGAATGATGACCCTGACGCTCGTGGCGCTCGCGCTTGCGGCGGAGGCCCGCGCACAGGAACCGGCAGGGTGGCGTACGGGCGAAGAGCTCGTCTTCCACACCTTCTCGATCGCGGCCATCGACCCCGCCACCGGAGAATCGGGGGTGGCGGTCACCACACGCAACGCGTGCGTGGGCAATGGCGTGCCATGGGTGCGCAAGGGCGTGGGCGCGGTGGCGACCCAGGCGGCGACCCGCACCGAATACGGCTACGAACTCCTCGACCTGATCGAGCAGGGCGTCTCCCCGGAGGACGCGCTCGCCCAGCGCCTGGCGGCAGACGAAAACGCGGCCCGGCGCCAGATCGGGGTGATCGGCGTGGACGGTCGCTCCGCCCAGCACACAGGGACGCGCAGCCAGTGGGCGGGCCATCGCGCGGGCCCCAACTACGTGGCGCAGGGCAATACCCTCGTCGGGCCGGAAGTCGTCGATGCCGTGGGCGAAAGCTTCGAGTCCAGCGAAGGGGCGGCCCGCCACCTGGCCGACCGGCTCATCGAGGCCCTGCAGGCCGGACACCTTGTGGGCGGGGATGCGCGCCACGGTGAAGCCCAGTCCGCCGCGGTCATCGTCGCCGATCCGCGCCCCGGCATGGCCCGCCGCGAGGACGGCCTCACCGTGCAGATCAACGTGTGCGAGCACGAGGACCCGCTCGCCGAGATGCGCCGCATTTACGACGCCATCTCCGAGACCCTGGGCTTCCGCATCCTCCAGCAGGAAATCGGCCGCGACGTCTATCAGCTCAAGCTCATGCTCCACGAGCTGGGCTACTACCGTCCCGGCGCCGCCGACGTATCGCCCCAGGATGACGACTGGAACGTCTACTCGCAGGATGCCGTGGATGCCGTGGACCGCTACCGGGCCGAGCAGGGATGGAGCACGACGGTCCCGGGGTATGTGGATGCGGCTACGATCGCCCAGCTTTGGAGCGACCTGGAGGAGGAAGGGACTGCCGAGGAGGTGCGCCGGCGGCTGCTGGAGGTGCAGCGGATCCGCAGATAGGCGGGGCTGCAATGGGCACCGATGATGGCCGCGATCACCCGGTGTGAACCCGCGCGCACGGCGGCAGAGGCGTCGGCCGGGCCTTCGCGCGGAACTCGCCCGTTCCTCGCGCTTCCCTGCCTCGTCGTGGCCCTCTCGCTCTTCCCCCTGCCCGCCGTCGCCCAGCAGCCCGGCCTCTCCGGCTACTACCTGAACGTCGGCACGCACGTGCAGGAAAGCGTGCTCGGGCCGGCGGGCGCGTCGGACGTGCAGCGCCTGCGCCTCATGTGGAACGCATCGCCCGGGCCGCTGCGTCTCGACGCCGCGTACGAGCAAACCCTGACGTTACGTCAGGCCGGCGCGCCCGGCGCACAGCTCTTCACCGCTGCGGGGACGGTCTCCGGAGGCGACTGGCTCTCGCTGGACGGCGAACTCCACTCAGGCAAGCGCGCGGAATGGCGGCACCGGTTCGACCGGCTGAACCTGCGGGTGGACCTGGGTGCCAATGCCGACCTCACCGTCGGCCGGCAGCCGGTATCGTGGGCAACCACGCTCTTCCTCACGCCCGCCGACCCCTTCTCGCCCTTCGATCCCTCCGACCCCTTCCGCGAGTACCGCATCGGGGTGGACGCCGCGCGCCTGCGCTATTACCGGGGAACGTTTACGCAGTTCGAGGTGGTGGCACGCCCCGCGCGCAGCGGCGAACGCGAGACGCTCACCCTGGTCGCTCGCGCGAGCACCAACGCCGCGGGCTGGGATATGGGGGGATGGGCGGGCGTCGTCCACGACACCTTCGGGGGTGCGGCCTTCCTGAGCGGAGCGCTGGGGTCGTGGGCGCTCCGGGCCGAAGCGGCCGCGCGTGACCTGGACGGCCGCACGGTCGCACGCGCCGCAGTCGGGCTCGACCGCACCTTCCTCATCGCGGCCCGTGACCTCTACGTCGTCATCGAATACCAGCACGACGGCCTGGGCGCGACCTCCCCGGACGAACTCATCACCACCGCGACCAGCCGCGCCTTCGCGCAGAGCGAGATGCAGGTGCTCGGCCGCGACACGGGCGTGTTGCAGCTCTCGTACGCGCTGCACCCGCTGGTCTCGGCGAGCGCGCTGTGGCTCGGAAGCCTGCGCGACGGGTCGTTCCTCGTGTCTCCGGGCCTGAGTTACTCGGCGTCGGAGAGCCTTGCGCTCCGCCTGGGCGCCTTCTTCGGCGTGGGTGACGACCCGATGGTAGAGAACCTCACGCCCACACTGGCATCCGAATACGGGGCCATCCCCAGAGTGCTCTTCGTGTCGGCCAACTGGTTCTTCTAGCCGATCCAGCAGGGACACTTGCGAGCGATACTCAGTGTAGCCACAATGTGGACATGTCAGAAAGGGGAGATCCAGGATGAGTACCGACACTGTTGTGCGCGCCCGCATCGACAGCGAGACCAAGACACGCGCCACCGAGGCACTCCAGGCCATGGGCCTGACCGTGTCCGACGCGATCCGCCTCCTGATGCTGCGCGTAGCAGAGGAAAAGCGGCTGCCCTTCACCATTCAGGTGCCCAATCGGACGACCGTCGCAGCCATGAAGGAACTGGCCGACGGCAAGGGCCGACGGTTCGACAGCGTCGAGGAGTTGTTCCGCGACCTCGACATCTGAGATGCTCATCCCCGTCCGCTCCTCGCGGTTCAAGCGCGACGTCAGGAAAGCAAGAGCCCGGGGTAAGGACATGGACAAGCTACGGGCGCTATTGGCATCGCTGGTCCAGCGGGAGCCCTTGTCCACGCGTCATCGCGATCATCCGCTGCGAGGAATCTGGAAGGGCTACCGGGAGGCTCATATCGAACCGGACTGGCTCGTGATCTACCAGGTCAAGGGTAACGAGTTGCACCTGGTCCGTACCGGTACCCACTCCGACTTGTTCAAGGAATAGGCGGGTCGCGCCCCGACGCCCATCCGTTGGGGCTGGCGACAACGCCTAGCCCATTCCGCGCGGCAGCCACCGCCCGACCCGCTTCATGTACGCCATGTACTCCTCCCCGAACTCCCGCGTGAGGCGCGGCTCCTCGTAGAACCGGATGAACAGGTAGAAGAAGACAAACAGCGCGGCTCCGTAGGCCCACAGGACCGGCGCCCTGTACAGGATGGCCCATCCGGCGACCGCGCTCAGCACGGCGACGTACATGGGGTTGCGCGTGTAGCGGTAGAACCCGCGGGTCACCAGCCGTTTGGGCGCGTCGGTGATCGCGGGCGTGCCTCTTCCGAACGACGCGAAGTTCCACGCGGAGCGCAGGTAGAGGAGGGCGCCCACGGCGAGGAGAAGGAAGGCGAAGACACGCACCAGGCCGTCCGCGGCCGCTCGGTCGCCCCCGATGAACAGCGGGATCAGGACCGCGACGCTGGTGGGCACCACCACCGTGAACAGGGCCGTCTTCAGGAAGGGGCCCATGTCATGCCTCCCGTGGGGTTCCTGCGACACCTGCCGGCGCTGCTCCCGTAGAGCCCGCGCCCTGTTGATATTGCACGAGACCCATGTGTGAACGTAATGAAGACGGGTCGATCGGACGCATCGCTTGCGGGTCGACACCGATCCATGGGATCGGCCACCCCCAGACATGAAGACCCCATGAACCGATCCGGCAACCCTTCCCTTCCCGTCGTCACCCGCTCGGTCGCCTTCCGCGACTTCGTGGTCTTCCAGGTCAAGCTCGCGCTGGACGGGGTCAAGGATGCGGTCCTGATGAGCCTGTCGGTCATCGCGATCGTGATCGACATGATCGCCGGGGGCGGCAGGCGTCCCCGTCGTTTCTACGCCGTCATCCGGCTGTGCTCGCGCTTCGACCGGTGGCTCAGGCTGCACAGCACGAAGGGTTTCGCCGAGACGGGGGAGATGCTCTGGCCGGACCAGCCCGGGATCGGCGCCAGAATCGGCGAGCGGCGCGTGCTGGGATCCGACGCCGACACCCTCATCGAGCGGGTCGAGGACCTTGCGCGGCGCGAGAGCAAGTCCGCGGAGCGCTGGCTCGACGACATGATCGAGCGCCAGCGGGCCGGGGGGCGCACGCACGAAGCCCGGGGCCGGGAGACGACGGACTACGACCGCGATCTCGAGGACTTCGACCGCGACCTCAGGTCGCGCGGGCGCTGAGATGACAAGGCGCGGCACCGGCACGGGTCCCATGTCGACATCTCTGGCGCACATCCCTTCATCGGGGCAGTTTGCGAGGAGAATCGGACTCATCCTCAGGAGGCTGCGCCATGACCCGGAAACACCTTCGCCTCGTTCTCGCCTGCATCTGTAGCACCGCGCCGGTCCTGCTCGCCCTGGCACCGGCGCCCCTTTCCGCCCAGCACGACGAGCACGGGCCCGGTCCGGCTCCCGATGGCGAAGAGGTTCTGCTCATTTCGTCGGCCCTCGGGCCCTACTCGCGCACCATCACCACCGACTCCGAAGCAGCGCAGGCGTACTTCACGCAGGGCATGCAGCTCATGTACGCCTTCACGCCCTCGGACGCCAACCGCTCCTTCAAGGAAGCGCAGCGCCACGATCCCGAGTGCGCCATGTGCTGGTTCGGCGAGGCCTGGTCGCTGGGCCGCTACCTGAACGGCGCGATGCTCCCCGAGGACGCCCCCACCGCCTACGCCGCCATCCACAGGGCGAAGGAACTGGCGGCGGAATCCGGTACCGACGTCGAGCGGGCCCTCATCGACGCGATGATCGTCCGCTACGCGCCCGAGCACGAGGGCGACGAGCAGCGCCTGGAGCTGGACAAGGCCTACGCCACCGCCATGGAGAAGGTGTGGGAGGCGCATCCCGGCGACATCGAGGTCGGCACCTTCTTCGGCGAGTCGCTCATGCTGCTCCAGCCCCGGCGCGGCTACTGGGACATCGGGAACCCCGAGGTGCAGAAGATCCACGCGGTGCTCGAGCAGACCCTCGCGCTGAACATCGCCCACCCGGGCGCCTGCCATCTCTACGTTCACGCCACCGAACCCACCACCAGCCCCGGCAAGGCGGAAGCGTGCGCGGACCACCTCGGCCAGTCGATCCCGGGTGCGAGCCACATCCAGCACATGCCCTCGCACACCTACAACCGGATCGGGCGCTGGCATGACGCGGTGATCGCCAACACGCACGCGTGGCACTCCGACCAGAAGGCCAACCACGACCTGGGCTACGCCATCTACCCGTCGCACAACCTGCACATGCTGCTCTTCGCCGCATCGATGGCGGGCGAGGGCGCGGTGGCCATGCGGGCCTCGCGCAACTACGGCAAGCTGGTGTCGGGCGGCAACTTCTACGAGTCGCTCACCGGCGTCCGCTTCGGCTTCTGGGAGGACGTGCTGGCGATCGAGGAGCGGCCCGAGCAGCCGCTCTTCGCCGGGTTCTGGGACTTCGGACGCGGCTTTGCCCATCTGCGCATGGAGCAGCCCGACAGCGCCGCCTTCTACATGGAGCGGCTGAGGGAGGCGCGCGGTGCGCTCGACGACGAGGCGCCCTTCCGCGGGCACTCGGCGGTCGATCTCATCACGGTGGTGGGAGGGATTCTCGAGGGCGAGATGCTGTTCGCCAAAGGCGATGTCGACGGCGCCGTGCGCGTGCTCGAGGAGGCCATCGAGGTCGAGGACGGGCTCCGCTACGACGAGCCCGAGCCCCTCAACTTCGCGGCTCGCCACTGGCTGGGCGCCATCCTCAACGACGCCGGACGCCATGCGGACGCCGAAGAGGTGTTCCGCGCCGCGCTCGAGGACCATCCTCACAACGGCTGGTCGCTCTTCGGGCTGGAGCGCGCGCTCCGGGCCCAGGGCCGGGACGCGGAAGCCGACGAGACGCTGGCCGAGCGCATGGAATACTGGGCCAACGCCGATGTCTGGCTGATGTCGGCACGCTTCTAGATGACGGCGCGCTGCTGATGCACGACCGGGCCGCGCTTCGGGCCGCCGGGCCGCTCGTCCCGTCGGCCGGAGTGCGCACGTGGGCGCTCGTCCTGGCCACGGCATGGACGGTTGCCCTGGCGGTCCTTCCCAGCCCGGCGAGCGCGCAGCGCTGGGGACGCGGCTGGTCCCGGCGCGCGCCCATGGCCAACCCGGGGGAGGCAGCCGAGTTCGGCTTCACCTTCTGCCGCATCGCCTACCGCAGCGTGCGCAACGAGGCGCTTGGCCAGGGATGGCGCACCGACTATCCCAACTCGGACGCCAACTTCTCGCTGCGCTTCTCCCAGCTCACCACCAGCGCGGTCAGCCGCTCCGAGGACGGCGAGCCCTTCTACGCGGTCGTGACGCTCGACGACGAACAGATCTTCCAATGTCCCTTCGTCTTCATGTCGGATGTGGGGACGGTCGGCTTCGACCCGGAGGAGATCGAGCGCCTGCGCACCTATCTCCTCAAGGGCGGCTTTCTCTACGTGGACGACTTCTGGGGCGACCGCGCCTGGCAGCACTGGGAAGAGACCATGCGCCAGGTGCTCCCCGATCACTTCATCCAGGACGTACCGAGCGACCACCTGCTGCTGAACGGGCTGTACCAGGTGCGCAACGTACCGCAGGTGCCCTCGATCCAGTACTGGTACCGGACCGGGCGGCAAGCGACGTCGGAGCGCGGGTTCGAGAGCGCCGAAGTTCACTTCCGCGCCATCTTCGACGAGGAAGGGCGGGCGATGGTGGTGATGACGCACAACACCGACATCGCCGACGGCTGGGAGCGCGAGGGCGAGGACGAGTCGTTCTTCTTCCGGTTCTCCCCGGAGTCGTACGCGCTCGGCATCAACATCGTGCTGTACGCGCTGACGCACTGACTGACGACGCGATGTACTGATGATTACTGGTGATTACTACTGATATCTACTGATGATATGATGGAGCGTTTCGGGCGCATTTCACGGGGCGGGACGTGTCACGCGGCGACTTTGGCCCCGGTCAGTTCACCGCTCGCGGCGCTCGCCCTGGCGACTCCGCTCGCCTTGGCCACCCCCCTCGCCGGGCAGGAGACGGTGCGCCTCGTCCCGCAGCAGGTCGAGGCCGGGCGCGGCGTGTACGATCGCTCGTGCGCGGAATGCCACCGCGCCGACCTGAGCGGCGACTTCGAGGCGCCCGAACTGGCGGGCCGGAACTTCCTCGCCGCCTGGCGGACGGCACCGCTCGACGAGCTGCTGGCGGTGGTGCGCGACATGCCCCCGGAGGAGCCCGGCACCCTCACCGAGGCGCAGTACCTGGCGGTGACCGCCTTCCTGCTCTCGGCCAACGGGGCAGCGGCCGACCTGGGCGTGCTGGCCTCCGGGCAGGCGATCGGGGATGTGCTCGCGGGGGAGATGTCTGCCGCCGCCGAGCCCGCTCCCGCCGCCGAGCCCGCTCCGGCCGCTGCGGCCGCTCCCGCCGTCAACCGGCCCGCCATCCCCACCGGGGAGTTGGTACGCGCCACCGGCCTCACTACCGTGGAGGGCGGCATCGGCCCGCTCACCCCCGTGACCGACGCCATGCTGCGCGACCCCGATCCGGCCGACTGGCTCATGTACCGGCGCACCTACGATGCGTGGGGGTACAGCCCGCTCGACCAGATCCGGCGCGAGAACGTCGCCGACCTGGAGCTGGCTTGGGTGTGGGCCATGGCCGACGGGACCAGCCAGCCCACGCCGCTGGTGCTCGACGGGATCATGTTCCTCGCCAACCCGGGCAACATCATCCAGGCGCTCGACGCCGCCACCGGCGACCTCCTCTGGGAGTACCGGCGCCAGTTCCCCGATCACATCCGTCCGGGCGGATTCAACCAGATGCGCAACCTGGCGCTCTACCAGGACAAGGTCTTCCTGGCCACGAAGGATGCCAGTGTGGTCGCCCTCGACGCGCGTACCGGCAAGACCGTGTGGGACACCCAGGTCGCCGACCCGCGCAAGGGCTACACCAACGTCGCGGGCCCCCTCGTGGTGGAGGGGCTTGTGGTGAACGGCATCAACGGGTGCGGGCGCTTCTACGAGGACAGTTGCTTCATCACCGCGCACGACGCCGACACCGGGGAGGAGGTGTGGCGCACCTACACCATCGCGCGCCCCGGCGAGCCCGGGGGCGACACCTGGGGCGACCTGCCCCTCCACCTGCGGGGCGGCGGGGATGCGTGGACCACCGGCAGTTACGACCCGGCGCTCGGGCTCATCTACTGGGGCACGGCGCAGGCCAAGCCCTGGGTGCCCGCCAGCCGCGGCCTCACCACCCTCGACCCGGCGCTCTACACCAGCTCCACGCTGGCCATGAACGCGGCCGACGGCTCACTGGCCTGGTATCGCCAGCACGTACCCGCCGAGGCGCTCGACCTGGACGAGTCCTTCGAACAGTTGCTCGTGGATGTCGATGGCCGCAGGCTCCTCTTCGCCATCGGCAAGCACGGCATCTTCTGGAAGCTCGACCGCGAGACGGGCGAGTTCCTCGCGCACCGCGAGACCGTGTACCAGAACGTTTTCGACCACATCGACCCCGAGACCGGCGAGGTCACCTACCGCGCCGACATCATGAAGGCCGAAGTGGGCGAGTGGATCTCCGTGTGCCCGAGCACGGCGGGCGGCCACAACTGGCACGCGATGGCGTACAGCCCGGAAACGAACCTGCTCGTCACCCCGCTCTCGCAGAGCTGCCTCGAGATCTCCGGCCGCGAGATCGTCATGGAGGTGGGTTCGGGCGGCACGGGCGCCGACCGTGACTGGGCCGAGATGCCCGGCACGGACGGCCGGCTGGGCAAGCTGGCTGCCTACGACGTGCGCACCCTCGAAGAGGTCTGGAGCGTCGAACAGCGCGCCTCCTTCCTCACCGCAGCGCTCACCACGGGCGGCGGCCTCGCATTCGCGGGCGACGTCGACCGCTACTTCCGCGCCTACGACGTCGCGACCGGCGAGGTGCTGTGGGAGACCCGGCTGGGGACATCGGTCCAGGGCTTCCCCGTGACGTTCGAGATACGGGGCGAACAATATCTGGCCGTCACTACGGGCCTCGGGGGCGGCAGCCCGCGCATCGTCCCGCGCCTGCTGGCTCCGGAGATCCGCCATCCCACATCCGGAAACGCTCTCTACGTCTTCAAGCTGCGCGCCGCGCGCTAGCACGCGGCGAACCGGCAGGGCTCGCCCCGCATGCGTTAGTTTCGCATTCTGATGCATGTCCGGGCCGCACGCCCGGCCGTTTCAACAACCGGCAAACTGCGACCCTCGCCCCAAACCGAGAGAGACCCTGATGAGAAGGCTCCTGACCATCACGACCCTGATCGCCGCCGCAGCCACCGGCGCGGCCCTCCTCCCACCCGCGCCCCTCGCTGCCCAGGACGGCGGTGCCACAGCCTTCAGCGACGACCTCTTCGGAAGCTTGCACTACCGATACGTCGGCCCCTCCCGCGGCGGCCGCGTCACCGCCGTCGCCGGCCACGTCGACCAGGCCTCCACCTTCTACATGGGCGCCACGGGCGGCGGCGTGTGGAAGACCACCGACTACGGCCACAGCTGGCACAACATCTCGGACGGCTACTTCGGCACCGGTTCGATCGGCGCGATCCGCGTCGCCGACTCGGACCCGAACATCGTCTACGTGTCGACCGGCTCGGACGGCCTGCGCAGCAACGTGATCATCGGCGACGGGGTCTACAAGTCCACCGACGCCGGGGCCACGTGGGAGCACATCGGACTGGAGGCCACCGGGAATTCCGGGGCGATCCTCATCCACCCCGACGACCCCGACCTCGTGTACGTCGCGGCCATCGGCAACCCCTTCGCGCCGAATGACGAGCGGGGCGTCTACCGCAGCCGCGACGGCGGTGGGAGCTGGGAGAATGTGCTCTTCGTCTCGGACAGCACCGGCGCCGTCGACCTGGAGTTCGCGCCCGACGACCCGAACACCATCTACGCCAGCATGTGGCAGACCGAGCGCAAGCCCTGGACGATCATCTCGGGCGGCATGCAGGGCGGCGTCTTCATTTCGCGCGACGGCGGCGACAGCTGGGACCACGCCACCGACGGCCTCCCCACCGGCCTGCGCGGCAAGTCCGACCTCGCGGTCAGCGCGGCCGACCCCGACCGCGTGTACGTGCTCATCGAGGCGCCCGCCGACGCCGGCGGCGTCTACCGGTCCGACGACCGCGGCGCCACCTGGCGGCAGGTCACCGACTTCCAGCCGATCCGCAACCGGCCCTTCTACTACAACAACCTCGAAGGGCACCCCACCGATCCCGACATCCTCTGGGGCATGGCGGAAGGCCACTGGAAGTCCGTCGACGGGGGACAAAGCTGGGTGGCGGAGCCGACTCCCCACGGGGACAACCACGACATGTGGATCAACCCGGAGAACCCGGACATCCTGATCCAGTCGAACGACGGTGGCGCCAACGTCTCGCTCGACGGCGGCAGGACGTGGTCCACGCAGTACAACCAGCCAACCGCCGAACTCTACCAGGTGGACGTCTCCGACGACTTCCCCTACCGGCTCTACGCCGGCCAGCAGGACAATTCGACCATCTCGGTGCCCGGCCTGCCCGAACGCTCGGAGCCCGGCGGCTCGCAGTCGACCTGGGAGGCCCACGGGGGTTGCGAGACCGGTCCGGTGGTGCCCAAGCCCGGTGATCCGGACATCGTCTACGCCAACTGCAAGGGCCGCTTCGGGCTCTATAACCGGCGCACGGGACAGGAGGCGCAGTACTACGTCGGCTTCGGAAACCTCTACGGGCACAACCCGCGCGACCTGGAGTACCGCTTCCAGCGCGTCGTGCCCATCCACGTCTCGCCTCACGACCCCAACAAGGTCTACCACGGCTCGCAGTTCGTTCACGTCTCCACCAACGGCGGCCAGCTCTGGGAGACCATCTCTCCGGACCTCACCGCCTTCACCCCCGAAACTCAGGTCGTCTCGGGTGCGCCGATCACCATCGACGTGACCGGCGAGGAGCACTTCTCCGTCCTCTACGACATCCAGGAGTCGGTGCTGGAGCCGGGCGTCATCTGGGCGGGGGCCAACGACGGCCCCGTGCACGTCACCCGCGACAACGGCCGCAACTGGGACGACGTGACGCCCCCCGGCATCGGCCCCTACGGGCGCGTTCAGACCATCGCGGTGTCGCATCACGACCCCGCCAAGGCCTACGTGGCGATCCTCCGCTACATGCTGGGCGACTTCACCCCGCACACCTACCGCACCGACGACTACGGCGCGACCTGGACGCGGATCACGACCGGCGACAACGGCGTGCCGAACAACCATCCCGTGCGCGTCGTGCGCGAGGATCCCGACCGCGAGGGGCTGCTCTACCTGGGCACCGAGTTCGGGATGTTCATCTCGTTCGACGACGGCGGCTCCTGGCAGCCCTTCCAGCTGAACCTTCCGGCAACGCCCATCACGGACATCAAGGTGGTGCAGGGCGACCTGGTGCTGTCGACAATGGGGCGCGGCTTCTGGATCATCGACAACCTCACGCCGCTGCACGAGCTCGGCGAACGGGTTGCCAGCGCCGACGCGCATCTGTTCGGGATCCGGGACGCCTACCGGTTGCGCTACCGCGCCGGCTTCGGCGGGCGGCTCCCCCACGAGCCCGAGTTCCCGCAGGCGGGCGTCAACATCGACTACATGCTGGCCTCGCCCGCGCAGGGTCCGGTCACGCTCGACATCGTGGGCGCGAGCGGCGAGGTCGTGCGCTCCTTCTCGAGCGAGAGCCCCGGCGAATACACGGTCCCCGCCGAGCCCGGGATGCGGGAGTGGCGGCTGGAACGCTTCGGCACGCCGCGGCTCCCGTCGGACGCGGGGACCCACCGGTTTACGTGGGACCTGACATATCCGGGGCCGTGGGACGCCAATCCGGCGCGGTCGGGGCGGGGTGGCCCGATGGTGCCGCCGGGAATGTACACGGCGCGCCTTGCGGCCGGCGACTGGAGCGCGAGCCGCACCTTCGAGGTGATGCTGGATCCGCGCGTCGCGGCCGAGGGGATCGGCGTGCAGGTGGTGGAGCGGCAGGTGGAGTTGGCCCTGCAGGCGCGTGACGCGCTGAGCGAGGGACGGCTGGCGGTGCACCGCATCAACGAGGCGCGGGAGCGTGGAGGCGGCAGCCTCGCGGACGAGATCGAGGCGATCGAGCGCGAGCTGGTCACGGCGCCGATCCGCTACTCGCGGCCGATGCTCGTCGATCAGTTGCAGTACCTGTACAGCAACCTGACGCGCGCCGACCAGGAGCCCGGCCAGGACGCGATCGTCCGCTACGACCAGCTCCACACGGCGCTGGAAGAGCACGTGACGCGGCTGGAGCAACTGCTGCGGATAACGATTTCGGACGACGGCGCGGGGCGCTGAAACCCGAGGACCCCAAGCCGAGGGGAAGGCCGCGGCTGCCACGGGGGGCAGCCCCGGCCGGGCCTCTACAGCGCCCGGGCGATTGGCGGCCGATGTATCCTCAGAACACCCGGTACGTCGCCGAGAGCTTGATGCGCCGGCCCTTGGCGCTGTGGGTGAAGCCGTCGAAAGACTGCTCCCACTTCACGTAGGGCGGAGGGGTATCGAACAGATTCAGCAGCGAGAGGGAGACCCCGAAGCCTCTCGAGGGACGCCAGAGCGCGGTTGCGTCCAGCGTCAGGAAGCTGTCGATGTTCTCGGCCTCGCTACCCTCTTCGTCGTGATCCTTGTAGGACGAGATGTAGTTCACGTAGCCGACGACGCTGTAGTCGGACCAGCCGTAGCTTCCGAACAGTCTGCCCTTCAGACTCGGGATGGGCGGGGCGATGGGGTTGTACTTGTTCAGGCGTCCGGCGCCTTCCGAGTCCGGCGCGATCTCGACGCCACCGACATTCACAGCCTCGATCGAGTACTTGTTGGTGTAGGTCGCCTCCACGCCGGCGTTGAAGATGCCCTCTCCGGCCTGGGAGCGGGCGGTGAGCTGGAAGTCGAGGCCGGAGGTCTTGACGCCGGGCCAGTTGATGAGGTCGACGTGGATGCGCTCGATGCCGGTCACGTCGCAGGTGCCGGTTCCCCGTCCGTCGGAGCAGGTCACGAACCCCTTGATCGCGTCCCTGGCGCCGCCGCCCTCATGGTATAGCCGGGTGATGGCGTTGTAGGGCACAACCGCAATCACGTTCTCGAAGTCGTAGCTCCAGTAGTCTGCGGTGAACTGGACCGGGACGAAGCCCGATTCGTCGGCGACCGACAGGACGAACCCGGCGTTGTAGGTCAGCGCCTGCTCGGGCTCGAGATCCTTGCTCCCGTAGGTATCGACCGCCTTGTAGACGCCGGCCTCGTTGACGTACGCGAGCGCGGTCGTGCGGTCCTCGTTCAGGTCGTCAACCGAGGGCGTGCGGAAGGTGGTCTGAAGCGAGCCACGCAACGCGAACTGGTCCGTGATGTCGTAGCGGATGGCCATCTTCGGGTTGAAGGTGCTGGCCACATCGTAGAACTCGTAGTTGGCGGCCAGCTGCATGTGCAGGCGGTTGTCCGCCAGGTGCATGGGGAGCTCGCCGAAGAAGCGGTGCACCGTCTGGCTGGCGTCGTAGGGATAGACCCCGGTGGTGAAGGTGAACGGGCCGGCCCGCTCCAGACAGGCGCTGCTGCCGAGCACGGAGCACGGGTTGAGGTTCAGGTTGCCGGCGTCGTTCGGGTCCGCCGACACGTCGAACCAGCGGAACTGGTATCCCAGGGCGTAGTTGTCGGCCGCGCCGCTGCTTCCCGAGAAGGTGGCGTCGAAGACCACCATGTCGGCCGCGCTGACCACATCGACCTCTTCGTTGATCCAGGCGATCAGCTCGGGGTCGTTGGCCAGCCCCGGTGAGAAGTCGGGGTTGGCCTCGCTGACGAATCGCGCGCCCGGCTGCTGGGAATGCTGGAGCGCGTTGCTGAACGGATTGTAGAACTGGCAGTTGCCCTGGCCCGCCATTCGTCCGCCGGTCGGACCCAGCGCCATGCCCGAGGGTGAACCGGGATCGGCAACCACGTCCACCCCGCAGTCGGGTCCGCCGTAGCCGCGGAAGGCGAGAAACTTGCGGTAGGCGTATTCGGCCGGCTGATTCACGTTCCCCGAGGAGCGGGAATAGCTGAGGCCGAGGTTCAGCCGGTTGTCGTGCCCCTCCAGGGCGTCGAGGCCCGTGTCCAGGGACGCGGACACCCGTTGGGTACGGGAATTCCGCTCGAGGGTACGGCCGGGTCCGGAGTGTCCCACCAGCCGTCCGAAGAAGTACCAGTCGTTCTCCAGGCAATCGCCGCTGCCCATGAAACCCACGCTGGACGCGTGCTGCTGGCAGAAGGCCTGCCGCCCGGGGTTCTCCGAGGGGACGATCTGAAGCCCGTCGTAGGGGCTGATGGGCGGGAACGACGGCGTCGTCACCCAGGCCGGCGTCGTCGCCTCGGCCCAGAGGCCCTCGATGTGGTAGCTGGAATTGTCACCCACCTCGCCGTTGATTTCCGCGAAGGCGCGGAAGTGGTTGGACTGCTCGAGCAGGTTGTCCCAGGGCTGGTAGCGGAACCGGCAGGTGTAGCTCTCGAGGTATCCGCCGAAGTCGAGACAGGCCGGATCGATAAAGATGTCGTCGTCCGAGAAGTGCGCCCCCGACAGCGTGGCAACCAGGTCTTCGGCGCTTTCCATGCCCGACGTGTATGGCGTGAGAAACGCCCCCGGGTTGCCGGTCCAGGACCAGGCACCGGCGCCGGCCTCGTACGGGCGCAGCGCCCAGTCGCGGTCCTCGGGAGTGAGCTGCTGGCGGGTGAGGTATTCCGCGGACAGGACCGCGTGCGCGCGGTCGCTCAGCCGCCGTCCCACGATGCCGGCCACGTTGCTGTCCCCGGCGCCGGCGAAGTACTCGTGCGAGGCGGTAACCTCCGTTCCCTCGAAGTCGCCGCGGGTCAGGAAGTTGGCGACCCCGGCCACGGCGTCCGACCCGTAGATGGCGGACGCGCCTTCCTTCAGCACCTCGATGCGGTCGATCGCGATCGACGGAAACGCGTTGATGTCGACGTAGCGTCCGCCGATCAGGCGGGCCGGGAGATACACCTGGCGCCGGCCGTTGAGGAGCACCAGGGTCCGCGACGCCCCCAGGCCGCGCAGGTTCACGTTGGCCACGGTCTCCGGCACCGCGGCAATCTCGTTGGCGTTGTACCAGCTCTGCCGTTCGCCGACCACCCCGTGGCTCACGCCGAGGGCCTTGAAGAACTCGGTCACGAGCGGGAATCCCTGTTCCTCCAGCTTGCGGCGGGCAGCCACCGCAACCGAGTAGGGCAGCTCCGTGGCTGCAGCCTCCACGCTGGTGCCCGTCACGACAACTTCGTCGAGCTCGAGCGCCGTGAAGCTCAACTGCAGGTCGACCGTGGTGGCTTCCCCCGGGACTACCGTGACGCCTTCGGTCGCCGCCAGGTAGCCGAGGATGTTGGTGGACAGCTGGTGCGCGCCTGCGGGCACATCCTGGATGGAATAGCGGCCGTCGGCGTCCGTGACCGCCCCGATGCCGAGCGCCTCGATGAAGACTTGCGCGCCCGCGATCGGCCGGCCGTCGGCGATGTCGGTTACGGCGCCCTCGATGGATCCGGTGGACTGTGCCGCAGCCGGGATCGCGGGAAGGGCGCCGACGAGCGCCAGGAGGAAGAATACGCGCAGTGATCCTGAGAGCCATCTACCCATTGCCGGCATCCTCCTTCTCAGACCGACCTGACCCTTCTCCTCGAGGCAAGGTCCTGGCCAATTGACCCGGGACATCCCTTTTGGCCTGTCGGGGAATTGTCGCAAAAAAATCGCCGTTTCGTCGCTATTCCGAGCCCAAGATAGCGCCCGTCGCCAAGAAGGGCACTACCCTCGGGGGACGCCAGGCTAGCGTGGGCGATTGGCCTCGATCAGCACCCGCTCCAGGGACTCGCGGGCGGCGCCGAGCTCGACTTCGCCGGGGGGAAGGCCATTCAACTGCAGGATGTAGGCGATGACGTCGGCGTACTGCTGGACAGGGAGGGAGCCGGGCTGGTCTTCGGGCATGAGGGAGTAGATGTCGTCGAAGAGCGCGGCCACGCTCGCGCCGGCCCACGAGCGGATGAAGGCTCCGACGAACTCCTCGTCGTCGTGGCACTCGCGGCAGACGGCCTCGATGACCTCGGCCCCGCGCGCCGCCTGCTCTTCGGTGTAGACGCCGTCGAGGGTGGTCACGCGCTCTTCGGTCTGCGCATTGGCGGGCAGGGCCGCTCCCAGGGAGAGCAGCGCCATGGCTGCAACGAGTGCTCCGGTCCGTTTCATCCCGCGCTCCAAAGATGCCATTACATTTGAACCCATAGCTTTTGAAGATCGTACGTCGGGCTCATGGCGGTCAAGTTGAGTCAGGCAGTCATCACTCCCAGAGGCTCTCTCCTTGGAAATCGCGCTCCTGTCATCGGCGTTTGCGGCCTCCGTGGCCAGCGGGCTGGTGCCGTTCGTGAACGCGGAAGTCGTGGTGGCGGCGGCCGCCGTCGCGGTGCCCGGACCCCAGGTGTGGCTGGTAGTTACGGTGTGTTCGCTGGGCCAGATGATCGCCAAGGCCGCCCTCTACGCGCTGGCTCGCTGGCTGCCGCGGAGACTGCCGGCCCGGGCGACGCGCCACCTCGAGCGCGCTTCCGAAAAGACCAGGCGACTCGAGCAGGCCGGATGGACGCTGATCCTGGTCAGCGCGTTCGTGGGGCTGCCGCCCTTCTACGTGATCTCGCTGGCAGCGGGCATCGTGCGCACCAACTTCGCCGCGTTCCTGGCGTTGGGCTTCGCCGGCCGCTGGGCCCGATTCGCGATCCTGGCGTACGGGGCGGCGGCCGCGGGCGGGGCCATCCAGGGGGGCCTCTGAGCACCTCGGTCGACCTTGAGCGGGCGCGGCGGCTGGTAGGCGAGGCCCGGCGGGTGGTCGCGCTCACGGGCGCGGGCATCTCGGCCGAGTCGGGGGTGCCGACCTTCCGCGACGCGGGCGGGCTGTGGCGCAACTACCGGCCGGAGGATCTCGCCACCCCGCAGGCGTTCGCGCGGGATCCGTGCACCGCGTGGGAGTGGTACGACTGGCGGCGGTCGGTCCTGGCGGGGTGCGCTCCCAACCCGGGGCACCGCGCGCTGGCACGGTTTTTCCTCGGGCGCGGGGCGGCCGGGCTGGTGACCCAGAACGTAGACGGCCTGCACACCCGCGCGGCGGTGGAGGAGGCGGGCGAGGAGCCGGCGGAGCCGGCGCTTCCGGTCGAGCTGCACGGGGCGGTCGGGCGGGACCGCTGCAACCGCTGCGAGGCGCGCTTTCCCGCCGAGCCGCTGGGAGACGCTTTGCCGCGGTGCGACTCGTGTGGTGGCCTGCGCCGCCCTGACGTGGTGCTGTTCGGCGAGTCGCTCGACGGCGACGTGCTGGCCCGCGCCTACTCGCTGGCCGAACGCGCCGACCTATGCCTGGTGGTGGGAACCAGCGCGGTGGTCTACCCGGCGGCGGCGGTCCCGCTGGCCACTCTGGAGGCCGGCGGCAGCCTCATCGAGGTGAATCTGGAGGACACCCCGCTCACCCGATCCGCCACGGTGGCGCTGCGGGGGGCGGCGGGGGAGGTGCTCCCGGCCCTGCTGGACTGAGAGCACCTCCGCAGCTCACCCCTCCACACACCTCTTTACAGTGTTGCATTCTCGGAAAGGCAACACTGTGTTGCATCTGCGGTTTTGCAACACCCTGCAGAGGGGCCCGTTAACTCTAACGGCGACCCGGGGTCAGGGAGCGCCGCGGTGGTCCTTCGCCCACGACCCTGGGCGACACCTCCCGGACCGCGCCGACATCGTTCAAGGCGTCCAGCGGGACCACCGTGCGGTATCTGTGGGCAGCGGCGGCGGCGTTTGTGCCGCCCTCGCCCGGGACGCCGTTGACCTCGATCCAGTCGAGGAGGCTTGGCGCGGTGAGAGCGGGATCGAAGGTCCACAGGTGAACCTGGCTGATCTCCGTAATCGCGTCGCCGAAACTCACCGCGGCCGTGGAAGCCGAGAAGAGGAGTTCTTCTCCTGCCACGGCCTGGAACAGCCCGTCCTGCACCCTGACCGTCATGTCCGTGAACTCCCCAGGACCATCGTTGATGGCATCGGAGATTCCGCGGAAAGCGACTCCGTCGCGACCGGTGATGAAGTACCAGCCTTCCTCCCGGCCCTCCGGCTCGAAGAATACCTGAAGCCCGTAGTTGATCGTCTCCGTATCACCGTCTCCAAAGTCGAGCACCCTTGTGCCGATGAGGATTCGGAACGCCTCGGTGTTCCGCTCGCCGGGGTATGGCACCACGAAGAACAGTGCCGTCTGGATCGTGTCGGCCTGGCGCCCCACGCGAGCCTGGACTTCCCAGGAGGTGATCGGCGGATCCACTTCACGGCCAACGATGCCCCAGACACTGTCCGCCGTATTCGTCACTCTCAGAATGCCCTCCGAGACCTCGCCCTCGGCGTTCTCGAACCCCCAGTTCTCCAGGCTGCTGTCGTCGTCGAAGTCGTCGCGGAAGATCAGCTCCGCGCCGGGCAGGACCGTTATGCCGAAGGACACAGACGCGGAAAGACCTCCCGGATCGGTCGCGGTGACCGTCCCCGTCGCCATCCCCTCGGCCAGAGTGGCGACACGGAGGAGGCTGCCCTCCACCGCCAGGGCAGCTACGCCGGGATCCGACGACTCCGCCGAGTAGGTCAGCTCGTCGCCATCGGGATCGACGAAGAGCACATCGTCGCCCTCCAGCTCCAGCGTTCCCGACCACCCTGCCGACCGCGAAATATCACCGATCGTTCCTTGCGCCTCGGGGGCCTGGTTCACGCGCTCGATCACCTCGACCGTGCCGCTCAGCGAAGCCGTCAGATCGTACGGATCCGTCGCGGTGACGGTCACCGTCGTGGTCCCGATCGCCACCGCGGTCACCGTCATCGTCGAGCCCGACACGGAGACGGTCGCCACCGCCGGGTCGTTCGATTCGGCCGTGTAGGTAAGGGCCTGTCCGTTCGGGTCGGTGAAGTACTGGGCGACGTTCACCGCCTCGGTGTTGCGCTCCTGAATGCTCAGCGAGGCAAGTGAGTCCTGCGTCGTCTCCGGCGGCCGGTTGGGCTCCACGGTCACAGGTACGCTGAGGGAGCCGGACAGGCCGTCCGGGTCGGCCGCGGTCACCGTGAGCGTGGTCGATCCGGCGCCCACCGCCGCGGCGGACACCACGCTGCCCGCCACCGTAACCGTGGCCACGGAGGCGTTGGCGCTGGTCGCCGAGTAGGTCAGCGCGTCCCCGTCGGGGTCGCTGAAGAACGGCGACATGTCGACGTTCAGGGTGTCGCCCACGATGGCCGTCTGCGCGGGCGCGACCGGCACGGCCGGCACCGGCGCCCGGTTGGGCTCCATCACCGTCACGTTGGCGCTGGCCGCGCTGGAAAGCCCCGCGGGGTCACGGGCTGTGACGGTGACCGTGGCGCTGCCGGCGGCCACGGCCGTAATGTTGAGGTTGGTGCCCGACAGGGCGACGCTCGCCACGCCCGCGTTCGACGAGATCGCAGTCAAGGTCAGGGCGTCGCCGTCGGGGTCGCTGAAGAGGCCGCCCACGCTCACCGTAACCGACTCGCCCGCCGTCATGGTCTGGGCCGGAATCGAGCCCGACGCCGCCGGAGGCCGGTTGGGCTGCGGCGCCGGTGCGGGCTCGGTGGTGCCTCCGTCTCCGCCGCAGGCGGCAGCCCAGGTCACGGCCAGCAGCGCCAGCGGACGAAACAGGCGTCGCCGCGACACGCGGGACGGGTGGACACCGGAATCAGATAGCAGACCCGAATCTGTCATTAAAGACATACCTGTTTGCGTGGAGTAGCTGGAGCTTCCGACCTGCGGCCGCAAGGTCGGTCCGCCTGAAACATGAGGCCGCACCCCGAAAAAGCGAAGTGACGGTCGTTTGGCGTCAGCGCGTCCCCGGCCTGGCTTCGGACAACCGCAACATCCGCGCCGCCGCGGCCGTGGCAGCGCTGGGTGCCGCAGGCTTTGCGGTGGCGGCTGCCGGCGCGTCCACTGCGGCGCTCGCGGTCGCGGCCCCGGCCGTGTGCGTCCCGCTCACCTCCACCCAGTCGAAGAGGGCGGTTCTCGCCTCGGCCCCGTCCAGGGGAAAGACCCACAGGCCGATCGCGATCAGGCGAGTCGGATGGTCGCTGCCGAGCGTGACCGCGAAGAGCTCGGTCTCGCCGGCCCACGCACGCAGCTCGCCCCCGTCCAGCGATGCGCCGATCTCCGTGAACTCGCCGGCATCGTCGTGAACGGCATCCGAGACGCCGTAGGTGCCCTCGATGACCACCCAGCGGTTCTCCGGGGGCCAGCGTGACCGATCCAGCACGTAGAACCGGTAGTTGGTGTCGTCTCCGCCGACCGAGACGCCGGACCCGACATCGAGTGCGTACCACGCAAAGCGTTCGTGCCCGGTAGCGAAGATCACCGACGTGACCACGCTGTCCGTCTGCGTGCGTCCCAGGCGTGCGCGCACCTCCCAGAAGTTGATCGGGGCCTCAAGGACGCGATTCGCGCGGCCCGCGATGCCGCGTTCGAGATTGGTCAGCGCCAGCACACCCTCGGACAGCATCGTGTCCGCCTGTTCAACGCCCCACGCCTCCAGGCCCGCATCGAAGTCCTCCCGGAAGCCGAGCATCGGACCCGGCACCACGGTAATCGCGACCTCATGCGCCGCCGTGAGGCCGCCGGGATCGCGGGCCGTCAGCGTCAGCGTCGTCGTCCCCGCGGCCACGCCCGAGATCGACATCGTCAGGCCGGACACCGAAGCCAGGGCCACGCGCGGGTTCGAGGAGGCAGCCTGGTAGCTGAGCGCCCCCCCGTCCGGGTCGTCGAAGTACGAAGAGACTTCCAGCAGAGCCGTCTGGCCGGAGGCGAGGCTCACCGCCGGAATCGAGCCCGTCGCCACGGGCGCCCGGTTCGGCCGCACCGTTACACCGGTGCTCTGGCTGGCCGCGAGCCCGCCCGGATCCCGGGCCGTCAGAGTCAGGATCGCCCTCCCCGAAGACACCGCGGTGACCGTCACCAAGCTACCGGACACCTCGACCCGCGCAGCCGCCGCGTCCGTCCTGGCGTCGTAGCTCAGGCTGTCGCCATCGGGATCGGTGAAGTAGGGGGACACCTCCACAAGCACCATCTGCCCCTCGACCAGGGTGAGGGATGGAATGGACGCCGCCGCCACCGGTGCCCGGTTCCGGTCGGCGAGGGTGGGCCCGGTCGTGCCCGGGCGGCAGCCGGCGGTTGCCAGGACCAGCAACAGGAGCCCGTAGCCGAGAGCTGCGGGACCGCCGCGCGGCCGATGGATGATCACGGGGGGCTCCAACGACGGCCTGATCAAGCTAGAGCTCCGAAATCCCGACCGCCGTCACGCCGGAACCCATGGGCAGCCGGCCCTCTCCGGCATGAACCAGGTATCCCGGAGCGACCCGGCTCCCCAGATCTCGCTGAAGCCTCCTGAGCGTACGGGCCATGCCCGGCCGGGGTGTGGCGGTCTTCTTGACCTCGACGGGAACGAGTCGCGAGCCGGCTTCGACCAGGAAATCCACCTCGACCCCCGACGACGTCCGCCAGAAATACACCTGCGGGCTCACCCCGCGATGGGTGAGCGTCTTCAGTATCTCGCCAAGTACCACTGTTTCCATGAGCTGCCCCGCCAGGGGACCGTGGGCCGCGTGGTCGGGGTCCCTGAGGCCCGTGAGGTGGCAGAGCGTACCCGGATCGACGAAATAGACCTTGGGTGTCTTGACCAGACGCTTGCCGATGTTGGCGAACCAGGGTCGGACGATCACGACCTGGTGGGTCGCCTCCAGCACCGACAGCCAGGCCTTGAGCGTGTTGACAGCCAGGCCCAGATCACGTCCAAGCCCGCTCAGATTCAGAAGCTGCCCCGTCCGGGCCGCGAGGGCCCGCAGAAAGCTCTGAAACTGGGTGAGGTCGCCAACCTGCCGGAGGCTGCGGACGTCTCGTTCCAGGTAGGTCTGGACGTAACCGGAATGCCAGAGATGGATATCGCGCTCCGGGTTCGCGACCAGTTCCGGGTACCCGCCCCTCACGAACTCGCCCCACAGGTCGCGGGGAGGAACGGTCCTCATGATCCCGGTTCCGGATTCCGCCTCCCACGCCAGCGGCGCGTGCAACTCTCCGAAGGCTTCGCGGCGCGACATCGGCAGCAGGCGCAGAATCGCGGCGCGGCCGGCCAGGGATTCGGTCACGCGATCGAGCAGGAGGAGGTTCTGCGATCCCGACAGCAGGAACTGTCCGGGCCTGTGCCTGGCGGCGTCGATCCGCTCCCTGATGTAGGGCAGCAGATCGGTGGCATACTGCACCTCGTCGAAGATGACCGGCGGCGAGAAGCGAGCCAGGAACGCGCGCGGATCCTCCAGCGCGGCGGCGCGAACGTCGGGAAGATCGAGCGACAGATACGAATACTCGCCCCCGAACATCTGCTGCAGCAGCGTGGTCTTCCCCGACTGCCGCGGGCCGGTCAGGACGACGGCCGGAAACTCCAACGCCGTCTGCCTGAGAACCGGCTCCAGAGTTCGCTCCAGGTAGTGCATCATGAGTCGGGGACCGGGCACGGGATTTGCCGGAAAAGGGCCGGAAACCCACCGCTACGCTTCAGGCGCTCGCGGACCTTCATCGGATCCGGACCTGTGTTTTCGTGATTATTTGCAATGCTAATGCAAGATTACCATGTGTTCAACCGAACAACCCGGATCAAGCCTCCGAGGATCGGCCGAGGACTCACTACACCCGGTGCACCCAGGTTGCCGTTCACCCGTTCCAGACCGACGGCGCTACGTTCACCCGTCCTGCACATACTCCGCCACCGCCCGGTGCGTCGCGTACCACACGTCGCCGCGGGCGTTGATGTGCTCGATCAGGCCTTCCAGGATGAGGATGCGGGAGCGGTGGCCGATGTAGTGCGGGTGCATGGTCAGCACCAGCATGGTGCCCTCCTCCCACGCGCGGTCGAACTCGTCGATGTAGACCTGGAGGACGTCGCGGGGGGCGCTGTAGCTGTTGCCGCGCGGGTTGAGGAGAGGGGCGTCGTCCAGGATCCACTCCACGGGCAGCTCGATCAGGCCGGTGGGCTCGCCGTTCGCGACGATCTCGTAGGGCCGGTCGTCGGCCATCAGCGAGCTGTCGTAGAGGAAGTCCATGTCCAGGATGATGTCGAGAGTGTTGGGGCTGAAGTTCCACGACGGGGCGCGGTAGCCGACCGGACGCTCGCCGGTGACCTCGGTGAAATACGCGACCGCGCGTTCCAGCAGGGCCCGCTCCTCGTCTGCCTCGAGCAGCGAGTTGGTCTCGTGGATCCAGCCGTGAATGCCGATCTCGTGGTGACCCGCGGCCTGGATCGCGTCCAGCATTTCCGGGTTGAACTGGAGGCTCATCGCCGGGATGAAGAAGGATGCGGGGATGTCGTGCTCGTCGAGGACCTCGAGTACCCGCGGGAGCGCGCGGCGGGCGCCGTACTGGCCCTGCGAGAGGGCGCCGATGGTGGGTTGCCCGTTGCGGATGGGAATGGTTTCGTTGTCCACGTCGAAGGAGAGCAGCACCGCGGCGCGCGCCCCGCCCGGCCAGCTGGCGGGCGTAAGGTCGCGTCCGGCCCTTACTGCGTTGACGGTCGCGAAGACGCGCTCGTCGCTCCATCGCCAGCCGGGCTCGTCGTCGGCCTGGGGCGACTGGGCGGCGTCAGCGGTCCCGGCGCCGGGCGCGCAAGAGGAGAGGATGATGGCCAATGCTGCGGTGGCCAGGAGGGTCGGGTGCGCGTTCATGGATGCTCCCGGTTTCGGGTTCCGGTCGGGGGGCGCAGTCGCAACAATACGGATTCGATATGGAGCGTAACAGTATGCGAGGGAGACGCAGGGATGCAGGCGAGGACCGTGGGAGGCCTGCGGCGGGCGCCACCCCGGATGGCAGGCGGGCCTGGCCATGCAGGCTGGGCGTGACGATGTGTGGAGCGGGCGCGGGCGCGTGAGTGCCGCCGCAGACCTGGCTTTTCGCCCGGCCGCCGAACTCGCCGCGCGGGTGGCGGCCCGGGAGGTGTCGGCGGAGGAGGTGGTGTCGGCGGCGCTCGACCGCGTCGGTCGGCACAACCCGGTGGTGAACGCGGTGGTGACCCTCTCCCCGCGCGCCCTCGATGACGCGCGCGCGATCGACCGGCGGCTGGCGCGGGGCGAGGATCCCGGCCCGCTCGCGGGAGTGCCGGTCGGGATCAAGGACATGACGGCGGTGGCGGGGCTGCGCACCACCTACGGCTCGCCGCTGTACGCGGACCACGTGCCCGCGGAGGACGCGCTGGTGGTGCGCCGGCTGCGGGCCGCCGGGGCGGTGGTGGTGGGCAAGACCAACACGCCGGAGTTCGCCGCGGGGGCCAACACCTTCAACGACGTATTCGGCGCAACCCGCAACCCGTGGGACCCGGCGCTATCGGCCGGAGGGTCGACCGGCGGGGGGGCGGCGGGGCTCGCGACCGGCATGTTCGCGCTGGCGGAGGGGACCGACCTGGGCGGGTCGCTCCGCATCCCGGCGGCCTTCTGCGGGGTGACCGGGCTCCGCCCCTCCCCCGGCCTGGTCCCCACCGAGCCCACCGACTGGGTGTGGGACACCCTGCTGGTCACCGGCCTGATGGCGCGCACGGCCGGGGACGTCGCGCTCGGGCTCGCGGCGGTCGCGGGGCCGGCCGCGGGGTCGCCACTCCGGCAGGCGGTCGCGGGGCGGGACTTCCCGGCCGCCGCCCGGGCGGGAATGGCACAAGGCGCCCGCGTCGCCTACTGCGCCGACGTGGCGGGGATGGGGGTGGATGCGGGAGTGGAGGCGGTATGCCGGGACGCGGCGTTCGAACTGGGTCGGGCGGGCGCCGCAGTGGAGGAGATCGACCTGGACCTCTCGCACGCCCGGCGGGCCTTCCTCGACCTGCGCGGGCAGTGGATGGTCGCGCACCACCAGGACCGCCTGCACCGCATCGGCGAGCTGGGTCCCAACCTCGCCGGCAACATCCGCGCGGGCCTCGCCACCACGGCCGGTCAGCTCGGCCGCGCCGATCAGGTGCGCAGCGACCTCTGGCATCGGTTCGCCCGGCTGCGGCGCAACTTCGACTACCTGCTCACGCCGACCACCGCCGTCCCTCCCTTCCCCGTCGACCAGAGCCATCCCACGGAGATCGCGGGGCGCCGGCTCGAGACCTACGTGGACTGGTTTGCCCCCACGTTCGTGCTCTCGCTCACCGGTCTGCCAGTCGCCTCGGTGCCCGTCGGGCTGGACTCCCGCGGGCTCCCGGCAGGCCTCCAGGTGGTGGGTCCTCCCGCAGGCGAGGAGGCGGTGCTGGCTCTGGCCGCGACCCTTGAGCGCCTGCGTCGCCCGGAGCGGCCACCGCTCGCGGAGTGATCTCGTCGAGCGTCGGATGCCCCCGGGGCCGGGGAGGCCGCGCTCGCCTTCCACGCCGGGCGCCGCTTCCCCGCCTTGCCCGCCTTCCGCGCGGCATCTACGATCCTGCAATCATCCTACGGAAATCTCAGGGAAGCGAATCCGCATAGAGCATTCCCACCCTCCATCGACGGAAAGGAGCAAGTCATGGCCAGAGCAGCTTCCGGTTCATCCCGCCGGCGATTCTTCAAGCAGGGCTTCGGCATCGGCGCGGGAGCGCTGGCCCTCGGCCGCTGGCCCCGAGGGCTGTTGAGGCGGCAGCAAGCGGGCGCCCCCCTCATCATCACCAGCCACACCAACGAGACCGGGCGCAACGCCATGGCGCAGGCGTGGGACATCCTCTCCCAGGGCGGAAGCGCGCTGGACGCGGTGGAGCGCGGCGCCAACGTGATCGAGGTGGATCCCGATGATGCCGGGGTCGGCTACGGCGGGCTTCCCAACGAGGACGGCGTGGTGCAGCTCGACGCGTCCTGCATGGACGGAAAGACCTACAGCGCCGGCGCGGTGGCGTCGATCGAGGACATCAAAACCCCGTCGTCGGTCGCGCGGCTGGTGATGGAGCGCACCGACCACGTGATGCTGGTGGGGCCGGGCGCGCGCGAGTTCGCTCTCTCCTTCGGCTTCAAGGCCGAGAACCTGCTGACCGAGAACGCGCGCATGGCGTGGGTGCGCTGGCGCGAAACCCACAGCGAGCGGCGGGACGACTGGGGTCCGCCCGACCACATCCGCGACAGGCCCGGCAGGCAGACCGGCGGGCTCCCCGGCGAGGACGACTTCAACTACGGCACCACCAACGTGCTGGCCGTGGACGCCAACGGGGACGTGGCGGGCATTACCACCACCAGCGGCCTCTCCTGGAAGATCCCCGGCCGCATCGGCGACTCGCCCATCATCGGCGCCGGGCTCTACGTCGACAACGACGTGGGCGCGGCGGCGGTCACCGGACGCGGCGAGGACGTGATCAAGTCGTGCGCGTCGTACTTCATCGTCGGGCGCATGCGCGAGGGACGCTCGCCGCAGGAGGCCTGCGAGGACGCCGTCGAGATGATCGTGGGCCGGTACCGGGCGGTCGACCTCGACTTCGTGCCCAGCGAGAAGTTCGTCGCGATCAACAGGGACGGCGAGATCGGCTGCGCGCGCATGGCGGGCAGCTCCGGCCGCATCGGCACGCTTACGTACCGCAACTCCTCGGGCCTCCACACCTTCGAAGGCACCCAGCTCTACCCGACCAGCTGAGGTCCGGGACGGGCGAGACCCGGTGTCTCGCGGGCGGGCCGGAACCGCCGAACCAGGCGCGTCCGGCCCGTCCGGTTCGTCCAGTTCACCCGCGATGTCCGGCTCGCCCGTAACGGCCGGCTCGTACGCGGCGGACACCCGCGCCTGGTGGGCTCGCGGCCTCCTGTTCGAGAGCTGCAACTGCCAGGTGGTCTGTCCGGGCCACGTCCACTTCAGCCAGAACTGCACCCACGAGCGCTGCCTCGGCTACTGGGCGCTCCGCTTCGACGAGGGCCGATACGGCGACACGCGCCTCGACGGGGTGCGCGCGGTGGTCGCCTTCGAGTGCCCGCAACTGATGATCGCGGGCGACTGGACCGAGGTGCTGCTCATTGACGAACAGGCGTCGCCGGACCAGCGGGAGGCCGTGGAAGCCATCCTGCGCGGCCATGCGGGAGGCCCGTGGCAGGTGCTGGCGCGCTTCGTCTCCGAGTGGCTGCCCACGCGCTTCGTCCCCATCGAGATCGAGGATGAGGGCAAGATGAAGCGGGTGCGAGTGGGGCGGCTTCTCGAAGCGTCCGTCGAGGACATTCGCGGATGGGACCGGGATCTTCCCGTCACCTTCCAGAACATGTTCAACCAGATCCACGACTCCAACCAGACCATCGCGCGGGGCAGTACCCGCGGCGACATCGGCGGCATCCGCCTGCGCAACCAGGGGACGCACGGGCTGCACTCGCGCTTCGACTGGCGGGTGGGGCAGAATCGAGGCACATGACGTTTCTGCGGGAACGCGGAGGAGACGTCGCCGGAGAACCGCCACGTGAGCCAGGAGGAATGCAATCATGACCGCTCGCGCCGACAGAGATGACACCAGTATCGCAGGCCGGAACCACGGCTTCCCGAGCGCCTGCCGCGTTGCTCTTTCCGCCGCAATCCTGGTGGCGTTCAGCCCCGCGGCATCGGCCGCCGCCCAGGACGAGCCCCCGGCCAGCCCGCCCCCTGAATGGGAGGCTACGGCCATCGACTATTCCAACGTCCCCTACCCGTATCCGGTGGAATTCCTGGATGTCCGGCTGATGGGGGAGGACTACCGCATGGCGTACATGGACGTGGCGCCGGTGGGGGAGCCCAACGGGCGGACCGTGGTCCTGTTCCACGGAATGAACTTCTTCGCCGCGGCCTTCGGGCCCACCATCGCCACGCTCACGGAGGCCGGGTTCCGGGCGATCGCGGTGGACCGGCTCGGCTACGGGCGCTCGTCCAAGCCGGTCATCCACTACAACCTGCACATGCCGGCGCGCCACACGAAGGCGCTGCTGGACGAGCTGGGCATCGGCCGGGTGGCCGTGCTGGGGCACTCGATGGGCGGCATGGTGGCGACGCGCTTCACGTCGACGTACCCCGACGTGGTCACGCATGTGATCATGTCCAACCAGATCGGCCTCGCCGACACCCGCCACGGGCGGGCGTGGAGCGACCCGGAGGAGGTGTACGAGTCGACGCTCCACGGCACCACTTACGAGTCGACCCTGGCGGGACATCGGCGCTACTACCCGAACGGCTGGAAGAACGAGTACCTGCCGTGGGTGAAGGTCCAGTACGGGCTCACGCTGAGCGGTCACTGGCCGCGCATGGCGCGGGTGCGCGCGGCCCAGCGGCAGATCACGTTCGAAGACCCGGTCGTGCACGAGTGGCAGTACATCCGGACGAAGGCGCTCGTGATCGGCGGGGCCGACGACCGGCTGAGCCGCGACTTCGCCGCCGCGGCGCGCAATGTGGCGGAGACGCTGCCGAACGCCGAACTCGTGCTCTTCCCCGGAATCGGCCACGTGCCGGCGTTCGAGTACCCGGAGCCGTATCACGGGGAGGTCATCCGGTTCCTGCTGTCGGACCCGGAGGAGCCCGCGGATCAGGGGTGGCGGTAGGGGGAGCGGGACAAGACGCCTGGCTACCGCGGCAGGACCCCGCCGATCGTGCCGGCGATCCACTGGTTGAGGCTCTTCCCCTCGGCGGCGGCAGCGGCAGCCGCGCTCGCGTGCAGATCCGGCGACATGCGCAGATGGAACTTCCCGGAGTACGACCTCCGGGGCTCTACCCCGTCCTCCTCGCACATCTCGAGGAACACCTTGAGCGAAGTGGCCCCCTCCTTCCTGAGGCCCGCCACGTCGGGGGCGTAGAAGTCCGCTCCCCCGTTCAAGCCGATGAACTCGCCCCGAAACATGTCGATGTCCGGATCGAACTGAATGACGGCCTTGTAGCCGTCGATCTCCATGGTGTTCTTCACGGCTCCACTCCGTTCCTCCGCAGCCAGTTCCGGATGCTGGCGACCGCCCCGGCGTCGGTGTTGGGCGAAGGGTGCGGCCGGTGGAACACCCGGCGGTCGCCGAACAGCCTTACGCCGATGCGAGAGCCTTCCCGCTCGCTGACATCCGCACCCAGGTCCACCAGCAAGGCCTCGATTCTCCGCCATGGTATGTTGCCGCTTACCGGGTGGCGGAAGATCGACTCAAGGGTCTTGCGGTGCCTGCGCTTCATTAGGGATGATATCGTAATTTGATACCTGCATCAACTCACTACTCCCGGAAGCGCGGGTTGTGCCGCCGTCCAGGTCCATCCCGCGATATGAGGCCAGGCTGACGCCCATGGATCCATGCCGGTCCTGAATACACCCTTCCTCCTCGCCGCGCTCATGTGGTTCGGGATGATGGCCGCCATGATGCTCCCGGTGTCGGTGCCGTGGGTGCGGGTGCTGGTTTCGCTGAGCGATGGGGGTGGTCGGGGGCCCGCAAGGGAAGCAGACGCGGTCGCGGGCGGCGCCGCAGCTAACGGCGGCCCGGGAGATCAGCCGGATGCTTCCGGGTTCGGCATCGCGCGCTGGCTGGCACGCGTCCGGCCGGGGGCGCTGTTCCTGGCCGGCTACCTGTCGGTCTGGCTGCTCTTCAGCCTGGCCGCGGCGGCGGTGCAGCTGGGGACGGCGGCGGTCGTCCCGCTCGGTCGCGATACACCGGTCGCGGGGTTCTTCCTCGTCGGCGCCGGCCTTTACCAGCTCTCACCGGTCAAGGCGGCCTGCCTGCGCCACTGCCGCAACCCGCTGACGTACTTCCTGACCCGCTGGCGGGACGGGCCGCGGGGCGCACTGGGGATGGGGTGGGGGCACGGCCTCTACTGCCTGGGCTGCTGCTGGGCGCTCATGGCGCTGGCGCTCGTGCTGGGCGTCATGAACCTGCTCTGGATGGCCGTGCTGGCGGCGGTGGTGTTCATCGAGAACGTCGCGCCGGGCGGGGCGGTGATCGGCCGGGTCGCCGGGGTGGGGCTGGTGGTGTGGGGGTTGGTGGTGTGGGTCGCGGGGTGAGGGATCGCTCAGGCCGCCGACTTGCGGCCTACGCCAGCACCGACACCATCTGGTACACCACGAAGGCCGCCGTCCACGCCAGCACGGTCATGTAGCCGAACTGGAGGGCGGGCCACTTCCAGCTTCCGGTCTCGCGGCGGGTCACGACGTTGGTGGGGAGGCACTGCATCGCCAGCACGAAGAAGACCAGCAGGGCCAGCGCGGTCGCGGTGGTGAACACCGGGCTGCCGTCGGCGTGGCGCTGGGCGCGCAGGGTCGCGCTCAGGGTCTCCTCGTCCTCTGCGGCGTCCTCGCCGATCCCGTAGACGATGGCCAGGGTCGCGACGATCACTTCGCGGGCGGCGAATGACGAGATCACCCCCACGTTGATCTTCCAGTCGAACCCCAGAGGTGCAAAAACGGGCTCCACCGCCTTGCCCACGCGCCCGGCAACCGAGTACTCGAGCTCGTAGGAAGAGAGCAGCGCCCCCGCCTCCGCCTCCAGCGCCTCGGCTTCCGTCTCGTCACCCGCGATGGCAGCGGCGGTGCGCAGATCCGCCACCTGGGCGATCGTTTCGGCCGGAACGACCGTGCTCCACTCCGACTCGTCCAGCTTGGGGTAGGTAGCCAGCACCCACAGCACGACCGAGATCCCGAGGATGATGGTGCCGGCGCGCGTGACGAAGGCTCGGCCGCGATCGTATGCGGTCAGGAGGGCGTTGCGCAGCGACGGCAGCCGGTAGCGCGGCAGCTCGATCACCAGCGGGCTGGATGCGCCGGGGAGAATGGTGCTCTTGAACACGAAGGCCATCCCGATGGCCGCGGTCATGCCCAGCAGGTAGGCGCCCGTGAACACCACGCCCCCGACCACGGGACGATCCGCGAAAAGCAGCGCCGTGATCATCACGTAGACCGGCAGCCGCGCCGTGCACGTGAGAAGCGGGATTACCAGGATCGACACCAGCCGGTCGCGCCAGTTCTCGATCACTCGCGTGGACATGATCGCCGGGATCGCGCACGCGTGCGCGGAGAGCATGGGCACGAACGCGCGGCCAGGGAGCCCGACCCGGCTCATGGGCCGGTCGGCCACGAACGCCGCCCGGGCCAGATACCCGCTGTCCTCCAGAAGGGTGATCAGGAAGAACAGAAAGCAGATCTGCGGCAGGAACACGAGCACCCCGCCGATCCCGCCGATCAGCCCGTTGACGACGAAGCTGTTCAGGTCTCCCGAGGGCAGAATCGCACCGAACACGTCCCCGGCGAAGCCGAAGCCGGCCTCGATCCACGCCATCGGATACTGCGCCACGGTGAAGATCGAAATGAAGACGGCCGCCATGATGAGCACGAACCCGGCCACGCCGTGGATCGGATGGGTCAGCCAGCGGTCGATGGCCTCGGTGAGGCGCAGCGACATCAGGCGCGTGCCCTTCGCCCGAACGGCCCGCGCGCCCACCTCTTCCGCCCAGTCGTAGCGCGCCTCGTGCGGGCAGGTCGTGCACGTGCCGCACGCCGCGATGCCTTCCGGGAGCGCCGGCATCGCATCCGGCCCCGAATCCAGCACGTAGGCGAGCTCCCGCTTCAGCAGATCGAAGCCGTGCCCCGAGCGCGAGTTGACGGCGACGACGGGCGAGCCGAGTTCGACCGCCAGCGAATCGGTGTCGATCTCCAGCCCGTCCGCCTCGGCCAGGTCGATCATGTTGAGGGCGATGACCATGGGCACGCCCAACTCCCGCACCTGTCCCGCGAGATAGAGATTGCGGGCGAGGTTGGTGGCGTCGACCACGACGATGGCCGCCTGGGGCCTGGGTCGTCCGGAGAGCTTGCCCAGGAGGGCGTCGCGGGCCGTCCGCTCCTCGGTCTTGTGCTCGGACATCGCGTAGAGGCCGGGCAGGTCGAGGAGCTGGATCGACTTCCCGTCCAACTCGAAGCTGCCCAGCCGCACGGAGGTGGTGGTGCCGGCGAAGTTGGCGGTCTTGCCGCGCATCCCCGTGAGCTGGTTGAAGAGCGTGGTCTTGCCCGCGTTGGGATTGCCCGCCAGCGCGACCGTGACCGGAACCGCGGCACGGGCGGGAAGGACGGGCAGGGAGACGGGGCTCACGGGTCGCCTGGGATCACGCGTCCAGGTGCCGCTCGTGGCACGGACGGCCGTCGTCGAGCCGCAGGAAGACATGGCGCGAGAGCCTCGCGGCGATCCCGAGGCGCGTTCCCATGACGCTGACGATCATCGGATCGCCCGACTTCACCATGTGGAGCCGGCGGCCCAGGCACACGCCCATGGTCTTGAGGCGCTCGATGTCCTCATGATCCCCGTCTATGTGGCAGATGAGCCCGCACTCGCCGGCGTCGAGCCGGTCCGCGGGAACCCCGGGATCGGATTCGGACATCTGCTCCGGCTCGACCGGCTGGCGAGGGGCGTGGACTGACGGCACGGGTGTCCTCGTCGTGTAAGCGGGTTCGGTATGAGAATCATTCTCATTCGCAAGCGCTGGAGAAGCAAGGGGAGCGTTGCCACGGCGTGGACCAGTGTCGCACGCAACACCGGGGCGCCGTATCTTGCCTTGTTTGAGGTTGGGGCGCGCGAGCCATCGGGTCCGGGCGCCATCTTTGGGCCCTGCGAGGGAGAGAATCGAGATGTCAGAGGATCGAAAAGGCGGGATCGAGCGAAGGCGTTTTCTGGGGATGGCCGCTGCCGGAGTCGCTGCCGGGGGCTTGCGCCCGGAGATCGTGCTCGGCGAGGAGCGTCGCTCTCCCGTAGCCGGGATGCGTACCCTTCAGGAAGCCCAGGAGCAGGAGCTGGTGCCGCTCGGGAACGGCGAACCGCCGGCAACCCAGTTCCAGGCGTATCCGGGAGGGACGGGATCGCTGCTCGAGAAACTGTGGAGGGACACCGGAGGGTCCCCCTTCGAACGCCACGAGATCGAGATCGGGCCCTGGCCTGGACCGGCCCCGACCGATCCCCAGGAGATCGCCTTTCTCCCGGCGCACCGGCTGGGCGCACTCATTCGAGAGCGCAAGATCACGTCCGAGGAGCTGACCGAGATCTACCTCGACCGGATGAAGCGCCACGACCCGACGCTCCTGTGTGCGGTGAGCATCCTGGAGGATCGCGCGCGTGAGGAAGCAAAGCGCGCCGACGCCGATCTGCGCGCAGGGCGCTGGCGCGGACCGCTGCACGGGGTGCCGTGGGGCGTGAAGGATCTCTTCGTCGTGCGCGGAACCCGCACGACATGGGGATCCGACGATTTCCGGGATCAGGTGATCGACGAGGACTCTGAACTCGTGGTGCGTCTGCGCGAGGCGGGCGCCGTCCTGATCGCCAAGCTTTCCACCGGGCAATTCGCGGCGGGCGACAACTGGTACCGTGGCCGGACGAGGAACCCCTGGAATCCCGAGCAGGGATCGAGCGGGTCGTCGGCGGGGCCGGGTTCGGCCACCGCGGCGGGCCTGGTCGGCTTCTCCATCGGCACCGAGACCCAGGGCTCGATCGTGAGCCCGTCGAGGCGCAACGGCCTGAGCGGCCTGCGGCCGACCTTCGGGCGCATCTCGCGCCACGGCGGCATGGTGCTCTCGTGGACCATGGACAAGCCGGGCCCCATGTGCCGGAGCGTCGAGGACTGCGCGCTGGTGTTCAACGCCATCCACGGAGCGGACCCCAAGGATCCCGCGACGCTGACGGCCCCCTTCCGCTTCGAGCGCAACCCCGACCTCTCGCAAATGCGCATCGGCTTCACGGAAGATGCGCCCGAAGCCTTTGTGGCAACGCTGGCGGAACTCGGAGCCGACCCGCAGCCCATGGCCGAACTGCCGGAGGGCGGCTCCAACTCGCTCGGCGTCGAGTCGTCGGCCGCCTTCGACTTCCATGTGGCGCCCGGAGGCGTGCTCGAGCAGGTCCCCGAGCCTCCCGAGGGAGAGGAAGCGCGCCCGCCGCGGTTCCACCGCGGACGCGACATCCTGGCGCTCGACTACGTCCAGTCGCTCAGGCGGCGCCACATCCTGATGAAGGAGATGGCGGAGGCGATGGAGGGCTTCGACATGTTCGTGACCGGATCCGGCGAGACGCGGCTCACGAACCAGACCGGGCATCCGGCGGTGGTTCTGCCCTACGACTTCGGAGACGGCAACACCGAGGACGACTTCGACCACGAGCAGCCGATCTGCACGACGATCATCGGCGACCTGTTTGCGGACGACAGGATTCTGAGCGTGGCGCACGCCTACCAGTCGGTGACCGACTGGCATCGGATGCATCCGGATCTGGCGTAGGGAGAGAGACTACCAGCGACGGCCGAGGGTTCGGGAGCGGGTTCCCCATAACGACCGGCTGGCGAGCCCGAGCAGCTTGCGGGTGATGAGTTCGCCGTCGAGGCGGATGCCGTTCAGGATCGCGGCCGCCTCGGCGAGAGAGAGCGGTTGCTCGCTTTCCGGGTCGACGACGGTTTCCTCTTCCCCGAGCATGCCCGGAGGCGCCATGATGTCGCCGGATTCGCCTTCGGCCCGGGTGTTGTCTCCGGTGAGTTCGGCGTCCGAGAAGGCTTCGCCCGCCTGGACGCCCCGGCGGCCCCCGGTATCGAGTGAATCGAGCATGCGACGGGCGAAGGCGAGGTTCCACGCCGCCTCCTCGCTGCCGGGGCTCAGGCGGAGGGCGTTTCGGTTTTCCTCCGTGGCGGCCACGACGTGGACCAGGGCCGAGTCGGAGCCGGGCGCGGCCATGGCGGCGCGCAGGCTGGCGACGCCCAGGTTGTACCAGGCGAGGGAGCGCAGGTGGTCGTCCGGGCCAGCCGCGCCGCGGGACAGGCGGGCGCGGGCATCCGGGGTTTCGGACAGTTCGAGCAGGGTGGTGCCCAGGTTGTAGTGAAGGTGCGGGGCGCGGGGCGCCACGGCGGGCGCGGGCCCGGTGTCGCGATCGGTTTCCTCCGGCGAGGCGGGCGACTGGGCGGCAACTTCGCCCGGGGCGGTCGGGACTTCTTCCTGCAACCGCGCGCGGTAGATGCGGGCGGCCGAACTCCAGTCGCCGCGACGGTGCAGCCGGTTCGCGCGCTCCTCGCTGGCACGTTCGGCGAAGACCACCGCAGTGAGTGCGGCGGCCAGGAAGGCCGCGACCACCAGACGGGTGCGGGTGGTCATGGGCGGAGTTCCGGAGGGGTCGACCACGGGAATCGCAACAGGCTGCGCGGCCGGCCGGGACCGGTCGCAAGAGGTCGCAGACGGGCGCTGCCCGGGCGGTCCATCAGGCCGTCGGCGGCCAGCAGCAGAAGCGCCAGCAGGGTCAGCCAGGTTACCGGGTCGCCTACGCCGCCGCTGCCTTCACCGTCTTCGGGAACGCGGCGGAAACGGGCGGCGAGTTCGGCCAGGCCGCGGTCGTCGGACGCGTCCAGGTAGCCGCCCCCGCCGGCGCGGGCGACACCCCGTAGCAGCCGTTCATTCAGCCGCGAGACCACCGGTGCGCCGCCTGCGTCCGTGACCGGAGCGCCCGCGCCGTCCCCCAGCCCCGCCCCCGCCGCCGTGCCGATCCCCGCGACCCAGATGCGGACATCCCCCGCCGCCGCGAGGGCCGCGCTGTCCGCGACCGCGAACTCGTCCTCGTGCGCCTCGCCATCGGTCACCAGCACGATCACGCGCTCCCTTCCCTCCTCCCGGCGCGCGTCGAGCTGGCGCCGCGCCTCGCCGATGGCCCCGCTCACCCGGGTGCCCTGGTCGCGCTCGCCCAGGAAGTTCTCCGCCAGCGAGTCGGCGAAGAAGCGCACCACCTGCTGGTCGGCGGTAATCGGGGCGAGCGTGTGCGGCCAGTCGGCGAACACCACCAGTCCGACGCGCTCGCCCGGGAGCGCCTCCAGTAGCGCGCCGACCACCTCCTTGGCGCGGCTCATGCGCCCGCCCGGCACGTCCCGCGCCCCCATCGACGCGGAGATGTCCAGCGCGACAACGACGTCGACCGGACGCGAGGCGCTCAGGCTGATTCCCGGCCCGAAGCGCACGCCGGCGGCCGCGAGGACCATCACGGTCACGGCAACGCCGAGAACCCGTAACCGCCGCCGGGGAAAGTCCACCAGGTCGCGGGTGGTGAGGCGCGCGGCCGCCTCCTCTCCGCCGAACCCCTCTGCCAACCGCCGCAGCCGCCGGGTGGTCCAGGCCAGCGCGAAGGCGGCCAAGCCGATCGCGACCGGCAGAAGGAGCAGGAGCACCGGGCGCGCAAACGTCATGGCGTCCTCACGGCAGCACCGCCCAGCGCGAGGCCCGCAACCCGACCGCCGCCAGCACCAGCGCCAGCGCTCCGGTCACCAGAAGGAACCGGAAGGGCACCAGGGCGGTGGTGAGCCGCGTTTCCTGTGAGGTCGTCTCGAGGCGGTCGATCTCCGCGTAGATCGAGTCCAGCGCGACCACATCCGCCGCCGAGAAGTAGCGCCCCCCGGTGATGCGCGCCGCCTGGGTGAGCACCGTCTCCATTCGCTGCCGCCGGGTCGGGGCGCCGGCCCTTTCCGCGCCGTCGGCCGGCCCGGGGGGATCGGGCCGCCCGATCGCCACCGGATAGATGCGCACGCCCACGGCCGCGGCCGCGCGCGCCGCCATGGCGGGCACAAGGCCATCGCGGTTGTGCGCGCCGTCAGTGACCAGGACCAGCACCTTCGAGTCGTGCGGGGCAGCGGCCAACAGCGCCGAGCCCGCGGCGATCGCGCCCGCGATGTCGGTGCCGTCGATGAGCAGCCCCACCTCCATCCCGTCGATCGCGTGGTCCACCAGGTAGTGGTCGCGGGTGAGGGGCAGCCGGGTGAGCGCTTCGCCGGCGAACGTGACCACGCCGATGGCGTCGTCGCGGCCCGCCACGAAGCGCCTGGCCGCGGCCTTGGCGGCCTCCAGGCGAGTGGCCGATCCCTCCATGTCGTCGGCCCACATCGACGTGGACAGGTCCACCGCCACCACGATCCCCGTGCCGCCCTCCACCGGCTCTTCGTGGGCGGTGATCAGGCGGGGGTGGGCGAGCGCGACGACCAGGCCGGCGAGGGCGGCGGCGCGCAGTCCCCGCGGAAGCGCATCAACCACCGTCCAGAGGCGGCTCCCCCGCAACCGCACCGATCCCGCCGATGCGAAGAGCATGCCGGAGGTGCGCCGGGGCCGGACCCACCACAGCCAGAGAGGCACCAGAGCGAGCAGAACCAGCCACTCCGGACGGGCCAGCTGGACGCTCACTGCGAGCCCTCGCCCGCGATTCCCGCGCGCATCGTCGCAAACGCCGGCGCCTGTCCCGAGGCGTCGACCCACGCGCGCATCGTCTCCCAGTCGCGTTCGGCCGTGGCCGCCCCCTCCTCCCGCGCGGCCGCGGCGGCGAACTTCGCCACCTCGCCCCGCCCCATCGCACCTGCCAGGGCGTCCAGGTCGGGCCACCCGGGCGCGGCGGCCAGGTCGCGCATCAGCTCCGTGCTCGTCCGGCTGCGATTCCACGAGGGGTCGAAGTGCGCCATGTAGGCGCGTATTACATCCCCCGAGTCCTCGTAGAAGTCGCGCAGCCGTCCCGCCCGGTGGTCGCCGCGCGCGCGCAGCCGGTCAAGTTCGGCGAGCGCCCGCTCCCTCCATTCCTCCGGCGTCTCCGGCGGGGCCTCGACCTGGGCCCCGGCAGCCGCGCGCACCGCCAGCCACTCCCTCGCGTGCACCGTCACCACGCCGAGCAACAGCAGGGACAGCAACGACGCCCCCAACACGGCCGGGACGTTCCAGTTGAAACCGACCACGTCCGCCGGCGGCCTCGGCTGCAGGCCCTGCGCGATGTCGTCGAGCAGGATAGGCGAGGTCACGAACACCCGCCGTCCGGCGATCACGAGACGGTCCTGCGGCCACCCGGCCGGCCCGTCCTCCACGCGAACACGCTCCCCACCCGCCTCCGCCTCCCCGCTTGTCATCTCCAGCTGCGGGGTCGCCGCGAGCCCGATCTCGAAGGGAATCAGGTCGTATTCGAGCGCGACCCGGAGGGATCCGTCCCCCGTCTCGGCCACATCGGTCCGGACGCGCCGCAGGCTCTCCACGCTCCACTCGGGAAGAAGCGTCGCGGGCACGCGCAGATCCCGGCCGGGGGGTACGTAGACGGTCGCATGGAGGGTGAAGGGATCTCCCAGCTCAACCGTGTCCGGGGACACGCGCACCGCCTGAACCGCCGCCCGATCCTGCATCGCGTGCGCGTTCGGCGCCCACGCCACCATGGACGCGGCCACCGTCAGCCATCCAACCCCGACCCTCATCCACGCCCCCGAGCCAGCCATCAGACCGCCCGCCCCCGCCGTCGAGCCGGCGTCCGCTCGCGCGCCCGGAAGAACTCCGCCAGCACGGGCACGTAGTCGTCCTCCGACCCGACTTCCACGACTTCCAGCCCCAGTTCGTGAAAGAGGCGGGTCAGTCGTTCCCGCGCTTCGACGGTCTGTTTCGCATAGGCGGCGCGCACGCCCTCGTGCCCGGTATCCACGATGCGGCGCGCCCCCGACTCCGGGTCCACCACCCGCACCAGACCCACATCCGGGAGCCCTATCTGCCCGGGATCGTTCAGGCGGATGGGCACCAGGTCGTGCTGGAAGCTGAAGCGGCTCGCGATGCGCGGCAGGCGGGGGTCGGCCTCGAAATCCACGAGAAAGTCGCTGATAAGGAAGACCGCCGCCCGTCGCCGCAGCACCTTCGCCAGAAGCTCGAGGCCGGGGGAAAGCCTCGTGCGCCGGCCGGTGGGCTCGAGCGAGAGCAGCTCGAAGATCAGCCGCAGGGCGTGGCGCCGGCCCGTGTCGGGGGGGATGAAGAGCTCCGTTCGATCGGTGACCACCAGCAGCCCGACGTGATCGTTGTTGCGCGCAGCCGAGAGCGCCAGGATGCAGGCGATCTCGCTCGCGATGCGGGCGTTGGACGAAAAGCCGGTGCCGAAGTCCTGCGATCCCGAGAGATCCACCATGAGCATCGCCGTGAGCTCGCGCTCCTCCTCGTGCTGCTTGATGAAGAGGCGGCCCCGGCGAGCGGTGACGTTCCAGTCGATGGAGCGGATGTCGTCGCCGGGCTGGTACTCGCGCACCTCCGAGAACTCGAGCCCGCGGCCCTTGAACACCGAGCGGTACTCGCCGCTGAAGAGCGACTCCACCAGCCCGCGGGTGCGCAACTCGATCTGCTTCACCCGCGCCGAGAAGACCCGGGGATGCTCGTGTGCGATGGACTCCCGTCCGGCCACGGCGCCTTCCGCGGCTACCTGTCTCTCATGGCGAAGGCACCGCCTCCAGCACCCGCCGGACGACCTCGTCCGTGCCGACGCCGCGCGCGTCCGCCTCGTAGGTGGTGCGCAGCCGGTGCGGCAGAACCATGGGCGCCATCGCCTTGACATCGTCGGGAAGGACAAAGCTCCGCCCGCGAAGCCATGCCCGCGCCCGCGCGGTGCGCGCCAGAAAGATGGACGTCCGCGGCGAAGTGCCGAAGTCGATCAGGCTCTCCAGCTCCTCAAGCCCGTACCTGGCCGGCTCACGGGTGGCGAAGGCCAGCTCCACGATGTAGTCGAGGACGGCTTCCTCCACGTGCACCGCCGCCACCCGCCCGCGTGCGCGGAACACCTCCTCCACGCCCGCCACCGGGTCCAACGGGGTTCCGGCCCGGTCTCCGGCCCAGCGCACGATCTCCTTCTCCTCGTCCCGGGACGGATATCCGATGTCCAGCTTCATGGCGAAGCGGTCCAGCTGCGCTTCGGCCAGGGGATAGGTGCCGTGCAGCTCCACCGGGTTCTGCGTTGCCAGGACCATGAAGGGATCGGCCAGCCTAAAGGTGTCGCCGGCGATGGACACCTGGCGCTCCTCCATCGCCTCGAGCAGCGCCGCCTGCACCTTGGGGGGCGCCCGGTTGATCTCGTCGGCCAGCACGATGTTGGAGAAGACCGGACCCTTGTGGACCCGGAACTCGCCCGAGCGCGCATCCAGGATCGGGGTGCCGGCGATGTCGCTCGGAAGCAGATCCGGGGTGAACTGGATGCGGCTGAAGCCGGTGTCGATGGCGTTGGCCAGCGTGCGCACCATGAGCGTCTTGGCGAGCCCCGGAAGGCCTTCCAGCAGTACGTGGCCTCCCGTGAGCAGAGCGATGAGGAGGGCTTCGACCGCGGCGTCCTGGCCCACCACGCGCTCGCGCACGGCGGCGGTGACCCTGCGCGACAGCCCGAGCCCGGCTTCCCCGGCGCCGGCTTCCCGCGCCAGCACCCCCGCTGCGTCGCCGGGCATCAGGCCAGATGCATCGTGCGCCCGCCGACCACGGTGCGGACGATGCCGATCTCCTGAAACGCCTCGGGGTCGGTCTCGTGCGGATCCTCGGCGAGGATCACGAAGTCGGCCAGCTTCCCGGGCGTGATGGATCCCTTGAGGTGCTCCTCGTGAGAGGCGCGCGCGCCGTTGATGGTGGCGATGCGCAGGGCCTCGCTCACGGTCACGCGCTGGTTGGGCCCCCAGACCCGGCCCTCGGAGTCGGTGCGGGTCACCATCGACTGCAGCGCCATCATCGGCTCGTAGGGCCCCGGCACGTAGTCGGAGGCGCCCGCCACCGGGATGTCGTATTCGAGGAAGGAGCGGTGCGCGAACATGAAGCGCATCTTCTCCTCGCCGTACTCGATCCACTTGTTCCCGTGGTAGTAGACGTAGGTCCAGAACGGGGTCGGCACCGAGCCGGTGTCGCGGATGCGCGCGAGCAGCGAGGGGTTCACCAGCGTGCAGTGCTCGAGGCGATGGCGCGGATCGGGGCGCGGCCACATGCGCTGCACGCGCTCGTAGGCGTTGAGCACCATGTCGATGGCGACGTCGCCGTTGCAGTGGATGCCGATCTGGAGGTCGTGGCGGTGGGCGTCCTCCACGACCTCGTGGACCTCCTCCTGGGTCATCGTGAGGATGCCGAAGTCGTCCGGGCGCCCGATGTAGGGCGTGCTCATGGCCATGGTGCGGCCGGAGGCGGACCCGTCGGCGTTGTACTTGACGCCGCCCACGCGCACCCACTCGTCGCCGAACCCGCTATGGATGCCGGCCGCTTTCAGCCCGGGCGTCATCAGACCCAGGCAGTACATGGCGATCCGGCAGCGCAGCTCGCCCGCCCTGTAGGCATCCTGGTAGGCGACGGCGTAGTCGGTGCTGCAGCCGGTATCGTGGAGCGACGTGAGGCCGGCCGCGGTGGTGAGTTCGGAGATGAGCTTCACCCCCGCCTGGCGCTGCTCGCGGGTGGAGCCGGAGGGGAGGAGCCCCTGGAAGAGGTTGTTGGCGTTCTCGGCCAGGAGCCCGTTCAGCTCGCCGTCGTCGAGTTGGATCTGGCCGCCGGGGGGCGACTCGGTTTCCGCGGTGATGCCGGCGAGCTCGAAGGCGCGGCTGTTGTACCAGTAGAGGTGGCCGCCCCGGTGGGAGACGCGGACCGGATGGTCCGGGACCCAGCCGTCCAGGTCGCGGCGGGTGATGCGGCGCCCTTCGCGCACCTTGGTGTCGTCGTACTTGAAGGCGAGCACCCACTCGCCCGGGGGCTTGCCGGCGGCGCCCTCGCGCAGGCGTTCGCCGATCTCGGCCATGGAGCGCACGTCCAGGTTGACCTCGGTGAGCTCGCGCACGCCGCCCGAGGCGGGATGGAGGTGGGCGTCGATGAAGCCCGGCGTGACGGTCATGCCCTCCGCGTCGATGACCTCGGTGCCGGGACCGGCGAGATTCCTGATGTCGTCGCTCGACCCGACCGCGATGAAGCGCGAGTTCTTGACCGCGAAGGCCTCGGCCTGCGGCAGGTCGTCGTCCACGGTGTAGACGCGTCCCCCGACCAGGATCAAGTCCGGGGTGACGTCGCCCGCCTCCTGAAGGCGGGCACTGGCGCGGGCACGCGCGAACCTCGCGTCCGATCCGCGCAACTCGAAGTCGCCGATGCCGAAGCCGGTGGCGAGGGCGGCGCCGATGCCGAGAAACTCTCCCCTCGAGTAGCGGTTCATGGACTCCTCCGGGCCAAGTCGTTGATAATCTGCTAATTTCAACCCGAGGCACGCCCGTGCAAGTACAGAGAAACGGAGAGCGAATGGGCTTCGGGTTCGCGGGACGCGAGATCGGCGACCTGTACGAATACACTTGCGCGCCGCGCGCCCACGACCCGGGAGACAGGGTCGGGATCGTCGTGCTGCGGGAGGGGGAGCGGGTGACGCTCCCGGCCGCGCCTGGCTACCGCTGAGACGGGCGCGGGGAGCGCGGCCACGACCCTGGCGCGCTCGCTGGCGGAGCACGAGGAACGGCTGATGAGCTGCGTGCATTGCGGCTTCTGCCTGCCCGCCTGCCCCACCTACGTCCGGCTGGGCGACGAGGCCGACTCGCCGCGCGGGCGTCTCTACCTGATGCGCGCCGTCGTCGAGGGAAGGCTCGATCCGGCGTCGGACGCGTTCCAGACCCACATCGACCGCTGCCTGGGATGTCGCGCGTGCGAACCCGTGTGTCCGGCCGGCGTGGAATACGGCTCCCTCCTCGAACACGCCCGCGAGGCCGCGAACGAGGCCAGGCCCGTGGGCGGGGCGGCGCGCGCCATCCTGTGGCTCTTCCGCCGCCGCAAGCTGCTTTTTGCGTTGATGGCGCTGGGGCGCCTCCTGCGCGCAACCGGCATCGCCGCGCTGGGCGCGCGCTTCCTGCCCGCAGGTCTCCCCCGGGTCCGCCTGGGCCTCGGCATGCTCGCTTCGACGCGACGGGGGCGCGCCGCCCGCAAGGCCACGGCGTCCGCTTCCTCCCCGGATACGGAGGGCCCGGATCCCGCACCGGGTCGGCCCAAACCGCACCCGCTCGCCGGCAAGCGCGTCGCGGTGCTGAACGGCTGCGTACAGGCCGGGCTGCTGGGACACGTCAACGAGGCTACCCGCCGGGTGCTGCGCGCCAACGGCCTGAACGTCGTGGAGGCCTCGGGGCAGCGGTGCTGCGGCGCGCTCCACGCCCATGGGGGAGACCTCGAGGGAGCCCGCCGCCTGGCGCGCGTCAACATCGACGCCATGCTCGGGGCCGGGGCCGAGATCATCGCGGTCAACGCCGCCGGATGCGGCGCGCAGCTCAAGCACTACGGCGAGTTGCTCGCCGACGACGCGCGCTACGCGCGGCGGGCGGCCCGGGTGACGGACGAGACGCGCGACATTTCCGAAATCCTGGCCGAGGCCGGACCTCGCCGGGGCGCGCCGCTTCCGCTTTCGGTGACCTGGGACGCGCCCTGCCATCTTCTCCACGCCCAAGGCGTCTCGGAGCCCCCTCTCCAGGTCCTGCGGGCGATTCCCGAGCTTGAGCTCATTCCCCTGCCCCGGGCCGACGAATGCTGCGGGGGCGCGGGCATCTACGGCATCACCCATCCGCGCCTCGGGGGCAGGATCGGGGCGGACAAGGTAGAGGCCGTTCTGGGAACCGGAGCGAGCGTCGTGGCTACCTCCAACCCGGGGTGCATGATGCAGATCGGCGGGGGACTGCGCATGAAGGGCGCGCGGGTCGAAGCCTGCCACCCGGTCACGCTCCTCGACGAGAGCTACAGGGCGGCCGGATTCTACGACACGCCCGCGCGCGGGCTGCCCGGCCTGCGGGATGGCGGCTGATCCAGTGTCCCGGTGGACGATCCGTCCATTCCGGACCCATCAGGACTACGAGGCCTGCATCGCGCTGCAGGAAGCCACCTGGGGAACCGGGTTTTCCGAACGGGTCCCCATGGCGCTCATGATCGTCAGCCAGCGCCTGGGCGGCGTGGCCGCCGGAGCGTTCGATGACGACGGGTCCCTTGCAGGATTCATCTTCGGCCTCTCGGGGATCGAAAACGGAAGCCCGGTACACTGGTCCGACATGCTCGCGGTGCGGACCGACTGCCGGGGCAGGGGCCTCGGGATTCGCCTCAAGAGCTATCAGCGCAACGTGGTGCTGGAGAATGGGATCCGGCGCATGTACTGGACGTTCGATCCGCTCGAGTCGCAGAACGCCTACATCAACCTCGCCCGGCTGGGCATCGTCGCGCGCGAATACGTCGAGAACATGTACGGACAGACCGACTCTCCGCTCCATCGGGGTATCGGCACCGACCGGTTCGTCGCCCTCTGGCAGCTGGACGCTGCCCGGGTCGAGCGCCGTCTGGCGGAGCAGGAGTCGCCCGCGGCGATCGAGGAACTCGCGGGGGTGCCGCGCGTGCTCGATTGCACGCCCGCGTCACCTTCGGGCTGGCCCGAACCGGAAGCGCGGGAAACGCCACGCGCGGACCAGGTCCTGGCCGCCATCCCCTCCAACATCCAGGCCCTGAAGGCCGCAACGCCGGAGCTTGCGGCGCGCTGGCGGGAGGCCACTCGTTCGGTCCTTCGGAGCTATCTTTCGAACGGGTACGAAGTTTGCGAACTCATTCGGGGAGCGCGCGTCTCTCACTACCTCCTGAGGAGAATCGGGGGGACAATTCCATGACCAAAAGGAAACTCGACTCGCCCCACGTGGCCATCGTCGGCGCCGGTCCCGTGGGGATCGAGGCGGCGCTGGCGGCTGTCGAAGCCGGCGTCAAGTTCACCCTCTACGAGGCCGGTGCGCGTGTCGGCAGCAACGTGCTCTCGTGGGGACACGTCGAGCTGTTCACGGGCTGGGATCTGAACGTGTCGCCGCGGATGCGGCGCTGGCTGCGGCGCGCGGGGCGCGAGATACCTTCCGGAGGCGAGCCCCCGACCGGACGTGAACTGGTCAGGAGGGTGCTTCAGCCGATCGCGGCCCTGCCCGCCGTCGGCGACCGCCTGCGCCTCGGCACGCGGGTGCTGTCCGTGGCCCGCGAAGGACTTCTGAAGCACGAAGAGATCGCCAGCCCCGAGCGCGCCAGCCTGCCGTTCCGCCTTCTGGTGCGCACCTCCGACGGTGAACGGATCGACCGCGCGGATATGGTGGTCGACTGCACGGGCACCTGGGACGTCCCCAACGCGCTTGGCGAAGGCGGCATTCCGGCTCCGGGGGAGGCGGCCGCGGACGACCGGATCGTCCGGCACATTCCGGACATCGAAGCCAATCCGGGCGAATGGGCCGGGAAGCGCATCCTGCTCGTCGGAGGAGGTCATTCGGCACAGACGGTCGCGCGGTCGCTGGCGGCGCTCGCCCAGGGTGAGCCGGCAACCCGGGTGACCTGGGCGCTGAGGCATCCCGAGCTGCGCCTCCAGCCGATCGCCGGCGACCGCCTGCCCGCGCGCAGCCGTCTCACCCGCGCCGCCCGGCAACTGGCCACGAGCGATATGGCCGGCCTCGAAGTCCTCGCGGGCTTCACGGTCAACGGCATGGAGCGCAACGGCGATGGTCTCAACGTGATCCTGAGGCGGCGGGACGGCTCCACCGCCGTGCGCCGCGTCGACCGCATCGTCTCCATGTGTGGCTACGTCGGCGACCACGGCCTCTACCGGCAGCTCCAGGTGCACGAATGCTACGCGACGGCGGCGCCGATGAAGCTGTCCGCGGCGCTGCTGGCCGGCTCCGCGAGCGACGACTGCATGGACCAGACGAGCTTCGGTGCGAGCACGCTCGGCAACCCCGAGCCCGGCTTCCTGATTCTGGGATCCAAGTCGTACGGCCGGAACAGCACCTTCCTCATGCGCGTGGGGTGGGAGCAGGTGGATGAGGTGTTCGGGCCGCTGGGAGCACGGACGACGCCGGCCTCCGCCCGGTGAGAATCGACGCGATCGAGGTCCGGGAGATCCGCCTCCCGCTGCGAGAGCGGTTCGAGATCTCGAGCGGATACTCCGAGGAGCGGCGCATTCTGCTGGTCAGGTTGTCCGCCGACGGGGAGACCGGGTGGGCCGAGTGCGTGGCGGGCGAGGACCCGGGCTACTCGTACGAGACCACGGACACCGCCTGGCATATCCTGGCCGACTTTCTCATCCCCGGGCTTCTGGGCGCGGAGGTGAGGGAGCCCGCGGACGTAGAGCGGCTGCTCGCGCACGTTCGCGGCCACCCCATGGCCAAGGCGTGTCTCGAGATGGCGTTCCGGGACCTGGATGCCAGGCGTGACGGTCTCTCTCTCGCGCAAGCCCTTGGAGGCTCCGGTGAACCCGTGCCGGTAGGGGTGAGCGTCGGGCTGCAGAAGAACGATGATCTCCTGATCGAGAAGGTCGGCGGGTTCCTCGCAGCGGGCTATCGCAAGATCAAGCTCAAGATCAAGCCGGGAAGGGACGTTGAGATGGTGCGCGCGGTGCGCGAGGCGTTCCCTGAAGCGCCGCTCATGGTGGACGCCAACTCCGCGTACACGCTGGCCGACCGGGAACGCCTCGCCGAAATGGACGATCTCGATCTGCTGATGATCGAGCAGCCCCTCGCCCACGACGACCTGCACCGGCACGCACGCCTCCAGGAGGCGCTCCAGACCCCGATCTGCCTCGACGAGTCGATTCGCTCGGCCGAAGACGCGGAGTTGGCGCTTGAGCTGGGAAGCTGCCGGATCATCAACATCAAGCCGGGCCGGGTGGGTGGTTTCGGCTCGTCGCGCCGCATTCACGACCTGTGCCGCGCGCGCGGCGTCCCGGTCTGGTGCGGGGGAATGCTCGAGTCGGGGGTCGGGAGGGCGTTCAACATCGCGCTCGCCACGCTGCCCGGCTTCACCATACCCGGCGACATCTCGGCCAGCCGGCGCTACTGGGAGCGCGACATCGTCGACCCCGAGTTCGAGGTGTTCGACGGGATGATGACGCCCCCCGCCGGACCCGGCATCGGGGTGACTCCCGACCAGCGGCGCATCGACCGGCTCACGGTGCGGGTGGAGCGCTGGCCGCGGAGACGGGCGTAGCCGGGCGCAGACAGTCGGGACAGAAGCGCCACGCGCCCTTGAGTTCCCGCCCGCAGGCGCACGTCGGCACCCTCGGCACGCCGCACAAGGGGCAACCCAGGCAGGCAGGCGGCAACTCCTCCCCGCACTCCGCGCAGGCAAGCCGGGTGGTGGCCGCACCCCCGATGACCCTGCCCACTTCGTGGGGCGTGGTAAGGCCCTCGGCCAGCTTCCTGCGGGCATCCCCGGCCATGGACCCCATCCCGGCCGCGAGCGCGAACTCCCGCAGCGCGGAGGTGGAGGCGCCGGCGCCCACCTCGTCGCGGAGGCGGTCGGTCATGACCAGCACCTGGAAGATGCCGATGCGGCCGCGGAACCCGCCCTTGCACTGGTCGCAGGCGCGGCCTGTCCCCCGGCATGCCGGGCAGGCGCGGCGCACAAGGCGCTGCGCGATCACGCCGCTCAGGCCCCCCGCCACCAGGTAGGCGGGCACCCCCATGTTGAGCAGCCGGGCGATGGCGCCCGGCGCGTCGATGGTGTGGATGCTCGACAGCACCAGGTGCCCGGTCACCGCGGCTGCCATCGCGATCTCGGCGGTCTCGCGGTCGCGGATCTCGCCCACCATGACGACATCCGGATCCTGGCGCAGCACGGCCCGCAGCGCCACCGGAAAGGTGAGCCCCGCCTTCGGACGCACCTGCACCTGGTTGACGCCGTCCAGCCGGTACTCGATCGGGTCCTCCAGGGTGACGACGTTCTGCCGCTTCCGATCCAGTTCGCCAAGCGCGCCGAACAGCGTCGTGCTCTTCCCGCTGCCGGTGGGGCCCGCCGCCAGAATCACCCCTTGCCGCCGGGCGAGCATGCCCCGCACCGCGGCGAGATCCTCCTCCCCGAGCCCCACCTCTTCCAGGTCGGTGGGCGCCCGCCCCGGGTCCAGGATGCGCAGGACCGCCTTCTCGCCCTGGTCGACCGGAATCGTGGAAACGCGTACGCGGAAGTGACGGCCCTCGCGGTCGTAGGTGAAGCCTCCGTCCTGGGGACGCTGCTTCACCGAAATGTCCATGCCGCCCAGGATCTTGACGCGCGAGAGCACCGCCTCCCGAGACCACTTGGGCAGTTTCACCGCGTGCCGCAGAACCCCATCCACACGCAGGCGCACCCGCAACTGCTCGCCGTGCCGCTCCAGGTGCACGTCGCTGGCCCCCACGGCGACCGCCTCGCTCAGGACGCGGTCGACCAGCTGCACGGCCGGCGCCCGGGCCTCTCCCCGGGCGTAGCCGCGGCCTTCGCGGGCCTCCTCCCCGGGCAGCGCCGCGACAAAGACCTGCAAGCCACCACCGAGAGCCCGGTCCAGCGCCTCCGAGATCGCCGAACGGGAGGCCACTACGGGCTCGACCTGCATCCCGGTGCGGAACTGCACGTCATCCGCCGTGGCGAGATCCAGCGGATCCCCCATGGCCAGCCGCAGCACCCGCTCCTCCACGAGCAGCGGAAGCACGGTCTTCGACCGCGCCAGGCTCTCACCCACGCGCGGCAGCGCATCCTCGCCAGCCTCCAGCGGAGGCGGAACGTAGGGGAGGTTCAACTGCCGCGCGAGCGCCTGCGCCACCTCCTCTTCGCCACAGGCCTTCATGCGAACCAGCGTCGTCCCCAGGCGCTCGCCGGTCTGCCGCTGCTCCTGCAGTGCGCGCGTAAGCGCTCCCCGGCCAATCGCACCGGTGTCGAGCAGGATCCGACCCAGGAGCTTGGGCGTGCTGCGGGGGTTTCCGGGCGTGGTTTGCGGATTCACGCCCGAAAGCTCGCGGCCCGGGGCGGGCGCTGGAATGGAAGAATGAGCCCCGCTGGCGATGCGGTCGGCTGGGGCTTCGGCCCTGTGCCGCCGGCCGGCCCCGGCGAAGGCTAGTCGGCCGGTCTCACGTCGATGGTGATCTGCACCGCCAGGTGACCCAGATCCGCACGGTTGCGGACGGCTTCGCGAATCCGCGGCTCCAGCTTGCCGTAGGCCGCCATCACCCCGTTGCGCAGGTGGGTTCGCAGGAGGGTGAGCGCGTTCGCGTCCGGCCTGGTCGTGCGGGTCTGCTTGCGGGCCTCCACGAGATCGGCGGGCACGATCTCGAAGGGCACGATGCCGATGTCGTCGTAGCGCTCCGAGTCCAGGTACTGGATGGAGACCGAAACGTCCCCTCGCGCATGGCAATGGCTGATGTCGCCAATCGCGCGGAATCGCGACGCCAACCGCTTGATGTCCGTGCTCTGAGCCGCGGACATGTAGCCGCGATTGGTCAGACTGAAGATCCGCCGCAGCCGCTCGGTCGGGGTGGCGTCGGCTTCAGGCGTTTCGCTGTCGAGTTCGCGTCCGGTGGCCGCGCGCGCGTAGTGCTCCAGGTTCAGATCGCGGTTCCTCTGGCGATCGATGTTGTCCAGGATGCGGTCCGGATTGGTTCTGAAGCTCATGCTTCTCCTCATGCGTTTTGCTCGTTGGGCTCCTGAGGATAACCAGCCCCGCGGCTACAGGCTATAATGGTTCGGGCCGACAGACCCGTCACACGCCCACCAGTCACACCGCAGGAGGATGCCATGTCCGATTCATCGTCCCCGTCCCTGCCCTCGCTGCCCGGAAGAATCGTCGCGGTATTCGTCTCCCCGGGCAGGCTGTTCGAGCAACTGCGCGAAAGGCCCGTGTGGGGGACTACCATGGTTCTCCTGGTGGTGCTGAACGTCATCATGATGTTTCTCCTCCCCGCGGAACTCTTCGAGGCGCAGATCCGGCAGAGCGTTGCGGATGCCGGAATGGGGGAGGACGAGATCGCCGTGGCGGTCACCGTCGGCCGTTACGCCGGTATTGCGATGGCGGGCGTGATGGGGGCCGTGGGCAGCTTCGTCGTCGGTACGGTCCTGTTCTTCGTCTTCGCCACGATGCTCGGCGACAAGGGGCGCTTCCGCCAGTACCTTTCCGTCGTCGTGCACGCACTGGTGGTCTCGTCGGTCGGCGCGCTGGCCCAGGTTCCCCTGAAGCGGAGTGCGGGCGACATGGAGCTCGTCCTCAGCCTGGGCACCTTCGCTCCATTCCTGGACGAGGGATTCGTCCTGAGCTTCCTCAGCGCCATCGGACTCTTCGGCATCTGGTGTGCGATGCTGATGGCGATCGGGATCACCCGCATCCAGCCCACCCGCAGCTGGGGCGGCGCGTTCTCGATCGTGATGGTGCTGTACTGCCTCTTCGCGCTGGGGATGGCGGGTATTACATCGATGGTGTCATGACGGACCAGCGCGCCCCGCGCCCTGCTACTGGCGTGGCTGGCCCGGGAGCCCATCTTATACCGGCTTCACCGCGTTCACCCTGGAACCCGTCGTGATGATCCGACGCATCGTCCTCGCCATCGCCGTCATTGCGGCCGGCTACCACCTCTATGTGGCGGGGGTGGCGCCCTTTACCGCGCTCATCCAGCGTCCGGTCCACCTCGCGCTCATGGCATCGCTGGGGTTCCTGGGCCTGGGGGTCCGGGGCGCGCGCGGGCTGTACCGGAAGCCCGGCACGGTGGACGATCCCGGCGGCGGCTTCCCGGTGCGGCACGTGGTTTCCCTGCTGCTGCTGGTGGGCACGGTCCTGAGCTGCGCTTACCTGGTCTCGGAGAACGAGGCGCTGGTAAGCCGGTCGGCCAATCCCACCACCCTCGACCTGATCGCGGCCGCGATCACGCTGGTGGCGGTGCTCGAGCTGGCGCGCAGGGCCACGGGGTGGGGCATCGTGGCGGTGGCGATCCTGTCCATTACCTACGCGCTCGCCGGACCCTGGCTGCCCGGCATTCTGGCGCACCGCGGCTACGGCCCGCAGCGGCTGCTCGAGCAGCTCTACCTCTCCACCGAGGGAATCTGGGGCATTCCGCTGGGGGTGTCGGCGGACTTCGTCTACCTGTTCGTGTTCTTCGGAGCGGTGCTGGACATGGCGGGGGGCGGGGCGCTCCTGATCGCGCTCGCCGACCGGGTGGCGGGGCGCACAAGGGGAGGGCCGGCCAAGACGGCGGCGGTCGCCAGCGCGTTCATGGGCTCGCTGTCGGGCAGCGCGGTGGCCAACGTGGTGACCACCGGCACCTTCACCATCCCGCTCATGCGGCGGGCGGGGTTCAAGCCCTTCTTCGCGGGCGCCATCGAGGCCGCGGCGAGCACGGGCGGTCAGCTCATGCCGCCGGTGATGGGGGCGGGCGCGTTCATCCTGGCGACCTGGACCAACATCCCGTACCGCACGGTCGCGCTGGCGGCGGCCATCCCGGCCATTCTGTACTACCTGGCCCTGTTCGCCGCCATCCACTTCCGGGCGGAGCAGCAGGGCCTCGACCCCGTGATCGACAAGGACCGGCCTTCGGTCATCAGCAAGCTGCACCTCCTTATCCCGCTGCTGATCATCGTCACGCTGCTGGCGCAGGGCCGCTCACCGATGCGCGCGGCCTTCTGGGGTGTGAGCACGGCGCTCCTGCTGTCGCTGGCGGTGCCCTCGACCCGCATGAAGCGCGGCGACTACCTGAAGGCAACCCTCGCCGGTGCTTCCGGCGCCGTTCAGGTGGCGGCGGCGTGCGCGGCGGCGGGCATCGTGGTGGGCGTCGCGTCGCTGACCGGGATCGGGCTGCGCATGTCGGAGTTCATCGTCGTCATCTCGCAGGGCCAGCTCTTCCCCGCTTTGCTGCTGACCGCTGCCGGCTCGATCATCCTGGGAATGGGGCTGCCGACCACCGCCGCGTACGTGGTGCTGGCCGCGCTCGGGGCTCCGGCGCTGGTGGAACTGGGCGTGCCCCTGCTGGCCGCGCACCTGTTCATCTTCTACTTCGGCTGCATCTCCAACGTGACCCCACCGGTGTCGCTGGCGGCGTACGCGGCGGCCGGGGTGGCATCGTCTCCGCCCATGCGCACGGCGCTCACCGCCATGCTCCTCGCCATGGCGGGCTTCCTGGTGCCCTTCCTCTTCGTCTATGCGCCGCCGCTCCTGCTGGAGGGCTCTCTCGTGGAGATTCTGCTCACCTCGGCTACGGGCGCCCTGGGCATCAGCGCCATGGCCGGAGCGGCGATCGGCTACATCCGAAGGCCGCTGGCGGTGTGGGAGCGCGCCGCGGTGGTGGTCGCGGGGGCGGCGCTCTTCGGGCCCTCGCAGATACTCGATGTCCTGGGCGCGGTGCTGGGAATCGGCCTCTGGCTGTGGCTGGGACGCACGGCGGAGACTTCCGCGCCGCAGGGGCAGAGCTGAGGTCACCTCGTGACGGGCCACCGGGGCCCGACCGTGAGCCTGCCCGGCCGTACCACCGCCTGCGCGTTCTCGTCGTCGCAAGTTGGGCTGCGGGCTGATACCTTGTCGCGAGTTTGTCGGTATCGCCTCAGCCAGCCAGCCTCCCGGGAGAACCAGTGACAAGAAGAACCCTCATCGCGTGCGCCCTGATCGCGGCCCTTACCGCGGCTGGATGCGGAGACGGATCCGGCGGCGGCAGACAGTTCCGGAGCGTCGGCACCGCGGGCACCGGCGGCATCTATTATCCCCTGGGCGGCACCATCGCCAGCCGCCTGTCTGTGCTCGACAGCACCAGCCAGTACACCGCGGAAGTGACGGGCGGCTCGGTCGAGAACATCGCCCGCCTTGACGCGCGGCAGATGGACCTCGCCATCGCGCTTTCGGTCACCATGTACGAGGCCTACCGCGGCATGGGGGACTACGACGAGCCGATCCCGGGGCTGCGCGTGGTTGCGCCGCTCTACCCCAACATCACCCACGTGATGGTGCCGGAGGGATCCACGGTCACCGACGTATCCGAGCTGCGCGGAGGACGGGTGAGCGTGGGATCGGCGGGAAGCGGCACCGAACAGTCGTCGCGTCAACTGCTGCTCGCCCACGGCATCACCTACGACGACATCAACGTCCAGTACCTCACCTTCACCGAATCGGCGAACGCGCTGCGGGACGGCGCCATCGACGGATCCATCATTTCCGTGGGGTACCCGGCCGCGGCGGTGCTCGAGGCGACCACCACCGGTGGCGCGCGCCTGCTCGCGCTCTCCGACGAGGCCATCGAGACGATGACCTCCACCTATCCGTATTACGCGCGCGGGGAGCTTCCGGGCGGAATCTATCCGGGCGCGGACGAGCCGCTCCAGACCATCGCGATGATGAACTGGATCATCTCCATGGATTACCTGGAGGCGCCGGTGGTGAACCACGTGCTCGGGATTCTCGAGAACGAGAGGGAGATCCTGGTCCGGGTGAGCCGCATGGTCGAGCAGGTGGACTTCGCTTTTCTGGATGACGCTCCCGTTCCGTTGCACGCGGCGACCGAGGCGTGGCTGGCCGATCGGTAGCGGCCGCGCGCCTCGGGGTCAGGACGCTCACGCTGGCGATCCTCCTCGCGGCGGCGTGCGCCCGACCCTCCGAGCCGGCGGCGGATCTGATCCTCACCGGCGGCGATGTCCTCACGCTGGGATCCCCCGGGACGGTCGAGGCGCTCGCGGTCCGGGGCGACCGGGTGGTGGCCGCCGGGACCTCGCAGGAGGTCGGGCGGCTCGCCGGACCCGGCACGCGGGTGGTGGAACTGGCGGGGCGCACGGTCCTGCCCGGGCTGACCGACAACCACTACCACGGCATCGGTGGCGGTCCCGGGGTCGACCTGTCCGGGGCGCGGTCGCTGGCGGACATCATCGACCGTATCGCGGCCGCCGCGCGCGAGACGCCGCCCGGCGAGGTGATCGTCACCAACTCGGACTGGCATGAAGGCCAGCTGACCGAGCAGCGGCTCCCGTACCGCGACGATCTCGACCTGGCCGCGCCGGAGCACCCGGTCGTGGTGGTGCGCGGCGGCCACCAGTACGTGCTGAACAGCGCCGCGCTGGCGCACTGGCGGATCGACGAGTCGACGCCGGAGATCCCGGGTGGCCGCATCGGCCGCGACCCGGGCGGCCGCCTGAACGGCGAGCTGGTGGATCGCGCCAAGGACCTGGTCACGGTGCCGCCCAGACCCATTCCCGACCCCGCCACCCTCCTCGACGACCTGGCCGACGAGCACGCCCGGCTGAACGCGCGCGGCCTGACCAGCATCCGCTACCCGGGCGGGTCGGCCGGCCAGTACCGCGCCCTCGCGCGCCTGCGTGAGCAGGGCCGCCTCAACGTACGCGTCAACTACCTGCTTCGTGGGCCGCGCGCCGGCAGCGTCGACGCACTTACCGAAGCCCTGGCGACCTGGCCGGCCATGGGCGAGGGCGACGAGTGGCTCCGCGTCGGAGGGGTCAAGCTCGGCGTGGACGGGGGCTTCGAGGGCGGCCTCATGCGCGACCCGTACGAGGAGCCGTGGGGAGAGGGCGGCACCTTCCACGGCCTGCAGACCGTGCCCACCGACGCCTACATCGCCACCGTGCGCGAACTCCACCGCCAGGGCTGGAGGGTCGCCACCCACGCCGTGGGAGACGCCGCCATCGACCTCGTCCTGGCCGGCTACGAGGCCGCCAACACCGACGCGACCATCGCCGGCCGGCGCTGGGTCATCGAGCACGGCTTCATCCCGCGCGACGACCAGTTCCCCCGCATGCGCGACCTCGGCCTCGCCGTCACCGCCCAGCACCACCTGTACGTCGCCGCCCCGAGCCTGGTGCAGTACTGGGGCGCCGACCGCGCCGCCTGGACCACCCCCGTGCGCGCCTACCTCGACGCCGGCATCCCGGTCTCCCTGGGCAGCGACTCGCCAGTCGTCCCGTGGGATCCCTGGTCCGTGCTCCACCACTTCACCACGCGCGGAACCATCAGCGCGGGCGTCCACGGCGCCTCCCAGCGCATCACCCGCGAGGAGGCCCTGCGCGCGATGACGCAGGGGTACGCCCACCTCACCTTCGAGGAAGCCGACAAGGGCACGCTGGAGGTCGGCCGGCTCGCCGACCTGGTGGTCACCGCGGAGCACTACCTCGACTGCGCCGACCCCTGCCTGGAGACCATGCAGGTCGACATGACGGTCGTGGGGGGCAGGGTTGTGTACGAGCGGTAGGGTCCTCAGACAATCTCGCCGGCGTGCAGCCGTCGGAGAAACCCGGGGTAGGACATGATGTCGATGTCATTAACCCGGCGGGTGTCGCTGGCAGCGCTGACGATGATCGCCTTGCGCGGCTTGAACTCCTCCATGAACGCCCTCATCGGCCGCAGATCCCCTGGCCGGACCCGGCTCTTCACTTCCAAGGCCACCTCACCGCGCCCAAGCACGAAGTCTACTTCCAGCCCGGTCTTGGTGCGCCAGAACTGGATGGGGAAGTCCTTTTCCTGGTAACTGCGCGCAGCGATGATCTCCAGCAGGATGAAGTGTTCGAATGCGCGGCCGAACTCCGCTCCTCCCGGCGCGGTGAGTCTTCTTCCACACACATGTCCCGCCACCCCGACATCGAAGAGGTAGAACTTCGGTGCCGCGGAGATGCTCTGGCGTCCGGCGCGGCGATGAAACGGGTAGATCAAGTAGCCGACCAGGGTGTCCTGAAGAATCTCGAAATACGTGCGCACGGTCTTCGCGCTGACCCCGCAGTCGCTGGCGATGGCCGAGTAGTTCAGCAATTCGCCATGGCAGTAGCGCAGCGTCTCGAAGAAGCGAACGAACGCCGCCGTGTTGCGAGTCAGCGCCTCGTTGATGACCTCCTGGGTGAGGTAGTCGCGCACGTAGGCGGACAGCGAGCGATGCGCGTGGGGTTTGCCGTGGATGCCGGGCAGGAGGCCATCGTTCATCGCACGCAGAAGATCAAAGTCCGGCACCTCCGGCCACGTCAGCGGAAACATCTCGAACCGCCAGGCCCGCCCCCCAAGCAGGTTGACGCCCGCGCGCCTGATCTTCCTGGCGCTTGAGCCGCAGAGCAGGAACGACATGCGGCGGGATTCGATCAGCCGGTGCACTTCGTCCAGCAGGCCGGGCACTTTCTGGATTTCGTCGACGATCACCGGCCTCGCGAGAGCTTGCGGCGCGGACCGCAGCTCCTCGCCCAGACGCGACGGGCGAGCACTCAGGCGCAGCATGACATCAAAGTCCAGCAAATCGACGTAGACGCTGCTCCGGAATCGTTTACGGAGGTATGTGGACTTGCCCGTCTGGCGCGCACCCCAGAGAAACGCCGACTGCCCCGGCGGCAGGTCGATCTCAAGCGTTCGGCGATAACTCATCAGCAGTGAATTCCTGTTTAGTCAGACTAAACAGGACTGTACTACTGATAGGTTGGATCGGCAAGGGATGCGCCCCACGGTGAGTTCTTCGCCGAGAGCCTTCCAGCCCGGGCCGGCGGTGCTGGGTGAAGGCACCTTTTACATCTGGTCGGCCGAAATGACAAATACGCTTTCCACCTGGAAGCCAACAGCGACCTCAGATGCTCAAGCAGTCTCCGCTCGGTCGCAACGACCTCCCGCCCCTCAGTACGCCCCGTCGCTCACCGGCCCTGCCGGTCGGAAGCCACGCCCCCGAAGAGCCCGTCCCGGCCGGGCGCCGGTGTGCTCGCCCCCGTCGATCACCAGGATCCCGTTGACGATCACGTAGGGAATCCCCACGGGGTAGGACTTCGGGTTCTCGAAGGAGTTCGTCTCGGCGATGCCGTCCGGGTCGAAAAGGGTGACGTCGGCGACGAAGCCCGCCCGCACCTGCCCGCGGTCCGCAATCCCCAGAATCTGCGCCGGCAGCGACGTCATCTTGCGGATGGCATCCTCCAGTTCGAGCACGCCCTCGTCGCGAACGTAGTGCCCGAGCACCCGGGGGACGGTTCCGTAGTTGCGTGGATGGGGGACGCCGGGGGCATCCAGGTTGATCGCGGATCCGTCGCTGGCGTGCGCGACCCAGGGCTGGCGCATGATCCGGCGCACATCCTCCTCCGACATGGTGTGGAAGATGCCGCTGATGCTGCCGCCTTCGGCCGCCATCAGATCGATCACCACGTCGGCGGGGTCGTCCACGCCCAGCTCCTCCGCGATCTCGGCCACGCGCATGCCCTCGTAGCGGCGAACCTCGGGCAGGCTGGCCCGGGCGAGCACGATGCCTTCCCACCAGCCGTGCTCCTCCGCCCAGGCGATGAAGTCGGGGTCGTTCTTGATCCTCTCCCTGAGCGAGTCGTCGCGCAGCCGGCGGGCGAACGCGTCAGGTCCGTCCTCCCGGACCCACAGGGGAAAGAAGGAGCTCCACCCGTGGAACATCGCCGTGTACGGGTACTGGTTTGCCGTGATGTCGAGACCCCGGGCGCGAGCCCGGGCGATCTGATCGATATGGCGACCGATGGTGCCCCAGTTGTTCCGCGCCCGGATCTTGAAGTGGAACAGATGGACGGGGATGTCGACTTCCTCGGCCACGCGGATGGCGAAGTCGATCTCGCCCTCCTGCCGGTAGCCCTCGCTGCCGTGATGCGAGGTATAGTTTCCGCCGTAGGAGGCCACGACCCGGGCCAGCTCCAGGACCTCGCCGGGATGGCGGGGGCCGCCGCTGCCGAATCGGGTCACGAGGCCCCAGGCCCCTTCCTCCATCGACCGGGCGGTCAGCTCCTTCATGCGCTGCAGCTCCGCGGGGGTCGCCGGGCTCTCGTCGAAGCCCTTCACCACGCGGCGCACCTGATGGTACGAGACGTGGGAAATGAGATTCATCGAGATGCCGCCTTCCTCGAGTCGCTGGAAATACCCGGTGAAGGTGGTCCAGCCGTCGCCGGGAATGTCCATCCCGTCGCGGGGCGCCTGACTGCTCGACTCCCCGGCGACGTCCAGCGTAACGCCCTGCCGCACTTTGCTCTGCGCCGTGCCGTCGTTCAGCAGGCGACCGTCCGAATGGGTGTGCAGGTCGATGAACCCGGGAGCGACGACGAGTCCGCTGGCGTCGATTACCCTCGTCGCGTCCGCATCGCCGAGGTGTCCCACCGCCACGATGCGGTCGTCGCGGATGGCCACGTCTCCCGCGAACCACGGGTTTCCGGTGCCGTCCACGATGCGTCCCCCCGTGATCAGGATGTCGTAGGGACCCGGACCGGTCTGCGAAGACAGCGGAAGTGGACCGTTCAGCGCGAGGAAGAGGATGAAGACCAGCGGAGCGCGCGCGATGTTCATCGGGACAGCCTTTGTCGGAGGGCGAGGTGTCAGGGCCGGGATGGAGGTGTTCCGGGCCGAGCGTATGCCGACCGCCCGGCGTGCCTTACAATTGGTGGCCCCGAACCAGGACCGGCAATGTCCGGTGGCCGACAGCCTCCGGGACACCCGGCGACCCACCCACACGCCCCCCATGACCCCACTCACCTGCCAGAAAGCCGCGTTCTCCCTCGACCCCGACATCCACTACATCAACTGCGCCTACCTGAGCCCGCTCCCGCGGACCGTCGAGGAGGCCGGCATCCGGGGCATCCGCGCCAAGTGCGCGCCCAGCGGGATCGGTCCCGCCGACTTCTTCGACCCCTGCGACGAGCTCCGCCGCAGCTTCGGCCGCCTCGTCAACGCTCCCGCGGACAACATCGCCATCATCCCGGCAGCCTCATACGGCGTGGCGACCTGCGCCCGCAACATCGACGTGGCGCGAGGCTCCAACATCGTGCTCACCGCGCGGCAGTTTCCCGGCAACGTGCACACCTGGCGACGGCTCGCCCGCGAGCGCGGGGCGGAGCTGCGGGTGACCGATGCGCGCCCCGGCCCCGGCTGCGGCGAGCGCTGGAGCACCCGCATCCTCGAGGCCATCGACACCGATACCGCAGTCGTCACCATGGGCGCCATCCACTGGACCGACGGCACGGTCTTCGACATCGATGCCATCGCCTCCCGCGCCAGGGAAGTCGGTGCATACCTCATCGTCGACGGCACGCAGTCGGTGGGCGCAATGGAGTTCGACGTGGCCCGCATCCGTCCCGACGCGCTCATTTGCTCCGGTTACAAGTGGCTGATGGGGCCGTATTCCATCGGCCTGGCCTACTTCGGACCGCGCTTCCTGGACGGCGTCCCCCTGGAAGAGACCTGGATCGGCCGCGAAGGCAGCCGTGACTTCGCCGGCCTGGCGGGCAACTACCCCGACAGCTACGAACCCGGGGCTATCCGCTACGACGTTGGTGAACGCAGCAACTTCATCCTGGTGCCGATGATGAACGCCGCGCTCGAACTCGTGCTCGGCTGGACGCCCGCCCGCATCGCCGAGTACTGCGGGAATCTCACGGGCGAGCTGGTCGAGCGTGCGGGAGAGGCCGGATTCGGGGTCGAGGATGGTCCCTGGCGCGCCCCCCATCTCTTCGGGCTTCACACCCCCGACGGCCTCGACCCGCGAGCCGTGAGCGAGGCGCTGGCCGCTCGCAACGTGCACGTGTCGCTGCGCGGAACGGCGCTCCGCATCTCGCCCCACGTCTACAACGACGAAGCGGATGTGGCCGCGCTCTGGGATGCGCTGCGATCGGCGCTGCCTTCCTAGTTCAGAACGGCGCCCGCCACTTCGGGCGGGGCCCGGAAGTGGAAGCGCGGGATCGGAGCGCGGAACAGGGAGCCGTCCGCCCGCCGGAAGTGATAGAATCCCTCCATGTGCCCATTCGGGCCGCGGAGTACGCAGAAGCTCTGATAGCGGTGCGCTTCGCCCGGCCGCAGCGTCGGGAACTCTCCCACCACGCCCTCTCCTTCGACTTCGTGGTCGCCCGCGACGGGATCGTGGATCAGCCAGTGGCGCCAGAGCAGTTGCGCCGTCTCCCCGCCCACGTTCTCGATCGTGACGTCGTAGGTGAAGACGTACTGGTGGACGCGGGGATCCGAGTATCGGGTCGCGTACTCGGGACGAACCGTGATCGTCATCGTGTCCGCCTCCACCGGCGGGCGGGCGCCGCCGCCCCCTGCCGGATTCGAGGATACGCCGTTCCCGTCGCTCCCCTGTTCCCGCCCGGGAGGTTCGGTGGGTCGATGGCTTCCCACGGTCGATCCGCGCTCGCTAGATTGGTTCCTGCCTTTTCGCGTTCCTCCCAGACCCTCGCACAGGACTCGCCGACATGCAAGGAGCCATGCTTCTCCCCGAATTCGATCACGAGAGCCAGAACACACGCCGGATGCTCGAGGCCATCCCCGACGAACATCTCGAGTACCGCCCCCACCAGAAGTCGTGGACCATGCGCGAACTCGCGACCCACGTCGCTACGGTGGGCGGCTGGACCCGGCCCACCTTCGAGCAGGACGAGATCGACCTGTCCCAGCCCTGGGAGGCGCAGCAGTTTGCAAGCACCGCCGAGATCGTCGCCGCCTACGACGCGACCATCGCCGACGCGCGCGAGGCCCTGGAGGCCGCCTCGGCGGAAACTTTTCAGGAGATGTGGACGCTCCGTTCCGGCGACACCGTCCACTTCACCATGCCCAAGGGGATGGTGTTCCGCTTCTTCGTCATGAACCACATCGTGCACCACCGGGCCCAGCTCGCCGTCTACCTGCGCGGGTGTGACGCTCCCGTGCCGGGGATGTACGGGCCTTCGGCCGACGAGGGCTTCTGAGGCTGGAGCCGCGCACCAAACCACACCTGGAGGAGGCCGCCATGAAGCGTTGGGGACTGTGCATACTGAGAATCAGCACGGGATGGCTACTGGTGATGTGGGGGCTGGACAAGCTCGTCAACGTCGACCACGGAGTGGCGGTCGCCGACTCGTTCTACTTCGGGATCGGCACCAGCGCTCTCTTCCTCAACGTGTTCGGCGTGCTGGAGGCGCTGCTCGGCGTGCTGGTCGTGCTCGGGCTTTGGCGCAGGCGCGCCTACCCGGTGATGTTCCTCATCCTGGGCGTCACCGCTGTGGCCGTGTGGCGGTCGATACTCGACCCGTGGGGCTGGTTCATCGAGGGTGCGAACGTGCTCTTCTACCCGTCGATCATCATCGCGGCGGGCGCGGCCGTGCTGTGGGGCACGATGGATGAGGACCACATGACCCTCGATCACCGCATGGGCGGGGGCTGAAGCTGACGGCGCACGACCGCCGACCGCCAGGAGGACGTGCGCGTTGGGCCGCCCGCCGGATGAGCGGGGCCGGGAGTTGATCGGGCGCACGGGTACGGTCGCGTCAAGCGACCGCATCATCAGCCTTGATGTCCTGCGCGGCTTCGCCGTGCTCGGCATTCTGGTCATGAACATCCAGTCGTTCGCGATGCCGTCGGCGGCGTACACCAACCCCACGGCCTACGGTGACCTCACGGGCGCCAACCTGTTCACCTGGGCGGCGAGTCACCTGCTCGTGGACGAGAAGTTCATGACGCTGTTCTCGCTCCTGTTCGGTGCCGGTGTCTGCCTGTTCGCCGAGCGCGCGGAAGCCCGCGGCGGCCGTTCCGGCGGGCTGCACTACCGGCGCATGTTCTGGCTGCTGCTCATCGGCCTCGCGCACGGATACCTGCTCTGGTCGGGAGATTTCCTGGTGACCTACGCGGTGTGCGGCTGCCTGGTATTTCTGCTGCGGGACCGCGCGCCCGCGGCATTGTTCGTAACGGGCCTGGTGGTCATGTCCGTGGCGAGCTTCCTGTCCTTCAGCGTCGGCCTGATCGCGCCCGCGCTCCCCGAACGGGAGACGGCGGACATCGCCGCCGCCTGGGCGCCCGCCGCCGCCGAAATCGAGGCCAGTCTGCGCGCGTACCGCGGCGGCTGGCCGGCACAGCAGGAACAGCGGGTGCCCGATACCCTGATGATGCAGACCACAGTCCTTCCCTTCCTCACGCTGTGGAAAGCTGCGGGCGTCATGCTCCTGGGCATGGCGCTGTACCGCTGGCGAGTCCTCGACGCCACTCGCAGCGACGCCTTCTACAGCCGGTTGGCGTTGTTGGGATTCGGAGTCGGGACGCCCGTGGTCGCGGCGGGAATCTGGTGGAATTTCGACGGCGGATGGAGCTGGGAGCGCTCCTTCTTTCTCGGCCTCCAGTTCAACTATTGGGGAAGCCTGGCGATGGCCCTGGGCTACGTCGGTCTCGTGATGCTGGCCATCCGGCACCGGTGGTTTGCCGCTCTGCAGGCTCGCCTGGCCGCCGCCGGGCGCATGGCGTTCACCAACTACCTCGCGCAGACCGTCGTGTGCACGACTATCTTCTACGGGCACGGGTTCGGGCTGTTCGGGAGCGTCGAGCGCTGGCAGATGCTGCTGGTCGTGTTCGGGGTGTGGGCCCTCGAGCTATGGTGGTCACCTCTGGTGCTGCGACGCTACCGCCATGGCCCGCTCGAGTGGGGCTGGCGTACGCTGACCTACGGAAGGACTATGGGGCGGTAGCATGATGCAGCCTGGATTCACGACATTCGCCGCGCCCGGCCTTGTCGCCTGGGCTGCCTTGATCTCCGCCTGCGGCGAGCATGCGGCGCGTGAGGGCTTCGAGGCCGAGGCGGCTTTGTTCGAGGAGGCCTGCGCCGTTTGCCACACACCCGCAGGCGAGGCCCGCACACCCGGTACCATGCTCCTCAGGGGGCTTTCGCCCCGCGCGATCGTCGCCTCGCTCGAGGACGGCGTGATGCGGGTGGAGGGCGCCGACCTGACACGGGAGCAACGCATCGGGCTGGCCGAGTACCTGACCGGACGCGCCTACGCGAGCGAGACTCTGCCCGAGTCGGCTCTTTGCGCCGATCACGGTTGGCAGGAGCTGGGCCTCGACGCGATCTCATCGATGGGATGGGGCGGGAACCTGGAGGCGACGGGATTCCACCCCGCTGAACTGGCCGGCCTGAGCGCCGATGAGGTGCCGGATCTGGAGCTGCGCTGGGCCTTTGCCTTCCCGGACGCGGAAGAGGTGCGCACCAGGCCCACGGTCATTGGCGACGCGCTGCTCGTGGGCGGGCCGTTCGGCGAGGTGCTGGCGCTCGACGCGGCCACCGGGTGCGTGCGCTGGAGCTACGAGGCGGACGCCGCCGTGCGCGGGACGGTGCTGGCGGGAGAGGGGCCCAGGGGCCGGGAGACGGCGTATTTCGTCGACTATCGCACCAACGCCTACGCGCTCGACATCGCCACCGGAACCGTCGTTTGGAAGTACAAGGTCGGCTGGCATTCCACCTCGAACACCACGGGGAGCCCCGCCCTTCACGACGGCCGGCTCTTCGTCCCCGTCTCATCACTGGAAGTCGCCGTCGCGGGCGACCCCCGCTACGAGTGCTGCACCGCCTCCGGAGCGGTGGCCGCTCTCGACGCGATGACGGGCGATGTCCTGTGGTATCACCGGGTCATTCCCGGATACCCGGAGGAAGCCGGAACGAATGAAATCGGAACGCAGCTGTGGGCTCCCTCGGGCGCGCCGGTCTGGTCCAGCCCCACCGTCGACACGGCACGCGGACTCGTTTACGCGGGGACCGGGGAAAACTATACCCGGCCCACGACCGCGAGCAGCGACGCGATCATCGCGATCGACATCGACACCGGAGAGCTGGCGTGGTCGTTCCAGGCGACCCCGGACGACGCCTTCACCATGGCCTGCACGTCGGCCACGAATCGGGAGAACTGTCCCGACCCCCCGGGTCCGGACTTCGATTTCGGCATGTCGCCCTTGCTCGTCAAGCGGACCGACGGCAGCGAGATCCTCGTTGCCGGCCAGAAGTCCGGGGTGGTCTGGGCGCTCGATCCGGATGACGAGGGAGCGGTGCTCTGGTCGACGCGGGTGGGCAAGGGAGGCGTGCTCGGAGGAATTCACTGGGGCATGGCGACCGACGGCCGATACGCCTTCGCGCCCAACGCGGACCGGGACCTGGTAGTCGTGGACCTGAATCCCGAACTTGCACCGGCCCCCGGGATGTACGCCCTGGACCTTATCACCGGCGAGGTCGTCTGGAGCGTTCCGGCCGCGGACGACGCGTGCGAGGGCAAGCGAAGATGTTTCGCGGCCTTCTCCGCGGCACCCGCGGCGATTCCGGGCGTGGTCTTCTCGGGGGGACTTGACGGACACATGCGGGCCTTCGCGGCGGAGGACGGACGGGTCCTGTGGGACTTCGACACGACCGAAGTCACAGAGACCTCCAACGGCGTGCGGGGCAGAGGCGGGGCCATCGACGGCCCGGGTCCGGTGATCGCGGGCGGCATGCTGTTCACCCACAGCGGCTACGCTCCGTTCGGCCAGATGCCCGGCAACCTGCTGCTGGCGTTCGGAGTCAGGTGACCGGCCCCGCCATGACCGCCACCGGGAGACGGGAATGACTGCATGCGGAAGGTTGCCCCTGCCGTTGCCGGCGGCCATGGTCTTGCTGATATCGGCCTGCGCCGGCAGCGACGGCATTCCCCGGACGGCGTCCGGCACGCCCGACATGAACGGCTTGTGGCAGGCCCTCGGCAACGCCCACTGGGACATAGAGCCGCACGCGGCCCGTCCGGCGCTCGCCATGCAGCCCGGCCCGGTGGTCCCGGTCCCGGCGAACGAGGTCGTCGCTCTGGGCGCCGTCGGATCCGTCCCGCCCGGCTACGGCGTCGTGGAAGGGGGCGAGATCCCCTACCTGCCCGAGGCGCTGGCGCTGCGCAACGAGAACCGGGAGCGATGGCTCGAGCGCGATCCCGAGATCAGGTGCTACCTCCCGGGCGTGCCGCGCGCCACCTACCTGCCCTTCCCCTTCCGCATCTTCCAGAGCGAGAGCAGGTTCTTCATCGCCTACGAATACGCGGGCGCCATGCGCGACATCTACCTTGACGACCCGGGACCGCCGCAGGTGGATTCCTGGATGGGCCAGTCCCACGGCCGCTGGGAGGGCGATACCTTCGTGGTCGAGGTGACCGGTTTCAACGGCCGGACATGGCTGGATCGGGCGGGGAATCACCATGGACCCGGCCTCAGGGTCACCGAACGCTACACCATGACCGGCCCGGACCACATCCTGTACGAGGCGGAACTCGATGACGCGGAGACGTTTTCCCGCCCCTGGACCATTCGCATGCCGCTGTACCGCAACATCGACCCGAACGCCCGCCTGGGACAGTTCAAGTGCGTCGAGTTCGTAGAGGAGCTGATGTATGGACATCTGCGCAGGAACCCGCTCCCGCGCTAGAACGGGACACGGCCTGATGGTGCCGATCGCGATGCTGGCCCTGTCGTTCGGCCCGTCTCTGTTCGCCTCTTCCCTGAGCGCCCAGCAGCCCGAGCGCCCGTCGACGAACTGGACGATGCCGCGCACGCCCGCCGGACACCCCGACCTGCAGGGCAACTGGACCAACGCCACGGTCACGCCGATCCAGCGCCCCGAGGGACAGGGGCCGGTCTTCACCCGGGAGGAAGTGGTGCGGATCGAAGGGCGCGTCGTCGAGTCGCGGACGGAAGCCTACGCCGACAGCGACCCCAACCGGGAAGCCCCGCCCGTCGGAGGAGTCTTCACGGGCGACGCCCGCTTCGACGCCGCGACGGGAGGCACGGGTGGATACAACGCCTTCTATATCGACGCCGGCGAGCGCGTCGCGATCTTCAACGGCGAACCAAGAACTTCCCTGATCGTCGATCCGCCCGACGGACGAGTCCCCGAGCTGAGCGAAGAGGGCCGCGAGCGCGTCACGGAGCGCCGGCGGCTGGCTCAACGGTTCGGCGCCTACGACAACCCGGAGAATCGGCCGCTCGGCGAGCGCTGCATCATGTCGTTCGGCTCGAACGCCGGACCGCCGATGCTCCCGAACTACTTCTACAACAACAACTACACGATCGTGCAGACGCCGGACCACGTGATGATCATGACCGAGATGGTCCACGATGTGCGCGTGATACGGCTCGGGGAGCCGCGCCGGCTGCCCGCGCATGTCCGCCCGTGGATGGGCGATTCGTGGGGCCGCTGGGAGGGAGACACCCTTGTCGTTGAGACGACGAACCTCCACCCCGACCAGACCCTGCAGGGCATCCCGCCCTCCGCGGAGATGAAGGTCGTCGAGCGCTTCACGCTGGCGGGCGAGCACACGATCAACTACGAATTCACCGTCGATGATCCGCGCATGTTCTCCCGGACCTGGAGCGGCGAAGTACCGTTCACGCGGCTCGACGGGCTCGTCTACGAATACGCCTGCCACGAGGGCAACTACTCGCTCGAGAACGTGCTTCGCGGCGCGCGGGCGCAGGAACGGAGGTAGTGAGATGCGCGGGATGAATGGATCGCCGCTCGGGGCAGTGGTCGTCGCACTGGGAGCGGTGGTCGTCACGCTGGCGGCAGTGGTCGTGGCGCCGCTGGTGGCCCACCATGCCTTCGGCGCCGAATTCGACCGCAACGCGCCGATCAGGCTGCAGGGCCGGATCGTGAGGCTGGAGTGGGTGAACCCGCACACCTGGATTCACCTGGAGATCGAGAACGAGGACGGAGCCTCCGAAGTCTGGGCGGTGGAGGGAGGAACCCCCAACGTGCTGCTCAGACGGGGGCTGCGCAGGGACTGCCTGCAGCCGGGCACCGAGATTATCGTGGACGGCTACCAGGCCAAGGATCACTCCCTCAGGCGCGCAAACGGTCGCGACGTGACCTTCACCGACGGCAGCAAGATCTTCCTGGGTTCGTCGGGGACGGGCGCGCCGTACGATGAGGACCTGATCAGGGCCCGGCGCGAACGGGGGCGGTGTTAGCGCCGATCCGTCCGCGCTGGATCCCCATCTACGAAAACCCGATCCACCTCCCCGCCGCCGCCACGGTTAACCACAGGGCCAGCGAGACCGCGCCGACGATGCGGCCGGTCGCGCCGGGTGGGTCCGCGTCCCGACGCGCCACCCGCTCCCGCACCAGGAAGGTGAAGGTCAACGCCACCGGCAGCGTGCACACCTTCACCCAGAACGAAGTGTTGTAGTAGGCCCGTATCGCCTCGGACAGGAAGAGCGGCACGCCGGTGGCAGCCATGAGCACCAGGCTGCCGACCAGCCACGGACGCGCGTTGCGCGCGAGCCGGGCCACCGGCTGGGAGGTGAGGCCCAGGCCGAGCAGCCGGAGGTCCACGACCAGCAAGGCGCCCCCGAGCACGCAGAGCCCCAGTAGGTGCACCGCTTCGATGACGGGGAATGCCCACACCGATTCGGCGACCGCCCGGCCGAGCGCCGTCGACTCGCACCAGCGGAAGAACGGCTCGAGCACGGCCGTCTACTCCGCCCCTGCGGCGCCTGCGCCACACCCCGCCAGCCGGTTCACCCACCCAGGCTGCGGCTGAAGGTCGCAGTCGAACCAGTTGTAGGCGATCAGGCGACCGGCGATCACGACGACCGCCCAGGCCGTGAGCGACACCGCGCCGGCGATCCGCGCTGAGCGCGGGGGCGTTGCGTCCTCGTCCCAGTCGCCCGCGCTGCGGTGCACGCCGGCGTGGAAGATCGCCGCGTTGGCGCCGGCCAGCATCAGCACGACGACCTTCGCCCGGAAGAAGATGTTGTGGTAGTAGCGGAGCGGCTGCGAATAGAAGAGAAGGAGGCCCGTCGCGGCCATGACGGCGAAGCCGATCCGCGTCCACGGAAGCAGCCGCCCGGTGAACGCCGTAACGGGCACGTTGCGGAAAGCGGTGCCGGTGAGGCGCAGGTCCATCATGACGGTGGTGCCGACGAAGAGGCCGAGCGTGAGGACGTGGGTCGATTCCACCAGAGGCCACACGTACAGCGACTCCAGCAGAGCCACGCTCCAGGACGTCTCGCCGAGCCAGCCCAGGAAGCGTTCGATCACGGGGCGCGCCGGATCACGGGACTTCCGGGTCCGCGTTGTAGGAGGGGCGCAGGGTCTCCGCGGCGTAGACGGCATGGCATCCGGTGCAGACGAGATACACCTCGCCGCCCACCTCGAAGACGGCGTCGGAATCGCGGGCTCGGGCTGCCTCGACCGCGCGTCTTCCGATCTCGATCATCGCACGCGACATCGCCCTCCAGTGGTCCCGGCCCCGGGCGCGATCCTCAAGCAACAGGAGGTTGCCGGACTCCGCCAGCACGAAGGCCGCGTTCTCGACAGCCTCCCATTCCCCGGCGGTAAGGGGCTCGATGTGGTGCGTGCCCTCCTCGTCCATGATCACGCCCACGGCATCCCAGTACACTTCCGCCGCCGGCTCGATGACCGACAGCATGAGCTGGCGCGAATCGGCCACCGCGGCGAACGGAGGTGGCTCGGGCGCGTCGGTACAGCCGGGCAGGGCGAGCAGGGTCAGGGCGATGATCGGGCCGGGCTTCCTCATGGCCCGCAAAGTTGCCCGGGCGGCACGGTCGCGAAAGGGGATCGTCACGGCCATGTTGTCCCGCATGGCATCCCGCCCGCCCGGGACCCACACCGACACCGAACCGGAAACCCGCATGAAGCTCACGCCGAACAACACGCCGCGCGCCGCGCCGCGTTCCCTCTCCATCGCTCTGCTCCTCGCGCTGGCCGGCACCGTCCCGGCCCCGTCCGCCGGATCCGGCCAACAGTGGACCACCGCCGAGCCCGAAGAGGTCGGCATGTCCGGCGAGGTGCTCGCCCGCATCCCGCCAACCATGCAGCGGTTGATCGACGGCGTCGGGACGGCGGGAATCATGACCCTGGTGTCCCGCAGGGGTGAGATCGTGCACTGGCACGCCCAGGGTTGGCGCATCCGCGGCGAGGACCGCCTTGAGCCCGACGACATCTTCCGCATCTACTCCATGACCAAGCCCGTCACGAGCGTCGCGGCGATGATCCTCGTCGAGGACGGCCTTCTGGCGCTGGACGACGAACTCGGGAGCGTCCTCCCGGGCTTCGCCGACGTCCGGGTCTACGAGAACGGAGGAAGCCGGCCGCCCAGCCGGCCCATCCTCATCCGCGATCTGCTCCTGCACACGTCGGGGCTCACCTACGGTTTCTTCGGCGACAGCCCCGTCGACTCGATGTACAACCGCGAGCTGAACGCGCTCCCCGAAGGCCCGGGCGGCGACCTGGAAGAAAGGGTCGCCACCATCGCGTCGCTGCCCCTGATCGACGATCCCGGCGCGCGCTGGAACTACAGCGTGTCCACGGACGTGCTCGGCCGCGTCGTGGAGGTGGTATCGGGCCAGCCCCTGAACGACTTCTTCCGCGAGCGCATCTTCGAGCCGCTGGGCATGGACGACACCGGGTTTCGCGTGCCGGCCGCCAAGCGCGATCGCTTAGCCGCGATGTACCTCCGCAGCGGCGACGGCCTCAGCCCGGCGGGGATTCCCGCCGACGGCCCCTTCACCCGTCCCCCGACCTGGCTCTCCGGCGGCGGCGGCCTGGTTTCGACGGCCGGCGACTACCTCCGCTTCTGCCGAATGCTGCTGGGCGAGGGTGAACTCGACGGCGTGAGGCTCCTGCGGCCCGAGACGGTCCGCCTCATGACCGCCAACCACCTGCCCGACGAGATGATTCCCATCCTGCCCGGACTGGACGACCAGGGGTTCGGCCTGGGCTTCGCCGTCTCGGTCGGAGTGAACGCGGGAAGCTACTGGTGGTCGGGCATTGCCAACACGTATTTCTGGGTGGATCCCCGCGAGGAGATCGTCGCAATGGCGTGGACGCAGCTTCAGCCCTACGGCGCGGTGCCGCTCGACCGCCTTCTGAGACCACTCGTGTACGAGGCCATCATCGAGCGGAACTGACGAAGGCGGGCGGGCGCCGCGCTAGTTCCCGAACACGATCTCCGCCTGGGCCCCGACTGCGATCTCCATCTCCGCGAACCAGCCCTGCGGCACCTCCAGCGCGAACATCGCCGGGCCGGAGGACGTGTGCAGGCGGGTGGTCTCGGGCTCCATCTGCTGGATGTCGATGATGCGGGCGTTCGCATCCAGATAGGCGATGTCGAGCGGGATGAAGGTGTCCTGCATCCAGAAGGACCGGACCTCCTCGGTGTCGAACACGAAGATCATTCCGGCGCCAGGTGCGAGAAAGTCGCGGTCCTTGAGCCCCTGGCTGCGTTGATCCGGCGTGCGCGCGATCTCGGCGACCACCGTGTCCGCACCGAAGATCACCCAGGCAAGGTCGCGGCCGGGCCCTGCCGGCATGACTGCCTCGGACGCCTCGGGCCCGGACTGCGCATCGCCCTCGGACCCGTTCGAGCGACAGCCCTGGAGCGGCAGCGCCAGGAGAAGGGGAAGGAGAAGCAGGTGGCCGGGACGCGGCGACCGACTCCGGCGCCGGCCGCGAACTGGAGCATGAACGGAAAAAAGCATCGATTGCCTGCCGAAAATGGGAGGATCGTCGTATCCGGACCGCGCGGGCGTCTCGCCCTCCGAGCGAGCGACGGTGAGCGGGCGTTTCCATCGATTCGCCTGCCATGATAACTTACGGGCGTCTCCGGGGAAGGGTCCCGATCTCCCGAAACCGCGACGGAACTCAGGAAGCGCATGCTCGACCCGGAACTCCTCGACATCCTCGTCTGCCCGGAAACGCGCACCCCGCTGCGCATGGCCGGCGACGATCTGCTGAGGGCGCTCAACCGGGCCATCGAAGGGGGCACCGTACCCAACCGGGGCGGCGAACTCCTGACCGATCCGGTCACGGCGGGGCTGGTCCGGGAGGACGGCGCCGTTCTCTATCCCATACGCGACGGCATCCCCATCATGCTCATCGACGAGGCCGTCGCCGTCGACAACCTTTGACGCACCCGTCGCGCTCCTGCCGGCGCGCCCAGAGAAACCGGACCAGCTCATGTCCCTGATCGGGTTCCACCGCTTTCTCATCTACTCGGGCATCATCTTCTGCCTGGCCTTCTCGGGCTACGAGTTCGTTCAGTATTCCCGCTCGTCCTCCCTCGGAGATCTCCTTCTCGGGATCGTCTTCCTGACGCTTGGCATCCTGCTCGCCTACTACCTGTCGCGGCTGGCGGACTTTCTCGCGGGCAAGGGACGATAACGCCGTCATCCAGCTCCCTGCCGGGAGCCTTACGCGCGAGGCAGTCGTCTCGCGGACGGCCCGTGACCTGCGTACTCTTCAGGAAAGCCGGTCACGCCGCTGCCGTCCGGCAACTTCAGGGAATCCAGGGGAGGAACGACCGATGCGCGGCTTCACTATTCCACTCGCCATCCTGCTCGCCATCGCCGTCCATCCCCTCACCGCCCGGGCTCAGTCCTTCGACCTGCTGATTCGAGGGGGACGGGTGCTGGACGGCACTGGCAATCCCGCGTTCATCGCGGATGTGGGCGTCTCCGGAGGCGAGATCGTCGCGGTGGGGGATCTGGCCGGTGCGAGCGCGGCCCGCGAGATCGACGCGACCGGGCTCCACATCACGCCCGGCTTCATCGACATGCACTCGCATGCCGACCGCAGCCTGTTCAACGGGGACATCGAGATCCGGCGCGCGTCCAATCTCGTCGCCCAGGGAATCACGACCGTCGTGTTCGGGCCGGACGGACGAAATCCCGTTTGGCCCCTCGAAGCCGAGATCGCGGGGTACGAGAACGGGGGCACGGCGCTGAACGTGATTCCGATGGTCGGCCACGCCACGGTTCGCACCGTCGCGATGGGCCACGACTACGAGCGCCACGCGACTCCGGAGGAGATCGCGGTGATGGTCGCCGAGGTCCGCCAGGGGATGGAGGCCGGAGCCTGGGGGCTGGGCGCCGGACCCGAGTACCGGCCCGGGCGCTTCTCCACGACCGAGGAGATCATCGCCCTGGCACACGTCGTCGCCGACTACGACGGCTTCTACTACTCCCACCAGCGCAGCCAGTCCCCGCTTCCGCTCTGGCTCACCCCGAGCATCGTGGACGAGTACACGCCGCCTCCGACCTGGCCGCGGGGCTGGAGGCTCACGGCCACCGACGGCATGGGCGAGACCATTCGCATCGGGCGCGAAACCGGCATCCGCGTGGTGGGCACTCACATCAAGGCGAAAGGTCCGACCACATGGGGCCAGTCGGCGACCGACGTGGCCGCGATCAAGCGTGCCCGCGCCCAGGGCATCCAGGTCTACCTCGACCAGTACCCCTACGAGACCTTCGGCGGTGGTTCAGCGGAGGTGATTCCGGCGTGGTACTATGCGCCGCTGGGCGAGAGCCGCGCCGGCGGGCTGGACGACCCGAAGTGGCGGGTCATCAACAGCGAGCTCTTCGCGAACTACAAGGACAACCTTCGCGCCCACCTGGGCGATCCGGAGATCTACCCCGAGATGGTCGCGGACATCGAGTACATCCTCGACCTCCAGGGCGGGGCCGACCGGCACGTAATCGTCATCGCGCCCCAGGACGAGTCACTCGTGGGGCGCACGCTGGCGGAGGTGGCCAAGGCCAGCGGGCGTACACCGGTGGAGCAGGTCATCCAGTTCGCGCTCGACAGCGAGCCTTCCGTCCGCTCCGGCGTGCGCTTCCGTCCGCTGGCCGGAAGCCCCGAGGATGTCGAGCGCTACATGCGGCAGGACTTTACCGCGACCGGCACCGACGGAGGAATCGTCCCCAGCCCGGCACCCGGCCAGCATCCCCGCTACTACGGGACGTATCCGCACAAGATCGCCACCTACGTCCGCGACAAGGGCACCATCACGCTGCCGTTCTTCGTCCGCTCCTCGACCGGCCTGCCCGCGCAGATCATCGGGCTCCCCGACCGCGGGTACATCCGCCCGGGACAAAAGGCCGACCTGGTCGCCTTCGATTATCCGCGGGTGCAGGACCACGCGACGATCATCAATCCGGCCGGCGGCAACGAGGGCATCGAGTACGTGTTCGTGAACGGTGAGGCGGTGGTCGACGGAGGCGAGCTGACGGGAGCCCTCCCCGGCCGGGTGCTACGGCGGCACGAGGTGCGCGGGCGGTAGGCCCCTCAGGCCGTCCTGTCCATCGGATTCGCGGCGAAGGCGGCGCGCAGCTTCGGGTGCTTGCGCCACAGGTAGTATCCCATCCCGCCTGCGGCCAGCACGTTCGCGAACGCGATCGACGTCCAGGCCAGGGGACCGAGCAGGAACTCGGCCCCGAGCGCGATAAAGCCCATGAAGGCGGCCTCGAATGCGACGAACAGGAGCACGGCGCCGAGCAGGAGCGGCGGCACTTCCTCCGCCTGCGTAAGGACGGCCGACGCGACCACCCCCATCACCGCGAACGCGGCGAGGTGCACGGCAGAGTAACCCACCACCGCCCCCATGTGGATCGAGACGGCGTCGAGGTCGGTGACCCCGAGGAACAGGGCCGAGCCCAGCGCGCTGGGCGTGAAGAAGGGCTGCCCCGAAACCGCGTCGAAGATCAGGAACCAGACCGCCACCACTGCCGCCCCGATCAGCCCCGCGACGATCCCCTCCGTCAGGATGTGCTGGCGGCGCATGATCGACCACCAGCTGACCTCCGGCGCCGCCCCCATCATGTGCAGGTAGCCGACCAGCGTCACCCCGGCGATGAGATTGCCGGTCAGATACTCGAGCCACCCCAGATTCTCGACGATGTCCACTCCGGTAACCGCAACGCTGGCAAAGAACACCAGCTCGTACAGCACGAAACCGACGATCAGCCCCGCCAGCACGCCGGGCACCGCCCTGATTTTGCCCAGCAGCCAGGCTACCGCCACCCCGGCCAGCGCGAAGAGCGCCAGGTGAATCACGGAGTACAGCACGATGTTGCCGGCAGTCACGACGACCGTATCACGACCCAGGAGGGCGGCTTCCAGGAACGCCGGGGTGCGGAAGGGCTGACCCTGTGAGGCGTCGATGGCCAGAAACCACAGCGCCATCGCAACGGCGCCGAGCATGCCCGACAGGGCCCCGGGATAGAAGAACCGTTTCACGAACATGGACCGCCTCCTTCAGTTGGGCCGGCGGGAACCGGCGTCCCCGAACGCTCGACATAGCCCATGGCTATCCGTGACGTTGGGCCCGCCTTGCCGGTTGCCGCAAGAGCAGCCAGGGCCGTGCATCCACCAGAAAGCCCTGACCGCGCCGCATCGGGCACGGTCAGGGCTTGTCGGAACCCGGGAAAGGAGGCGCGCGGCTTGCGTGCCGCGGCTTCCCCGCCGTCAGCCGATCAGAATTCCGTCAGCACGGCGATCACCAGAATCACCGCCAGCGGCAGCGGGCTCGCGGCCAGGATCCACAGCCGTTTGGGCTCGAACTTCAGGTGCATGTAGTAGAGCGCCACCAGCAGGGCCTTCCAGAGCGCCATGAGGATCAGACCCGTGGCGAGCAGCCACTGCGGGAGGGCGAGAAACGCGTACCCCACCTCGGCCATCGTCAGAACGAAAAGTATGAACCAGATCAGGAAGTATCTGGGTTCTTGCCCGTTGCCTGCCATCCGGGTGTCTCCTTGGTTTCCAGGCGGCGATCCGCCCCGATGATCAGATCAGGTAAACGATGGTGAACAGGATGATCCACACCAGGTCCACGAAGTGCCAGTAGAGACCCATGATCTCCACCGCCCCGTAGTTGTCCGCAGAGTACTTGCCCTGCCACGCCCGGTACAGCACGAACCACATGCACAGAATCCCGATGGTGACGTGGGTCCCGTGGAATCCGGTCATCGTGTAGAACGTGGCTCCGTACAGGGCGGCTCCCTCGATTTCGTGGGCCACTCCGTACAGCTCCACCATGGGAACGAATCCCTCCCGGGCCAGGATGATGTACTCGACCACCTGAACCCCGACGAAGAAGGTGCCCAGCAGAATCGTCACCAGGAGCCAGAACCGGAGTCCCTTCTGGTCGCCCTGCGTGATCGCGGCGTAGGCCTTGACCATCGACACGCTCGAGCAGATCAGCACAAACGTGTTGAATGCCGTGAGCGGCACGTTGAGCACTGCACCGGGCTCGGCGAAATGATCCGGGTGGGCGAATCGGAGGATGATGTAGGACCCGATCAGGGCCGTGAAGAACATCACTTCCGACAGCAGGAAGATCCACATTCCCAGCTTTACGTTGTAGACCATCATCCCGGGCATGGGATGCCGGTCGGCTGTCGATGCGGCTGGTTGGCTCATGCGTCAGCTATCTCCTGAAGTTCCAGATCACTGGAGGGAATGCGGTTCGGCCAGCGAAACGACGACGGGCATCGGGTCTAGTCCGCTACCGGCTGGGGTTCGAGCGCGGGCGCGGCGGTCTCGCGGGGCGGGGGCGCGTCCTGCAGCCAGTAGTCCTCTTCCACATCCGGCGCGGAGTACTCGTAGGGCCCGCGGTAGACGATGGGCACCAGCTCGAAGTTGCCGTGCGGCGGCGGCGACGGCACCGTCCACTCCAGGGAGTTGGCGTGCCACGGGTTGTTGCCGGCCTTTTTCCCCTTCCAGATGCTGATGATGAAGTTGAGGGCGTAGATCGCCTGAACCGCCACCAGCGCGAACACGCACACCGTGATGAACTGGTTGATGGGCTGCAGGGGCTGCAGGAACTCGTACTGAGTGGGGTCGTAGATGCGCCGCATGTGTCCCTGGATCCCGATCGAGTGCATGGGCCAGAACACCAGGTTGTAGAGGATCAGCGTCAGCCAGAAGTGGATCCTGCCCCATTTCTCGTTCATGAGGCGGCCGAACATCTTCGGATACCAGAACGTGATGCCCGCGAAGATCGCGAACAGGCTGCCGCCGAAGAGCACGTAGTGGATGTGCGCCACGATGAAGTAGGTGTCGTGGATGTAGACGTCGACCGGGGTCGAGGCCATGAACACGCCGGAGAGCCCGCCGATGATGAACATCGACACGAAGCCCAGGGCGTGCAGCATGGGGGTGTGCAGGTGGATGTTCCCCTTGTAGATGGTCCCCAGCCAGTTGAACACCTTGATGGCGGACGGCACCGCGATGACCATGGTCGTGATCATGAAGGTGGTGCCGAGCATCGGGTTCATGCCGCTCTGGAACATGTGGTGACCCCACACGATCCATGACAGGAAGGCGATGGAGACGATCGCCAGCACCATGGCGTGGTAGCCGAAGACGGGCTTGCGCGCGCCGTTGGCCAGCACGTCCGAGGTGATGCCCATTGCGGGCAGGATGAGGATGTAGACCTCCGGGTGCCCGAAGAACCAGAACAGGTGCTGCCAGAGGAGCGGCTCGCCGTCGCTGGCCGGCAGGAAGAACCCGGTCCCGATGGTCTGGTCGAAGAGCAGCATGATCAGCGCGCCCGCCAGGATCGGGATCGCCAGCAGGATCAGGATCGCGGTGATGAAGAGTGCCCAGGTGGCCAGCGGCATCCGGAACCAGGTCATCCCGGGCGCGCGCATGTTGATGATGGTCGTGATGTAGTTGACCGCCCCCGCGAGCGATGCGAAGCCCAGGATGGTGAGGCTGATCAGCCAGAGCTGCTGCCCCAGGTAGACGCCGGTGTACTCACCGCTCGCGCTGAGCGGGGCGTACGACGTCCATCCGGCTCCGGCGGCGCCTCCCTCGACCGCGAAGCTCGCCAGCATCAGCAGTCCGGCGGGGAAGGCCATCCAGAACGACGCCATGTTGAGGCGCGGGAAGGCCATGTCGTCGGCGCCGATCTGGAGCGGGATCAGCAGGTTGCCGAAGACCCCCACCAGCAGCGGCATGATCGCGAAGAAGATCATGATGGTGCCGTGCATGGTGACCAGCGAGTTGTAGAACTCGGGCAGCATGATGGCGCCGGCGGGCGTGGGGGCCATCATCTCGTCCGGCAGGAGCATGCCACCGGGCATGGGCTCGCTCGGAAACCCCAGCTGCCACCGGATCATCGCTGCCAGCAATCCTCCCACGACCAGGAAGAACAGGCTCATCAGCAGGAACTGGATGGCGATGATCTTGTGGTCGGTCGAGAAGACGTAACGCCGAATCCACGGCATCTCGTGGGCGTGCCCGTGCGCGTCCATCTACTGGTCCTCCTGATCGTCGGCGTCGTCAGCGTCGTCGGCGTCCGCGCTCTGGGAGGCGACCCACGCGTCGAATTCGGTCGCCTCGTATACGTTGAGGGTCCCCCCCATGGTCGTATGCAGATTACCGCAGAGTTCGGCGCAACCGATGGGATACGCGCCCGCGGCGGTCGCCTCGAACCAGACGGTGATGTCCATCCCCGGAACCGCGTCCTGCTTCACCCGCATCTCGGGCAGGAAGAACGAGTGCAGCACGTCCTCCGACCGGAGGGTGATGTTGACCGCCTGGTTCACCGGGACATGCATGATGTTGATGGTCGAGATGTCGTCGGCGGTGCCGGTGACCCCGTCCGCGCCCGCGTAGGTGATCTCCCACTCGAACTGCTTCGCGTTGACGATGTAGTCGAGGGCGTCGGCGGGCACGCTGTCCGGGTTCTTCATCATGTTCCACGAAGGGATGCTGATGAAAGCCAGGCCCAGCACGGCGATGAAGGGGACGGTGGTCCAGATGATCTCCGCCTTCGTCGACCCGTGGATGTAGGTGGCCTTCTGCCCGTCGCGCCGCCGGTAGCGGATGACGAAATAGACCAGGAGCGCCTCGGTGATCACGAAAACGATTCCCGTGACCACGAGGATCGCGTAGTACAGGAAGTCGACGTCCGGCCCAAAGGTCGAGTAACTGTCGGGGAGCATCCAGCTCATGTTGGTGTTCTCCTGCTCGCTGCCGGGGGTGATGCCGACCGGGCGGGGTACCCGGCCGCGTACCGGACCGGCGCCCCCGGGGGGAGGCGCCGGCCCGTCCTCGGCGCTTCGTGTCTAATGGGTCGCGGGAGCGAGAGCGTGGGCTCCGGGACCGTGCGGATCGATCGGCTCGCCCATCGGCACCACTGCGTTGGCCGCCATGGCTTCCGAGAAGGAGAAGCTCACCATCGCGGTCTCGCCGGTGGTGACGGTGACGCTTGCGGTCTGCGTGCCGTAGCGCTCGTGCCAGGCCTCGACCACGTAATCGCCGGGCGGGAGCATGCCCAGGTCGGCGCCTCCCGCCATGTCCGTGACCCCGTGGAAGGGGTGGTCCAGCACGCCCACGTAGGCGCTCATCCAGCCGTGCACGTCGCAGCGCACCGGGACCATCACCTCCGCCAGCGGGAAGCTGCGGTTGGTGTCCATGTTCACCGGCTGGCTGATGTTGAAGCCGCGGTTTTCGCTGGGCGATGCGTTGATGTTGTGGGGCAGGCCGTCCGAGTTGCGGAAGGTGAGGTCCTGTCCCGCCTGCACGCCCACGACCCGGGGCACGTAGCGGCAGCCGACCTGGTCCATCACCACCGCGCCGCCCGGGGTGGGGAAGCTCATGCCCGCGTCGAGGCCTTCCCTGACGTAGACGAAGACGTTGGCCAGGCCGCCGCCGTCACCCACCACGACCTCCTCGGTCATCGGGGCATCGGTGTACCGGGCCGCGCAATTCGGCTCGGACGCCATGTCGATCGCATCCATTTCGGGCGCCATGCCCTCGAACATCACCATTGCGTTGATGCCGCCCGCGGTGGCCATGTCGACGGGAGAGGCCATCTCCTCGCCAGCGGCCTCTTCCTCCATGCCGCCGCCGGCCTCACCGCCACCGCCGCCGCCGCAGGCGATCGCAAACACCGCAGCCGCCGCCATCACCATGGCCCGGCCGCATCCGAACAGGTCTCTCATTCCTTCCTCCGTGGTGCTATTTGAAACATCGATGTCTACGCGTCGCCCTCATCCGCGCCCTCGGCGCCTTCCCGCTCACGCCTCTGGGCCCGGGCTACCACCAGCACGCCCAGCCCGGCGGTGAGCAGCGTCGCGATGAGCGGCGCGACCACCACGGTGGCTGGCGTCGGTTCCTGCAGAAAAATGTAATGCCATGAGCTGATCGAGCCCCGGGTTCCTGTTTCTCCGTTGTCGCCGTCCCACGCCGCGAAACCGACGGGCACCGGCTCGCCGATGCGGAACTGCAGATCGCCCGGATCCTCGTTCTCAAGAACGCGGCGGAACATAACAGCCCAGCGCCCCGCCGAAAACGCCGCCTCCGACACGAGCGACTGGCTGGCGTCGCCCTGGGGGGCCATGGTGCCCAGCCCGCGGGCGTCCGCCTCCTGCGCGCCGTCCGCCGTGCTCTCCCAGTGCCACAGGTACACGGGCTCCAGCGGATCTCCCAGGAGGAAATAGGGCTTGTCCATCCCCTCCGGGATTTCCATCGGGAACTGGAGGTACAGGCCGTCGGGTCTGGGACCCGGCTCCATGTCGCCCTCGTCGGGTCCCACCGCCGCCAGGACCTGGGCCTGGAAGCCGGCCCAGGCGGTATCGGGGCTCTCGGAATGGTCGCTCCAGGACACGTGCACGGCGAGTTCGCCGCCATCGTGCAGGGCGCGCACCCACAGCCCAGCCACCTGCGGGACAAACCAGCGCGGGCTCTCGATGATCTGCCCGCCCATGGGGATATAAAACGCCTCCGCCGACTCCCAAAGCGGGTCGTCGACGCCCTCCGGAAGGGGCGCGTCCTCGACCAGGCCGGCCCGGATCACCTCGGTGATGCCCGGCGGGTCCTCGGGAGCGAAGCTGCGCACGTAGTGCGCGAGGTTCCACAACTGTTCGTCGGTGATGACCCCGGCGTCGATCAGGTCGGTGAACGACGGCATCGGCGTGCCGTCCAGACCGGTGCGCAGCCGCTGGTAGATGTCCTCGACCGTGCCGCCGCCGTTGAAATACCAGTTCTCGGTCAGGTCCGCCGAGTAGGTGGGCATTCCCGAGTCGTCAACGAGCGTCGGAGAGGAGGTGCCGTCGCCCCTCCCGTCGATGCCGTGGCAGCGATTGCACTCGATGAGCTCGTATACCTCCCGCCCGTCGGCGAGCGCTTCTTCGGTGGCGCGCGTCGGGCTGCTGAAGGTCAGCGGCTCGGGGGCCTCGCCGGCGGCGAAGAACCGGGAGAAGCTCTTGAGGTAGTCGACGAGCGCCAGCCTCTCCTCGAGGCTGAGCTCTTCCTCCCATCCGGGCATGGTCGTGCCCGGCATGCCTTCGTTGATGACGCGCATGATGTCGTCGTCGGTGGGAAGCTGCCCGCTCGCGGTGGTACGGATCTGATAGAGCGCCTGGGTGAAGTCGCGCGGGCGCGGCAGCATCCAGGTCGCCGCGTAGCCGTCGCCGAGGCCTTCGTAGCCGTGGCACGACGCGCACCAGCGGTCGTAGACGTCGCGCCCCAGCGCGTTCTCTTCCTGGGCGGCGAGAGGGGCCGACGCGGCGCACGTCACAGCCGCCGCAAGTACGAAACCGGGGATCATCGCTCGCGCCCGCATCAGTGCTCCTCCCCTTCGGCGCCCTCTTCCTCCCAGGTGCGCGGCTCCCAGCCGGTCTGTTCGTAGAGGTAGATGGTCACCTGCCAGATCTCTTCGGCGGTAAGCAGGTCCTCCCAGGCGGGCATCGCCGAGTCCCAGGGCGTGGCCTCGCGCGGAAGTCCGGGGCCGCCCTTGGCGATGCGCCAGAAGACGAAGCTCTCCGTGAGCTGTACGATGGTGCCCGGGTCCTGGAAGCTGAGGGGCGCGGGGTTGAAGGCGCTGGCAAAGTGCCCTTGCCCGTCCAGTGCGTCGCCGTGGCAGGGCATGCAGTTCTGGACGTAGATCCTCTTGCCTTCTTCGTAATGTTCCTCAAGGTCACCCTCGTGCCGGAGCGGGTTCTCGAGGCCGTTGAGGACCATGGTCTCGCCGCGGAAGTCGATCTGGCCCGGGGGCGCGGGGTGCACCGAACGCAGCGCGGCCGGCGCCGAGACCGTGGGCCGCACCCGGTCGAAGGTCATGAAGGCGACCAGCAGGGGAATGGTGACCATGAGCGCTGTCCGCAGAACCTTCTGGCGCGGATCGACCATGACCCGGTGGATGGGGGCCTTGAACTGCTTCCAGCGCTCCTCGGAGTCGCTGACCCAGATCAGCACGCCCACAACCACGGTCCCCATGTACTGCAGGACCACGGTGGCGGGCACCGGCGCGCTGGCGACCCCGAAGAGGGGCGGCAGGAGCCAGATGCCCCATTCGAAGAGGACGTACGCCAGCACCACGACGATCGCCGCCTGGCCCAGCGGATGCTTCCAGGGCTTGGTGTTCATCGATTCTCCTCCCTCAAGGCGCGCCTCCTATCTCTGCGATGCGATGAACTGCACGATCGCCTCGAGTTCGGCCGCCGGGATGTTCCCGAAGATCGGGGGCATTATCCCGAGCATCGCCTCGAACCCCTCGGCCGCCGACGCGGTCGGATCGAGGATGGACGTCCGGATTTCGTCGGCGGTCAGGCGACTGCCCATGCCCTCGTAGGACGGTCCCAGCGGCGATTGCCCGGTGACCGCGTGGCAGGTGGCGCAGGTGTGCCGGGTCAGAAGCTCTTCCGGGTCGAGGGGCCCGGTCGGACCCAGCACCGGGGCGGCGGGCGCGCTCGCCACCACCCCGCCCGCGGCTGCCGCTCCACCGTCGTCTGCGAAATCCGCCCCCGAAACCGTGACCTCCCCTCCCAGGGACTGCAGGTAGGCCACCAGCGCCCAGATCTGCACGGAGGAGAGGGTGCGGCTCGCGTCCAGCATGATGGGCGCGAACCCCTCCACCAGGTAGGCGTTGGGGTCCACCATCGACGTATGCAGGTACTGCTTGCAGTCCTCGCCCGCGACGCGGTTCGCGCAGCGCTCGCCGATGAGCCCGGTCCCCGCGTGGTCGGTGAGCAGGTTCGGCGCGCGCTCGCCCAGGCCGTGGCAGGCCGTGCAACCGCCGCCGCCGTTGTACAGCTCCTCGCCCGCCGCGATGAGCTCCTCGGGGGTGACGTCGTCCGACAACACCAGATCCTCGGGCACGTCCGACTGGATCTGCGGGATGGCGTTGGCGACCCAGGTGAACACGCCCAGGCAGCCGATCACAACGGCCAGGATACTCAGGTTGGTCTTTAGCATCTGCCTCCCCTATCCCTCGCTGGGTGCCGGCTGAAGTTCGCTCTGGATCCCGCCCGCGGCCGACGCCCGGCCCGCCGACGAAATCACGGGTTTCTCGGCCAGCGAGCCCAGCCAGAAGATGAAGGCCACCAGCCCGAAGAAGATGAGCACGCAGGCCGAGATGACCACCGACGAATAGCCCAGCGCCGGGGTGGCGGCCCAGGGGCTGGTGTCGCGAATGACCTCGAAGACGTGCCAGTGCTGGCGGATGCCGCTGCGCGCGAAGCCCATGAGGCCCATCAGCCAGGTGAAGGTCACCGCCAGGATGAAAAGCGCGTACTGCGAGCGCTGCGGCATGCGGCCCCACTGGATCTCGCCTCTCGAGGTGGCGCCGCGGAGCATCAGCAGGTCGATGGTGATCACCCCGATGATGCACGCGAGCACCGTGAGTACCTGGTAGACCGAAAAGCCGATGCGCACGAGCGTCGGCACCATGTAGCCGTAGATCCCGTAGAACAGCACGATCGCCGAGGCCACCACGAAGATCGCGCCCTGCACGATCGTGCCGGTGCGCGCCCACGGCACCACCGGTTCCTTGTTGGCGCGCCGGTAGAGCAGGAACGACAGGAAGGTGGTCAGGATCATGAAGTTGACCGCCGTGTTCTTGCCGCTCATCAGCCCGAGGACGCTGAGGAAGGGGTGGTGCGTGCCGCCCATCGCCGCAAACTCCTCGCGGCTGGCGATCATGGTGTTGGGCGTCGCCCACACGATCACGCCCACGATGAGCACGGCGAGCATGTACTTCGTATAGGGCATGAAGCGCTCCGCCCCGGGTATTCGGCCCATCCCCACCCACAGGTAATAGTTGCCGGCGAGGAACAGTATCCCGATCAGGAAGGCCTGGATGATCCACAGCCAGCTCATGAAGCCGCCCATCATGGTGATGCCCATCTGCTGGTTGAACTCGTAGATCTCGCGGCCCAGCCAGTAGCCCGCGAAGGGCAGAACGATGAGCGCGCCGATGGCGATCATGTTGCCCACGTAGCCCATCCAGTCGTAGTGCGCCCGCTCCTCGTCGCTCTTTGCGGCCAGGAAGCGGTACGCCGCGTAGGCGCCGACCACCGCCCCGCCGAACACGACGTTGGCGATCAGCCGGTGGATGTTGATCGGCATCCAGGTCGCGTTGGTGAGCGCCGACCACAACTGCACCATCTGCGGAGCCGTGTCGACGGTGACGTCGGCCGGCGGGCTCATCATGTAGGTCAGCCAGCCGTTGGCGATGAACATGACGATCGTGCCCCACACGTTCAGGGCGATGCCCAGCCCCCAGTGGAACCACTTGGCGCGACCCTTCTTCCAGCGGTCCCAGCCGTAGTAGTACAGGTAGAGCGTGAAGGACTCGAAGAAGAAGAGCCCCACGTAGATCCACATCGACAGGTTGAAGATCTGCGCGAGATAGCTGAACAGGGTGGGGTAGATGGTGACCAGCAGGAAGAGCAGGATGCCGCCCCAGATGGCGGTCGCGGAGTACGCTACCAGCAGGAGCCGGGTGAACTCCTTGGACAGCTTGTCGTAGCGCTCGTCCCCACCGAACATGCCGATCGCCTCGGTGACCACCGCGAACATAGGTACGCCCAGCACGAAGGCGGCGAAGAGCAGGTGCACCTGGGCGGCGACCCACACCGCCGCCCGCCCGCCGATGACCGGGAAGTCGCCGTAGTCGCGCCCGGCGGGCACCTGGGCGAACGCGGGCTCCGCCATCACCAGGAGGACGAGCGCGCCCAGCAGAAGGATGGGTCCGGCGCCGGAGCGCCACGTCATACCAGGTTTCGGCACGTTTCTCTCCGAGGTGATTTCAACTCCGGGGAGCATCGTTCTCCTCCGGAATATCGTCGCGCGACGCGGCCGCGGACATCTGTTTGCGTAGGAAGAAAGGCAGTCGCCTGGAGAAATCAACCGGCATGCCGCGGCGCACCTCCGCCATCACGTCGGCGGTCACATTCGTGTACCCGCGCTTGCGCGCGTACGACTCGACGCGCTCGGACACCACGCCGCGCACGAAACTGGGCACCACGGACAGGCGCGCGCGCGCCTCTTCGGTCCAGGGGAGCCCGGGGGCGGTGTCGTCGCCGTACACAACCGCTCGCCGCGGCTCGATGACCGCCCGGTCGCCGACCGGATCGTAGGCGCAGGAGTCGTCGGGACCGAGCAGGTCGCCGGTCAGCGCGTGGGCGCGCGCGCGGCAGCCCCCGCACACCGAACGGTACTCGCAGCGCCCGCACCGACCGCCCAGCTCCCCGCCGCGCAGCCGGGCGAAGACGGGGGACGACTCCCACACCTGGCGGAAGGGGGTGGTGGTGAGGTCGCCGGCGACCACCGGCGTGTAGGGACAGGGGGTCACCTTCCCTTCGGGGGTGATGCGGCAGTAGTGCACGCCGCACGGGCAGCGGGTGCCGTAGTTGAGCAGCGGCGATTCCTCCCCACCCTCGATCACGTGGCGCATGATCTGCGGCTGGCACTTGGAACGCACCATCATGCGGCCCCGGTACTTGCGCTCGAGCTCCACCAGCTCGGCCAGCACCTCCTCGTTCTCTTCCGGAGAGAGGCCCTGCATGCGTTCCCCGCGCCCCGTCGGAACCAGGAAGTACAGGTTGAACGAGACCGCGCCCCGGCTCTCCGCCCAGGCGGCGATCCCGGCGACTTCCGCCCGGTTGCCCCGGGTTACGCTGGTCTGGACGATGAAGTCCAGACGGTGGGCGGCGAGCCGGTCCACCGCGGCCAGGGTGTCGGAGAGCGCCCCCGACCCGTGGCGGAAGCGGTCGTGGTAGGTGTCGACCAGCGAGTCCACGCTGACCGCGACCCCCTTCACCCCCGCCTCCATGAGCGACTCGATGCGGCGGTCGGTGAGGCGGGTGCCGTTGGTGCCCACCACCACGGTGGCCCCGCCGGCGCTCGCCCGGGCGGCGATCTCTTCCAGGTCGTCGCGCAGGAGGGGCTCCCCACCCGAGAGAATGAGCACCGGGTTCGGGTTGACCTCCAGAACCTGGTCGAGCACGCGATGACATTCCGCGGTGGACAGCTCCGTTTCGGCCAGGTGCCAAGCTCCCGCGGAGATGTAGCAGTGCGCGCACTCCAGGTTGCAGCGCCGGGTGAGATTCCACGCGACGATGTGCGGGAGACCCGGAGCCGCCCCCGAATCCGCCGATACGCCTTCCGCGACCCAGCGCAGGGAGGGAGTGGTGGAGGATTCGGAGAAGCCGTTCCGCCCGACCGTGGGCAGAACGGGAGCGCGCGGACGGGCCATCAAGCCTCGTCCCGCCGCATGAACTGCTCGACGGCCGCCTTGGCGTCGGCGGGACTCACGGTCTTGAAGTCGACGGGGCAGTCGTCGGCCTGCTCGACCACGTCCCGGATCGGGCAGCGGGTCACGCCGGACGCTTTGGCTTCCTCGATGAACTTGCGCATCTCCGGGGTCAGCCCGTCGACACCCTCGGCGGCGGCCTTCAGCTGCTTGGTCTGCAGCTCCCGGAACATGACCAGCATGGTGTCGGTGTCGAAGGTGTCCGCCTCCATCATGGCCTGCTTGTTCTCGTCCATGACCCGCGTGGTGATGCGCCAGAAGTCGTGGTCGCGGGCGAAGCGCTCCACGGTGTTGCGGGCCAGGGGGCGGGCGATGAGGGGCACCGCGCCCAGCCGGTCGAAGGCCTCCTCGGTCCATACCACCGGGTCGGCGGCCGTGCGCGTTCGCTCATGCACGTGCCCGGTGTAGGGGCACGTCACCTCGATGGTCGGGTTGGCGGGCGCCGCATCGGCGTCGCTGCCCTCCACCACCGTGCGCTTCATGGCTTCCGCCGCCTTCACCTCGGCCAGGGCGAGCTCCTCGGCCGTGCCGATCCCCATGATGAGCTGCATGTGGGTGGGCAGCAGCTTTGCGATCGCCTCGTCCAGCCACTTGCTGGTCACCATCGGCAGGGTGGCGCCGGTGTCGCGGCCCGGCTCCAGCACCGGCGGCTCGGCTCCGTTGGATCCGTTGGCCCGCGCGCCCCGGGCACCGTTCGCCCCGGCCCCGTTGGCACCGGCGGATCCGTTGGCCGCGGGCCGGGACGCATCTTCACCCGGGCGCCAGTTCTCCAGCACGTACTCCTCCACCGCCTTGCGGGCGATGCCGAGCGCGAAGGGCGGGACGCGCAGGATGCGGACCTCCGCCTCCGGCGCCCACTCGAGCCCCATCTCGCCGTCTTCCTCGATCCAGGGAATCTCCTCGGGACGAACGTCGGTGGTGCCGATGAGGAGGATGTTCGCGTTCGACTGCCTGAGCAGGTTGTGCGCCTGGGACCCCAGATCCGTGCCCTCGATGCGGTGCGCCCCGTGGCGCGCGAGGATCAGCAGGCTGGGATCGACCTCCTCGGCCCACTGCAGGATGACCTGGAAGGGCTTGCCGATGAGCACCTGGGTCTCGACTTCGACCTCCGGGTACTCCTCGGCCATGATGCGCGCCCGCTTCACGTTCGCCTGGGCGAGCTTGAGCAGGCCCTTGTCGATGATGTTGTTGTGAAGCTCCTCCTGCTCCTCGAACTTGAAGATCTTCGAGGCCTGCACCGAGAGGACGTCCTTGATGTTGCCGAAGACCGCGTGATGGTATTCGACATCGAACGACGAGCCCACGTAGAGCTTCGCCCCGTACTCCGACGCCATCTCCAGGGCGAGGCGCATGGCCTTGTAGCTGTATGCGGAGCCGTCCACGCACACCATGAAGCTGCCCCCGGCGAGCGGGCGCTCGTTGCGCACCACGAAGGCGTCCTTCTCCACCTTCTGCAGCACGCGCGCCACCACCCCGCCGAGCTGCGAGTAGGGCTGATAGCCGATCCCGTGCGCCCCGATCACCATCAGGTCGTAGGCGCGGCCGCTCGATCCCGCCAGCTTCTCGTCGTGCTCCTCGTCCTCTGCGACGATCCGACCGTCATCGCCGAGGCGCACGTCGCTGCGCACCTTGTCGCCCCCGTCGTAGCTCGAGGCGATGTTGGGGTCGAAGCCGATGAGGCTCGGCAGGTGACCCTCCCCTGAATTCACCTCGCTCACCAGCTCCTCGTAGTTGATGCCCTCGAGAAGCTGGCGCGTGAGCGGCACGCCGGCGTCCCGGCACCGCCGGTCCACCTGGTCCAGGAAGGAGTCCGAGATGAGCTGCAGCCCCTTCTCGATCAGCTTGTCGTGGATCTTGCGCTGGCGCTTGATCTCCTTCTCGGTCTGGAACTGGGCGGGAAGGCCGGTCTCCAGCTGGCGGAAGCGGATGTCGTGCAGGCGTGCGGCGTAGACGTGGTTTCCGGTGATCCGGCCCTCGGAACGGTTCGCGAGTTCGATGGCGCGATCCACCGCCCAGTCCGACCAGGGCGAGTTGTCCACCGGCACGAAGATCTCACGGTACATGGCTGTCTCGATTCAGGGTTATCGAGGGACGAGGCGCTTGTGGTTCAGCCATGCGACGCTGGAGCGGCGGGTGCAGGGAGGCCCATCCGAGGGGGCCCTGCGGGCTGGAAGCGGTCCACTTGGTTGGGCAAGTCAGGCAGGGCCAAGTCCCCGAAGGCGGTCGCCGAAATGGTCGGCGTACATAACATAAGCGGGCACCCGGGCCCGCTCATCTGATCTCGTGTGTCGGCCCCCGCGGAGCCGGGCAAATTATACCGGAAATCGCTTGTCGATGTCAAACACTGCGGAGGGGTCCGGCGGTGGCGCGCGAAGGGGAGGAATCCACTCCGGTGAGTTCGCCCCTCTGCCGCGTCAGAGATCCCATCCGGCGCGGGCCAGCATCCACAGGTTGATGACGATGACGACGATGGCGGTGAGGTAGAATGCTTCGGGAAGCGCGGCGTCGGGTCCGGGCATGAACGCTCCCTCGATCATGCTCGGGAGCCGCAGGGCGTGCAGCGCCCAGATCCCCCGGGCCAGCCACACGCTGCGCCGGAACCAGAGCCCCCAGAAGACGAGCGCCACGATCGCGGCGCCGAGCAGCAGCCATAGCACGATGGGGCCCCGGATCGGGTTGACCAGCCCGTTGCGCCACATGGCCACCACGGCGCCCTCGTAGAGCAGCCCGACGTGCAGATACCAGAAGGCGGCCTGCCGGAACTTGCGGGCGCGCGCATCCCTGCTTCGCGCATCGGGGCCCTGGCTCTGCTCCTGCCCGCCCGCTCGCCCCTGAGCGAGGTCCTGGCTCGAATCGGTCACATTCCCTCCAGCCCCAGGTCCGTGCGCGCGGTGTCCATGACCTCGGGGGTCATTCGCCCGATGCCCCGTTCGCGGGCGTAGTCGGTGTAGATGCGCTTCACCATGCCGCGCACGAAGGACGGCACCCGGCCGAGCCGATCCACCGCCGCCGGGGTCCACTCGACCCGGACGGGACGGGCGGGAGCGGGGGGCTCCTCTTCCACGAAGGCGTCGTCGCGTCCTCCGTCCAGGTTGCTGCGCACCAGTTCCATTGGCTGTTCGGGCACCGTCCGGCCGCCGATCTCGATGCCCATGCTGCTCACCAGCTGCGTTTCCATGGGGTTGGTGAGCATCGCGATCTCGCGGCCGCAAGCGGAACACTCGAACACCGCCGCCAGAGTGCCGTCTCCGGGCAGCTGGCGCTCCGCGAAGGCCATGATGTGGTCGCACTGGATGCAGAGGAACTTCATCGGGCTGGCTCCTCCCCGACCTCCCGGGGTTCGGCGATCCTCCGCGCCAGCGCCCGGAAGGCGCGCGCGCTCGGCGAGTCTTCGCTGGCGACCACAGCGGGAGCCCCGCGGTCGGACGCCTCGCCCAGACGGGGATCGAAGGGGATCCGGCCCCAGATCTCCAGACCGGTGGCTGCGGCCAGGCGGGCGACGCCGTCTCCGGGAAAGAGCGGATCGGAGTGACCGCAGCAGGGGCAGACGTACTCGGTCATGTTCGCCACCAGGCCTACCGTCGGGATTCCCTGCTCGCGCGCCAGACGCGCCGCCCGCGCCACCACCCGGCGGGACATCTCCGACGGAGTCGTCACCAGAAGCAGCGTCTCGAGTCCCGGCAGGAGCTGGAAGACGCGCTCCATCTTGTCGGTACCCGGCGGCAGGTCCATCAGAAGGAAGTCGAGGCCACCCCACGCCACGTCGGACAGAAACTCGCGCACGGCACCGGTTTCGATGGAACTCTGCCACAGAAAGCCGTCACCGGAGGGCGCCCGCCAGCGCAGGGGAGCGTCGGCGTCGTTCTGCAGCAGCTCCATCGACATCACCCGGACTCCGCACGCGGCCGGCGCCGGAACCACACCCTCCGCCCCATCCACCAGCCGTTGCCCGGCCGCGCCCAGCATGCGGGCCAGCGACGGGCCGTTCAGGTCCGCGTCCAGCGCGCCGACCGTGCGGCCTTCCGCGGCCAGGGCGGCAGCCAGGTTGGCGGCCACGAGGCTCTTGCCCACTCCGCCCTTGCCGCTTCCGACGGCGACGACATTGCGAATCCCGGCCAGCCGGCCGTCGAGCCGCCGGCGCTGGTCCCTGATCTGATCCACGAGCAGGTCGCCCGTCTGCGATTCCACCTCGTGGTAGGTGCGGATCTTTCTCATGGTACCGGGACTGCGGAGCGGTCAGGGCACGAGCTGCGTTCCGTCGGAATCGAGAACGGAGATCGCGTCCACGGGGCACTCGTCGCAGGCGGCCAGCAGGGTCTCGCGGTCCACCTCGTCGATCCCCGCCCTGAACGCCGCAATCCCGTCGTCATCCAGCTCGAAGGCGGCTTCGGCAGCCTCGATGCAGTCGCCGAAGCCCACGCAGAGGTCCCGGTCGATGCGGACCAGAAGGTCTCCTGTCTGCCGCTCCTGAATGTCGCTCACCGGGATCCCGCCGCTGAAGTGTGAAGTCCCCGCCGGTGTCGGCCGGGACGGCTGAACATCTCCAGGACCGCGAAACCGGGCAAGGTTGAAGGCGTGCCGTACCGATAACTATTATCATCTTCTGCCCGCCCGCTTTCACGGCAGCCCCGGGACTCGCCCGGGACGGATCGGGCCGGCGCCACGCTTCAACCCAGGGAGACAGTGGAACTCCTGGTTTTCGGGACCAACCACAGGGTCGCCCCGGCCGCGGCCCGGGACCGGCTGGCGCTATCCGGCGAGGAAGCGCGCGAGCTCCTCGGAACGCTCGTCGACGGCGCGGACGCCGACCGCGTGATTCGCGAATGCGTGGTCCTGTCCACCTGCACCCGGACCGAGATCTTCGCCTGGACGCGCCAACCGGCTCGGGCCATCGAGCTGACGCGCCACAGGCTGCGCGACGTCAAGGACAACGACGCCGTATCCGCTGAACGGCACACGTTCTCCCTGAGCGGGCGCGAGGGGGCTCGCCATCTTCTGCGCGTGGCAGCCGGGCTCGATTCGCTCATGATCGGCGAGCCGCAGGTGCTGGGACAGGTACGCCAGGCCTATGCGCTGGCTGCGGAGGAGAGAACGAGCGGTCCCCACCTGACCCGCCTGTTCCAGTGCGCCGTGCGCACGGGGAAGCGGGCGCGCGCGGAAACGGATATCGGCAAGGGATCGGCGTCGGTGGCGTTCGCCGCGGTGCGGCTGGCCACCAACATCCTCTCCGACCTGTCCGACCAGGCCGTGCTGGTGGTGGGCGCGGGCCGCACCGGCGCTCAGGCCGCGCGCAATTTCGCCGCGAAACGACCCGGCAGCCTGACCATCGTCAACCGTTCCGCCGGACGGGCGCAGGCGGTCGCGGACGAGTTCGGCGGCACCGCGCGGCCGTTCGACGAACTCCACGCCGCGCTGAAACGGGCCAGCGTCGTGGTGACCGCGACCTCCGCCCCGAATCCGGTCATCACCGCCGCGACCCTTTGCGCCATCATGCGCGAGCGCGGTCGAAGGCCGCTGGTGATCATCGACATCGCCAATCCCAGGGATGTCGAATCCAGCGCCGGCCGCATTCCCAATGTCTTTCTGCGCGACCTGGACAGCCTGGGCGACATCGTGCAGGAGAACCTGATCCGCCGCAGCAAGCAGATTCCCCACGTCGAGCGCATCGTCGAGGAGGAACTCCAGAACTTCGTCGACTGGTTCGACACGCTGCAGGTGGTTCCGGTGCTGCGGTCGCTGCGCGAGAGTTTCTACCGGATTGCGGAAGAGGAAGTGCGCCGGCACCTGCCCGGTTTCGACGAATCGAACCGCGACCGCCTGGAGCGCTACACCCGCTCGCTGGTGGCCCGGCTGCTGCATCAGCCCACCTGCCACCTGCGCGAACTCGACCTGGAGACTTCCGAGGGGGTTTCCAGTCTGGCGGCGGTCAAGGAGATCTTCCAGCTCACGCCGGACGAGCCTTCCGGATCCAACGGCGAACACGCGGGCAACGGCGCCGGCTGACGCCGCGACGGACGGCCCTCCCGCAGAACGGCGGCATCCCGACGCATGGCCTATCCGCAGCACCGCCTCCGCCGCCTCCGGCAGTCGCCGGCCTGGCGCCGCCTGGTGCGCGAGAGCGTGCTCCGGGTGGACGACCTCGTGTATCCGCTTTTCGTGGTGCCGGGCGAACGACGGCGCCAGCCCGTGCCCAGCATGCCCGGGATACACCGCTTCTCGCCGGGGCTGCTCGTGGAGGAAGCCGGAGCGGCCGTGGACGCGGGGATCGGCGCCGTGCTGCTCTTCGGGGTGCCCGACCACAAGGACGCGCTCGGCTCCGAAGCCTACGCGGAGGGCGGCCTGGTTCCGCGGGCGGTGCGTGAACTCAAGGCGCGCTACCCCGAGCTGCTGGTGTGGACCGACGTGTGCCTCTGCCAGTACACCGACCACGGCCACTGCGCCGTGCTTGCAGCGGATGGCTCCCTGGACGAGGACGCCACCCTGCCCCTGCTCGCCCGGGCGGCCGTCTCCCACGCCCGCGCGGGAGCGGACGCGGTGGCTCCGAGCGACATGCTGGACGGGCGCGTGGGCGTGATCCGGGCGGCCCTGGACGACGCGGGCCACGGCTCGACGCCGATCGTGTCGTACGCGGCCAAGTACGCCTCCGCCTTCTACGGTCCCTTCCGCGACGCGGCCCACTCGGCGCCTTCGCACGGCGACCGCCGCACCCACCAGATGGACCCCGCCAACAGCGACGAGGCCCTGCGCGAGGTGCGGGCCGACCTGGAGGAGGGCGCGGATATCGTGATGGTCAAGCCGGCAGGCCCCTGCCTCGACGTGATCCGGCGGGTGAAGGACGCCTTCCGCGCGCCCACCGCGGCCTACCAGGTGTCCGGGGAGTTCAGCATGATGCGCGCCGCGGGCGAGCGCGGCTGGATCGACGAGAGGGCGGTGGCGCTGGAGAGCCTGGGCGCGATCAAGCGGGCGGGCGCGGACATCATCGTCACCTACTACGCCGTGGAGGCCGCACGCTGGCTGCGCGACGACGCCTGAGGATCCGCCCGGAGAACCGGGTGCCGGCCGTGCTGGTCGGCATCATCGTGGTCCTGGCCGTTGCGCTGGTGACCATGTCCTTCGGCCGGCCCGTGGTCGAGGCCTACGTCCCGACGCCCCCGGACCCCTCCGAGGCCGGTGAGACGCTCGTCGGCCCCACCGACTACACCGTGGACGCCACGTCCACCGGCGCGTGGCAGTTCTTCGACTTCTCGCGCGGCTCGGTGGTGGCGGACCCGGAACCAGGTGAGTGGGATCTGGCTTTTCGGCGCTTCCACATCATCGCCAACGGCGGCCCCGGCTTTTCCGGGGAAGGCGGGATCATCCGCCTGGAAGAGACCGACCTCGACGCGGTTTCGGAGCTGCCCGACGCACCTTACGTGGAGACCCGGGTGCGGCGCGATTCGGTCAACGCCGCCATTGAACGCTGGTATGCCTACGGCTGGACGAGCCACCTCCTGACGCCGCATCCCGCCGTCTATGCGGTCCGGACGGCCGACGGCCGTTATGCCAAGCTGCAGCTGCGCGGATATTACTGCCCGGGCGCGCAGCCCGGATGCCTGACCTTCCGCTACGTCTACCAGGGGGCGGGCGGGCGCTCGGTGGCGACGCCTGCGGAGGCGGGCGAGGTCGTGGAGGATCGCGAGCCGGACACCCGGGACCCGTCCCGCGCGAGCGACGAACCATGACACCGACTCCACCGACGGAAGCAGGGGACCGGAGGCAGGAACTGCGCCGCGCGCTGCGGGAACGACTTGCGCGGGGCATCTACGAGCGCGAGAAGGCCCGCGACCCGACGCGGAGCAGGCGCCAGTCTTCGTGGGAGGACCTGAACGCCGGCCGTCGGGCGACGCGCCTGAACTACGCCGACGAGTTGCTCACCACCCTCGCGGGAGCCCTGGGCGTGGACTGGGCGACGATCGAAGGCCTGGAGGCCTGCGCGGGCGCGGCACTTGCGCAGGGGGGCCGGGATCGCGAGATCGCTGCCGCCGGGACGCAAGAACTGGCCGAAGTGCTCGCCGCGCTGGTGCCGAGGCCGGCGGGCGGACCCGCCGGTCGCGCGGAATCGCAATAAACTAATCGGACTAAGTTTACTTAGTCCATGACTGTCAGGCGATTCGCCGCTGCTTGCGCCTGAGGAAGTCCATCATGATGTACTGTCCCAGGGTGAGCGAACTCGTGAAGTACGCTTTCCCGCGCGAGATCTCGGTCACTTCGCGCACGAAGCGCACCAGGTAGGGATCGCGGGCCAGCATGAAGGTGTTGATGTGGATGCCGGCGTTCCGGCACGCGGCCACCTCGCGGAACGTCCTCCGCAGAATGAGGCCGTCGGGCGCGCCCGAGTTCTTGTAGATGCGCCCGTTGGGCAGGGTCACCGCGGAGGGCTTGCCGTCGGTGATCATGATGATCTGCATCATGTCCTTCTTCTGCGCCTTGAGCAGGCGGCGCGCGATCAGGAGGCCTTCCGCGGTGTTGGTGTGGAACGGTCCCACCTGAGCCCGCGCCAGCTGCGACAGCGGGATCTCCGTCGCGCGGTCGCCGAAGGTCACCACCTTGAGGATATCGCCCGGAAACTGCGTCCGGATCAGGTGGGTCAGCGCCAGGGCAACCCGTTTGGCGGGACCGAAGCGGTCCTCGCCGTAGAGGATCATCGAGTGCGACACGTCGAGCATGAGCACCGTCGCGCAGGAGGACCGGTATTCGGTCTGGTGCACCATGAGGTCCTGGTAGTCGAGCTCGATGGGGATGGACAGCCCTTCCCTCTCGATCGCGCTCCGGAGGGTGGCGGGAATGTCCAGGTTCAGCACGTCTCCGTACTCGTAGGGGCGGCTTGCCGCGTCGGCCTCCACGCCGGTGGCCAGCTGCGGGGTTTCGTGGGAGCCGAAGCTGGACGTCCCGCTGGCCGAAAGCAGATTGCGCAGAGCGCGATATCCGAGAAAGTCCATGCCCTTACGGGTAAGCCCGAAATTCACGCTGCGGGCCGCGTCCCTGGCCTCGTCGATGTGCCCCTGGCCGGTCATTTCCTGCGCAGGCGGCATGGCCTTGCCGCCCTCGAGGGTCAGGTAGCCTTCCTCCACCAGTTTCTGCACGATTTCGTCGATGAGCTGGGCGATGCGGCGCTGGACCTCCTCGTCGCCCTCGCCCTCGCCGCGGAGTTCCTCGAGCATCTCCGGGGTGAACTGCCCGCTCTCGATGAGGGCGTCCAGGATCGCCCTCTGCAGGGCGTCGTAGGAGCTCGTGTCCTCGGTCCCGGACCATCCCCAGTAGGGATGGAAGTGCGGGCCGCCGGCGAATCCGCCGTCCATCAGGAAGTCGGTGAGGTGCTCGAGCAAGGCCTCGAGGTTCAGAGCGTCGAGCAGGCCTGGCCGATACTTTGTGTAGGTCGTGAAGCGCACTGCCCTGCCCTCCCGGAGTGAGCGTCCGCTCGCACCCGCCGGTCCGTCAACCTGAACGGCCGCCGGCGCGGCCGGCCATCCACAGGAGAAATGGAAGCCATCCACGAAAGACTGCTCGCGTGGTTCGACGCGCACAAGCGGGACCTGCCGTGGCGGGGGGTCGGCGACCCCTACGCGGTGTGGATCTCGGAGGTCATGCTGCAGCAGACGCGAGCCGGCTCCGTGGCCCCCTACTACCGGCGCTGGATGGAGCGGTTCCCGGATGTCGGCACGCTCGCGAACGCCGACCTGGAAGAGGTGCTGCGGCTGTGGCGGGGGCTGGGGTACTACGCCCGCGCGCGCAATGCCCACCGGTGCGCGCGGCAGGTGCGGGACGGGCATGGCGGTGTATTGCCCTCGTCGGCCGCGGGCCTGCGGGCCCTGCCGGGGATCGGGCCGTACACCGCGGCCGCGGTGGCCAGCATTGCCTTCGGGGAGGTGGTGCCGGCCGTGGACGGCAACGTGCGCCGGGTGGTGGCGCGGCTGTTCGACCTCCCCGATCCCTCGCTCGCGGAGGTGCGCGACCTGGCGGCTGGGCTGATGGACACGGCCCGCCCTGGCGACTTCAACGAGGCCATGATGGAGCTGGGGGCCACGGTGTGCACGCCCCGGTCGCCGAAGTGCGGCGCATGCCCGCTGGCGGCGGGCTGCCGGGCGCGCGCGGCCGGCACGGCGGCGGAGCGGCCGCTGAGGCGAAGGCGGCGCCCGGTGCCCACCCGGACCTGGGACGTGCAGATCGCGGTCTCGCCGCGGGGCAGGACGCTGGTGGTGCGGCGCCCGCGCGAGGGGCTGCTGGGGGGGATGTGGGAGTTTCCGGCGGTGGAGGTGGCGGATGGCGCCGACCGGGGTGGGCGACCGATGAAGGTCGCGGAGCCCGCGGCGGCGGCGGTCGCGGAACTGCCCCCGGTCACCCACCGGTTCTCGCACTTCACCGCGGTGTACCGGCCGCGGCGGGTCGAGGTGGCCGCGGAGTGGGGGGAGGCGGCGGGCCGCTGGGTCACCCCGTCAGAGCTGGCCGACCTCCCCCTTCCGGTCGCCCAGCAGCGCATCGCCCGGGCAGCAGGCTTCTGACGAGCACACCGCCCCGGACACCGGCGCGACGGCTACACCGGGGTCGCGACGGTCACCGCGACCAGGGCGGCACGACCCGGTTCATGCGGGCATAGGCGATCGCCTGCCCCAGGTGCTCGTTCATGTGGGTCACCAGCTGCAGCAGCACCGCCCAGCTCTCCACTTCGCGCCCGTACAGCTCGGTGGGCTTCGCCAGGTTCGCATCGGACATCGCGTCCATGATCCCGCGCACGTGGTCCATCGAGGCGGCAAGGACGCGCACCGCCTCGCCCTTGGTGGTCACCCGCTCCTCCAGCGAGGCGTAGTCCACGCCCGAAGGTGCGTCCACCCCGAGGTACATGTCCGGATACATGTAGTTGTAGCGGGCGACGTGCATGTACGCGGCGGCCACGGTGTACACCCCCTCCATGGGCTGCCACGAGTACGACTCCGCGGGCATCGCCTCGGCCAGCGCCACGAGCTTCTCGGCCGACCCCTCGAACTGGCCCCGCAGCTCTTCGCCAAGGCCGGGCGTCCCCTGTGCACGCGCGGGCATCGCCAGCACCGCCACGGCGGCGAGCGTCAGCATGCCGCGGGCGAGAAGCATTCGGCCTCGCCGACCCAGGACCGGGTTCTCCGCGCAAGCGGAAGCACGAGTGGAACGACGCATGGTTGTCCTCCTGATTGACTCAGCTCTGGGCCGGGAAGGGCCCCGATTCCTTGAATCCCTGCCCCGGCGCGGGAGTGTCGTGGCGCGCGCGCCCATAGCCTCCCCCATCGGTGCGGCTGATGCGCTTGCCGTCGACCAGCGCCTCCAGCACGAGTTCGCAGGCGGATGCCGTGTGACCGTCGCCGGCACCCTTTGTCGCCAGCCCGACATGCGAGAGCAGCTCCAGCAGGCCGGGCACGTTCTCGAATCCCTTGACGCACGCCTTCGCCCCGGCATCGTTGGACACCTGCAGCGCGCCGCCCTCCTCGAAATACTCGACGATCGGTTCCACGTCGGCGCCGCCGGCACAGGTCTCGAAGACCTGCCCCGCCGCCCGTGCGATCAGCTCGTGGGCGATGCGGTCGGGTCCGTGCAGCTCGCCCTCGTATTCCAGCTCCATCTTGCCGGTGATCGCGGGCCGGGCCGCGTAGATGTCGCTCACGCGCGGCACGACGGTCTTCTCCTTCAGGCGGAGCGCGCGGCGTTCCGCGCTGGCCACGGCGATCTCCAGCACCGAGATAGGCATGCGCTGGCTCACGCCCGAGCGCTGGTCCACGCGCTTGTCGACGCGGGCCAGAAATGCGATCGACTCCACGATCTCGGCGATGAAGTCGGGAATCTCCACCGGAAGATCCCCCCGCTCGACCCACGACTCCTGTGCCGTGATCGCGCGTCCAACGCCGAGCGTCTCCGGGTAGTGGGTGCGCACTTCGGTCCCGATGCGGTCCTTCAGCGGCGTGATGATCTTGCCCCGCGCGGTGTAGTCCTCCGGGTTGGCGGTGAAGGCCAGCATGACGTCGAGTTGAAGGCGGATGGGGTATCCCTTGATCTGCACATCCCCCTCCTGGAGGATGTTGAAGAGCCCCACCTGGATCTTTCCGGCCAGATCCGGAAGCTCGTTGATGGCGAAAATGCCGCGGTTGGCGCGGGGCAGAAGCCCGTAGTGGACCGTCAGCTCGTCGGCCAGGATGTGTCCCCCGCGCGCCGCCTTGATGGGGTCCACATCCCCGATCATGTCCGCGATGCTCACGTCCGGGGTCGCGAGCTTCTCCACATACCGGCTCTCGCGCGGCACCCACGCCACCGGCGCGTCTTCGCCGTGCTCCTCGATCAGCAGCCGGCCGTAGCGCGACACCGGGTGGAAGGGCTCGTCGTTGATCTCGCTGCCCGCGAGAATCGGGATTTCCTCGTCCAGAAACTCCACCAGCTGACGCAGGATGCGGCTCTTGGCCTGGCCCCTGAGGCCAAGCAGGATGAAGTCGTGCCGCGCGAGTATCCCGTTCACGATCTGTGGAACCACGCTGGCGTCGTAGCCCAGGATGCCCGGGAACAGCTCCTCCCGGCTGCGGAGCTTGCGGACCAGGTTGGCCCTCATCTCGTCCTTCACGCTGCGGGGGCGATAGCCCGATTCGCGCAACTCCCGAACCGTGGCGGGTCGGCGATGGGTCATGTCTGTCGTGGGGGAGCGGGGGGTCGGATCGGCGCCGTGACGACCGGCGCGGGATTGGCTAGGATGTAGCACTTCGGGAGGCCGTCTGCCCGGGGTCGGGCGGCGCTTCGGCCTCGACAGACTACCCCGCTCTCCGGGCCCGGATCCTGCGGGCCGGGCGCCGGCCCGATTCGGTGGCGCCCTCCGCCCGCGCGGAGACCGGCAGCCCGCTCAGGAGTCCTTATGCCACAACCCCCGGTGTCCGTGCGACCGGCTGCCTGGCAGCCTGCGCTCCCCGTCGATCGCTTCATCGTGGAGGAACCTCCCGACGCCGAAGCGATCCCCCTCGACGTGGTGTTCGTGGGCGGAGGCCCGGCCGGGCTCGCCGGCGCGATACAGCTCGCGAAGCTGGCGCGGGCGGACGGCGAGGCGGGGGGCGATCTGGGCGAACTCGAGATCGGCGTGCTCGAAAAAGCCGGGGAGCTGGGCGAGCACAGCCTGTCGGGCGCCGTGGTCAATCCGCGCGCCTTCCGGGAACTCTTCCCCGAGCTCTCGGACGGCGACTTCCCCTTCGCGCGCCCGGTGTCGCGTGAGGCGGTTTACCTGCTGACGGGCGCGGGCGCGCTCCGGCTGCCGACACCGCCCACGATGAGGAACCACGGCAACTTCGTGGGCTCGATCTGCGAGATGGTGCGGTGGCTGGGCGAGCGCGCGGAGGAATTGGGCGTTAACGTCTTTCCGGGGTTTCCCGTCGACTCGCTTCTCGTTGATGGACGGCGCGTCGCGGGTGTGCGCACGACGCCAGCCGGCCTCGACCGGAAGGGCGTGCCCGGCGCGGGATACCAGCCGCCCATGGACATCTCGGCCACGGTCACCGTGCTCGCCGAAGGCACCCGCGGCCCGCTCACCCAGGCCTGGCTGGAACGGGAGGGCATCGGTTCGCCAAACCCCCAGATCTACGCCCTCGGGGTGAAGGAGCTCTGGCGCACCCGCCGGCCCCTGGACCGCGTCGTGCACACCCTGGGATGGCCGCTCCCGCGCGATGCCTTCGGGGGCAGCTTCATGTATCCGCTCGCCGACGACCTGGTCGCGCTCGGGCTGGTCGTGGGGCTGGACTATCGCGACGCTTCGCTCGATGTCCACGAGTTGCTCCAGCAGATGAAGCTGCATCCCCTCTTTCGCTCGACGCTCGAGGGCGGCGAGATGCTGGAATGGGGCGCGAAGACCATCCCCGAAGGGGGCTACTACTCGGTTCCGGAGCGCCGCCATGGGGAGGGCGTGCTGGTCTGCGGCGACGCGGCGGGCCTTGTGGACGTGCCCTCCCTCAAGGGCATCCACTACGCGATGCAGTCGGGCATCTACGCGGCCAACGCAATCTTCGCCCAGCTCAAGGGCGAGAGCGACGGCCTGGCGGGATTCAGCCGCGCCCTGGACGACTCGTACGTGATGAAGGACCTGCGCCGCACCCGCAACCTGCGCCTCGCCTTCAAGAAGGGCTTCTGGGAGGGCGGGATCCGGGCGGGGCTCATGACGGTGACGGGCGGCGCCTTTCCCGGGGCGCGCATCCCGGTGGGGGAAGACGTCGAGGAAGAGCGTCGCAGCGGCTCGGCCCCGGCCTTCAAGCCCGATGGCGAACTCACCTTCTCCAAGGTCGACGCGGTGTACAAGTCGGGGAACCAGACCCGCGACGACATCCCGAGCCATGTGCTTGCAGGCGACGAGGTCCCCCCGGAGGGAGCCGCATTCTACGCCCGCATGTGCCCGGCCGGGGTGTACGAGGAGGGCGACGACGGCGAACTGGTCGTGAATGCTCCCAACTGCGTAGACTGCAAGGCAACCGACGTGCTGGGGCCACGCTGGACGCCCAGGGAAGGGGGAAGCGGGCCGGCGTATCGAAGGATGTAGGTCATGGACCGGCTTGTGCCATCCCGCCTCGCGCTCTTGCCGGTGCTCGCGCTCATTGCCGCGACGGCATGCGCGGAACGGGAACCGGACGCCGTCATCGAGGTCGACAGCGCCGGCGTCCGGATCGTGGAGAGCGGGGCCCCGGCATGGCCGCCCGGGACGGAGTGGCGCGTGGATCCGGAGCCCGTGTTCCGGCTGGGCGACGCCGGGGACGATCCCTCTTCCAGCTTCTTCCAGGTCGCGGATGTCGCGCTGCTCGCCGACGGCGAGGTCATCGTCGTGGACGGCGGGTCCGCGGAGGTGCGTCGCTACGATGCGGCGGGCCGTCATCTGTGGAGCACGGGTGGTCGCGGCGAGGGGCCGGGGGAATTCCGCTTCCCACGGTACCTCGGGCAGCGTGACGACGGTGCGTTCCTGGTCTGGGACCGGGCGCTGTTGCGGCTGTCGGTCGTCGAGAACGGTGAAGTGACGCTCGCCGAGCGCCGGAACGCGCCGGACGGATCGACGTTCATCGCCGAGGGCCTCTTCGATGATGGCGCCTGGCTCGTCGCATACCCGCGGTCGGTGTCGCTGCCGGAAGGAGCCGCATGGACCGACACCATCCGTCTGGGACGCTACGATCCGGTGCTCGAAGAGGATGTCCGGCTGGCGATGGTTCCCGGCATGGGGTGGGTCTGGACAGGCCGGTATCAGCTGCCGGTCCCCTTCGGCGCGCGGCCGCTGCGGGCCATCGTGGGCGACCGCCTCGCCGTGGCCAGTGGCCCGGCATCGGAGGTTGCGGTCCACGATGCCCGCGGTGCGCTGCAGGCCCGATACCGGATCGCGCGCGAACCCGAGCCGGTGACGGAATCGGATGTGGGGCAGGTGATCGAGAGCTTCGTTGAGATCGGTCCGGAGCCCGAGGCGGTGTGGCGGCAATGGCGTGGCGAGATGGAGGTCCCGGCGCATGAGCCGGCATTCGACCGGCTGCTTGCGGACCGGGACGGCAACCTGTGGGCACGGCGATTCATGGCCGATCTGCTGACGCGCGAGCCACCGTCGTGGGACGTATTCGACCCCGCCGGCACCTGGCTGGGCGTGGTTGCGACCCCGGGCGGCATGACCGTGACCAGCATTCGCGACGGGCTTGTGGCGGGGATATACCGGGATGAGGTGGGGGTGGAGTACGTGAGCGTACATCGCCTGGCGATGGACGGACGCTGATCGCGCGGCAGCCGTCTACTCGTCCAGAATACTCACCCTCACCCCGGCCTCGGTTCGCACCAGTGCGGGCATGACGGCCGGGATGTCGCGCGTCCGGTAGTGCGCCAGCACGGCGTCCGCCGTCGAAAACGCGCTCAGTTGCTCCAGCGTGCGGATGGTCGGGAAGATCATCGGAAGGCGCCCCGCGCGGTGCCGGTCGAGGGCTTCGCCGGGCGAGAGCCAGAGCGAATCGGTCATCTCGCGCGGATCGGGAGCCGAGCGCGACCCCGCGGGCGCCAGCGCGGCGAAGAAGCGGGTGTCGTAGCGCCGGGTCTCGGCCTCGGGGGTGATCCAGTGGGCGATGTATTCGAGGGCGGCCCCGTCGATGTCCACCCCCAGGTCGTCAAGCACCTCGGCGAATCCCAGAGTGCCGGCCAGCAGGTGCTCGCGCAGGCGGATCAGGCGCGCGCGGCCCGCCGCCGTGCCCGGTAGAAAGCGTTCCCCGGGCCGGGCGACCAGCACCGCCGCCTCCTCGAAGGCTTCGCGAGCGGCGGCCAGATAGTACGCGATGGCAGGCGGATCCCCGTTCGGCAGCGCGAGCCGGACCGCCGCTGCCTCCGGCGTGAGCCGCTCAAGTCGGGAGACGAGCGCGCGATCGGCATCCTGCGCATCCACCCGCCCCCCGGGAAAGACGTAGGCGCCGGGCACGAATCCCGCGGACCGGTTGCGCCGCATCAGCAGGAGCTGGAAGCCCGGGACGCGCTCGCGCAGCAGCACGACGGTCGCGGCGGGACGAGGCGTCACGCCGGAGGGCGGAAGGCGTTCAAACCGGTCCATCAGCGCCCGACCGCCATCCCGTCCTTGCGCGGGTCCGACCCTGCCGCCCAACCCCGCTCCAGGCGCATCACCGCCTGTCCTCCGCCGAAGGACGTGAGCAACGGATCGATCACGTGATGCCCCATGAGGGCAAGCGCGACCTCCGTTGTGCGGCCCATTCCCTCGACCGCGACATCCCGTCCGGCCGTGTGGCGAAAGCGGGGGGCCTCGATGGCGGCCTGCAGGTCCATGCCGAAGACGAGGAGGTTGAGCAGCACCTGGACGTGTCCCTGGGGTTGCATGGAGCCGCCCATGACACCGAACGCCAGCCACGGTTCCCGGCCGCGGGTGACGAACGCCGGGATGATGGTATGCAGCGGGTGCTTGCGGGGTGCGACCTCGTTGGGATGCCCTTCGTCGAAGGTGAAGCAGGCGCCGCGGTTCTGGAGCGCAAACCCGGTTCCCGGGATCACCACGCCGGAGCCGAAGCCCTCGTAGAGGCTGTTGATGAACGACACCATGTTGCCGTGCTCGTCCGCCGTGCACAGGTAGATGGTCTCGCTCTCCGGGACGACGGCGCCCGGGTCCACCCGGTCGGCGGCCTCCCTTGGGTTCAGGAGCGCCCGGCGGGAGTTCACATGGTCGTCGGCGAGCAATGCCCGAGGCGGGATCCGCATATGCTCCGGATCGCCCACATGGCCCGCGAGGTCGGCGAAGGCCAGCTTCTTGGCCTCGATGAGATGATGCAGATACGCCGGGCTGTTGTGACCCATGATGCGGAGATCGAACCCTTCGAGGATTCGAAGCATCTCGAGCGCGGCGATCCCCTGCCCGGCTGGCGGCAGTTCCCAAAGGGTGTGCCCCGCGAAATCGGTGGAAAGCGGCGTCACCCAGCGCGCCTCGTGGCGGGCGAGGTCCTCATGCGTCAGGAAGCCGCCCAGTTCCTCCAGCCCGTCCACCAGCCGGGCGCCCAGTTCGCCGGTGTAGAACGCCTCCGCGCCCCCGCCCGCGACCACGCGGAAGCTCGCGGCCAGCTCCGGCGACCGGAACCACTCACCCGCGCGCGGGGCGCGCCTGCCCCCCACCAGATAGGTGGCGGCGGCCCCTGGACCGGCGCGCAGCTTGTCGGCCGCGGCGGCCCACTGACCCGCGATGATGGGAGTGACCGGGAAGCCCTCCTCCGCCACCCGGATGGCCGGCGCGAGCACTTCCGCGAAGGTCATCGCCCCGAACCTCTCCAGCAACGCCGCCCACCCGGCGACCGCGCCCGGCACCGTTACCGATCCGGGCCCGCTCGCGGGCACCTCCCCCAACCCCGCGGCCGCGAGCGCCTCGCGCGACATGCCGGACCCCGACCGTCCGCTCGAGTCGAGCCCCACCAGCCCGCCCTCCTCCGCCGACCACAGCAGCGCGAACATGTCGCCGCCCATCCCGGTCATGTGCGGCTCGACCACGTTCAGCATGGCCGCGGCGGCCACGGCCCCATCAATCGCGTTTCCGCCCCGTTCCATCACCGAGAGCGCTGCCCAGCTTGCGAGCGGCTGGCTGGTGGCGGCGGCGCTTCTGGGCGCGTAGACGGTGGATCGTCCGGTCACGGCCGCCCATTCCGGTCTGAGCGTGGACACATCGTCACTCCCGGGGCTCGGTTCGGCTGGCGCAAACGCGCGTGCCGCGCCAAGCTAGAGGGAGCGAACGGAGCCTGCCAGCCTCCCTGCGTGCGAAACCCGGTCTGCCAGAATGGCAGTCCCGGCACGCGGGGTCGGCCATTATGTCAGGCCCGATTTGTGCATGTGGGCCCGACACCATGCATTTCGTCTGACATGGAAGGCGAGCGAACCGCCTGGAAGCCGGGGTATCTGCCTTTCTGACAGGTCGACCGCGGCGCGGCCCGAGGCAGGGCCGGCTTCGCGGGGCAGACCACCCGTCTCGCCAGAGCTAACGACAAGGAGTCGGATCCGTGGGCGAACGATACAGGCTACCCGTGCTTCCGCTGCGGGACACGGTGGTGTACCCGGGGGTGGCGGTGCCCATCTCGGCCGGTCGACCCGGTACCATTGAGGCCGTTCAGGCTGCCCTCGAAGGAGATCGCAAGCTCCTCGCGGTGGCCCAGCGGGAGAACGTGGACAAGCCGACCCCCGAGGGGCTGTACGAGGTCGGCACGGTGGTGCGCGTCATTCAGACCCACCGCGTACGGGCCGGAATCCAGCTCCTGGTGCAGGGGGACAGGCGGGCGCAGGTCCTCTCCTACGAGAAGCGCGGCAAGGCCATGCTCGCGGCCATGGTTCTCGACCTCGAGAGAATCCCGCCTCGCAGCGAGCAGGATCCCGCCTTCCGGGCGCTGGACCGCGAACTGCGCGACCGGGCGGCCGGGCTGGGAACCCGGCGCGGCGTCCCTGCCGAATCGCTGAACCAGCTCATCCAGGGGGTGGACGAACCGGGCGCGTTCGCGGACCTGGTCGCGTTCTACCTCGATCTGCAGACCGCCGAGAAGCAGCGGCTGCTGGAGGTGCTCGACGACGAGGACCGCATGCGCCAGGCGCTCGTGGCGGTGGAGCGCGAACTGGTGCGGCTCAGCGCGCAGGAGGAGATCCAGGCCCGGGTGCAGGAGGAGCTGGGGGAGCGCCAGCGCGAGATGCTCCTCCGCGAACAGATGAAGCAGATCCGGCGCGAACTGGGCGACGAGGACGAGAAAGCCGAGCTCGACGATCTGCGCGAGCGGATCGAGGCGCTGCGGCTCAACGACGACGCCCGCGCCGAAGTGCAGCGGGAGCTCAAGCGCCTGGGCCGGACCAACCCCCAGTCGGCCGAATACCAGGTCATCCGCACCTACCTCGAGTGGATCACGGAACTGCCCTGGGACGATCGCACCGAGGACAAGATCGACCTGGAGACGGCTGCGGACGTGCTCGCCGAAGACCACTACGGGCTGGAGGACATCAAGGACCGCATCCTCGAATTCCTCGCCGTGCGCAAGCTTCAGGCGGAACGGGCGCCGGACGCCGATGAAGCGGAAGACGAGGACGTGGGAGAGGAGGAAGCTCGGCAGCAGGCCCCGGTTGGGGCCGCCCGCAATGGATCCCCGGCGGACGACGAGCCGGCCAGTGTATCGCCGCCCTCGAGCGGCCAGGGGCCCATCCTGCTTTTCGTGGGCCCGCCAGGTGTCGGCAAGACCAGCATCGCGCAGTCCATCGCCCGGGCGATCGGCCGCAAGTATGTGCGCATCTCGCTGGGCGGCGCGCGCGACGAAGCGGACATCCGGGGCCATCGGCGGACCTACGTGGGCGCCATGCCGGGCCGCATCATCCAGGGGATGCGCCAGGTGAAGTCGAAGAATCCCGTGTTCCTGCTCGACGAGGTCGACAAGCTCGGCGTCTCCTTCCAGGGGGATCCCAGCGCGGCTCTGCTCGAAGTGCTGGACCGGGCCCAGAACTGGACCTTCACCGACCACTACCTGGGCATCCCCTTCGACCTGTCGGAGGTGCTGTTCGTCGCCACCGCGAACTACTGGGACCGCATTCCGCCCCCGTTGCTCGACCGCATGGAGCGGGTCGACTTCAGCGGCTACACCGAGCAGGAAAAGCTGGAGATCGCCAAGCGCTACCTGCTGCCCAGACAGCTGGAGGAAAACGGGCTGCGCGATGATGAGATGGAGCTGGGCGACGAGGCCATCCTGAACGTGATCAGCGAACACACGCGGGAAGCCGGGGTGCGCCAGCTGGAGCGCGAGATCGGAAAGCTGGCGCGCAAGGTCGCGCGCAGGATCGCCGGCGGCGGATGCGAACAGGTCGTCGTGGACCAGGCCGTCGTGCGCGAGTTGCTCGGCCGCCCGCGGGTGCACCCGGAGGTGATGGCCGAGGAGGACCGGGTGGGTGTGGCCACCGGAATGTTCTACACGCCCACCGGCGGGGACATCATGTTCGTGGAGGCCAGCGTCATGCCGGGGAACGGCAAGCTGGTACTCACCGGGCAACTGGGCGACGTGATGAAGGAATCGGGGCGTGCGGCGCTGACCTATGCCCGCAGCCATCACCAGAGTCTCGGGATGTCCGTGGAGGACGTGCTGGACAAGGAAGTGCACATCCACGTGCCCGCGGGCGCGGTGCCCAAGGACGGTCCCTCGGCCGGGATCACGATGGCGACCGCGCTCATCTCGGCGCTTTCGGGGCGGCCGGTGAGGCGCGACGTGGCCATGACCGGCGAGCTGACGCTGACGGGCAGGGTGCTCCCCATCGGCGGGCTGAAGGAGAAGATCCTGGGCGCCGTGCGCGCCGGCATCCACGAGATCGTGCTCCCCGCCGAAAACCACGCCGATCTGGAAGATCTTTCCGACGAGGTGCGCGCCGACCTGGTGCTGCACCTGGTCGACGGTCTCGACGACGTCACGCGGGTGGCGTTCGCGGGCAGGCCGGGCGCCGGGGAAGACCCGGTCGAGGCCGCCGACCCGATGGCGCTGCTCGCCCCCGACGGCTCGTCCTCCGCGCCCGAGGTCGCGACGCACTGACCGAGCCGACCCTCGAGGTTGCGCCCGGCGCCGTGATGGGGCGGCATCACGGGCGGCAGACGGCGCGTCACTTCGGCCGGCCCGACCTGGAGTACCAGGCCGCCGTGGGCTCGGCGGCCGTCCTCGATCGTTCGCACCGCAGCCGGCTGGCGGTCTCGGGCCGGGCGCCGGTGCGCATGCTGGCCGGCGTGCTCACCAACAGCGTCCCGCCACCCCCCGGGCCGGCCGCCTCCGGACTGCTCGCGGGGCGCACGGCCTACAGCGCCGTGCTCATCCCCAAGGGACGCATGGTCACCGACCTGGTGGTCGCCTGGAGGGGCACCCGCGAGGACCGCCACGGGCTCTGGCTGCACGTTCCGGCCGCCGGACACGCCCCACTGGCGGCCCACCTGCGCAAGTTCCTGCCGCCCCGGTTCGCCTTCGTCGACGACGTCACCGAGGCGACCGGCACCCTCACCATCGCCGGCCCGGACGCCGCCGGTATGGTGGCGGCCGCCCTCGGGATCGCCTCCGGCGAGCTCGCCGCCCTCGACGCGGACGGCTGCCTCCTCACCGGCCCGCCGCCGGACGGCCTCCTGGTCGCGCGCCTCGCCGAGGTACGGCTGCCCGCCTTCGACATCCTGGGTGACCGGGCCGCGCTCGCACGGCTGGGCGCCGAGCTGGTTCGCCTGGGCGCGGCACCGACGGGCATGGGCGTCTTCGAGACGCTGCGCATCGAGGCGGGCCGGCCCGAGTTCGGCCTCGACATGGACGACCGCACCATCCCCACGGAAGCGGGCATCGACGCGCGCGCCATCGACCATGGCAAGGGCTGCTATACGGGACAGGAAGTGATCGTGCGCATCCGCGACCGCGGCCACGTCAACCGGCATCTGCGGGGCCTTCTGCTCGGCGATGCGCCCGCCCCGGCGCCGGCGACCCCTTTGTACTCGGGCGCGAAGGCCAAACCGGTCGGGCACGTCACGAGCGCGGTCATGTCGCCCGCCTTCGGGCAGACCATCGCGCTGGGTTTCGTGCGCCGGGAGGTCATCCCGCCCGCCGAGCTTCGCCTGGGGAGCCCGGACGGGGCGCCGGCCGGGGTGCGGGCGCTGGGGAAAGGCGGCTGGGAGCTTCAGCCGGGCGACCTGAGCTGAGGCCCGGCCCGGCCGGCGGTCGCGCCGGCCTTAAGGTGCGACCACATCGGGCGAGCCCCTTCCGCGTACTGCGGTCAGCCGTCCCGCGAGGCCTTGAAGTGGTCCACGATCAGGCCGCCGTGGAAGCGCCCGTTCTCGATGAAGATCTTGTTGGCGTCGTGGCCCGCGGCCAGCACGCCGGCGATGTAGATGCCGGGGGTGTTGGTCTCCATGGTGGCGCGGTCGTGGCTGGGAATGCCGGTCTGCTCGTCGATTCCGACGCCCACGCTCTCCAGCAAGAGCGGTGATGCCCGCCAGCCGGTCATGGCGAAGACCCAGTCGTTGGCGAGCTCGGTGATCGCGCCCGTCTCCAGATGCTCCAGGACGACGCTGCGCTGCCGGATCTCCGCGACCCGCGTCGTGAAGTGGGTGGCGATCTCCCCGAACCTGATCCGGTTGGTGATGTCGGGAACCACCCACGGCTTCACGCCGTCGTCGATGCCGTCGAAGATGTGAACCAGCGTGACCCGCGCATGGGCCCGGAACAGCTCCAGCGCGGCCTCCACCGCGGAGTTGCGCCCGCCCACCACGAGAACGTCCTGGTCGTAGTAGGGATCGGGCTCCCTGTAGTAGTGGTGCACCTTGGGCAGGCCTTCTCCGGGAACCTCCAGGTAGTTGGGCTCGTGGAAGCTCCCGGTGGCGACCACCACGGCGCGGGCGCGGTGTCCGGCGCGGGTACCGTCACGGCGGCGCGTGCGAAGCACGAAATCACCCCTCTGGCCCTCGATCGCCGTCACCTCTTCGTGCTGGCGCACATCCAGCGCGAAATGCCGCACGACGCGCCGGTAGTAGACGAGGGCATCCCGGCGCGTCGGCTTCCCGGAAGCCAGAATGAAGGGCACATCCTCGATCTCGAGCTTCTCCGCCGTGGAGAAGAAGGTCATGTAGGGCGGATAGTGGATGAGGGAGTCGGTGATGAACCCGCGGTCGAAGACTGTGGCCGATACCCCTCCGATCCTGGCCGCACTGGCCGCCGCCAGGCCGCAGGGTCCCGCGCCCACGATCGCCAGGTCGACGGGCTTGCCTTCGGTGGCCATCCCGCCTCCGGCGGAGAGCGTTTCGAGTTGGGACATCTTCTTCACATCGTCGGTTTTCGCGGCGCCGACCCGGGAAACATCCAGGCTCTGAAGATATAACTCCAGACGCGGGCGCCGCGTTGTGCGCGGGAACGCCGCTCGGGCTGGAGCGTACCCTTGGAGCACCTTCCACATCCTCTCAGGGAGCGTCGAAGATGGCACAGGCCGAAGCTGAGGCCCGCAGGGCCGCGAATCGACTGCGGCGGGCGCTGGAGAAGGCGCACCGGGAAATCGATGCGCTGGAAGGGGCGCTCGCCAGAGCCGAGGCCGATGATTTTCCGGGGCACGCCTACGAAGAAGCCCGAGGGCGGCTCGACCAGGTGGTGGAATTCGTGGACGACGAGTCACGCCGACTGCAACACAAGATCCTCGTGGCGGGAGGCCTGGAGCCCGGGCGGGTTCGACGCGCCTCCGCGCGGGATGGATGAACGGCACCCGGCTCCGTGACGATCTGATCGGCGTCATGGGAGCGGGGGTCGGCACGCCCCTGCCCGACGCGGACTTCGACGCTCTTGCACGCCGGGTATGGGCACACCAGTGCGAGCGCAACCCGGCATTCGCCCGCTTCTGCGATGCGCGCGGCGTTCAGCCTGGCTCGTGGTCCTCGTGGCGCGACCTGCCGCCCGTGCCCGCGCGCGCCTTCCGGGAGCGAGGCCTCGTCTCCCCGGGGCCCGCGCAGGCCGTTTTCCGGACCAGCGGCACCACGGACGCCGGAGCGGCGCGCGGGGAACACCGCGTCCCCGACCTGTCGCTCTACCACGCTTCGCTGCTTCCCAACTTCGAGGCGCATCTGCTTCCCGGAGGCGCGCGCCTGCCCATGGTCTCGCTCATCCCGTCTCCGCTGGAGGTTCCGGATTCTTCGCTCAGCCACATGATCGGCGTCGTGGAAGCCGAACTGGCGGCCGAGACCCGCTATTTCGTGGGCAGGGACGGGAGGCTGGACGAGCACGCGCTGCGGGCGGCGCTTCGCGACGCGGAGGACGCTGGAGATCCGGTACTGGTGGTTGGAACCGCCTTCGCGTTCGTCCACCTGCTGGACGCCCTGGCAACGGGGGACACCCGCTTTCGGCTGCCGGACGGCTCGCGGGTCATGGAGACGGGAGGGTTCAAGGGGCGCAGCCGCACCGTTCCGAGGGAGGAGCTCTACGCGGCCATCGACAGTCGACTCGGCATTCCGCCGCGCCGGATCGTGAACGAGTACGGCATGACCGAGCTGCTCTCCCAGTTCTACGAACCCGTGCTCGCGGGGGGAGCGCGTCTGCACCGTCCCCCGCCGTGGGTGCGCACGCGCGTGCTGGACCCGGCGACGCTCGAGGAGCTTCCCCCTGGGCGCGAGGGACTGCTGTGCCACGTCGACCTCGCCAACCTGGGCTCCGTGTGCTGCGTGCTCACCGAAGACCTGGGCGTGGAGCCCCCGGAGGCGGAGGGACACGGCTTCCGCGTGCTGGGACGGAACCCCGGCGCGGAGCCGCGCGGCTGCTCCCTGGCGATGGACGAGCTGATGACCGCCCGCCGCGGCCCGATACGATGAGGACGTTCCCGGCCTGGTGGCTGCCTCCCGGGGTGCCGGGGCGGGCAGCCCCCGCCGTAGCGGAACTCCCGCCGCACGCGCGCGGAGCGGAGCACCCGGGCACGGCGCCGACCGCCTTCTCCACCACCTCCGTGAGCGACGACCTGCGGCTCCGCTTCCCCACCCCCGACCCCGCGTTCGCGCGCCGCCTGTGCGACCACCTGGTCGAAGGGGGCGCCCGCCTGCACGAGCGCCGCACCGACTCGCTGGTGGCGTCGCTGGGCCGCGCCGGGGCGCGCTTTCTGGATCCCGCCGACCCGATCCGCAAGGAAGCGCTCGACCTGCTGCCCGCCGCCGCCGGGCTCTCCACCGCCATGGCCCGGGAGGTCCTGGACGGGATGGCGCGCGACTGGACCGCCGACCGCCTGGCGCGGCTGGTGCGCGCGCAGTTCCCCGACCCGGCGGTGCTCGACGGCTTCCGGCCCGGGCCCGGCGGGTCGCGCGTGCGTGCGTTCGGACACCGCCTGATCGTTCAGCTGGGCGCGGGCAATGTGGCCGGCGTGTCGGTAGGAGGGGTGGTGCGGGCGCTCCTGGCGCGCTCGCCCGTGCTCCTCAAGCCCGGCCTCCACGACGCCGTGCTGCCGGTGCTCTACGCCCGCGCCCTGGCCGACTGCGACCCGGAGCTGGCGGCCGCCCTGGCCGTGCTCTACTGGCCGGGCGGCGCCGACACAGTCGAAGCGGAGGTGCTTCCCCGCGCCGGTCTGGTGGTGGTGTACGGCGGCACCGACACGGTGGCGGCCGTGCGCGGCCGTCTCCCCGCCGCCACTCCCCTGGTGGCGTACTCCCACCGGGTCGGGGTCGCCCTGGTCGGCCGGGAGGCGCTCGCCGCCGGGCAGGCGGCCCGAACCGCCCTGGACGCCGCACGCGCCGTAGCCGCATTCGACCAGCGCGGTTGCGTTTCCCCCCATCTCTTCTGGGTGGAGGAAGGCGGCGCGCTCACCCCCGCCGAGTGGGCAGCCCGCCTGGCCGCCGCCATGGCCGCGCTCGAGCAGGATCTCCCCGCCGGCCCCGCCGCCCCGGATATCGCGTCAAGGGTGCAGCAGTTGCGCGGAACCTGGGAGTTGAAGCAGGCGGCCGGCGATGGTACGCGTGTCTTCCGCCCGGCGGGCGCGGAGTGGACGGTGGCCTACGACCCCGACCCTGCCTTCTCGCCGTCCTGCCTGGGCCGTTTCGCCTGGGTGAAGCCCGTTCCCGACCTCGAGCGGGTCGCCGGACTCCTCGCTGGACTGCGCCCGTTTCTGCAGACCGCCGGGCTGTGCGGGGCCGGGACGCGCGCTGCCTCGCTGGCCGAACAGCTCGGCCGGGCGGGCGTCACCCGGGTGGCCACGCTACGGCGGATGGCATGGCCGCCCGCCTGGTGGCACCACGACGGCGGAGATCCCCTGCGGGCACTCGTCCGCTGGGTCGACTGGGAAGTGGAGCAGGAGCCCCGCCCCACGGTCTAGTCTTCCGGCTGGTCCTCCGAGCGCCAGACAACCAACTGACGCGACCCGTTCGAAGCCTCCACCCTCACCCGCAGCATGTCCCCCTCCACGATGCCGAGCTCGTCGCGCATCTCCTGGGGGATGGTGATCCTGCCCCCAACTCCCACGACAACGTCGCCGTAGTACAGCGAGCGATAGATGGCCATGGCTTTCCCTGTGGTTGGAATCGAATCAAGACCGGAAGTGGTTTCCCGGGTGTGGCCTGGCGAAGCAGGGCCCGAAGGGCGGCCGTCCCGGGCCGGAACGTTGGCGCAAGCCCACCTTCCAATTTAGAGAGAAGGCAAGACCTTTGCACAGGGCTTCAGCCGGTATGCCCCGGATTCCGCATCCCGCCGGCCCGCCTGCCTGAGGCCGGGAGATGGGTGCGGCAACCCTGAAGGGGTGCCTTATCGGGGATCGTCGGCCGGCCGGCGGATGGTAAGCTCGCGCTCGACGCTGACGGAGGCGCCGGTGGTCCGGTCGGTGATGGCGATGATCAGCCGGTGCGCCCCCTCCCCGGCTTCATCGGCCGAGACGGAGAAGTACTCGGGCACGACTCCGTCGACGGGCTCGACGTTGCGCACGAAGCGGACGGCCAGGTCGCCCACCGCGCCGCCTATCAGGTTGCCCAGCGAGCGCAGGAGGCGCGCGCCCACGTTGCGCCGCTCAGCATCCTGCAGCGTCACCTCCACGGTGTACTCCGACGAGCCCATGAAGTCGGTGGTCAGCCCGTAGATCTCCATGTAGACATGGATGTCGTCGTCCGCGTCGAAGATCAGGTCGCGCGAGGCGCCGATGGCGAAGTCGCGCCATCCGCCCGGCTGCTCGACACGCGGAATCACCCCGCCGGCCAGAACCAGGTCGGACGTGGACAGGCCCACGCGCCGTACGGGAATGGCGGTGATCGTCCCCCGGTTGCGCGCGGCTACGCGGGAATCCGCCGCCAGCCCCTCGAGCGAGTATTCGAACGTTCCGCGGGGCAACTCGAAGGTGAAGAGAACGTTGCCCGTGTCTTCGGCCTTCACCGCGTGCGTCACGCTGGCCGAGTCCTCATAGCTCCGGTTGAACAGGAACATGCCGACGCGCACGGAGTCGCCTTCGAACAGATTGAAGGAGTCCGGGTCGGCGCGCAGGAAGGCCAGCACCTCCACCTGCCCGGGAGCCGCACCCCGGAACCGGGCGATCTGCGCGGGGATCTCCGTCCACCGGTTGACTGCACGGCTCTCGAAGGTGGTAGTGGCCTCGGTTTCGCTGACCTGGCGCAGGTATTGTCCCGTGTTCGCGTCGAAGTCGAAGCCGACCCGGCTGTACCCCAGCTCCCGATGGAACACGAAGCTGGGCACCTCCAGCCGGTAATTCCAGAAGATCCACCGCCCGTTGGCGCTGGCACCGGCTCGCTGGGCCGCGCCTCCCAGCCCGGTGCCGGCGCCGTCCTGCCGCAGCATCCAGATGTTCGCAGGGAGGCCGTAGCGTATGAGAACCTGGCCCCGGTCGCTGCTCCAGCCCGGCAGACGCCGCTCGGGATCTCCGAAGGCCAACTCGGCGTGGGTGACGCGCGCGACGTGCTCCATCGCCCGCTCGTTTTCCGGAATCAGGAAGAGCGGATCGGACTTGGCCCACAGGATGCGCTCGTATTCCCGTGCGTTGCCCGACTCGAGCCGCTGGTATTCGGCCGCGTCCTCCTCGTTCAGGAGGTAGGAAACGTTGTCGTAGGGGGCTCGCTCGGCCGGAGGCATGAGAGCGAGGCCGGTATCGAAGGCATTGCGGGCAGCGGTCCAGTCCAGCGACTCGTAGAACGCCAGCCCGAGGAAGATGTGCGCGTAGGGATCGTCGGGGTTCACCTCGGCAAGGCGCTGTGCCTCGGTCGCCATGTCCTCCAAACGGCCCTGGCGATGGAGCAGCGCGAGCAGTCCGCGGGCAGCCTGGGGGTGGTCCGGCACGTACGACAGAGCAGCCCGGTAGTGGGCTTCGATGCGTGGCGGGTAGTCCACGTCCCGGTCGCTGGCGCGCCCCGCGCGGGCCAGCTGACCGTTGAACGTGCGAGGTTCCGTGTAGTTGAGGCAGAAGGCCTGGACCCCGGCGGGGCAGCGCGTCGATCCCGCGTACTCGTCCGTGCCGAGCGACCCGTCCCGCCGCCACCCGGCGGGCAGAAAGACCAGATGCTCGAAGTCCTCCATTTCCTCGGTGAGGATGCGCGCCAGCACAAAGTGCGACTGGGCCAGAACCCGTGGTTCCACGGCGCGGCTGCCTTCGGACGCGACCGTGCGCTCCAGAATCCTGCGCGAGTCCACGCGCATGAACTGGCGCCGCTTGAGCAGCGCCATCTCCAGCAGCACGCCTGCGTCCTCGTGGAGTCCCTCGTACGCCTCCTCAAGCAGCGCTTCCGCCTCCATCCGCTGCCTGAAGTCGGTCTCTCCCAGGGGCGCGGTGCGCGCCAGCAGCGTGCCCAGGGCGAAGGCGATGTGGGGATCGCGGTCGTCTTCCTCGCGAGCGGTGCGCAGCAGTCCGAGCGCGGCGGTCGTGTCGCCGGCTTCGAGCAGGCTCGTGGCCCGGGCCACGGCGCGCGGCACCGGAGCTGCCTGCACGGACGGCTCCTGAGGCGCAGGTCCCGCGGGCAGGACGGGATTCGCGGAAGCAGAGGCGGGTACGGGCACTACCAGAACCCACGTCAGCCACGTCAGGATACCGCGGGGCCCCCGAAGCGACCGGCTCAAGGCTTTCAGGGAAGAATGGACCGGAGCAGCGCTTCCAGTTGATGGCGCCTGAAGCTCTGTGCCTTCTCCACGGCGAGCTCGTACGATTCCTCGACAAAAATGGCCGCGGTCTGCGCGGCGTCCCCGGATTCGCCATCGGCCGGCGAATAGACGAGCTTCGCCCGGCACGGCTCCCCGCTCGCGGATCGCTTGGTCTCGAATTCCAGATAGACGTCCCAGATTCGATTCTGGTACGTGATGGTGGCGAGGTGCTGGCCCGGCATGGGCCTCAGGTCGGAGGGTACCGCAGGGTCGATCATGGTGGCTTACGTTATCATCCGCAGCCTTGGAAATCCAGCGCCCCGACCCGCGCAACTCGGGTACTGCAGGCGCTCCCCCGCACCTGTCTGGTCGTGTGCTCCGTCGCGTGCTCCGCCACGGTGAAGCGGTCATCCTGCAGCAACCTCCTCGGCCGGGAGTTCGTGCATCCGTTCCACGACTGTTCTTTCGTGAACGGCCGCCTCCGGGTTCCAACCGATCCGCTCCACCTTTCCGTTGACGCTCGCCACCGGTGCCCCTAACTTGCGGCCCGAACCACATGGGCCGCGTGTCTCCGTCGCCGCCGGATGCGAACGGCGCGAACCATTCCGTCGAACCTCCACACGCCAAGGAACCGCGCGCCTCATGAAGGGACAGCGGACTGCCGCTCTGGCCGGAGTCGTCGCGACGCTCGGCGCCCTCGCCTTCGTTCAGGAGGGCGACACCCCCCAGGAGAGCCCCGATGCCGCCGCCGAGACGGCGGCTGTGGAACCGGATCCGCGGGCGCAGCCCATCGCCTTCCCTCACGACATTCACGCCGGCGAGTTCGGCATCGACTGTCAGTATTGCCATTTCTCCGCCGAGCGTTCCGTCGACGCGGGCATCCCCCCGGTTGCCACCTGCCAGGGTTGCCACCTGGTGGTCCAGGGCCGCAACAATCCGGAGGAAGTGGCCAAGGTGCGCGACTATGCCCAGCGCCAGGAAGCGATTCCGTGGGTGCGCATCTACAAGGTCTCCGACCACGTGCGCTTCCCGCACATGCGGCACGTCGCGCCCGACGAGTCCGGCGAACCCCTGGTCCAGTGTCAGGAGTGCCACGGCCCGGTGCAGGAGATGGCGGTCATAGAGGCGGTGAACCAGCCGCTCTCCATGGGATGGTGCGTGCAGTGCCATGTGGAGCGGGACGTCTCCCGCGACTGCGCGGTATGTCACTACTGAGCGAGCGCGAGTCATGAGCAGCCACCGCCGGAAGCGAGAACGCGAAGCCCATGACCACAAGCGGGAAACAAGTGACAACCGAGAACACATGAGCGGCGGCATCCAGCGCCGGGACTTCCTGCGGGTGGTGGGCGCGTCGGGGGCCGGGGCCACCATGTTCGGCTGCTCCACCGAGAACGTGGAGAAGCTCATCCCGTACGTGGTTCCTCCAGAGGAGATCACGCCGGGGGTCGCGACCTGGTACGCGTCCGTGTGCGGAGAATGCCCGGCCGGGTGCGGCGTCTGGGTGCGTACGCGCGAGGGTCGCGCGGTGAAGATCGAGGGCAACCCCGAGCATCCGGTCTCGGGAGGAGCGCTGTGCGCGCGCGGGCATTCGGCCCTGCAGGGCCTTTACAACCCCGATCGCCTCACGGGCCCGATGGTGCGCGACGGGGACGGCTTCGCGCCCGTCAGCTGGGAGGACGCCGAGGCGCAACTGGTCGAGCGGCTGGGCGCGGCGGGCGGAAACGTGGTGCTTGTCACCGGCAGCGACGGAGGAGCGCTCGGCCACCTCTTCGATCGGTTCACAGAGGTGACCGGCGGTACGCGCGTGGAGTACGAGGCGCTGTCGGAAGCCCCGCTGCGCGCGGCTGCGCGCATCGCTTTCGGACACGATGTGGTTCCCGCCTACGATTTCGAAGCCGCCCGCTTCGTGCTTTCCTTCGGCGCCGATTTCCTCGAGACCTGGCTGTCGCCGACGGCGTACGGACGGGGCTTCGCGCGCACCAGCGCCATCGACCCGATGGGCTCCAAGGGACGCTTCGTCTTCGTGGCGCCCCGGCTCTCGCTCACGGGCCAGAACGCCGATGAGTGGTTCCCCATCCGCGCGGGATCGGAGGCTTCCGTCGCACTCGCCATGGCCGCGGTGATCGCGGGCGACGGGGCCAACGCAGGCCCGTACGCGGATCTGCTGGCCGGTTTCGACCTGGACGCGGCGGCGAATGCGGCGGGGCTCTCGACCGAGGAGATCGCCGATCTTGCACGGCGCTTCGTGGCCGAAGGGCCTGGGCTGGCGCTGGGTCCCGGCGTGAGCGGACAGCACCGGGGCGCCACCGGCGCCAACCTGGCGGTGCTGGTGCTCAACCACGTCGCGGGCAACATCGGCCGCTCCGTACATCTGGCCTCGCCGGACCAGGCAGCCGCGTCCCCGTCGTACGCGTCGCTTGAAACCGCCATGGGCTCGATGCGGGCGGGCGAGGTCGCGGTTGCGCTCGTCCACGGCGCCAATCCGGCCTATTCGCTGCCGCCCGCCGCAGGCTTCGCGGAGGCGTTCGGGGCGGTGCCGTTCAAGGTGTCCTTCGCGTCGGCGCTCGACGAGACCGCGCACCTCGCCGACCTCGTGCTGCCCGACACTCACCCGCTCGAGTCCTGGGGAGACTCGCACCCCCGCCCGGGCGTGCACGCGCTCCGGCAGCCGGTCATGAGGCCGGTTCCGCTGTTCGATGCCCGGGCCACCGGAGACGTGCTGCTCTCCGCGGCGAACGCCCTCGGCCAGAACCTGGGCGTCGGCGACTTCCAGGGGTATGTGCGCGCCCGCTGGCAGGAGATGGGGCTCGCGGAAGACGACGACTTCGACGGCTTCTGGCGCGAGGCCCTGCGCCGGGGCGTGGTCTTGTCGGAGACCGGCGAGGAAGCGGATGCCGCGGAGCTGCTCGCCCCGGATCCCGCGGTCGGGTTCGACGTGCCCTCCCTGGACGGAGACCAGGACGGACTGGCGCTGGTCGTGTACCCGTCCTCCCGCTTCGGGGACGGACGCCAGGCCAACCGCTCGTGGATGCAGGAGCTCCCCGACCCGGTCAGCAAAATCACCTGGCATTCGTGGCTGGAGCTGCACCCCGCCACGGCCGGGCGACACGGGCTCCGCGAAGGCGATGTCGTGCGCGTGAGTTCGCCGCACGGCCAGGTGGAACTGCCGGTATGGCCCTACGCGGGCGTGCGCGAGGATGTCGCCGCCATCGCCATGGGCAGCGGACACACGGGCTACGGCCGCTTCGCCGACGGCAACGGCGTGAACCCCATGGCGCTGCTCCCGGCCGAGTCCGAGGAGCGTTCCGGGGGGATGGTCCATCTCGCCACCCGGGTTGCGCTCGAAGCGACCGGGGAGTGGCGCAAGCTCGCGAGCATACACGGTTCGGGACATACCCAGGAAGACCGCAATATCGCGCCCGCGGTCGCGCTCGCCGATGTCGGCCACGCCGAAGAGGAACACGACGAGCACGCGCTCTACGAACTGCAGGAAGTCGGGGGATTCATCCCCGTTCCCGCGGATGGGGAGCCCGGCGATTTCCCGCTTCCGGGAGCCCGCCATGGCGAATACGACCCGGAGACCACTCCGCGCTGGGCCATGGCCATCGACCTGGACAAGTGCACCGGGTGCAGCGCCTGCGTCACCGCCTGCCAGGCCGAGAACAACGTGCCCGTGGTCGGTGAGCAGGAGCTCCTCATGGGCCGCGACATCCAGTGGATGCGCATCGAGAACTACTTCGAGACGGTGGACGCGTCGCACGCGGGCCCGGTGGACGTGCGCTTCACGCCCATGCTCTGCCAGCACTGCGGCAACGCTCCCTGCGAGCCGGTGTGCCCGGTGTTCGCGGCCTACCACACGCCCGACGGACTGAACGCGCAGGTCTACAACCGCTGCGTCGGCACCCGCTACTGCGCCAACAACTGCCCCTACAAGGTCCGTGTCTTCAACTGGTACGAGTACTCGGACGTCCCCGAGCCCCTGAACTGGCAATACAACCCCGACGTCACCGTGCGGGGCGAAGGGGTCATGGAGAAATGCACCTTCTGCGTCCAGCGGATCCGCGACGTGGAGAACCGGGCGGTGCTGGAGGGACGCGCGATCCCCGACGGGGAAGTGGTGACGGCGTGCCAGCAGAGCTGTCCGGCCGAGGCCATTGTTTTCGGCAACATCCGGGATCCCAACTCGCGCGTGGCCCAGGTCACCGCGGGCGAGCGCTCGTACCGGGTGCTCGACGACCTGATCAACACCCAGCCGGCGGTCACCTATCAGCGGAAGGTGACGTTCCACGAACCGGCGGCGGCGGGACACTAGAAGCAGGGCGCCCTCCGGCCCGCTGGCCGGCGAACACGCGCCCAGGAGAAGGATGGCCACAGCGACGGAAGCACCCCGCGGCGCGGTAGCCCACCCGGATGTCGGGTCCTACCAGCAGGTCAACGAGGACGTCCTCAAGATTCTGGGGCGTCCCGGGCGCGGCTGGTGGATCCTGTTCGGGCTGGCTTCGCTGGGGCTTGCGGTGTTCGCCGGCTCGTGGGCGAACCAGATCATCAACGGCATCGGCCTGTCGGGGCTTAACGCCCCCATCGGCTGGGGCGCCTACATCACCACCTTCGTCTTCTGGGTCGGCATCGCCCACTCGGGCACGCTCATCTCCGCCATCCTCTTCCTCTTCCGCGCGCCCTGGCGGCAGTCGGTCTACCGGCTGGCGGAGGCGATGACGGTGTTCGCGGTCATGACCGCCGGCCTCTTCCCGCTGATCCACGTGGGCCGGGTGTGGCACGCCTACTGGCTCATCCCCTATCCCAACTCGCGCTTCCTCTGGCCCAACTTCAAGTCGCCGCTGGTCTGGGACGTCTTCGCGGTCACGACTTACTTCACGGTGTCGGCCGTGTTCTTCTACCTCGGGACGATTCCGGATCTGGCCGCGGCGCGTGACCAGGCGCGCGGGCTGCGCAAGAAGTTCTACAGCGTCGTGTCGCTGGGATGGCGCGGCACCGACAGCGAGTGGCACCACTTCGGCAAGGCCTACATCTTCCTCGCCGCGCTGGCCACCCCGCTGGTGCTCTCGGTGCACTCGGTGGTGTCGTGGGACTTCGCCATGGGCATCGTGCCCGGCTGGCACGCCACCATCTTCGCCCCCTATTTCGTCGCGGGCGCCATCTTCTCGGGCGTCGCCATGGTGATCACCCTGGCCGTGCCGATGAGGAAGTTCTTCGGGCTGGAGGCCTATCTCACCAACAAGCACTTCGACGCGCTGGCCAAGCTGTGCCTGCTGACCTCGCTGATCGTACTGTACGCCTACCTGACCGAGTTCTTCATGGCCTGGTACTCGGGCGAGCCTCCCGAGCGCGGGGTGTTCTGGAACCGGGTGTTCGGCCCCTACTGGTGGGCGACCTGGACCATGCTGGTCTGTAACGGGCTCGTCCCCATCCTGCTTTGGTTCAAGCGAGTGCGGCGCTCCATCGCGGCGCTGTTCGTCATCTCGATCTTCGTCAACATCGGCATGTGGTTCGAGCGCTTCGTGATCATCGTCACCTCGCTCTCGCACGAGTACGAGCCCTTCGCCTGGGGGATGTACCGTCCGTCGATCACCGAAATGGGCATCGTGCTGGGCAGCTTCGGGTGGTTCTGCTTCTGGTTCCTGCTCTTCACCCGGCTGCTGCCGCCGGTGGCGATCGCGGAACTCAAGGAAGTGCTGCCGGCCCCGCTCCGTTCCCGCGCCCGCAAGGAGGCCGCCCGATGAGCGCGCACGCCGGCCTGCTGGCCTCGTTCGACTACCTCGACGGGGCAGTGGACGCCGTGAAGGCGCTGCGCAAGTCGGGGTTCCGCGAGATCGTCGCCTATTCCCCGCTCCCGGAGCATCATCTGGAGGAGGCCCTGGGGTACGACCAGAGCCCGGTGCGCGTCTTCGCGCTGGTAGGGGGCCTGACCGGCGCCGCGACCGGGTTTGCGTTCACGACCTGGACGTCGATGGACTGGCCGCTGGTGACGGGCGGCAAGCCCATCGTGTCGATCCCCGCGTACTTCATCATCGCCTTCGAACTGGCGGTACTGTTCGGGGCTCTCGCCACCGTCATCGGCGTCTTCATCAACGCGAAGCTGCCCCGCCTGCGCCCGCCGGTTGTCTACGATCCCGGGTTCAGCGGCGGACGCTTCGGGGTGCACGTGAGCGCCCCAGCGGACCGCATCGACGAAGCCCGCCGAATCCTCACCGGAAGCGATCCGGCCGAACTCACCGAAGAACCCGCCCCGTCCCATGGCTGACCGACCTCGCTCGCGCACCCCCGTCCGCTTCGTCGCGGTGGCCCTGCTGGCCGGGCTCGTGAGCGCGTGCTCGCCCTTCGACGACCTCATGGTCGCGATCTTCGGGCGCAGCATGCGCGACCAGCGGTCGTTCGATCCCTACGAGAACACGCTGCTGCCGCCGGAGGGCTCGGTGCCGTTTTCCGCGGGCAACTTCTCGGCCGGCCCGGACCAGGTCTCTCTGGGCCAGCCGGACCCGTCGGCCGAGATGCCGCCGTTCTTCACGGCGACGGAAGTCCTTACGCAGGCTCCGGTGGTGATGGAGATGGTCAACCCGGTCGAGGCCACCGCCGAGTCTCTGGCGCGCGGCGAGAGACTCTACAACCGCTTCTGCACTCCGTGTCACAGCGCGGACGGGGTGGGCGCAAACGCCGCCCTCGCCCCGCTGCATCCCATGGTCCCCCTGTTCAACCTCTCGAGCGCGGCCACGGCGATCCGCCCCGATGGCTACATGTACGGCGTCATTCGCGTGGGACGTGGACTGATGCCCGCCTACGGGCACCAGATCCCGCACTACGACCGCTGGCACATGGTCAACTACATCCGCCAGATGCAGGAGCAGGCGGGCAACCCGGCTCCGGGGGAGTAGCGGCATGGCCCACATCCACGTCCCGGCCGACATCCCGGTTCGCCACCTGGAGCGCTCGCGGGGCTTCTCGATGTTCTGCGGGGCCCTTTTCCTGGTCGGCGTGGTCTCGCTTTTCGCGTTGCGTGCCGCCGATCCCGCGCGCGCCGAGCAGGCCTATTCCGCCAACTGGCTCTTCTTCTTCGCCGTCGCCGAGGGCGCGATGCTCCTGTGCGCGGTGACCACCATAGTGAAGGCCAAGTGGAACTGGTCGGTGCGCCGCGTGAGCCTCGCCTTCGCCGCCTACCTGCCGATCGCGTTCATCCTCTTCCTGCCCATGCTGGGTCTCCGGGAGTCGTACTTCCCCTGGATCGAGGCAATGGAGAGCGATCCCATCGTGCAGGCGAAGGCCGCGTATCTGAACATCCCGTTCCTGATCGCGCGCAACGTGGCCGGGCTGCTGCTGCTGATCGGGCTGAGCCTGTACCTGGCGTATCAGGCGCTCCGTCCGGACATGGGGCTGGTCGAGCGCGGCGGTGATGCGGGCCGGGAGCGCTGGCGTGCGAGCCTTACGTCGGACTGGATGGGGCAGGAAGCCGAGGAAGCCGCGAGCGCCCGCCGCATGGGCCGCGTGGCCCCCGCCTTCATCCTGGTCTACGCCGCCGTGATGAGCATGGTGGTCTACGACTTCGCCATGTCGCTCGAACCCCACTGGTTCTCCACCATCTTCGGCGCCTGGTACTTCATGGGCGGCTTCTGGGGAGGCATCGCCTCCACCGCCCTGATCGTCGTGTTCCTGAAGCGCCGGCACGCGGATCTGAATCGGCTGATGGGCATCCAGCAGATGCACGACCTGGGCAAGCTGACCTTCGCCTTCTGCGTGTTCTGGACCTACATCGTCTTCGCCCAGTACATCGTCATCTGGTACGGCAAGCTGCCGTGGGAGCAGGCGTGGATCGTCCACCGGACCGGCGAGACCTGGGGAGCGTTTTCGCTCGCCCTGGTATTGATGTGCTTCGTGATTCCCTTCGCGGGACTCATCGGGCGCCGGCCCAAGATGAACCCCGTGATCCTCGCCAGCTTCGTCTGCGTCATCCTGGCGGGACTCTGGCTGGAGCACCACTTGCTGATCGCGCCCTCGCTGCGCCTGGATGGACCGACGATCGGCGCATGGGAGGCGCTGGTGACGCTGGTCTTCCTGGGCCCGCTGCTCTGGAGCCTGCGCTGGTTCCTGAGCACCTTTCCGGTGGTGCAGGTATGGCAGCCGCCGGAACAGCTGGAGATGGTGGATCTGGAAGTGACGCGGGAGGAAGTGGGGGTCCGTTAGGCGCTCCGGGCAGCGGTTGATCGACGCGGTTGAGGAGCGGGTCGGATGAAGATGTTGGGATGGAGGAACCCCTATCCGACTTGATTTCGGGCGTTTTCATGACCGGCCTTCAGCACGGCGTTCGCGGCTGACCGTGAGCATGAGTTGGGCCACATCATGGACACCTTCCTCGGAGAAGTCGTCGAATCCGCAGAGACGATCCGAAGCGGCAACGGAGGCTGACCCATGAGCGAGAAACACGATATCGGGCGTGCACTGTGGCTGCCGATGGCGTTGCTGCTTGCGAGCGTGCTGGCGATGGCTGGCTGCGGCGACATTGCCCACCCGAGTTCCGACCCCGAGCGCGGAATCGTGTACGGCCTCGTCACCAATGCCGACGGGCTTCTGGATGGCGACGTGGAAATCTCTTTGCGTACCCAATTCGTAGGCTGTGGAACGCCCCCCTCAGACCCTGAGCCCGGACGGGCCGTTCTCGGTGTGCAGTCGTGCCTTGTATTGACCATTTTTCCGAACCCAAACGACATTACCAATGAAGGTGGATCTTGGCGCGCCAACGTGAATTTCGCCCATTTCAGTTTTCCCGGCGGCGTGAACCCGGAGCCCAAGACATACCATATCGGCTGCATTAGCAAAGAGGTCTACAAGCGGCCCCCAACCGAGTGCTCAGGTGCCTGCGATTACCGGAAGTTCCTCATCGCCGACAGTGTGACGCTTCGGGCCGGCGACGTGCTGCGGAAGGATATCCAGTGCGACCCGACCGCCCCATACTTCCATCATTCCCCATCCTGACGACTCATGGCCATCCGGGGGGCTGGCCACCCCGCCGGGCGGACAATCCTCGCGTATGCCGGTGTCTCGCGTCTTACCAGCGGCCCGGGTGAATTCTTCCGGCCAGCAGTTCAAGGACGCGTGGGTGCAGGGCCGGATTGCTGGAAACCCCCGAACCCCCGTGGATCGTGGGTTCGCCCGAAACGTCCGTGAAGCACCCGCCCGCCTCCGTGACGATCGTCAGCAGGGGCGCCGCATCCCAGGAGGCGAGCACCGGGTCCACCATGACCTGCGCCCGGCCCGTGGCGACCAGCACGTGGCCGTAGCAGTCGCCCCAGCTGCGGGTCATGCGTGCGGCGGCGGCCAGGGCCCGCCAGCCCGCTTCGCCGGCGTGACCGTGAAAGGCTGCCTCGTCGGTGGTGAGGACGAGGCTCCGGTCCAGCCGGCTCTCGCTGGAGACCGAGCAGGGCTCGCCGTTCCAGCGGGCTCCCAGGCCCTTGGCGGCCGTCACCGTTTCACCGAGCGCCGGGAGGTGGACGACCCCGACCACGGGCTGCCCCTCCACCTCGATACCGATGAGGACGCCCCACAGCGGCACCCCGCGAACAAACGACTTCGTGCCGTCGATGGGATCGAGAATCCAGCGCACCGGAGCTCCGGGCAGCACTTCGCCGTGCTCCTCGCCGACGATGCCGTGATCCGGGAAGCGCCGCCGGATCTCCGCGCGCAGCAGGCTCTCGGCTTCCCGGTCCGCGATGGTGACCGGCGTGTCATCGGCCTTGGTCTCGACCTCGACCTCGATCCGGGCGCCGAAGTACCCGAGCGCGACCTCTCCGGCGGCGCGCGCGAGTTCCTCGGCCGTGCGTGCCAGGTCATCGAGTTCGATGGGGGTCGGAGGGGCTGCGTTCATGGCGGAGGTCGGAGGGGGCGCGGCGGGGAGTCGGTGCTCCGCGGAGGGCGGGGAAGCCGGCGCACGCCGAGGATTCGCGCCCAAAGGTACCGAAAGCCCCGGTCCGCCGGGAGCGGACGGCCGCGCGACGACGATGGAGATCCCGGTCCGCTGCTGCCAGGGCGTCCTGCCAGCGGCACAGGACGGCGAGACCGAAGCTGACCGTAACGCCGTGCGGGGAGAGCAATGGATGCCGCGCGACCGCCCGTGCGATGCGGTCCGCAACCGCGCGAACCCGGCTGGCCGTCATATCCGCGAAGATGACGACGAACTCGTCGCCGCCCAGCCGAGCTGCAAATGGCGAACCAGGCATGGAATCCGAACGACCGCGCGGGCGGCGGCCCGATTCCGGCCGGGAGAGAAATCTGCGCGATTGATGCGTCGAGACGTTGGCCGAGGCCCTCGAGAACACGGTGGCCACCGCGGCCAGCACCCGGTCGCCTTCAGGGTATCCATATCGGTCGTTGAAGCGCTTGAAGTCGTCCACGTCGAAGAGAGCCAGCGAGAACGGGCGAAGGCGAGAACCGGTTTGGTGGGAAGCCGCGAGGACACCGCGGGCCAGGACCCGATCCAGATAGCGGTCCAGGTGGCGGCGATTCGGAAGACCGGTCAGTGGATCGGTCAGCGCCAGGCGCCGATTGACTTCCGCGATCCGCTCCATCCGGCGCAGCCTCAGCTCCAACTCTCGAACGTAGCGGGCGTCGAGACGGCAGTGGGTGCCGGGGCTCGGCCTTCGCCTCCGGCGGGGGACCCGGGCCGATTCCCGCTTCGAGCGTCCGTCCGAATACGCCTCGGGCCCGGAGGGATGTGCCAAGAGCGTGATCCCGCGCGGAGTGTGGACGGACGGGCGACCCATGAGGCTATCGCAACGCCCCATGAGCAGGAATGGAAGATCGGGACCGATCGAGTCCCGGTTTTCGCGTCGGTGCGCGTCAGTCGGCGCGCTCCGGCGGAGCCGCGGCGGCCGGCCCGGTCTCGACGGATTCGGCCTCGTCGCCAGATTCGGCCTCGTCGATGGATTCGGCTCCGTCGCGCCTGCCCGCCAATCCCTCCGCACGCTCCGCGTAGCGCCTGATCTCGTACCCGACGGCCCGCAGGATCCCCGCTTCCTGGGTGTCCGGCTCGGCGCGCGCGATGATCGTGCGCAGCGTGCGCATCACGCCTTCGGGCGCGCGGCGGGTGAAGAAGTCGATGCGGTCGAGGCCGCGCTCGAGGACCGCGTAGGTCTCTTCCAGTTCGGCGCTGGTGGCGGGTTCGGTCGCGCGCCGCCCCCGGGGCAGCTCCGCCGCGTCGTGCGCCGCCAGGAAGATCTCGTAGGCCAGGATCAGCACCGCCTGCGCCAGGTTGAGGCTCTTGTACTCGGGGAGGGTGGGGACGATGGCCACCCGGTTGCACAGGTCGAGCGCCTGGTTGGAGAGCCCCCGGTCCTCGCGGCCGAAGAGCACCGCCACGGTGCCCCGGGAGGTGCGCTCCACCACCTGGGCCGCCAGCTCCCGCGGCCGCCCGTAGTTGCGGTGGGCGGTGCGGGCGCGCGCGGTGGTGCCGAGCACGAAGGTGGTGTCGGCCAGGGCGTCGGCCAGGGTGTCGTGGATCTCGGCGCGCTCGACCAGATGGTCGCTGCGGTGGGCGATCCCGGTGATGCGCCAGGCATCGAACTCGGCGGGACGAACCAGGCGCAGCCGGTCGAGCCCCATGTTCATCATCGCCCGCACCGTGCCCGCGATGTTGACCAGGTTCTGCGGCTCGTGCAGCACGACCACCACATTGGAGAGCGGAGAAGCCTCCGCGGGCACATCTCCCGGCATGGGGCGGGTCAGCGTTCGCGGAGGAATCCGCGAGAATCCGCGGGCGTCAGGACTCGGGAGCTACCTCTTCCTCGGGCGCCTCGGGAAGCTGGGGCAGCTCATCCGCCTGGCCCTCCTTCAGGCCGCGCTTGAAGTTCTTGATGCCCGTGCCCACTCCGCGGGCGAACTCGGGAATCTTGCGGCCGCCGAAGAAGAGGACCAGGAGGCCCAGCGCCAGAAGGATCTCGTTGAATCCCAGCAGCAGGGGCAGCGCCACAAAGACCAGGTCTGGACCGAACATGTTCTCGCCTCGATGTCGTGGGTCGACTGGTGGAATGTAGCATTTCGTGGATGAATCCGCGCGAATACCGAGAAAGGCGAGGCACCGGGCTGGCCAACCTCAACGAGCGCGGGGTCTGCGGAATGCGAGCCGCGACAGCCATCGACGGCCCAGGTCTGAAGGACAGGCTTGGTACCGGAAAGTACGACGATTGAGTCCCATGTGCCGCCAAGATGTTAGGTTGGCTGGCACGCCATCACGACACGCCAACCCGCGCTGCAATCATGCCCTCAAACATCAAGATCAGATTCGGGCGCGCGCGACAGAGAGGTCCCGAGCGCTATTTCCGCGTCCAGGTCAGCTGGGATGGCGGGGAAAGCCATGATGACGCTCTGGTCATGAAACGGGATGAAGGGGACGGGGAAGACAAGCATGACCGGCCCTATCGGGTGGAGTGGGCGGCGACCAGGGAGCTCCAGCGGGAAGCGGAAGCGGCACTTGGCCAGCATGAGAACCGGTCCTGGGCCCGGCCCACCAAGGAAGAGCTGAACAGGTTCCTCAAGGGCATACCGCGCCACTACGTCCCTAGCGACGCCGAGATTCCCGTAGACCTGGCGGTGCGCCTTGCCGAGTCGCGGATCGAGCGGGGGATGCATGCCGGAAAGGAGCCGGAAGCGTGGGAGCGAGAAGCCGATGCCACCGCGTTTCGCCGCGGCGGGATTGCAGATCCGGCTGGCGATGAGGGGGGTGTGAGGATACCGGAACTGTTCCAATGGGTACCGTGGTTCGGAGAGCTGGCCGAGAGGGTGCGGGAAGGCCGGCGAGAGGGACTCGTGGAGAGGGCGAGAGCGGTGGATTGGGCGGAGGGCAGGTGCGCCGTGCTCGATCAGGGGGAGAAGAAGGCCGACCCGTTGACGTTCTTCTACCACCTGGCGGAGATCGCGGGGGGCAAGGCGGAAAAGAGGGAGAGGATCTACTCGAGCGTCGCGGAGGTGTTTGGGATCAAGAGCGACCTCGACTACGGCGTCGAAGACCGGTTCATCTTTCCGACTCCGCCCGCGCTTGCCGTAAGGTTCAACAACCCCGAAGCCGATCCGCAGCTTCTTTGGGAGATGTTCGATCAGGCGTGCGCCGTCGATGGCATGTCCTATGGCGGCGTCACCGCCGACACCTTTTCCAAGGTCTTGCAGATCAAATGGATAGGCGTCCCAAAGCTCACGCAAGTCCTCTTTCTGATCAATCCGAGGGCGTTTGTCCCCTTCGACGGAAAATCCGTGTTACCGCTGGGAGTCGGCGGGTACAAGAAGCCCCCCGCCAAGATGTCTTGGGCCGATTACGTCGAAGCAATGAACCGGATTCGGATCGTGTTCCCCGGCTGCCAGCCCTACGAAACAAATGTCATCGGTTACCTGTGGACGAGCGGGCGTCTGCCAAGCAAAGGGAATCGCTGGTACCAGATCGGCGCCAGCGAGGACGGGTGGCGCGATTTCCGCGACAACCACTGGATCCACCATGGTGGGCAGACCTACGGGCTTGACGAACCCGAACCGGGCGATGTCATCCTTGTCCGATCGGGCAGACAAGAAGGGCGCGGGATCGGGATCGTGTACCGTAACGACTACACCAAGCAATCACGAAACGGTCGGATCCACGTTCTGTGGGTGAACAAGAAGCAGGCACCCCTGGCCGCCAACATGCCGGCCACCCGTTTTTCCAGAATCGGCCGCGCCACTTGCGAGGCCTTTGCCAAGTCCGACGCGTACTCGGACACCCTGCGTATGTTGCAGCGTGTGTTGCACCCGCCCACGGACGAGCCGAAGCCCAAGCCCAACCGGGTTCGTCCACCAACCAAGGTCCACGACCTTAACACGATTCTCTATGGCCCCCCCGGCACCGGGAAGACCTGGCACACCGTCACCCGCGCGGTCGCCATCGTGGAAGGCCGGGAAGCGTCCGGGGTGGCACAGGAGGACCGCGCTGCCGTCAAACAGCGATTCGATGAGCACCGCGCCGCCAGGCGAATCGAAATGGTGACATTCCATCAGAACACCACCTACGAGGATTTCGTTGAAGGGATCAGGCCCATCCTGGCTGGATCGCGCGAGGGCGACTCGCGGCCTACGCCCGAACGCGGGGATGCCGGAGAGGTCCAGTACGAGATGTCGCGCGGGGTGTTCCGGCGCATCGCCGAGCGCGCTGCAAACAACCTCGACCACCGCTATGTGCTCATCATCGACGAAATCAACCGGGGCAACATCGCCCGCATCTTCGGCGAGTTGATCACCCTGATCGAGGACTCGAAGCGGATCGGCCGGCAGGACGAGGCGCGCGTGACGCTGCCCGGCTCGAAGACCGACTTCGGTGTACCGGCAAACCTGCATGTCCTCGGGACGATGAACACCGCGGATCGGTCCATCGCCTTACTGGACACGGCGCTGCGACGGCGGTTCGTGTTTGAGGAGATGATGCCGGATCCGTCCCACTCCGGCATCGCCACCGACCTCGACGGCATCGATTGCGGGAAGCTCCTCACGGCCATGAACCGGCGCATCGCCGTCCTGCTGGACCGGGAGCACCAGATCGGGCACACCTACTTGCTGCGCGTCGACACCGTCACGGCGCTCGCCAGCTCGTTTCGCAACCGCATCATGCCGTTGCTGCAGGAGTACTTCTACGACGACTGGGAGAAGATCCGCGCGGTTCTGAACGACAACGGGTTCGTCCTGAAGTCGGACCCGCCGGAGGAACTGGTCCAACTACATCTAGTGGATGCAGACCGGATTGTGTACGACGTGCTGACTGCCAACGACGACCGGTGGACCGACGCGACCAGGTACCGGAAGATCTACGAGAAGACGAGCCCGGACGACGGCGAGCCGAAACAGGCCAACTGACCGTGCCGGCTGACGCGCTGGTGCAACATCCGCTCCGCCCCGCACCTCGCACAATGATCGTTCGTGAGCACCAGGCGCTCGCCGGATTGCATGCGGATGATGAGCGTGACCTGATGAGATTCGCCCTGACGCAGCCGACCGGCGAAGAGGGCCGGCGCCCGCCGGTGTTCGCGAGCAGAAACGGTCGCCTTTATGCGCAGAACTACGTCGGGATCATCGAAACGCGCCGGGGAACCGTTATCGAAATCCTGCCGAAGATCGATCTTTCACCCGGCGGGGAAGAGGATACGCGGCGCGTCTTCCTGACCATGCTCCGGAACTGGCGCGGGCTCGGGCAGGCGCAGCTTGACGGCGCCAGCATCCGTGCCATCCGCCGGCTCGACATGTTCGAGGCCTTCGTCCATCTGTTTCTGACGAGCGTCGTCCTGTTGACGCGGCGTGGCCTCGCTCGGGCGTACCGTACGCGAGAGGCGAACCTTCCCCGGCTTCGGGGGCGCATCCTGTTCCCGCAGCACGTCCGCGATAATCTCGTCGACCGTTCGCGGTTTTACGTCGGCTACGACGAGTTCACCGCGGATCGGCCTGCCAACCGGCTGATACATCTGGCGTTGCGGCGCCTCACGGCTCTCACGCGCCACCCCGCGAACCGGCAGCGGGTTCACCAGTTGCGCATCGTCTTCTCCGACGTACCGGCGTCAACCAACGTAGATGCCGACTGGGCGCGGCATCGCGTGGACCGCTCGATGCGGCATTACGATAACGTGATGCCGTGGGTCGGGTTGTTCCTCTTCGGCCACGGGCTGGCCACGTTCTCCGGCCGACATGTCAATCGTGCCCTTCTGTTTCCAGTGGAGCGGGTGTTCGAGGACTTCGTCACCGCCGCCGTTCGCCGGCACCAGCACCGATTCACCGTGGGCGCCCAGAAGCCAAAGCGTCATCTGGCAACCGACGAGGCGGGCAAGCGGGCCTTCTGGCTGAAGCCGGATATCGTCCTGATGGAGCGCGGTGAGGTCCGATTCATCCTGGATGCGAAGTGGAAGCGCCTCGACCCCGGCGCGCGGAATCATGGCGTCGGTCCGGCGGACGCCTACCAGTTGTTCGCATATGGGCGGAGGTACGGGTGTCGGCGTGTGGTACTCGTGTACCCGAGGACGGAGGAATTCCGCGAGACCGTGCGGTTCAGATTCGCCGGGGACGAGGATCTGGAGTTGGCGTGCTTTCCGTTCGATGTGTCGGACGCAGTGGGGAGTGTGCGCCGGATGATGTTTGTCCTGCCGCCACAAGAGATTCCACCTTCTTCCGAGCGGGCCGCCGTCCTCACCGCCTCAGGTGGCTGACAAGAAGAGGGGCTCTGCTCGATCCGCTCTCAAACGGAAACCATACATGGATGTCCTCGATCCTCACACCGAAGTCTCCCGCAACCCCGTCGGCCAGATCCTGACCCACGAGGGACGCTCGCTCGCCCTGGTTGACCTCGGGCGCGACGCCAGCAAAGCCCTGCGAGCGTCCTGGTCCACGAACCAACCGCCCCAATCCGGTGGAGCCATCGAAAGCTCCTGGGTGCTCCCGATGCTCGGCGCCGGAAGCACGGCTGCATCGTCCCTTATGGCCGGCAATGTCTTCCTGGCGACCGTCAATCCCGCGACGCTGATGACCATCGGCAGCGGGGTCGGTTCGGCCGTTATGGGCCCGACCGGGATCGTCGCGCAGGCGCCGTTCATCGCCGCCAGCAGTGCCCTGATGCCGGTCGTCGCGCCAGTGATGCTCTTCACGACCGTCTCGTCTGTGATGATGTGCGACCGCCTTGATCGGGCGCAGCAGACCCTTGGCCGGCTCTCCGAAGCTGTGGAGCGCGTCCGAGATCTTCTGGACGCCGAAGACTACGCCCGGTTCGAGACCGCGGCGGAACAAATCGACGAGATCCGGTCCGAATTCGACCATGCCGGACGATTCGCCAGCGACGTGCCGGACAGGCTGGCGAGAATCGATCACGATGTGGGCGTGCTGCGTTCCAAGTACGGGCTACTGATGACCGGAGCCGTTGACTCGGAGGACGGTGCCCGCGCGGCCGTGTCGGACCTCAACCGGTTCTTCCTGGCCAGTCTCTACGACATTCAGATCGACGTACTCCAGTTGCACCTGGCGCTCCAGAACGATCACGAGGTCGTCGAGTTCCGCATGTCCCGGCTCGGGGAGAAGCTCCACCGGTACGGTGAGGACTTCCGGCAGGTCCTCGTTGACGACCGGATCGGATCCTACCACAGGGAGCTGAAAGGGCGGTTGGCCAGGTCAGGGTTGCCGCGACTGCTGCGGCACGTGCGTCTTCCCTTCCGTGGCGAACCGGCTGGAGAGGTGCGAAGGATCCGGGTCATTCGGAAGCAATTCGACTCGGGCCGGAGGCGCGTCGAGCGGTGGGTCGAAGCGCTGGAGGCGGCTACGGGCGAGTCGCGGCGGGAGTCGGTGGTGTTCTACCGGGAAGGCGACGGTGCGCAGGCGTTGCGGGCGTATCGTTCCGGGGAGGTGCGGGTGGAGGCGGTGGAGTGAAGGCGCACTAGCAGCTTGCGCCGCAGAACGAGTCACGGCCTCCGAACACACTACAGGTAGTAGTAGGAGCGCAATTGCATACCATCAGTAGTAGTGTGAGGCTTCTGCGGCGCAGACTCCTAGCACGCAGCTTGCTGAGCTCCTTCCCTCGTGCCCTGGCCTTTCTGAGGTCGCGCTTGAACTTCGAGGAACGAAGGGGGATCAGCATGTCAGATGTCGAGGACACCCGCTGCTACGCCCCCGCCTCGCGCAGCAACAGCTTCGCGATCGTCTGTAGCTGCATGTTGGTCGTCCCTTCGTAAATGGTTCCGATCTTGGCGTCGCGATAGAACTTCGCGACCGGGTAGTCGCTGGTGAAGCCGTATCCGCCGTGCAGATCCACGCACTCCGACGCCACCCGCTGGGCCGCCTGCGATGCGAAGAGCTTGGCCATCGCCGCCTGGCGGATGTAGGGGAATCCGCCGTCGCGCAGGCGGGCCGCGTTGTACACCAGCAGGCGCGCCGCTTCCACATCGGTGGCCATCTGCGCGAGCTGGAACTGAACCCCCTGAAACTCGGAGACGGAGCGGCCGAACTGCTCCCGCTGCCGGGTATAGCGGAGCGTGTGGTCGAGGGCGCCCTGCGCCAGCCCCACCATCTGAGCGCCGATGCCGATGCGCCCCTCGTTGAGGGTGGCGATCGCGATTCTGTATCCGAGGCCGACCTCGCCCAGCAGGTTCCCGCCGGGAACCCGGCAGCCGTCCAGCACCACCTCGGTCGTCGACGACGCCCGAATCCCCAGCTTCTGCTCCCTCCTGCCCACGGAGAGACCCGGGGTGTTCCTGTCCACCAGAAACGCGGTGATGCCGCGGTAGCCCGAATCCGGATCGACGTTGGCGAAGACGATGTAGAGCCCGGCTTCGGCTCCGTTGGTGATCCAGAGCTTCTGGCCGTTCAGGACCCAGTCGCCGCCCGCGCGCGCGGCGGTGCATCGCAGGGCGAAGGCGTCGGACCCGCTCCCCGCCTCCGAGAGCGCGTAGGCGCCGACCGTGTCGGAGGCCAAGCGCGGCAGATGGCGGGCCTGCTGCTCCACGGTTCCGTAGCGGAGGAGCGCGTTGATGACGAGTGTGTTCTGCACGTCCACCAGCACGGCCACTGCAGGGTCCACGGCGGAGAGCTCCTCCACGACGAGCACCGCCGCGAAGAACGAGCTGCCCGCTCCCCCGAAGCGTTCGGGAATCTCCACGCCCATGAGACCAAGCTCGAACAGCTTGCGGATCAGCGCGGGATCCATGGCCTCGTTCGCATCCATGGCGGCTACCCTGGGCGCGATCTCGCTCCGCGCGAAGTCCCGCACCGCCTGCTGAAAGAAACGTTCCTCCTCGCCAAGGGATGTCAACGGGCTGCGCATTCCGTCCGGGAAGCCTGCCTGCATGAGAGACTCCGTCTCCTGCGCTGAAGCCGAAGAATGGACCGACCCATGGACCGCCTCCCGATCCCCGGCCAGTGCCGCGAACGTCGCGCGCGCGGCGCGCCGTACAACCCCCCGGGGCCGCCCGGCGTTCCCGCGCGGAACCCCGGGCCCGAGGCCCGATCCGGCTTCTTCGCCGGGACGCGGGTATCGGGGTTGACGCGCAAGGAACGCACTTTCTATAGTCCCGAACCGAAATCCACCCCCGATCACTCCTGTGCCCGGAGCATCCATGTCCGACATCCCCGAGCATCTCTACTACACCGAGGAGCACGAGTATGTGGGGGAAACCGACGAGGAGAGCGTCTACGTCGTCGGGATCACCGACTACGCGCAGGGGGAGCTGGGCGACATCGTGTACGTGGAACTGCCCAGGGTCGGCACGCATTTCGACCGCATGGAGGTGTTCGGCGTCATCGAGGCGGTGAAGGCGGTCAGCGACCTCTACTGCCCGATCGTGGGCGAGGTCGTGGAGATCAACGAGGCCATCGACCTCGACCCGGCCCTGGTGAACGGCGACCCTTACGGGGACGGCTGGATGATCAAGCTGCGCGCGGAGGACGACGACGCGCTCGAGGGCCTGATGAGCCCCGAGGACTACGAGTCCCACATCGACGGGTGAGGAGCACAGCATCCGCCCTTCGCGGATCCCCCGAGTAATGCCCGACATCGCGCACGAGAACCGATTCCCCCGACGACATCTCGGTCCCGGGCCGGCGGATGTGCGCGCGATGCTGGAGGAGCTCGGCTACGAGTCCCTCGACGGGCTGGTCGCGGACACGGTGCCCGAATCCATCCGCCTGCGGCGCGAACTGGACCTTCCCGAGGGGATCTCCGAGCACGAGCTGATCGGTCGGCTGCGGGAGATCGCCTCCCACAACCAGGTGTTCCGCTCCTACCTGGGGATGGGCTACGCCGGCACCATCACCCCGCCCGTGATTCTCCGCAACATCCTCGAGAACCCCGGCTGGTACACGCAGTACACCCCCTATCAGGCCGAAATCGCGCAGGGCCGGCTGCAGGCGCTGCTGAATTTCCAGACCATGGTGGGGGATCTCACGGGCTGCGCCGTCGCCAACGCATCGCTGCTGGACGAAGCCACTGCCGCCGCCGAGGCCATGACGCTCTGCCTGGCGTCCACCCGCGACCGCGGCCGCAACCGCTTCCTGGTCGCCTCCGACTGCCACCCGCAGACCATCGAGGTGGTGCGCGCCCGGGCGGAGCCGCTCGGCATCGAGGTGGTGGTGGAGCACCCGCGCGACTGGGCGCTCGACGACAACGTCTTCGGCACGCTGATCCAGTACCCGGGCACGGACGGCAGCGTGCGCAACTACCGGGCGCTCTCGGACGCAGTTCACGCGGCCGGGGGCCTGGTGGTCATGGCCACGGACCTGCTCGCGCTCACCCTGCTCACCTCCCCCTGGGAGATGGGCGCCGACATCGCGGTGGGCAACAGCCAGCGCTTCGGCGTCCCCCTCGGCTACGGCGGCCCGCACGCCGCCTTCATCGCGGCGCGCGACAACATGCGCCGCCAGATGCCGGGCCGGATCATCGGCGTCTCCATCGACGCCCACGGCAACCCCGCGCTGCGCATGGCGCTGCAGACCCGGGAGCAGCACATCCGCCGCGAGCGGGCCACCTCCAACATCTGCACCGCCCAGGTGCTGCTGGCCGTCATGGCGGGCATGTACGCGGTCTACCACGGGCCGGACGGGCTGCGTCGCATCGCCACCCGGGTGCGCAACCTCACGGGCGTGCTGGCGGAGGGCGTGCGCAGGCTCGGCCATCGGGTGGTCAACGAGGTCTTCTTCGACACCCTGACCATCGAGCCCGCGGGCGTGAGCGCGCGCCGGATCGTGGAGCGGGCGCGGGAGCGCGGGATCAACCTGCGCGAGAGCGCCGGGCACGTGGGCGTGTCGCTGGACGAGACCGTGGGACCGCAGGATCTGGACGACCTCTTCGCCGCCTTCGCGGGCGAGGACGGGCCCGGGTTCGACGCCGCCGGTATCGCCCGGGAGACGGAGGTTCCCGCGCTGCCTCCGAAGCTCGCGAGGCAGACCGTGCTCCTCGATCACCCCGTCTTCAACAGCTACCACTCCGAGACGGAGATGCTGCGCTACATCCGCCGCCTCGAGAGCCGCGACCTGTCGCTGACCACGAGCATGATCCCGCTCGGCTCGTGCACCATGAAACTGAACGCCACCGCGCAGATGACGCCGGTCTCCTGGGCGGAGTTCGGCGCAATGCACCCCTTCGCGCCACCGGAGCAGGCGGCGGGATACCGGCGCATCGTCGCCGACCTGGAGCGGTGGCTGGCCGAGATCACCGGATTCGCCGCAACCTCCCTGCAGCCCAACTCGGGGGCCCAGGGGGAATACGCCGGCCTGCTGGTGATCCGCGCCTACCACCACGACCGCGGCGACACCCACCGCGACGTGTGCCTCATCCCCTCCTCCGCACACGGCACCAATCCGGCCAGCGCAGTCATGGTGGGGATGAAGGTGGTGGTGGTGAAGTGCGACGCGGAAGGCAACATCGACGTCGAGGATCTGCGCGCCAAGGCGGACCTGCACGCCGACCGGCTGAGCGCGCTCATGGTCACCTACCCGTCCACGCACGGGGTCTTCGAGGAGCGCATCCGCGAAGCCTGCGACATCGTGCACGAGCGCGGGGGGCAGGTCTACCTGGACGGCGCCAACCTGAACGCCCAGGTGGGGCTGGCGCGGCCCGGCGACTACGGCGCGGACGTGTGCCACATCAACCTGCACAAGACGTTCGCCATCCCGCACGGCGGGGGCGGACCCGGGATGGGGCCCATCTGCGCGGCCGAACACCTGGCCCCCTTCCTTCCCGGCCATCCGCTGGTGAACACGGGAGGCGAAAAGGCGATCGGCGCCGTCTCCGCGGCTCCGTGGGGGAGCGCGAGCATCCTGCTCATCTCGTGGGCCTACATCGCCCTGCTGGGGCGCGAGGGTACGAGGAAGGCCACGGAGGTGGCCATCCTGAACGCCAACTACATGGCGAACCGGCTTGAGAAGCACTTCCCGGTCCTCTACAAGGGTGCGCGCGGTCGGGTGGCGCACGAGTTCATCCTCGACCTGCGGCCGCTCAAGCGGGCTACCGGGATCACCGACGAAGACGTGGCCAAGCGCCTCATGGATTACGGCTTCCACGCGCCCACCATGTCGTTTCCGGTGTTGGGCACGATCATGGTCGAACCCACCGAGAGCGAGTCACGGGAAGAGCTGGACCGCTTTTGCGACGCGCTGGTCTCGATCCGGGCGGAGATCCAGCAGATCGAGCTTGGGCTGGCCGACCGCAAGGACAACGCGCTCAAGAACGCCCCGCACACCGCGGCGGTGGTCGTGAGCAGCGAGTGGAATCACGCCTACAGCCGGGAGCAGGCTGCGTTTCCCGCTCCCTGGACGAGAGAGGCGAAATTCTGGCCCTCCGTGGGCCGGGTCAACAACGCATTCGGGGACCGCAATCTGGTTTGCGTCTGTCCCCCGGTGGAGAGCTACTCGGAGGTTTGACCATGGCCAGCCTGACGTATCACGGACACGCCACCTTCCTGCTCGAGCTTGGCGACGGCACGCGCATCTCGATCGACCCCTGGTACGAGGAGAACCCCGCCAACGACCTGTCCCTCGCGGATCTGGGCGACGTCGACTACGTGTTCTGCTCGCACGGGCACTTCGATCACTTCGCGGACGCCATCCCGCTCGCGAACGCCACCGGCGCCACTCTGGTGTCGACCTTCGAGATCGTGGCCTTCGCCCAGACACAGGGGGTCGAGAACGCGCACCCCATGCACATCGGCGGGGGATTCAACTTCCCCTTCGGGCGCGTGAAGATGACGCCGGCGCTGCACGGCGGACAGGTGCACGGCGACAATACCGGGGCGTACACCACGGTTCCGGGCGGGCTGCTCTTCCACGCCGACGGCACTCGTGTGTATCACGCGGGCGACACCGCGCTGCTGACGGACATGAAGCTGCTGCGCGGCCAGGTGGACGTGGCCCTGCTGCCCATCGGCGACAACTTCACCATGGGCCCGGACGACGCGGCCATCGCGGTGGACTTCATCCAGCCGTCGGTGGTGGTGCCGATCCACTACAACACCTTCCCGCCCATCGTGCAGGACCCGGAGGCGTTCCGGGCGCTGGTGGGAGACGGCGCGCGGGTGGAGGTGATGGCCAGCGGGGACGTGCTGGAGCTGTAGCACGGTCGTGCATCCTGCGGGGGCGTTTTCTCCCGCCGCTCGAGAGGGGACAGGCGCGGCCGGGTGGCGCGAGACGGTCCGCCGGATGGCTCGCCTCCGCTGGACGGTCGTGTTCGATCCGCCCCGTGACGGCGCGGCCAACATGGGGGTGGACCACGCCCTCGCCGAGACCGTCGAGCCGGACGCGGGGTGGCTGCGCCTCTACCGCTGGGTCCGACCCACCCTCTCGCTGGGGCGCAACGAGCCGGCCGCGGACGTCTATGACTTCGCGCGCGCGGAGGGGATGGGCATCGACGTGGTGCGCCGTCCCACAGGCGGCCGGGGCGTGCTTCACGACGCCGAGCTGACCTACGCGGTGGTCGCCCCGGTCGCCGCGGCGGGGCGGTTGCGGGCGGCCTACGCGGCGGTGCATGCCGGCCTGGCCACCGGGCTGCGCTTGCTCGGGGCGGACGCCCGGTTGGCCGTGGGCGCGGCAGCCGGCCCGCCACGGGCGGGCGCATGCTTCGACGCGACCGCCGGGGGGGAGGTGGTGGCGGGGGGGCGGAAGCTCACCGGCAGCGCCCAGGCCCGCATCGGGCGCGCGCTGTTGCAGCACGGGTCGGTGCTGATCGACGGATCCCAGAACATCGTAGGCGAACTGTCCCGGCAGCCGGCCGTCGCGAGCACCCCATCCGCGTCCACGACCTTGCGCGAACAGCTCGGCCGCGCGCCCTCGTGGGAGGAAGTCGCGACGGCGGTCGCGGAAGGGCTCTCAGCCGAACTCGGCACCGGAATGGTGGGGGGAGAGCTGCCGCAACCGGCGATGCGCCGGATGGGCTCGCTTGAGCGGCACTATCGGTCGCGCGAGTGGACGCTGCGGCGGTAATAGCGGCGACGCTCCCCGATCATTCACTATTCGTATTGGGGCCGGCTCGCGGTGGGGCTGGCCGGCAATCACGTTCAGGATCGGTTGACCGCCGCCCCGGAACCATCAGATTTCGCAACCGGATGGTCTCTCCGAACGGGTCGTACCCCTCCTTTTCACGCCGGCGCCATGAATCCGAGCAACCTGCACGTCAGCCGGGAAGGGAATCACGTTCGGGTCTCCGGAGACCTGCTCCTTGATTCCTTCCGGCGCGTGCTGGCGGCCATCCATCATGCCACCCAAAGGGGTTTCACCGAGGTGACGCTCGACTTCTCCGCGACAACCTCGGCCTTTCCGGGCCCAATGCTGGCGGTGCTCGCGGCATGCGTCCGGCTCCACGACGAGTCCGACGTGGATGTGTCTTTGGTTCGCCCGACGGATGGAAGCCTGCGGCGCCTCTTCGCGAACGCGAACTGGGCTCACCTGATGGCACCCCAACGTGTCGCCGAGTCGGCCTGGCATCCCGCCTCCGTTCTGCCCGCGAGCCGCTTCAGGTCGCCGGACGAGCAGCACGAAATCGTGGACCGCATTCTCGACGCGGTCCTCTCTTCTCCCGCCAGGCTCGAGCGTTCCAATCTCGCGGTCTTCGAGTGGGCCGTAAACGAGATAACCGACAACGTGCTGCAACACGCCGATTCGGAGCAGGGCGGACTGGTGCAACTGAGCCACTATTCCAACAGGCAACGGTTGGAATTCGCGGTGGCGGACGCCGGCCAGGGAATCCCGACCACCATGAGGACTACGCGACCCGAGCTTTCAGACCCCGTCGCCCTGGAGTTCGCAGTCCGACACGGGATTACCCGCGACAAGGAGGTCGGGCAGGGCAATGGCCTCTTCGGCACGCACCGAGCATCCACCGTGGGCTCGGGTGACTTCGTAATTCATTCCGGATACGCAAGCGTCCAGCGCGACCTCGAAGCTCGCGAGCAAACCTCTCCTGTCGCCGGAACGCTGGTCGTGGTCAGCCTGGACTACTCTGATCCTGAAGCGTTGTGGCGCGCGCTCGACATTCAGGATACCGGAGCCGATCCGGCGGGCGACTACGTCGAGAACCGGTATGAAGCCGTGACCGAAGACGTTCTGCGTTTCGTGGTGCGGAAGGAAGCTGGTTCCGTCGGATCCAGATCATCCGGCAAGCTGGCCCGAACCAAGCTCGAGAATCTGATGGCGATGTATCCGAACCATCCGGTGAACGTCGATTTCGGCGACATATCGGTCGTCTCCAGCAGCTTCGCGGACGAGTTTCTCGGCAAGCTGTTCGTTCGTCTCGGCGCACTCCGCTTCATGAGCGCCATCCGTTTGCGACGGATGTCGCCACCGGTTCGAGCCGTGCTGGACCGCGCGATCCTGCAACGGGCAGGGCAGGAAGGTGCGGGGCATCGATCCTGACCTCCGGCGAGCCAGCCTTCCCGGCCTATCGGAGACGGGATCGGGATGGACGGCATCGCCATCGATGGCACCGGCTCGGATGCCGCCCCGGATGTGTCACGCATTTCCGAAGTTACGATCCTTCCTGCTACTTGAGACGAGCGCCAACCAACCCTTGACACACCCCGGAGGTACGTTCACCTTACCTGCTCCGGTGCTAGGATAAGCTCCGGTAGACTCGGTGGGCTGTCCGCTGTGGGCAGTCATTTCGTTTGCCTTGAAACCAGCTCATGGAGGGCACTCCCTTGGCCGCACTCAACAACCTCTACGTTGCGCTCCTGCAGATCCCCGGGATGGAAGCCCCGGATCAGACCATCGGCGAGCAGATGGGCTTCATCTGGGAGCAGACCGGTTTCATGCGCTGGCCGCTGGCAGCCTGCATCGTCGTCGGTATCATCGTCATCATCTGGAAGTTCTTCGACCTGATGGCCAAGAGCGGCCGCACCAAGAAGATCCTCTCCGAGGTCGACGCGCTCCTCGCCGACGCCCAATTGCAGGAGGCGATCGAGGTCACCCGCGAGTCCAACTCGCCCGCAGCCAACATCCTGTACGCGGGTCTGGAGCGGCACGAGGAAGGCACCGACCGGGTCATGAAGGCCATCGAAAACCAGGGACTCATCGAGCTGAGCCGTCTGGAGCGTGGCCTTGTGGTGCTGGCGACCCTCACCAACATCGCCCCGCTGCTGGGCTTCCTGGGCACGGTGATCGGGATGATCATCGCGTTCCAGTCCATCGAGCTGGCCGGCGAGGTCGAGGCAACGCTGGTTGCGGGCGGGATCAAGGTGGCGCTCCTCACGACCGCCGCGGGCCTCACGATCGCGATCCCCGTGAGCATCGCCCACAACTTCTTCGTGTCGCGTATCGACTCGCTCGTAATCGACATGGAAGAGTCGGCCCAGAAGATGATCGACGCGCTCCACGCGATGGAGACCGGGAGGGCATCCATATAGCCCGAAACCGCAAATTCGGCAGTCGAGAGGTCACCCCTTGGGGTGGCCTTTCGTCATTTTGGACCATGGGTCTGGCGATGAAGACGCTCACCGCACAAGCACCTGCCCTCCTCACGGCGGTATCCCTGATTATCCTCGTCCCGGCCCCGGCCTCTTCCCTGTCTCACCCGGGGCCAACTCCCCAGGCCACGGGAACGGAGAGCCGTGTCACCGTTGAACGGCCCTGGCACAACGCGATCCGGCTGAGGGAAGCGCTCGCCGCAACCGATTCCCCGGAGCCCGCCGCGATCCTGGAGCTGGCCCGGGCCGAGGCCGGCTGGCGGAACTGGACACAGGTGAGCGAGCTGCTGGCAGACGCCGAGTGGCTGGACGAGGTGAATGCCGGGGAAGGATGGCTCCTCCTCGGCCTGGCGGCCGAAGCCGCGGAAGACTGGGCAGCCGCGGAGCGGGCCCTGGGAGCCTGGCTTGCCGGCGGAAGCCGCGACGAGGAAGCCGTCCTGCGCCTGGTCCGGATTCGCGCCCGCCTGAACCGTTCGGGAGACGCGCTCGGGACGCTGGGTGCGATCGCTACGGGCCGCACGGACTTCTTCGATAGCCGCATGCGGTTGGAGGTCGCGGAGATTCTCGCTCCGCTGGGCGACACTGCCGGCGTCCGTATGGCCAACGCGGGCATCACCGACGACGAGATCCGGCAACGAAGCTGGCTGCTGCGTTCCGACGCCTATCTGACCGTCGCCGACAGCGCCGCCGCCGAGACCTTCCTCGACCAGACCGTCGCCTCGATCTCGGACGACGGACGCCGGGCGCGGGGATGGGCCATGCTCGGCGAACTGCGGCAGGCGCGCGGCGACCGGGAAGGCGCGCTATCCGCCTTTGGGGCCGTGCTCGACGCCGTCGACCGGGGCCGCGCCGCCACCCTTGCCGCCACCGCCCTGGCCGAGTCGGGCACCGCCTCGACCAACGAACTTCCGGCGCTGGGACGCGTCCTTCAGCGCGGAGGCGAAACGGGACTCGCGCTTGAGGTCTACGACCGGTACGTGGAGGAATCCTCCACCTCTCCCCCGCTCACCCTTCGCCTGGCGCGAGCGCGTCTCATGGCGAGCGCGGGACGGCTCTCGGAAGCCAGGGACGAGTTCAGCAGCCTCGCCGGCAGCGAGGACCCCGAGGTGGGCGCGCCCGCCCTCGACAACCTGGCCCGGGTGCAGCGGCGGCTCGGTGCGGGGGGCGCGGCGGAGACGGCGCAGGAGCAGTTGGTGGAGCGCTTCCCGGGAAGCCGCCAGGCGGTCGACTTCATCTTCTTCCGCGCCGACGGCGACCACGACGCGGGCCGGCTCTCCCAGGCCATGGAGGGATACGGCCAAACCGCGTCGATGGCGCCCACCATGGATCGCGCAGGTCTGGCGCGAATGCGCCTCGGCCAACTCCACATCGGCGCTGGTGACCACCAGCACGCCGCGGCGGTCTTCGAGAACTACCTCGCCGACTTTCCCGAGGGGCGGCGCTGGCAGGAAGCCGCATACTGGGCGGCCTGGGCCCGCCTCCGGCTGGGCGATCACGAACGCGCGGCCGCGCATGTGGCGCTCGTTACCCGCGGTGATCCCCTTTCCTACTACGCCTTCCTGGGAGCGGAACTGCTCGGCCAGGACTACGAGCCCGAGCTGGATCCCGATCCCCCCTTCGACGAGTCCGGGGTCTTCTGGATGTACGAGCCCCTGCGCGAAGCCGGGCTGCTCAAGCGCGCGGGGATGAACTCGGCCGCCGCGGACGCCGCGGCACGATTGGTCGAACGGGCCGAAGGCTCCCCGGGAGCGCTGCTGCGGCTGGCCGAGGGGCTGATCGCGGAGGGCATGTACATACAGGGCATCCGCGTCGGGGGACGAGCCCAGAGCGCCGGATACCCCCGTTCGCCGCGCCTCGTGCGCGCGGCCTATCCGCTGCCCTACCGGGACATCATCTTCGACGAGGCGGCCAAGCGCGAAGTGGACCCGTTCCTGATGGCCGCCCTGATGCGCCAGGAATCCGCCTTCGACGCCGAAATCGTCTCCAGCGCGGGAGCGGTCGGGCTCATGCAGGTGATGCCCGCGACCGGACGCGAACTCGCGCAACGGGAAGGACCGCGCCCCTTCTCGGCCGCGTCGCTCGTGGTGGCCGACGTGAACCTCCACCTTGGCTCACGCTACCTCGCACAGATGCTCGCCCGCTACGAGGGCCAGCTGCCCCTGGTGCTGTCGGCCTACAACGCAGGTCCATCCCGCGCCAACCGCTGGCGCCGCCTGCCCGAGGCCTCGGACCTCCAGCGTTTCACCGAGCGGATTCCCTTCTTCGAGACGCGCAACTACGTGAAGAGCGTCGAGCGCAACCTGAGGGTCTATCGCTGGCTCTACGGCGACGACTCATGAACCGCGACATCGGGGCATGAACCCGCCCACCCTCTTCCTGATCGACGCCTACGCGCTCATCTACCAGTCGTTCTTCGCCTTCGCCAACCGGCCCCTCACCAACTCCAGGGGCGAGAACACGTCCGCGGAGTGGGGCTTCCTCAACTACCTGATCCGGATCCGGGAAGAGTTCTCGCCCGACTATCTCGCTGTGGTCTTCGACGCCGGCTCGAGTCAGCGCAAGGAACTCTATCCCGAGTACAAGGCGACGCGCGAGAAGATGCCCGAGGATCTGCGCGAGAGCCTGGGCCGCATCCGGTCGCTGCTGGATGCACTCCATCATCCCGTGGTCGAGGTCGAGGGATTCGAGGCGGACGACGTGATCGCATCCCTGGCGCAGCGCGCCCTCGCGCTCGAGGGGGATGTCGAGGCCGTCATCGTTTCGGGGGACAAGGACTTCTACCAGCTTCTGCGCCCGGGCCTGAGGCTGTTCCGGCCCGCGCGCGGGGGACGCGCCGGCACCTCGGCGGAGTGGGTCGACGAGTCGAACGCGAGCAAGCGTTTCGGGGTTCCTCCCGATCGCATCATCGACTACCTGGCGCTGATCGGAGACTCCTCGGACAACGTGCCCGGAGCTCCGGGCATCGGGCCCAAGACGGCGGTCAGGCTCATCGAGCAGTTTGGAGACCTGGACCAGATCCTCGCGCACGCGGAGGAGGTGCGGGCCAAGCGCCCGCGCGAGTCCCTGCTCCACAACGCGGACCAGATCCGGCTGTCCAGGCAGCTTGTGACGATGCTCACCGACGTGGACGTGAATCTCGATCTCGACGGCCTGGCCGTGCGTGCTCCGGACCGCGAGCGGATGCGCGAGCTGCTGCTGGAACTCGAGTTTCACACTCTCCTGGAGCGCTTCGCCGGCGCGCCGGCAGATGATGTGTCGTCCAGGGACGAGGATGTCGACTACCGGATGGTGCTCGACGAGGCCGGAGTCGACGAAGTGGTCAGGGAAGCGCGGGCGCAGGGCGAGGTGGCGGTCGCCGTCCTCACCGCATCCCCCGATCCGATGCGCGGATCCATCGCGGGGATTGCACTATCGAGCCAGCCGGCCATGGCCCGCTACCTCCCTCTGGCCCACCAGCCCGCCCTGGATCTCGAGATGGGGGCGCTGGCGGAGTCCGCGGCGTCGGCGAGCAATCTTCCCGCGCTCGACTCTCCCGCCATGGCCCCGCTCCGCGATCTGCTCGAGGATCCCGGCGTGCGCAAGACCGGCCACGACCTGAAACACGGGATGGTCGCGCTGGCAGAGGCCGGCATTGCGCTTGGAGGGGGCTCGTTCGACACCATGGTGGCGTCCTATCTCCTGGAACCCGAGCTCCGCGGCCACGAACTGGAAACCCTGGCGGCGAACCGGCTCGGCCTCGAGACCGCCCGACTCAAGGAACTCGTCGGCACGGGGAAGAAGGAGGTTCCCCTGACCCGGCTCGCGCCCGAAGAGGTGCTCCGCTACGCCTGCGAGCGCGCCGACTGCGCGGGACGCCTGCGGGAACATTTCCGGCCGAGGCTCGAGGGACACGCCCTCGACGGCCTGTTTCGGGATGTGGAGATGCGCCTGGTGCCGGTGCTGGCGCGCATGGAGCGAAACGGAGTCCGCATCGATCCATTGTTCTTCAGCGAGATGAGCCGGCAGCTGGAGTACGAGCTGGGGCTGGTCCAGGAGGAGATCTTCCGGGAAGCCGGATCCGAATTCAATCTCAATTCGACGCCCCAGTTGCGAACCGTGCTCTTCGAAACCCTGGGGCTCCCGGTCATCCGCAAGACCAAGACGGGACCCTCGACGGCCGCTTCGGTGCTGGAGGAGCTCGAGGCGCTCGGCCACCCGGTGCCGCGGCTGCTGATGAAGTATCGGCGCATGGAGAAGCTGCGCAGCACCTACATCGACGCCCTCCCCGGGCTGATGCACCCGCGCACCGGACGCATCCATACGCACTTCAACCAGACGGTTGCCGCGACCGGCCGGCTGTCTTCCAGCAACCCCAACCTCCAGAACATCCCCATCCGCACGCGGATCGGACGGGAGATCCGCAAGGGCTTCGTGGCTGCCCCGGGACACGCTCTGCTGACCGCGGACTATTCCCAGATCGAGTTGCGCATCCTGGCGCACTTCTCGGGCGATCCCGCGTTCCTGACCGCGTTCCGCGAAGCCAGCGACATCCACCGGCAGACCGCTGCCGTGATCTTCGATGTGGCGGTGGATGAGGTCAGCCCGCGAATGCGCGACCAGGCCAAGACCATCAACTTCGCCACCCTGTACGGACAGGGAGCCTTCTCACTGGGCCGCCAGCTGGGCATTTCGCAAGGCGAGGCGAAGCGCTTCATCGACCAGTACTTCGAGCGCTTCAGCGGCGTGCGCACCTTCCTCGACGACCAGGTCTCGCTGGCAAAGGAACGGGGCTACGTCGAGACGCTCGCGGGGCGGCGCCGCTACGTGCCCGAGCTGGGCTCGCGCAACTGGAACATCCGCGCCCACGGAGAGCGCATCGCGCGCAACACGCCTATCCAGGGCACCGCCGCGGATGTCATCAAGAAGGCGATGATCGAGGTTCAGAAGGCGCTGGACGAATCCGGTTCGGGGGCGATGATGCTCCTCCAGGTGCACGACGAGCTGGTGCTCGAGACGCCCACCGCAGAACTGGAGGCGGTGCGCGACGTGGTGGTGTCGCACATGGAGAACGCGACCGCGCTCGAGGTGCCGCTGGTGGTGGATACCGGCGCCGGCGAAAGCTGGTTCGAGTGCAAGGGCTGACGCCGAGCGGACCGGGGCTTCGATCGGCTCATCCTGTCATTCCTTCGCCCGCGTTTCCCCGCGAACGTGAGAGTCGCCGGGAGGAACCCAGTTTCACGCGCAGCGAAGGAGCGACGCCGATGAGCCGGTCGGTCAACAAGGTAATCCTGATCGGGAATGTCGGGCGGGATCCGGACATCCACGAGACGCAGGGACGCAAGAAGGTGGCGCACTTTTCGCTGGCCACCAACCAGCGGATCCGCCGCGGGCCGAACGACGTGGAGGAGCGGACGGACTGGCACCGAATCACCGTGTGGAACAGAACTGCCCAGTTCGTCGAGGACTTCGTGCGGAAGGGAGACCGGGTGTATGTGGAGGGCCGGCTCGAGTACGACTCCTACGAGCGGGACGGCATCACCATTCCCACGGCCGATGTGACCGCGCGGGAGCTGGTGCTGCTCACGCAGCGGAGCGAGGACTAGCAGTCCTCGGGGCACCGTGTGAACCCGGCGCTACGCCGCTCCGGTGCTTGCGCGGATTCGTCCTCGGAATCCTAGAAGAGGTCGCGGAAGCGTCGGTTGAGGTCGAGAACGACCTCCCATGAGCCGCCGTTCAGTCCGCGCACCACATCGACCAGGATGAGATCCCAGCCGAGCGCGAGCCCCATCCCGGCGGAGAAGCGGGTGATCCGGGGTGGGCGGGCGTCCCACGATGCCGGAACCGCCGCGGAGGCGAGCCGGGTGCGGCCGGCCGCGCCCACCCCGCGGAGCCGCAGCCACCGGCCGAAGAGTTGGCGGGAGCCTTCGACCCGTAGCAGCCAGAAGGCGTCGCCGGCCAGGGAGCGGTAGCCGTATCCGGGAAGGGTCTCGCGGCCTCCAAGGAGGTAGAGCGACTGCGGCGGCGCGCCCTCGGAGACGACAGCCGCGTCCAGGGACGAGCGGAGTTCCACGCCGTGTTCGAGCCAGCGGCGGCCGGCCGCGAGACGCAGGGACGCTTCCTGGTAGGGGGCGCCGTCGAGGTTCGCCCAGGTGGCGCCCCCTTCCCCGAACAGGCGGTCGGGAGAGCCGAGCGACGCGGACAGGCGGACGGCGGTCAGGTCGCCCTCGTCGATGGTGCGCACCGGACGCCAGCCGCCTGGCTCTCCACCGACGGCGACGCGCGCGCCGTGATGGCGTTCGTAGCGCACCTCGGCGCGCGCCGAGACCGGGCCGAACGAGCGGCCTGCGCGGGCACGGGCGCCCGTCGCGAAGTAGGGGTCCGTCCAGTCGGTCTGGTGAAGCAGCGAGGAGAGGGTGTTCATGATCCGGCTCGACCCGGGCACCGGTCCGATATCGCGCGGCTCGCGCAGAAAGAGATCCAGGCCGACGGTGCTCGGCCGCTCGCGGTCAGGGGCCTCGAACACGGCGCTCACGCGACCCACGGGACGTTCTCCGGCGTGGGCGTAGCCCAGGAGCGTCCCGATATGCAGGCGGTTGGTCGCGCGAAGATTGAAGCCGCCCTGGGTAACCCAGCCTTCGGCGCGGTTGTAGCGTACCGTTTCGGAGAGGGGCGGCATCGCGAGACGCAGGCGGCCGAGCCCGCTCAGGTACCGACCGCGCACCAGTCGGGTCGCCTCGGCCTCGATGTCGATCAAGTCGGCGGTGGGGGCGAGTCCCTCCTCGTCGACCTGGGCGTAGAGATCACGCTCGAAGGGGAAGGCCAGCATCGGGTCGGGGTTGCGCACGATCTGCGGCCCCAGGAAGAACAGGTCGGGGAGATCGTCCTCGAAGTTGTAGCCGCCGATTTCCCAGCGGCCCCGAATGACGCTGCCCACGGGAAGATCGAGGAACGGGAGTTTCCGCCGGATCTCGAGGCTCTGCCGGTAGGGGAGCCAGTACCGGCGATCCCAGAGGGCGTTTTCCAGCGATACCCGGATGTAGTCGAGCTGCCGGTCGACGTAGGACGCGGGCGTGAACGTGAAGTTCATGCGCACGACCGCCGCCGTCTCGCGATCGAGAAAGAGGGTGCCCACGAAGCCGGGCTGGTCCGGATCGCGCGGCCGCACCTGCACCTCGTACACCCGGACGGGGTCGAGGCCGTCCGCGAAGGCGACCGTGATCGAGTCGGCCAGCAGGTACTCGTAGCGGGCGGCCGCGCCCGGAGCGAGGGGATGGATAACCGAAGACACCTCGTCGCCGTCGCCGATGCGGATCACGTCGCCAAAGTTCTCCTGGACGATGACCAGGTGGTCGAGGTGGTAGCGGATGTTGGTGGGCATCCGCCGGCCGTCGCGGCGACCGAGAATGTGCTGCCTGGTCAGGCCGGGCGCCTTCCAGTACACGCGCACGGCGAGCTGGTCGGTCTTGACCAGGTTGCGTTCCTCGCCGGCCTCACGGTCGAGGAAGAAATAGACGTAGCCGCGTGCGTCGGCCGTATACGCGCGCAGGCCGTCCATGACGGCGGCCTGTCGGGTGGCGGTCGCGCGCTCGACGAGCTCCAGCGCCCGGAGATCGTCCCACGAGGAAGCCTGTTGTGCCGAGGCGGGAGATACGCCGGTGGCGAGGGCGAAGGAAACGCCGATGGCGAGGGCGAGCAGAATGTCCTGAACCGAAAACCGGGTCAGTTCGCGCTCCAGAAACCGGACAGCGAATCCCCGTGCGGGCTGTCGCGCAGCTTTTCGAAGGCGCGGTTGCGAATCTGGCGAATCCGTTCGCGCGTGACCCCCAGCAGCACGCCGATCTCCTCGAGCGTGCGCTCCTCGCCGTCGTCCAGGCCGTAGTAGAGGTAGAGGATCTTGCGTTCGCGTTCCGTCAGGTACCTCTCGAACATGTCCTCCATGAAGGCCCGGCGCGCCAGCGCCTCCACATCCAGCTCGATGTCCGCGGCTTCCACGCCGGCGAAGCGTTCGCCGAAGCTCGAGCTGTCCCGGTCCCGGCGGTCGATGGGGGCGTCCAGGCTGAGTTCGGTCGCGGCCACCCGGCGCAGCGCGCGGATGGTCTCGACGGGCTCCTGCATCTCCTTGGCGATCTCCTGATCGGTGGGAGAGCGGCCCAGCTCCTGGGTCAGCGCGGTGTCGGTGCGCGCCAGCTTGGCGAGGTTGGAGTTCTGGTTGAGCGGGATGCGCACCGAACGGGTCTGTTCGGCCAGCGCCTGCAGGACGGTCTGCCGGATCCACCAGACCGCGTAGCTGATGAACTTGACCCCCTTGTCGGGATCGAATTTCTTGACCGCCTTCAGCAGGCCCTCGTTGCCGATGCACACCAGTTCGGCGAGGCCGAGGCCACGGCCCTGGTACTTCTTGACGTAGGAAATCACGAAGCGGAGGTTCGCGGTCACCAGCCGCTCCGCCGCTTCCATGTCCCCGGTCCGGGCGCGCCTTGCCAGCTCGCGCTCTTCTTCGGGATCCCGGATCAGCGGGTACTTCTCTACGTCCTGCAGGTACTGATCGAAGGAATCCAGACCACGGGAGGATGAGAACATCCAGTGCGCGCCTACCGGGGGTGGGTCTACAAACGGCGAATGCCGGGTCCAGGAACAACAAGTCGGGAAATGTAACACTGCCGATGCCGACCGGTCTACCACTGATTCTTCTGACAGGTCAGACCCCGGTTTTGTTGTGTCTCCGGGCTGTGGCGAGCCGGGATATGAGATGATGGAGCGCCTTCCCGCTCCCGGCGCTCGCGCGGATTCACCTGCAAGCCGCTAGTGGAAGAACCGCCCCCTGCCCACGAATGCACTCCCTGAAATCGCTCCCGGCGCAACCGGGCCAGCCGACGAGCGTCGCCGCGGCCTTTCGGCCAGGCCGTCCAGCCAGTCGTTGAGGGAATCGATGTGGTCGGCGATCACATGGATCACTCCCTGTTCCTTCTCCAGCCGGCCGCGGCAGACCATCAGGCGCGCGGTGAGCAGGGCGCGGCGGCAACGCTCCTGGACCGAGGGGAACACCACCAGGTTGGAGGATCCGGTCTCGTCCTCCAGGGTCACGAACACGATCCTGCCCGCCGTGCCCGGCCGCTGGCGGACCAGCACGATGCCGGCGACGGTGACGCGCGCCCCGGCGGGGAGTTCTTCCAGGTGGCTGGCCGGGCGCACCCCCCGGCCGGCCAGCCGTTCCCTCAGCAGGGCGGCGGGGTGCTGTTTCAGGGACAGCCCGGTGGCGCGGTAGTCGGCCACCACCTGCTCGCCGGCGGAGAGGGCGGGCAGAGCCGGTTCCGGGCGGGGCGGCTCCGCCTCGCCGGGAGAATCGAAGAGCGGCAGCGGCTCCACCTGGTCCATGGAGGCGATCGCCCAGGCGGCCTGGCGGCGGTCCAGCCCGGTGGAGGTGAAGGCATCGGCCCTGGCCAGGCGGACCAGAACGGCCGACCTGATCCCTGCCCGCCGCCGCAGGTCGGCCGGGGAACGATACCCCTCCTCCCGGGCCGTCACGATGCGGGTGGCGTCCTCTTCCCTCAGACCGCGGATCTGGCGCAGTCCCAGCCTCAACGCCATGCGCGGATGGGAGCCCACCGGCTCCAGGGTGCAGTCCCACTCCGAGTGGTTGACATCCACCGGGCGCACCTCCACCCCGTGCCTGCGCGCATCGCCCACGATCTGTGCGGGCGCGTAGAACCCCATGGGCTGGCTGTTGAGGAGGGCGCAGGCGAAGACCTCCGGGTAGTGGTGCTTCAGCCACGAGGAGATGTAGACCAGGAGCGCGAAGCTGGCCGCATGGCTTTCCGGGAAGCCGTAGTCGCCGAACCCCTCGATCTGCCTGAAGCAGCGCTCGGCGAACTCCCGGTCGTATCCCCTCCCCACCATCCCATCCACGAACTTGTCGCGGAAGCGATGGATGGTGCCGTAGTTGCGAAAGCTGGCCATGGCCCGGCGCAGCTGGTCGGCTTCGGCCGGGCTGAATCCGGCCCCGACGATGGCGATCTTCATCGCCTGCTCCTGGAAGAGGGGCACGCCCAGTGTCTTCCCCAGCACCTCGCGCAGCTCTTCGGAGGGATACTCCACCGGCTCGACGCCCCTTCGCCGGCGCAGGTAGGGGTGGACCATGTCCCCCTGGATGGGCCCCGGACGCACGATCGCCACTTCGATGACCAGGTCGTAGAAGGTGGCCGGCTTCAGCCGGGGGAGCATCGCCATCTGCGCCCGGCTCTCGATCTGGAACACGCCGATCGTGTCCGCCCGCTGGATCATCCCGTACACCCCCGGATCCTCCGAGGGCACGTCCCCCAGGGTGTGGCGGACGCCGTAGTGCGCCTCCAGCAACTCGAAGGAACGCCGGATACAGGAGAGCATGCCGAGCCCCAGCACGTCCACCTTGATGAGCCCCAGCGCCTCGAGATCGTCCTTGTTCCACTCGATCACCGTGCGGTCGTCCATGGCCGCGTTCTCGATGGGAACGATCTCGCACAGCGGCCCGCGGGAGATGACGAACCCGCCCGTGTGCTGGGACAGATGGCGGGGGAAGCCGTACAGTTCCCGGGCCAGTTGCAGGGTCAGGCGCAGGCGCCGGTCCGTCGGATCGAATCCCTCCTCGCGGGCGCGCTCCTCGTCCACCGGCTTCGACCACACCGAAGCCATGGAGAGCAGCCGGTCGACCGTGTCCTTGCTCAGCCCCATGGCCCTGCCGGTGTCGCGCAAGGCGCTGCGCACGCGGTAGGTCACCACCGTCGCGGCCAGCCCGGCCCGTTCCCGGCCGTACTTGCGGTAGATGTACTGGATGACCTCCTCGCGGCGCTCGTGCTCGAAATCCACGTCGATGTCGGGCACTTCGCCGCGCTCGGCGGAGATGAAGCGCTCGAACAACAGGTCGACGCGGTCCGGATCGACCGATGTGATCTCCAGGCAGTAGCACACCGCCGAGTTGGCGGCCGAGCCGCGCCCCTGGCACAGGATGCCCAAGCCGCGGGCGGTCCGGACAATGTCGGCGACGGTGAGGAAGTACGGGGCGAACTCCAGTTCGCCGATGAGCGCCAGCTCGTGTTCGAGGGTCGCCCGCACCCTGGAGGGGATGCCCTCGGGATAGCGCCGGGCCGCGCCCTCCCAGGTCATAATCTCCAGCTCCCGCTGGGGTGTGCGGCCTTCACCCACCACCTCCTCGGGGTATTCGTAGCGCAGCTCTCCGAGAGAGAAGCGGCAGCGTTCGGCGATCTCCACCGCATTGGCCAGGGCACGGGGATGATCGCGGAAGAGGGCAACCATTTGCGCGGGGGACTTGAGATGGCGTTCCGCGTTGGCCGCGAGGCGCCAGCCGGCGGTGTCGATGGTGCAGCGCTCGCGGATGCAGGTGAGCAGATCGTGGAGCCGGCGCCGCTCGGGGATGTGCTGGTGCACGTCGCCGGTCGCGACCAGCGGCACGCGCTCCGTCTCCGAGAGGGATGCGAGAGCGGCCAGGCGGCGGATGTCGTTGCCCCGGTAGCTGCAGGTGGCGGCCAGGTAGAGAGGTGTGTCCAGCCGCTCCCGGTACCACGCCAGCCGTTCGGCGAAATCGGGGCCGGGCACCTCCGGCGGCAGGGCAACGAAGATCTGCTCTCCGGCCGCTTCCACGACATCCTCGCGCACGAGCCGGCACTCCCCCTTGGGGGCGCGCCTGCGTCCGCAGGTGATCAGACGGGCCAGACGGCCGTAGCCCTTCCTGGAGACGGGCAGGCAGAGCAGGGACGGCCCGTCCTCGAGGTCGAGGCGGGCTCCGGGGATGAAGCGCAGCTCCGTCTCGCGGGCGGCGTGGTGGGCGCGCACGACCCCCGCCAGGGTGTTGCGGTCGGTGAGCGCCAGGGCGCGGTAGCCCAGCGCATGCGCCCGCTCCACAAGCTCCTCGGGCTGGGAGGCGCCGCGCAGGAACGAGAAGTTGCTGGTGACCTGGAGTTCCGCGTAGCCGCCCGTCCAGGCCGCCGAGCCTCCGTCTACGCGGCTGCCGGAGAAGCACGGCGCGGGGTCGCGCCCGGGCCCGTTCACGCGAAGAACCCGTGCAGGAACCATCGCGGCGGGGCGGCGGGGTCGCGGGACCGCTCGCAGAAGAGCCAGTAGCGCCGCCCTTCCTCGTCTTCGGCCAGGTAGTAGTCGCGGGAAGGAGCATCTTCCAGCCACCATTCGCACTCCAGCCGCTCGGGCCCTTCGGCCACGCGCAGCCTGTGCCTCCGTCCGCGCCAGCGGAAGAAGGCCGGCGCACCCGCAGGCTCCAGTTCGCCTGATTCGCGGGCGACGGCCTCCACCCGCTCCGGGGAAGACAGCAGCCGGAGCGGCCGGCAGCGCCCCTCCGGCCAGCCCGGGCCGAGCCTCCGGGGTGCGGCCAGGGGTTCACGCAGCTCGACCGCGCGCTCGGGCAGCCAGCTCTGGTGCGGGACCGGACAGGCGACGCTTCCGAACCCGAAGCGGTTCCCCAGCCGGTCGAGGAGGGCGGCCAGCTCTTCGCGGCCCGTCCCACCCTCCCCTCCGATCCATCCGTCGCCCGCCGCCGCTGTTTCGGCCCGCGCGAACCAGTCCTCCTGCTCCTCCTCGACAACCTCGACCACCTCGGCGGACAACACCATCTCCTCGATGCCGAACCCCGGGTCGATCCGCTCCAGTTTTTCGGAGAGCAGGTTCATGAGGAGCCTTGGGCGGCGCAGAGGCCGGCTGGTACCTGCCACCAGAACGGAACGCGCTCCATCCCCTCGGCGGCTGACGAGCCGCATGCGCCGCACGCCCTCGCCTGCCCGGCTCAGGTTCCGGCACAGCTCCTCCAGCAGGGCTTCCACCGCCGCGTGGATGGAGTCCACTGTCGAGATCGGCTCCGCAAAGGCACGGCGGACCTCGCGCGGAAGCGGAGGCGGAAGAGAGATGACCGGCTCCTGGGCGAAGCCGAGTGCCTGCTCCAGGCGGCGGTGCGGGGCGGGGCCGAACCTCTTCGCCAGCGCCCCGGGATCGAAGGGGTAGAGGGCTCCGATCCTGTCCAGGCCGAAGGAGACCAGCGCTTCCACGACATCGGCATCGAGCCGGAGGGCGGCGACGGGGAGCCCGGCCAGCGTCTCCTTCACTTCGTCCGGATCCGCGGACCGAGTCACGATGGCCCCAGACTCCTCGCCGTGGCGGGCCAGCGCCCAGGCCGCCCCGGGCGTGCCGGCGAGAGCCAGCCGAGAGGTGAGCCCCAGCCCCCCCAGCCCCGCCCCCAGCGCCGCCATCAGCGCCTCCCCGCCGCCATGGAGATGCGTGCACCCCCCGACATCGAGGAAGAGCCCATCCACACCGGCCGGCATGACCCGGGGGGTGAAGCCGTCCGCCCACCGGGCCAGCCGCTTCAGCGCATGGGCGTCGGCGACCGGATCGGCGGGGTGGACGATCACGTCGGGTACGATGGCCCGCCCGTCGGCCAGGGGCATGCCCGGCGCCAGTCCCGCCCCCGCCGCACGCGGGTTGACCGCCTCGATCACCAGCCGGCCCCGCTGCTCGCCGATGGTCGCGAAGGGCCGGGTGCGCGCCTCGGGGCAGCGCCAGGCCAGCCTCTCCACCGGCCACCAGGGGAACCAGGCGGCGACAATGCGGCGGGGGGTGGAAAAAACGCCCATGGCTTGAGGTCGGGTCAGCCGGCGCGGCGCGAAAGATCACGGGCAGCCGCGGAAGGCACCGGGGCCGCAAATGGCAGGGCGCGCCACCCATCGTCGTCCATCTCCACCACCCAGCACCCCGGTCTCCCGCCCCGGCAGTGCAGCACCTCCACGCGCCACCGGGCCATCCCGGCGCCCGGAACGGTGGTGACCCGCCACCGGCTGTCGGCCGTGGGAACCCTCGCCCGTCCCGCCCCTCCTCTCCCTGCTTCAGACCACAGCACCAGCCCGGGCACGCCCGAGCCTTCGGCCGCCAGCATCAGGCGCCGGGAGGCTGCCCGGTCGAGAGCGTCCACCTCCGCCACAACCCCTCTCAGGGCTCGGCAGCGCAGCGCCTCCTCCATGGCCCACAGCATGTCGGCCCGCCGCCGCAGCCCGGAAGCGACCAGCAACCGCCCCGGCTCGATCCCGTACCGGACCAGCCCCGGCAGATAGAGGTCATCCCCGCGCGCCAGCCACATGAGCGGCCCCGGGGCCCTGCCGGCACGGGCCAGGAGGACGGCGCAGAAACCGGTCGCGGCCTCGTCCCCGCCAATCTCGTGGACGCACCCCGCTCGCAGCCCGCCTCCGGGCAGGGCGCCATCGATTTCCGGGATGCCCAGCGACAGGCACGCCGCCCCGACTTCGACCGGAATCTCGATCCGGCGGATCTCCCGGCGCAGCGCCTCCAGCGCTCGCCGCTTCGTCTTCGGCACGTGAGACATGGGCCGACAAGATACCGAACAAAAACCGTAAGTGTCAAATCACGGCCCGCGCCCATGAAGCGTACATGAAAAGATGCCGCCTGAACCACGAACCCGGGTCATGCGGGCACTCAAGTCATGCCAACCCGGATCGAATCATCCCGATCCGGAAAGGGTAGGATGACGTGCGGAAGCTGGTTCCTCCCGGCGCGACGGTGGACTGCCGCCGAGGAAACGCCGCCAACCTCACCTCAGGAGGTTTCTGACCATGTTACCAAAGACGAATCGTCAGCCGATATCCCTCAAACTCATCCTCGCCCTGCTGCTCGTCCCGACCACCTTCGCGCTGACAGCCTGCGAAAGCTCCACGGAGCCGGACGGAGACCAGATGACCCAGGACGAAGCCAACGCCCTCGTGCAGGGGCTGTATGGCGGAAGCCTTCTGGCGTATGGAGGAATACTCCTCAATGGCGATCCGGCCATGCTCACGGCCGTTCCGCCTGGAGCGCCTCTTCCCGTGGACGCCGCCGCTCCCTGCGCCGATGGCGGCCAGGCCGCGTTCTCGGGGAGCGTGATGATCTCCATAGACGAAGCCCGGGGCTCTATTGAGCTGGAGCTGTCCGGCACCCTGGCCCCCAGCGGCTGCACGTTCACCGGCGGCGGCGCCACCTTTGTCCTGGACAGCAATCCGGGTCTGGCCCAGACAGGCTCGGTCATCGCCGTACTGGAAGACTTCAGCTTCTCCATCAACATCACGTCTTCCGGCTCGTTCAGCTGGACGAGCGGGACCAGGTCGGGCAGCTGCGATCTCGACAACACCATCACCTCCGAGATCTCCATGGTCGATGCCGCCCTCAGCGGCGCCATCCCGACGGCGACGATCACCGGCTCCGTATGCGGCCTCAACGTCAACCGTGACATCGAACTGACCGCCATGACCTCCTGACGCGGACAAACCCGCCGGGCAACATCCCGACTGCTCGGCGGGTTTTCACGTTTCCTGAAAGCTGCAGGACCGGCCGACAGGCATCGTCGTATCCCTTCCGAAGGAACTGACCGGGTCTTGCGATGATATATCGATTATCGATATAATGTTGTCTGATATGACGGCTACCGATATGTTGTCCCCGGGAGGAGGTTTCGGAAATGCGCAAGCGTTCGCGTTTCATCCGGCCATGCGGCGCCATGCAGCGTCGCCCGGCGCAAACCGGCATTCCATGGATCGCGGCATTGCTGGCGTTGACCGGTTCGTGCGACCCGGCGAGCCGCGATACCCAACCTGCACCTGCGCGCGATTCCGCGGGCGTGACCATCATCGAGAACGACGGCCCCGACGAAATGCTTGACATCCGAGCCGTGCGAACGGTCGATCTCATCCCCCCCGACAGCGCGCTCACGGCGGTTCCGTGGGGTGTGGCCGCGGACCCGATGACAGGCCGGATCCATGTGGCGGACTGGACAGGGGAGAGAGTCGTGGCCTTCGACGCTTCGGGAGCCTATGCGGGCAGCTACGGACGCTCCGGGGACGGACCCGGAGAGTTTCGCAATCCCGCCGCCGTGTCCATGGACCCGTACGGGGCTCTCGCGGTGTGGGATACCGGCCGGCAGATCCTGAATCGCTGGTCGAGCGAGGGCGATCTGCTGAACGAGCAACGCCCGGAGCTGGTCTACTGGGGTCCGGGATTCGCGGTCGGAAGCGACTGGCTCGCCACGGTGACGAGCGCCACGTCGGCATCGGGAATGGTCACGGAGCAGCGACTCGTCGTCGAGAGAGGACAAACGACGACGACGCTGCACGAGGTCCCGATGGAACTGGCGGTCATGGAGTTCGGCGGCGGATCCTTTCCGGGGCCCAGGGTGCTCGCTCCCTCGGTCATCTGGACGCACCGGGGAGACTCCATCTTTTTCCTGAACGGGCCGGGCTATCGCATCGACAAGCATGCCGGCGGCTCGGTGGTGTCGAGTATCAGACGGTCCCTGGACCCGATCGACGTCACGCGGCAGATGGCCGTAAGAGGCGCGGAGTTCGGCCCCGGTCCCTATGGAATGTTCATGCGGCGCTTCGGGCTGGAGGCGGAGGACATCGTGGCCGCGGTCGGATACGAGGAGCAGGTCTCGCCGGTGCTGAGTATGGTCGCAGCTCCCGGAGGCCAGCTGTGGGTGACGCGCAGCACCGACGGAATGACGCCCCGCATCGTCGACATCCTCGATTCCTCCGGAGGGTACGCGGGCTCCTTCGAGTTGCCCGGGGTCCCCGTTGCGTTCATCTCCGACTCGATTTTCGCGGGTCTTCGTCTGGAGGAAACCGGAGAGACGATCGTATCGCTCTACCGTCTGACCGATGGGGACTCCAGTCGGGAGGCGGCGGATTCCGGTAGAGAGCCGGCAATGGAGAGCGGTGGGGTCGCGAACCCGCCGGTCCCGACATCGTCCGGATTCCGTGAGTTCCGCGACTGCCCGGAATGCCCCCTGATGGTCGAGCTGCCTCCGGGCGAATACGTGATGGGACGAGGCGCGCACGAGGAGCCGGATCCCGGAAACCCGCCGCCACCTGAGTGGCTGGTGGAGGCGCAGAAACCGCCCACCGAGGTGCGGATCGCGTACTCCTTCGCCATCGGCAAACATGAAGTGACGTTCGGGGAATGGGATTCCTGCGTCGACGCCGGAGGGTGCACGTATGTGCCCGACGACAACGGCTGGGGGCGCGCCGACCGGCCGGTGATCAACCTCGCCCGTCCCGATGTCGACCAGTACGTCACATGGATCGGCCAGCGTACCGGCCAGGCCTACCGTCTGCCCAGCGAGGCGGAGTGGGAATACGCCGCGCGAGGCGGCACCACGACAACCCGTTATTGGGGGGATGGGCTCGGCGCCGGCATGCTCACCTGTGAAGGCTGCCCGGGCCGCCGATGGGAACTCAGGAACACAACTCCCGCAGGGTCGTTCCCGGCCAACCCGTTCGGACTCCACGACACAATCGGGAACGTGACGGAATGGGTTGCCGACTGCTGGAATGCCACTCATGAAGGAAATCCCGGCGACGGCTCCGCGAGGACGGAGGATTCTCCCTGGTGGCAGGACGGCGCCTGTGTACGGCCTGTCAGGCGGGGCAGCAGCTGGTCATCCTACTCGTGGGCCGTAACGGCTGCCTTTCGGCACTACCATTGGCCGGGCCCGTGGAACGACCGGGAAACCATGACCGGCTTTCGCCTGGTTCGACCCATCGCATCGCATCCGGCGGAGGCGCCAACCCTCGAATCGCATTCCCGGAGACAAGATCAGCCATGAGCGAGACAAACCCCACCGGCGACCAGGAATTCGACGCGCAGGGCTTCGCCCGAGGGATCCACGAGCTGCTGGTTCTCGCCGCCCTGCGCGAGAGCCCCAGGCACGGCTACCAGATCGCCCTGGACGTGGAGGCGCACAGCAACGGGGTCTTCCGGTTCCGGCACGGCACCCTGTATCCGATCCTGCACCGGATGGAGGCGAACGGGCTCATCCAGGGCCGCTGGTCGAGCGGGGGCGGGCGGAGGCGGAAGGTATATTCGCTCACCGACATCGGCCGCAGGCACCTCAGCGGAGAAGCGGACCGGGTTGAGGATATTCTGGCCGGCCTCATGCGGATGCTTCGCCGCGCGCGCGAGGTTCCGGCGTGAGCGCGTTCCAGCCCACGCTCCGCAGGCTGGACCGGGATCTGACGGTGCCCATTCCGGACCGCCTCAGGATCCTGCGCGAACTCGAGTTCGACCTCGAGGCACTCTCCGGCGAACTCGAAGCCCGGGGCATGCCGCCGGAGCAGGCTCGCGCCCGTGCGCTGGACGCGCTCGTGCCCGACGGGGCGACGCTCCGCGAACTCGACCGGCTGCACGCCTCCCACTACCGCCGGCTCACCCGCCACTTCAGCCCCGGCCGCCTGCGAACCATCGAACGGTCGGCGCTGGCCTTCGCCACCGCGGCCGTGCTTTTCGCGGAGACCTTCCTGCTCCTGCGGGCCGACTGGCTCCGTCATGCGTCGCCCTTCCTGTGGCCGGTTCTCGGACTGGGCACACTCCTTTTCGCAGCCATCGCCACGCTCTCGTTCAGGCTGTGGGTCAAGCGCGACCACCAGGATCCGACAGCGAACCTCCGCGTCATCCTGTTCCTGTCCGGCCTGACCCTCGCCACCGGCATCTTCGGCGCCCTTGCCGACCTCTTGCGGCTCGCCGGGGTTCTGGAGGCCGAGCCCGAACTGGCCGGATCGCTCCTGCTCGAATGGCTGCCCGCGAGCAGCGTCCTGCTCTCGTTCTCACTGCTCCTGGCCCTCGCCGGAGGGCTGGCCTGGTTCATTCCGGCCCACTGGCTCGCACTCGTTTCCGGCGCGCACGCGGAGCTGCTGGGCCATCCCCTGCCGAACACTCGCTCCGGAGCACCGCGGTCGCTCGACCCCGCGCCTCCACACCAACCCGCATCCCTGGGAGAATCGTCATGACCGCGATGGAAGCCTTCGAAGCCCTCGGCGTCATCCGCTGGCCGCTCACCTTCTCGCTGCTGGTGGTCGTCGCCCTCGCGCTGTGGTCGCTTGCGCTGGTGTGGCGCAGTGCCATGCCGGGCCGGCACGCCAAGGCCTGGATCGACGCCATCCTGTTCTGGGGAGGGTTCGCGGCCATCAGCGGCGTGCTGGGCACGCTGGTCGGCATCATCATCACCTTCCAGTTCATCGAGTTGGCCGGCGAGGTCCGGGCAACGCTGGTGGCGGGAGGCATCAAGGTCGCGCTCCTGAGCTCGGCGCTCGGCACCTTGATTCTGGCCGTGGCTTCCCTGCTCTGGTTCGGGCTGCAACTGCGCTGGCGCACCCTGGTCGCGGAACACGCCGACAGCCCCGCATAGGAGCGCGGGCGAATCCGGAGCCGGCGCGAGAGGCTGGCCTCGGAAAAAGACGCCCTACCGCGAAAACAGGTACGTGACCTTGACGATCAGCTGCCGCTCGCGGAAGGACGCGAACTCGTTGTACCGGCCGAACTCGTCGTAGTCGTTCCGGCGCAGCTCGTCGTAGACGATGTAGATGTCGCTCCCCGGCCGGTAGATGTAGTTGAAGCGGGCCGCGGTGCTCCACTGGTCGGTGAGCGAGTTGTACTGCGTCACGGTGCGCAGCGTCATCGTCGGCGAGAGCGCGTAGTCGACGCGGAACGAGGCGATGTCGGCGCTGAAGTCGCCTCCCGGCAGTCTCACGTCGTTGCGCGTGAACGCCCCCTCGGCGGCCAGTTGGCTGGTCAGCCTGAAGCCCGCGCTCGCGCTGTAGTCGGTGCGGTCGCCGTCGAAGAAGGTCTGCGGGGAGTAGTAGACGGTCCCGTAGAGCCGGCGCGACGGGTCGCTGTTGAACGAGAAGCGCCAGTCGCCGAAGCGGTGGGTGCCCGGCTCCACGACGACATCCGGCCGCACGTGGAAGGGGTCGTCCAGCACCTCCAGGTTGGCGTTGTACCAGATGTTGATGTAGGCCCCGTTCTGGAGCCTCGTCCCCAGCATGTGGTGGATGCGGCGCGTCACCAGCCGATTGTTCTGGTCGGTGGTGTAGGTGATGTTGACCATCGGGTCGAAGACGCGCACGCCGAAGCGGCCCGGCCGGGGATTGCGCTCCAGGTGGATCTTGCTGATGCGGATTCCGTTGCGCGGCAGGAAGCCCACCTCCGGGTTGAAGTTGTCCTGGAAGTCCGCGTACTCGCCGTAGACGTTCCAGTCCTCGTCCAGCCAGCCGAGGCGAATGTAGCCGGCGAGCTGGCCGTCGGTGACCCCGGTGGTCGAGGTCTTGGCGATGAAACTGTTGACGAGGAAGGCCGGGTGCGGGGCCAGCGTCATGTCCGCCGCGAAGGTGCGGTTGATGTAGTGCCCGTCGCCCACGTGCTTGTTGATGACCAGCGCGCCCACCTTGGAGCGCGCCATGATGTCGCGGCTGTAGCGGGCCACGAAGAAGTTCTCGCCGTCGCGGCCCCCGATGCCCTGCCCCAGGTCGCCGGGAAGGCCGTCCGTCTGGATGTCCATGATGGCGATGTTGTTGCGACCCACCTTACCGGTCAGCCGCGCGCCACCGAGGATGGGGATGGGATCGCCCGTCGCGGACAGGCCGATGCGCCGGCTGAAGAACAGGTCGGCCACGCGCTGGAAGGCGCTGTTGGTGCCGACGTTGAACTGTCCGGCGTTCTCCAGGAAAAACTCGCGTTTCTCCGGATAGAAGAGCGCGAAGCGGGTCAGGTTGACCTGCTCGTCGTCGACCTCCGCCTGGGCGAAGTCGGTGTTGTATGTGAGATCCAGGTTCAGTCCGGCCGACACCCCGTACTTGATGTCGAACCCGACTTCTCGCTGCCCGTCGTTCTCCACGATGCCCGCCTGCGACACCCGTGCCGCGCCCCCGGAGACGAACGGCTTGACGCGCAGGTCCATCCCGCGGTTGAGCGACTCCAGCCCGGTGAGGCTGCCGGCCAGGCTCACGCGGGTGAGGGTGTAGGGCTTCGGGATGCCCGCCCAGAACGCCTGCTCGTTCTTGCGGCGGATGTTGCGCATGAAGTTGACGCCCCACTCCTGGCGCTCTTGGTCGGGGAAGCGCAGGGTGACCATCGGAATCGCGATCTCCGCGGCCCAGCCGTCGTCGGTCCGGCGCGCGGCGACGTGCCAGACCCCGTCCCAGTCCTTGTTGATGTTGGTCGCCACCCCGAAGCCGCGCCGGCTTCCTCCCTCGCCCTCCTCGAAGACCTGCTGCTCCAGCTTCGCCCCCAGGGGCGTGGTGACGAACATGTAGGCGGAGCGGAAATCCTTGAAGGTGTCGAGGATGATCTGGAAGTTGTCCTCCTCCAGGATTCGGTCGGAATCGCGGCGCATCTCGGTGGCGATGACGGCGTCCGGCTCCGAGTCGAACGCGCGCACGCCGATGTAGAGGTTCTCCCCGTCGTAGAGGATGCGGGCTTCCGTGCGCTCCGACGCCGGCGCTCCCTCGTCGGGCTCCTGCTGCACGAATGCGTCGATGGCTTCGGCCGACCTCCAGACGGGCTCGTCCAGGATTCCGTCCAGGACCGGCGCCACGTCCACGCGGGAGGCGGCGACACTTTGGCCGTTCCGGCCGTTCTCGCCGTTCTGGGCGGAGAGGGGCGCGGCGGCCGCGGTGGCCACAAGGGCCGCCGCCGCCACCGAATGCATGCCGCGGCGCGTTCGCCGAACGCGGGAATCATCACGCGTCATTCGCCGAATCGCTCCCGGGAACACAGTGGTTGCTCGCACGAGGAATCCTGTCTGGTTGAAAGAAAAAGCGCCGGGAGAAGGTATCTCCCGGCGCTCTTCCGGCGCCAGCCCGAACCGACTCCCGGCTCCGCTAGCTGCCTCCTCCCCGCCTGCGCGCGGTGCGGCCGGTCGAACTCCGCGACCCGCCGCCTCCGCCGGACGAGACGCCGACCGAAGAGCCTCCGCCGTCACGCCCCACCGTGGCGACGCCGCTGGGCAGCCTGCCACCGCTGCGCGTATATCCCTGGCCCCGGACCAGCCTTCCGCGGGACGATTCCACGCGCGGCTCGACGGACACCACCACCGGACGATAGCCGATGCCGTAGAAGCTGTTGTATCCCAGCCCGTAGCCGCCGTACCCGTAGCCGTAGGGCGAATAGCCGTACCTGTACGGCGAATACCCGTACCCGTAGTACCCGAAGCCGAAAGGCGAGTAGTACCGCGGCCAGCCGTAGGCGCTGCGGTCACGGACTCGCCCACGCTGCTCGATGCCCGTGCCGATCCGGTCTTCCTCCTGCAGCCGGAAACGCCGGGGGTGGGACACCGCGACCACGACATCGATGACGTCCGAAGTCACCCCGGCGTCGGCCATGCGGATCAACTGTTCCGCATTCACGTTCATGTCGGGCGCGCTTTCCACCAGCCAGGCCTGGACGGTCTCGGCGTGCAGCACCTGACTGGCCTCGACGATCGAGGTGATGGTGGGCGCCGTGGTCGAGTACATGCGGGCGGCGCGAACCGCCATCTCCTGTCCGGTTGCCAGGTCGCCGTACCCGGCCGCGTCCGCGGCCTCGACGGTCGCCATGCGATAGTGCTGAACCCACGGCGTCACCTGGCCTTCCACCTCGACCGAACTGACATCCATCCACTCGGTGGGGTTCACCATGACCATCATCCCCGAACCCTTCCGGTTCACCGCGTTGTCGCAGACATGTTCGGAGCGATGGTAGACGCGATGCCCGTCGGCGGAGAAGCGCCAGGTGGTGGTGCCCTCGCACCCTTCCTGGGTGGCGTCAACCGGCCGCCCGTCGGCGCGTGCCACCTCGCGCGAGACGACTTCGCTCCCGCGCACGGTCACGAACTCCGCCGATACCCGGTCCTCGCCGGGGATCACGCACAGCGTGGACGCGTCCTCGACATCCTGGCCGATGGGCGTCCAGCATCCCGTGAACGCCAGCCAGCTGCCGACCGGGGATTGTCCTTCCACGGGGACGGTGCCGACCAACAACAGTAGCGCGACGACCGAACACCGCCGGATCACAGCCGCCAAGGCTTCCTGACGTGCTCTCATGTTCCTTCCCTCCGCTGACAACTGCCGTACTTCCAAGGGCGCCATGGTCAACCACCCATGCGGATTCCAAATCCCGCCAGGACCTGGAAACCGGACAGGTCGATGTTGTCAAAACCCTCGAACGCGCGATCCATGGGGCCGCTGGACCAAGAATAACGCCCTTCCGCCGTCAGCACGAATCGCGGCCCCATTGCGACCTCCACTCCGCTGAAGACGTGCAGGAAGGGGGTCGTGCCGTCCGACACCAACTGGTCATAAAAGATGTCCAGCGTCTCGACATCGACGAAATCCCCGTCCTGCTCGAACCTGTAATAGTTGCCGCCACCTCCCGCTCCGACGTAGGGCACGAAGCCGGACGGCACCCACGCAAAACGGCCCAGGCTGCGGCCGCGGTCCCGCAGGTAGTAGCGCACGCTCAGCGTAAACGGGAGCTTCGAGTGCGTGGTCACCTGCTCGATGGGCAGGCCGTCGGTGTCTTCCCAGTCGCGGAATTCGGAGGGGGTTTCGCTCTTGGCGTAAGCCACGCCCGCCACCAGGTCGAGCCTGTCGCTCAGCCGCACGCCGAGATCGACCCCGAAGGCCGGGGCGGCGAAACTGCTCTTTTCCAGCGTGAGCAGCTCGCTCGTATAACTGAAGATGTCGCTGCCCGCGCGCGGGATGTCGTATCCGGTGCGGATGGAAAAGGTGGCTCCGGGGCGGCCGAAGAGAAAACCGTCTCCATCCTGCGCCCGAGCCGCCGAAGGCAGGGCCGCCGCGCCCGCCACGACCGCGATCAGAAACGACACCATGGCCTGTCGATTCATGGAGCACTCCCGATAAGTTGGATGCCGGTCCCGCACCTCGGCTGCTTGCGCATCCGGAACGTCGTTCTACACGATTTCCGGTTACGCGTTCGCCGCTCGAACTCATCATGGTTCGCCGCTGGATGGGGAGCCACGCTGCAATCATCGTGCCGAAGGAGTCACGCCATGAACCACCCACGCACCTTTTCCTACGCGCTGACCTGCGTCGCCGCCGCCGGCATCATGGCACTCTCCGCCTGTACCATCGAGTCGGCGAGCCAGACGCCCGACATGTCGGGCGAGGCGCCCATCTTCGAGGTGGATCCGCTCTGGCCCAAGCCGCTGCCCAACCACTGGATCCTGGGCTCGACCATCGGCGTGGGCGTCGATTCGCGCGACCACGTCTTCATCATCCACCGCCAGACCACCTTCAGCGAGGTCAACGAGATCGGCGCCACCCTGGACCCGCCCACCAGCGAGTGCTGCGTGCCCGCGCCCAACGTGCTCGAGTTCGATCCCGAGGGGAACCTGGTCAACTCCTGGGGCGGCCCCGGGGAGGGCTACGACTGGCCCACCTCCAACCACGGCCTCAGCGTGGATCACCACGACAACATCTGGATCGGGGGCAACGGCGGACCGGACGGGCAGTTGCTCAAGTTCACCCGCGACGGCGAGTTCCTGATGCAGGTGGGCGTGGCCGACGCGCAGCCCAACAGCAACTCCATGGAGCACTTCTCGCGGGTCGCGAAGATCTCCTTCGACGGCACCACGGACGAGGCTTTCGTCGCTGACGGATACGGCAATCGGCGGGTAGTGGTGCTCGACTCCAACACCGGGGAATTCAAGCGCTACTGGGGCGCCTACGGCAACGAGCCCAGCGACGACCTGGTGCCCTCGCACACGCCCGGCGGCCCGCAGCAGCAGCAGTTCCGCACGCCGGTGCACTGCGCCGACCCCTCGGCGGACGGGCTGGTCTACGTCTGCGACCGCGCCGGCAACCGCATCCAGGTCTTCCAGAGCGACGGCACCTTCGTGCGCGAGGCGATCATCGCCAACCAGACCCTGGGCGGCGGATCGGTGTGGGACATCACTTTCTCGCGCGATCCCGGGCAGCGCTTCCTGTACGTGGCCGACGGGATGAACAAGGTGGTCCACGTGCTCGACCGGGAGAGCCTCGAAGTGCTCACCAGCTTCGGCGGCGGCGGCCGTCAGCCCGGCCAGTTCTACGGCGTGCACAGCGTCGCCACCGACTCGCAGGGCAACCTCTACACCACCGAGACCTACGAGGGCAAGCGGCTGCAGAAGTTCGTCTTCATGGGGACCGGGCCGGTGACCGCGGAGCACCAGGGCGCCCTCTGGCCGCGGAGCGGCGGTGAATAGGCGCTTCCTTGCGCTGGCCGCAATCCTCGTCGCGGCGTGCGCGCCGGACGCGGGCGGCAACTTCGACGTCCTCATCACCGGGGGCACCGTCGTCGACGGGACCGGGAGCGCGGGCTTCGCAGCCGACGTAGGAGTGCGCGACGGGTTCATCGCCGTGGTCTCGCGCGAGCCCCTCGATCGCGGGGCCGCGGACCTGGTCATCGACGCCTCGGGCCGGACCGTGACCCCGGGCTTCATCGACAACCACGCGCACATCCAGCAGACCATCGCCGAGTATCCCCTGGTCGAGAACTTCCTGCACCAGGGAATCACGACCATCATGGCCTCCCTGCACTCGGGCGATCAGCCCTGGCCGCTGGACGAGTTCGCGTCGAACCTGGAGATGGCGCCCAACGTGGGCTTCTTCGCCGGGCACACCTGGACCCGCAAGCAGGTGCTCGGGCTCGAGAACCGGGCCCCGACCGCGGACGAACTCGAGCAGATGAAGACGCTCGTCGACCAGAGCATGCGCCAGGGCGCGCTCGGCCTCTCGACCGGGCTTCTCTACGTGCCGGCCAACTTCGCCGAGACCGAGGAGGTCATCGAGCTCGCAAAGGTGGCGTCGCGGCACGGCGGCATCTACGTCAGCCACATGCGCAACGAGGCCAGCGGACTGCTGGAGTCGGTCGCGGAGGTCATCCGCATCGCCGACGAGGCCGACATCCCGGCGCAGATCAACCACCACAAGGCCGCGGGCGCGGCGCAATGGGGATGGAGCGAGCACAGCCTGGCCATGATCGACTCGGCCAACGCCGCGGGCCTCACCGTCACCCACGACCTCTATCCGTATGCGGCTTCGAGCACGGGGTCGGTCATCCTCTTCCCGCAATGGGCTCTTGCCGGAGGGCCCGACGCCTTCGCCGAGCGCGTGGCCGATGCCGGGACCCGCGCGCGCATGGAAGAGGACATGCGGGCCATCTTCACCACCGACCGGGTGGGGAATGACATCTCCCGCATCCAGTTCCGGGTGCTGCCGGCGGACGAAAGCTACAACGGACGCACGCTGGCCGACTACGCCGCCGACCGGGGCCTCCCCAACGACCTCGAAACCGGCATCGACCTCGCCATCGACCTGCAACTGGGCGGCGGCTTCAGCGCCATCTATCACGCGATGGACGAAGGCGACGTCATCCGCATCATGCAGCATCCGCTGGCGATGATCGAGACGGATGGAGACGCGGTGGAGTTCGGCGTAGGATATCCGCATCCGCGCAGCTACGGGGCGTTTCCGAGGGTGCTGGCTCGCTACGTGCGCGAGCTGGGCGTGATTTCGCTCGAGGAGGCGGTGAAGAAGATGACGTCGATGCCGGCGCAGTGGCTGAACCGGGACGACATGGGCGTGATCGCCGAGGGGATGCGCGCGGACATCGCCGTGTTCGATCCGGCAACGGTGGCGGATCGGGCCACCTACACCGACCCCCACCAGTACAGCGAGGGCATCGACAACCTGCTGGTGAACGGCGTGCCGGTCATCCTGGGCGGGAAGATCACCGGTGAGAAGCCCGGACGATGGATCCGGGGGCCGGTGCGCGAACCGCGGGAGGGTTCCGCAGGATGAATCCGCGGGGGCCCGGGGGCCTGTCCCGGGCCGTTTCTCCTCCGGGCATGGCTCGAGCAGCGTTTCGGGCCATGGCCGTGCTGGTGGGGGCGCTGCCGGCCGTCTTCCCTGCCCCCACGCCCGCCGCCGCTCAGACCGGCATGCCCGAGGCGCGCGCGACCGCTACCCCCGTTCCCCGTCCCCCCACCATCGACGGGGTGCTGGACGAGCCCTTCTGGGCGATGATCGAGCCGGTCACCGACTTCCGCCAGCGCGACCCGGTGGACGGCGCGCCGGGCAGCGAACCCACCGAGGTGCGCATCGGCTACGACGCCAACGCCCTCTACTTCGGCTTCGTCTTCCACGACTCCGAGCCCTCGCTCATCCGGCGCAGCATCCTGCACCGGGGCGGGCGCATCGACAAGGACGACCGCGTCATCGTTGCGCTGGACACGTATCACGACCGCCGCAACGCCTACATCTTCGAGATCGGCGCGCTGGGGACGCAGGACGACGCCCTCATCTCCGACGAGAGCATGACCCTGGACGACTGGAACTGGGACGGGGTCTTCACCAGCGAGACGCGCGTTACCGAGGATGGCTGGGTACTCGAGCTCGAGATCCCCTTCACCACCATCCGCTTCCCGGACGTGGCCGAGCCCACCATGGGCATCGCCTTCATGCGCTCGATCCGGCGCAAGAACGAGATCCTGCTCTGGCCGCACATCGGGCAGGAGTACCGCTCCGGGATCTCGCAGGTGTCGCGCTACGCCACCCTTGAAGGGCTGAGCGGCCTCCGGCGCGGGCGCTACGCCGAGGTCAAGCCGTTCGCGACCGCCGGCACCCAGCGCATGGCCGGCGACGACAGCTTCGAGGGGCAGACCGACGTGGGCGTCGACGTCAAGTATTCCCTGACCTCGAACCTCACCTTCGACCTCACCTGGAACACCGACTTCGCACAGGTGGAGTCCGACAACGTCCAGATCAACCTCACCCGCTTCGACCTCTTCTATCCCGAGAAGCGGGAGTTCTTCCTGGAGCGGGCCGGGCTCTTCCAGTTCGAGACGCCGCGGCAGACCGAGGTCTTCTTCAGCCGGCGGGTCGGGCTCCAGGGCGACATCGCGGGAGGGGGGAGGCTGACGGGGCAGGCGGGACCGTTGTCCATCGGGGCACTGGCTTTGCGCACGCGCGGGTATTCGGACGATGCGGTCGCGCTGCCGGCGGCCTGGAACTCGGTGGTGCGCCTCAAGACCGACCTGCGGCCCCGCACCACCCTGGGCGGGATCATCACCAGCCTTGATCACGAGAGCGGCTGGGACCGGTCGGCCGGGCTCGACTTCTCCAGCCGCTTCTGGAGCAGCAGCGCATTCAACCTGTGGGCGGCGCGGGTGTGGAATCCGGACTTCGCCCCCTCCGTGACGGAGGTTTCGGGATCACCCCGGGGCACGGTGTCGCCCGGATCCGCGGAGTTCCGGGAGGCAGGCAGCTCCAACGCCGCCGCCGCCGAGCTGGTGCTCCAGAACGACCTGTACGTCGCGGGCGTTTCGCGCCTGGTCATAGACGATGGCTTTCAGCCCGCTCTGGGCTTCGTCCCCCGGACCGACCAGGACCGGTGGCAGGGTCGGGTCGGGGTCACCCCCCGCTTCGAGTCCAGTACGTGGGCGCGCCAACTGATGCTCGACGTGAGCGGCCACCACATCCGCGGCCGAGACGGCGCCAAGCAGACGCATCAACTGCGGGCGGGCGCCGGCCTCAACTTCCAGACCGGCGAGTTCGCCAACATCGCCTTCAGCGAGCGCTTCGAGAGGCTGGAGTTCCCGGCGCGCATCAGCGGACGCCGTCTCGCGGCGGACGACTATCGCTTCCGGCGCCTCACCGCGAGCATGCGCACCAACGACAGCCGCACCTTCTCCGGGGCGCTGCAGGGATCGATCGGCGACTTCTGGTCCGGGACGCGGACCGAGATCGGAGGCGGCGCCACCTGGATCACCGGCCCGCACCTCACCATCGGCGGCCGATACGCGTGGAACGGCGTTTCGCTACCGGTCGACGACGGGGATTTCTCGACCCACCTGGTGAGCGCAAACATCCAGGGCGCGGTCAGCCGCAAGCTCTTCGCCAACGCGCTGGTCCAGTGGGACAATCACTCCCGCGAACTGCAGGCCAACATCCGCATCGACTGGATCCACACCCCCGGCAGCGACCTCTTCGTGGTCATCGACACCGGCTACCTGACGGGCGACCTGCTCGACCCACGCGCGCCCCGCTGGCAGCGTCGCACGGGCGTGGTGAAGCTGACGTATCTGATGGCCTTCTGAAGCCGTCACCAGGGAGGACCCATGCAGACTCCGTACACGAACGAAACCGCGCTCGAACACGCACGCCGACTCGCCGAAGTCGTCGGGCTCGCCGAGAACCAACTGCCCACCACCGTCTTCGCCGACGTGCTGAACGGGCTCGCCGAGTGCGAGGCGATCCTGGCCGGGATGCCGCAGCAGGAAACGCCTCCCCCGGTCACGAAGCACGTGCCGGAGTGGCTGCCATGAGCGCCGCCGGCAGGACGGCGCTCACGCGCCGAAGCTTCGTGAAGGGTGCGGCCGCGGCCGCGGCTGCGCCGTGGGTGCCCATGTCGCGGCAGCCCCGTTGGACCATCCCGCCGGTCGAACCGCAGGACGTCCCGCTCTACGACCTGGAGGTGTGGCAGGCGGCCGATCTGATCCGCCGGCGAATCGTGTCTCCCGTCGAGCTGGCCGAGGCGACCCTTGAACGCATCGCGGAAACCGAGCCGCGCATCGAAACCTTCGTCAACCAGTACCCGGCCGACGAGATCATGGCCCAGGCGGAAGCCGCCGAGGACGAGATCGCCGCGGGGCGCTACCTCGGACCTCTGCACGGAATCACCGTGGGGCTGAAGGACATCTACCTCACGGAGGGCAAGGTCACCGAGGGGAACTCCGGTCTCTACACGGGCTTCACCCCCTCCTTCGACGCGACCTCCGTGGCAAGGCTCAAGGCCGCGGGAGCCGTCATCGTGGGCAAGGTGGGCACCGCCGAATTGGCCACTGCGGACCAATGGCCCGCAAGGAACCCCTGGGACTTCGATCGAGTTGCCGGCGGATCCAGCACGGGCTCCGCGACGGGTGTGGCGGCGTCCCAGTTCATGGTGGGAATGGGCACCTGCACCGGCGGTTCAATCCGTGGCCCCGCCGCCAACTGCGGCATCACGGGGCTTAAGCCCACCTACGGAGCCATCAGCCTGCACGGGGTCCTCCCCCTCGCGTGGTCCATGGACCACCCCGGCCCGATGGTGCACAGCGCCCGGGACGCGGCGCTGGTGCTGGACGCGGTGGGTGGCGAAGACCCGCTGGACCCGCACACCCGCAAGGTGGCCCGCTACCGGACCGCCGAGGCGCTCTTCCGGGAGCCCCGGCCCAACCCCCTCGAGCGCGTGGTGGTGGGCGTCCCCGCCGAAGACGACTTCCTCATGGGCGTGCCCAACGACGAGCAGCTGGGTGCTTTCGGGGAAGCGGTCGAGGTCATGAGATCATTGGGGGCTACGGTCCGCACCGTGCGCACCAACGTGCTCTTCCCCGGACTCACGAGCCTGAGTTCATTCTACCTGATCATCCGAAGCGCGGAAGTGGGAGCGTATCAGCGGCACAACCTGCTCACCCAGCCCGAAAACATGTCCGAGGCCTACCGTTCGCGGGTGGCTTCGGGCGTGCTGATGCCGGGCCACGCCTACGTACAGGCTCAGCGGGTGCGCCGGCACTGGCGCGACCGGTTCCTCACCGTCTTCGATGAATGCGACGTGCTCATTCACCCGGCGGACGACATCGCCGGACTGGTCGAGGGTGAGGATCCTCCGCGTCCCCGGGAGTCGACCGGGAGCAAGACCAATATGTGGAACCTGTCGGGAGCCCCGGCCGTCGCCATCCCCACCGGCTTCTCCGAGATGGAGGGAATGCCGCTGTCGATGCAGGTGGCGGCCGCTCCCGGGCGGGATGAGATTGCGCTCATCGTCGCGGACGCCTTCCAGCAGGTGACCGGGCACCACAGGGCGCGGCCGGCGTTGTAGGAAGGTCCGTGCCGGCGGGTCAGGCGGCGCGGAGCGGGATCGGCGCTGTGCAGCTTCCGTGACGGCTCGAGGCCGCTGCTTCAGCCTGGTCTGCCCCAGGGCCGCACGAACGTCTCCGGCTCCACCCCCAGCCCGTCCGCCACCCGGGTGATGTAGTTGAAATACCCGATCACCTGGGTCGCGTCGTGGATCGCCCGGTCGTCGAAGCCATGGCTGCGCAACGCTTCCAGATCCTCCGCTCCCACTTCCGCCTGTCGCAGCGTGAGCTTCTCCGCATAGTCGCATAGCGCCCGGTCCGCCTCCGACAATCCCGCCTCGCGCCAGTCGCGGACGATGGCGTGCACGAAGGCATCGCGCTCGCCGTCGCTCTCGAACAGCTCCTCGATCTCTTCCCGGAGATCATGCGCGTGCGCCTGCTCTCAGTAGAAGCAGCCATTCACCTTGGAGGTGACCACGGCGAGCATCTCACGGCGCCAGCGGTTCAACGGCGAAGACCCGAACATGAGCGTGCGGTAGAACTGCATGGTGGTCTGCATGACCCGAGGGTTCAGGCTCATCACCCGTACGATGTTCCAGATCCGGCCGGCCCGGTCCCGCGCCTCGCCGTACAGCCTGCGCAGGAGGCCGATGGCTTCGGATTCGGGTATCTCTCGTATGTGGGACATTACGGCCGGCAACCGTCTTCGAGCAGCATCGCAATGACTTCCCTCAGGTTTTCGGCAAGCTCGTCCAGGCTTCCGGCCTGTGAGTGCGCTCCCGGAAGTTCGGGAACATAGCCCACGAACAGGCCGGTCTCGCGGTCCTGCTCGACCACGGCGGTGAATCGTCTCACTACCTCGAAACCCCTTCGAAGTTGGTGTTCACGCCCGAGCGCCGGCTGCGGACCATCTGTGCGTCGGCGAATCCGCGCACCAGGCCGATGAAGTCGCCGGCACTCGCGCGGAACATGGGCCCGCGTCCCGAGTCCGCGCCAACCGGCCAGGCCAGGTCGATGCGCGTGACGCGGCTCGAGCCCGCCGGGAATGCGAGACGCAACCCGGCGCCGACAGCCGTCTTCCAGCCGGTGTCCGTGCCGAAGGGAACATCGCCTGCCCAGGCCCGTCCGGCATCGGCGAAGAAGGTCATCCCCAGGTCGATCGAGGACGGAGCCGGCCACCCCAGATCCACGCGATTCTCGAAGGAAGCCACCATCCGGCGGCCCGCCGGGAAGTCCTCCTCCTTGTACCCGCGCACCACGTCCCGGCCTCCCAGAGTCAGCTGGAAGGGCGAGATCGTGTTCCAGCCGCCGGCTGCCGAGACCCGCGCAACCAGCGTCCTGGCGAATCCCACACCGGTCTGCCAGTAGGCAAGCAGGTCGGCCTCCGAGAAGATGTCCCTCCAGCGCCCATCCGCCTCGTCCTCGAACCGTACCCGCCGGGCTTCCGTGTCGGCATTCACCAGCAACACCGCCGATGCCGACCCAACGCCCCCGAAGAACGAGACGCGGCCCATGAAGTCGCTCGCGAGCGCGGCCAGCGACGTCTGCGATGACTCGTCCTCCCCCGACAGCCATCCTCCCAGCGGCAGCCGCGGCCCGAGCGTCAGCGAAAGATCGACGCCCTGCGGCACGCTCTGCTCCCCGCTCACCGCGTCCAGCCCGGTCCGGGTCTCGAAGCGCACCTTGCGCCTCGCAAGAAGCAGGTTGAAGCGGGTGAGCTCGTGGCCGCGCGTCTGGCCCGCGAGACGGGAGCCGATGCCCGGTTCGTCGTCGAGCAGGTTGCCGAAATCCAGGCCCCGAACGAGCGACACGGAGTCCGGATATTCGTCGAAGCGCAGTGTTTCGTGCGTGATGCCGAAACCGAGCAGGGTCAGATTCCCCGGCTCACCGAAGCGATACGCCTGCGTGGCTTCGATGCGCTCCGCGAGCTCCGGCAGGAGGGCATAGCTGTAGTCCAGCGAGGGATCGAGCACGTACGGAAAGAGCGACTCACGACGATGGAAGCGCAGGCGCCCCGCGAATCGCCCCACTTCTCCAACGAAAGGGTACACCAGCATCGCGTCCGTGAAGCCGCCCGAGCGCGTGCGGCCCACGTTGAGGCGCCCGTCCAGCCGCGTCCCGGCGAGGCGCGTGGAGTGCAGGGTGAGCCCTAAGTCGCGCCGCTCCTTGCGCTCCTGGTAGAAGGCGCCGATCAGGTTGCCCGAGCCCAGGAAGTTCTCCTCCACCACGCTCGCGCCCTCGAACTGCAGCCCGTCATCGACGGTCACGTCGATCTGGATCTTGGTGGTCCACTCGTCGCGCGTGGTCACCCGCACGTGGCGGGTGCCGTCGGGCTGGGGCTCGGCGACGATGTCCGCGGTAGCGATGAAGCCGAGTTCGCGCAGGATCCTCTCGGACTCCTCGAAGAGAAACGGGTCCGGGCAGTCCCCTTCGCCGAACAGCAGCTCGCCGGCGATGAATCCCTCCCGCGTGTCGACGTGCATGAAGTTCGCGAGACCGCGCGTCCAGCGCAGGATGCGCGGTTGCGACGGAGGCCCAGGGTCGAAGATGGGCCGGCTTTCGATGATGATGCGCGAGACCGGTCCCGCCTCGCAGGCGACATCTTCACCGGGCAGCTGGGCGCGCGCCGGACTTGCCGCCCCGAGAACTCCCGTTAGAAGGACACCCGCGGACGCCAGGCAGCGGAGGCTGGCAACAGAGAGATCAGGCAAGGGACCGTGCAGAGAATGCGCTCGGAGGGAAGTTTGATCCGGGACCAGTCGGAGACGGACCCGAAAGCTCATCCGTCCGAACACCAGCCTCAAGTGCTAACGCCCGCGCGAGCGCGATGTTCCCGGCCGGCGGCACCCCCGTTGACCCTCGCCCGCTCTCTCGAATAAGATTGGAACCGTTGTCTCCTCCGCGCGGCGTCGTGATTCGAGAGGCCCGCGGAGGATCGTGTCTTGGGCCGCTGATCTCTTCCATCCAGCCCGGAGTTCCCCGGATCTCATGACCCTGCCAGCCCTCGACATGTCTCCAGCCCCCTCGCCCGCCGCCGTCCAACTCGACGCCCACGGTCTGACCCCCGCGGGGCACATCCACTGGAATCTCTCGCCCGCGCAGCTCTACGAGGCCGCCCTCGCCCGGGGCGAAGGCCATCTCGTGAACATGGGTCCCTTCGCCGCGGTCACCGTCCCGCACACCGGCCGCTCTCCCGACGACCGCTTCACCGTCGAGGAGCCCTCAACGGCCGGCCAGATCGACTGGGGGTCGATCAACCGCCCCATGAGCGAGGCGCACTACCGGGCGCTCAGGGCCGACATCATCGAGTACCTGAACCCGCGCGAACTCTTCGTGCGCGATGCCCACTGCGGAGCCGATCCGGCGCACCGGATCTCGGTTCGCGTGGTCAGCCCGAGCGCCTGGCACACGCTCTTCGTGTACAACATGTTCCTGCGCCCGTCCGCCGGCGAACTGGCCGCCATCCGCCCCGACTTCGTCGTGCTGCACGCGCCCCTGCTCCAGGCCGACCCGGCGCGCCACGGCACCCGCAGCGGCACCGCGGTGGTCGTGAATCTGGCCGAGCGGACCGTGCTCGTGGCCGGCACGCGCTACGCGGGCGAGATCAAGAAGTCCATCTTCTCGTCGATGAACTTCTTCCTGCCCGGCAAGGGCGCGCTTCCCATGCACTGCTCGGCCAACATCGGCGAGGCAGGGGACACCGCGCTCTTCTTCGGGCTCTCCGGAACCGGCAAGACCACGCTTTCCGCGGACCACGCGCGCCGCCTGATCGGCGACGACGAGCACGGCTGGAGCGACGACGGCATCTTCAACTTCGAGGGCGGATGCTACGCGAAGGTGATACGCCTCTCCCCGGAGAACGAACCCGAGATCTACCGCACCACGCGCATGTTCGGGACCATCCTCGAGAACGTGATCTTCGACCAGGACACGCGCGAGCTGGACCTCGACGACGACACCCTCACGGAGAACACGCGCGCCTCCTATCCCATCCACTACATCCCCGGGGCGGTGCCGGACGGCCGGGGCGGCCACCCGAACAACATCTTCTTCCTCACGGCCGACGCCTTCGGCGTGCTGCCGCCCATCGCACGCCTGACCCCGGAACAGGCGATGTACCACTTCCTGTCGGGGTACACCGCGAAGGTGGCGGGGACGGAGCGGGGCGTGACCGACCCGCGCGCGACCTTCAGCGCCTGCTTCGGCGCGCCCTTCCTGCCCATGCACCCGAGCGTCTACGCGCGCATCCTGGGCAGGAAGCTTCGCCGCCACGCCTCGCGGGTGTGGCTGGTGAACACCGGCTGGACGGGCGGCGGGTTCGGCACCGGCAAGCGCATGGACCTTCCGCACACGCGCGCGATGATCCGCGCGGCACTCGACGGGTCGCTGGACGGGGTGCCGACGCGCACCGATCCGGTCTTCGGGCTGGCGGTCCCGCGGGAAGTCGAGGGCGTTCCAGCGTCGGTTCTGACCCCGCGCGCCACCTGGGCCGACCCGAAGGCCTACGACCGCGCCGCCGGCCGGCTCGCGGCCATGTTCCGGGACAACTTCTCGCGCTTCGCCGACGCCGCTCCGGAGGAGGTGCTGGCGGCGGGACCGAGGTAGCGTCGAACGCCGCGGGCCCAGCTCGCGCCGCAATCCGAGGACCCCGGGGGCAGCACCGGGACAGGGAGCCGAAATGGCGAAGAAACACTGGCTGATGAAGACGGAACCGGGCGTCTACTCGATCGACGACCTGGAGCGGGACGGCTACACCTGGTGGGAAGGCGTCCGCAACTACGGGGCCCGCAACAACATGCAGGCCATGCACGTGGGCGACGAGGTGCTCTTCTACCACAGCATGGCCAAGCCGCCGGGCGTCGCGGGGCTGGCGCGCGTGTGCAAGGAAGCCTATCCCGACCACTTCGCCTTCGATCCCGACGAGCCCTACTACGACCCGAAGTCCGACCCGGCCAAACCCCGCTGGTACATGGTCGACGTGGAGTTCGTGGAGAAGTTCCCCGAGGTCGTGTCGCTGAAGGACATCCGCCAGGTGTCGGCCCTGAGCGAGATGGTGCTGGTGAAGAACTCCCGCCTCTCGGTCCAGCCGGTGCGCGAGGAGGAGTTCGAGATCATCCGCGGGATGGGCCGCGGCGAGGGCTGACCGCCACCCGCCGGCCCGGCGTCCCGTTTGGCCATTGCTCCGCCCGCGCACGCGCCGGTAGACTCCCTGCATGTCCGCCCGGAACGCGCCCGCCCTGATTCGCGACCCGATCTGGGGCTCCATCCGGCTGGACGCGACCGCCGCCCGCATCACGGACGCCGCCGCCTTCCAGCGGCTGCGCTATATCCGCCAGCTCGGTCTCGCCCACCTGGTCTACCCGGGCGCCACCCACACCCGCTTCGCCCACGCGCTCGGCGTGTACCACCTGGTGAGCACCGCCCTCAGGAGCCTGAGGAAGCGGGAATCCCTCCCCGACCACGTGTGGAGGGGCGCCGAGCTGGTGCCGTACGCGGGACTCCTGCACGACATCGGCCACTACCCCTTCTCGCACGCGCTCGACGACCTGCGCGGCGACGATCATCCGGGCGACCACGAGGCGGTCGCGGGACACTTTCTGGAGTCGCCCGAAGTGCGGGAGGCGCTGGCCGGCCTGGGACCCGGGGCCGGCGCCGAGATCGGCGCACTCATCCGCGGCGAGAGCAACGCGCCGCTTAGGGGCCTGGTGCACGGCAGCCTCGACATGGACAAGATGGACTACCTCAAGCGCGACGCACGCTCCTGCGGGGTGCCGTATGGAGAGGTGGATGTCGAGCGCCTCCTGCAGGGACTGGTCATTCTCCAGGATCCGGAGAGCGGCGCGTACGAGGTGGGGGTGGGCGAGAAAGCCGTCAGCGCGCTGGAATCCCTGCTGTTCGCCAAGTACCAGATGTTCCGCAACGTCTACTGGCACCACGCGGTGCGCGCGGGCACGGTGCTCTGCGCGCGCATCGTCAACGACGCGGTGGCCGCGGGGCTGGTCGGGGGGCGTGAGCTGGCCGGCCCGACGGACGACGAGCTCCTGCACCTGATCGGCCGCCGGGCGCGGACCCGCGGCGGACCCGTCGCCGACCGCATCCGCCGCCGCTGGCTCCCGGCCCTGAGGGGGCGGCGTCTCCCCAAGCGCGCCGCCGAGCTCACCGCGGCCGACCTGGGCGACCGGAGCCTTCCTCCCTGGATCGAGGCCCCGGGTCCCGAACGCCGCCGGCTCGAGGACCAGCTCGCGGAGGGGCTCTCCCTCGAGCCCGGCGAGGTCGTGATCGACTTCCCCTGCAAGCCCGCCATGTTCCAGCTCGACCTCCTGGTGCGCCGCCGCAACGGGCGCGCCGAGCGGCTCGGCCGGACCGGCATCCCCGGCGTCATCGACCTTCCCAGGGTGGCCCGCGAGCTCTACCGCACCTCCCGGGTGCTGCGCGTCTTCACCTTCGAGAAGAGGTCTCTCGCGCCCGACGAGGTCATCGATCTGATAACCGAAGCGTGAGCGGACCAACGGTGGGGCTCATGTAACCGCCCCGGCCGTCCAGGCGTAAGGAACCCGGTTGACGGTGGGGTTTAGGATGCGTGGCACCTCAATCCGGAGTTCTGGACAATTCCGTGAATCTTATTATGATTTAGGGCTGCGGATCCTACGCCTCGCGCGCGGGTATGCGGGGCCGATACAAAACGCGATTCCAGCGCGCCAACGGCCGCCGGAGCCGATAAGGAGACCTTTTCAGAATGCCCGCCACGCTGCGAAAGAAGGTGGTTCGTCGAAAGAAGGTGGTTCGTCGAAAGAAGGCGGTTCGTCGACCCAAGAAGCGCTCGACCAGCCTGCTCGTCGGTTTCGATACCGGAGTAGAGGAGCAGAGTGCGCTCGACCAGTACCTGCGCGACGTCAGCCGGCACGAGCTGATCACCCCGGACCAGGAGAAGGAACTGGGAGCCCGGGCTCAGCTCGGCGACGAGGAGGCGGTGCAGGAACTCGCGCGCGCCAACCTGCGGTTCGTCATCAGCGTGGCCAAGAAGTACCAGAATCGGGGAGTATCGCTTACGGACCTGATCCAGGAGGGCAACGTCGGCCTGGTCACGGCGGCCCGGAAGTTCGATCCCGAGCAGGGCGTCAAGTTCATCAGCTACGCGGTGTGGTGGATTCGTCAGGCCATCCTGGCCTCCCTGGCCAACCAGGGCCGCTCGGTGCGCGTTCCGCTGAACCGCGCCTCCGACCTCGCGCGCATCTTCCGCGAGAAGGAGCGGCTGCGGCAGGAGCGCGGCCGCGAGCCCTCTCCCGAGGAGCTCTCCAAGGCCACCCGGCTCACGCCCGAGCTCATCGAGTCGCTGCAGACTCTGAACGCGGCCGAAATCCGCCTCGATGCCCCCATCGGCGACAGCGAGGATTCGCAGCTCGTGGAACGGTTCCTGACGGAGGAGGCCACCGAGCCCGAACTGGGGGTGGAAGCCCGGCTGCTGGCCGAGTCGGTCAACGTGGCGCTCACCACGCTCGAGGCCCGCGACGCCAAGGTGCTGCGCCTCTATTTCGGGCTGCAGGGCGAGCGGGAGCACACGCTGGAGGAGATCGGCAACATGCTGGGGGTCACGCGCGAGCGCATCCGCCAGCTGCGCGACCGGGCGCTGCGCCGCCTGCGGGACGGCGAGAAGGGATCCGCGCTGGAATCCTTCGCCGCGTGACCTCCGGGGTGAGGCGCCGCCTCGCACCCATCCTCCCCCAGCGCCGGGGGTCTCGCTCCTCCGCCCCACCCCTCCCGGTTCAGCGCATCGCGCGCCGGTGACCCCCATCGGACAGGTTCACGAGGTGGTGGGCGGCGTCTATCGCGTCGAGCTCGACGACGGCACCTCGGTCGACTCCCATCTCCGCGGACGCCTCAAGGCCAGGCCCTGGAAGGGAGGCCGCGTGGTCATCGGCGATCGCGTCAGGGTGGCCCTGGACGGCCGCGACGCCACCGTCGAGGAGGTGCTCCCGCGCACAACCGCCTTCCTGCGCCGGGGGTCGTACGGGCGGACGGCGAAGGTGATGGCCGCCAATCTCGAGCGGGTCGTCGTGGTGATGTCCGCCCGCGAGCCGGATATCAGCCTGGGCTATCTGGACCGCATCCTCGCCGTATGCGAGGCCAACGCGCTTTCCTGCACGCTGGTGATCAACAAACAGGACCTGCCGGGAGCTCGCGCCGCCTCGGAGCCGGTGCGCGACCTCTATCGCCGGATCGGCTACGAAGTCGTCCTCACCAGTGCCGAATCGGACCTCGGTCTCGATCGGCTGCGCTCGGTCGCCGTGCGCGGCATCTGCGCTCTGGTGGGTCCCTCCGGCACGGGCAAGTCCAGCCTGCTGAACCGGCTCGACCCCACGCTGGGCCTGCGCATCGGCGAACTCAGCCGCAAAACCGGCACCGGCCGGCACACCACGGTGACCAGCCGCCTGCTGCGGCTCTCGGACGGCACCCTGGTTGCAGACACTCCGGGGTTCGGGGACGTCGGCCTGTGGGGTGTTCCGGCGGGACGACTTGACCGATGTTTCCCGGAGATCGGGGCGCTCGGGGACGGCTGCCGATTCCGCGGATGCAGCCATGTGCACGAGCCCGACTGCGCCGTTCACGAGAGCGTCCGTTCGGGCGAGATCGCCGAGAGCCGCTACGCGCACTACCAGGCACTCCTCGAGGAGGCCGATTGAATGCGCCGGAGCGGGGAGCGTTGGCATGGGCAGCCGGACGGGAGGCGCCGCGGACGGCGGCGACCGCCCGCGGAGTGGACTCGATGGTAGACGAGAACCGGTTTCGGGACGTGATGAGCCGCCTGGTGACCGGGGTGGCGCTGGTCACCTGCCGGCTCGACGGTTCCGTGCACGGGCTGACGGTCAACGCGGTCAGTTCGGTTTCGCTGAATCCGCCCCTGGTCCTCGTGTGTCTCGACCGGCGCGGCAACTCGCACGATCCCGTCATCGCCTCGGGAGCGTTCGCGGTCAGCGTGCTGGCGAGCCACCAGGAGGAGATGGCGCATCGCTTCGCGCGCGGAACCCACCGCGAGCGGTTCGCCGGGGTCGAGTTTCGCGACAGCTCGTCGGGGAGCCCGGTCCTGCCGGACGCGCTCGCCTGGCTGGACTGCCGGGTCCGGGCCGTGCATCCCGCGGGCGACCACTCCATCGTGGTGGGTGAAGTGCTGGGGTGCGGGGCCGGGGAAGGCGATCCGCTGGTGTTCTTCCGAAGCGAGTACGGGCGATGATGGGCATGGGCACGACGGTCCGCCGGACGCATCTGGCGGCGTTTCTGATCGGCGGGGTGATGGGCGTCATGGCCGAGATGGCCGCCGGGCTGATCCTCTACGAGGGGGCCGGACTGCTGCGGGCGACCACCGTCGTCCTCACCACCGAGGCCGCCGCGGCCGGGGCGGGGCTGCTCTTCGCCACCCGCGTGCCCGCCGATGAGATCTCCCGGCACCTGCGCCGACACCTGCACCTCACGCTGGTGTCGCTGGGGCTCGCCGGCATCCTCACCTCGCTGTGGGGCTACCTCGGCGGTCTGTCGGAGGTGACGGGCGGACAGGCGGCTGCGCTCGCCCTGCTGGCGGCGCTTCCGCTGTACATGGCGGGATCGGTGCTCGGGCTGGTGTGCCGGGCGGGCAGCCGCGATGCGGAGGGGGGAACCGTGGCCGGGGGAGGGCCCGCACTGCTGGGCGCCGCGACCGGGTTCCTGATCTACGGACTCTTTCTCATTCCCCGCCTCGCACCCCCGGTATTGGTGCTGCTGTGCATGGCCGCGGTGTCGGGCGCGGCCCTGCTGGTCGGTTCCGCCGTGACGCGCGCGGCGGATCTGGCCTACCGGGAGAAAGACGGAGTGGATCCTGACGCGGCGGCCGGGGAAGAAGATGCGGCGGGCGCGGCTATATTGGAGGACCGACCTCAAACACTCGAACCAGCGGGAAGCCCGGAGTCATGACAGAGACAAGGGACGACAGACACGGAAGATGCACCGGCAATATGCGTCCGGCGGCCTATGCCCTTCTTGCGACGGCCGCCATGGCGGCATGCGCCCCCCAGGGCGGCGGCGGACGCCTGAACGTGCGCACGCTGGAGGTGCGGGCCATCAGCGCGGACAGCATGGTGTTCGAGGGCGCCGCCATCGATTCCACCTGGACCATCCCCGGGGACGATGTCCGGCAGCTGACCCGTTCGCTGGTGCTGGAGCCGGGCGACGGGTCGGATACCCCGAACCCCCTGGTGGATGTCGCCCTGCGCGCACTGGTCACGGGCTACCAGTTTCTCCCGCCGAGCGAACTCCCGGATGACATGGGGAGCACGCAGGAAACCGCCAATGGACTCCTGGAGATCGCTCTGCAGCAGGGAATCAACTTCCGGGCGATCGTCGTCGCCAACTACAGCCGCGGCGAGGACATGGCGTGGCGCGGCACGGCGAACTTCACGGACCGCATGGTGTGGATCGACAGCCGCGTCCTGCCCGCGGACACCCTGCGGCTCGCTCTGGAAGGAGACTACGAGGATGTGCGCGATGCCGCGGGCGGGCAGCAGGCCGTCCTGCGCGCGCAGGGCACTCTCTCCGTGGCCACCGCCGGCGAATACACGGTCGAGCTGACCGAGCGCGTCGAGATCATGGAAGTGTCGGCCGAGGGCGTGGCACGGATGATGGGCGGGGTGAGGGTGGAGTACGAGCCGCAATAGGATCCAGGGGTCAGTGAACTCCAGGAGTCGGTGAGTTCCGGAGGCCAGACTAAGTCCGATTAGTCGGACTAACTCACTTGTCGCAGCAGCAGATTCCCCGTTTCGTCGACCTGCGCGCGCCACCCGGACGGAATCCAGGTGGTCGAGCTGTACTCCAGGACGAGGCCCGGACCCGGTAGCGCGTGTCCGGCGCGCAGGTCGCGCCGCCACCAGCAGGCAGCGTCCCGCAGGCGGCCGCCGGCGTGCACCCGGGCGGTGCGGGCGGGCGGGGTGGCCTCGGTGGCGGGCTCGAGCGCGGGGGGGTCCAGGGACAGGCCGGGGGCCCGGGTGACGACCCGCAGCGTCACCGCCTCCACGCGGGCGTCGTCCTGGCGGTAGCCGTACCGCTGCGCGTGGGCCTGGTGGAATCGTTCCACCCAGCCGTCCGCGAGCACCGGGAGCTCGTAGCTCTGGCCGAGGTAGCGGGCGTCCACCCAGCGCTCCACGGCCAGCGACGCGCGGCCATGGCCTTCTTCGGCCATGCGGGTGGTCGCGGTCTCCTCCAGCTCGGCGAACACCTCGCCGAGCTGGGCGTCGCAGGCGGCGTCATCGTGGGCGACGAGCACCGTGCGCGAGACCTCCTTGGTGACCGGCGCGGCCAGCATGCCGTAGGCGGACAGAAGTCCCGGGTCGGGCGGGATCATCGCGCCGGCGGCGCCCAGGCGCTCGCTCAGCTCCGCCACGTGGAGACCCCCCGCCCCCCCGAACGCGACCACCACGAAGGCGGCCGGGTCGTGGCCGCGCTCCACCGAGATGACGCGCAGCGCCCGCTCCATCGAACTGTTGACCACGGCCAGGATGCCGACCGCCGCGTCCTCCATGGTTGAGCCCAGGCGGCCGGCCAGCTCCGCCAGGGGCTTCTCGACGGCTCCCCGGTCGAGGGTCGCGCTCCCGCCCAGGAAGCCGTCGGCGGGCAGGCGGCCCAGCCACACGTGGGCGTCGGTGACGGTCAGCCCCCCGCCCCCGCGGCCGTAGCAGATCGGCCCCGGCGCCGCGCCCGCGCTCTGGGGACCCACCCGAAGGGCGCCGCCGGGGTCCACGCGGGCGAGCGAGCCGCCGCCCGCCCCCACCGTATGGATGTCGATCACCGGGATGGCGGCCGGCTGCCCTCCGATCGTGAATTCCCGGGTCCGCAACGGCCGTCCCGGACAGAGCGACACGTCCGTGGAGGTGCCACCCATGTCGAAGGTGACGATGTCCCGGAAACCCGCCCGCCGCGCCCAGGCGAGCGCCCCCACCACCCCGCCCGCCGGGCCCGACAGGACGGTGTGGACCGGCTCCTCGCGCGCCCGCGCTACCGGCAGCGCCCCCCCGTTCGAACCCATGATGCGGATGGCGCGCGCGCCCGCCTCCTCCTCCAGCCGCCCCAGGTAGCCCGACACCACCGGCGCGATGTAGGCGTTCACGACCGTGGTCGAGGTGCGTTCGTATTCGCGGTATTCGGGCAGGATCTCCGAGGACACCGACACCAGGTGGCCCGCCGCCCGCAGCCGATCCGCCACCGCGGCCTCGTGCGCGGGATCGGCGTAGGCATGCAGCAGCGCCACCGCCCACGCCTCCGCCTCACGGGCCGTGAGCGCCTCCACCTCCGCCGGATCGAGCGGCTCGATCTCCTCCCCCTGCGGCCCCAGCCGCCCGCGGATGCCCACCCGGTCGGCGCGTGCCACCAGCGGCGGCGGCCGGTGTCCGGCCAGGGCGTAGAGCTGCGGGCGGTTCTGGCGCCCGATCTCGATCACGTCCTCGAAGCCCCGGTTGGTCACCAGCACGACGCGCGCGCCCTTTCGCTCGAGCAGGGCGTTGGTCCCGACGGTCGAGCCGTGCACCATCAGGAAGGGTCCGTCTTCGTCCATCAGCCGCCGCACCCCCGCCAACACCGCCTCGGAGGGGTCCGCCGGGGTGGAGGGGAGCTTAAGGGTGGAAACCTGCCCGCCGCGGTAGAGCACGAAGTCGGTGAAGGTCCCGCCCGTGTCCACCGCCAGCACCGGGAGGCCGGACAGCCCGTCCGGCGCCCCCTCGTGGCCGGAGATCTCGCCAGCCGACACCGATGGTCCCTCCAGGGTGTTGCTAGGCATGGGCCGGCGCGTCAGCTTCGGTCGCATGAATCCTGGCCTTTCCTTCGAGCGCTTCCGCGACCTCGCCCGGTCCAGCCGTCTGGTGCCGGTGTGGGCGGAGCTGCTCTTCGATGTGGATACGGCGGTCACCGCCTACGCGCGGCTTGTGCGCCCGCCCTGGGGTTTCCTGCTGGAGTCGGTGGTGGGAGGCGAGCGCTGGGCGCGCTACAGCTTCCTGGGGACGGATCCGGCGGCGGCCTGGCGCCTCCACGGCGGCAGGGCCACCTGGTGGACGCGCGACGGTGGGTGGCAGCCGATCGACGCCGACGACCCCCTCGCCGACCTTTCCCGGCGGCTCGCGGCGTACCAGCCCGCCGATGTCCCGGAACTCCCCCGCTTCTGGGGAGGCGCCGTCGGCTATCTGGGATACGACGTGGTGCGCCAGCTGGAGCGGCTGCCCGACGCCCCTCCGGACGGTCTCGACATCCCGGACGCGGTGTTCATGTTCACCGACGTCGTGCTCGCCATCGACAACCTGCTGGGGCGGGCGAACGTCATCGCCGCCGTCCTGGTCGAACCCGGGCTGGGCGAGGAGGAGTTGCGCGCCCGCTACGAGCACGGGCTCCGCAAGGTCGCCGCCGTCATCCACTCGCTGCGCACGGCCCCCGCGCCCCCTCCCATGGAGCTGCTGCCCGAACCCGCCGCCGATCCCGGGTTCGAAAGCAGCATGAGCCGCCGGGAGTTCGAGAGCGCCGTACAGACCATCCGCGACTACATCTTCGCCGGCGACGCCTTCCAGGTGGTGCTCAGCCAGCGGCTCGAGATGTCGCTCGCGGGGTCGCCCTTCGAGCTCTACCGGGTGCTCCGCACCCTCAATCCCTCGCCCTACCTGTACTTCGTCGAGCTGGACGGCGTGACCCTGGTGGGCAGCTCGCCGGAGCTGCTGGTGCGGGTGGAGGACGGCGTCGTGACCGTGCGCCCCATCGCCGGGACGCGCCCGCGGGGCGCCACCCCCGAGGAGGACGCCCGGCTGGCCGCCGAACTGGCCGCGGACGAGAAGGAGCTGGCCGAGCACCGCATGCTCGTCGACCTGGGACGCAACGACGTCGGCCGGGTGGCGCGCTCCGGCACCGTGCGGGTCTCGGAGCTGATGGCGGTCGAGCGCTACTCGCACGTCATGCACATCGTCAGCCGGGTGGAGGGAGACCTCCGGGAAGGGCTCACGGCGCTGGACGCGCTCCTGGCCGGCTTCCCGGCGGGAACGCTCTCGGGAGCGCCCAAGGTGCGCGCCATGGAGATCATCGACGAGCTGGAGCCCGTGCGCCGGGGTCCCTACGGCGGCGCCGTTGGCTATCTCGCCTACGGGGGCAGGACCATGGACACCGCCATCGCCATCCGCACGCTGCTGGCGACGCGCGGGAAGGCCTACGTGCAGGCGGGGGCCGGGGTGGTGGCGGACTCCGATCCCGCCGCCGAGTACGAGGAGACCCTCAACAAGGCGCGGGCGCTGCTCAGGGCGGGAACGATGATATCGGGGGCGGATTCGGACGGCTGAGCCGTTCCCCGCACCTGTCCGGCACGCCCCCATCCCGATGGAGCCCGGCCGCATTCGGGCGCGCACGCCGCGCCTGCTCAGGCCGCGAAGGCGCCGCTCCCCAGCTCCTCCAGCAGCGCGGCGAGGGCGACGATGCCCTTGTCGAAGTTCTCCAGCGGGAACCACTCGTCCGGAGCGTGCATGTTGGCCCCGGGGAGCGCGAACCCCAGAAGGAGCACCGGCGCCTCCAGGATGCGCTCGAACTCGCCCACGATGGGAATCGAACCCCCCTCCCCGGTGAGCACCGGCCGCCGGCCGAACGAGCGCGCCAGCGCCCGGCTGGCGGCATCGATCAATCCGCCGGACACCTGTCCGCGCCAGGGCATCCCGCCGTGCAGTTCCTCGATCTCGACCCGGACTTCCGGGGGCGCCACCCGCGCGATGTGGGCCCGCAGGAGCTTCGCCACCCGTGCCGGATCCTGGTCCGGAACCAGCCGGAAGCTGACCTTGGCCATGGAGTGCGCCGGGAGCACCGTCTTGGCGCCCTCGCCGGTGTAGCCGGAGAGGAGGCCGTTCACCTCGCAGGTGGGCCGGATCCAGAGGCGTTCCAGGGTCGAGTACCCCGCCTCGCCGGACAACGCGGCCACACCCACCCCATCGCGGAACTCCTCGTCGTCGAACGGCAGTGCGCGAATCTCGGCGCGGGTCTCGTCGCCCCAGTCCACGACGTCGTCGTAGAATCCCGAGATCGCGATGCGGCCGTTTTCGTCGTGCAGCGTTCCCAGGATGCGGGCCAGCGCCATCGCCGGGTTGACCACCCCGCCCCCGTAGCTGCCCGAGTGCAGATCGCTCGCGGGCCCGTGCACGGTGATCTCGAAGTAGGCCAGGCCGCGGAGCGAGAAGAGCACCGAGGGCAGGCCGGGCGCGAACATCGCGGAATCGGAGATCACCACCACGTCGCACGCCAGCCGCTCGGAGTGCGCCTCCACGAACGGGATGAGGTTGGGCGAGCCGATCTCCTCCTCTCCCTCGGCCAGCACGATCAGGTTGACCGGCAGCCGCCCGTCCGCGGCCAGCAGCGACTCCGCGGCCTTTACGTGCAGGAAGAGCTGCCCCTTGTCGTCGGCGGATCCGCGCGCGTAGATGCGTCCGTCGCGCACGTCGGGTTCGAAGGCGGGCGCCGTCCACAACTCCAGGGGCTCGGCGGGCTGGACGTCGTAGTGACCGTACACCAGCACGGTGGGAGCGTCGTCCCCCGCCCCGCGCCACTCGCCGAGCACCACCGGGTGGCGTGGCGTCTCCAGAATCTCGGCCTCCAGGCCGATGTCCCTCATGCGGTCGCGCAGCCAGCCGGCAGCGTGCCGCGTGTCTCCGTTGTGTTCGGACTTGGCGCTGATGGAGGGGATGCGCAGGAAGTCGAAGAGCTCCGCCAGAAACCGGTCCAGGTTGGCGGCGGTGAACTGCTCCGCAGGCGTCACATCCACCCCCGGATGCCCCAGCGGTAGGTCCAGGACATGAGCGCCGCGAGCACGACCGCGCCGATCATCCCTCCCGCGCTGAGCGCCACGGGATCGTCGAACTCGAGGATGCCCACGCCCAGCATGCCGCCGATGACCGCGCCGAAGGCTCCGAAGACCGCCAGCAGCCAGGTGTGGCCCGCGCTTTCCTCGGGCCGTTTCACCACCACCTTCATCATCAGCCCGATGAAGGCACCGATGACGATCCACACGCCGACGCCGATCCAGTTTTCCATGGCGTTATCCCGAACCTCGTTGAGGGAGTCCGTCGAGCGGCGAAAATCTACCCGCGCGCGGAGCGGGAAGCCACCCCGGGGACCCGCCGCCGGCCACCGCGAACCCGTGCGCGGCCGGCTCGTGCGCCCCGGCGCCGATCTACCGCTTGCCCATCCGGCGCTTCAGTTCCTCGAGGCGATCCTCCAGGTTCTCCTCCCTCGTGGGCCCGGATTCGAATTCCCGGTCGAAGGCGGCGGTGGCTTCGGCCTCGGACTCGGTGCCGGAGACCTTCTCTCCCATGCGGTCGAAATCGCGGAAGAGGTCGTCGGCCCTGCCCAGGGTCTCGCGCGCCTCCGTCCGCCCTGCGGTGGCGCCGAGGGCCTCGCTCTTCTGACGCGCGGCCTTGATCTGCTCCAGCATCTCGTCCACGTCGCTCCGGCACACCGTGAGCTCGCGCAGAATCGCCTCCGCCTTGCCCTCGAGCACCTGCGCGCGCTCCTCGTGCCTTACTGCGAATTCCTCCGCGACGCGGACGGTTTCCTCATCGCCGATACGCTCGGCCTGCTGCTGGCGGCGGCGGCAGACTTCGGCCTGCTCCGACTCGCGCTGCGCGCGGGCCCGGGCCGCGGCCAGGTCTTTCTCCAGCCTGGAGACGTACGCCTTGGCGTCGGTGGCTTCGCGGTACATGCCCGCGAGCAGGCCATCCACCGTCTCGGGGATCTGGTCGCGATTGAGCTCGGTCTTGAAGTTTTCGACGGCTTCCCGGAACGCGGCTCGTAGCTTGGCGAACATGTGACGGGCGCGGCGGGCGCCGCTCAGTTCAGGTAGGGTTCGATGCGCTGGGCGAAGGAGTTGCGGGCCCGGTGCAGGCGGCTCTTCACGGTGCCCAGGTTCACGCCGGTGATCTCCGCGATCTCGTCGTAGCTCTTGCCGTCGAGTTCGCGCAGGCGGAAGACCATCCGGTGATGCTCGGGCAACTGGGCCACCGTGTCCTCGACGAGCCTCTTCAGGAAGCGCTTGCGATAGAGCCCGTCCGGGGACATGGAGGAATCCTCGAACTGGAGGGGCCGGGGATCGTCTTCCCACCGGCTGCGCAGCACCTGGAAGAGCACCACGGGGCTCCGTGACCGGTTGCGCAGCTCGTTCTTGGAGAGATTGCTCGCGATCGTGTAGATCCAGGTGGAGAACTTCTTGCTGGTGTCGAAGCGCTCGAGGTGCCGGGCCACCCGGATGAAGGCCTCCTGGGTGAGATCCTGCGCGCGGTCGGCGTCCCCCGTCTTGCGGACGATGAAATGGACGAGGCGCTCGCGGTACCGGTTGAAGAGCCTGGTGAAGGCCCCGCGGCGGTCGTTCAGGTGCGACACCACCAGCTCCTCGTCGCTCATGCAGTCGAGCGGGAGTCTGGAGAGCAGGTCCGGTTCGCGCAGTTTCGACTCCGCCATCGGCTTCTCCTTCACACCTCCACCATACACCCCGTAACCCCGCGATCCCCGTGAGCCGTGCGGAAGCAATGCACGTCAGACCGATGCGCCGGCCTGCGGGAGCGCGGGTTCCCTGCCTCGGAATATGCCCGCTCGCCACGCGTTACTCAAGTGTGACACGGCACCTGAAGCAATCGCTCGACGGGACGGGAATCGCGCCCGCGGGCCATGGTCCCTCGCGGTCCCCGTGGACGTCAGACGGGACGCCGCTCCAGCGACAGCAGCGTGCCTCCCTCGGAGATGCCTTCGTAGAGAGCTTTTTCGGGCGCGGGTTGCCGGTCGCGGGAGGCGAGCGCCTCCTCCGCGCCCGCCGCGACCTCGTCGGTGACCAGTTCCTCGATCACCCGCAACTCGTCGGGATCCACGCCCCGGGCCTCGAGATACGCTTCGAAGAGGCCCACCGGATCCCTGCGTCCCCACCGCTCGAACAGTTCCGGAGGGAAGGTCTCGCGGGCCTCGCGCTCGTCGTGGGTGGCGTGTCCGCCCATGCGGAAGGTGGAAGCGACGATGATGGCGGGACCATCGCCGGCCCGGCAGGCATCCGCGGCCATGCGCGTCACCGCATACACGTCCAGGATGTTGTTGCCGTCGCAGCGCCAGCCCCGAACCCCGTACATCGCGGGCCAGGCCTCCAGGTCTCCGGCGCCGTGCTGCTCGAGCGGAGTGCCGAGCGCCACCTGGTTGTTCTGGATGATGAAGATGGCCGGAAGACGCTGGACGGCGGCGAGGTTCAGCCCCTCGTGGCACTCGCCGGTCTTGGTGGCGCCGTCGCCGATCCACGTGAGCGCGACCCGCTTCTGACCCAGGTTGCGGAAGGCCAGCGCCACGCCCGCCATCACGGGCACGTTGGTGCCCATGTGGCTGATGGGCTGGATGACGCCCTTGGCCAGCGCGCCGATGTGGAGGTCGCGCCCCCCGTTGGGCCCGTCCTCGGTCGCGAGGTAGCCGCGGAAGATGTCCGCCACCGGCATCCCCATCATGTGGCACGCCCCCGCGTTGCGGATCATCGGGCTGACGATGTCGCGGGTGGGATCGAGCGCGCGCACGCTGCCGACGGTGACCGCCTCTTCACCGGTGGAGAGCCAGGCCTTGGAGATGACGCCCTGGCGCACCCAGCGCTTGAGCCCGATGTCGTGGAGGCGCGTCGTCAGCAGGTCGCGGTAGAAGGCGAGCAGGTCGTCCTCGGAGAGCTCGGCGACGAGCGCGGCGCGCGAGGGTTCGGTCAGCGTCCGCTCGAACGCGCGCACCAGCTCCGGGTCGGCTTCCCAGTCCTGGTACTCGGGCGGGTCGAAGGCGGGGTAGCGCTTCATGGGACGCCGGCCCCGGCCGGAGCGGCGGCGGCCCGGTCCGGGCGCCGCGATGCGACTGCGGGATGTCCGATCATCGACCTGCCGTCGCTGCGCGATGAACCCGATACGTGCACATGTCCTGCACGACCCGGATCCCCCGGGCACGCGCTTCGGCCGCTGCCTCGTCGGCACGGATGTCCTGTTGCAGCCAGACCACCGGGCGCTCCGGGCGGGCGGCAGCCTCCGCCAGGTGGGTTCCCGCCTCCTCGGAGGGCCGGAAGACCACGACCATGTCCAGGGGCTCCGCGACCTCCGCGAGCGACTTCCGCGCGGGCTTTCCCAGGATGCGGTCCGCGAACGGGTTGACCGGCAGGATGTCGTACCCCTTGGCCGCCAGGTACGACGGCACCCGCCGTGCCGCCTTGGCGGGATCCCGGGATATGCCCACGACCGCGATCGTCCTCACGGAGCGCATGATGTCCAGCAGCTCCGCGGCATCCGGATTGTCCGGATCCGAGGACTCCTGGAGCAGGACATCGAGCGCGGTCAGGTTGGTCATGATGGGGCATGGGGGTGGATCGCGCGCCCGTTCGGCATCGGCCGGCGGGCGCGCACCGGCGCCGGGCAGGGCGTCAGGATACTGGATGGGGACCGAGGGAGCAATGGTGCGCCGGGGCGGGCAACGGTTGCTCGCAGTTCGCCGCATCGCCATCATCCCGGGCGTCTGCATTCCGATCATCTTCGGGATGCGTGGTTTCGGAAGGAGGCCATCTGGGTATGCCTGGTGTGCTTGTATACATCCTGTTTTTCGTCGCGGTCGCGGCCCTGCCCGTGGTCTGGCGAGTGTCGGGCCAGCGCGCGGCGGCGCGGTACCGGCGCGCGCTCGAACGCCTCGACGCGGAGGCGCGCTCCGGGAAGATCGAGGCGGGCGACACTTCGCAGCCTGCCGGGATCAGAAGGGTTCGCAATCGTCTCTCGAGCGGGTGGATGCCGGTTCGGGGCGCGTCGCCGGAGGTCCTCTCGCGCCTCGCGCAGTTCCTCCAGACGGCCGTCGTCAAGCCGCTCGTGCAGGCCCTGCACGCCCGCGGCCGCGGCGTTCGCCCCCGCATTCAACAGGCGCTCGACGCCATCGAGGACATCGAGTTCTACGCGGAGACGCCGGAGCTGGCACGCGCTTCCATCGACCTGGCCGAGGCGGTGCAGGGTGTCGCCCGTGAATTCCAGAAGGCCTTCAAGGTGGAGGTGAAGCTGGATCTGCCCGGGGAGCCGGTGCCGTGCCGCGCGGACCTCGCTGCGCTGCAGGATGCCGTCTACATGATTCTGGCGAACGCAGGGCGTCACGGGGACGGAAAACCAATCGGAATCTCGCTTCGGAACGCCGCCGGCTCGGTGCGGATTGTGGTGCGCGATGCGGGCGAGGGTTTCTCGGATGAGGCGCTGGGACGCGCGGCGGAGCCCTTCTTCAGCACGGTGCCGGGCGCACTGGGGCTGGGGCTGACGCACGCCCGCTACGTCGTCCAGGCCCACGCCGGGACCCTGGAGGTGCGCAATCGAGGGGGCGGCGGGGAGGTGGTGGTGGAGTTGCCGGTGGGGGAGGGCTGAGCGTTCCGCTTCAGGGACCGCATATCCGCGCGGTCAGGCGCCCCGTCCGCTCATCGGGAGCTGCGGCGGCGGGCCTCACCGGCCTCGACGGACCGGCGCCTGCCTCGCCACCAGCGCGGGACGGTCGTGGCGTGCACGTCGTAGCGGTGCCGCAGGTCGATGATGTCGCGCGGGGAACCGAGGATGGTCAGGCGGTCGCCCTGCTCGACGACGGTGTCGTCATGGGGGACGACGAGCTGTCCGCGCCGCCGGATCATGGCCGCCAGGGTGCTCTCGGGCAGCGCCATGTCGTGGATGGTCATTCCGGCCAGCGAGCTGCTCGCCCCTTCACGCAGCACCTCGACCACGAGCATGCGTTCGTCTCGCAGCATGACCTCGCGCAGCTCCAGGTTGTCTTCCGCCTCGAGCCACTCCGTAAGGAAGCTCTCGTCGTCCACGCGGCCCGCGATCTGGGCCAGGATGCGCAGATGGCGGCCGGAATCGGGCTCCGGGCTCGCCAGGAAGAACGCCGCCTGGATGAGCTCGTCGTCCGCCGGGGGGACGTCGGGTTCGCCGACATCGATTTCGATCCCCCCATGGACGCGCGCGAGGACCATGCGGTGACCCGGAATGGAGTCGAGGCGCAGATGTTCCAGGACGACGCCCTGGGATACCGGCGTCAGGCCGCTGCCGCTGTCCTCGAAGAAGCCCTGAGCGAGACTGCCGGCATCCACATCAAGCTGTTCCGACAGCACCTGTGACGCACGGCCCACCAGTTCGGAGAAGCGAACGCCGTCCTGGTAGTCCAGCACCGCCGAAGACGCCATGAGTTCCTCGAAGGGATCAGCGTCGCGCACCCCCTTCTCCTTGAGGATCTGGAGCAGCTCCCCTTCCAGCCCCTGGTTGCGCTGCTGGCCCAGCCGCTCGAAGACGTGGTAGATGGCGCCCTCCCGGCGCACGTGATCGCGGGTGTAGAGGCTGTACCAGAGGAGCCCGAAGGCGATGAAGGCGACGCTCAGGAGTGTGGCGAGCCAGCCCATCTCGACGATCAGCGGAAAGGGGATGACGATGCCGACGATCTGGACCCAGGGGTACAGGGGCGCGCGGAAGCCGGGGTCGTAGGGGGCGAGCCCGCTCTCGCGCATGACGATCACGGCGAGGCAGGCGAGGGCGAACATGATGAGCTGGAAGGCGCTCGCCAGCTTCGCGATGCTGGACGGGTCGAAGAGCAGCAGCCAGAGGACGATCAGCCCCACGGTGGCGAGGACGGCGACCCAGGGGGTACCCCACCGGCTGATGCGGCGGAGCGCGGCCGGCAGGACGTGGTCGCGGCTCATGGCCAGCGGGTAGCGGCTCGCGGACAGCACCCCCGCATTGCCCACCGACGTGAAGGCGAGGATGGCGGCCACGGTCATGACGGCTTCTCCCGTGGTCCCGGAGACCGCCCGGGCCATCGCCGCCGCAGGCGCCAGGTTGCCGCCATCGGCGGAGAGCGCCTCGACCCCGATCGCCCCGACCATTGCCCAGGTGCCGAGCACGTAGACGAGCAGCACCGTGACGAAGGCCAGCAGCATGCCCAGCGCCAGGTTGCGGTCCGGGTTCCTGACCTCCTCGGAGACCGAGGCGACATGGGTGAGCCCCATGTACGACACGATCACCAGCCCGACGGTGGAGAAGAAGGGAGAGGCGCCCAGCTCGAACGCGCCTTCGAAGGCGCCGGGATCGACGGCGGTGACGCCGGTCCCGATCAGCCATCCCAGCATGGCCAGCAGCACCACCGTCAGGACCAGCTGGATGGAGCTGGTCTTCTTGGCGCCGAAGAGGTTGACCGCGCCGAATCCCGCCGCGAAGGCGAGGGCGATGGGGCCGGCGGGCGCGTCGGGATAGTAGACCTGCAGGTAGGCGCCGAGTCCCACCAGCGCGAAGGCCGACTTGAGGGTAAGCGTGGTCCAGGTGCCGAATCCACCGATCGCCCCGACCCGCTGGCCCATGCTGCGGTCCAGGAAGTAGTAGATGCCGCCGGCGCGGGGCATGGCGGTCGCCAGCTCGGCCATGCTCAGGATGCCCGGCAGGAGAAGCAGGCCCGCCAGCAGGTAGGCGAGGGGGATCGCCCCGCCGGCCTGCGCGGCCGCGAGACCGGGCAGCAGGAAGAATCCCGAACTCAGCGTGGCGCCGGTGGCGATGGCGTAGACGTCGAAGAGCCCGAGCTCCCGCTTGAGTTTCGCCATCGCGCTCCCCTTTCTACTGCACGTACCCGTACACGTGGTACAGCATGGCGTAGACGACCAGACCGGTCACCGACACGTACAGCCAGATCGGAAATGTCCAGCGCGCAAGGCGGGCGTGCTCGGTGAAGCGCTCGCGGCCCGCCAGGAAGAGCAGGCGGATGATGAGGGGCAACACCACCACCGCGAGCACCATGTGCGAGAACAGGATGGCGAGGTAGACCACCCGGGCGGTTCCCTCTCCGGCGAAGGCGTGTGTGCCGGTGAGCGAGAAGCGGATGACGTAGAAGACGAGGAAGAGGCCGGACGCGCTCGCCGCCGAGATCATGCACAGGCGGTGGCGGGGGATGTTGCGCGCCCGGATGAAGGCGAACCCGGCCACCAGGAAGCTGGTGCTGAGCAGGTTCAGCGAGGCGTTGACCGGGGCCAGGAAGTTGCCGAGCGCCTCAGCGTCCATGGAATGCAGCGGCGCCGTCGGCAAGCCGCAGCTCGGGTTCATGCCCGTAGGCCGCGAGCCCCACGGTCAGCGAGAGGAGCAGCGCGGCCAGCAGCGTGTGCAGCGAAACCGGCGCAACCGCGAGCCCGCTGCTCACCGAGAGGAAGCCCACGGTGACCTGGGCCAGCACCGTGACCAGCGCTCCCGCCGCGAGGGCCGGGAGCGGGGCGGCGGCCTTCCGGCGCAGCACGAAGACGGCCAGCGCGAGGGTCGCGAGCGCCACCAGGATGCCCAGCAGGCGGTGGCCGAAGTGCAGAATCACCAGCGGGTGCTCGAGGGGAGGCACCACCTGGCCCATACAGAGCGGCACGTCCGGGCAGGCCATCCCGGCGTCGGTGTGGCGCACCACCGCGCCCAGCACCGACTGCGCCAGCACCAGTGCGGCCACCCCGCCCGCCATCCTCCCCAGCGTCGCCCGCGCGGCGCCCGCCAGGCGCGCGCCCCCGCCCCATCCCCGGGCCGTCACCACCGTCATGACCGTGGCCAGACCCAGGAAGAGGAACGCGAGCGCCAGGTGGGAGGACGAGATGGCGTCCGGCAGGCGCATCAGCACGGTGAGGCCGCCGAGCACCGACTGGACGATCAGCAGCGCGATCCCGGCCAGCCCCGCCCGGTGCAGCCACCGGCGCTCCGGCTGCCGGCGCCAGGTCAGCCAGGCGGCCGCCGCGAACAGCAGAACCAGCCCGCCCGCCACCAGCCGGTGCAGGTGCTCCCAGAAGACGCCGCCGGTCATCTCGGGCATCATGGTGCCGAAGCAGGTCGGCCAGTCCGGGCAGGCGAGGCTCGATCCGGTCGCGTGCACGATGCTTCCCAGGAGCAGAAGCCCAAGGGTCCATCCCAGCACGACGGCCAGGGCGATGTGATGAAGACGCGCGCTCATCGGCCCCTTGCGCTAACGCGCCGCCACCGCGGCCTCCCAGGCTCGCTGCGCGGCCGTAGGACCGGGGGAGGCGCTGGCCTCGGCCTCTTCCATCGCCTCCAGGTCGGCCATCGTGACCACACCCTCCTCCAGCCACCCGTAGGTCCCATCCATGGCCTTGGCCGCCACGTCGTAGGCCGCGACGTCGTCGTTGGAGAAGAGGGCGGCGAAGTGGGCCTTGATGCGCCGCCGCGCCTGCCTGCAGAACAGGTCCGCAAGATCCTCCGGAGAGGAGTCGCCGGCGTTCTTGGCGGCCAGCATGTCGACGCGAACGCTGACGGCCGTCATCGCGAAGAGCTCGGATCCGATGTCGACGATGCGGCCCAGCACGGCCTGGCGCTTCTCGAGCCCCGCCCCGAACCGGAGCATGCAGTGGAACAGGGCGCGCGCCAGCTTGCGCGAACTGCGCTCGATGAATCCCATGTGCCCCGCCAGGCGTCCGAATTCCGAGAATCTGGGCCAGCGGCTCCAGCCCACCCAGCGCGTGGGATACCACCAGGCGTAGTGCAGCCCGGCGCGCACCAGCGCGGCCAATCGCGCGCCCGTCGGCGCCCGCGGATCCACCAGGGCCCCCGCCAGCTTCAGGTGCTGGTCCACCGCCTCGCGCGCGATGAACAGGCGCATGATTTCGCTCGAACCCTCGAAGATGCGATTGATGCGCACGTCGCGGAGCAGGCGCTCCACGGGAGCGGGCATTTCCTCGCCCCGGGCACGCAGGGAATCGGCGGTCTCGTACCCGCGGCCGCTGCGCATCTGGACCGCGTCATCGGCCAGGGCCCAGGCGGTTTCGCTGTTCCAGAGCTTGGCCATGGCGGCTTCGATGCGGATGTCGAAGGTCCCGGCGTCGGCCATCACCGAGGACAGTTCCATGACCGCTTCCATGGCGAAGGCGTTCGCGGCCATCCGGCCCAGCATCTGCGCGACGGCGTCGTGCCTGCCCACCGGGGCGCCCCACTGAACCCGGTCGCCGCACCAGCGGCGGCACATGTGCAGGGCCGACTTGCCGGCCGCGGCGCACAGGGCGGGAAGCGACAGCCTGCCCGTGTTCAGCGTGATGAGCGCGAGCTTGAGCCCGAGCCCTTCTCCCCAGAGCAGGTTCTCGCGCGGCACCCGCACGTTGGTGAAGCGCAGGACGCCGTTGGAAAGCCCCCTCAGCCCCATGAAGCGGCTGGTGTGCACCACCTCCACCCCGGGCCAGGCCTTGTCCACGATGAAGGCGGAGATGGGCCGCTTGCCCTTGACGCCCGGGCGCGCCGGCGTGCGCGCCATGACCACCAGGAGCTCCGCCCGCGGCCCGTTCGTACACCAGAGCTTCTCTCCGTTCAGGATGTACGCGCCGCCGTCCGCGGTGGGCGTGGCGGTGGTCGACATGTTGGCGGGATCGGAGCCGGCTTCCGGTTCGGTCAGCGCGAAGGCGGAGAGCGCCCCCGCGGCCAGCCTGGGAAGGTAGACCCGCTTCTGCGCCTCGGTGCCGAAGTAGGCAAGGGGCTGGGGCACGCCGATGGACTGGTGCGCGGAGAGGAACGCGGCGGTGGAGATGCAGCGGCTTGCCACGATCTCGAGCGCGCGGTTGTAGGTGATCTGCGAGAGTCCGAGGCCTCCGTATTCCCGCGGGATCTTGATGCCGAAGGCGCCCAGAGCACGCAATCCGTCGAGCACTTCCTCGGGGACCCAGGCGTCACGGTCGACGGCGTCCCCGTCGATATGGTTGCGCGCGAACTCCTCGAGTTCCCTGAGGAAGTGATTCCCCCGAAACTGCTCGCCGGGGTCGGGCAGCGGATGGGGATGGACCCAGTCCACGCGGAAGCGCCCCGAGAACAGCGACCTGACGAAGCTCCGCTGCTTCCAGCGCTTTTCCCGCGCGCTCTCCGCGACCTCGCGTGCTTCGCGCTCGCTGGCGTGGCCCCGGGATGGGCGTGACGTCATTCGCGACTCCGTTGAACGGCTAGCCCGTGGTCTCGAGCAGCGAGCGGCCGATCGCGGCGACGCCCGCCCAGATCAGCGCCAGCGCGATCAATGCGGACACCGCGTGAGGCGGATAGGTGCGCTGTTCCTCGGGACGGCGCCGCATCACCGAAACCGGCAGCTGCGCCACGGCGGCCGCGATCGCCATGGGCAGGATGTGCCCCATGAGCGCCGTGCTGAAACTGCCCGGTATCGTAAGGATGACCGCCACCCCGAGCAGGATCTGCAGGTGCAGCGATCCCGCGAAGATTGAAGCCAGCACCCGCATGGGGCGGTCGTAGGGGCGGCCCGTCGCCCACCCCACGAGGGCGTAGAGTACGCACGCCGCGCCAAACAGCAGAACCAGGTAGCGAACTCCCGAATGGGCCATGAACATGGGGGCAGGACTCCTTGTCGGTTATCGGAAACGGCGGTTCGCCATCAGCGGAGGCCGCCTGCGTCCTCCAGCTCTTCGCGGGCGCTGGCGAGGAGGGCCTCGACGCGCTCCTTCTGGTCGCGGTGGGTCGCCGTGGGCGGATAGAGCGAACCCTGGCGGACGCCACCGCCGTTCATCGACTGGTAGATGCCGGCCAGCGCCGCCCGGCCCTGGTTGAGGGCCTCGATCCGGTCGCCCGTTGCGCCGCCTCCGCCCCTGCCGCTCAGCTCGTCCCGCACCCGCTCCACCTCCTGCCTCAGCGCCAGCACCTCCGACAGGAACTGCTCGCGCTCCCGGTACTGGGCCAGGGTGACCGGCAACTCCGGATCACCCGTGACCACCAGGCTTTGTTCCGAGGTCGCGCCGCGGGCCTCCAGCATCACCCGGAACGTGCCCGGGGACACGAAATGGCCGCGGTCCTCGATGGTGCGCGCCAGCCCCTCCACATCGTGGGCCCGCCACTGAGTCGAGCTGCCGGGAAGCGGATGCCGGAGGTCCCAGTTGACCCTGTGCACACCCGAAGAACCGGGTACCGAGAGCTCGCGCACGAAGTTCCCGCGCTCGTCCTCGATGACGATGCGCGCCGGGCCGCTTCCCTCGCCGAGGCTGTAGGTGATGATGGCGCCGTCCACGGGATTGGCGCCCGCGTACGGCTCCTGGGCCCGGTACGACGTGTCCTTCCAGTACTGGAAGATGGTTGCCGAGCGGATCGGGAAGAGGTGCGCGGGCGCGGAGGCCACCTGGGCGTTCCACGCGGCGAGCGCCCCCAGGTCGTCCAGAATCAGGATGCCCCGCCCGTGGGTGCCCATCACCAGGTCGCTGTCGCGCGGATGGATGACGAGGTCGTCGTAGGCGGTGGTGGGCGCGGGCATCCTCGCCCAGGTGGCGCCCGCGTCGGTGGAGGCGAACAGACCGTGCTCGCTGCCCGCGAAGACCAGCTCGGCGTTGTCGGGATGTTCGGCGAGAGAGTTGACCGAACCGCCCGCCTCGAGCCCGACGCTCAGGTTCAGCCATGTGGCGCCCGCGTCCTCGGTGCGGAACACGTAGGGGGCGAAGTCGCCGCTGCGGTGGCCGTCGAAAGCGACGTAGGCGGCATCCTCGCCGCGCACCGAGGGGAGGATGCGGCTCACGTAGGTGCCGTCCGCCACCCCGTCGATATTTCCGGAAAGCTCCGTCCAGGTGGACCCCCCGTCGCGCGACAGCTGCACGTTGCCGTCGTCCGTGCCCACCCAGAGCACGTCCCCGTTCAGGGGCGACTCCGTGATGATGGTGATCTCGCTGAAGCCGCTCGTGCCGTCGTTGCGCGACAGGCGGATGTCGGAGCCGCGCACGCCCATGATCTCCAGGGCGTCGCGATCGACCTGGCGTGTCAGGTCCTCGGTGCGCGTCCAGCTGTTGCCGTAGTCGCGGCTGATGAAGAGCCGGTTGCCGGCGCTGTAGACGAGCCCCGGCGTATGCCGGGACACCAGCGAGGGCGAGACCCAGTCGAAGCGGTAGCGCTCCTCTCCCGCGGGAGGCTGCGGGCGGATGTCGAGCTGGTCTCCGGTTTCGGCATCGACACGCACGTATCCGCCGCCGTTGGAGTTCACGTAGACGTAGCGGGGGTCCTGCGGATCCGGCTGCTGGTACATGCCGTCCCCGAAGCCGGTCTGGCGCCAGTCGTCGTTGAGGATGCCGGCCCAGCGCCGGGTGCGCGACGGCCCGGCGAAGGAATGGTTGTCCTGAAGTCCCCCGTGCACCCAGTACGGGTCGCGCATGTCGACCCCGATGGCGTAGAACTGCGCGATGGGGATGTTGTTGATGCGGCGGTAGTTGACGCCGCCGTCGTAGGTCTCGTGCAGCCCCGCGTCGCCGGCCAGGTAGAAGTGCTCGGGATCGGCCGGGTTGATCCACATGGAGTGCATGTCGGCGTGCACGCCCACGTCGTAGGTCGGGCGTGCCGAGATGTCCTCCCAGGTGCGTCCCCCGTCGCGGCTGCGGTAGGAAGACGTCGCCAGGGTGTACACCACGTTCTCGTCGTTGGGGTCGATGTAGATGTGGGAGTAATACATGGGGCGGCCGTTCAGGTCGCTCATCTTCTCCCAGGTGTCGCCGCCATCCGTCGAGCGGTACGTCCCGGTGTCTTCGGTGTGCTCGATCAGCGCGTTGAGCACCATGGGATTGGAACGGGAGATGGCGAGACCGATGCGCCCCTTGTCTCCCGCGGGAACGCCTTCGGTCAGCTCCTCCCAGGTGTCGCCGCCGTCCGTGGAACGGTAGATGCCGCTGCCGGGACCACCTCCGTTGAAGCCCCAGGCGGTGCGGCGCCGCTGGTACATCGCCGCGTAGACGACGTCGGGGTTTTCGTGGCTGAGGACGAGGTCGATGGCGCCGGTGTCCTCATCCACGTACAGGACCTTGCGCCAGTTGCGGCCGCCGTCGAAGCTGCGGTAGACGCCCCGCTCCTCGCTTGCGTTCCAGAGATCTCCGCTGGCCGCCACGTAGACGACGTCGGGGTTGCGCGGATGGACCTGCACCTCGGCGATGTGCCGGGTGGCCTCCAGTCCCAGGTGCTCCCAGCTCTCCCCGCCGTCATCGCTCCGGTAGACGCCGTTGCCCCACGAGGTGCTCTGGCGGTTGTTCTGCTCCCCGGTGCCCGCGTACACGACCCGTGGATCGGAGGGTGCGAGAGCCACGTCGCCGAAGGTGTTGACCTCCATGTCCTCGAAGACGTTAACCCAGGTGTGCCCGCGGTTGAGGCTGCGCCAGAGGCCGCCCGAGGCGGTGGCGACCCAGAGCACGGAGGGGTCGTCCGCGAGCGCCTCCACGTCGTGGACCCGCCCACCCGTGACCGCGGGGCCTATGGACCGTGGACGGAAGGCTTCCAGCTGGGCTTCGGAGATGGGCGCGGATTGCGCGGCAACCGCAAACGGGAGCGAGAACGCCAGCAGCAGGCTCCCGAGAGCGCCTGCGCCGACTCTCCGCAAATGGACGGACATGCTGATTCTCCTGACACGAAGAGACCCGGCCGGACGGCGAGGGATGAGACGGGAGACGCCCTTTCCGGCACTGTTGACGGCCCGAAAAAGAATCGTATCCGCGCCGGTTCGGTGCAAGCCGACGACCGTCAGAATCCCCACTCCGGAGGTTCGGCGCCGCCCCCCGGCGGTTCGCGCCCGCTGAAGCGCTCGAGGGCTTGGCTCACCGCTTCGAGCACGTCGTCCGGCATGTCGCTGGCCGTCAGCATCCAGTCCAGGTAGTCGGGCGCGTTCGCCGCCACTTCGGAGAGGCGCGTCCCCCGATGCTTGCCGCGGGCGAAGACATGGCTCTCGAGGTCGCCGCCCGAGAACCACTTCTGAAACTCCGTCAGAAAGGGCCTGAACTCGTCGCAGTAGGCGTGGAGGCCGTCGATGTCGCCCGGAAGATCCGGGTAGCGGGCGAGCTGCGCGGCGAGGACGCGGGCGGTCATGCGGACATCGCCCCGCGCGGTGTGCGCACCATCGTCGTGATCCTCGTCGAGGTAGAAGCGCGCGGCGGCGGCCAGGTCGCGCGGCTCCTCCCGGTGGAAGATCGCCTGGGCGTCGATCAGCCGGCGGTCCTTCACGTCGAAGGGAACCTCCGCGCGCCGGAACTCCTCGAGCAGGATGTGCAGGTCGAAGCCGCGGATGTTGAATCCGGCCAGATCGCACCCATCGAGCAGGCCGGCCAGGCTGCGTGCCCGCCGGTGGAAGGGCTCTTCACCGGCAACGTCGGCATCGCTGATTCCGTGGACCGCGGCGGCTTCAGGGGGGATGGGGATTCCCGGGTTGAAGCGGCGAACCCTGTCCACCACCCGGCCATCGGGATACAGGATGAGCAGCGCCAGTTCGACGATGCGGTCGTTCGCGCGGTTCAGACCGGTGGTTTCGAGGTCGAGGAAGGCCACCGGACGGGCCAGACTGATGGGGAGCGCAGGGTCCATGGGCGACGGGTCAAGGGGGTTGCTGCGGCGCGGGCCGGCACCTCCGGCGCGTGCCCCGCTCGAGTCCGATTCGGGGAGCGTTGAGTCTGGCAGCGGGGGAGGCGGAATGCCAGACTTGCGGCCGCGAACGCGCCGCATCCTGGAGGACACCCAAGTGGACAGCCACTCGCCCTGAAGGTTGTCGGCCCGTCCCGACTCACGGCACCGGGCGGGGTACGAACGCATCTCCGGGGGGCGTTACGGTACGGGGGGGAGTCGACCCGCCCGCGACTCTGAATCGCCAGACGACGATGGCGCCTATCGCGATTCCTCCAGCCGCTGCGAGGACCGCGGTCGTCCGCGAATTCAACTCCTTCTGCTGCAGTTCGGCGATGTGGCCCAAAGGGATGCCCACCGTGTCGATTCCCGTTCCGAAGGCCTGGCCGGCACGGGCCAGCACCGCGGAACCCACAACCACGTAGAGGCTGTCGGAGTCCGCGCCTACGATCTCACCCTCCGGGTTCGGACCCCGCCGGCCCGTACGCATCTCAAAGCTCTCCTGACCCGGGCGAGTGAGCAGGGCGCGGGCCCGGGATCCCGGAGCAATGCTCTGTACTCCCTCCACGGCGCGATACGAGTAGCAGCCCGCCATCGCCACGGCGATGCAGCCGAACCGCAGGAAGACTGCCGTCCTTCCTGCGGTCATCGATCCCCTCATCGATCCTTCCCCGAGATAGTCTTCGGGCTACTGACCCTGGGGCAGGATCTCGTCGAGCCGTCCCTCGAGCCGCCGCTTCAGGACCCGGTGTCCCTCGGTGGGCGGATAGAGCGAGCCGGGGCGAACGGCTTCCCCGTTCAGCGCGACGTAGAGGCCCTGCGCCTGCTGCTGGAGGGCGGCCAGTTCTCCGTTCGCCTCGCCCGTAGCCCGCTCGCGAGCCTCCTCGATGCGGTTCAGGGTCGAGAGCAGGCCCAGCAGGAAGGCCTCCCGATCCCGCTGCTGGGTCGGGGTGATCAGGCCGGCCATCATCGGATCCAGTTCGACGCCGATTTCACGGGTCCGCTCCTCGCCCCCGGCCGCGACGATGACCGCGTAGGTGCCGGCGGAGACGAACGGGCCCCGTCGCTCGATGGTCCGCGGGAGCTCGGGGGAGCCCTGGCGTTCCCAGATCTCCATCGGGTCGGACGGGAGCCCGTGGCGAAGATCCCAGTTTACCCTGTGTACGCCCGCCTCTCCGGGAACCCGCATCTCCCGGACCACCCCGCCACCGGGGCCCCGGACCGTCAAGGTGGCCTCGCCAGCGCTTTCCGGGCCGACGCGGTAGGTGACGAGGACCCCGTCGTCCGGGTTGGTCCCGTGGAACTCCGCGTTGCCCCGGTACGAGGTGTCCTTCCGGTAACTGAAAACGGTCCCGTCCCGGATGGAGAAGAGGTGCAGCGGTGCGGAGACGACATCCGCGGTCCATTCCGCAAGGTAGCGCGTGTCGTCCAGGATCAGGACGCTCAGTCCGTGGGTCCCGAGCACCAGGTCCTTCTCCCGAGGGTGGATCAGCAGGTCGTCGTAGAGGGTCGTGGGAAGATTCGGCACCTTCGCCCAGTTGGCGCCCGCGTCGGCGCTGGCGAAAACGGCGTGCTCGGTGCCGACGACGAGGACATCCGGGTTGTCGGGGTGCTCCGCCAATACGTTCACGGAGCCCGACGGCAGACCGGCGGCCAGCGACTCCCAGGTGCGGCCGAAATCCGTGGTCCGGGCCACGTAGGCCTCGAAGTCCCCGTCCCGGTGCGCGTCGAAGGTGGCGTAGGCCGTGCCGGGCGCGGCGGCTGAACCCACCACCCGGCTCACATAGGTGCCGTCCGGGACGCCTTCAACGTTGCGGCCCACCTCCGTCCAGGTATCGCCGCCGTCGCGGGAGACCTGGACGTTGCCGTCGTCGGTGCCCACCCAGAGGATATCGGGGTCCAGGGGGGACTCGGCGATGGTGACGATCGAGCCGTAGTTCGACGCCCCATCGTTCCTAGAAATCCCGATTTCGGTCCCGCGCACGCCCATGAGTTCCAGCGCGTCGGGGTCGATGGCCCGGGTCAGGTCTTCGGTCCGCTGCCAGCTCTCGCCCCGATTCGGGGAGATGAAGAGGCGGTTCCCGGCTACGTAGACGCGCTGCGGATCGTGCTGGGACACCAGGCTCGGCGAGACCCAGTCGAAGCGATACGTCTCTCCTTCGGGCGGACGGGGACGGATGTCGAGGATGTCGCCGGTTTCGGTATCGACCCGGGTATAGGCGCCGTTCTGGGAGTTGCCGTAGGCGTAACGGGGGCTGGTAGGATCCGGCTGCCAGTACATCCCGTCGCTGAAGCCGATCTGTCTCCAGTCGTCGTCGATGATCCCGATCCAGTGGCGGGTGCGCGAAGGACCCATCCACGAGTGGTTGTCCTGCGATCCCCCGTAGACCTGGTAGGGGTCCTGCATGTCCACGCCGATGTCGTAGAACTGGGCGATGGGCAGGTTGTAGGACGCGCGAAAAGTCTGTCCCCTATCATAGGTCTCGTAGAACCCGCCGTCCCCCGCCAGGTACAGGTGGTCCGGGTCGCCGGGATCGATCCAGAGCGCGTGGTGGTCCCCGTGGACGCCCACGTCGTAGGTGAACGTCTCCGCGATCAGCTCGAAGCTCCGGCCGGCATCTTCGCTCTTGAAGGCACTGCCGCCCAGGATGTAGACCCGGTCCGCTTCCCTCGGGTCGATGAAGATCTTCGAGTAGTACATGGGCCGGGGATTCAGGTCGTTCACCTTGCTCCAGCTGTCCCCGCCGTCCTCCGAGCGGTACGTCCCGGTCCCTTCATCCGTACCGTGCTCGATGGTCGCCATCACCACGGAGGGATCGCTCGCGGTCACCGCCAGGCCGATCCGCCCCTTGTCGCCCGCGGGGATTCCCCCGGTGAGTTCGGTCCAGCTCTCGCCCCCGTCGGTGCTCCTGAAGATCCCGCTTCCCGGCCCTCCACCGTTGAAGCCCCAGGTCCGGCGCAGGCGCTGGTACATGGCGGCGTACAGGACATCGGAGTTCGACGGGTCGAGAGCCAGGTCGGTCGCGCCCGTCCACTGGTTCGCTCCGGCGAGCACCTTGCGCCAGTTGGCGCCGCCGTCGGTGGTCTTGTAGACGCCCCGCTCGTCTGAGCCCCTCCAAAGGTTGCCCTGAGCGGCCACCCAGGCGACGTCCGGGTCGCCGGGGTGCACCAGGACCCGTCCGATGTGCCGGGTTTCCTCCAGTCCCAGATGCCGCCAGCTGTCGCCCCCGTCGTCGGAGCGGTAGACCCCGTTGCCCCAGGACGTGCTCTGCCGGTTGTTCTGCTCTCCCGTTCCGGCGTACACGATCCGGGGATCCGACGGAGCAATGGCCACGTCGCCGAAGGTGCTCACGGGCATGGCCTCGAAGACGTTCGTCCAGGTGTGGCCGCGGTTCGTGGTCTTCCAGAGACCACCCGACGCCGTGGCTGCGAAGATCGTGGACGGATTGTCCGGCAGGGCCTGCACCACGTGTATGCGGCCGCCCGCCGCCGTGGGCCCGATGGCACGGGGCTGGAAGGCCTGTAGATCCGCCGTCCTGACGGGGGCCGGGGATTGGCCGAGAAGGGGCCGTGCGGAAGCTGATGCCGCCAGGGTCAACAGCACGAGCCCGAGAAGGGAAGCGGCGTACGGGGAAGGGGAGATTCTGCAGGTCGACATCGGGGCACTCCTTGTCCAGCGGGAGGGGGAGGGCAGGACCGCCCGGCGATCTTCACAACGGCGGAAGCTCCCCCAACATCCAAGATTTCCATGGATGCTCCGGAGGCGCAAGCGAGGTTGCCGGCACCGTCGACACAAGTCGGAGATTCGCGCCGTCAAGTCTTGACGCTTATTCTGGGTATTGGTCGTCTCAATGCAGGAACGGATGGAAGGGGAGATGCCAACCCGGGGGTCGGGAGGCGGGCGACACCTCGGCTTGGTCTTCATCTCCCTCGCTGTAGTGCCCTGTTGGACATCCCCTCCCCGCCCTTCGTGGTAGCCCGGCTGCCGGGATCGACCGCGTGTCCCGGCATCCGCTTGACGGTGCATCGCAGTTTGGAGGTTGAAGATGCGCCTCACCGTGGTCCGTCCCGTAGTCCTGGCTTCGTTCATCCTGTTGCTCCTCGGGTTGGCGTGTACGGGAGAGCCTGACGCCGGGGTGACCGGCGCCGCACCCGCCGCGCTTACGCCCGAGCTCCTGCAAGGGCTGCCTTTCCGCTCCATCGGCCCCGCGGTCACAGGTGGCCGCATCCACGACATCGAAGGGGTGCCGGGAGACCCAACGACTCTCTACGTAGCCAGCGCGTCCGGCGGGCTGTGGAAGACGGTGAACAAGGGGACGACCTGGACCCCGGTTTTCGACGACCAGCCGGTCAGCACCTTCGGCGACGTGGCCATCGCCCCCTCGAACCCGGACGTCGTCTGGGCAGGGACCGGCGAGCAGAACAACCGCCAGAGTTCCTCGTGGGGGAACGGCGTCTACCGGTCGACGGACGCCGGGAGCAGCTGGTCGCCCCTCGGGCTCGAGAACACGCGACATATCGGGGAGATCGAGGTCCACCCGCAGAATCCCGACATCGCGTATGTGGCGGCCCTCGGCAACCTCTGGGCGGCGAGCGCCGATCGCGGTGTGTTCAAGACGACGGATGGGGGACGGTCGTGGGAGAAGGTGTTGTTCGTGGACCCGATGACCGGTGTTGTGGACCTGGTCATGGATCCTGCGAACCCGAACACGCTGTACGCCGCCGCCTACCAGCGGCAACGCCGCGTCTGGGGCTTCAACGGCGGCGGGCCGGGGAGCGGAATCCACAAGACCACCGACGGCGGCCGCACCTGGCGCCTTCTCACGCACGGGCTGCCCGCAGGCGACAAGGGGCGCATCGGCCTGGCTATCTCCCGCTCGAACCCGCGTGTCCTCAACGCCATCATTCAGGCGGACAGCGCCGAACAGGGCGTCTACCGCAGCGAGGACGGAGGCGAAATCTGGACACGGGTGCACAGCCGCAACGAGCGGCCCATGTACTACAGCAAGATTTTCATCGATCCCGAAAACGACCAGCGCGTCTACACCCTGGCCAGGTATTCGTGGCGGAGCGAGGACGGCGGCCGCACCTGGACCCAGATCGGGAGGCCGCCCACCTACGACGTGGGCGTCAAGCCGGATCAGCACGCGCTGTGGATCGATCCCACCGATACCCGACACCTGTACGTGGGCACCGACGGCGGCCTCTTCGAGAGCTGGGACCGCGGCGAGTTGTACATGAAGATCGACAACCTGCCGATCGCCCAGTACTACGCCGTCGGCGTCGACATGCGCGACCCGTATTTCATCTACGGAGGTCTCCAGGACAACCACTCCTGGATGGTCCCCAGCGCCACGCGCCACTGGTCCGGGATCCTGCGCGACGACTGGGCGCAGATCGAGTTCGGAGACGGGATGTACCACCAGCCCGATCCCACCAACCACCGCTTCATCTACTCCAACGCGAACGACGGCAGGCTCACCCGCGTGGATGCCGAGACGGGCGACATCCTGGCCCTCAAGCCGCATCCGCCCGCAGGCGAGGAGGAGTATCGGTTCGACTGGGTGACGCCGACCCTGCTCTCCCGGCACGACCCCGATGTCATCTACCTCGGAGGCAACCGCCTCTTCGTCTCCCGAGACAGGGGCGTCTCCTGGGAGCGTACGGAGGACCTGACCCGCCGGATCGATCGCGACACCCTGCGCATCATGGATGTCCCCGGGGCGGACATCACGTTCTCGAGAAATGACGGTACCGGTTCGTTCGGGGAGATCGTCGCGATCGCCGAGTCGCCGCTCGACCGGAACGTGCTCTGGGTCGGTACCGACGACGGCAACCTTCAGGTTTCGCGGGACGGCGCCGAGACCTGGACGGAGGTGGGACGCAACGTGGAAGGCGTCCCGGACGGGACCTACGTCAGCCGGGTCGTCGCATCGGTCACGGGCGCCGGCGTCGCCTACGCGACGTTAGACGCGCACCGCGAAGGCGATTTCGCTCCCTACGTCTTCCGCACCCGCGACTTCGGCGGAACCTGGGAGCCCCTCATGGGAGGGCTGCCCTCGGGGTCGGTCAACGTCATCCGCGAGCATCCGGACAGCCCGAATCTTCTGTTCCTGGGCACGGAGCATGCCCTTTTCGCCTCCGGCGATGCGGGCGCGCACTGGGTGAGGTTCGATTCGAATCTCCCCACCACGCTCTACGACGACCTGGTCATTCATCCACGGGACGACGACCTGGTGGTGGCGACGCACGGCCGCGGCATCTGGATCCTGGACGACCTGACCCCGCTCGCGGAGTGGTCGGCCGGCGTCGCGGACGCAGCCGCGCACCTCTTCACCATCCAGCCGGCGACGATCTTCCAGTTCCGCAAGGACGACATGTACCGCGGCAACCACGAGTTCGTGGGCGAGAACCCGCCCTTCGGCGCGGTCATCAGCTACTACCTGGGCGACACGGCGCCACCCGTCCGCGTGACCGTGGCGAACGGCCAGGGTGAAGCGGTACGCGCGCTGGAAGGACCTTCGTCACCCGGTATTCACCGGGTCGTCTGGGATCTGCGTCACGAACCGCCGCCGTACGATGCCGCTCTCGGGCTGGTCGAAGTGGGCGACCCGCCGTTGCCCGGGCCGCCAGGCGTGCTCCCCCACCCGGTGACCCCGAGAGGGCCCTTCGTCGCTCCCGGCACCTACCGCGTGACGCTCGAGGCCGGGAACGCCCGGGTCACCGGCGATGTCGTCGTGAGACCCGACCCGCTCATGCCCATGATCGCGCAAGGAGACCATGAGGTGCGGGAGCGCTTCCTCGTGGAGCTCCTGGCACTGCAGCGGCGCGCCTTCGACGCGCTCGGACGCGCCGAAGCACTTGACGAGCCGGCTGACGGATCCGGGCGCGACCGCCTCGAGACGCTGCTCCGCGACATCTACGGGCTCGCGGCTGAATTCAACGGAAACGGCGTGAGGCCGGGAAGCCTCTACCCACCCACCCCAACCCACCGGCAGCGCTACGCGGCATTGGAGGATTCGCTGGCCGAGGCGGTGGAAGAGTTGTCAGAGGAGGAGGCGCGGACCGGAGCTGCAGGTTAGCCCGCCCGTGCCGGCGCCGTGACCGGTTCATGGCGCCTGGAAGGACCCAGGAAAGGAGGGACTCATGAGTTGGACAGACGTTTATCGCAGAGTATTCTCTGCGCAGGCCTTGAGAACGCTGCTCAAGGTGTGCGCCGCGGTACTGGTCCTTCTGGCGCTGCCCGCGCGCGGCGCCGCCCAGACCGGGACCGTGACGGGGCAGGTGACCGACGCCACCACCGGACGGGGCCTGGTCGGGGCCCAGGTCTTCCTGGTGGGCACCCAGATCGGAAGCCTTGCCGGTGGCGAGGGCCGCTACCTCATCCTCGGCGCGCCCCCCGGCACCCACCAGGTTCAGGTGATGTTGCTGGGCTACCCGACCGAGACCCAGGAGGTCACCATCCAGGTCGACCAGGCCTCGGTGGCTGATTTCGCCCTGACGCCGCGGGCCATCGATCTCGACGAGATCGTCGTGACCGGGACGGCCGGTGCGGTGGGCCGCCGGGAGGTCGGAAACAGCATCTCGGCCATCAACGCCGAGGATGTCCGGGGGCGCGCCATCAAGACGATGGACGATGTCCTGGCGGCCAGTGCCACCGGGCTGGACATCCTCTATACGGGCGGAGATGCCGGTTCGGGGGCCACCATCCGCATCCGCGGGGTGAACTCCATTACCCAAGAGAACGAGCCCCTCATCTACGTGGACGGCATCCGGGTCTACAGCGGGCACTACATACCCCCGAAGTCGGGTCCTCTGCCAGGCCTCACGACCGCCAGCACCCCTGGTCAGAGAAGCTCGCCCCTGAACGACATCAACCCGGAGGACGTCGCCCGCGTCGAGGTCATCAAGGGGGCGGCCGCGACCACGCTCTACGGCACGGAGGCCGCAGGAGGCGTCATCCAGATCTTCACCAAGTCCGGGACGGGTCTCCAGCAGGGTGTTACGGTCTGGGACGCAAAGATCACGCAGGGCGTCTCCCACCTGCCGGTCCAATGGGGGCCGCATGGACGACCCTCCGAGGCCTGGTTCAACACGCACGGCCCCGAGTCCGAGGGGATCTTCCTCGACCAGTGGCTGGACTACGGCTACTTCCAGGAGTACAGCCTGTCGGCCCGGGGACGGCGCGACGAGTTGACCTATTTCCTGTCGGGCCGCTGGCTCGGTGACGAGGGCGTTTTCCCCTCCGACCAGCAGTCCAGGGAATGGACGGTGCGGGCGAACACTTCCTTCGCCCCGAGTTCCGCCATCACCATCGGCTTCAACAACCACCTCAGCCGGCGGCGGGTGGACTGGATCGCCAACGGGGGCGAGGCGGAGGGCTTCATGCTGAACGTCCTGCGGGGCGGCAGGGACTACACCGAGGATCAGGATGAACTGGTCCTGGAGCTCGACTTCGACGACTACCAGACACACTGGATTTCGGGCATCGACTTCGGCTACCAGCCGACGACGGCCCTGGAGATGAGAGCCGCCCTGGGCTTCGACTACGTTGAGCAGGAGCACATCGCGGACACGCCGTTCGGCTCCTGGTTCGTCCCGAGGGGCGAACGTGGTCTCGCAGGGTTCCGCACCGAGACGAAGACCATCGATTTCCGCACCACGTACCGGGCCGATGTGGGCAGGATTGCGACGAACACGTCGGCCGGCTTCGCGGTCTTCGACAACCTGGTCCGGCACACGCACGGCCTCTCGACCACGTTCGCCGGCCCCCAGGAGCCCACTCTCACCTCCGGAGCGGTTCGGCAGGTGGTCGAAAACCGGCTCCGCGAGGTCAACGCGGGCTTCTTCGTCCAGGAAGTGCTCGGCTTCGCGGACAGGGTGTACCTGACCGCGGGCCTGCGCGTGGATGGAAACAGTGCATTCGGCAGCGACTTCGGCCTCCAGACCTATCCCAAGCTCTCGGGCTCCTATGTCATCTCCGATGAGGCCTTCTGGCCCGCCGCGCTCGAGGTGACAAAGCTCCGCGTGGCCTTCGGAGAGTCCGGCAAAGCGCCGGGCTTCTTCGACGCCGAGAGGGTGTGGTCGCCGATCCAGACCAAGACCGGGCAGCCCGGCGTGAGCCCGCAGAACCTGGGGAACGCCGCGCTCGGACCGGAGCGCACCCGCGAGATCGAGGCCGGCTTCGAGATGAGCGCGTGGGACGGGCGTGTGGGCCTGGACTTCAGCTACTACTACCAACGGACTCTGGACGCCCTGGTACCCGTTGCACTGGATCCGACCCTGGGCTTCCAGGGATCACAGCTCCTGAACATCGGCACAATCGACAACAAGGGTATCGAAGTGGGTCTCGATACCGAGCCCGTGCGCACCCGCGACCTCTCGTGGCAGCTGGGTCTGGGCCTCTCCACGAACAGGTCCGAGGTGATCGATCTGGGCGAGGACGACGCGGTTCAGATCGGGGGCCGGATCTGGGCCCGCGAGGGCTACCCGCTGGCATCCTACTTCGACTTCCAGGTGACCAACCCGGACGAGATCGCCGAGCCCGTGTACGCCGAGGATCCGGATCCGCGCTTCGGCCGGAGGGTCTTCATCGGGCCGGTCTTCCCGGAACTCAACTGGACCGTCTCCAGCGCACTCCGGATCGGAGACAACCTCCAGATCTCCGCCCGGGGCGAGTTCAAGGGAGGGCAGGTCATGTTCAGCCGCACCGCCGAAGCCAACACCCAGCGGGGCACCTGGCCCGCCTGCTTCGACATACAGCAGAAGATGGCCGCCGGCAACCTCAGCGACGTCACCGCCCTCCAGCGGTCCCGGTGCAAGGAGCGGCCCGACCGCGGCTCGCTCACCACCAACGCCGACTTCTTCCGGCTCCGGAGCCTCGCGCTCAGCTATGACCTGCCGCAGAGCATGGTGCCCGGAGGGTTGAGTTCTCTCGCGTTGCACGTCGCGGCAACCAACCTCTTCAAGATCACGGACTACTGGGGCCTCGATCCCGAGACCTGGAACACGGCCGGGGAACCTCAGTTGACCCGGAACGAGAACTACCTGCTGCCACCGGTTCAGCGGTTTGACTTCTCGCTCCGGATGTCGTTCTGAGGCCGACCACACCGACTACCGATGATTCCGGAGGAGTTGACGATGAAGACAGACATAGAGAAAGGAACGAGAGGACCAGGGAGACGAGGCACCCCACGGTGGTCGAGAGGCGGCGTGGTGTCTGCCTTGTTGGCGGCCGTCGTGGCCACGACCGGATGCGACGTTACGAACCCGGGGAACATCCTCGACGAGAACCTGAACCGGGAGGACGCCTTCCAGGCGCTGGTGAACGGGATGGCGGGGGACTTCTCCCTGGGCCTGAACGGGGCGAACAGCGGAGCGGTCCGGTTCGCCGTCCTCTTCGGGGAAATCTGGGCCGGCACCTCGGGCGAAGCCGACCTCTTCGCGGCGAGGGGGATACTCCCCACGGACCGGCCCGACTACAACAACTGGACCAACAACGCGCACGCCGCCCGATGGGTGGCCGAGGACGGCATCCGCCGGATGAGGGAAACGGGCGGGGCGGTCGAGAGTAGCGCGCTCATGGCCGAGGCGCGGCTGTGGGCCGGATTCTCGAACCGGCTGTTGGGCGACATTCACTGCGAGGCCGTGTTCGACAACGGCCCCGCAATGCCGCGCAGCGCGTACTACGAGAGGGCCGAGGAACACTTCACCGAAGCCATCGGCGTGGGCATGTCCTCCGGCGCCAGCGACCTGACGTACGCCGGCTACGGTGGGCGGGCCTCGGTTCGCCTGATCCTGGGCGACCTGAGCGGAGCCGTCGCGGACGCCGGACAGGTTCCCACCGACTTCGCCTGGTATGCCGAATTCAACGACGTTGCCCAGGGGGGCCGGCAGACCAACGCCGTCTGGCACGAGACGCATCCGCGGCGGAACGTCACGGTCGGGTTGACCTGGTTCCGGGACTACTACGTGGAGACCGGGGATCCGCGGGTTCCGTCGCAGGACGCGAACCGCGCCGGTGGTGACGGGATCTCGCCCCTGGTCTCCGTGGAGAAATATCCGGACGGCACGTCGGACGTCCCGTTGACCAAGGGCTCGGAGATGCGGCTCATCGAGGCGGAAGCCCTGATCCGGGGCGGCCAGTGGCAGCAGGGGCTGGACATGATCAACGCCGCCAGGGCCGAGATCGGGGTACCGGCGTGGGAGGCCATGAGCGTCGAGGACGCTTTCGAGGCGCTGATCCTCGAAAGAGGGATCGACATGTGGCTCGAGGCGCGGCGCGGCGGAGAGTTCTACCGGCTGAACCAGCTCTCGCAGTTCTTCCCCGGGGGGTACACGCCAGCCGACGACACCATCATCCAGCGGATGATAGACAACGTGAAGGCCACGCTGCCGGCCGTGATGGCCGATGCGGTGCTTCGGCAGAACCGGGCCACCTGCTGGGGGTTCAGCGAGGTCATGCGCGCCACGAACCCGAACCTGGGCGGATAGGATCGGACTGGAAGCGGGGGCGGCAGGCAGGTTGCGCCGCACCCCTCCGGGAGTGGGCCGCCGGGTCGTCACGAAAGCCCGGTGACCCACCCCCGGTTGCCTGCGTACAGGCCTGGAGTGTCTCCGCGGACCCGGTCGGCTTACTGTGTACGATGTTGCTGACCGGACCCCGCAGTTCCGGCCCGCGCTCCTTCGTTAACGTCTCACAAAGGAAGGACCTGATGGGTCGCTTTTCGATCCCGATGATCACGCTCTTCGCCGCGACTGCCCTCCTTCTGCCGCCGGGCGCCGTTGCCCAGGACAGGGGCTTGGCGCGGCACCTCGACCGGGCGGCGCACCGGCCCGCGGTCCCCGGACCCAACGGACTGGTGACGGCAGGGCATCCGCTGGCGTCGATGTCGGGTCTGCGCATGCTCATGGCCGGGGGCAACGCCGCCGATGCCGCCGTCGCGACGCTCGCCACCCTGAACGTGGTGCGGCCCCAGATGTCCGGGATGGCCGGGAACGGGTTCGTGACCCTGTACGACCGCGTCTCCGACCGCGTGTACTCGCTCGGGGCCACCGGCGCCGCTCCCCTGGCCATCGATCCCGCGAACCGCACGGCCGACGAGTTGAACAAGGGAATCCACGCGGGTGTCGTCCCGGGCCTTTTCGGGGGATGGATCGCGCTTCTGGATCGCTTCGGCACCATGAGCCTGGACCAGGTGCTGGCGCCGGCCATCGACTACGCCGAGAACGGCCATCCCATCGAGCCATCGGTGGTGGCGTCGATCGAGTCCCACAAGGAGCTGTTCGAGAGCTTCCCGTCGAGCCGGCGGATGTTCCTGCCGCTCGGCAGGGTGCCGGAGCCCGGCGAGAACTTCCGCATGCCCGATCTGGCGAACACGCTCCGGAAAGTCGTCGAGGCCGAACAGATGGCGCTGGCGGCGGGCAAGTCGCGTTCCGACGCGCTCCAGGCCGCCTTCGACCGCTTCTACCGGGGCGACATCGCCGAGGAGATGGCGCGCTTCTACAGCGAGAACGGCGGCGACTTCACCATGGAGGACTTCGCGCGCTACGAGCCCATCTGGGCAGAACCGGTGCACACCACCTACAGGGGCTACGACATCTACACCAGTCCGCCAACGTCCCGGGGCGGTCTCGAGGTGACGATGCAGCTTAATCTCGTCGAGGGCTTCGACCTCGGGGCCCTCGGGCCCGGAAGCGCCGAGACCATCCATCTGCTGGCGGAGGCGATCAAGGTCGCCAAGGCCGACATCTACGCCTACGTGGCCGATCCGGCGCTGGTCGACGTGCCCGTCGAAGAAATGCTCTCGAAGGACTACGCATCGGCGCGCCGATCGCTCATCGATCCTTCCCAGGTGATGGCGTACCCGGCGGCCGGGAATCCGGCGCGGGTCGAGGTGCTCCAGCCGGGCGGGCGCGCGGCGGGCGAGGCACCGTCCGACAGGCCGCGGGGCCACTTTGCCGAGCAGTCGTACGAGGGAAGCACGACCAGCTTCTCCATCGCGGACCGCTTCGGCAACGTCATCGCGGCCACGCCCACGCACGGCGGAGGCTTCGGCACGGGGGTGGTGGTCGGCAACACCGGCCTCACCTTCAACAACGGGACCCGCATCGGTTCGACGGCTCCCTACCCGGACAACGTGAACTATGTCAGAGGCGGGCAGATTCCGATCCTCAACAACTCGCCCATCATCGTGCTCCGGGACGGGCGCTTCCATGCTGCCCTGGGAACGCCGGGCGGCGAGACGATCGGCCAGACCCAGTTCCAGGTGCTGGTGAACCTGCTCGACTTCGGGATGCCGATCCAGGAAGCCATCGCGGCGCCCCGCTTCACGCTCCGCGGTGAGCCCAACTTCTACCGCGCGGGAGCGGATGTCCGGTTCAGCCTCGAGGACAGACTGCCCGGAAGCGTCGCCCAGGCGCTCGAAGCGCTGGGATACGCCGTGGAACTGTCGCCCGGATACGCCTTCGGCAGCATCCAGGGAATCACGCTGGATGCCCGGACGGGGACGCTCATGGCCGGGGCGGATCCCCGGCGAGTTGCCTACGCGGTCGGCTGGTGAGGAGGGGCGCCTACTCCGCGAAGGCCTCCCGGATGATGCGCCGCTGGCCCTTCATGTGGTCGGACATCTTGCCCTCGGCCGGACTGGACCACTCCGGGCGCGAAGCCTGACGTAACGTCAGGGTTTCGGGCATGAGCGCCCGCAGGAGAGGTGCCACATACGGGCGGGCGCCCATGTTGCGAGGCTCTTCCTGTGCCCAGACGACCGTGCCAAGGGCCGGCAGACCCGCCAGCAACTCCGCGATCTCGCGCCGCGGGAACGGATAGAGCTGCTCGACCCTGGCCAGCATCGCATCCTTCGCGTTGGCGCGCTCTTCGCTCGCAAGCAGGTCGTAGTAGACCTTGCCGCTGCAGAGGATGAGCCGGACCGCGGAAGCACGGGCTTCGTCCCCCGCGTCCTCGGCCAGCACCGGATGGAAGCCCCCGCCGGCGAGTTCCGAGGCCCGCGAGCGGGCCAGCTTGTGGCGCAGAAGACTCTTGGGGGTCATGACCACGAGCGGACGCTCGGGGGTGTGCGCCTGGCGGCGCAGCAGGTGGAAGTACTGGGCGGACGTGGTGGGGTTGGCGATCCGCACGTTGCCGGCGGCGCACATCTGGAGGAAGCGCTCCAGGCGGGCGCTCGAATGCTCCGGGCCGCGGCCTTCGTAGCCGTGCGGCAGGAGCATCACCAGCCGCGAAAGCTGTCCCCATTTCGCCTGCCCCGACACCACGAACTGGTCGATGATGGGCTGCGCCACGTTGGCGAAGTCGCCGAACTGGGCCTCCCAGATCACCAGATCGCGATCCGCGCCCACGCTGTAGCCGTACTCGAAGCCCAGCACCGCGGTCTCCGACAGCGGCGAGTTGTGGATCTCGAAGCGGGCGCCGGCCATGGCCGCCAGCGGCGCGTGCGCCGAGCCGGTCCCGGCGTCGTGGAAGACGAGGTGGCGATGGCTGAAGGTGCCGCGCTGCACGTCCTGGCCGCTGAAGCGGATGGGAATCCCGTCCCGGAGCAGCGAACCCAGGGCGAGCGCTTCGGCATGGGCCCAGTCGAGCGGCGATTCCGCGGTGAAGCCGCTCCGGCTCCTTTCCAGCTGCCGGCGCAGCTTGGGATTGACGGAGAAGTCCTCCGGCACCGCCATCGAGGCGGCGTTGATCTCCGCGAGGGTCGCCAACGGGACGGCGGTCGGTCGGGCATCCCGGTCCCAGGCTTCGGTCGGGTCCCCGTCGGCTTCCCGCACGACATCCCCGTCCGGGCGGGCCGCGTCTTCCGCGGACTGTTCGGGTGAAGCGGTCCCGGCCTGTCCGGCTTCAGCGGAGGGCTTCGCCGCGCTGGCCGCGACCAGCGCCTGCCGCAGGCGATCGGTGGTGCCGCTGCGGGCCGCTGCGACCTCGTCCGCGGTCACGACGCCGGCCTGCACCAACCCCTCGGCGTAAAGGGTGAACACGGTGGGATGCGCCCGAATGCGCTGGTACAGGCGCGGCTGGGTGTAGCCCGGGTCGTCCCCTTCGTTGTGCCCGTGGCGCCGATACCCGATCAGGTCCACCACGATGTCGTCGTGGAATTCCGCCCGGTACGCCATCGCCAGGCGCATCGCGGTGAGGCAGGCGGCGGGATCGTCGGCGTTCACGCTCAGGACCGGGATGTCGTAGCCCTTGGCCAGATCCGAGGCGTACCGGGTGGAACGTCCCTGTTCCGGGTCGGTGGTGAAGCCGATCTGGTTGTTGACGATCAGGTGGACCACCCCGCCCGTCGCGTATCCCGCCAGCCGGGCCAGGTTGAGCGACTCCGCCACCACGCCCTCGGCCGCGAAGGCGGCGTCGCCATGGATGAGGAGGGGCACCACCGCGGCCGTGTCCTGTGCGTCGTCCTGCCGGGAACCCGCGAACTGGCGTGCCCGGGCCAGCCCGGCCACCACCGGGTTGACGAACTCCAGGTGGCTCGGGTTGGGAAGCAGCGTGACCCGCACCGTGCTTCCGTCGCGCAGGACGTGGTCGCGGGTGGCGCCGTGGTGATACTTCACGTCCCCGATCCCGCTCTCGTCGTCGGGAAGGGTGAGGATGCCGTCCGGGGCCGGGGCCGCGCCCTCGAACTGGCGCAGGATCTCGTCGTAGCCGACGCCCACGCTGTGCGCGAGCACGTTGAGCCGGCCCCGGTGGGCCATCCCCATCACGACTTCCCGGCACCCGCGAGCCGCCGCCCCCTCGAGCACCAGGTCCACCATGGGCACGAGCATGTCGTTGCCCTCGAGGGAAAACCGCACCTGCCCCGGATAGACCCGGTGCAGGAACTGTTCGAGGCCTTCCACCCGGGCCAGGCGGATCAGCAGTTCCACCTGCTCTTCCCGGGTCAGCGGCTGCGCGTGGGCGCCCGACTCCACCTGGTGCCAGAGCCAGCGCACGCGCTCCGGCGACTCCAGGTGCTCGAACTGGTATCCGATGGACCCGCAGTACGCGCGCTCCAGCCGCTTCAGGTAGTCCGGGACCCGTTCGTCGCCATCGTCGCCGAAGACGGTGGATGCGGGGAGCGCCTCCAGCTGCTCCATGCTGGTGCCGAAGAAGGAGGGATCGAGCTGCGGGTGCCCCGGGGGATCGCTCCCCAGCGGGTCGATGCGCGCCAGCTGGTGTCCGTGGTCGCGGAAGGCCTGCACGAGCGATGTGGCCCGGGCGACGAGGTGGAGGAGCTCCTGCATCGCGCGCAGGG